>CALRZN010000006.1:0-250102 GCA_943372645.1 Chitinophaga pinensis | reverse complement strand
TTTATGCCCGTAGTTAATGGCATTGACCTGAGTACATTCGAGATGTGGATATTCGATCGCTGGGGTAACATGATTTTCTACACCGATGATCTGAGCAAAGGATGGGATGGCCGTGCAAACTACGGTAACGATGTGGCACAGCAGGATACGTATGTTTACAAAATCAGGTGCAAGGATATTCTCGATATTAAACATCAGTATATCGGGCATGTGAACCTGATCAAATAATAAAAAACAATCGAAAAAAGCAGCAGAAAGGAGTCCCGGCCCAAAAGCCGGGACTTTTTTTATTAACCGATTCTGAACAATCCCTAAACCACCGTCAGCCCCCAAAATCGGTTAAGATGGGCATCCCGCCGGGTAATAAAACCAGGGAAGTAGCTGTACAGTGGATTATTTAATCCCTGCAGGGCTTCCCGCAATTGCTTTTTTGCCCTTTTTCCTTGCCTATATCATTTAGATTCAATACTTTTCGGATAGCAAACACACATCCGCACAGTGGCAAACCTGTGTAAATATTAAGAACTCATGAACAAAAAGCTACAAACCATCCTTACGGGAATGATGTTCACCTGCATTACTTCAGGTCTGAACGCACAATCTTCCTGTTACCAGAATCCATCTGTAGAAGGACCTTCCCAGGCGCACGTGGTTCCTGCGCCCTGGCAGGCGTGTTACGGTTCGCCGGACACACAGCCGGGACAATGGGGTATTACACAGGCTCCGTCAAACGGTAACTCGTATGTAAGTTTCCTGCATTCGGGCAACTCATCGAACGGGTACAACGAAGGCATGACCCAGCTCCTGGTACCGTGCATGGTTGCCGGTCAGACATACACATTCAACGTTGACCTTGCACATACAAACACCTACAACACCGCATCGCCGGGCAACTGTTACAGTTCACTTATTGTTTATGGCGGAGCAACGGCCTGCGCACAAACGCAGGTACTCTGGACATCAGGCGCATTTACACACACCAACTGGCAAACGTATACGGTTACGTTTACACCAACCGGCAACTGGTGTTACCTTTCGTTTTCGCCCTATTACATTAACGCCTGCAGCGGTTACATTAACTGCATGCTCGACAACATCACGTGCATTGTACCGGCCAACGCATTAGCCGATGGCACAGACATTACCTGTAACGGCGCCTGTAACGGTTCGGTATGGGCAGTGCCTACTGCTGGAACTGCGCCTTATACCTTCAGCTGGCAGCCCGGCGGCGGAACAAACGACACACTTTACAACCAGTGCCCCGGTACTTACACCGTTACTGTTACCGATGCCAACAACCAGGTAGTAACCGATACGGTAACTATTGTTGAGCCGCCTGCCATTAACTTTACCATCAACTTTGCAAATGCAACCTGCAACAACCTTGCAAACGGACACGCAGATATTGTGAACGTAACCGGCGGAACAGGTGCTTATACTTACAGCTGGGCCCCGGGCGGACAAACAACCGCTTCGATAACAGGCCTTGGCCCCGGACAATATGTAGGCACTGTTACAGATGCCAACGGCTGCCAGGTTTCGCAAACTGTAACGATTACACAGCCACCTGTGCTTACCGCACCTACGGCAACTACTGACATTTTATGTTTCGGACAATGCACCGGCTCGGCAACAGTAACACCAACCGGCGGAACAGGTCCGTATAATCCGATCTGGTCTTCCGGCGGCAATACCGTAATTGAATCAAACCTGTGCGCAGGAACTTATACTGTAAATATTACAGACAGTTATTCCTGCGCTGCTTCTGCAACGGTTACAATTACAGAACCGCCGCAACTGACTGTAAATGCGGCCGGACTTGATGCCACCTGTAACGGCGCCTGCAACGGGCAACTCATCGCTATTCCTGCGGGAGGTACCGGTGCTTATTCGTATGCGTGGAGCAACGGATGTAACGTACCGAACTGTAACGGGGTTTGTGCAGGCAACTACACATTGATAGTAACTGATGCCAATGGCTGTACCACCAACGGCGCAGCAACGGTGAATGAACCTACTGCAATCCAGTTACTCATTAACACGGTTACTTCTACCTGCGGCCTGCCTAATGGCTCTGCAGATGTAACACCAAGCGGCGGAACACCGGGCTACACTTACCTGTGGTCAACCGGCGGAACAAACGCCACCGAACCAAACCTGCCTGCAGGCAACGTATGTGTACTGGTTACCGATGCAAACGGTTGTTACGATACCATCTGCGTTACTGTTCCAACTACACCGAGTGTAACGATGAACACCACGCAGACAAACGTTTCGTGTTTTGGCGGAGCCACCGGATCGGCTACGGTTAACATCACCAGCGGTGTTGGTCCGTACGGCATAAACTGGACACCCGGCAACTTAACCACAAACACCATCAGCAACCTTGTTGCCGGTCAGTATGTGGTAACCGTTACGGATGCAAACAGCTGTGCAAATACATCAACTGTAACCATTACCGAACCGCCGCAGTTAACGGTAACTCCGGGCGCTGGTCCGACGATATGTAACGGACAACCGGCCAACATCACTGCGAATGCGAACGGCGGTGTAGGCCCTTACAACTATGGATGGAATCCGGGCGCACTTGTTGGTGCTTCAGTAACAGTGCAGCCTTCTGCCACTACCACATACACTGTTGGCGTGGTAGATGCGAATGGCTGTTCGGCAACCAATACAGTTACTGTAACTGTTGATCCGCTGCCGACACCTTCATTTACTTCAAGTCAGCAAACCGGTTGCGAACCGCTGGTAGTAAACTTTACTGATCAGTCATCGGTAAGTTCCGGCAGCATCAGCAGCTGGCTGTGGGACCTGGGTAACAACAACACATCCACCCAGCAGAACCCCACCGGCACCTATACCATTTCGGGAACTTATACGGTAACACTTACCGTAACCACTGCCGCAGGTTGTACACAAACGATTACCATGCCCAACTACATTACGGCATACCCGACACCGACTGCTGCGTTTATTTTCGGACCGCAGCCCACGACGGTTGTGAACAGCACCATTTCGTTTACCGATCAGTCAACACTTGCAGCACAGTGGCTGTGGGATTTTGGTGATCCGACCGATGTAAACAACAGCAGCACGCAGCAGAACCCGTCGCACACCTACCGTGATTCAGGCACCTATTGCACGAAACTGATGGTAACATCAACGTTTGGTTGTGTGGATAGCACAGAACATTGCCTCGCAATTGATCCGGAATTTACATTCTTCGTACCGAATGCATTTACACCCAACGGCGACGGTAAAAACGAAACATTTGCCGGCATGGGAAGTTACATTACGAAATACGAAATGTGGATTTTCGACCGCTGGGGCAACCTCATCTGGTACACCGATGATCTGTACACCCCGTGGGATGGCAAAGTGCAGGGCGGATCGGAAGTTTGCCAGCAGGATGCTTATGTGTGGAAAGTAAAACTCGAAGACATCCATGCGAAAAAACACAGTTATATCGGTCACGTTTCGCTGATCAAATAACAACACCAATTTCAAAGGCGCCCCTGTTTCAACATCGAAACAGGGGCGCTTTCGTTTCGTGCAAAACCAGCAGTGTTTTTATTTCGGTAATTTCGCAACGTGAAACGCATCGCATTACTTTCTGATACACACGGTCATCTCGATCCGAAAATATTCCGCTACTTCGAATCCTGCGATGAAATATGGCATGCGGGTGACGTGGGCCCGGTGAGCGTTTGCGACACCCTGCTGCAGCACAAACCACTCCGCTGTGTGTATGGCAATATTGACGGGCAGGATGTGCGCGTGCGTTATCCCAAAAACCTCCGCTTCATGTGCGAAGGTGTTGATGTGTGGATGACACACATCGGCGGAACACCGGGAAAATATGTGCCTGATGTAAAACCGGGCATGTTTGCTTCGCCGCCGCGCCTGTTCATCTGCGGGCATTCACACATCCTGCGTGTGGAGTTTGATAAAAAACACAAATGCCTGTTTATGAATCCCGGTGCTGCGGGAAATCATGGCTTTCACAAAGTGAAAACGCTGCTCCGTTTTACGGTAAACGCAGGAAACATCAGCGATCTCGAAGCCATTGAACTGGGACCGCGTGCTGGTAAAGCAGATGGGCACTCCTAAAAATCACAATCTCTTCGTTGGACTCATTTCGAAAATGGGCATTTACAAAAGCCATCCGCACATACCCGCTCATCTCGGCTCAGCCGAGATGCCGTGCTTTTCGAAATTTCGTCCGCCTCGATCTTGCGGTTTTTAGAAATGCCCAAATGCATCTAAAGGAATGTAATTTAGCGGATACGATCGGCAGAACGCACCAGTTGTTCATCCTTGCGGATAAAAATAAATGCCGCGATAAACATAAAATCCATTACGAGATACAGCCAGGTTCCGGGTTCCGTTTTTACAACTGTTGCTTCCGGCAAACCGGCAATTTCTTTTGCAAAAAGAAAAACAAGAACAAATGTTACAACACTGAGTAATGCTCCGCCAAGTGCTATACGGCTCTGCAGCGGCCTGTTCGAATACATAAAAACAGCAGCAGCAGCCAAAACAGTGATGAGCGCCGTAAGTGCTCCAAATGCGGCATGTGCCAGTATATTCTCACTTACCGGTTTGCCCTGCGGATCAATCCAGGTGTAAAGCGGAAGAAACAGCAGCACAATGCCTGCAATAATTACGGCCAGTAAAAAAACGGTTTGTATGCGTTGTATCATGACATTCGGGTATATGTGCCAAAAATAATAAGAAAAACGGTCGGACATCGCAGCAAAAAGCAGGACACTCAAACCCTATTTTAAAACTTAAATTTTTTGGTGTTTGGTTTTTATTGAAGAATTCTTTGTAATATTGCATCACCTTTCGATACCGAAATCAGTTAAGGCATCTCTTGACTGATACGCACAAAGTTTTCCGATTCAGGGCACTTTTCTCCGGTAACAAAATCGCAAGATCATAACAAAAATGACATTTTCCTTTCTGAATTCCGTATTCATATAATTCATTATATGATTCGGAATAGCCAAATTCAAAAAACAAAAAACATCGTTATTCCTATTTCCATTTTATTTTAATCAATATGTACGACATCGTAGAGCTGAACAGCAAACTGGTAGGTGAGCTTCGTGAGATTGCCAAACAGTTAAGCATCCCCAAATTTGAAGCCCTGAAAAAGCAGGAACTCATTTACAAAATCCTCGATCACCAGGCCACCAATCCTGCTCCTGCAGTAGATGGCGACAAAAATGCAAAAGACGAAACCGGAAAAACCCGTGTACTCCGTGGCCGCAAACCGAAAACGGAAACCCCGGAAGCCGGCCAGAAAGAGCTCGATCTGAATGATCCGTTTACTGAACCACTTCCCGACCCGCGTTTTGTTTCGGTAGAAACACCGGAATCCAAAACACCGGAAATCAAAACACCGGAAGCCGAAACGAAAAACACCACCACTACGCCTGATCCGTTTACCTCCGGCGAAACATTAAAACCGAACACCGATACACCGCCTGCTGAAAAACAACAGCCGCAGCAGCAACAACAGCAGCAGCAAAAACCGGTTCACCAGCACAACAAAAATTTCCAGCAGAAACCGTTCCAGCAGCGCAAACAGTTTAACCAGCAGCAACCAACACCGCCGGTTCCCCCGGCCATTCAACAGGTTCCGGCTTATATCCAGGCACAGAATACACCCACCCCGCCGCAGCAACAGCAAAACACACCTGTTCCGCCACAACAACAGCAGCAACAGCCGCAGCAGCAGAATCAGAACCAGAATCAAAATCAAAACTTCCAGCCGCGCAACCAGCAGCCGCAGGAACAACCTTATAACTTCGACAACATTGTTGTAAGCGAAGGCGTTCTCGAAATCATGCCTGACGGGTATGGTTTTCTCCGCTCGTCCGATTACAACTACCTGAATTCGCCGGATGATGTGTATGTATCGCAGTCGCAGATCAAACTCTTCGGTCTGAAAACCGGTGATACCGTGCGCGGTGCTGTGCGTCCGCCGAAAGAAGGTGAAAAATATTTCCCGCTTATCCGCGTTGATAAAATCAACGGCCGCGATCCGTCGTTTGTACGCGACCGTGTTCCGTTTGACTTCCTGACGCCGCTGTTTCCGAACGAAAAATTCAAACTCGCCGGTGTGGGCCGTTCAAAAGCCAACATGTCGATGCGTGTGATGGATATGTTTACACCGATCGGAAAAGGACAGCGCGGCCTCATTGTGGCGCAGCCGAAAACCGGTAAAACCGTACTGCTTAAAGAAGTGGCGAATGCCATTGCCGATAATCACCCGGAAGTGTACCTGATGATCCTGCTGATTGACGAACGCCCGGAAGAGGTAACCGACATGGCCCGCAGTGTGCGCGCAGAAGTTATTGCATCGACGTTTGACGAACCGGCCGAACGCCACGTAAAAATTGCAAACATCGTACTCGAAAAAGCAAAACGCATGGTGGAGTGCGGACACGACGTGGTGATCCTCCTCGACTCCATCACCCGCCTGGCGCGCGCCTACAACACGGTGCAGCCAGCTTCGGGCAAAGTGCTTTCGGGTGGTGTGGATGCCAACGCGCTGCACAAACCGAAACGTTTCTTCGGTGCGGCCCGCAAAATTGAAGACGGTGGTTCACTCACCATTCTCGCTACCGCACTTATTGATACCGGTTCGAAAATGGACGAAGTAATCTTCGAAGAATTTAAAGGAACCGGTAACATGGAACTGCAGCTCGACCGCAAACTGGCGAACAAGCGCATCTTCCCGGCGATCGATCTCGTGGCATCTTCTACACGCCGCGACGATATGCTGCTCGAAAAAGAAATGATGCAGCGCATCTGGATCCTGCGCAACCACCTCGCCGACATGAACCCGGTAGAGTCAATGGAATTTATCAAAGACCGCATGAAAAACTCCAACAGCAATGAGGAGTTCCTTATTTCGATGAACGGTTAATTCAAAAAAATACGGCCGGGATTTCTGAAAAGAAATTCCGGCTTTTTTAAATATCCAAGCAACATACATTCATGAGCCAGGCTTTGCGTATCGGTTTAATCACCGGGGTAATCGTCGCCATTTTATTTATTATTGAAACTACCGTTGTGATGTCCATGGGTCCGCTGCTGGCGGTTCACTACGGCGGCACACTGCTGCTCATTGCAGGTGTTTATGTGGCCGTGCGCCGCACCCGCGACCTGGAAATGAAAGGTGTAATGGCCGTAAAAGAAGGTCTCAAAGCCGGTATGAAAGCCGGTGTGGTGATTGCGCTTTGTTTTATGGCGGCGTATTTTATCCGCATGAATTACATTGCCGATGTGCGCCAGTTTCTGAAACAGGAACACCCGGTAACCCACCGCATGCTTGGTGAAACCCCCTCGGTGCTGCTGAATGCCAATGTGGGTTCAATTATCAGCGAAAGTTTTCATTTCGCTATTCCAACTATGATGGTCGGTTTTTTCGCAGCCATTGCCAGCGGTTTCCTGCTGCGCAAGGGATCGGGATTGCTGAATGAGAACTGATCATTTGGTGCTCCGTTCGCCGTTTTCATACATTTCGGTTTTGAACAACTTTCCGCTTTCATCGTAGTACTTCCACTCGCCGTGCGCCAGGCCGCCCCTGAAGTTTGCCACGCGCTGCAGTTTTCCTTCTTCCGAATAATATTTCCAGGTGCCTTCGGCATTTCCTGCTGCATTTTTTTGTCCCTGCGCTTTCACAATGCCGCTGGTATAATTTTCCGAGAAAGGCGTAAGCGTTCCATTCGTTGAAACAGCTTTGGGTTTTAAAATCATATCCAGTGTTGTTCCTGACTTAAACCGGCAGTCTTTGGGTAGGTCTTTAATCGCACTTTCTTTGCGCACATAACGCAGCCTGACTTTAACATAATAGGTCTGTATATCATCGTACTTGTAAGAGGTATTAAAATTGATGTTATGCGTCAGCGTATCATAAGATGAATCGATGCCATCCGGCCGTTTGCCCTCCAGCGAAACCTTCAATGTAGCTTCAATATAATCAATGCCCTTCGCTGCGCGGTCTTTTCTGAACCGTTTTCTGTAATAGTGATTTCGGGCCAGCGCATACTGATACATCGAGAAATCCGGGCTATAAAAACGTCCTTTATTTGGAAAAACGAGAACACCATTTTTCAGGTATTTGTTTTCCATTTCCCGGAACGAAAATGTCTGATAGTTTATATATTCCGAAAACAAATAAATCCAGTGGTAGGAAGCCTGACCATGTGTCGAATATTTAATGGCCGGCCGGTAACCGCGAGGCAAAAGCAGTTCTTCACTGATTACATAATCCTGGTATTTTGCATTCCGGGGCAGGGTAAACACAAAATCCATCCCGGAAAAGCTGTTGCAGTAAATCGTATCCACCCGTTCGCCGTCGAGGTAAACCCCGCTGATGGTATCTGTCTGTGCGTGGAGTGCAGTCATGCACATCATCATCCCGGCAAGCACCGGCATGGTTTTGAAACGTAATTTCATGAATAAGGTTTTAATAAATGACCTGCATCGGATTTGGGGGATGGTACACGATGCTGGCACTAATTTACAAAAAGCGGGATAAAAACAATAGTTGTTTTCAAATTAGCCCGAGGATGGCAAGATGCAGCCGTTTACATCAGCGTATTGCTGATAACAAAAGATCTTTTTAAAATAGACATCGCGGAATAAGTGGCAGGAGCAGTTGGCAGTGGCAGTCTGTTTGTATTTCAGAAGTAGAATCTGTTCCTTACAAAAACAAAACTGCCACTGCTGCCTGCCACTGCCACTCAGCAAACGATCTGTTTTACAGTTGCTGAGTTTGTTTGGTATTTACTTTATAAGATCACTTCATCAGCGATTTCGCCAGCTCATTAAAATTCACGCCATCAAAATTCCCGGAGGTCATCAGCAACAGCACACTGTTGTTCCAGCCTTTGCCCTGCAAGGTTTCCACTAACTTTTTCGAATCGGTAAACACCTGCAGGTCTTCGCGTGCGAAAGCTTCTTTTACCTGTTCTTCAGAAACGGGCGGCAGTTTTTTATGCGCGATGGTGTGCGGATTAAAATACACGATGGCTTCATCGGCGGTGTTCATGGCACCGTTATACTCTTTTAAAAATTCGGCGGTGAGGCTGCTGAAGGTGTGCAGTTCCATACATGCCACCACATTCCGTTCCGGGAACTGCTGTTTTACCGCAGCGGTAGTGGCTTTCAGTTTCGAAGGCGAGTGCGCAAAATCTTTGTAACAACTGAACGTTTCGTTTTTGTCCACCAGCTCCAGCCGGCGCGCGGCACCTTTAAACGATTGAATGGCTTCGAGAAACTGCTCGTCGGTAACACCCATACGCAGACACACGAGGCGCGCGCCTTCCAGGTTCATCAGGTTGTGGTTACCGAACACATGCAGGGGCGTGCGCTGCCCGTTGCGCGTGAGGTACGTTACGCCGTTTTCAATTACATGTTTCGGCAATGCGTAAGGCACACGCGTAATGTCCTTCCGCGCTTCGGAACCGATTTTGCGCAGCACCGCATCATCAAAACAATATACCAGTGCGCCATCCGGTTCAATCAGGTCAATAAATTTCCGGAACTGCTCCACGTAAATATCAAACGTGGGGAACACATTGATGTGATCCCACGCCACGCCGCTGAGTAACGCAATGTGTGGTTTATACAAATGAAATTTCGGACGGCGGTCAACCGGTGAGGAAAGATACTCATCGCCTTCGAGCACAATAAACGGTGCTTCGGCCGTAAGCCGCACCATGGTATCAAATCCGGCGAGTTGTGCGCCCACCATGTAATCCGTATCAATTTTGCAGTAGTGCAGCACGTGCAGGATCATGGCGGTGATTGATGTTTTTCCATGGCTGCCGCCCACCACGATGCGCGTTTTGTTTTTGCTCTGTTCGTAAATGTATTCCGGGTACGAATAAATTTTGAGTCCGAGTTCCTGCGCTTTCAGCAGTTCCGGGTTATCGCCGCGTGCGTGCATGCCCAGGATAACCGCATCCAGGTCGGGCGTAATGGCTTCCGGATTCCAGCCGATGTAACCGGGCAGAATGCCCTGCGCAGCCAGGCGGCTTTTGGAGGGTTCGTTTATTTCATCGTCCGAGCCGGTAACTTTATACCCTTTGTGGTGCATGGCTAAGGCCATGTTGTGCATGGCGCTTCCGCCGATGGCAATAAAATGGATTTTCATCATACCGTTTAATTCGGATTATCGTGCAACTTACCGCAATATCGGGCCGGAATGGTTGCGGGACTCCTTATTTTTTAAACAGCGGTATGTTATTTTAATTCCGGAATATGAATATTTCCTTACTTTAGCACAACCAGAAACCAACTAAAACGCGTTATGAAAGTACTTTCGATTATCGGCATCGTAATCAGCCTGGTAGGCATTATGGCCGGACTTTATGTGATCAGTGAAGCACACTGTTATTGTTATTCATCCGGTTCTTATGATTCATACGGATACAACAGCAGCAGTTATACCGATGACGATGCTGTAATCGGCGGCTTCCTGGGTCTTATCGTAGGTGTATTTTTCCTGATTTTTTCGATTGTAGCCACCGTGGTAAGTTTCAAACGCAAAACACCTGCCGTACCGTTCCAGCCGCCGTTTCAGCCACCTTTCCAGCAGCCGAACTACCAGCAGCCGCCGTTTCCGCCGCAGCAGCCAAATTACCAGCAGCAGCCGCCTTATCCGCCGCAGCAGCCGCCCTACAATCCGGGAGGCAATTCAAACATTCAACCGTAACCGGTATGCAATTACACGTTATCAATTCGGGTTTCTTTAAGCTCGATGGCGGAGCCATGTTTGGTGTTGTGCCGCAATCGCTGTGGAAAAAAGTAAACCCGCCCGATGCAAATAACCTTTGCACCTGGGCCCTGCGCTGCCTGCTGGTGCAGGAAGGCAACCGCCTCATCCTGATAGACAACGGAATGGGCGACAAACAGGACCCGAAATTTTTCAGCCATTACGAGCCGCACGGCGAAACGCTGGATGCGTCACTGAAAAATGCCGGATTTTCACGCAGCGATATTACCGATGTCTTCCTGACGCATCTGCACTTCGATCATTGCGGGGGCAGCATCCGATGGAATAATGACCGCACAAAATACGAAACGGCGTTTCCGAACGCGGTGTACTGGAGCAATGAAGAACACTGGAACTGGGCCGTTAAACCAAACGCCCGCGAAAAAGCCAGTTTTCTGAAAGAAAACATTTTGCCCATCCAGGAAAGCGGGCAACTGCGGTTTACATCCGAAGGCGAAGAAATTATGCCCGGCTTTAAAATCATGTACACCCGCGGTCACACCGAAGCCATGATGCTGCCCATGATTCAGTACAAGGAAAAAACAGTGGTGTTTATGGCCGACCTGCTGCCGAGTACCGGACACATTCCGCTGCCGTGGATTATGGCGTATGATGTGCGCCCGCTGACTTCGCTGAGTGAAAAAGAAATTTTCCTGAACAAAGCGGCCGACGAAAATTTTGTACTCTTCTTCGAGCACGACCCCATAAACGAATGTGCAACAGTTGCCCGCACCGAAAAAGGAATAAAGGCCGACCGCACATTCAAACTGCATGAATTGTAATAGTCATTTTTATACGCATGATTAAAACAGGCTTCGTATTATCCGGCGGCAGTGCACGTGGTATCGTGCATCTCGGTGTTATCAAATTTCTGAATGAAATGGGCATACGCGCCGAAGCGGTTTCGGGCGTGAGCGCGGGCGGCATTATCGGCGCACTCTACCTGGCCGGTTATCCGCCGGAAGTGATCATGCGCCTGATTGTGGACAATAAATTTTACACCTGGACCAAATTCCTCTGGCGCAGTTCCGGCCTGCTCGATATGGAGAAGGTGGAGAAACTGCTTGCCAAATACCTGCCGGCTACATTTGAAGAACTGAACGGCAAACTGTTTATTACTGCAACCGATATTATGACCGGTGAGGCCGTGCATTTCAGTTCGGGCAGCCTGCTGAAACCGGTATGTGCGTCGGCGGCCATTCCGCTCATTTTTGCGCCGGTAAAACACGAAGGCCGTGTGCTGCTGGATGGAGGCATCGTGAACAATTTTGCCACCGAGCCGCTCGAAGGGCTGTGCGAAAAAACAATCGGTGTGCACGTAAACCACATGGGGCTTGTAAATGCTGAATTCGGAATGCGCGACATCATGGACCGGGCCATGCACTTAGCCATCAGCGAGGCCGTGCGGAAAAACCATAAACGTTGTACCGTTTTTATTGAGCCGCCGGATATGCACCGGTTCAACCCGCTGAGCCTTACCAAGGCCGATGAAATGTTCAAAGCCGGTTACGATTATGCAGTCAGCCGCCGCGCCGATATCGAAACGCTCATGCGCTGACCAGTATCAGTTTTACTGCAGTTGGTAAAATTACACTGCTGTTGTTACCTTTGCCCGCATGGAAGCATTCCGCGAATCGTTTCTCATCCTGTTTTCTACACCGATCTATGCATTGCTCATCGGGCTGGAGATGCTGATGAGTTATATCCACAACCGGCATTATTACACGGCAAAAGGGACGCTGATGAATATTTATTTATCAGCACTCAACATGGGGCTCGACATCCTGCTCCGCGGGCTGTGTCTGCTGGTGATCGGTTACTTTTTTCCGTACCACCTTTTTGAAATTACAAATCCGTTCTGGTACTGGTTTGTGCTGGTCATCGCCGAAGATTTTATGTTCTACTGGCTGCACCGCATCGATCATTACTGCCGTTTTTTCTGGGCGGTGCATGTTACACATCATTCGTCGGAAGAGTTTAACCTTACGGTTGGATTCCGTTCTTCAGTCTTCCAGCCGCTGTATCGCTTTGTGTGGTTTATTCCGCTGTCGCTGCTCGGTTTCAAAGGCATAGACATCATGTTTGTGTATTCGGCCACGCAGATTTACGGCATTCTCATCCATACGCGTTTCGTAGGCAAACTCGGTCCACTGGAGTGGATTTTTTCTACGCCTTCGCACCACCGTGTGCATCATGGTTCCAACGTGGCGTACCTCGACCGGAACATGGGCATGGTACTCATTATCTGGGATCGTATGTTCGGCACATTCACCGAAGAAAAAGAAGAAGTAAAATACGGACTCACCAAAAATTTAGAGCAGCCCTATCACCCGATCAAAACGGTTTTCCACGAATGGGCCGGTATTACCCGCGACCTGAAAAAGAAAACATCGCTGAAAAACAAACTGCTGTATGTTTTCGGCCCGCCGGGATGGAGCCATGACGGTTCGACCAAAACATCGAACCAGTTGCGCGCGGAGCAACAGGCACACGAGGTTTAAACCGGGTCAGCATCAATCACGATGCGCACTTTTTTCAGAATACTGTTGGCTTTAAAATTGATGATTTCGGCTTCAATCACTTTCCTGATTTTAGCGGCAGAAGCTTCGCGTTCAATTTTAAACAGGATCGCATCGAGGTATTCATCACGCACACGGCTTACAGCAGGCGGCTGCGGACCCAGCACACGTTCGCTTCCGAAATGCGCGGTGAGTGCGTCGGCAAACATTTTGGAGGCGTAGTGCAGCAGTTCCTGGTCTTTGCTTTTCAGTGTAAAATGAATGAGGCGGTAAAACGGCGGGTAATGTGTTTCTTTCCGCTTGTGCAGTTCAGCCACATACATGCCGTGATAATCATTCTGTACTACCTGCTGCACAATTTCATGTGTGGGGCTGTACGTTTGTATAATCACTTTTCCCTGCGTGTTCCTGCGCCCGGCCCTGCCCGCCACCTGCGCCATCAGCTGGTAGCTGCGTTCGTGTGCGCGGAAGTCCGGGAAATGCAGCATACTGTCGGCATTTAAAATTCCCACCAGCGCCACGTGATCAAAATCGAGCCCCTTCGTTACCATTTGCGTTCCTACCAGTATATCAATGTTCCGTTCTTCAAAATCGGTGATGAGCTGGCGGTGTGCGTGTTTCGCACGCGTTGTATCCAGGTCCATGCGCATAATTTTCGCAGCAGGAAAATGGATCGAAAGATCCTCTTCGATGCGTTCGGTGCCGAAACCTTTGGTGCGCAGGTCGGTGCTGCCGCAGGCTTCACAGGTAACCGGCGGTTTGGCCTGGTAGCCGCAATAGTGACAGCGCATCTGGTCGGCCGCTTTGTGATACGTCATAGACACATCACAACGGATGCAGTGCGGTATATAGGCGCAATCGTTGCAGGTGATTGATTGTGAAAATCCGCGGCGGTTTTGAAATAAAATGACCTGTTCCTTTTTCTCCAGCGCCGCGGTAATGTGATCGAGCAGCACCTGCGAGAAATAGGACTTCATGCGTTTTTTATGCTGCTCGTCTTTTACATCCACGAGTGTAATTTCCGGCAACTGTATGCCGCCGAATCGTTCCGTAAGCGTTACCAGTCCGAATTTGTCCTGCTGCGCATTGTAATACGATTCGAGCGAAGGCGTTGCCGAGCCGAGCAGTGTTTTTGCAAGGTGCAGGTGTGCGAGGTAGAGCGCGGTTTCGCGGGCGTTGTAGCGCGGGGCAGGATCGTATTGTTTGTAGGATGTATCGTGTTCCTCATCAATTATCACCAGCCCGAGCTCACCGAAGGGTAAAAACAGCGCTGAACGTGCGCCCAGCACCACCAGCGGTTCGCCGGTCATTACTTTGCGCCACACTTCGGTGCGTTCGTTTTCATTGTATTTGGAATGATACACGAGCACCTGTTCACCGAAATGTTTCTGCAGGCGTGTAATGATCTGCGTGGTGAGCGCAATTTCAGGAAGCAGGTACAGCACCTGTTGTTTTTTCCTGATTTTTTCCGCAATCAGTTTAATATATACTTCCGTTTTGCCGCTGGAAGTAACGCCGTGCAGCAATACCGCATCTTTGGTTTCGAATGCGTTTTCAATCGCATCAAAAGCAACCTGCTGCGCCGGGGAAAGTGGTTTTTCAGGATCATACGTACCGCCCAGTTCGAGGCGTGAACCGATGCGCTCTTCGGTTACCAGTATATTTTTTTTCACCAGTGCAGCAAAAGCGGCCGGGCTGCTCTCCTCGCCTGCCGCGCGCAGCAGTTCTTTTTTATTAACGTCTTTGGTGGTACCCGCATATTTGCCGGAAAGCTGGATGTAAGCCATCAGCACTTCAAGCTGTTTGTATGCTTTTTTCTCCAGCTTATCGAAAACGGAACGCAGTTTTTCTTCGTCATCGTATTCCGATGCAAGTTGCACAAACGTTTCAATTTTCGGTTTGAATTTTTCGCGCAGTTCTTCGTGTATCAGCAGC
Source organism: Chitinophaga pinensis (assembly GCA_943372645.1). GTDB lineage: Bacteria > Bacteroidota > Bacteroidia > Palsa-965 > Palsa-965 > VBWE01. Next base: position 234,847 of record CALRZN010000006.1, on the reverse strand, counting down.
GCCTGTTCATCAAGCAGCCTGCGGATTACGGGATAAACTGTTTTTTTTTCAAGCAGCTGTTCCACTTCTTCAATGCTCATGGTGCCGCGCACATCAAGTGCTTCAAACAGCATGAACGCCTGGTCGTCAAACAAACTCGTATCGCCGGTAAAATCAGGATTACGCAGCAGGCGTGTTTCGCTGCTCAGGCGAAGCCCCGAAGGCAACGCAGCCAGCAGCACTTCCCCGCGCGCGCAGAGGTAATAGCTGGCCATCCAGTCCCAGAGCTGCAGCTGTTTGTTTGTTACAACCGGCACGGGATCGAGCACCGCCTCGATGTACTTGGTGGTATAGGTCGGCGCTTTTTCGTGTACGCGGTGAACTACTGCAGAATACAGCCGGCTTTTGCCAAACTGCACCACCACACGCATACCCTGCTCCACCTGCCCGTTCCAGGCATGCGGAATCCGGTAGGTAAACAGGTTCGGCAATGCCAGCGGGAGGATCACATCTGCAAAATACGTAACGCGTTCGGCCATAACTGGTAAGCTGGCACAAAGTTACAATTTAGTAACGCCTGTCAAACTCCCGGAAATAAGGACATTCAGCCGATGCTGTAATCGGGATGATCCGGGAACGGATAAACGATGCTGTTTTCCACATTGCGCTGCACATTGTATTTGCTGAAAAAAAGCGGGTGAAAAACACATTCGTCTTTATCCGTAATTACAAGGTTGTCTTCAATAAAGTATTCAAAATCGGCTGCGATAATACCCGAACGCCGGTCGAAACTGCGCACCCGCCCGATGATGCCCAGCTCCGCACAGATGGCCCTGAAGTTATACGGGGAATACTCTTCATTTTCCCATTGCGAACTGGTGATGCGCGCCACCTTGTCCAGTTCCTTGCCTTTGAACAACATGGGCAAACCGGTTAACGCACTGAGAATACGGTCGGCATTGTGATGAATTTTTTTGTACGAGTTGATTACTTCAATGGCCAGCTGCGACTGCACTGCATCCACAGCGCGGGCGGCATCGTGCGAAGGATGTTCGCTGCGGAACCCGCTCTGCTCAATGTACTTGAACAACTGGTTGCAGATGATAACTAACTGCCGCGGACGCAGCTGTGTGTGGCGCAGCAGGAACGCAAACGAAGGTTCGCGGTGACCGGCTGCATTGATGAGGTCAATACCGAAATACGGTTCCCATAGTTTTTTCAGTACCTCCTGCGGCCGTTCAAAATCCACTTCAAAGTTGCGCGGAATGCGGCCGGTTTCCTGCAGGAAAATATACCAGCGCCAGCACACAAAACGCAGTAACTCTTTCGGGCGCCAGTGCATCACCAGCGGATCACGCACAGTTTTCAGCGGATTCGGGATAACCGATGTAAGCAGGTGCGGAAATATTTCCGATGAAATAAAAAGTTTCAGGTGCAATCCTTTGAAACTGTATTCGGCATTAAACTCCGAAGCAAATTCAATTAGCGCGGCAATGGCTGCCATCATCGCGGAATTGCTGATCGGGTAATCTTCAATCGAATCAATTGCAATTACAGCTTCATCGGTTTTTGACAGTTCGAGTACCGCTTCCTGCGCCGAACGGAACACATCGGAAGCGAGTTTCTGTTCGATGGAATCAAAAACCTGCTCCATGCTGAGGCCGGTGAATTTACTCACAAGTCCCTGGATGAGCGAGAGGATGACGCGTGAAGGCGTGATGCGTTCTTCGCCGGAATAATCAATCCAGTCGGCAGCTTTGATTCGCGGATCGGTGCCCGCATATTCGCGGAAGATGAGCGCCCAGATGATGTATTTCCAGATGAGTTTTGTTTTGTGCGTGGTATGCAGCGAATTTTCATCGAGCATGCGCGCCACTTTTTCGAGCACCACCTGGTAAATCGCGGGTTCGTTCACATCTATGCAGCGGTAATGTTTATGCAGGTTGTTAAACGAAAAATATTCAATAAGCGATGACTTGCCGGTTCCGCGCCGCCCGATAATGAGGTATGCGGAACGGTCGGTAATACGTGATTCAAAGCGTTTGTTCCGGAAATAATATTTTCCGTAATTTTCAAGTAACAGGCGTTTTTCTGCTTCACAGCTGTTCTCTCCGAACGGGTTTTCGATTAAGCTCATACACATGTTTAAGGTTATTTTATGCTGATTTTGCCGGGGTGAGGGTTACTTTTTTCCGGAGCCATGCATCAAAGCGGATGACTTCATACCCGCCGGGATTCCAGTGGTACTCGCCTTCCCCGTTTTCAAGCAGCGCGATTTCTTCCTTTTTCTGCTCGAAAACCAATTTCACATCTTCACGTCTGCTGATCCACATAAGCAGATCAATGATGAGGAAAAAGCGGGGATGCATGCGGCGGGTATATCCTGCGAATGCCGTTTTTTTCCGGCAGTCCATAATTTTTTTCTGCAGGGCGTCGTAATCACCCGCATCAAGACTGAGCATGAGTTCGAACAGCAGGTAGCCCGGTGTCCATTCGGAATTGCCGGAAGCGAGGTCGCGGCATTTTTTCAGTTGTGCCGCACAGCCCGCCTCTTTGCCGTTATGAAAACGCAATACCGCCTCGAAAAAATACAGGTGCTGCCGGTGCAGTGCAGTGTCGCATTCCACCAGTTGCATTCCCAGTTTGTCCAGCAGCTCTGCCGCTTCGTCCATTTTCCCGCTGCGGAGCAGGATAAAAAAATGCAGCTGCGAAACGCGGAAATGATTGAGCAGGCCGGAAGCAAAACACGATGCAGCCTGGCGCACATAATTTTCGGCTTCTTCGTAGCGGCCGGCGCGCAACGCAAGCGCAGCAAGCTCTGCCGTTATTCCGCCTCGGTTCGGGTCGCAGCGCAGCACTTCTTCGTGTTCAATTAACTGCAACAGTTTTTTACCGGCAACAATGGCGTCGTTAAATTCATACAACGTGGTATGAAAATTAACCTGTGCCAGTCCGCGGAAAAAAGCGATGCGCGGCGAATACGCACGTTTTGTTTTATTATCGAGCCACACGAGCAAACCGCCCGCATGTTTGCGGTAGCCTTTCAGGCTGTCCACCTGCAGCAAACCGGGAACGGTAATTTCAAAATAGAGTTGCCGTGCGCGCAGCGAAGCACTTAAACCGGTCTGCGCTTCGTGCAGCAAATCATTCAGTTCGTTATATACCTCCATATCATTGCGAACAATGGCATGGCTGCGCAGCAGGTCGGTCATCAGTATCAGTTCCGCATGCAGTTCAAACCGGTGCGCCAGGTGAATGGCATCGCCCAGCAGTTCGAGCGCGGGATCGTAACAGCCGCGTGCGAGCAGCATTTCGCCCTGCATCAGCCGTTTGCGGCATTCAAACTGCGCCTGCGCATAATTGTTCTCGAATGCTTTCCCGTTTTCCTGGATCAGCATTATATCAAGAATATCTTCACGCAGGCGCGAACGGAGGTTGATGTACGCTTTATCCGATTTTGATTTATAACCGAGTTTGCGCGCGATTTCCTGTTCATCCGGAATTACTGCAGCTGCTGCAACACAGTCGAAAAGCTGTACCCGCTTTTCAGGAACACCTTCCGGCAAACGGCTCTGCAGAAAGCGGCGCAACATGCGGATTTCGGCAGTACGCAGTTTTTTAACGAGTGCAAATAATTTTTCCATGCGTTTATGTGTAACGGGTTAATGCATTGCTTCGTTGACTGGGCAAAATAAAACACAGCCTGGAGGGGGCAGGCTGGTTTTATCTCATCGTGCTTCACTCAGGTCCCAGATACTGGCGATTGGGGCGGCAGCCGGGCGTTTTTTTCTTTTTTTCCTGCTCATGTTTTGCGGCGTTTTTTTTCAGATACAGCAAAGTCAAACCGTATCCGCGTTGGGATTAAATTTTTTAAAATAAAATTCAGAATAGTGGTTATGCGTACTGGTACATCCGGGATTAAAATGCGTAGCTCTTATTCGTATCGTGCTTTTTCAGGAGGTTTCGGGCGTTTCATCGGATCAGGGTTTACGTGTATCTAATTCGTTCGGGATTATGAGTTAAAGTTACAACAACATGCAGCAATAAACAATAGTTGCGAGCAAATAAAATGCGAAAAAATGCAAATAATACATCCTGATAATCAACACGATACACGATTGTCGCAAATCAGTTGTTAAATGTTTTTTCCTGTAAAATAATCCTGCAAAATCACCGTTTTTAGCAACTGAAAATGGAAACACGGTTTTCACGTGCATTACCACGTTGTAAAAAACGGGGCTTTCAGCCACGGCAGTTCCAGGCGGTTCAAACTGTACGGCAACGAATCAATGAGCACATCAACCGGATCTGTTTCTACTTTCAGAAACCAGTTTTCATCTTCGCGCTGTAATTTTCCGTTGCGCTGCAGAAAACGTTCACGCACCTGCGCAGCCGAAGTTAGTTTAAGCGACTCCCAGTTGCGGATAAACACATCAAACATTACTTCCGCTTCTTCCACCATGGCTGCAGGCAGACCGAAAAATCCGGGAAGCGGTTCGCGCAGCGGAATGCCGCAGATGAGTTTATGAAAAACGAGTTCGTGTTCTTCCGGTGATTGCTGTTCGCCGGTGGCCACGTAATGCAAGGCTTCTACAGCTATGTAACGTGCTTCGTCAGAAATAAATTCATCATCTGCAACCAGCCCGATGTTTTCAAAAAAAGCAACGAGGTATGGCAGCAGCAAAATCATACCGGCCTGGCTGGTGAAGAGTGGCTGTTCGCCGGGATCTTCCGCAGTTTCGTTTACGCGGTTGAGTTCGTTTTTTATTTCTTCAGCGGTTTCTGCAAGCGCTTCGTGCAACGGTGTTTCCGCAATCTGCGAACTGATTTCGTTAACACGCAGCAATGCAAGTTGCATCAATGTTTCGCGTGTTGCCATATCATGACTTCCTGATTCGGCGAGTTCCTGCAGCAACTGTTTGAGGGGAAGCAGGCGGCTGGTGAGCAGTGCGCTTGCGTGCTGGCGCTGCAGCAGGTTTTCCCATTCGTGCAGCAGGCGGATGAGGCGGCTGCTGAAACGCGGGAGGCGTATATCTTCCGGCTGTTGCATTTGCAGCAGTGCGGCGGCAAGCTGTGGTGCCTTTGCAATGTTGCTGCGTATTTTTTCAAAATCGGTTGAAGTGAGTTTGGCCGTGAGGTTTTGTATAAACAGTTCTTCTGCATGATCGCCGGTTTCAAATGCAGTCTGCCAGAACAGCGTATTCATTGTTCCGGGTAACAGTTCGCAGAATGCAGCGGCCATTTCTGCTTTGGCATTGCCGCTTGAAAAAACCGCGCTGAACAACGCACGGAGAAACGATTCATCAAACTGCAGACAGAGGCGTTTAAAATCGGGCAGGCGAAAAATTATACGCGACCACGCGGCCGGATTTTCCTTCAGCAATATTGCCGCACGTTCGCGCATTGAAAATTGTGCAGCGGCGGCAACGGAAATACCGTCGCGCAGAAAATGAAACAGCACCAGCTCATCGTGCATTGCTGCTGTGCGGCGCTCGGCATGCACCGTAAAACTGTTGCCGGCTTCATCATACAGGTGTACAACTACTTTGCCGCTTTCAGCGTGTTCCGTTTCAAGCAGGATGCGCATGATGACGTTGCGTATGGAATTTCGGATGAGTTGCGGCAGGTTATTAATTTTTTCAATTGTACCGAGATGCACTTCGAGATGATCAATCAGTATGATGTCGTTGCCGGGTGCCATTTCATCAAAAACGCGTTCCATTTCCTGCATAAGCAGTTGCTGATATGTCCGCATCAGGTCATCCTGTATTTCAGATGCTTCGTCCTGGCCGGTTTCGGGAAATTCCAGCTCTACGTTGAGCCGGGTAATTACATGTGTCATAGGGTTAGGTATTGAACTGGGTTTAATTTAATTGGTTGTGGTGTTATCTGTTGATGTATCCTGCTGCAGAAGCAATTCATTTACCATCTGCTGCATTTCCTCCCGCGTAACCGGCAGGGCGTGGGTCCAGCCCGGCTGTTCACCGCTGAGCGAAAGCAGGATGTGTTTTTCATTTCCCCAGAACGAGGCGTTAAAATGATCAATGGGTTTTCCGTTCTGCAGAATGCGGGCCGCGCCGTTTCCGGAACTCATCTGCCGCATCACTTCACGCGCCTGCAGCAGGGCAAACTGCAGCTGTTCCGGATCGTTGTCTTTTTCATTTTCAGCCATCAGCATCACTTCGGGATCGAAACGGCCGAGCAGTTTTTTAATGAGGATGTAATCTACTTCGCTCACCACCGCCCATTTGCGGCCGCCTTCGAGTGTAAGTTCACGATAACCTGCTGCATCTTCGGGCAGCAGTTCGCCTTTGCCGGTACCGATGCGCCGGATAAACTGCACCTGCCTCCACACCGTGGTTTCATTCCAGAACGATTGTTCAAACTGCAGGTGCATGTATTGTTTGATCAGTTCCATCTCCAGCAACTGGGCAATGCGTGCGTTGTCGTTTTTTTCAAGCGCCAGCTTTACAGCCAGGCGATTGCAGAAATCAGAACTGCGGTAGATGCTGCTGATGTGTGCATGTATTTTTTCTTCTTTCTCCCATCCTTCGGCCTGCTGCTGCTGCTTTTTTTCACGGAGCAGTTCCTGCTGTGCTTCGCTCAGGTTTTCGGTGCTGGTAATATCAATACCAGACTCCAGGGCTTTGCGTTTTTCATTCATCATTTTCATGGTCTGTTTCCAGTCACCCTGCGGCTTTACCACTTCACTGTAACTGCGTTTGCGCTGCATGTTTTCCTGGAGTGCGGGTTTTTCAGCGGCGGCAATTGCAGCCGGTTGCTGCAGCCACAAACCCGGAAGCAACATTTCGTAAGCATACAGGTATTCATACAGTGCCGTGGCATGATCGCCGTTCACCGGCAGTTTCCAGAATGCATACGGAGAATAATAAACGTGCGGCGGAACGGCATGTACATAATATAATGGTGCATGGTGCGCAAATGCCGTGAGCCACCCGCCCGGCGAAATCGCAGACGAATCGGGAATAATGCCGGCTAGCTGCAGTTCGCTGCACAGGCTCAACAGTTCCATCGAATCGCTGAGCACAACTATACGCTGCTGTTTTGCGCGGGGAAGCGCGCGCAGGCGGCGGTATTCAGATGACGGAAGTACGACGATTGTAAATCCTGTTGATTTTGTATCCAGCACATCATCAATACGGCCCGCTTTTTCTTCAATATCCAACAAAGGCGAACAGCGCAGCTGCTCAATCCATGCTTCTGCAAAGGCAGGCATAAAAACCTGTCCTTTTATATCTGTTACCAACGAAAGTTGAATAGCGCGCAGCGGTTTTTGAAATGGGTTCATCGGGTTACGGGGTTTATGGGTTGCAGCAGGTCTTCCGAAACGTAACGCGACGCATCAGCACATCCGAAAAAACGGATGAATCGTGTTCAGTTTCCTGTTACCTGTTTTAAAGACGCGGGTGAGGCGTTTGGGTTGGGTTATATTTTTTTAAAAGGGTTAAACGTACGTACGTACGGAATGTAGTAATACTATCTACATGCGTAAGGCAAATGTACGCAATCAAAATCACATTGTCAAGGTTTTTGGGGAGGGGAAGTTGTTAACAGGTGTTGGAACAGTTCAGCCAAAATGACGGAAAACAGTTATCTGTTAAAGGCCCCGGGCTTCCGCAAAAGGGCACGAAACGGCGAACCGTTTACAAGGAAACGGCGCACTGTTTTTTTGTAAAGGATGTGAAAAATAATCAGGCAGCTGTTCGCAAGTGCCCCATTTCAAATTCCTGTTTGCTGAACATCCGGTTACGCATTAATACCCAGCATACGCTGTTCGCGTTTCACTTCGTATTCAATATCATTCCAGGTCAGTTCTTCGTTGCCGTCGTATAAACCGTAAAGGGTTAAACGGTTGCACACGTTGGCTACGGACGATGGCGGCAGCAGCAGCGTGGCTAAGCGGGGCAGGATAGTATCACTTGCAAGCGGCAGGCCGCAGGGCAGGTATTTTTTCCACAGCAGCAGACTCTCGGCTTCGGTGGGCAGCGCAAAACGGAGGTGTTCCTGGAAACGGCGTTTGAAGGCCACATCCATATTGTCTTCGAGATTGGTGGCCGCAAACACAATGCCGTCGAAATTTTCAATACGCTGCAACAAATACGAAATAAGTTCGTTGCGGTTTTTGCTGCCGGCATCATCGCCCTCGCCGCGATTACCAAACAGTGAATCAGCTTCATCAAAAAACAAAATCCAGCCTTTGCCTTCGGCCATGTTAAATAACCGATCAAGATTTTTTTCCGATTCGCCGATGTATTTGTTCAGCACCTGGCTCAGCATCACCTGGTACACTTCGCGGTTCATGGTAAGGCCCATTGCACCGGCCGCCATGGTTTTGCCGGTTCCGGGCGGACCAATCATGAGCACCCGGAACCCACGCGGCATCTGGTTGTTCATTTCAAAATCTTCGCGCATGCGCCGCTCGTACATGGGCTGATTGATGATGATGTTCATTTTGTATTTCAGGTAATCCGGCGCAATGATGTCGTTCAGATCGAGATTTGTCGTGATTAAACGCGCCGGAAAATTTTCACCAAAGCGCGGCGACTGAAATACATTGGTGGCAAACATGTCGAAAATGCCGGGCACAAATTCCACCACGCCGTGATACTCTTTCAGATTTTGCGGTGGCGATGTGAGCTGCAGGATGCTGCGTTTATAAAACGGATGTTCGATGCGGAACAATTCAGCTACTACCAGCATATCCGTGCGCATGAGCCAGCCCAGCGTGTAGGCGGTAGGCACCACCGAAAAATTAGACTGGTGCAGGTGCGTGGGATTATCCTCCAGCAGCATCCGGTTAATCAATTGCTGGTCGCGGTAACTTTCGAACATGAACAGCAAAACAAAACGCGCATATTCATCCAGGCTATGCGTCGCAATAAAATCGCCGAGCCGCGAATCGGTTGTAATTTCCGGCAGCGGATGTTCAGCAAGGTATTTTGTAAAAACAAAATCATCGCCTTTCAGCCGTTCGTCAAGGAAGGATTTCATCCAAAGCGAAATCGCTTCGAAATCCGGGAGGGTTCGGTACAGTTTCATGGTGTCGGGTTATGCACGCGGGCGAAGCGTGTGGGTTGGGTTAATTCCGATAGCCATCGGAAGGGTTATTAAGGGTTAAACGTACTTACAAAATGTAGTTATACTTTCTACATGCGTATGGCAAATGTACGGAATCAAAAGCGGATTGTCAAGGTTTTGGGGGAGGGGAAAGTTGTTAACAGGTGTTGCGGGATCCGCAGGGGGGCTGTATCAAATTGATCCCCACGGATCAATTCCATTTAGTGCTTCATTCAGCGGGGGCATAAAATCCTGATGTGGTCCAATCCATTCTGTTTTTGTTTGCCCGCCCAAAAGCAAAGCCGGTCCATTTCCGTGAATAAGCCGTTCAAGACCATGAATGATGTCATTACCAACCCAATAAAAATCGTTGAGAAAATTTAATTCATATAAATTTCCATGCTCGTCTATATAAATTTGTCCTTCTGCTGAATGGGCTAAGGGATAGATCTGAACGCCCAGCAGAACAGAATAATAATACACATTATCTACCGATCCTTTTTTCAAATCAACCGGATGGCCGGGGAAATAATTTTCTGTTAAACATCTTTTTTCATCGTAGTATGAATAAAATTCTTCCGGTGTGGGTATTTCTATTTTTTGGATTAGCTTTCCGTCTTTGCCAAACGACTCCAATGTCAGACCTCCGAATTCCGACAATATTTTCATCACTTCCCGGGGTAAAAGTGATGTCGCTGGAAGTTCCGAAAAATGCGTACATATATTTCTGCCTTCGTACCAGCCGGCATTTCTGAGGTCATCGTGTATTTTCAATAGTTCCATTCGCTATATACAATCTCGTCTTTCTGTTCTTGCTTATTAAGAAAAGATCCGGCAGGATTTTATGATTAAAAAACCGCTCCGTCAAAAATCCGGATGGAACACATCGGTTTCTTCGCCAACCATATCGCCGTTTTCGTCTTTTTCACAATAATACAGCGAAAAAACCATTGCTTCGTACAGCAGCAGTCCGGTTATTTGTTCAATCAGTTTTTGAATGCTTCCGATGGCCCGTAGAAATCGAGATGCAGATTATAGTTTCGCTCATCGTTTTCATGTGTTTTGATAAATAGTTTCGTGGTTTCACTGGTCAGCCATTTGACTCATTTTCAGGAAGGGTAATTTTACATAATGATCACCTATAAATCGCCAGGAGCTAATCCCCATGAAGCGGCAGCTTAAAACAACCGGGCCCCCCCCTTCAGGTGTGGAAGAATACCAGATATCATGAATTAAACTGATCATAGTTCTGCAAACGGCTTATCTCTCTTTTATCAAAACATCAATCAGAATTGACTTCAGGTACTTTGCTCCGTGGGCGTATAAAAGAATTTCTGTAATTGCAACTTTCGTATTTTCAGCGGAATTGGGCTCATTCAGCCATTCTGTGTCGGAAATCCAGCTTTCAAAAGTTATTTTGCGTTTTTTAAAAATTCCGATGCTTTCAATAAATGCAAAGAAACGTTGCAGTTCAGAATCAAATCTGTTGTCAGCCTTCATTTTCGAGTAAGAAGAGTCAAGCAGATCAAAATCAGGCATAAAGGGAGCCTGAATTTTGTTCAGCATTTTTAGGTATTCAGGCCGTTCTGAAATTAAAAACACCGGAGCTACAAATTTCTGGAACCAGGTATTCCAACGCGATAAATCCGGATCAGCGTAATACAGGGCGATGTATTCTTCCAAAGGCAGCGTATAGTAATCATACAATCTGCGTTCGCTACTACCGGGCTGTGCGTTGATATAATATTTCAGTGCAAATTCCCTTTCCGGCAATTTGAAGGCATCGTATTCCCTTTTCTCCCTGCTTCCTTCGGGATAGTCTTTGTATGATTCGATTTTTTGAACCCAGTTTTCCATGTTATTTTAATTTAAGTGGTATCTGTTTATTAAAAATAGCATCCAGTGTTTGCTGTTCAAATATCACAATATTTGTGTAATTTTTTTGACCTCTTGCACCTGGAAATACAATTCCTTTGTAACCTTTTTGCCTAGCCCAGGTACCTATTACATTTGTATATTCATAAGCAATTTTTTTATCTGCAACAGTCAATGTTAATTTTTCAAAAGTTACGGATAATTCTGTTCGAACAGCGTCATCAGTCAAATCAAGTAAATTATCCAGTTTCACATCATTAAACTCATACGTACTGAAATCGTCCCAATTTCCATAGTTAGATATTTCTGTTTTATTACCATCAAATGTCTGACTATAATACGAGCCACTCTCTCCTTTTATATCATAGCGCCCCCAAGCCTCAGTTGTCGAATGCTCTGAGATAATATCTGGTTTAGCACCATAATTCTGCTCAGCGTTTTTTCCAATAGATTTATATAATTTTCCCTCATACAATTTCCCGACAGGTTGTGTAGTTTTTGCATTCAAGAAACGCAGCAGTTCTTCTCCGCTCTGAGATATAAACAAAGAAGGCTTACCTGTAATCTGCGGCGACAAAATCCGTTCCTTATGATACCCTGGCGATTGTTCCCACGCATTCTTAAGTACTGCGTCTCCCGGATTATCCACATCTCCGGCCTTCACGAAGCTTCCATCTTCACGTTTCAGGCGGAATTCACCGGTGCTATAATCTATTGTGCGTTCAATCTGCTGTCCCTCTGAGGTATAACGCAGGCGAATTGGTACACCTACATCATCAAGCAATACCTCCACACCGGTAGGCAGTTTTTTCCAGTTATTAAACACTGTAGAATATTTTGACAACAGTGCTACCTGTTCGGCCCGGTCAGTGAAAATAGTCCGTAACCGGGTTACATCAGTTATGTTTTCTGTTTCAACAATGTAAAGCAGTTTAGGGAGATTACCGATTGTATCAGCACCGGTTGAGCCGAGGTACTCGAATACTTTCAACCCATTTGTACCTAATTTGGTTGCATCATCTGCAGCAAATAAGGAACGAAGTGCTTTAAAATGCGTAAGTGCATTTGTATCTCCAAGCAAATGCGAACTCAATCTGCCTATTACGAAGGGGTTATCCGAGAACGAATTCAAAAGAATTTTTGCAGTGGCCGGATCAAACTCGTGCAACCTGGAGAATGCATATCTATTCAGCCCTTTCAGAGTGCCTTTTGGTTTACCCAGGCCAATGAGAAAATCATCGAGTATTTTGCCATGCACATCAAGCAGTGCTTTATCCGCATTATAAGTTTTCGTCATACGTGCGATGAAAGCCGTGCGTGATTCGTTACCTACTTTTCCTGCTGTATTCAGAATATCCCAGATAGCGCCAAATTCATCAGCTACATTCTTAGCCTGCCGGATACCCCGTAAAATAGTAACGAGCCGAGCCGCCTGGATTGCCGGGCCAATGGCAGAAACAATTGCACCTATAATTGCCATGATCACCCCGGCAAGGCTTGGATCTTCATCAGAAAGCGACTCCAGTTCACCGATATTGGTATTTGAGGCTGCCGAGTGGAATGCGTAGTCTTTATAGGCAAAATATGCAGCCGTTGCATCCACGGCAAGCGCAAGTACCCCGACAACCACAGCAGCAGCACCTGCAGTAAAAAATGACAAAATACCTAAAATGATACCTAATGCTGCCAATCCAATATCGCGAACATTATTTGCGAATTCCTTATCAGCAATCGGATCCCAGGCAATCCTGAAGGCGTTTGTTTCCGGCAAAATCCCGTAGTCTGCTATAGCAAGCCGTCCGACCGGCTGCAGTTCCCATATCAGTTCATGGTCATTTAACAGTTTTGTGCGGGTTGTTACTATGTTTTTCACCCGTTCCTGTAGTATTCCATCCGGTCCGGTTATGCGGGCTTTCATTATTGCATTTTCCATCCGGGCAATAGACCGCCAGTCAACCGACTGATCGTAAAGTATCAGGAATTCGTTTTCTTTCCCTTCCTCTGCAATAATTGCTTTTGTTTCAGTATCCAATGCTGTTGCATGATCAAACTCCGGATAATCTTTTTCAATTTCACGTTTTGCTTTAGCGGTTGGTGGATCAAAAGTCGCTAATTGCATATCTGATAACGAATGTTTCGTTGCCTCAATCGAAATAAACAGGTCTTTATAGTAATTTGCCGGATGCGATACCACTGATTCGAAAAGCTCATTATCGGAAAGTTCGCCTACAAGCATTTTTAAAATGCTTCCAGTGGGTAATGATAACATAGCTGCACTCCAGCCTGATGCCGGATTGGCTGCCATATATCTTTTTATTCCTCTAACCCGAATCCAATCCGCATCATTAAACCGACTACGTTTTCCGGTTAAAATACCATATAGTTTATCCCAATTATCCTGTATTCCATACCTGGTTAATTCATCCTGCAGATATTTGGCATTCGTTTCCAGCATTGAAAATGCTTTTTTCATCATGATATCCCGGAACAGTTTTCTTATTTTAACCAGTACCATGATATCCTGGCCTTTGGCATTCATTTCATCGGATAGTTCACGGAAGGATTTTATTTTGTATAACAGTGAAATTGAAATCCCCGCCAGCCCAAATAAACTGCCCAGAACATCTTTCCAGTTTAAGCCCACGATATGATTAAAACGGTCAACGAACTCCTTATCAATTTTGGTATTTGCCTCATCAATCAGTTTCCTGAAATCGTCTGTTACCGTTTCATTCACCTCATTCTGAATCGCTTCGATTTCTTTTTGCTCATCTAATAATTCATCAATCCGCGAATCGGATGTTTTTGAGTTTGGATCATTTTTAATGTACTCTAATGCATAATTTGTGCTGGGTATCCATATCAATACATTTTCAAGTGTTTGTACTTTGGCCCAGGCATCTTTGTCGTATTTATCAAAAGGTGTTTTTACAATATTAAAAACGCGGTAGGGATCATTTATCCGTACGATCAGATTTGCAAAATCACGTGCATCACCGCCTTTCATGTAACGTGCCGCAATCCGGAGTAAGCCTTCATTTTCTACCGGCAGGTGATAAAAAGCCCCGGGCTCCGGCAAATTGGTTTCTACATAATCGCCGGCAACATATCCAACTTCACCGGTTTCAAGTTTTACTTCATACCAGTTCTCTTTCACCCCATTCATATAACCGAGGTAACGTAATAGGGTCATTTTTGTACTCAGCGGCAGATAACGCCTGAAATTATGCTGGTTTCTGAAACCGTTATTTTTCATATCCGTCTCAGTGAACGGAGAAGACCGGAATCGCACACCAGCCGGATCATCGGCTTCTGCAGGCACATATTTTATAATTCCATTTTTGCTTTTGCCCTCAGCAATGCCTTTAAAAAAGGACTTTTTCTCAGATAATGCGGCGGCATATCTGGAGTCCAGCTTTTGAGCATAAGCCGCATAAGTTCCGTACTGTTTACTGAATTCATATATCGTACCTTTAAACGGTATATCAGGATCCTCGTGTGCCTGCTTATACTCCAACTCGATCAATGTTGGCTTATCACGCAATTCAAAAACGTTATGTTCTTCTGTTGCATTTTCAGCAGCAGTTTTAAATGATTTGTACCACTTGTATATAAATCCGGTATCCGGTTTATATCCCAGGCTCAAAACATATTTGCGTGCAAGACTTCTTTTCCATGAATCAACAACAAGTAAATCACCTTCGTACCATGAACGTACCTCTGGTTTACCATCAGCAGGTATCCATCCTTCCATTATGCGTTTCTTTGCATACGCATAGGCATCGTTTTTGGTTGATTTTGAATCGGAGTTAAAAATCTGGAAATTGGTAAGAATATCGCTCCAGGCAATTCCTCGTTCCTGTGAAATAGCCCATAAACTCATTCCCTGCCACCGTGTAATATCTTCTTCGGTGTAAGAACGGTCTGCTTCCGGTTCAATTAATTTTACAGCCCCTGTTTTAACATAACCACGTAAATTATTGGTAATATCAACCACATAATACCATTCAGGCGATCCCCATTTCAGTAAAAATGTTTCTCCCTGTCTGTAAGTAATAATTGGTGTCGTTGATTCTACGAAAGTGTGTTCTAGATAAGCCTCCTCTTTTATCACCACTCCTTTCTTCATCGGCAGATATTGAACAAACTCCGGATTATCAGTTGTAGGTTCAACCTGTCGCCGGATTTTTGCATTAAACTCCCCGCCCCCCTGCAACGTATGCGTCACCTCATGCGCCAAAAGCTCATCATCATTCAAATCCCCCGGATAAAAAATATCATCCCCCGTTGCAAAAGCCAGCGCATTGATCTGCGCTGAAAGCTCCGCCGAATCCGAACCCGTGTGCAACCGCACATGATCCAGGTCCGTACCCAGCATTTCTTCCAGGTTTGCTTTTTTATCATCGGGCAGCGGCAGCCCGCCTCCTTTCATTTTTTCGATTTGTTCTTCGAATCCCGGCGGCGTTTCAATGGATACATCACTTGCTTTGGCGGTAATGCCTTCACTTGAAATATCATTCAGCAACTCCACCTGCGCGGCATTCGCGTTGCCTTCAGTTACCGCTTTGGCTACTGCATCGGCCTGCAGTTCGGAAGCATCACCCGGCTGTGAAACCTTCGCTTTCTTTTGAAACATGCTTCCGCCTTTCAGCGGCGACAGCTTATTCATCATGCGACTGTACGTCGCATTCAGTTTACCCGGCGTATATCCGGATTGCTGCTGCGCTTCAGCAGCTTTTTTTTCTTCTTCCTCTTTGCGTGAAAGCGGGGCATTTTCGTTGGCCATCGTGTAAATTGTTACACCTGTTACGCAAATGGTGTTTATGATCGCCGGTGAATTGTCCGTTTATGCCACAGCGCATAGTTACATGCAGCAA
The DNA here is from genome assembly GCA_943372645.1 of Chitinophaga pinensis. GTDB lineage: Bacteria > Bacteroidota > Bacteroidia > Palsa-965 > Palsa-965 > VBWE01. The sequence goes on along the minus strand of CALRZN010000006.1, from coordinate 219,038 downwards.
AGCAGCGCATACGAATAATTACCGGCTGTGTTTACAGCCAATAGCGGAACAGGTTCCGGGTTAATCCAATAAAAAAGCGTGATGGCGCTATATAACAGCTGAAGGGTTAATTCAATTGCCAAATCAAATATACGAAACGGTTTTCCAAAAGTCAAGCCTCGTGAGTAGAAACCCGGAGCGGATGATTTAACAGGTTCACCTCCACACGGGTAGAAAACAGCAGCTGGCTTTTTGTCCAATAAATTAAAACCGGCAGGCATACCCTTCCGCATACGAACAGGCAACGGCAACGCGTTTGTAATAAAAAAGCGGAGGTTCGAATGATACGCGTTATGGGTTGTTTAATACTTGCCGGATTAATCTGCCTGGGCAGCAGCTGCCGTTCCTCATCGTCGTGCGGAATGCAAAAGACGAACAGCAAACTGATCGGCGGCAATTACGATTTCGGGAAGAAAAAGGAAGCACAGTATTATAAGCGTAAAAACCGTTCGCATTACTGAAACGGAAAAGGGCATAAAAAAACAGGCCCCGGAAAACCGGAGCCTGTTTTATATGGAATCAGAAACGATCAGAATTAGTTTACAGCGCTCTTGAATTCAGCGTTTTCACGCCATTTCAGGAACTCCATGTCTTCTTTTGCTTTTTCTTTGAACGAAGCATCTTTTGCAATGGCTTTTCCGAGGTTGCTTACAACTCCACCGGCATCACCTTTGCGAGCGCTGATGATAGCGCGGAGGTAATACGACAGGGCTTCTTCTTTGTCAGCGCCACCGTCAAGTGTAGTGTTTGCTTCATCCAGGTTACCGTTGAGCGTTTTCGCGAGTGCTGCGTTGAAGTCTTTGGTTCCGCCGAAGCTCGATACAGCGTCAGCATAAGCACCGTTCTGGATCTGTACAATGCCCATGTTGTAGCTCACTTCTGAACCTGCACCGGCTGCTTTTTTGTAGTATTCCATTGCTTTCACACGGTCGCCCATCCAGCGGTAAACAATACCCATGTTATTGTTCACGATTTTGTTGCTGCCGTCAATTGCAAGTGCTTTTTCGAACGCGGATTTTGCATCCTGCAGTTTGTTCATCTGGAGGTACATGCAACCTACGTTGTTCGAGGTACGCCAGTCGTTCGGGTATTTTTTCTCAGCAGCTTTGTAGAAGCTCAGCTGTTCGTTCATGTCTTTGGTAAGTGTAGCAGCGTAGAGGATCTCTTCGATGGTCAGGCTGTCAGGCGACGATTTGGCAAGCATCAGGATGTTGTCATTCGGACGCTGTTTTTCGTCGGCTTTCATGGTCATTACCGAGCGGCGCAGTTTCGGGAGAATGTCGTTGGCAATTTCAGTATATGTTTTTGCCATGTTTTTGATTTCTTTCTCACGCACTTCTCCGTCAGGATACTGTGAAAGCACACGCAGTACCAGGTCTTTGTCTTTAATGCTCGAAGCTTCCATTGCACGTTTGAAACCTTCCCAGTCTTCAGCAGTAGTTACTTTGCTGTAGAATGTTTCGGCCTGTGCAGGAACGAGTGTCATCTTTTTGTCTTTGAACATCGAGGCAAACGCTTCGCTTGATTTTTTGGCGCGGTCGTTCGCCAGGTTAGCGTTCATGCTCATTTCACCGTCCGGCGAAGCGTAAGCAGAAACATCACAACCTTTGAACTCCATGCCCCAGCGGTGAACCATGCCTTTAGCAACCCAGGCTTTCATGGCCTTCATGCTTTCGTTGTTCATTTCGGTCGGGCGAACAGTTGACTGGCTGATCACAAAGAAGATCTGTGCTTCTGAAGTGCGCGGCAGTACTGCCTTGAAATCGTCTTTACCGATGATGGATTTATCCGTTGCTTTAACCAGTAACGGGGTAACAATAGTACCGTCACCGATTTTTGCAACCGGCATATCTTTTGATTTCGATTTAACAACACCTGTTGCTGCTAATTTGAAATCGGTATTTTTCATTTCAGGAGAATACGCCTGTTTGTCGGTGTACGTGAACGAACCGCCTGTTTTGTAGGCAATTTTTGTTCCTGTTCCAACCGCTTTCTCGCCGAGCAGTGTGGCCGGCTTGAAGTTCTTGCCACCCAGTGAAGGATTAACAGTAAGAACTACTTTTTTGCCGAAATATTTCGGCGGGTAGGTTACCTTAATGGTAACGGCAACACTGTCGCCATGCATTTCAAGCGGATTCGGTGTAACGGTATAGTTCACCAGCGCTGCTTTTTTCTGCATTTTCTTCAGTCCGTTGCATGCGCCGAAGCCCATAGTGGCGGCTAATGCAAGACCAAGTACGTAAACGTTCTGATTTTTCATGATCGGTTTGGTTGTTCTGATTTTTAAGAAGCGCTTTTACACGCCCGCGCAAAAATAGTTAATTTTCTAAACTTACACCTTTTCAGGCAAAAGATTTAGTAAATGGGTAATAAACGGCCCTGTTTCCATAAAAATCCTCATTTTCAGGGCAAACGGGTGATACCATTCGGCAGGCGTTTCTGAATCGCTTCCAGGATGCGGCCGGTGGCGCCTTCGCCAGTAAGCTGCTGGGTATCAACCCAAAGCACCGGAAAACGGTTTTCCGAACGGAAAAAGGCCTGGTAGCCCTGAGTAATCCGGATGAGGTAATCGTCCGAAATCTGTTGCTCATAACTCCGGCCCCGGCTGGTGATGTTGTCTTTCAGCCCGTCCACTTCCCGGTGCAGAAAAATAACGAGGTCGGGCAGCCGCATCTGCTGTTCCATAATCCGGTAATACCGTTTAAAGAGGGCCAGTTCTTCGCCCTGCAGGTTTACCTGCGCAAACACCAGCGATTTGGCGTAGAAATAATCGGACACGATATTTTTCCCCGCAGGCAGTTCTTCGGTCAGCTGCCGGAACCGGTCTTCCAGGAACGAGAGTTCTACCGGGAACGCATACCGTTCCGGATTTTTGTAAAACAGCGGCAGCAGCGGGTTATTTTCAAAGCGCTCGTTTACAGGAACAGCCTGCATGGCTTCCAGCAGCCGGCCAGCCAGCGTACTTTTGCCGGCACCGATGTTTCCTTCAATGGCAATAAACGGGTATGGTATCACAAGGTGTATTTATTAAAACAGTTTCTGACTGAATTCATGCACGGCAAGCGGATCGGGGCAATCGCGGAGCAGTTCGTTGCTGGTTTGTTTCAGCACCGGGTGCACAAAACCGGGTGCCAGGTCGCACAGCGGCTGCAGTACAAAGCGGCGGGCAGCCAGTTCCGGGTGCGGTATGCGGAGCTGATCCAGTTCCACCACCTGCTCACCATAATAAAGAATATCGAGGTCAATGATGCGTGGTCCCCACTTTTCATCGCGCACGCGGCCCATCATTTTTTCGCCGCTGAGTAATTTTTCGAGCAGCTGTGCGGGTGGTAAAACGGTTCCGAAGGAAATAACCGCATTGAGAAATGCAGGCTGTTCGGTTTTGCCCCAGGGAGCCGTTTCATATACGTTTGAACTTTTGACAGAAAACGGTACGGCGGCCAGTATATTCACCACGGCCACGGCCTGCTGCAGGTTTTTCAGGCGGTCGCCCATGTTGGAACCCAGTGACAGAAAAACAGTTGTAGCACCCTGCATGCGGCAAATGTAAGCAGTTGTTTGTAACCCGAAAGAGCGGCAATGTTAACCCCGTCTGATTTTGAATCCTATATAAAGGCCATTTTTTTTAAAACAGCCTTTCCGCCGTTTGTTTATCTTTGGCCATACTTAAAACACAATTCATGAAAAAAGCATTACCTGTATTCTTCGTCCTGTCGCTGTTTTTCGGCCTGCAGGCCAAAGCGCAGACGTACACCACGACCACGCTCATCCAGTCCATGCAGTACCCCGTTGCGTTTGATATTGCACCCGACGGCCGTTTTTTCTGCACCTGGAAAGGCGACCAGGCTACGCCCGCTTCGCCGGGAACAGCGGTGATCAAAACCTACACCAGCAGCGGTACACTCATCGGTACATTCTATGACCTTTCCGATTCGGTGAACGGCGATTTCGAACGCGGCCTGCTGGGCATTACGCTCGATCCTGATTTTACCAACAACAGTTACGTATATGTGTACTACAATCACATCTGGCAATCGGATGAGCGCATCCGCATTGTGCGTTTCACCGATGTAAATAACGTAGGTACCAACCCGACAATTATTTTCGACCTCGATGTTTCCAACAGCATCGCGGGCAATCACGTTGGCGGCAACCTGCATTTCCGTCCGACAGATCCGGGGCACATTTATTTTACCATCGGCGATCTTGCTTACCAGCAGTCGAATCCGACGCTGAATTATGCCAACAAACTGACCAACCCGTATGGCAAACACCTGCGTATCGGCAGCAACGGACTGAATGTGGTTCCCACTGACAACCCGTTTTATGATGACGGCAACCCGCTGGCCACCAACTGCGACTGGATATGGAGTTACGGACACCGCAACCCGTTTGATTTTACATTCAGTACATACAACGATTCACTGTATTCGTCAGAAAACGGGTACAACACCTGGGATGAAATGAACATGGTTCACAAAGGCGGATTTTACGGCTGGGCCAACTGCGAAGGTTTTTACGCAAACGGTTCTACCTCCACGCTCTGCTCAGCACCCAATGCCATTGATCCGATTGAAGACTGGGGTACGCCGCTGCCGGCAGTTACGGGTATCGTTCATTATAACAGCACTGTAATGCCGGAGTTTGATAAACACATCCTGATTGCAGATAATGACTACGGACGTATTTATGATGTTACACTCGGCAATGCACCTGCGTACGATCAGTTTGTAAGCCGCACACAGTGGATGGACGTTGTTTCTGAAACCGGCGGACTTACCACCATCAAACAGGGAACCGACGGCTGTGTGTATGCCATGAAAGGCGGTTACACCACCAACGGAAAAATTTACCGCATCTGCCCGCAGGGCCTCTACACCGAAGATTACACCGGTATGATCAGCGAACTGCAGGTTACACCGAACCCGGCCACTGAAAATTTTGAAGTAGTGTACGGCCTCAAACAAAGCGGACGTGTTACCATTTCGCTGATGGATATTACGGGCCGCAAAGTAGCCGAACTTGCACAGCAGAATCAGCAGGCCGGTGTAAACCGTGTGCCGTTTGATGCCGCTTCGCTCGGCCTTGATGCAGGTGTTTATTTCTGCGATGTGGAAACTGCAGGACTGCACAGTTCAATTAAACTTATGATTACGAAATAACGTGTTGCTTCCGCAACCGGAACCGTCCGCCGCCTTTGTGCAGCGGACGGTTTTGTTTTTTACGGGTGCATGGTTCATTTCATTGTTAATTACTTCATCGTTGCGGTGTGCTGTCCGATGTGCTGCCGGACTATTTTTGAATAAACAGAATTTACATCATGGCATTTATTGACTGGATCATTATTGTGTTGTACCTGCTGCTGTCGCTTGGTATCGGGTTGTATTACCGTCACCGTGCCGGAAAAAGCACCAGCGATTTTTTTCTTGGCGGGCGCAACATGCCCTGGTTTGTGGCCGGTATTTCGATGGTGGCCACCACGTTTGCGGCCGACACGCCGCTTGCGGTGAATGAAATTGTGTACAGCAAAGGCATTTCGGGCAACTGGCTGTGGTGGTGTGGCTGCATCGGCGGTATGCTTACGGTGTTTTTCTTTTCGCGGCTGTGGCGGCGTTCGGGAGTGATGACCGAGGTGGAACTGATTGAGCTGCGCTATGCCGGCAAACCGGCTTCGGTGCTGCGCGGGTTCCGGGCCATTTATCTTGGCGTGATTATGAACACCATCATTCTCGGCTGGGTTAATGTGGCCATGATGACGGTACTGAAGGTGTATTTTAATATTTCCGACGCCGAGGCGCTGCTGTATGTGGGCGGCTGCATGGTGCTTACATCGCTCTACTCTTCTATTTCCGGGTTGTGGGGCGTTGCAGTAACCGACATGGTGCAGTTTGTAATTGCGATGGCCGGTTGTATTATTCTCGCGGTGATTATTGTAAACAGTCCGGAAGTTGGCGGCATCACCGGCATGAAAGCAAAACTGCCGGCCTCCACGTTAAATTTTCTGCCTTCGTTTGACAAGCTGCCGGGCGCTCTGAGCCTGAGTGTGGGCGCATTTCTTGCGTTCATAGGCATACAGTGGTGGGCCAGCTGGTATCCCGGCGCAGAACCGGGGGGCGGGGGTTACATCGCGCAGCGCATGATGAGCGCAAAAAATGAAAAACATGCCATTGCCGCAACGCTTTTTTTCCAGGTGGCACATTACTGCCTGCGCCCGTGGCCTTGGATTCTTGTCGGGCTTTGTACCATTATTATTTACCCGGAACTGAGCGGGGCCACGCAACAGAAAGAAGCCTACGTACACGCCATGCACGATTACCTGCCGCCCGGGCTGCAGGGCCTGCTGCTTGTGGCTTTCCTGGCCGCCTATATGAGTACAATTTCAACCCAGCTGAACTGGGGAACCAGTTATGTGGTAAACGATCTTTACCGTCGTTTTATAAAGCCCGATGCATTGTTTGGTTCAAAGGACGAAGCCGAAAAACATTATGTAAAAATGAGCCGCATCATGACCATCGTACTCATGGCGTTTGCGCTGGCGGTTACACCTTTAATTACCTCGGTAGAAGCCGCCTGGAGTTTTATCCTCGAATGCGGTGCCGGACTTGGTCTTGTACTCATTTTACGCTGGTGGTGGTGGCGCATCAATGCCTGGGCCGAAATCGCCGGAACCATTGCCCCATTTGTGATGTACAGTATCAGCCATTTCATCATTAACCCGATGATTGCAAAAAATGATCCTGCATTTTTTGCGGAAACATGGGAACCGAACCGGATCAGTTATTTTATCACCGTTACATTTACGGTGCTTGTAATCATTCTTACGACCTATTACACGAAACCGGAACCGATGGAAAAACTGCGTGCTTTTTACGACAAGGTTCGTCCGGGCGGCTGGTGGTCGCATGTGGCCGGAGCAAGTACGCAAAACAAACAAACCGGCGGGCTGGTAATGTGCTGGCTGATGGCCATTGTGTTTACGTACGCCATGCTGTTTTTCTTCGGCAAGCTGATTCTGCAGGAATGGACCGAAACGGCCATCTGTGCTGGCGTTGCACTAACGAGCGGACTCCTGCTGAAGTATTTTGTCGGCAGAACGCGGATCATGGAAGATTAACGCCAGCTTTTTCAGGATTAAACCGCCCGTTTTTTTGATAACTCAAGGATTTTTGCTTACTTGCATCGATTTTCATAAAACCAGGTTAAACACACCTTAAACAGTATGGCATTTAAACGCTACCCGACCCTTTTGCCTGTATTCGTGGCTGTCGGATTTTTAGCTGTTACAACGGCTTGCAATAACAACAACGGAAACGGTGGCGACACCCTTGATTCTCCCAAGGAAATCAACAACAACCCGCCGGTGAAGGTGGGGGGGCAGACGTTTATGATGCCTTCGCCTTTCCAGATTGCCGGGCTGGTAAAAAACAGCGGTGTCGGATACGACAAGGGCCTGCTTAATCCGCAGGAAAACGCCTCGAAATACAACGACAAAATGAAGTGGGGCCTGAACCTCGGTGTTTACGGTGCTGACCTCGGCTACATTACGATGTACGACCAGGGTGGTGATGCACTCCCCTATTTTAATACGCTCCGTAAAGTGGGCGACAACCTGAAAATTACCGCCAGCTTCGACGAAAAACTGATGACCCGTTTCCGTGATAACATGGGTAAAAACAAGGATTCGGTGATGAGCATCGTGGGCGAAGCATTCCGCCGCAGCGATGATTTCCTGAAAGCCGGCGACCGCGACGAAGATGCAGCGCTTATTCTTACCGGTGGCTGGATTGAAAGTATGTGGTTTGCAGTTGATGTGCAGAAGAAAAAACCGACCAATGAAATTTCGACCCGCATTGCGGAACAGAAAAACACGGTGAACAACCTCATCAAAATGCTGGTGAATGTGGGCAGTACAGACGGCACACGCAATACCACCAAGCCGGAATACAAAGCACTGATCGAAAAATTTGATGACCTGAATAACGTTTATCAGAACATCCAGCTCAGCTACACCTTTGAAGCACCGGTTCACGAAGAAGGCAACCACCTCACCATTGTGAACGGTAAAACGGTTGTAAACATTACACCGGAACAACTCACCCAGCTGACGGAAAAAATTACTGCCATCCGCACTTTCATCATCAACTAAGCGAACGCCAACGACATTATGAAAAAGATAGTTGCCCTTCTCACTTTTGCAGCACTGCTCACCTTTACACAAAAAGCGTCGGCCCAGTGTGACTCCATTGCCGGTATGTGCGGCAAGTTTATCACCCTTCCTTTTATTTCTGACGGACAGGCGTATCGTGCGCTGGTGCTTCCGGGACAGGAAGCTGAATTCCATACGACATTTTATGCCGGAACCACTTATCGCGTTGCAGCATGCAGCGGCAAAGGCGACGGCAACCTGCTGTTCAACGTATATGCTGAAAATGCAACAACCGGCGAACGCAACCCGATTTTTATCAGTGCCGAACACAAGGATGCTCCCTACTGGGATTTCCGTGTTACCACTACCGTTGATGTAGCAATTACGGCTACGCTGAACCCCAAATCAGGTGCGGCTTCGGGCTGCGCCGTGTTGCTGGTGGGTTTCAAATAAACCGGTTACAACTCATTTTTTTTTCACCGCTGCGGGATATCCTTTGGGAGAAAACGCAGCGGTGTTTTTTTTGTTCCTGTTATTATTCCGATAAAAAAGTACAAGGAACTTGTGAATACTCCCGATTTTCCTATTTTTAGCCTTTCATAGCAAGAAGACCGTATGAGTGAACGAATACTGAAAGCCCTGATGCAGCTTTTCGCGATTATTGCGAAAGTGGATGGGGTTACCAGCGAAAGCCGTGTTGTGGTGCAATCGTTCCTGCGCCAGCAATTGAGTCTCGAACTTGTTGACCAGTACCTGAAACTGTTTGACGAGTTTCTCGAAGCGCACCACCAGGTTTCGAAACGCAAAGACGGTTCGGCCAAACGCACGTCGCTGAATTCGGTGAAAGTGCTCCGCATCTGTACGCAGATCAACGAAGAACTGACGCAGAAACAGAAGATCGTTGTGCTGCTCCGCCTCCTTGAATTTATTCACACCAGCAATGAAATTTCGGAACAGGAACTGGAATTTGTTCAGACCGTTTCCGAAACATTTAATATTGATCAGCGCGAGTTTGCACGCATGCGCGATTTCGTGGAGCGCGACATCAAAGACCTGCCGGATATCCCGGAACTGCTGGTTGTAGATAACCTGAAAGATGTACCGTTCCAGTACGCACACCACATCCACGCCGACTCTATCGGCAACGGGCGTGCCTGTGTGCTTGATATTCCGAGCGTGGGCATGTATGCGGTGAAATACGTGGGCCACACCGAACTCAACCTGAACGGTTCGGCCATGATTCCTGGCAAAATTTATATTCTTACGCCGGGCTCGTCGCTGCGCAGCACGAAAATCCAGCCGATTTATTACAGCGATATCGTAAGTGCATTCCTGAGCGACAAAACCGGGAAACGCATCACCTTCCAGGCGCGTGAAATTGAGTTTGCATTTAAAGGCGGCAAACTTGGCCTCCGCGGTGTAAACATCATGGAAGAATCGGGCAAACTCATCGGCATTATGGGCGGCTCGGGCGCAGGAAAATCAACACTGCTGAACGTACTCAACGGGAACGAAAAACCGACGAAGGGTGCGGTGCTCATCAACGGCATTGACATTCACAACCAGAAAGACCGCATTGAAGGGGTTATCGGACACGTGTCGCAGGACGATCTGCTGATTGAAGAACTGACCGTTTTCCAGAACTTATTTTATAACGCGAAACTCTGTTTCGGCAACCTGCCCGATGCGGAGATTACCAAATTAGTGCTTGAAGTGCTTACCGATCTCGGCCTGTACGAAACCCGCGATCTGAAAGTGGGCAGCCCGCTGGATAAAAAAATATCCGGTGGTCAGCGCAAACGCCTCAACATAGCACTGGAACTGATCCGCGAGCCTTCGGTGCTGTTTGTGGATGAACCGACTTCGGGACTTTCGTCGCGCGATTCGGAAAACATCATGGACTTGCTGAAGGAACTTGCGCTGAAAGGCAAGCTCATTTTTGTGGTGATTCACCAGCCCTCGTCTGACATTTTCAAGATGTTTGACAAGCTCATCATCCTGGATGTGGGCGGGTTCCCGATTTACAACGGGAACCCGGTGGATGCCGTGATTTACTTCAAACAGATGGTGAATCACGTAAACGCCAACGAAAGCGAATGCGTAACGTGCGGTAACGTAAACCCGGAACTGATCTTCAACATCATTGAAGGTAAGGTGGTGGACGAATACGGTAATCTTACCCGCACGCGAAAAGTATCGCCTGCAGAATGGAATACGTTTTATCTTGAAAACATTGCCGGCAAAGCGGAACCGCTGGAGCCTTCGAACGACAACCCGGAAAGTACGTTTAACATCCCGGGCCGCATCAAACAGTTCCTGGTTTTCGGCACACGCGATATCAAATCGAAACTGACGAACACGCAGTACATGGTGATCAACTTCCTGGAAGCACCGTTGCTGGCGTTTATCCTTTCGTACCTCGTGCGTTTTTACAACACGGATGTTTCGAATAAAGTCGGTTACATTTTCCGCGAAAACGAAAACATACCGGCGTACCTGTTCATGAGCGTGGTGGTGGCGCTGTTCCTCGGGCTTACCGTAAGTGCCGAAGAAATTATCCGCGACCGTAAAATCCTGAAACGCGAAAAATTCCTGAACCTCAGTCGTTCGAGTTACCTGCTTTCGAAAATTGCGATCATGTTTGCACTTTCGGCCATACAGATGGCCACGTTTGTGGCGGTGGGCAACAGCGTGCTCGGTGTGAAAGGCATGTGGGTTGATTACTGGCTGGTGCTGTTTACCACATCGTGTTTTGCAAACATGCTCGGCCTGAATATTTCGGCCAGCTTTAATTCGGCGGTAACCATTTACATTCTTATTCCCTTCCTCATTATTCCGCAACTGTTGCTGAGCGGCGTAATTGTAAAGTTTGAGAAACTGAACCCGAGCATTACTTCGCAGAGCAGTGTACCTTTTGCCGGTGAAGTAATGGCTTCACGCTGGGCCTTCGAAGCGCTGGCCGTGAACCAGTTTATGAATAACAAATACGAAAAGTTATTCTACCGCTACGACCAGATGATGAGTATGGCCGACTTCAAAAAGAACTACTGGATTCCACAGCTGCGCGGCAAAACAGACAAGAGCGAAGTCAATGCCAAAAATAAAACCAACAGCGCTGAACTGGCCGCAGACATCACGCTTATGAAAAATGAAATTGCGAAAGACCTGCTGAAACTGAAAGAACTGCAGCAGCGCAAACTCATCAAGCTGAACAAAGACCTGCTGGCGCAGCTTGACGGTCTCGCGAAAAAAGTGGCAGACATCAAAACGAATGAATTTGATCTGAACAAAGCCAACGACATCCGCAATTACCTGAACTTAGTAAACAGCGTTTACATTAAAATCTTTAACGGGCGCAGCGACGACCGCGACGAGGTGATCCGCAAACGCAATGCGGACAGTATGCAGAAAAAAGCCTTCATCACCATGAAGGACGACTATATGAACGAAAGCCTGGGCGACCTGGTGCGCAATGCCAACGAGTTCAATAAAATTATTGAGCAGGATGGCAAACTCATACAGCGCGCCGACCCGGTGTTTATGGAACCGTTCGATTCCGATCTCGGTAATTCACACTTCTTCGCCCCGCGCAAAAAATTCTTCGGCCGTTATTTCGATACGTTCTGGGTAAACATTTGTGTGCTGTGGGGCATGTCGCTGCTGATGGCCATTACGCTTTACTTTGATGTGCTGCGCCGCATTATTGACGGGCTGGGTGGATTGGGTGAGCGGTTTGGGAAGAAGAAGAAGGTGGTGCGGGCGGAGTGAGGTTAAACCCCTGGCAAAAAATCAGGTTCGGACAATCTATCAATTTACGGCTGGAGGTAAGTGAAAGTGATTTTCGCCGGATCTGTTAATTTCCGCAGACTGTTAATTTCTCCCTTACATATTTATTTCCAGTCCAATATTCTGGAACATGTTAAAGAGATAACCCAAAGTAGCGGGATAGATCGTTAGTTGTTATAATGCCATACTTTTTTTGAAGGATGGTATTTTCAATTGCATCAGGTGTTACACCTTCACGTTCCATTTCCTGCCGGTTTATTACCAGCGTATAAAAATATCGCCCGGTTTTCACATTGCCGGTAATTGATATGATTTTGCGATCAGGTAAATTCCGGCTGAACTTAAATGCCCCGAGCGCTGATGCATTAAGCGGGTCATAAACAACCAGCTCGCCACGATCGTTATGCCAGTGCTGAAAACGTCCGGAGTCTATTTGCAGTTTTGCCAAAACGTCCCTGCATTCCTCCCAGCTTGTTCCTGGTAAAACAAGATACTCGCGCCCGGGATCTTCCTCCCTTGCAATTGGTATTCCGAGTAATTGTTGTGCAATCTGGTACGCATCACCACCTGATTCATTACAGCTTTTCCCATTCTGATACGTTACATAATTAACAGGTTCATGCATACTGCGACCAAGCCACAAAGCATGTACTGTTATTTCCGGGAAAACAGTGCTGAGTTCAGCAGCAAACTGTTTACATAAAGTAAAAGTGCTTTGTTCCAGGCATGCAATTGTTGTCATTGTGCTGTTCCCCGGAATTACTTCCCAAACAGGGGCATCTGAAAACAAATCAAATGCATCATCAGCATGGTTATCGCTTATCCATTTTTTCAATTCGTCAGCAGATACCGGGCAACTGAGTAACCAGAAGTAATTCGAAAGATTATTCGTTATCATAGTCCAAAATTTTTCCGCATTATTTTAGTTTGCTCACCCATTTCTTTTTCGCTGAAAGTTGCAAATTCCGTTTCAAAACCATTATTATTTGATTCTTTCCGCAAAAGTTCGACAAGATCATCCCAAATATCGTTGTTTTTATTCTTTTTAAGCTCATCCGTTAATACCAGGATAGGATTTGATTTACTATCAATATGTGCATCATTTAACTGTTTAAGCAGACGTACAATAGGACCATCCTTTGTGGTATTGTATTTCTGTATGGCTTTTTCCCAATACGATGGTGTCCATGCCTTCACTTCAAATAATCGGGTAACGTTTTGGTCATCCAATATTTCTGTGAACAGGCCATCGCTTTCGTCAATCTCTTCGCCGAGGAAATCCAGTTCACTTCCACCAGTTGTCTTCACTTGCCTTCCCGTTATATTATACTTCTTATTATTTAACGTCAGAAATTTGTTTTCTCCAACTAAAAATTCACCAACTACTGCCCTGAATTTGCTGTTAAGGCGTTTTATGCTATTCTTATCACCTGTAGCGGCTTTAATAGACAGTGCACGAAACTCGATCCAGCTTGTGTTATTATCTTTTAGCATGAAAGAATAAATTTGCTGCATATCATCTTTTGCGCCCATAAATTTAAAATGCATCCATTCACAAACTTCTTTTGGCAAAGAACCATTGCCCATTTTATCTGCGAGCATATGCATGCTATCGATATGATAATACCCGGGCGGAAGATCGAGGAATTTGTTAGCCATATTAAGGAAATTGGCCCTGCCAAAAGTGAGTACACTCGCCTTGTCAGAAGCAGCAATAAGCATGAATGGCAATTTATGTTCAATACCTCTGGTAGAATTCAGCAATAGTTTATCCAGCCCTGAAACATAATCTGTAAGATCTGCACCTTTCAGTCTTTCCAACTGCGCATAAGACTTCCGTATTACTTTTTGTGTTATTTCTGTCTTTGCTTCAATTTTTTTGAGGTTTTCTATTACACGTACGAGATCCGGCATTTCGGATGCCGATTTCCCTAAGGCGCTTAAAACTGAATTTTGTGTTATCCTTGCTCTTTCCTCCAGGTAAATCGCATCAAAACTCATCTGATGTTCACGGGATAAACTGACTGTACCATTATCAAGTTTAGCGACCAACTCCGGACTTGTAGCCATATGCATACTCGCCCATCTTGTCCTGGCAGCAGCCCATGCTTCCAGGTGATTAAGCAGATTTGTCATTTTTCCGGCAAGTACATTATTCACTCCCTGAAGCGAGTTCAAAACTTGCCTGCCTTTCAGCAACATCGGTGCAAGCACACCTGAGGCAAAGAACTTACGCATGTCATAGGCAACCAGGCTTATCATAAAAACATCATAGAATGCCATAAATTCCTTACCGCCATCCAGTTTTTCAATTTCATCACGATATATCGCAATGCCGGCAAGCAGGAATTCGAGAAACAAACGCGAAACAATCTTAATACCCGTTTTTAGTAACATTCTTTGTATCATTACCCGCAATGCAGCGCGGGCACCATATCTTATAAGGTAGTGTAAACCAAAAGAACCAATAACGCGCCAGAAGCCAATAACGGGCATCACGAGCGATGCTACGATAAGTACAATATCTATTACGGTAAATATTTCTCCGAGTAATTGTTCGTTTTCAAGATTCTCCGTAATAACCTGAGCAATAAACGCCAGTTCAATTGCACTCATAAGTTGCACGTTGGTAGAGCCATCTTCATTAACAGTTTCCACCAATAATATTGTAAATGGAGAAATTGGCGTGCTGTTTCTATTCACTTCCTTCTGAGAACTAAAACTTTGGTCGTGGATTTGTTTAAATACCATTCCCTGGATAGCTGGATTATCAGGCATCGGGGCATACTCCAGTTTTACAAAAAAGTACTTACTTTCCTTATCCTTGCCCAGTTTGAACTGTACTTTATCGTCATATTTTGTATCATTTAATGTTTGTCCAATCCAGAATTTTTGTGTCAAAACCCGCCCCAGGGCAAGTGCATTTGGTACACCATCAGAAGATATGTTGTGCGAAATTGCAATGAGGGATTGATATAAATTGTTCTGCTTAAGTTTTTCAACCAGGATTGATGCTTTTGAATCGGGAATCAATGATATCACACGCGCAAGGAAGCCTGCTGCTTTTCCTGACACGGCGGATGACATTCCTCCCAAAATACCATAACTAACTGCCGTCGTAAGTAATTCTACATTAGCCTCCTCTCTTTGATAATCCGTGCGGTCATCATACATATATGCCGGGTCATCATAATCAAGGTAAGCAGTAAATGAATCTTCTGTTTTAAGTAACTCCAGTACATCATAATCAAGTGCAAACAAACGTTCATAATCCCCTCTTTTAGCCCGTTCAAGTCCTATAGAAAGTAACGACCGTTTTAAACGAATGCCCTCGGCACTGCCCGCAGAGGTATCGTCCCTGAACGAATCTGGCGGCAGGAGTGTAGTACCTGGATAATACCAATAAAATTTGCCTTTGGGAGCTATGTCATAATAATCTTCTTCCTTAAAAACATAGTCTTGCTGCCCCACATTCACAAACATGCCATAATATATCGTGCTATCATCATAATTAACGGGAACAACCACTTTAGCAACATTCACCTTACCGGGTTCATTCCGTGTATTGATCTCAACCAGTTCGCGATTAGGACCTGAATCGATCAAAAATGTTCCAATGATCTGATAACTTGCCAGGGAAGAGCTTTCAATACCTAAAAAGTTTACAGTGTCTGTATAATACAACCGGCCAACAACTAATGGATTTCTTCCGACATGATGTTTTGATTCCGGGTCAAAATAAAATTCGTCAGCATTTTCATATTGCAGCTCTTTTAGCTTACCATATTTCTTACTGCGCAAACTGAACGCTTTCTGTACCTGCCCCTTCTCATATATTCCCATCTCATCCAATATTTTAACGAGAATCCCTTTCGAAATCCAGTATCCGATCAGAACATCCAGGTATGACTCTCCAATGGAGTTATATATCTCAGAACATTGCGCATAACGCAGAAGCATATTGGATAATGTTCTGGATGAATACGAGTTGTAATTTGTAGCTATACTTTCCTTTTTAAATTCTATATGCTCATCCATAAATTTTCTGACACTGCTATAAGAAGCATTCGATAATTTGGAATAGTCTTTTACCCGGATGGTACGATATAAATATTCTTTTGAATGAGTTGCCGAATCCTCAGAGTCCTCAAATTCAAAATTCATTGAATCTTTATTATCAAAAAGATAGGCGGCTATATCTGAATATGTAAAATGAAAAGGCACAAACAATAAATCAGGTCTGACACCAGAAATAAATATAGCCGATGGTAATCCGTCCTTAGAAATATCAAAATCATCTTTTTCACCTTCAAAATACGTATTGTATAAATTTTCCAGCGGATCCTCATCTCTTTTAATTTCAGGATTGTCACTGGCTTTATTCTGAATTGTGTGTGTTATTTCATGAGCAATCAATTTTTTCCCTTCATCAGATTCGGTATCGTACTCACCGGCTCTGAAAAAGATGTCCTGGCCATACGTAAATGCATATGCACCAAGCAAATCGTTTAATGAATCAGCTCCCGAATCATCGTGTATTTTCACTCCACTCAGATCAACTGATGTAAACTCCTCCAATTCCGCTTTTACGTTTTCGTCCAGCGGCTGACCTTTTGTTAGTTCTGTCTCTACAACACCTAAAACCTCATCAACCGGTTCAGACGCTGTATTGGCCTCACTTTTCGAAATTTCCGGCAAATTTCCAGATGCCGGATTCGTCGTTAAAGAACCTTTATTCTGAATAAATTCATTCGCTACCGCATCCGCCTGTATTTCGGAAGCATCTCCGGGTTGTGATACTTTTGATTTCTTTTTGAACATACTGCCGGTTCCGCCGGGTGTATATTTATTCATCCAGTTACCGTAAGCGGAATTCGTTTTAGCTGACAATAGTCCGCTGCTCTTTTGCTGTTCAGCAGCAGCTTTTTCTTCTTCCTCTTTGCGGGAAAGTGGCGCATGATCTTTATTCATCTCAATTATTTTTAAAAAAGAATTAAAAACGCCCCCGGCTCAGCCGGGGGCGTTCACCCTAAACCCTAACCCACTTGCGTGAGCATGAAAAAAAAACTGTTTAAACCCGATCCGGCAGATCGTTTGCAAATCCCTTAAACCGATTGTATCGTGTCAGACACGGAACCCGCGGGTTGTCCCTCATGGACAAAAGACGCGCCGCAGGTTCCGGTTATCTGACTTTTTTTGTTAGCGCTGATCCACATTGATGCCTTCAACGGCTACTGCAACATTTGTTGTTGTTGCGTTGCAGCGCGGAACCACGGTTACGTAAACACGTGCACGGTTCGAGCGGAGGCGGATGTTACCACTGGCATCATATACTTCAAACACATAGTCGAAGCTGTCAACACCAAGGAAGGTGCGCGAAGGTGTATAACGGAAAGCCTGTGTATTTGACGAGTAATCAATAACACTTACCTGGCCGCCGCGGGCTGTTGTAAACGCTGTGCCTACTGCACCTGATGTTGAACTGAGTACAATTTTCAGGCGGACAACGCTCGCACCTTTCGACTGGCTGTAGTACGGCAGCACCGGGATGGTGAGCGAAGGCAATGCTTCGCCGCTGTTGTAACAACCGGTTGTGGATGCATGCGAATCATCGGTCCAGGCGTAATCACCGGTATTGTATTCGAGCATTACCGGGATATCAAGCGCAGGAATTGCAAGCTCTTCTACTCCCGGTGCAGGAATGTCGGTGCATTCGCAATCACACATGGTGAGGTACGGTAACGCAAAGTCTGCAATCACATCTTCAGCACCGACATTAAATTTAATGAGCGGGCGCGGGGCAACAACGGCCTGCACAGGAACCGGTGAATACAGCGGTTTGCCTTTTACAATATCGTTGTTGTCTTTGTACAGGTCGCAAAGATCTGCGTCAATCTGCGCAATGCGGCGCTGCTGGTCAACAGACTGATTCGGCAAACTTACGATGTCGGCACGTTCTGCAGTCAGTGTATTGATCGAAGTTGCGATTGCGGTTGCAATACCAACGGTACGCGGTGGCGTGGTAACAGCTGCGCCCGGATAAACGAGCACAAATGTTCCCCCCGGCTGCACACCTGCTTTGTGATCAATGCCCGGATGTTTGCTGATGAAATTCGCAAACAATGTGGGATCATTTTCCTGGAGGAATTTGATGCGGTACTGCAGTTCATAATAAATTACTTCGATGCGGCGGAAGGTGCAGTCGCTCACAAAGGTGTTGATGAACCAGAAATATTCCGAAGCCCACTGCGAAAGTGCAAAGTAATATTCTTTCGGGAGGCGGCCGCGGGTGCTGTGCAGCATCTGGTCGAGTGCTTCGTTGATGTAACGTTTCACACTGATCGCGAAGTTTACTGCCGACAGGTACGACTTGATGAAGCTCGAAGAAACCGTTGTGATCGTATTTCCGAAATCAAAGTTATCCAGTTCAGCCGGCAGCAGTGCGATGGCATGTGCCAGTGCGCCCTGTAAACCGCTGAGTGCTGCTGTAAGATCACTCTCGATATCGGCCGGGTTGCGGGGATTGTAAGTGATAAATGAAACCTGGCGCAGGGCCGGATTTTGTTGTGCTTCCGACTGCAGGAAAGGCACAGGCATAAATGCAACAGATGATGAACCATCGGTAACACGCAGGTCAGCAAATGCCTTGGTGATGTTTTCCGGGAAGGTACGCACCGAAACTTTTCCGGTAGCGTCTGTTGTAAAGAAATGCCCGAACACTTTATTCAGGAAACACGACAGCTCACGCTGCGCACCGGCATACTGTGAACGGAGGTCTGAAAAATTGCATTTGCTCATAATTTCATCTTCCGATGCAGTGCCGGCAAGACGCACAGCCACTACGTTAAAGGGCAGACCAAATTCATGTTTCCAGAGATTGATTTCATCCAGCGCATCCTGCACGTTCCAGCGCAGATGGCCTTCGATGCGGAAAAAATTATACGGATCGAGATCGAACCACATCGGTGTTTTTACCGGTGTTGTGGGTGTAAACGGATCGCCGTCGTGGTTATCGTAACCAAGTACCGGGAACTGTTCAGTTGATTCGCTGCGGCAGGTCAGCACCTTATCACTGTTCCAAACCGATTCGAGGCGGATGTTGAGCAGGGAATCCACGGCATTGGCTTCGAGGTAATACGGAACGGCGCGGCTGCTGAGGAAACTGCGTTTCTCAAAGCTGGGCGTTAACCGGATTCCCGGCAGTGCTGATTTCGACGGATTGTGTACACGCGGCACATCAAAATGACGGATCATCAGCACCATGCGCTGGTGCAGCAGCTCCAGGCGGCGACGTGCAATACGCTGTTCGTTTGAAACCGGTGCTGCAATAAAATCGTGGCGATAAACAGAAACGCCGCAATCGGTTACGCTGTTCACAAGACCGAGAAACAAATGTTTCGGGAAAATGGACGACGATACGCAGCACTGCGACATCAGCTGATACGCCACTTCGCGGAATTCGTTGTATGCAAGAATGAGGTCCTTCAGGAAATCATAAAAATACTGCACACCGAAATAAGCCGGTCCGTTGGCATTGGAGTTGCTCACGAAATAATTCCATTCCGGTTTTCCGTTCAACGGAATCGAAGTCAGCGGATCTGTTCCGCCGGGATACAAACCTTCCAGCACGGGCTGAAAAATGGCGAACGTGCGGCGGATGCTTTCCACAATGCCCGGCTTGTTGATAAGATCGGCCGGATCGCCGGTATACACCTGCTGAAGCGCCGTTTTGAAACGGATCGAAAAATCGAAATAGTTATGACTGTGATTTGCAGCAGGATCATAAACCGCACGCTGAATCACATAATCAGCCAGTTCAAATTTGCCCGGGAAGTTCAGTTCGAACTGCAGGTTGTTGTCATCAATCATCTGGTCAACAACTGCTTTATCCGCAACAAGCACACGGGTATTAAACGTGCGGTTGATTCCGAGGTCATCGCAGCTGCGGCCGAGACACGACTGCAGATCCACATCCACACATTCGGTAAACAGGATTGCTACTTTGTCAGTCATGAATGACGAACTGATCGGCAGCACTGTTCCCACCGCGGTTTGTCCAACCGGCACGAGTTCATACATCGTGTATTGCACGGCGGCATTCGGATCCATAAACGGCGGATAGTTTACGCCATCTGCAAGTGTATAGGCACGGTACCGGTCGAAATCGGTTTCAGCCAGCTGCAGGAGGAATCCTTCGGTGGTAACACCGGTTCCGGAAGTGATATGCAAAAGATTGTTTACTGCATCGTATGCAGGTTTGAGTCCGCAGAGCACGCCCACACCAATAAGTTTGGTGCGTGTAAGACGGGTCTGCTGATCGAGGTAAATCGCCAGGTCGTTCAGTTGTGAACTGGTAAGCACCTGGTTGTCTTCAAAGACGGGGTAGGTGTTTGATAAGTTGCTCATGATTTTCAGGATTTTTTTTAAATCGTGCCGATGATTGAATTGTTTAGGATGATAGAGTTTTTGAGTTCGTCGTCGTTTTCACAGTCGTGCAGCGTTCCCTGCGGATACACACTGCGGAGGCGGTTAAGCATTGCAATGAGTTCGTTCTGCGCGGCACTCAATGCAAAACGGTCGGGTGTTTTTCCGCATTCGCCGGCTGCTTTTTCGAGTAACCAGGTTTTGTATTTGCGTTCCAGTTCGGCCATCTGTTCGTAGTTTACCCAGCAGATGTTGAGTAAAATATGGGCAGGACATTCCAGGCGCAGCGTGCGTTCGAAGAAACGACGGAACGTTTGGTTTGCAAATCGTCCCTGCCATGCGGGCAGCACCACCGAAGCAATGAAGGAATACGGATCGGTGAAGTTGCAGGCTGCACACGGATCATCCACACGGATCGGCATAAAATCATCAGCCGCCACCAGCAAACGTTGCGCTGCATAAACCGGGATGAGACCTCCGCCGCCAAGCAGGTACGTGCCGTTGTTACCGATTGCAGAATTAATGATGTAGGATGCAATGGTAATCGAAGGTTGTCCCGGCGACACATCAGCGATGTTAATTACATTGCCCGATGTTACCGACTGAATGGGAAGCGTATGCTGATACATAAACACCATGCCATTGAGTCCATCCGGAATATCCTGGTGCACTTCAATAACGGTACGGCTGGTTACCGCATCATACGTTGCAGAACGAACAGTGCCTTTGAAAATGATCATCTGATCAGGAGTCTGCATACGCACCGCCTGCATCACCGCAAGGTTTGCGGAAATATCTGTTCCGTTCACATAAATGGTGCGCGCAGGACGATTGGTATAACCGGTGTATTCCAGCACGACCATAAGATCGCCGTCGGGTGCCGATGAAAGCACCAGCTGGTATGCACTTCCACGAACTTCCACCCATTTCGAGGCTTCGCATTTCGGACGGAGCAAAATATGCTCCAGCAGGTGCATGCCTTCGTGTGAAAAGAACTTGTTGCGTATCCAGTCTGCAGTTTCCTGCAGTGCAACAGCATCTGCGCCCGGCTGAACATATACAAAACGGTCCAGCGTAATCGGATCAATTTCCAGTTTAACCACCGGCATGCGTTTTGTGTAAACAATTTTATCGCCTGCAACGATGGCAGCATCCGGTTTTTCTTTCACATAGATGTCTGCATTCACCCCGTTGAGTTCCATGCGCACAACCGTGTAGGTTGCATCAATGCCGGCCACTTCAAACAATTCGCCGGGGAAAAGAATGCGCCGGATACCGGGACGATTAACTGTAATAATTTTATTTGCAATATCAACTGATACAACATCCGGAACAATGGCACCAGGCGAACCAGCTACTACGTTGTAGGTCAGGAAACCATCGGTAACGGTTGTGCTGATGCTTTGATTCACCTGCAGTTTAATCCAGCGCGGATTAATTGTATCCTGCGCCGACGGAGCTGCAAGTGTATAATTACCGTTGTTAAATGCGGCATCTACAATTGCAAAACCGAGTGCATCAATATCTTCACGGATGAAATCATTAAAACCCGATTCAGCACTTACAGCGAGGTTGTTGCCGCAACGGTCCTGCAGGCGGAATACTTCCACTGCGGGCGACGAAAAATCATATATGTAATTCGACGCATCCTGTCCGCGCTGCAGCATTTCGAACAGCAGGTGATCGCGGTTCAGCTGTGCTTCGGCTTCAACTTCCGACTGCAGTACCAGGCTGTCATCCGTTTGCCCGGTTACCGTTCCATCGAGCAATACCTGCGAAGGTGTTTTGTTCAGCTGAAAATTGTAATCATAATCCGGCGGACAAATATCCAGCAGGTTCATATTCACCACATCGGGAAGTGTATTTACCGTGATGTAACTCATGAACGCAGATGCCAGGTTGTACCGGTTTGCTTCTACATTGTCAAGCAATTCTGCACGGCAGGCATTCATCAGCAGGTTGATGTCATTCCCGATACTCGCATACAATCCGTACGGAAGCGGCGGGTAATTCGGATCAGCGGTATCAACAACTGCAGCCAGCGGCTCATCAGCACACCAGAGTTCAAGCGTATAATCAGCGCCGCTGTCACACACATCGCCGGACTGAATCTCACGGACAATGTCGCCAGTTGAATTTTTTACGACATAACGCCCGTTCTGTGCACCATTGATGATGGCACGTTCCAGCGCCAGTTTCGAATCATCCAGTGTTGCATACGACTCCAGACCGCGGAGCACAACCCCGGAAGCATTGATTTCAAATGTATAGCCGGAACCTGAAGGCAGATTATACTGAAAACCGTTGCTGAATACAAGGTTGGAAAGCAGCGGACGGTTAATGCCCGTGAGGTACGAGGCGCGCCGTTCGAGGCCGGAAATATTATCCGTATGCCACAGTTCGCAACAGTCGCGGTAATTAAATCCTTTATCGCGCGCTGAACTGATGAGCGGGTAATTATTCAGGAAAGCCAGTTTGTCATCAATCAATTCAACCGGTGCTTTTTTCCCGTCGAGCGAATACACCAGCAGTGCATAATCGCTGAAGTTTTCCGCAAAACGTGCAGCCAGGTGATCCAGCACACGGTTGCGCCGGTTCAGGTAGGTGTCACTGCTTTCAGTGATCGCCTGCAGTTCAGCAGCATTGTCTGCCGGATCTGTTTCAAAATAAAGTGCGGATGCATCCGGAACAATATTGAGCAACGACTGCGAAAAATAGGTTTTATTAATCACCGGGATTCCGGTTACAGGGTCAACCGCATCGTTCATTGAAAACAGGTCCTTGACATGGAACAACTGCGACAGGTAATTGGCCAGCAGCTGTTCAAAAAACAGCAGGTATGCTTTCAGCTGTTTCGCCTGTCCGCGGCGCTCGGGCGCCGCATCTCCCGGAAGTCCGGCCGAATTGATGCCGTAAATCAGCGGGAAATGTTCCTGGATGCTGAAGTAGTCTTCAGCGTCTTTGTATTCGCCGGTCGGAACAGGATAATCGAGCAGCACGTCGTGCAGTTTCTGCGGACGTTCAGCCGCTTCGAGC
Source organism: Chitinophaga pinensis (assembly GCA_943372645.1). Taxonomy (GTDB): domain Bacteria; phylum Bacteroidota; class Bacteroidia; order Palsa-965; family Palsa-965; genus VBWE01. The sequence goes on along the minus strand of CALRZN010000006.1, from coordinate 195,607 downwards.
GCATCAATAAGTGCCTTTACTTCTGTCTGTTTTGCGCGGAACGGCATCTGGTCTTTAAAGAACGTCAGGCGCGAACGTTCCAGCGAAAGGCGCGGCACATAGTTTTCCTTGAACGCGAGTTCAAGGCACCAGCGCACCGCTTTGGTTGCAATGTTGGTATCATTATCCAGCGGAAAGTTCGCTACCTGTATGCTTTTCACAGCAAGCACACCGGGCACATCCATGATGATGCTGATGAGATCCGAAACATGCAGCGTTTCGCGGCGGTCGGCCAGTGCCATTTCGGCGTCATCAATGAACCCGTGTTTGAGCAGCGGGCCATCAAAAATCTGGTCGGTTGTTTTTCCCTTGTCTGTCATTTCGCTCAGCGAATAAAACAGGATCGTCGGGTTCAGAAACTTCGCGATGCGATGACAGATTTCTGCATTTACGGTTTCCAGGTCAGCGTCGAATGCGGTTTCAATATCGGCACAGAGTGCAATCTCTTCCACTTTCACCGCACTCACCTTTACGAAATCTTCGCACAGGTTGCGGTTTTCCATCAGCTCCGATTTTATTTTTGCAAGCACGTTCAATACACGCTGTACTTTCTGCTGGTAACGCAAAACAGCAGACACCGGGTTCACCGAAGTGTAGAGTGCGGCATTCAGCTGCGCTTCCACAAACTGGTTGGCAGCAGTAAGCTGCGAAAGTGTGGGCGTTGTAAAAGTCGCGTCCCGTTTATTCAGGCTGATCCAGAAATCACCGTTCGGCTGCAGGCCATAATTTTCAACAATGATGTTGTCATCAAGGCGTGAAAACGAAAGTGTGATGCGCACTGCATTCTGCTTGATGTTACCGGGAATGAGCGCATTTGTCGGTTCACAGGCATACCATTCGATGCCTTCGGTATCCCAGCGCGGAAACTCAATCACGTAATCAATTACGGTTCCGCCCAGCGCTTCAAACTCAGTCGGTCCTGTTCCGCTGATAACGATTTGTCCTTCGATGGTGTTCTCATTCAGATCGCCGCCAAATTCTTCATCCAGCGTATCAAATTCCACAAGTACATTGTACAGCGGCTTTACAGCCACGGGCAATACCGGGACACGATCTGCGGCAGACTGTACAGCAGCATTCGGATTAGTGAATGTAAGCGTCTTGTTTTTTTCGTCCACATAAAAATCACATTCGGTTTTTGTTTTCTGGAGCCAGGCATTTTTCACACCGTAACGCAGCAGGTCGGTACCAACCGTTTCTTCACATTCAATGTCAATCAGTAGTTTCCGGTAATCGGTAAACGTAACCGGGCAGTTGGGCATAATCTGGGCCGCAGTAAAAAAATTGCGGATGTCAGTTGTAACCGGGTTCGGGGTCAGCAGATCTTTGATGTCGTAATTCGTTCTGTATCCCAGGTCGGTGATGGCGTATGCCAGCACTTCAAGAATTGTGATCCCGGGATCATGCGCGTTATTATCCGACCAGATCTTACCCGAAAGCCGCTGGATATGCTCCAGGCCGAGCGCACGTAACTGATCGTAACGCATGCTCTGCAACGGCTGTTCGTTGGGTGATATGGTGATGCTATCGGCCATAGTGAATAGTCATAAAAATGGTTTTACAATCAGGGTTTAGTTTTTCGGTCGAGGTTAAAAACCGTTATGCAAGGATGCCGAGGTTTTTCATAATCTGTTCGAGTTCCTTGATGCGGGTGCGCAGGTTGCTGATTAATGTATCGGTATCTGTATCGCCCGACTTCGGAACGATGGTTGATTCGGCGGTCATGCCGGTTGACTGGCGGTACAGGCGGATAACGGTTGAATCGCCGTTCATCACATGAAACGTAGAAGTTGCAGTTCCTGCACGGCTCGCCGAATACACCTGGATACCACTGTCAGCAGCGCCAACAGCTGCTTCCGGAACAGCACCGTTCTGCATCGCAAGCACATATTGTGCACCGGTACCGGTAAGCTGCGATGACATGTTACCCACAACAACGTTTCCGTTTAACACCGCTGCAGCATTCTGGTGTCCTTCCGGCATACCGGTGCTGCGTACATAAATGCCGATGTCTTTGGCGTTTGCTGCTGAGCTGAACTGACCGGTTGAATTAATAACCAGCGCATAGCGGTTCACATTATCAGACGAAGCAGTTGTAGGTGCATTATTTTCAATCAGTGCAGCGATATTCTCCGTTGCAGCTGTTGCTGTGAGGTTCGATACATGCAGCGTAGTTGCCGGATCATTGTTACCGATACCCACTTTGGTCGGAACTGCATCGCCGCTGTATTTGTAATAGATCTCGCCGGTTCCGCTGGTCTGCCAGTATCCGCCGGCACCACCGATGCCAGTGAGTGAAGACCAAACACCGGAAACAAAACCTTCGAGGTCGCGTGTAAGCGGGTTGTAACGGATTGTACCTTCAGCAGGTGCGGTGTTTGAGGTGCTTCCAACTACCACGGCGCCATTCAGGTGCAGCTTTTCGAGCGGGGTTAACATCCCCATCCCTACTTTGCCGTCTTCTTTCACAATTATTTTTGCGTCGGAACCATTTACGCGTGTATGTACAGTAAGTTCACCACCGAGTGGCTGCAGATCAAGTGCGGTGGCTTTTTCTTTAATCACCGAATTGTTTGACGCAGGTGCACCGGTACGTGCCTGGATGGCATTAAAATCAAGCACCAGGTTTATTCCGTCAGACGGGCCAATGGTTACAATACCGGTTGCATCCAGCAACTGTACACGGGACGCATCGTTTGCCGGGTTGCCGTAAACATGCAGCACGGTAGTCGGTGTCGGGTGATTGATACCGGTGTTTTTTCCGGGCAGAATGGTGATGCGCTCATTCAGTGAATCGGAAGTGGTTTCTTCCATAATGGAAAATGCACCGTTGCGTTCTGCAATTCCCGAATCATGAATCTGGCCAAGCTGCCAGGCCTGTGCATTTGAATTTTTTCCATTCAGCACTTCCGCGTTTTCAATTTTCAGCGTGGTTGCACTGTCAATGCTTGCATCTTTCAGGTGCATGCGTGCTTCCGGATTGGTGGTGCCAACACCAACCATACCTGTGCCTTTTTTAATGAAGAGGCGCGACGTATTCAGACCGGCACCGCCTTCGTTAATATCAAGGCCGTTGTAAACAGTTGTTCCGTCGGGAGCCGGGTTCACGGCAATGTGAAACTCCGATCCGGGGGTGAAACTGGTCAGGCACAGCGCCGTGTTTTTATTGTTCGAACGGATTGCAAGCGGGCAATCCGGTGCAGTGTTGTTAATACCAACCTGCGTTGTTCCTCCCGATACATCTGGAATGATTGTGATTCCGTCGTCGGTTTTATTGATCATGGAATCAATCAGATTACCGAACTCATCCTGAGTGGGTATATCACCTGTTTCAAAATAGGTTTTAAGTTGATTTCTTGTTTCGTCAGCCATGGTGGTCTGTTTTTTTTATTCCGCCGTTACGCGGAGGGTTAAAGGTTTATTTTATTGGATGTCAAAATCATTTTCTATTCCCCAGAATCCGATGCCGTCGCCGGCGGCAGTTCCGCTGCCGGGCAGGTTACCGATCGGGTCGGTGCCTGTGCGCGCATGGCCGACAATAAAATCGTTCTGCAATTCATCAGCACCGATTCCGTCAGGACCGAGATCCGGCTGCTCTACAGTTCCGCATTCACAATCCTGGATGGTGGGCGGCGCCATGTAGGGTTCGGCAACATCGTTGCTTTCGCATTCGCAGTCGTCGGTTTCGAGCACATGAATTTTGTGTGATGCATACGACGTGAGTACCGAGGCCGAAGTGGTAGCAACCGCTTCATCAATGTTGTTATTTACAACAGTTCCTGCAGGCGACGGGATGTATTGGTTCATATTGAAGCAGGTTACATAATCCACGTACGGACGCTCTTCCACAAAATTCAGCACCACGGTTTTGTGCAGTTTGCCGCCGAACACAATATCGCGTCCGGAATCAAACGCCCACGGTGCCAGGAACTCGCGGATGTCGCGGTCGAGCTGTGCCGCATAAAAACCGCTGTCGTATCCCGGGAGAAAACGGACACTGAAATCCATTTCCACTTCTTCATAAATCGGGTTGCGCACACGGAGCTCGGCACAGGGCGGATGCAGCTGCTTCAGGTATTCGCCGATTTCGGTCATTGTAACCAGGCTCGTTTTCGGCTGCAGCAGGTTCACCGCATTTTTATTCCGCAGTTTTGAAATCACCACCACCGAAACATAACCCGGTTTGCGTTCATTGATGTTTCCGAGGGAAACGTAATCGGTATGGTTAAGGCATTTCACTTTATAGATGGTCTGGAATTTTTCCAGCACGAGCAGTTCGTGATCTTTGATGGTGATGGCGCGGTTTTTATGCCGCAGGCGTTCGCTCACGCGCGTATAAAACGAAGTGCTGTCTTCCACCGGTTTGCCATTAAAGGAAGCATACGGCTGTTTTACTTCTTCAATGTTCGCATCGCTGTTTACAAAATCGGCGATGGTTGACGCGGTAAGCGCTTTGTCCAAGTGTTTTGGATCGTTGTTCCGGTTACTGAAAGTTGCGGTAACAGCCTGGGCCTGCACATCGAGCAGATCGCAGATGGCTGACGAATCTTTTTCAACCGCGGCACGCAGCCAGAAATGGGTGGAGCTGAAAGCGGTGTTGTTGCCCGTAATCGCTTTCGGAATTTCAAACGATATGATTCCCGAAGTAAGCAGCCCGTTCGTTGAATCCGAAAGAATCTGACGCGGATTAAAATCAACCCACTGGTTTTTAACCATGAAGCTCCATTTCACCGGCTGACGGTTCAGATCAGGATCGGCACTGCCTTCGCTTACTTTGAACATGATGTTCAGTACGGCAGGCGCAAGCACATTGCTGAGGCCGATATACAGCGCACCCTCTTCATCATACTGCGGCAGAAAATCAACCGGCGCAACCTGGAGTGCAACATACGGGTGCTGTTCGGCCACACCAAACGGCATCACATGAAAATACTGATCGATACGGTTATCATACGCCGACTGTGTGCGTTGTGCGGGCGACTGCTGGATGTTAACAACCGCAGCTGATTTGTAACTCAGTACAATATCTTTGATCTGCGGGGTATACGGTTCTTTGGGCAATGGAATAGCAGAACCGGATGTTCGCCTGGCTTCTGCAATTGCAGCGTTTGCAAATGAACTTTGAAACGTATGATGACCAAAATCAACATTGGAAAGGGTGAAGCGCAGAAAACCTTTTTTTACCGCAGGACCGAATTCTTCTACAGGCTGCATGGCCGGATCACGGGCAATGTTTTTTAACGTATTGCCGGTGAGTGTAATTGTACGGTCTGTTTCAACACCGGGATTGCCGGTGAACAGGTTTTGCGTTCCCAGTGAAACCCAGTTGCGTTTATGCAGGATGTGGGCTTCCACTTTAAAATCGGAGTTGCTGTTGATGTTATCGGGCGAATAACCTGTATAATAGGTATTGAATCCGCCGGCAACAGCTTCCTGCGGCAGTCCGTGCCAGTTGATTTCGCACGAAAGACTTGACAGGTTTTTCTGAAATATTTCGGTGCTGCCCACATAAAAAGTGGAACCCAGCGACGGGCGGTTTCCGAACGGATAAAATGGCTGATCGGCTTTCAGGATGGCTTCATCGTTCTGAAGCACCACGCCTTTGATTTCGGAAACATCAACTTCTACTTTTGCACTTACGGCTTTACGTTCTTTGAACTGTTCGTAAAACCAGGGATTCACACCGGCTTCGGTATTCAGTACGAGTTTCACTACCGGCCATTTGGTTTCAAAAGGCTGCGCAAGTTTTTCCTGGTTGTAAGCAACCACGGGTTTCTGCCCGGCAGCAAGTGTGCGTACAATGGTAATCTCACTGCCGCTGATGGTAATACGGTCCGAAGCATCTGCTTCGGGCAGAATCCATTCTTCTTCGCCGCTGAAATACACTTTGAAACACTGGCTCAGTATATTCTGAACCGCTGTGGTTTGTGCCGGGGTGAGCGGTGCACTTTGTGGCAGTGCAATCCGCGCCGGAGAATTTGAAAGCGGAAGCGCACGGCTCTGCAATACATTATTTGAAAAAGTAACGTTTGCCTGTGCCGTGAAATGTGCAAATGAATTCAGGTTGTAAACCGAATTAAAATTAACCGAGATGGTTACTTTACGTTTGCCTTCGGCAAGAAACAACACCGGCGATGCAATTGCAAAACCGATATCGGCCTGGCTGCGCCCGGTATTTCCGGGACTCGGAATAGTAAGCAGCTGCGACGGTTTACCGAATGTTTTCCAGCTTTTTTCATCGCCTTCAATTTCAGCACCGTTTCCGTCAGCGCTGTTTGCAATGCCTGAAGCGTAAATGCGGTGATGGTTGTACGGCAGCGGATCGCCTGCGGCAATTACACGGTTGTTGGAGAAAACCGCTTTCAGGCTTTCCACCTTTGCCTGGTTCACCACGATGTCTTTGTCAACCGTGTAACGCAGGTCGTTGCCAAGATCATCCTGTGCCGCATCGAGGTCTGTTCCTTTTTTCACCAGCGATTTGGTCACTTCGTCCACGAGGTCGAAAATGATAAACACCTGGTCGGGTACAGCTGCGCGTTCGTTCATGTGCAACACTTCGCGGTAATAAAAATCGAGGTGCCGTTTGGTAATTGTATTCAGGTCGTTCTGCGCAACGCGGAACATTTCCAGGAATGCAATGAATAACGTGTAATGCGGTTCATTGCGCTGGTCGCCGGTAAGCGTTTTGGTAAAAAAGCCAACCCAGTCCTGTGAAGATGGATTGGTATTCGTCAGATCAAAATATTTTATCTCAGCTGCAACGTTTTTTGCAAAAGCAATGAGATCTTCCATTTTGCGTTCGTCAACGGCGATGTATTCGGGCAGCAGGGCTTTCAGCACACGCTGCGCCTGGCTGGTGCCGTCGCGGAGCAAAGGGTTTCGGTTATCGCATTTCTGGCTCATTGTTCTACGTTTGTTCCTTCGTTGAGGTAATAGGGATAAACTATATTGGATCGGGTGTTGTTGGAAATCACGGTGAATGTGACAGTAATATCAATCCGGCCTCCGAGGTTGTCAACATACAGGTCAACACCATCAAGTTCGATACGCGGTTCATACAGAATGATGGCGCGGCGTATGATTTCGGTAACCAGCGTATTGAAAGCAGGTTCCATGGGGTCAAATATTTTACTGTCGAGGTTGCATCCGAAATCGGAACGCATCACCCGCTCGCCCAGTGCGGTTCCTACAAGGATCCGCAGGCTCTGCTGAATGTCTTCGGTGTCTTTGACCAGGACCAGGTTGCTGCTGCCGTACACAAACGTCGGCGGAAACGACCAGCCCTGCCCGAGAAAAGAACCGTTGTCAAGCGCTTCCTGTATGCTTAATGAATCGGCCATAGTGGAGGGTTTAAAAAGGTTTAACGGATTATTCGAGTTTCTTATTTACAAAATGATCAGCCGATCAGTACGGTTGGTTCACCGAGCGCGGGCGATGCACCGCAGACACAGGTATCGCCTGCACGCAGCGCGGGTTTTCCGCCGATGAGCACCGTAGTGCTGCCGATGATAAACGGGCTCGGATTCGGATGCGGCGTGTTTGCAGGAATACTGCACACATGATTATCGCCGAGAACCGCTGCCGGTTTTCCCTTGATGAGCACCGTTGCCACACCCGGACCCATTACGGTTCCGCCGTGATTTGTGGTATCTCCTACGCGTGCTGCTGATGGCATGGGGTTATTTTTTTGAGGTTAGGATTAATTGATTTTCACGACACCGCCCTTGATCACTGCCTGGGCGCTGGACGAAAGTTCTGCCCCGCTGCTGCCTTCCGCTTTAAACTGCGATTTGGCTTTGGCATTGATGTTGGCGCCTTCCATCTTGATGTCTTTCTTCGCTTTCAGCGTGATGTCTTTGGCACTTTCAATGGTAATGCCTTTGTCATCCATAATTATTTTGTTGCCGTTCTGATCTTTCAGCGTGATGCTTTTTTTATCGTCATCAACAACAATGCTGTTTTTGCCCGGTGTCTCCAGGGTTACAATTTTTTTATCATCATCAAACAGCAGTTTGATTTTGCTTTTTGTAACCAGTCCTTTCATCTTGTTCTTTTCATCGGTGGCTTTCAGCTCGGCAGGTACTTTATTTTTGCTGCTGTGCATCATGCCCAGGATAACCGGATCGCGCGGATCGTCGTTGATGCAGCCGATGATTACTTCATCACCTACTTCGGGACGGAATAACATACCGCGTTCGTTGCCTGCATCAAAGCTGGCCACGCGCGCCCATATCCCTTCTTCGTCTTCACTGATCACCGGCACACGTACCTTGATCCGGAATTCGTTACCCGGATCCTGCGCAATTTTTGTTACAACACCAACAAGCAATCCGCTAATACCCGGCAGCAGTCCGGCAGACGGACGATCCATGATGTTACTGTATTTTTCAGCAAACGCTTCATTGTCCAGCCCGATGTAGATGTCTGTTGTCCAGGTGCCTTTTACATCGTAACCGTGCACAACACCACCAACAAACGCGAATCCGTTAAAACGGTCGCCGAGTCCGCCGAGTTTTACAATATCGCCGGGTTTTACTGCATTGGTTCCGTAAATGCGCACACGTCCAATTACTTTGCTGAGGCGGCTGCGCATGAGCACATTTCCAGCCCAGGCCTGCAGTTCTGCATCTTCAAGTGCGCCGGAATGTTGCAGAATCATTTCATCGAGTTCGAGCGCTTTTGAAATTTCTTCTCCGGACCAGTTTCCGGGTGAAGCTACTTTGTCAACACCAGGCAGGGAGTTTTTCTTTTTTATTTTTTGCTGTTTGGCACTCCATGCACGGGCACTTACTTTTTTCGGCTGGGTGGTTGCTTTGTACTCGCCTTCAAATTCAACGATGTTATCGCCATAAGTAAGAATAAGCGGCAGGCCTTTCGGCACAGGCAGCGGTTTTGAAACCGATACCGAATCATCTTCACAAAACACCAGCAGCCCGTTTGCTTCGGCACGCGATACCAGGAAATCCCAGTCGGTACAGTAATACTGCACGAGTTCTTTTTCAGTATCAGCTGCAGTCGGATCTACTTTGCCGGTAATGCCGTTATCACTGAGCAGGCCTTTCAGGGCCAGCATGTCGGATGTTTTTTTGTGATACTTGTTTTTCCGGATCACGGTCATTTTGATGGCTTCGTGACGAAGCTCCAGCGTAATAACCGAGTTGCCGTGCAAAGGCGCCTTGATGCTGTGTTTTACCACAATGCCTTTGAAAATTACTTTTTCCTTCTGCGCATAACCGGCTTTGATGGTAATTTTTTCGCCGGGCTTGAACAGTTTTTTCGAACTGAGTTCAAATTCCTGTTTCGATGCGCTGCCGTCGTGCAGCACCAGCCGCGCCATGTTGATGCGGTTCACATGCCGGCTCACCATAAACGAAACGATGCCGTACTTTGCAGCCACATCCTGGCCGCCAACCATAACGCTGAACGAAGGAACGTGCAGGTTATCGTGTCCGGGTATTTTCAGTGAAACACTCATGCGTTGGTCTCCTCTGCATTTTTATTGAAGGGAGGCATCACCAGGGTCATTCCGGGTTCAAGCCTGCGGTAGTTTTTGAGGTTATTTATTTTCGCGATTTCCATGTAAAACGACTCATCGTCGTATTCGCGGAGGGCAATCAGCGGTAAGGTATCGCCGGCTTTGACAGTATAGGTTTTGGTTACGTCCGGTGATTTAAATTTGCTGAAAATGGATTGGGGATCACCGATCTGCGTGAATGAGATATCTACTTCAGCGCGCAAGGGGCGGCCGATACGGTCAAACATAATGTAGTTCACCGAAACAGCAGTTACTTTTGCTTGCATCTTATAAACGCCCCAGATCAGGGTGAGGTTGTTTGTATCGTGTGTTTCTTTGTTCAAACCGAGAACACCTTTTAAAAGATATTCAACAACGAGATCAACACCTTTAGTTGCAGAAGCAAGCAATGATGTGGAATTTGCACCAACAAGATTCGATCCGGGTGATGCACCTGTTCCATCTATCAGTAGTTTGAACGAAACACTCTGACTATCGAGACGTTTAAACTCTAATTCCGGATTAGCTTTATTTGATGTATCTTTCTTGATAACCTCTGCGGCATATTTATGCGAAAATGAAGTAGGGTTATACATCGCTTCGAAAACAAGTGGTGTAAGCCCAAGCAGCGAGCCCAGTGAGCTAACTGCCCCAAGTCCGGTAGCAGCTGCAGCCTGGCCGATAATTGAGCCAACACCTCCTTTCTTATTTGAAGGACTCGATATAATCGTCAGCTTCGCCAGCTTGCGTGATTGACCTTGAATAAATGGGATTGTTGCCATGGGTTATCGTTCTTTATGATCTAACATCATTTGTTTCATCTGATCCAGCATTTCGGCCATCTGCTGCATTTCTTTGGGTCCGTCGCCACCGTTGTTATGCGATCCTTTTTTCGCCGACTGCATATCAGCACTGCCGATTACGGCGCGTACAATTAATTCTTTTATTTCGATGGGCATGGTATAAGGGTTTTAAGGGTTATGCATCAGGTGCGGTAGAAATACTGGTAATTAAAATCGAGTGTTTCAATCACGAGTCCCTGCGATGCCTGGGCATCAAAATCGCTGATGCCCATTTTTTTCGGCCAGCAGTTAACAAAGTTCCACGACTGCAGCGGCTGATGCTGGCTGTTCATCAGGATTACGGAAATATCGCGGGGCGAGAACGAAAAGTTCTGCAGTGCGTCTTTCACCCACTCGATCAGTTCCGAAGGCTGTGTTACCATGGCCCGGGTGAGCGAGAGCGCTCCGAACTTCACCGGTTCTGGGATTTTATGCTGGAACGTATTTTCGCCGCCTTCATAAAATGCTTTTTCCGTAATGTCCATACTCAGCCCGGAAACTTTCTGGCAGTGAATTGTGCTTTGCCCGCCGTCAGAGGTAATGCCTTTGATTTCGACACGGAAATGGAAGCTTCTTGCTTCGGGATAATAAGTTGCCATTTTGTTTTACTTTTTTAAAAATCTGAATTGAGCTGCATTGATCCGCTGACCGGGGTCTGCTCCGTTATCCTTTATGCCATCACGCTAATCGATAAGAGGAAGCAGACCCGGTACAACGTGCCGCTGTTCGCGGCAACCCATGGATCGCCTTCGGGTTTCCGAAACGATTCACACCAGGATCAGGATGATTGAAAAACTATTTTACAGTTTTCACATTCACCCTTAGAGCAGTTTCACGAGGCCTTCGTGGCAGATTTCGATGGACTCCATTGCCACCTCGTTGCCGGTTGACTTGAGCTGCGGGCCGGTCACTTTGCACGGGAAGCAGTCAACAGCCTGCCAGGTAGAAACCGGCTGATGCTGTTCGTCGAGCAGGCTGATGGTGAGCGTGCGGCGGTCCACCTGGTTCAGCTGGATGGTGCCCAGCCACTGGTGAAATTCATTGTCGCCGTCGAGCATACCACGCTTCAGGGTAATGTTTCCGAATTTCGGAATGCCCGGCATTTTGCTTACATGATACTGTGTATCCACACCTTCGCGGTATTCGATCGGCTGTACTTCGAAATCGAGACCGGAAACTTCAGTGAAACCTACACGTGATCCGCCCCACTTCACTTCGAAATGATATACGGAAATTGGATATTGAGTTGCCATTGTTAATTTGGGTTGTTTTTAAGTTAGTTTACTTTTTTTTGGTTGTTGGAAACGGATTGAGGTTAAGATTCCTGGAGCTTGTGCATGAACTGGAGCACGATGAATTCAGCAGGACGTGAAGCGGCAGCACCGATCTGGATGATGAGTTTGCCTTCGAGAATATCCTGTGCAGTCATGGTTTCGTTCAGACCCACTTTCACAAAGAATGCCTGTTCCGGTTTTGCACCTACCAGTGCGCCATCGCGCCAGAGGTTGGTGAGGAAGTTGGTGATTGTACCTTTCACACGCAGCCAGGTATTGGCATCGTTCGGTTCAAACACCACGCTTTCGGTGGCCTTCTTGATGCTTTCTTCCATGAAATTGAACAAACGGCGAACGTTTACATAACGCCACTCGTTGTCATTTCCCGCCAGGGTGCGTGCACCCCAAACCAGCGTGCCTTTGCCGGTAAAGGCACGGATAGCGTTGATGGATTTGCCTGCAGTCGGATCAATGTTCATGTAGCCGTTTTCAGCTTCGCTTAATGTAACAGTCGGTGCAATTACCAGGCTGAGACTTACATTGGCCGGTGCTTTCCATACACCACGGTCGCGGTCAACACTGGCATAGATGCCAGCCATAGCGCCTGAAGGCTTAACAGTTACACGTGTTTTTTTGATTTCAGCAACAAGTGTACTGTAAACACTTGGATGTGTTCCATTGATTGTTGACAGGCTGAGTCCGTTGAAAGCAGGAGGCGGCGGTGTAGTTCCACCGGTCTGTGTATGCGTAACAGTCAGCGTATCAGCATAACCATAACTCAATACCGTTTTCAGGTCCGGGTAATAAACTGCTCCGTAATCCAGGTTATTGATTGTGATTTCATCACGAAAATCGTCAGCATCATCAATCGCATCACCAGTCTGAAACATATCCATAATTACGAAACGATCTTTGAGTTTATCGCACAACTGGAGTGCAGCATCATAAATCGTATTGTAATCGGTATTGTCAGCCTGCATATCCGGGAATACCATCAATGTAGGTTCATCAATACGTTCAATTGCTGCAATACCGGCTGCAAAATCACCAGCGGAAACTGCTGTGTAATCACCAACTGAAACAATGTAGCATGCACCACCGCCATTTGCAAAATACATTTGCATGGCATAGTACAATTTAAAAGAACTGATTGTTCCCGGTGTTGCAGCATAAGTGCGGGTGATGATCGCATTGGAAGGATCGAGAACATCCGCGATTGAAAGCGTAAATGTTTCTGCATTCGGGCCACCAAATGTTTCCTCAAATTCGAGCATTGAAGTTATACGCGTCGGCGTATTTAAAGGACCTATTTCGGTGTATCCGAAAAAAGCCGGGATTCCGGTTGCTACAGGAGCAACCGAGGGTGGTAATACCGAGATTTCGTCGATATACACACCAGGTGATTTAGGTGTAACGGCCATGTTACTTTTGGTTTTTAAAGGTTAGTGTTTACTTGTTTATGATTCCTGGAGTTTGTGCATAAACTGGAGGATAATGAACTCTGCCGGACGCGATACTGCGAGGCCGATCTGGATGATCAGTTTACCTTCGAGAATATCCTGTGCGGTCATAGTTTCGTTCAAACCGACCTTCACGAAAAAGGCATGTTCCGGTTTTGCACCTACCAGTGCGCCGTTGCGCCATTCGTTAGTAAGGAAATTGGTAACTGTTCCTTTAACACGAAGCCAGGTATTTGCATCGTTCGGTTCAAACACCACGCTTTCAGTTGCTTTTTTAATGCTCTCTTCGGCGTAATTGAAATATCGGCGAACGTTTACATAACGCCATTCGTTATCATTGCCGGCCAGTGTACGCGCACCCCATACAATTGTGCCTTTACCAACAAATTTGCGGATGGCATTTACTGATTTGCCTGACGAATCTATGTTCATGTCGCCGTTTTCATCTTCGTTCAGGATAACGGTCGGTTCTTTTACCAGGCTGAGGCTGGTATTTGCCGGGGCTTTCCATACACCGCGGGTGCGGTCAACTGCTGCATATATGCCAGCCATTGATGCTGATGGATACACGGTAACCAGCACATCGCCAAGCATATCTTTGATACGGGCATGCAATGCACGGTCTTGTGTATTGGCAACAGCCGTAGCTACGGTTCCGAAAGCAAAATTTGTTGTTGCGGATACGGTCAGTGTGATAGCGTTTTTCGCGAGAATATAAATCACACCGGAAGTACCTACATCTGATTTCTTGCGGCCGTAAACCAGCGAACCAAGTACCGGGTGCGCAGCAATTGCATCAGCAATGTTGGTTGCGGTAGCAGCAAGGTCAGCATTAACACTTACAAAATCAACGCCGGCTGTAAGTACATAGCCATTAATTGTAATTGTTCCTGCCGGTGCTCCTGGGCCTACCGGGTCGGTTATGGTAAGCGAAGAATAAGCTGTTTTTCCATAATAAATACCGCTCATCGAGTTATGAGGTTCAATATCATAAACTGAAGTTCCACGGGTATCGTTAATCAAAACTTCTGCCTCGAGGTATGCACGGGACAAAACGGTTTGCAGTGAAGGATAATAAGCAGCTCCATATTTCAGGAAATTATTACCAACATTTGCAGTACGGAATGCGTTCACATCGGTATTGGCGCCAGCTCCTGTTTTTTCAACATCGAGAATCGCAAAACGATCCTGGAGTTTGTTGCACTGCGCAAGCATTGCATCATACACAGCAAGACGGTCTCCGTCCGACAGGTAAACAACTTCAGGTGCAACCAGCAGGGTAATTTCATCTACTTTTTCTGCTGCTTCAACTCCTTTGCCTGACCCTACAACATAAAAGTCAGAAAGAGCGGGTGTTGCTTTGAAAGCGCCTACAGATATAACATAGCAAGGACCACCACCATTTGCAAAATAAAGCTGCATATTGTAGTAAAGCACATTGTTTTTTAATCCGGTAATACTGGCAGCTTCAATTGAAATAACCGGGGGATCTGTCAGAACTGCAGCATCCTCGATTTTTACTTCGAATTGCTCATTGTAAGCTCCGCCGAAAATTGTTTCAAAATCCAGCATGGAGGTTATGCGGGTCGCTTCGTTTTTAGGACCTTTCTCCGTGTACCCGATAAACGCCGGGATAGCGGTAGCCACCGGTGCTACGGAAGGCGGAAGGGTGGATATCTCCTGGATATACACACCCGGTGCTGTTGGGTTAATTGCCATTTGTTATTTGTTTTTAAAGTTTACGTATTGAAAAATTGTGTTCAGGTTTTTTGGTTAATATTCTTTTTGTTTTTGCATTCAGGTTGGTGGTTTTCTCGGCTGCGCTTTCGTCATCGTCATCTGCATTTATTGCGGTGTGTTATGCTCAGGTAAGCGAATCAACAAACACAAACATTTCTGCCACGTGTTTTTCAAGCGAGGTTGCGCCGGTAAGCTGCCCGTAACGATCCGAATCAACACCGTTCTTTTTCGGATTCGGAAGATCTGCCATCAGCGGATCTGCGCCGTTCATCAGTTTGACGCTGCGGTATGCATCACGGGTAAACGGAATGTAAGCCCCTGTTGATGTAAACACCACCGTATCGTACCCGTTGATTTTAATGGTTGCATGGGGTGATGCGCCATTCTGTACAAACGTATAGTTGCCGCCGGTATCTGTTATGGTAAGCGTGTTGCCGTTCAAACCATTTGCACTCCGGATTACAACGAAGTAGCGCCACTTCACCTTACGTGCCTCAAACATGTAGCTGTATGCGGGCACTGCTGCCGAAACCGGTGCATACACATTGGAGCGGAATGGTACTTTCACAATACCGAAAACATCGGTTCCGAAAAGTTCATTGTCAACATAAAACGTAACCGTTAATGTGGCCGCATTGTTGCCGGTAGCAACCATGGTGTACTTTCCTTTTTTCGCCTGGCGCAGGTCGAACTGCAGGCTGTACACGCCGTTCTGCGGAAGTGCACCGGACTGCGTAACCGAAGGCGAACCGCTTTCATGTGTAAGCGTTACACCGGCGCTGGATGATCCCGCAAGTTTAAAATCGAACGTGAATAAATCCGGGCGCAGGAAATCAACCAGGTCGTAGGTAAGCACATCCGATGCACCGCGGTAGATGTAAACCAATTTTTCCGGTGAATACGCTTTGGTAATATTCGACGGATCGGTGCCGAGATACAGTTTGGTGCAGTTCATAAACGCTGCTTTGTCCGCAGCATTCAGGCGCATCACAAACGTGAGGTCCGTATCCGGAAGTTCAACTACCGCGCGATCGGCATTAACAGTATTGTCAAAAATGGTTTTGTAATACACACTGAACCCTTTCGGTGTACGGCGGTAGATCATGCCGGCACCGCGAAGCACTTCCTGCGTTGAAGCTGCAGGTTCAATTTCGAGACTGGAGTTTACCGCATGCAATTCACCACTCGGATAAAGCGTATGCGTCAGTTCGGTAGTCAGGGCTGTTTTGAAGGTTATGGAGCTCATGAGGGTTAATTTCCGGAGAGGTTAATCGTTGTGTTAGTTATCGGTACCTGCTGATCAAGTACACGTTTGTCCTGCATTGCCACCAGGCGAACCCGGTAAAGTGCCGAAGGCAGGTACTTCGTTCCGATCACCGTCCAGTAATTGTATTGCTGCTCAAACGAAGTAGAGTGCAGTTCAACAATCAGCTGTTTCAGATCACCGGGCATGGCGGGAGAGTTTTCAGGGGTGAAAACATTTTTGCCCTGCAGGAAACGGATCACGTGCGAGAGCTGCTTCAGTCCTTCGCTGTATGCATTGGTACCACCGCTTTTTTTGAAGTTTGCAGATACAAGCACATACAGGTTCAGGCGGATTTCAGGATTGTAATGTTCGTAATCGCCGTTCAGTGTGCGGTGCGCATACGTCTGGTCTTTCACCACGCGCTCTTCTTCGATGTTGATCAAAGTCAGACCGAGTTGTTTGTCGGCAAGGGATACCTCCGCTCCTTCCGCCGCACTTTCTGAAATACTGGACAACACAATCTCGTTGGCACTCACCGAAGTCGGTTCATTCCGCATACTCAGATAATCATTGATCTGGATTACCAGGAATTTTAGCGCTTCATCTATCATTTGCTGGAGTTTTTATATCCGGGATTATCGGATGGGTTAATTAATATTTCCTGATATTTTTCCGGGTTAGGCCGATTGTTCCGTCATTGAAATACCAGTCAATTTCTTCTGTACACGCGGTTATTTTATTCGTATTATCGCGGGTATAGGAGTATTTGATTTCGGCACACAGCCCGGCAAATGCTTTCGACACATCATCATAGGCACCGTAATACTTGCGGTTGATCACATCACCAAACTCATCACACGTATCTTCCGAATGGCAGAGTTTTGTAAAGTCAATCCCGCGCGGATCGAATGCTTTCCCCGAAATGAGGAACGGTTTTTCAAAAAGTTCAAAATTGTCTTTCAGCATGGCTTATTCGTATTTAAGGATGAGGGTTGCACCCTGGATTTTTACTTTATTTCCTGCAAGGGCTTTGAAAATCACCTTGTAATTTTTTCCGCCGGTTACTTCAAACTCTGCAGAAACCACCTGGCGCCAGGCCTGCGTGTTCGGCAGATCAATGAGCGAACCGGGTACTTCGCGGATGGTGCCGGTCGTGTAATCGGAAAAATTAAATAAAGCAGCCTGCCCGGTGGTGTTGGTATCCGTCTGGTATTCGACCCGCAGTTTTGCTTTTATTCTTGTTGCGCTCGGAAAAACATCCGCAACAGCAGGAACAATGTTCAACAGATCAATGGCTGCAAAAGAGGAACTGCCGGTCTGGAACGAAGTCGGAAACGTATAATTCACAATGAGCCGTTGCGTCCGGTCATCCACATATTTTTTAGTGGAAGGATGATAATCTGCACCGGGCGTGTATACCGTAGTATTTGTTTTATCCAGGTAATCCGAAGGCGATTTGCCGCTGTCAGTAATATTACCCGATGCATTCAGTCCTGCAAATTTGCCGTTACTGGTTCCGCCGGTTACTTTATCCGCTTTGTTCGAAATACCAAGTGCTGTTGCGGTGTCATCCACATATTTTTTGGTCGCAGGATGATACGATGCCGAAGGTGTAAATGCCGTTGTGTTTGTTTTGTCGAGGTAATCCGAAGGCGATTTGCCGCTGTCAGTAATATTACCCGATGCATTCAGTCCCGCAAATTTGCCGTC
Source organism: Chitinophaga pinensis (assembly GCA_943372645.1). Taxonomy (GTDB): domain Bacteria; phylum Bacteroidota; class Bacteroidia; order Palsa-965; family Palsa-965; genus VBWE01. Next base: position 177,782 of record CALRZN010000006.1, on the reverse strand, counting down.
GCTGGTTCCGCCGGTTACTTTATCCGCTTTATTTGAAACTCCAAGTGCAGCAGTTGAGTCGTCAACATATTTTTTTGTGGCAGGATTAAAATCATGTGCCGGTGAATAGGCATTTGCATTTGTTTTGTCCAGGAAATCAGCAAGCTGCTTACCGGTATTCGCAATGTTTCCATCCGCATCAAGCCCGGCAATCATACCATCCGTTCCTCCGCCGCTGATCTTATCTGCTTTCGCACTCATATCAATGGCGGCGGCAGCATCGTCCACATACTTTTTCGTGGCCGGATGAAAATCGGTTAAAGGTGTGTAGGGAATTGTATTCTCTTTATAAAGAAAATCTTCGGGCGAAAACGAACTGTCGGTCAGGTTGCCGGAAGTACTCAGTCCTGCAAAATTGCCACTCACTGCCGGGTTCACTTTATCTGTTTTACCGCCGAGTTTCGTATTTGTATCATTACGTACTTCGGCTACCGCATCCTGCAGGTTGGTTGCAGCAATATCACCGTCGGGTGTAAAAGCAATATTAGCAGCGATTTTATCATCGGTATTATCCACCTTTTCCCATTGCTGCCCGTTATGAATCACCCAGTCGCCGGCATTCCATTCCAGGCTGCCGCTTCCGAGGTTTCGTGATGCACCATCAGTAACTACAAAATAATTCCCCTTGATTCCGGTAGTATCTGATAAAACAGGTGCATTTGAAGCCGCGCTCCACGTGCCCATGTAAATCACCGATCCAAGTGCTTGCAACAAATTCCAGTGTGCGGTATTCATCGGTCCGGCAGTGGCAGTATTGCATTGATACAAATTGCCGTTGTGCAGAACCGTATCACCCACTACATAGGATAACGACGTGTCGTAGTTGCGGAGGCCGATCAGGCCACGGTCATCGGTAACATGAACAAGTGAATCAATCAGTGCTTCAAAGTGCACCTGTGCAGGTTTATCACCTTTTTCAAAAAATGTTTTGAGAATACTTCTCGGTATCTTGGGCATGTAATTCAGATTTTATGGGGTTAATAAGTATTTCACTGCCGGCCGGAGATACTCCGGCCGGGAAATGAAATACAGGTTTAATTAAAAAATGAATGAACGGGGTTATCTTTTTAAAGGGTTATTTCTTCATATTTCGTATCTTCGCTTCTCCTCTGCTTTTGCGGGCTTCGCAGCACCGCTCTTCGTATTCCGGATTACCTGTTTCGTTTGGGTTAGTTCGTATTCAAATCATTTACAACACAAATATCCGATGAAAACCCTGCCCGTTCCAAGTCGTATATACCGCTATAAGTTACAGGCACAAATGGCATTTCACCCGGAAACCCTTACCAGTAAAGATGTTACATAATCACCACGCAACCCGCAAAGCCCCGTATCGGGCATTTTAACTATTTCCGGGAATAGTTATGAACATGTTTAAATAAAACAAAAGCAAATTGCTATTTAATTTCATATTACTGATATTGTGTTACTTATGGAATATAATAAACTTAAAATACTTCCCGTATTGGTAATATTTTTCAGTCCAAAAGCTTTGTTTTCGCATCCGGTGTACTACTTCCTGGTAAATAAAGTGCTGTTGCAGAAATGAAAACCCGTTTTTTTCAACCGTTTTTCAGAATCACATTCCTTCCAATAAAAAACAGGGCGATAAAAACAGAAACACCTGAAGCCCTTACAGGCAAAGGAATACAGGGCTACATAATTTATATATTGGGGCGGGATGCGAAAACAAAATAAAATAAATCGCTGCGGAAATTTTTCCGGGCAGGAAAAACAGACGATTTAAATCCGCAAAGCACACATTGGAGTATGAATTTGCTGCAGTCCTGGTTCCCGATTAAACAACGCGTTTCTGCATCCGCCTGAAACCGGCATATACAGCCCCTGTTTCCGCTGTAACCCGCTAACAGAAGACCCTACGGATGAAATATATGTCACAAAGCGAAAAACAGGCCATTGCCCCATTTCCGTACCCGGGTTAATTTTTTACTTTTGTCTGTAAGCCGGACAAAACCGGCTTTTTATCTGAACGTATATGAGTTTATTCCGGAAAAAATCCATTGACGTTATCCTTGCGCAGGCAGCTGCCGGTGATGCAGATGCCGAAAAACATGGCCTCACCAAAACGCTGGGGGTGCGTGACCTTACGGCTTTCGGTATTGCAGCCATTATCGGCGCAGGCATTTTCAGTACCATCGGCAAAGCCAGTGCCATGGGCGGACCGGGAGTTATCCTCCTGTTTGTGGCCACCGCCATTGCATGCGGATTTGCAGCACTGGCCTATGCTGAATTCGCATCGCTGGTTCCCGTTTCGGGCAGTGCGTACACGTATTCCTACGTAGCGTTTGGTGAACTGTTTGCCTGGATTATCGGCTGGGCACTTATTCTTGAGTATGCCATCGGTAACATTACCGTTGCTATTTCGTGGTCCGATTATTTTACCTCGCTGTGCGACGGCGCACTGCACTGGCATATCCCCGACTGGCTGACGATGGATTACCTCACGGCCAAAACCGGTTTCGAATCGGTGAGCAAACAGCTTGCCGATGGCGCCACCATGGAAGCGGTGAAAGCGGGCGGCGATTATTCCAAATACCTCGCATGGTCGAACGCACCAACGCTGGGCGGTTTTCACTTTGTATTTGATGCACCGGCAATCGGTATCACCATCTTAATTACCTGGCTCGTTTACCGCGGCATGCGCGAAACACGTACCGCGAGCAACATTATGGTTGCGCTTAAACTGGCCGTAGTTGTTCTTGTAATCATTGTCGGATCGGCCTACGTGGATACGTCCAACTGGAGCCCGTTCCTGCCGAACGGTGTGGGCGGCCTGCTTTCGGGGATCTCCGCGGTTTTCTTTGCGTACATCGGGTTTGATGCGATATCAACCACAGCCGAAGAATGTAAAAACCCGCAACGTGATATGCCGCGCGGCATTATCTATTCCATTATTATATGTACCGTACTGTATGTGCTCGTTGCGCTCGTAATTACCGGCATGGTCAACTACAGCGAACTGAACGTGGGCGATCCGCTTGCTTATGTATTCGATAAAATAAAAGATGTGCAATGGCTCTCCCGCATTATCGCGGTGAGTGCAATTGTAGCTGTTGCCAGTGTACTGCTCGTGTTCCAGCTCGGCCAGCCGCGCATCTGGCTTGCCATGAGCCGCGACGGCCTGCTGCCGAAAGCGTTTTCACGCATCCATCCGCGTTACCGCACACCTTCATTCGCCACCATTATTACCGGATTTATGGTTGCAGTACCTGCACTCTTTCTCGACATGAACATTGTAATTGATGCGTGCAGCCTCGGAACGTTGTTTGCGTTTGTGCTCGTTTGTGCCGGTATTCTCAAATTAGAAATGACACCCGGCGCACCGCGCGGCAAATTTAAAGTACCGCGTATTCCTTCGCGTTTCTTTGCACCGACAATACTTGTGATAGCAGTCATTCTTATCATGGTGTACATTCCGAACTGGCCCGGCGATTTTGTTCGCGCACGCCAGCTGCGCAATGCAGAAACCATGACCGAATATGTAAAAGACAACAGCACCGCAGCAGCCGCACTGCAGACCGCACTTACACAGCAGGCTACGGTTACATTCAGCGACAGCGCAAAAATGGCACCGGCCACCATGCTGGCTGCTATCCCGGCTGATAAATACGAAACCGTTATCCGCAACCTTGCTGTTGATGATTCGGTGAAATATGAATCGGGCTGGCATGTGTTCAAACACCTCATCCCGGTATGGCTGTTCTTATTCATCTCGCTGTGGATGGTGTATATCTGCATCGTTAAAAACATTTCACTCATTCCGGTGCTTGGGTTAACCAGCTGCCTGTACATGATGTCGCAGCTCGGCTGGAAAAACTGGCTGCTGTTTATGGGCTGGCTGGTGATCGGGCTCATCATCTATTTCGGATACAGCCGCAGGCACAGCAAACTGAACCCGGCAAACCAAAACGTTTAAACGCACTTTATTATATGCTCGTATTTGTAACAGGTGCTACGGCAGGATTCGGCAAAGCCACCGCAGAAAAATTTGCAGCTAACGGCTGGGACGTGATTGTTGCCGGGCGCCGCAAAGTGCGCCTGGATGTGATGGAGAAAAACCTGCGCGAAAAATACGGCGTAAAAACAAAAGCACTTTGTTTTGATATCCGAAACCTGCAGGAAGTGAAAGCCGCGATTGACAGCCTCGACGGGGAATGGAAAAATATTGATGTGCTCGTAAACAACGCCGGGCTGGCCGCAGGCATGAACCCGATCAACGAAGGCGTTACCGACGACTGGGAACGCATGATTGATACGAACATCAAAGGCCTGCTGTACATGACGCGCACCATTTCACCACTGCTGATTGCGCGGGGCAAAGGCCATATCGTAAACATCGGATCGGTTGCGGGCAAAGAAGTGTATGCCAGCGGCAATGTGTACTGCGCCACCAAACACGCCGTGGATGCACTGAACCGCGCCATGCGCATTGATCTTGTACCGCACGGCATCCGCGTTACACAGGTTGCACCCGGACTGGCAGAAACCGAGTTTTCGATTGTACGTTTTAAAGGCGACGAAGCCCGCGCGAAATCGGTTTACAACGGCATACAGCCGCTTACCGGCGAAGACATTGCTGAAACGGTGTTCTGGGCCGCCACACGGCCGGCGCACGTAAACATACTCGACATTGTGATTACACCGGCCGCACAGGCCAACTCAACAACCGTGATCCGCAAATGAACCAGCTGGTTATCGATCCCGATATCCGTAAAGCGCACACGCCGCCGGTTGAACTTTACACCGGCAAAAATTATTTCATCCGTTCGAAAGCGGCTGTATTTGCCCGTTCGTGGCAGCCCGTGGCCGATACTGCTGACATCCGCCTGCCGCAGCAGCTTTTTCCGCACACCTTGCTTGAAGGGTACCTTGATGAACCGTTGCTGCTGAGCCGCGATAAATCCGGCGCGCTGCATTGCCTGTCGAACGTGTGCACCCACCGCGGCAACCTGCTTATTGATGCGCCCTGCAGCGCGCAACACATCCGCTGCAAATACCACGGGCGGCGTTTTCAGGCCGACGGAAAATTCCAGTTTATGCCGGAATTTGAAGGCGTGGAAAATTTTCCGTCAGCAGCCGATAACCTGCACGCGGTTCCGCATTTTGAAAAAGAGCCGTTTGTTTTTGCATCCGTAAATCCCGCTGCACCTGCTGCTGCATTTTTCGGCGACATGCTTGCACGCATGCACTGGTTTCCGTTTGAACAGCTGCGCAAAGACCCGGTGCGTTCGCGCGATTACCTCGTGAAAGCAAACTGGGCGCTGTATTGTGAAAATTATCTTGAAGGATTTCATATTCCGTATGTGCATGCCGATCTGAGCGCGGCACTCGATTACAGCAATTACACCACGGAACTTTTTCCCTGGTCGAACCTGCAGCTCGGTATTTCGCGGGGCGGCGAACATGTGTTTGAACTGCCTGCTGATTCGCCGGATTACGGCAAGCAGGTATCTGCCTATTACTGGTGGGTGTTTCCGAACCTCATGTTCAATTTTTATCCGTGGGGATTATCACTCAACATCGTGCGGCCACTCGGCACGGCGCTTACGCGGGTTTCGTTTCTCACCTATATACTTGATGAAACAAAACTGGAATTGGGTGCCGGTGCGCAGTTAGATAAAGTGGAGCGTGAAGACGAAGCCATTGTTGAAGCGGTGCAGAAAGGCGTGAAATCCTCCTTTTACAAAAGCGGCCGCTACTCGCCCACGCGCGAAACAGGTACACACCATTTTCACCGGTTGCTGGCCGATGCATTGAATCAATTTTAACGTATGAAACAGAACACACGTTTTACTTTTTCCCTGGCGGGAATTGCACTGTCACTTTTTTTCGCAGCCTGTTCCGGCGAAGCACAGAAAGAAAAAGCAGATCTGATTGTACATCATGCCGTGGTTTATACGGTGGACAGTGCATTCACCATTGCCGAAAGTTTTGCGGTTCGTGACGGTAAAATTATTGCGGTCGGTAAAAACGATTCCATACTGGCGCATTACACAGCGGAGCAAATGATAGATGCCGCCGGAAGCCCGGTGTATCCCGGATTTATTGATGCGCATTGCCATTTCCTGCATTACGGACTTGGTTTGCAGGAAGCCGACCTGGTGGGAACCAAATCGTTTGATGAAGTGCTGGCGCGTGTAAAAACATTTGCGGCTTCCTCAAAATCGGAATGGATTATCGGGAGAGGCTGGGATCAGAACGACTGGGAGAAAAAAGAATTTCCCGACCGGTATGCACTTGACTCGCTGTTTCCCAACCGCCCGGTGCTGCTCACGCGCATTGACGGACATGCCGCTCTTGCCAATGGCGAAGCGCTGCGCCGTGCGCGCATCAATTACATGACCAGCGTAAGCGGCGGAACAGTTGAAGTAAAATCCATTGATCCCGCAAACGACCCGGACCTGAAACCGGCCGAAGTGACCGAACTGAAACACATGAATTATCCCTCGCACCGCGTAACCGGCATTTTGGTTGATAATGCGGTTGACCTGGTGAAAAAAGTAATTCCGCCGCACAGCGATGATACGTATCGCACGGCGCTGCTGGCTGCGCAAACCAATTGTGTTGCCCTGGGCATTACCAGCGTAAGCGATGCAGGGCTGATGAAAAACGAAATTGATGCAATCAGTAAACTGCATGCATCGGGCGAACTGAAAATGCGCGTCTACGCCATGATCAGCGACAGCACACCGAATTACGAATACTATTTTAAAACCGGGCCGATAAAAACCGACCGCCTTACCGTGTGTTCGTTTAAATTTTATGCCGACGGTGCGCTCGGTTCGCGCGGGGCCTGCCTGCTCCGCCCTTACGCAGACCGCCCGCACGAAATCGGTTTCCTGCTGAGCACACGCAAACACTTTGAAGAAAAATTTGCACAGTGCCAGCAGCACGGCTTCCAGGTAAACACACATTGCATCGGCGATTCGGCCAACCGCATGGTGATTGAATTGTACAGTAGCCTGCTGGGCAAAGCTGCTGATCCACGCTGGCGCATTGAACATGCACAGGTGGTAAGCAAAGCCGACCAGGAAAAATTAGGCGGTGCGATGAAAATGAAAATCATTCCATCCGTGCAGCCCACACACGCCACCAGCGATATGTACTGGGCGGGTGACCGTCTCGGTGCGGAACGTGTAACCACTGCGTACGCTTATAATGATCTGCTGCAGCAGGCGGGCGTGCTGGCGCTGGGAACCGATTTCCCGGTAGAAAACATCAGCCCGTTTTACACCTTTTATGCAGCGGTGGTGCGCAAAGACCTGAAAAACTACCCGGAAGGTGGTTACCAGCCCGCAAACGCACTCACCCGCGAGCAGGCGCTGCGCGGCATGACCACCTGGGCGGCTTATGCCAACCGCGAAGACAAGGAGAAAGGATCGATCGAAAAAGGGAAAATGGCCGACTTTTTGATATTGGATGGAGACTTAATGCAAATTTCGCCTGATAAAATACCCGGAGTTAAACCAAAAGCTACGTACATTAGCGGGGAAAAAATATTCGGCCAGTAAACCAAACGCCGCTTATCGTTATGCGCATACGAATCCTACAAACCGTTGCCCTGCTTGTAATGAGCACTGTGCTGTGGTCGTCACCATTTCCGCAGGCTGCCAGCCGCCGCCACAGCATGATGGGTTTCAGCACTTCCGCATTCGGACTGGTTTCTATTTTCGAACCGGACCTGCGCCATGCAGATCCTGCAAAACCACGCGCCGGTTTCGGGGTAAATGCGCGCGGTGAAGTTATTATCGCTGAAAATTTCCGTATTCTTTTCGGTGCAGAATTCCTGAGCCAGTCATGCAGTTTTAACAGCTACTATTTTGCACCGGGTTACGATACCAAGTACGATCACATTTACGATTACACGCACCGCCTGCGCACCTACGAACTGCACTTACCGCTGCTTTTCCGCGTTGGCCTGCTGCCGAACGAATCGAACCTGAACACGCAGCTTTACCTGCTTGGTGGTTACGGACTCAAGATCGAAGGCAGCCACAGCAGCTCAATAACGCAGATCAGTTCAGGAAAAGAAATTTACAACGGCCGTGTGGATATGCCATTTCAGAACCAGATTATCGGCCCTGCCATCGGCAACGTTTTAACCGGCGGAATCGGTGTTGATACCAAGTTTAACCATTCCGACCAGTCTGTATTTTTTGAACTGGTTTATCGCCACGCCCTGTCCAAGTACCATTACCTGGGTTACAACGAAAGCAACGACCTGCTCATTTTCAACCGCTCGATTGCGCTGGCAATTGGTTTCCGGATCTGAAAAACAAACGCATTGCTATTTCCGGATCAGTTTCTGAATCGAATATCCTTTCGGGGAGATGAACTGCAGCGTGTATAAACCGGCCGCGGTTTCCGTTAAATCCAATACGGTTTCACCTGCGCTGAGTATCCGCTGGTCAACCAGTTTGCCCTGTACGTTGTACATGCGAATTTCACCGGCTTCTGTTGTTTTAACGGTAAATGCGTCAGCTGCCGGATTCGGGAATAGCTGGAGCAGACCGGGCTGGTATTCCTGTTCAGCAACAGCAGTTGACGAACAGCTTTTAAATTTCACTACAAACACATCCCATACACCGCCGCCAAACGTATTCTGAAAACCACCTGCTGCAATACCGGCAGTATCGTTTGTATTTCCGCAATGGAACACATTTCCGAAATTATCGGTTACCAGTGAAACCCCTGCACCGTTGAAACCGATACCGTTTAAATCATTGCAGTAATAGGTGGCGCACAGGCGGTTTCCGGCAGGATCAAATTCTGCAACAAATGTGTTGCTAATTCCTACCAGGTTGTTCTCGTATCCGCCGGAGGCGATTCCTCCGGCACTGCGTGTTGCTCCGCTGAGGTAAGCATGATTGTTTTTATCAACATCAACATTACCCATGTGGTCCATACTGTTACCTCCGTAATACGTTGCCCAGAGGCGGTTTCCCGCAGCATCAAATTTGGCAAGGAAACAATCGTGGTAATAATTATTGGTACTGGTCATTGCATTCTGAAACCCACCTGCAGCAATACCCGATGTGCTGGAAGTAGAACCGGCAATGTAAACGTTGCCGAGTTCGTCTGATGCAACGGAATTTGCCATTTCATAGTCTGCGCCTCCGTAATACGATGCCCACAACCGGTTTCCGTTTGCATCAAACTTCACCACAACTGCATCTTCGATTCCCCCATACGTATTCTGAAAACCGCCCGAAGCTATCGCATTGGCACTCTGGGTAGTACCAGCCGCATAAACATTACCGGAAACATCAACCGCAACCTGTTTAAAATAATCAGCTGCCGAACCGCCATAATAGGTCGCCCAGATGAGCGCACCCGAAGGACTGAATTTGGCAATGAAACCGTCCGCCCCCCCGCCTGATGCTGGCTGAAAGCCCCCCGGGGGAATCTGTGAACTGGCGTCTGCAATCCCGGTTATGTAAATATTGCCATCAAGATCGCAGGCAACATCATTAATACCCAGTACCAGGAAATATGTCGCCCATACCCGGTTTCCGCCCGCATCAAACCGCGCCAGGAATCCATAATTGGTAAACGGGTTGGTAATCGTATCCAGGTAAGCACCCGGCGTAGCAATTCCGGAGGTACTCCGCGTATTGCCGGCCATATAAATATTCCCCGAAGCATCGGTTGCAACACCTGTTCCCGATTCGGCCATCATTCCGCCGAAATAAGTTCCCCACATGATATTTCCCATGGCATCCGCCTTCACCAGGAATGCATCCTTTTGCCCGCCGTAGCTCTGCTGAAACCCCTGGTACGCAATACCCGTGGGCGATTCTGTCTGTCCTGTAAGAATTACATTACCCGTAGGATCGGTTGTAATATCATACGGTAAATCAATTGCTCCGCCACCAAAGTATGAGCCCCATTCACGGGAACTTTGTGCTTCAGCGCATACAGATAATAAACATATCAGTATTGTCAGATTGCCCTTTTTCATGAGTTGTATTTTAAAATTACAATTCAATTATATCATTAAATAAAACAACTTTAAAGCGAACAAAACAAAACAATTCTTAACACCATTATGAACGGTGATTCATTGATTTCAATGGCAGAAATTAACTTTTCCGAAACATGAATAAACGGGATTCATCCGGCCCGCAGGAGCCGGAAACATCCTAAAAAAGAAACGCCTGTGAATTACGGGACAACCCGGGTTTGTAATTTTTACTGCTGGTTCATCCCCACCCGCTTGTAGCCTACAAGCTGATCGTATTGCGTACCGGCCGGGCGCTGATACACGTAAATAAAATACTCGTTGGTGGTTTCCCAGTGCATGCCTTCGATAAAAAATTCATCCGCAGCCTTTTCATTGTCGCGCAGGATTACGTATTCGTAATTGTAATAGCCCTGCTTCATGTACACCGTGGCTTCGTATCCTTTCCGCTCTTTGTTGTACTGCATCTTGTACTCTGGTTTGCAGGCCCAGTCGGTAAATGCGCCGAAGAGGTAAATATTTCCTTCGGTAGTGGGCGGATCAAACGGGAGGAAAAAATGTACGAACGCATAATCGCCCTCGTAACCGGCATCAAAATCTTCCATGTGAATGAGAAAACGTCCGTTGATGTCGTTCTGCGAAACATAGCGCTTAAACGTGCGTTTGTCATCATTAATCATGTACACATGATTCTGCTTGTCTTCGTACGTAAATTTCAGGATGCGGTCGTTCTGGTAACGCAGGCTGCGTGTATCGCATAAACGGAATTCGCTGCCGCCTTTGAATACATTCACATCGTCGTAATCGTATTCGAGCAGGTCGCCTTTCACAAACTGCGGCTTCAGGCCGGTAATGGCATTGTCCATGCGGTTGTTCTGCGAAAGCACCACCGATAATTCACCGTAGGGATTGGAAATATTCTGGCCTGCCGTGTTGATTGTGAAATCTACTTCCTGTTTGTAGTTGCGGTCTTCGATGATGGTGGACTGGTGTGCGCGGGCGGTGATGCTCACTTTTTCTTCAAACACCATGAAGCGGCGCGTGAGCACTGACTTTTCATGATCGTTATCGAGAAACACATGCACGATGTAATTGCCCGAACGCAGGATTTTCAGGTTCTCATTCGGAAATTTTACAAAATAGTGCGTGTACTTCTGTATCGTATTCCGCGAATAGCGGTAATCGTTAATCGGGTTGTCGTAAAATCCGTCGAGGTATTCTGAATTCATGATGTTCGAGGGTTGCCAGTTGGCCGAACAATGAATAATTGTGTAGTAATACGTCTTGTAATCACTTTCCAGGTCATCAAAACTCAGTTCCAGTTGATCGGTACCGTTGAGCCGGATAACCGGGTCGCTCATAGGTACACCGGCCTGGATGAGCAGCGGCGTGGCGACGTTTTTGCGGTAAATGTGATTTTCATAACGGAGTGTATTATCCGAATAATAATCCGTTGAATCGGGCGTAACAGCACCTGCAGAAAGCGGCAACAACAGCAGGACAACAGCAACAAATTTTCTCATGTTAAAAAAACAATCGGCTGTGGCCGGTTTGTGAACTACGAAGTTAACGCAATTGAACAATAATTGTACCGCTTATTAGTCGTTGCGGGCTGCGCAAAGGTTGCCTGTACGGTGGTTTTATTTTTCAGTAAAGAATCAGTCGGCCTTTATGAGTTGCCCGGTACCGGTATTTCCCAGCGGACTGATCTGCGGCGGCGAACCATAATACACAATGTTGCCGGTGTTTGTCAGTTTATACTCCAGCGTTTGCAGGGCACGCACCTTCAGTCCGCCCTGTGAACCATTATCGGCCAGCACATACGATGCTGTCACTGCAGAAGCATCTACCTGTGCCAGTCCGGTATTCCAGAGTTTCAGATTATTGGTACGGCCGCGCAGTTTTATATACGCACCGTTCGGATCGTTCCAGTAATAAAATGTTCCGCAACCCAGTTCCAGGTCGGCCTCCATCATTTTCGCATAATCCACCACCATACCGATTTCGTCTGTTCCGTGCCCGAGCGGTCCGGCGGTGAACAGGCTGCAGGCTTCGTGTACATTCATGCGTTTCAGGTGGTTCACATGAATCACCACTTTCGAATTGCTTTCGCGGGGATGGAGCCAGTGGCTGCCGTGTTTTTCGTGCATGGTAAGCACACTGTCGTTTACTGAAATGGTATTCTTATCAAACACCCGCGGCGATGCCGTCATGGTTACTTTGCATACCGTATCCTGCACCAGTTCGATTTCATACACACCGTCTATTTCAATGGTATGAAAATCAGTAACTGTAAATTCACGCGTTACAAAGTCCGCATCCGGATCGTCGGTACACGAAAACGCACCCAGCATGAGCAATGCGGCTGCAACGGTTTTACGTATCTGAATCATGTTTCTTTTCATCTCCAGTAATAACCAATCCCGAATTCCGGGAAATCAAGAATATGCAGGTGCGACTTCATGGTTGCGTTTACAAAAAAATGATCCGTGAATTTATAACGGCATATCGTGCGTGTATAAATGGAACGGCCATTCAGTTTTTCCGTAAGGCCCAGGTAAACGCCTTCCTGCAGGAGAAACGAAACCCGGTTGTAAATAAACTCCTGTGAAACATGCAATCCGCTCATGTATGCATACGAAGGTTTGAACGTTTTACCTTTGCGCAGCAGCTGCGATTCAACAGATGAATCGTAAAAAAAGTCAGCACCGAGTCCCCAGGCAAATTTATACCGCGTGCGGTGTTTCCACGCCGCCTGCAGCGCAACGGCCGGGTACTGAAACGATTCGAAGGTGCGTGTATGTTTCATGCCGCCGCACAGCATAATTTCCCAGCCGTATTTACGTTCGCCCGGTTCAAACTGCGCGTTATAGGCCGGGAACGTTTCGGTATTGCGTTTTTTATATTTTCCAAATCCTACATCCACGCCGGCAAACACACTGGCAACATTCAATCCCACGTTCGGTTCGCTGAGGTTCGCATTGGAAATATGGCTGAACGTGATACCTGTATTTAACGCCATATTTTTATACAACTGAAAACGCGCCAGCACATCCGCATGGTAATGAATATTAAAATGCGAACCGATGGCCACGTTCTGGTGGTTATTATCAAAGTCGAATTTTTTGGTGGCGTACGAAGCGCCTACGCCCATCTGGTAAGCTAAACTCCAGTTCGGTTTGTCTATGATGGACAGTTTGTAATACGGGTAAAGTGTGTACTGCGTCCCGAATACGGAATCGTTGCCCATGCTTGTCCAGTAAAACGCCGCACCGAAACCGGGAAAGCGGTACATCCGTTCCCACTTGTTTTTCCCGGAAGTCTGAAACAGGAAATTGACTTCCACACTTTTTGTAAAATCGTTTGATACGTAATGCATAAAACCATATTCCGGCAGCATTACGCCTGCGTGGTAATTGGCGCGGATGTGAAACGCCTGCGTGGAATCGGGCTGCGCAAACAGCTTCCGGGTGATCAGCATAAACAGCAACACCAGGAGGATTCTAAAAATGAATGTTTGATTGCGCATAACTGAACCGGGCATAACAAATATACGCTTTCGTTTCAGCTCACGCAGTGCCGCCAGCCCGATTTCGTTGTAAATTTGCACCGATGAACACACTCGAACAGAAAAAAGACGCCTTTGCGCGTTTGCTTGTAATAATGGACGAACTGCGCGAGCAGTGTCCCTGGGATAAAAAACAAACCATGGAAAGCCTGCGCCACCTTTCCATTGAAGAATTGTACGAACTCACCGATGCCATTCTCGATAACGACCTGCCCAACATCAAAAAAGAACTGGGCGACGTACTGCTCCACATTGTTTTTTATGCGCGCATTGCTTCTGAAAAACAGGCGTTCGATATTGCGGATGTCATCCATTCGCTGTGCGACAAACTCATCCAGCGCCACCCGCACATTTACGGTGATGTGAAAGCCGATACCGAACAGCAGGTGAAAGAGAACTGGGAAAAAATAAAAATGAAAGAAGGCCAGAAATCGGTCCTGTCAGGCGTTCCCGGCTCGCTGCCTTCAGTAGTGAAAGCCTCGCGCATCCAGGAAAAAGCACGCGCCGTGGGTTTCGACTGGGAAGAAAAACACCATGTGTGGGACAAGGTTGTTGAAGAAATGAACGAATTCAAACACGAAGTGGAATCGGGTGCTTCCCAGGAAAAAATAGAAGGCGAATTCGGCGACCTGCTGTTTGCGCTCGTTAATTACGCCCGGTTTGTTGGGGTTAATGCCGAAGATGCACTGGAACGTACCAACAAAAAATTCATCCGCCGCTTTCAGTACCTCGAAGAAGAATCGAAAAAGGCCGGCCAGAAACTTGATGAAATGAGCCTCGCCGAAATGGATGTGTACTGGAATAAAGCAAAGGAACTGGGGTTGTAAAATCTTACAATAAAAAAAGCCCGTCATCCTGAACGATAGTCGAAGGAGACGGGCTTTTTTATAGTTTATTTTTTCACTTCACCGTTATCGTTTGCGTGAAGATTTCATTCTTCGACGAAGCGGTAACAATATACTCACCCGGGGCAAGTTTGCCTTCGGTATCAATGGCGATCAGCTGGTCTTTGTCTTTCATCACCTGTACTTTCGACATCACCACGTTGCCTTTCAGATCCATCAGCACCACGAGTACTTCCTGGTTTTTGAATCCTTTGAGCTGCATCTTCATTTTTTTATTCGAATCGGTGGTGGTGAAAACGCCTTTTTTACTGTTGAACGAAAGGTTTACCGGAACCGGCGACGAATAATTGGCACTGCCCTGTTTGGTTACCATGCGCAGGCGGTAAAACGATGAGCCGGTAAGCGGCTGGTTATCGGTTTCAAAATATTCGGTGTAAGGACAAATTTCTTTGGGACCGTCAACACGGATTACTTCGGCAAAATCAACACCATTTTTGGAACGTTCAATAACGTAGTATTCGCTGCAGCAGTCGGGAACACCCACCCAGCTGAGAATTACTTTTCCGTTACTGTACACTGCCTGAAACTCATTGGTGGCCGGATTTCCGTCAGCATTGGTAATCGCCTGCTGCGCACCTGCAGCAGTTGTTATACAGATAGAAACAGCGAGTGCTGCAATTAACTTTTTCATGTAATAAACCCCTCCGTGTTAAATTCTGGTATAGCTAAAGTAAAGAGAAATTGAAACAGAAGCCAATTTCAGTCGCGGAGTTTTTAACAATGGTTTTGACAATTAGCCAGTTAATCACTTTTGCCCGATCAAGGGGGTTTATATATCGATGAAAACCAGGCTGTTTCCGTGCTGCATTCCAAATGTGCTGTAAATCGGGGTTCTGAAACCGGTACAAAGGGCAGATGTGCAGGAGTAACGGCACAGCATCGTATTTTGCGGGTATTGAAAACGGTTACATTTGCAGCCACACCGTAACTGATCCATGCGCTTTTTCGTTGCAGCATTATTGCTGGCCTTGTTGCTGACTTCCGTTTCACTGCACGCACAAACTGATCAGCGGCTCTGTACAGCTACGCGCTGCCTTGCTCCTCCCCGCCTCGACGGTGTGCTCGACGATTCGTGCTGGGTGTATGCGGCAACGGCCGACGGTTTTGTGCAGCAGTCGCCCAACCCCGGGCAATCTACGCGCCACGCCACCGAAGTACGCATCCTGTTTGATGATGCGGCCGTGTATCTCGGCGTGCGGATGTACGATTCTGCACCCGACAGCATATTGAAACAGCTCAGTGCCCGCGACGATTACGATGTGAACGCAGATCAGTTCAACGTTATTTTTGATGCGTTTTACGACCGCCGCAACGCATTTGAGTTTGGCGTTACCGCTGCGGGCGTGCAATACGATTCGCGCATTGATTTTGACAAACACGATTATTCCTGGAATGCCGTATGGTTCAGCAAAACACGCATTGATGAAAAAGGCTGGGTAATTGAATTGAAAATCCCCTACAACGCGCTCCGTTTCCCGAACCAGGAAAAACAACAGTGGGGACTTAATTTTCAGCGCAGCATACGCCGTTACCGCGAACTGTCGAACTGGAATGCCATTAAACCCGAAATGCAGGGCAAGGTAAACCAGGCCGGTGTGCTGCAGGGCATTCAGCAGATTGAAGCCCCGCTGCGGCTTTCGTTTGTACCATATGTTTCGGGCTACATTGAAAATTACGAAAAGCAGAACTCCTTCGCCTTTAACGGGGGCATGGATGTGAAATACGGCATCAACGAAAGTTTTACGCTCGACATGACACTGATTCCCGATTTCGGGCAAACACAAAGCGACAACCTCGTGCTGAACCTATCGCCGTTTGAAGTGAAGTTTGACGAGCGCCGTTATTTTTTCACGGAGGGCACAGAACTGTTTAATAAAAACGACCTGTTTTATTCCCGGCGCATCGGGGCCACACCATCAGGCTACGGCAGTGTGCAGGGAGAACTGCGCGGCAACGAAATCATTGCAGATAATCCAAACATTACCAAGCTACTGAATGCCACCAAAATTTCGGGGCGCACCCGGGGCAAACTCGGACTCGGTTTTTTCAACGCGGTAAATGCGCCGGTGTATGCGGAGCTGCGCGATACCATCACAGGCATTCACCGCCAGGTGGAAACAGAACCTGCCACCAATTACAACGTGCTGGTGGTGGACCAGGCACTGAAAAACAATTCGTTTTTCAGTTTCATCAACACCAACGTGTGGCGCAGCGGCTTCGCGCGCGAGGCGAACGTAACGGGCACACAGCTGAAACTGTCGAACAAAAAAAACAGCTACACCGTGGAAGGTTCCGGCAACGTGAGCCTCATTTTCCGGGATGGTTTCAATACGCCCGAACGCGGTCACCTTTACAACCTGCGCGCCGCACGCACCCGCGGCAACTACCTGTGCGAAGTGCGCCACCGCCTGGTAAGCGATACGTATAACCCGAACGACCTCGGCTACCTCGACCGCAACAACAACCTGTCGTATTCATTCGACCAGCAGTACAACATTTACAAACCGTTCGGGCGTTTCAACCGCATGAACAACGAAATAGGTATTGATTACATTATGCTGTATGCGCCGCGCCATTTCACGTTTTTCCACATCGACGGCAAACACATTTTTACCACGCGCCGTTTTCACACGTTTGGTTTTAACTGGCTGGCGCAGCCCGTTACCAATTACGATTATTTTGAAACGCGCGTGCCCGGCCGCTTTTACCTGTACCCGCGCAACGCAGAAGGAGGCGGATTTATTTCGAGCGATTACCGCCGCATTTTTGCGCTTGATGCATCGCTGTATTACCGCAGTTTTGCAGAGCGGCGCAGGAGCATTACGCGTTATTCCTTTTCACCGCGCTGGCGCGCAAGCGACCGGCTCATGCTTATTTTCCGGCTTGATGATGAATGGAAAGAAGATAACGTAGGCTTTGCCGACCTGCTCGGTGATTCAGTAATTTTCGGGTTGCGCGATGTACACACCGTTACCAATACGCTTACCATTAAATACATTTTCACCAGCCGCATGTCGCTTTCGTTCCGCGCACGGCATTACTGGTCGGCCGCCGATTATAAAATGTATTTCCTGCTGCGCGATGACGGCCTGCTGCAGGGTCTTGATTATAGCGGGAATAAAAACGTAAACTACAATGCGTTTAATATTGACATGATTTACACGTGGCAGTTTCTTCCCGGCAGCGAACTGAGCGTGGTGTGGAAAAACAGCATTTACACGGTTGGCAATGCCATTGCACCGGATTATTTCAGCGACTGGGAAATTGTTTCAGACGCTTCGCAGATCAACAGCTTTTCGCTGAAACTGATCTGGTACATCGAAAGCCGGCAGCTGCTGCGCAAACGTTGAAAACAAACGATCTTTTAAAATAGACATCCCGGAATTAGTGGCAGCGGCAGCAGGCAGTGGCCGACTAAGCAAACGATCTATTTTACAATTGCCGGGATTGGATTGTTGTTTATTTTAAAAGCTCCTTAATGCCCGTGGCTGAACGAAAGCAGCAGCGCCACACCCGCCCCAAGCATAATCACCCCGAATTTGATGCGGTTAAACCGGTGGTTCTCGCTGGTTTCAAATAAAATGGTGGTTGAAATATGCAGAAAAATACCCACCACCAGTGCCAGCGCAAACGTGTGAAAATGCTCCACATGCGCCAGCAGCTGTTCACTCAGCAATGTACCGGCCGCCATCCCCAGCGGTGTCATCACAGCAAACAGGAACAGCATAAGGAATAACGTGCTGCGTTTTACATGCAGGTGCAGCAACATCGAAACAAAAGTGATGGCAATCGGGATATTGTGCAGCACTATTCCGATTACAAGATCGGCGGTACTGGCCGCATGGCCGGCATGCAGTTCATGTGTTGTGCCGGTAAGCGGCAGGCCTTCCAGCAACGAATGCAGGCACACGCCGATAAACATGCCCCAGGGCAGGCGGCCTTTTTCGTGATCGTGTTCGCAAACGTGCGCATGTCCGTGTTCAACACCTTCGGTGAGGTACTCCAGCACCAGTTGGATGAAAAAACCGGCAAGGATAAACAGCCCCGCATTCGTGCCCTGTTCCACATACACTTCAGGAATAAGCTGCAGCAGGCTGATGCCAAGCAGAAACGCACCGCTGAATGCGAGCAGCAGTTTCAGCGGCTGCTTGCCGATGCGCACAAAAAGCATAAGTGCACCGCTGCCAAACACCGAAAGAAAAATAACGATTGCGTAGAGTATAGTCACAATAATCAGGATAAAGATGCAATGATAATCAACCGGTCTGATGTTTGCCCGTTAAATTCGCCGAGCGCATAATCGCCGTAACAGGCTTCAATACGGAATGCCGGTTCCAGCAGGCGCGTGAACTCCGCCAGCCCGAGCAGCTGTACGCGTTCGGTAAATGCGTAATCCCTGCCCTTATCGCTGAAACGGATTTCCTTATAAACATGTGTGGCATCGGCATATTTATGAATGCGGAACAGTACACCACCGGCTTCCGTTTCCATATCATGCGGCTGCGCGAGCATAGCACGTACTTTTTCGCCGTTGAAAAAATCAATAATGAGTTTGCCGCCCGGTTTCAGTCCCTGCCGCACGGCTGCAATCACCTGCCGGTTTTCGTTTTCCGAACGGAAATAGCCGAAACTGGTAAACAGGTTGAACACATAATTGTAATAATGAATACGGAACGGGCGCCGCATATCGTGCACGTAAAACTCCATGTCAGCCGGCGCCTGCTGCTGTGCCTCGCGAATGCTTTCGGGTGAAAGATCAATGCCGGTTACCTGCATGCCCAGGCTGTGCAGCGTGCGCGCATGCCGGCCTTTGCCGCAGGCCAGGTCGAGAACCGCACTGCCCGGCTCCGGCTGCAGTTTTGCGGCCAGCAGGCGGATAAAAGCCGCAGCCTCTTCCTCCCCCCGGTTTTTATACAGCAGGTGATAATACGGACTGTTAAACCAGTCGGCAAACCATTCGTTTTCGGGAGCTGGCGCGTTCACCCGGCAAAATTACACAGAAGTTTGCACGTTATAACTCCTGCCAGCAGATAGTTTATTATCTTTAAACCGGGTCATGAATAAACACTTCCGGAATTTCCTGTTTTCCTTTTTGTGTTCCTGCCTTTCGGCTGTGACAGTACTGCATGCGCAGGAACTGAAATTCAGTCACATCGGCAGCGATGAAGGACTGTCGCAGGCTGCGGCCAATGCCATTTTCCAGGACCAGCAGGGCTTTATGTGGTTTGCTACCCAGGAAGGACTGAATAAGTACGACGGTTATACATTCACCATCTACAAAAACGACCCCAGCGATTCGAACACGATTGCCAACGGCTACCTGAACAGCATTATACAGGATGTAAATGGCAAATACTGGATCGGCACCTACGGCGGCGGGCTGGATATGTTTGATGACCAGACCGGGAAATTTACCCACTATGCAACCGACGAAAAAAACATTAACGCAATCAGCAACAATTTTGTACGCACTGTTTTTGAAGACCGCAGCCAGCAGCTGTGGGTGGGAACCGACAAGGGGCTGAACCGGCTGGATAAAAAAACCGGGAAGTTTACGCGTTTCATGTACGATTCCACAAACGCATCGGGAATCAGTCACAATATTATAAATACCGTTTTCCAGGACAGCCGTAACCGGCTCTGGTTTGGTACACAGGGCGGGCTTGCGCTTTACGACCCGGCCTCCGGGAAGTTCACCACCTACACCGTGCAGGAGCCAATGCTTTCGGAAATCATCGCCAAAAAATCAAGCATCATTACCGTGCCCGATATGGCGGCACGTACCGGGCGCATCCGGGCCATTTACGAAGACACGCAGGGTTTACTGTGGCTGGGAACCGACGGCGGCGGTGTTGTTTTTTTCGATCCGGATAAAAAAACGTACGTACATCACCAGGGTGGCATACTCGAACGCACATTGCCCAACCGCATTTTTGCAATTACGGCTGACAACACCGGTAAAATATGGCTCGGCACCTATGGCCGCGGCGTTTACATCTACTCCCCGCAGAATAATACCATAGAAAATCACAAGAGCGATGAACACAATTCCTATTCGCTGCGCCACGATGAAGTAAAATGCATCCTGCGCGATCACGACGGAAACATGTGGGTGGGTGCCGCGGTGGGTGCAGTAAATGTGCACTTCCGCTCGATGAACAAATTCACGCATATCAAAAAATCGGAACGCCCGGCGGAAGGCACTGAAGACGAATCGCTGAAAACAAATACACTGCGCAGTGAAGTAATTATGGCCGTGATGGAAGACCGCAACGGCGAGGTGTGGGTAGGAACCTATGGCGGCGGCCTCACCAGCATCAACCGCAGCACCGGGAAATACACGCACTACAAACAACTTTCTACCGCCGCGCAGGATGTAATACTTGCCCTGCTCGAAGATTCAGACGGAAACATCTGGGCCGCAACGTATGGCGATGGCATCAATAAACTCGACCGTAAAACCGGTAACGTATCGCATTACGGTGTCCCGGTTTTTATGACTGAAGGAACCGTGCTGTGCCTTGCCGAAGACCAGGAAAAAAACATCTGGTTCGGTACATTCGATACCGGCCTGCATAAACTGAATACGCAGACCAACCAGGTAACACATTATAATACCACGAGCGGGCTTTCGAGCAACAGCATTGCCATGCTGCACTTTGATAAAAGCGGGCAGCTCTGGATCGCTTCTTCCGGCGGCGGACTGATGCGGATGAATACAAAAACCGGCGAGGTAAAAGCGTTTGTGAATGACAAAAACAACCCGCGCAGCCTTTCGAACAACTTTGTAAACAGCATTTGTGAAGACAACAAAGGACGGATATGGATTGCCACACGCAACGGGCTGAGTTTATTTAACGCGGCAGATAATTCATTCCGGCTGTGGACTGAACACGACGGGCTGGTGAACAATTACCTGTACGGCATTCTTGCTGATTCGAAAGGCAAAATCTGGGTATCGAGCAACAAAGGAATTTCTTCATTCGACCCGGATGCGGTGAATGAAAACGGTTCGGCATTCCGCAACTTCGGTATCAACGACGGACTGCAGCGCGGCGAATTTAACCAGGGCGCATTTTTCAAAAGCAAAAGCGGCGAGTTCTTTTTCGGCGGGGTGTATGGCCTCAACATGTTTTTCCCGGATAAAATAAACCAGACTACCGGTAAACCGCCGGTATGGATAACGTCGTACAAACGCTTCGGTAAAGAAGTGGCGCTGGATACGCAGATCACACACAAAAAGTACATCGAACTTTCGTGGAAAGACAATTACATCTCGTTCGAATTTGCTGCACTGGATTATGCCATGCCGCAGAAAAACAAATACCAGTACAAACTCGAAGGGTTTGATGATGACTGGTCGCCACCATCGAGCAACCGTTTTGCAAGTTACACCAACCTGCCCGGCGGCACCTACACCTTCCGGGTACGGGCGGCCAACAGCGAGGGCGTATGGAATGAGACCGGTACTTCGCTGCAGATCCGGATTATTCCGCCGTTCTGGAAAACCACGTGGTTCTATGCGTTGTCGGTACTCATTATAATAGCCGGCATCTTTGGGTTTATCCGTTACCGCACGGGAGCCATCCAGAAAGAAAACAAAATACTGGAACAGCGTGTGGAAGAACGCACCTCGGAACTGGCCCAGAAAAACGCGGATATTACCGCATCCATAGAATACGCCAAACGGATCCAGTCGGCCATGCTGCCCCCGCTCGACCAGCTTTTCCGGCACCTGCCCGAAGCATTTGTACTGTATCGTCCGAAAGACATTGTGAGCGGCGATTTTTACTGGTTCGGTGAAAAAAACAACCGGAAAGTGATTGTTGCTGCTGACTGTACCGGCCACGGGGTTCCGGGCGCGCTGATGAGTATGATCGGCCACAACCTGCTGAACCAGATCGTTCTTGAAAAAGGCATTACCGAACCCGGAAAAATCCTTACCGCACTTAATGAAGGTGTGCGCAATGCACTGAAACAGGGCCATCACCGGTTTGAAGGAGAAGATACCTCAGACGGGATGGACATCTGCCTGTGCAGCATTGATGACAGCAAAAACGAAGTGCAGTATGCCGGTGCCCTGCGCCCGCTCGTACTCGTTAAAAAAGGCGTGCTTTCTAAAATTGACAGCGACCGTTATCCCATCGGCGGACACCAGGACAACAACGACCTGGAATACACCACGCACACGTTTACCGTTGAAAAAGCCGATACAATTTACCTGTTCTCCGATGGATATGCCGACCAGTTCGGTGGGCCGAAAGGCAAAAAATTCATGGTAAAACGCATGCAGGATATGCTTATTACCATCCAGGAAATGAGCATGCAGGAACAAGGCACATACCTCGGGAAAACCATATCAGACTGGATGGGCAGCATGCAGCAGGTGGATGATATTCTTGTAATCGGCATCCGTTTCTGAACGGGGAATACGGCTGTTTGCAACTCCGCAAAAAAAGCTATATTTGTTTAACGGGTGCATTAAACCACGCTGAACTTTTTAAATCAAAGCCCGTAGAACGCTTAAAACCAGAAACACTAACACATAGCCATAACACAGTAGACCATGCGACACACCGGACTTAAAACCGCATTTGTAATCGGATGCTCGGCCCTGCTCCTTTTTAATTCGTGCAAAAAGGAAACCCAGGATACCGAAACCACATCGGCAACGGATAACACCATCTGCGAAAGTGAATTTTCGCGCATGATGCCCGCCGTAAACTCATTCAGCATCGGCGAGCCCGGTGTACAATGGAACAACCCGAACCAGGGACCGATACAGGTTCAGTCGGGCTGTGCAACCATCACTATTACCACGCCCAACCAGTTCCCGGTTACGATGACCGTTGATTACGGCACAACCGGCTGCACCGACTCGGTGGATGCGAAAGTGCGTAAGGGTAAAATCATTATTGTGTACAGCGGTCCGTTCTACACCGTAGGCACCACGATGACTGCCACCTTCCAGGATTATTATGTGAACGGCATCAAGTTCGAGGGCACTACAACCGTAACCCGTACCGGGCAGTACACCTTTACACAAACCGTTACCGGCGGCAAATGTACCGGTTCGGCCAACGACTGGACCATCCTCTGGGACTGCGCCCGTTCGTTTGAATGGACACAGGGCATGAATACCGGCCTGGATGCTACGGACGACATTGTAAAAATTACGGGTACCGGCAACGGCACCGACCGCAACGGCCGCACATTTACCGTGGAAGTTACCACCCCGATCATCAAAAGCATGGGCTGCCGCTGGATACAGCAGGGCATCTACACCATTACGCCTGACGGAAAACCAGCGCGTATTGTTGATTTCGGAAACGGAACCTGCGACAACAAAGCAACCATTACCATTGAAGGCAACTCGTTTGAGTTTACAATGAACTAAACCGAAAGCCACACAAAACCTGTAAAAAGCCTGGTCCGCAAAGCCGGATCAGGCTTTTTTACTGGAAAACGAATTCTTTTTTTTGTATTTGAAAAACTTGTCTAAATTTGCCTTAGCCCAGTAAAGGCCGAGCAACCGCACCCGCATATGATGGTGGACATTTTTGATTTTTATGACAAAATGGAGCGTAATAATATTATGCTCTCTTTCAAGGGCGATGTTACCTCCGAGTTGCTGACCTCTATCCTGCAGATTATGGAGACCAAACTCGATAATATGCAGGAGGAGCCTAAAATTAAACGTAAGGTTTACAACGTACTGGTCGAATGCCTCCAGAACCTCTACCATCACATGGATGAGATCCCGAAAGGCACAGATGGCGAACCGGATAAAAAAATCCGCTCGGCCATTTTTATGATCGGTAAACTGGATAATCAGTACAACATTATTACCGGCAATTATATCCGCTCGGGTAATGTCGAATCACTTAAAAACCGCCTTGATGAAATTAATAAACTCAGCAAGGAAGAACTGAAAGATTATTACAAATTAGTACTGAATAACGGCGAGATGTCATCGAAAGGTGGCGGTGGACTGGGTATGATTGATATTGCCCGCAAAACGGGACAAAAACTGAATTACAACTTCCAGCCGGTTGACGACAATTATTCGTTTTTCAGTCTTAATATCAAAATAGCACAATAAAAACGCACATTTCAATACCGTAATAGCATGGAAAAAGTAGTTATAGAAGGCACACCGAAAACACCCACGATCAATTTTGATATGGTATCGGGGTACCTGGAGATCAAGGGGCGTTCTATTCCGGAAAACTCGATTGAGTTTTATAAACCGCTGGTAGAGTACCTCGAACGCTATGCGCAGAAACCGCAGGGTTCAACCAACGTAAATATTCAACTCGAATATTTTAATACCAGTTCGTCCAAATGCATCCTCGATGTATTCAAAAAACTGGAAGCCATTCACAAAGGCGGAAGCACCATCATTATCAACTGGTATTACGAACAGGATGATGAAGACATGCTTGAAGCCGGTGAAGATTACCAGGCCATCATCAACGTGCCTTTCAAAATGATTGAAGTTTCGGAATAACCGGAATTGAACATACACTGTAAACGACCTTCCCGGTAACAGGAAGGTCGTTTTTTTTGCACGCTTTTTGCTTCAGCTAACGGCAGCCGCACCGGCTTTCGGTACCGAAACTAAAATTGCATACTTTTACACGAACGAATCAGGACCCGATTCATGAAAAAAAGTTCTTTTTTGCCTGCCCTTGCGGCGTGTGTTATCGTCTTGTTTACCTTCAGCGGTTTTAACCGGCCGCTTACCCATACCGGCAACAGGCCCGAAAACGATCCGATCAAACAGGCGGAAGATTCGCTGATCGGAAAATCAAAATACTGGCTGGCCCTGCAGGGCATGGTTCGCATTTCTACCGGCGATGTAAAAACGCAGCACCCGCCGCTCGACAGTGCACAGGTATTTGTAAAAAACGAAAACGACAGCATTGTGCTGGGTGGCCTCACCGACCGCAAAGGACGCCTTGCCTTCCGCCTGCCCATCAACCGCACGTTTACCATTCACATCACCAAACCCGGATTTGTAGAGAAGAAAGTGCTGGTGGCAACCACCATTCCAACCGGAAGCGAAAAAGTGGCTTCATTTACATTCGACATTGATATTTTTCCGGCTGTTAAAGGGCTCGATGTTTCGGTGCTTGAAAAACCGATCAGTAAAATCAACTACCGCCCCTACACCGGCGAGTTTGTGTACGATGCCACCTACACCCACAAAATAAACGGGGAACTGAATAAAATGTACCGCGATTATTTTGCCATCCAGAAAGCGACAAACGACTCCATCAGCGGCGTTACAAAACCGAAGCCGCCGGTAAAAAAGAAAAAGAAATAGTTAGCGCCTGTTTGCCTGCAGTTTGTTGTACACTTCCCACACCACGATTCCTGCGGCCACGGCAATGTTAAACGAATGTTTGGTGCCGAACTGCGGTATTTCAATACATCCGTTGCACGCACTCACCACTTCCTGCTGCACGCCTTCCACTTCATTTCCGAAAACCAGGGCTGTTTTCTGTTGCGGCGGCGCAACAAACTGATGCAGCATAATACTTTGTTCGGCCTGCTCCACGGCATACACCGCCCAGCCTCCGGCCTGTAATTGTTTAACGGCGGCAAGCGTGTCGGCGACATGTTCCCAGGCGACGGTTTCTGTTGCACCCAAAGCGGTTTTCTGAATATCGCGGTGCGGGGGTTGCGGGGTGTACCCGCATAAAATGATTTTCTCCACAAGAAATGCGTCGGCGGTGCGGAAAACAGAACCCACATTGTTCATGCTGCGCACATTGTCAAGTAAAAGAATAACCGGTGTTTTTTCCGCTTCCCGGAAGGCTTCCGGGTTCAGCCGCTCCAGCTCATCGTTTGCCCGTTTTCGCATGCGCAAATGTAATTGTAAAAAGCAAAACGAATTATAACAAAAAAAATCCGGCCTTACGGGACCGGATTCTTTTCGTCTGTTTTTCTCTCGCACATTCAGTTCAACACAGACTCGATGTGATTAATCATTGCGGAAGGTTTTACTTCCAGTGCTTTGGAGTAGTTGAGTATGTTGTTGATCGTTTGTTCCGATGGTTCCCACTGATACGCTTCGGATGCAAATTCAAGCAACATCTCTTGTTCCTCTTCAGTCTTAAAATTGTCGGTAAAAAGTGTAGTAGTTCTGCCCATGAGCTGTTTGTTAGTTTGACTTTCGGTAATTTCTATAGCTAAAACGCCCCCGGTTCGGGCATATTGCACACATTTCCCGCTCAACTAACAAATAGCTGATTTACAGCAGATTAAAATAAACCAACCGTTTACCTGCTATGCTCAGTCTTTGCGGCCCACGGACAGCTCCACCACTACCGGGTTCATGGTTTGCGCATCCGGCAGGTTGCTGGTAAACTCCCCGTCGCCCATCAGGCTCATATACGCCGGCGAGTTATCCGACAGGTTCGATGGTCCGAGCGAAACCATTACCCGTTTCGGTTCCAGCTTACCATTCTGCCAGCCCGAAACAATGCCGCTGTAATCCCAGCCAAAGCCGTAAAATTTAAAAGCGCCTTCGTTTATTTTTTCGAGTTCTTTCAGCGTTGATCCAAGTTTTACGCCGGTTTCCGATTTCCATTGCCCGGCTTTTTTCCAGTTGCCGTTGTAATCGGTGTGCCAAACGGTTTGTGCCGACATCATTTTTGCATTGTGCACCGTGTCTTCCCAGCTTATTTCCACTTCATCCGGCGTACCCGGATATAATAACGTGCCCATATAAAACATGCCTTCCGGTCCCCAGATGGTATCGTGTTTCACTGCTGCATCACCAAACTGTTTGCGCAACGCGGCTTCGTCGGGATAGGCCAGTAATGTTTCGAGGATAAACTGGTTTTCACCGGGAGCAGTTCCGGCAGCAGAATCGCCGGCACCCGGTTTACCGGTGTTACCCGAACACGCGCCGAGCAGCAGTAACGAAGCCAGTGCAGTTACCGGCAGGAAACGAAATTTCATAATTACAGTTTTTGTGTTGGTGATAATCCGAACAAATATACACGAACCGCCCGACCGGCAAAACGTGCAGCACGGTGAAAACCGCTTTTATCATGGGCACCGGGAAAGTCCCGTAAAAACTGCACTTTAAAAAAGATTCCGGTTTCAGCCGTTAGCGTATCTGATTCCGGGGGATTATATGTAATTTTAGGGCAGAAGAATCCGCGTTTGTTCACGCACCACAAATTTACATTTATGAGCAACGTTGCAGAATTGAAAGGAACCGCCTCGCCGCAATGGCAGGAGTTTAAAAACATTGTACTGAACGATTACCGTACAGCATACGAAAGCCGTGAAGCCAGCCTCACCGGGCGCAAAGAAGTGCTGACCGGTAAAGCCAAATTCGGCATTTTCGGCGACGGCAAAGAAGTGGCCCAGCTGGCCATGGCCAAAGTATTCCAGCCGGGCGATTTCCGTTCGGGTTATTACCGCGATCAGACGTTTATGTTTGCCATTGGCGAACTGAACATACAGCAATGGTTTGCCCAGTTGTATGCACATACCGACCTGGAAGCAGAACCTTCTTCGGGCGGACGCCAGATGAATGGCCACTTTGCCACCCGCAGCCTGAATGCAGACGGCACCTGGAAGGACCTTACAAAAATCAAAAACTCATCGGGCGATATTTCGCCTACAGCCGGCCAGATGCCGCGCCTGCTCGGGCTTGCGCTGGCTTCAAAACACTACCGCAACAACCCGGGACTGCACCTGCCCGATTTTGAAAAGTTTTCCATCAAAGGCAATGAAATTGCATTCGGTACCATTGGCGATGCCAGTACTTCCGAAGGCCTGTTCTGGGAAGCCATGAACGCAGCCGGTGTGCTGCAGGTGCCCATGCTCATGTCCGTGTGGGATGATGGCTACGGCATTTCGGTTCCGAAAAAATACCAGACCACCAAAGAAAGTATTTCCGAGGCCCTCGCCGGTTTCCAGCGCACAGCTGAAAAACCCGGTTTCGAAATCCTGAAAACACGGGGCTGGGATTACCCGCACCTTGTAGAAACCTACGAGAAAGCAGCAAAAATCTGCCGCGAAGAACACGTTCCGGTACTCGTTCACGTAGAAGAAATCGGGCAGCCCCAGGGCCACTCCACTTCCGGTTCGCACGAGCGTTACAAAACCAAAGAACGCATGCAGTGGGAAATTGATTTCGACTGTATCCGCAAAATGCGCGAATGGGTGCTTTCAGCAAATCTGGCCACTGCCGAAGAACTGGAAGCCATCGAAAAAGATGCAAAAGAAAAAGTAAAGAACGACCGCCGTGCTGCATGGGATGCCTACCTGCAACCCATCCGCACCGAACTGAACGAAGTGCTTGCACTGCTCGACACGCTGGCTGCACAAAGCGCAAACGGTTCGTTTATCACCAAAGTGCGGAACGACCTGGCAAACATGATGGACCCGGTTCGCCGCGACATCATCAGCGCAGCGCGTATGGCCATGCGTTACTGCCGCACCGAAAACCTGCCCGCACGCACACTGCTCGGCGAATGGATCAAAAAATCAGCAACCGATAATTACAAACGTTACAGCGCAAACCTGTACAGCGAATCGGCGCGCAGCCCGCTGCACATCGGCGCGTACCACCCGATTTACGAAGACGATAAAACCTGCGACGGCCGCGAAATTCTGCGCGACAACTTCGACAGCATCCTGGATAAATATCCTGAAGTGGTGATTTTCGGCGAAGACTCCGGTTTCATCGGTGGTGTAAACCAGGGACTCGAAGGCCTCCAGAAAAAATACGGCGATATCCGCGTATTCGATACCGGTATCCGCGAATGTACCATCATCGGCCAGGCCATTGGTATGGCCATGCGCGGCATGCGCCCCATTGCAGAACTGCAGTACCTCGATTACCTGCTGTACGCTGTGCAGATTATGAGTGATGACCTTGCAACGCTGCAATGGCGCACCATGGGCGGACAAAAAGCCCCGGTAATCATCCGCACCCGCGGACACCGCCTCGAAGGCGTGTGGCACTCGGGCTCACCGATGGGCATGATTATTAACGCGCTGCGTGGCATGCACGTTTGTGTACCGCGCAACATGACACAGGCCGCAGGGTTTTACAACACACTGCTGCAGGGCGACGATCCCGGTATTATTGTGGAACCGCTGAACAGCTATCGCCTGAAAGAACGCCGCCCGAAAAACTTTGGCGAATTTGCCACACCGCTCGGTATTCCCGAAGTGCTGCGCGAAGGAAACGACGTTACCGTGGTGAGCTACGGTCCTACCCTGCGCCTCGCACTCGATGCCGCGAAGCAACTGCAGGAAGCCGATATTTCAGTAGAGGTGATTGATGTGCAGACACTGCTTCCGTTCGACCGTTTCCACCACATCCTCGAATCGCTGAAAAAAACAAGCCGCGTACTGTTTGTGGACGAAGACGTTCCCGGTGGTGCCACTGCGTTTATGATGCAGAAAGTGCTTGAAGAACAGGGTGGCTATGCGTACCTCGATTGTGAGCCGCGCACACTTACCGCCCGCGAACACCGCCCGGCGTATGGTTCCGACGGCGACTTTTTCAGCAAACCCGGTACCGAAGACATCTACGATTCCATTTACAGCATGATGCACGAATCGGATCCGGTAAAATGGCCGGCCATTTACTGAGCTTGATAAAAAAAAATTCCGGAAGGCGACGCTATCACGTCGCCTTTCGTTTACAAAAAAAGAATGAGTAATAAAGTAACCGAATCCGAATCACATTACGATCACCTCGAAACCATGAGTGTGAACGAACTGCTGGTGAACATCAACCGCGAGGACCATACCGTGGCCGGCGCAGTGGAAAAAGCCATACAGCAGATGGAACAGCTCGTACAGGTAATTGAAACCCGCATGAAAGCGGGCGGGCGCCTGTTTTACATGGGTGCAGGCACCAGCGGCCGGCTCGGCATTGTGGATGCGTCTGAATGTCCGCCCACGTATGGCGTAGAACACGGCCTCGTGATCGGGCTCATCGCAGGCGGCGACAAAGCGATACGCAAAGCCGTGGAGTTTGCCGAAGACGACCGCGAACAGGGCTGGAACGATTTGCAGGAATACATGATCAGCGACAAAGATGTAGTCATCGGCATTGCGGCATCGGGCTCTACACCGTATGTGGTGGGCGCGCTGGAACAGTGCAATAAAAACAACATTGCAACCGGTTGCATTACCTGTAACCCCGGCAGCGCAGTAGCGCAGGTGGCGCAGTATCCCGTTGAAGTGGTGGTGGGTCCTGAATTTGTAACGGGCAGCACGCGCATGAAATCGGGAACAGCGCAGAAATTAGTGCTTAATATGATTTCCACCAGCGTAATGATCCGCCTCGGCCGTGTAAAAGGCAACCGCATGGTGGACATGCAGCTGAGCAATAACAAACTGATAGACCGGGGCACACACATGGTGATGGAAACCACCGGCCTGGATTATGAAACCGCGAACCGCCTGCTCGAACAGCACGGCAGTGTGCGCAAAGCCGTGGAAGCCCACCGGCAATCCTGAAAAAGCAATTACTGCATGCACGATATTGAACCGCACTATAACTGGCGGCCGCTTTATACCGCCGAAGAAGATGAACGCTCCCCGTTTTTCGGGCGCGAGTACAGCGAATTTGAATTTACCAACCAGGTGTACAATTACCTGCTGCACCCGCAATGGGATGAATTCGGATCATCAACATTGTTCATCAAAATTCTGTTTACGGATTACGAGGAAGGATTTACGATCATAGAAATGATCGGTGAATGGAACGATGCGATTAACAACGACATCATGATTCTCAAGCGCGACATCGTGGACCTGCTGCTGCATGAAGGCGTAAACAAATTTATCCTCATCGGCGAAAATGTGCTGAACTTCCACTACTCCGACGATTCGTATTACGAAGAATGGTTTGAAGATGCGGAAGACGGCTGGATTGCCCTGCTCAATTTCCGCGATCACGTACTCGAAGAAATGAAACGCGCACGCATTGATTATTACCTCGTTTCCGGCGGCAGCCTCGAAGAAATTGCCTGGCGCACCATTACCCCCGCCGAGTTATACAGCAGCGTTGCAGCCCTGGTACAAAAACGGATCGGAAATTAGTATTTCATGTTCAGCCGATGAATATCCTTTAAGTTCAATAATACAATTTGTGGAACTGCATCTTACTCAACGGAACCACAAAGCCTCCTGCACATCCGGCCGCACCCACTAAGGTTTGCACAAAGGGCACCAGGAAATTTTTGCATCGAGTCCTTCGTGCATACCTTTGTGCCCCTTGTGGTTAAATGGATAATAGTGCAGTTCCCGATACTGCATTAATTAAACAATCTCACTTTTTCGGAAAACAATAATGCTGCACCAACCCCATCACTTCCATGAGCGCGGCAAGTCCCATGTGTATGGCATAACCGCCTAAAATGTTCCGCGAATACAATGCGATAACACCAAGCAGGTAACCGCCGAAAATGGAACCAATCGCTTCGGCCATCGGTTTGCCGAAATGCAGGAAACAATACGTGGCCACCATCGGCAGAATGGCGTGGCGGCCCATAAGCAAAGTCATACCGATGACGAGCGCGCCGCGGAAAAACAATTCCACGAACACAAAATCGGAAAGGTAAAAGAATTCGAACACGGCCGATTGTTTCCATTCCGGCCAGCCAAACGCCGCATCGCTGATCCACGGTTTCATCTGCGGATACGAACGCTGAAAATCGGCCTGGAACGAAAGCATAAACAGCACCGGCGCAATGGCGATGAGGAAATAGAGATACGGTTTGTAATCGAACCGCTTCAGCGAAAGGCCGTACAAACCCGATTCGCCGCGGTCGAATACAAATTTAAGTGCAATCAGTATCGGCAGGTAAAGCACATACCGGTACGCGTTATTGATGATCGTTGTGAGAAAATAAAACTCCCCGGAATCAATGCCTTTGATGCCGCGCAGCAGCTCTTTGTGGTAATAAAACCCGCCGTCAACACCAAGCAGTACCAGCAGCAAAATGCTTTTGATCCAGAAATTCCGTTTGCGCAGGTAATCCGCCTTGGTAACCAGCGCCTGCGGAATAGCTACCATAAAA
Organism: Chitinophaga pinensis; assembly: GCA_943372645.1. GTDB lineage: Bacteria > Bacteroidota > Bacteroidia > Palsa-965 > Palsa-965 > VBWE01. The sequence continues at coordinate 145,217 of CALRZN010000006.1, read as the reverse complement.
TACGCAAACGCATAAAAACCGATGTAGGCAATCATACACGCCGCGGTATGTCCCAGCCCGTTCAGAATTTTACGTTCAAATTTGAAATGGTAATTCAGCGCAATACACACCGCGAGGAACAGCGCCACGTAAACATACAGCCGGACATTAAAATCCTGCTTTATAAAATCACGGATGTAGCCGGTGATTTTTTTCATACGCGTTTCAGCATTTCAGCCACTTTTTTATCTACCGGAAACGTAAACTGGTGCGGATGTATGGTGCGCAGGTCCTGCCAGCGGAACACCTGTGCGCCCTCTTCTTCGCGGTCAAACGCGTACGGCAGTGGCGCGGTACGCACGTGCGCCGGGTTTTTCAGATCGGCGGTGTAATAAATACTCACGAGCTGCGCATCCGGATCAAACGCGGAAGCGAGAAAAAAATCAGTAACGTAAAACAACTTTTCGTTGCTGATTTCCTGGTTCAGTTCTTCGCGGAATTCGCGTTTCAGGCAATCCGGCACACCTTCGCCCCAGTCGAGCCCGCCACCCGGAAACTTCGTCATCCGTTTGCCTCCCCGCAGTTCATCCGTAATCAGCACCGCGTTGTTGTAAATCGTCAGTCCGTAAACCCGGATATTGAATTTTTTCATCAGCGTTTATTTTGAAAGCGGCAGTTTTATTTCGTTCAGCAGGCGGCCCACCGGGTAACGGTTATGCGTCAGTTCCTTAAACTCCGAATGCTGGTAAACAAAATTGATCTGCGACCAATGGTTCGACGCAAACTCCTTGTCGGCTTTGCGTTTCGCCTCCAGTTCCTGTTTCAACGCAGGATTGTTTTTCAGAATTTCTTCGGCTTTCTCTTCAAAAATGTAATCGCTGAACCATTCTTTCTGATTCAGAATGCCGTCGAAAAAATTCCAGCAGAAAAAACTGTCGTTGTGTTTCGGTTCCAGCGCTTCCACCACATAGCGGTCGGTGGACTGGCCGGTGATGACCACATAATCGCCCTGCCGGAATTGCACCGTTGCATTTACTGTGCGCAGCTTCACATCCGAATGCAGGTAATGCGACTCGTATGGATTTTTAGTGGTTTCAAATTTTTCGATGTAATACATCGCGCAGCTGATCGTTGTGTCTTTTGCCAGCCGGCGCATCGACACACCGTTCAGTGTAAAACGTTCGATTACTGCTGCCCAGGCCTGCGGAATAATATACGCATACGGTTTTAACAGGGTATCAGCGGCCCGGTACGTATCGTAATAGTTAATGTTTTTTGTCCACGGTTTGCTGCGGTCGTAATACAGGCGCTGCTGCCCGCTGATGGTACTCGTTTTGTATTTCGCTTCAAAACCATTGAACGGAATGGGATGAAACACATTCGTATCCAGTGCATAATTTACGGGAAACTGTTGCTGCGTCTTGGTCGCCATATCTGCTTTCGCATGCAGTTCCTGCAGCTTTTTGCATTCCTTGTTGGTAAACGCGATAAACGAAAGCAGGATATCATACGTTGCCCACACGCGGTCGTTGTACGGTTTCCACATGTGTGTTTCGGTAACAAAACCAAGGCAGTTGTGCTGTGCCGCATAACCGGTTGAAAAACGCGGCGTTTCGAGAAAATCCACCAGCCCGGTTTCCGGCGTCTGACCGCGCGTATCCACATAGGGGCAAATCGCATGGCCGCGTTTTTTCATATCGCTGTAAATAAACGGCACTGCGGTTTGCTGCATGTAATTTCCGAGCAGCATCTGCAGTTTGTTGTGCTGCGATGCAATCAATGTCATCGTGTATTGGTAATCGGCGCCGTTTGAAACGTGTGTATCAATAAAAAGTTCAGGGCGCCACGCAGCAAAAACCTGCTGCAACGATTGCGCATTTTTTGAATCGCATTTTACAAAATCGCGGTTCAGGTCTAAGTTTTTCGCATTACCGCGGAAACCGTATTCTTCCGGTCCGTTCTGGTTGGCGCGGCTGAATTTGCCGCGGTTCAGGCAGCCGTCCACGTTAAACACCGGCACGATACACAGAATCACATCGCGCGAAAGCAGCTCCGGATTTTTCTGAATAGCCTGCACAAGTTCGATGGACGCATCAATGCCATCGGGCTCGCCGGGATGAATAGCGTTATTGATAAACACGACTGTTTTGCCCGCACGATCGGTTGGCATAAAAATTTTATCACGCGAAACAATGTACAGGTGCAGCGGCCGACCGATGTCGGTTGTGCCCGCTTCGATCAGCGTGTCGGTGTTGCTTTTTTTATCCAATGAACGGAATGTACTGATCAGTTCATCGTACGTGGGCGTGGTGGTGTACACCTTTCGTCCCTGTGCATGCGCCGCAGGCAGCACTGCAATGAACATAAAAAAGCAAAGGCACGAAATTGTAAGATCGTGCCTTGTTGCTTTTTGTCGTTTGGTTTCTTTCTGCATTTACTTGCTAAGATAGAGATTCCGCTCCGAGTAAATCGTATGGAAATACTCGTCTGTTAAATCATCAATGAAATAGATCGCTTCGCCGGTTGATTTCATTTCCGGACCAAGTTCCTTCTGCACGTCCGGGAATTTCTCATACGAGAACACCGGGATTTTGATGGCGTACCCTTTGCGTTTCGGATTAAAGGTAAAGTCTTTCACTTTCTTCTCGCCGAGCATCAGTTTGGCTGCGTAATTCACATACGGTTCATCATACGCTTTCGCGATAAACGGTACGGTGCGCGAAGCACGCGGGTTGGCCTCAATCACATACACAATTTCGTTTTTAACTGCGAACTGGATGTTGATGAGTCCCACCGTATTCAGCGCAAGTGCGATGGTGCGCGTATGATCTTCAATCTGTTTGATCACTGCGGGCGAAAGATCGAACGGCGGCAGCACGGCATATGAATCGCCGGAATGAATACCGGCCGGTTCAATATGTTCCATGATGCCGATGATGTACACATCTTCCCCGTCGCAGATCGCATCGGCTTCGGCTTCAATGGCGTTCTCCAGGAAATGATCGATCAGCACCTTGTTGCCCGGAATATCGTGCAGCAGTTTGATGACGTGTTGTTCCAGTTCCTGCTCGTTGATCACAATCTTCATGCTCTGTCCGCCCAGCACGTACGAAGGACGCACCAGCAGCGGGTAACCGAGTTCGCGCGAAATTTCGATGGCCTGTTCGGCATCTTCAATCACACCGAATTTCGGATACGGAATATGGTTGTCTTTCAGCAGCGTTGAAAAACTGCCGCGGTCTTCGGCAAGATCAAGCGACTTGTAATCAGTGCCAATAATTTTGATGCCGTAACGGTCTAATTTCTCCGCCAGCTTCAGCGCGGTCTGCCCGCCAAGCTGCACAATTACACCCACCGGGTTTTCGTGCAGGATGATTTCATAAATATGTTCCCAGAACACCGGTTCGAAATACAGTTTATCCGACACGTTAAAGTCGGTAGAAACTGTTTCCGGGTTGCAGTTGATCATGATGGTTTCGTAGCCGCATTCTTTGGCAGCAAGCACGCCGTGCACACACGAGTAATCGAACTCAATGCCCTGCCCGATGCGGTTCGGACCGGAACCGAGCACCACAATTTTTTTGCGGTCGCTGCGCACCGATTCGTTTTCGTCTTCGAACGTCGAATAATAATACGGTGTGCGTGCTTCAAACTCGGCCGCGCAGGTATCAACTAATTTATAGGTGCGGCGGATATTCATTTCCTCGGCGCGTTTTTTAAACACTTCGCTTTCGAGGCAATCGAGCAGGTGGGCAATCTGCCGGTCAGCATACCCTTTCTGCTTGGCTTCATACATCAGGCCGCGCGGGATGGAATTGATATCGAACTTTTCGATTTCGCGTTCAATGGCCACAAACTCCTCGATCTGGTGCAGGAACCACGGATCAATGTGCGTGAGCTTATTGATTGTTTTAACCGGGATGCCCAATTTAAGTGCATCGTAAATCATAAACAGGCGGTTCCACGACGGCCGTTCGAGCGCCTGCAACAGTTCCTGCTGGTTGGTAATTTCTTTGCCGTCGGCACCCAGTCCGTTCCGTTTTATTTCCAGGCTCTGACAGGCTTTCTGCAGCGCCTCCTGGAAACTGCGGCCGATGCCCATCACCTCACCCACCGATTTCATCTGGAAACCGAGTTCGCGGTTAGCGCCTTTGAACTTGTCGAAATTCCAGCGCGGAATTTTTACAATCACATAGTCCAGCGTCGGTTCAAAATAGGCCGAGGTGCTTTGTGTGATCTGGTTCACCAGTTCGTCCAGCTGGTAACCGATGGCTAATTTCGAAGCGATTTTGGCAATCGGGTAACCGGTGGCTTTTGAAGCGAGAGCCGATGAACGCGATACACGCGGATTGATTTCAATGGCGATAATGTGCTCCTGATCGTCGGGACTCACCGCAAACTGCACGTTACATCCCCCGGCGAAGTTGCCGATGCTGCGCATCATTTTGATGGCCATTGTCCGCATCTTCTGGAAGGTAACGTCAGAAAGTGTCATGGCCGGGGCAACGGTTATGGAGTCGCCGGTATGTACGCCCATCGGATCGAAGTTTTCGATGGAACAGATGATGCATACGTTATCATTGGCATCGCGCAGCAGTTCCAGCTCAAATTCTTTCCAGCCCAGTACGGCTTTATCAATCAACACTTCGTGAATGGGCGATGTTTGCAGGCCGCGGTTAAGCGCCTTGTCAAAATCTTCTTTTATATACACCACCGCTCCGCCGCTGCCGCCGAGCGTAAACGAGGGGCGGATTACAAGCGGGAAACCAAACTCCTGGGCAATGGCTTTTCCTTCGAGAAACGATTTGGAAATGCGCGAAGGTGCCATGGCCACCCCTATGCTTTCCATGCGGGCCCGGAACAGGTCGCGGTCTTCGGTTACTTTAATGGCGTCGATGTCAACACCGATCATCCGCACATTGTATTTTTTCCAGATACCGAGTTCATCGCACTTCAGCGCCAGGTTGAGTGCGGTTTGTCCGCCCATGGTGGGCAGCACGGCATCTATTTTATGGGATTCAAGTATTTTTATGATGGACTGTGCGGTAAGCGGCAGCAGGTAGATATTGTCGGCCGTTACCTTGTCTGTCATAATGGTCGCCGGATTGCTGTTGATAAGCGTAACCTCAATCCCTTCTTCGCGGAGGGAACGGGCAGCCTGGGAGCCGGAGTAGTCAAATTCGCAGGCCTGGCCGATAATAATGGGGCCGGAGCCGATAATCAGAACGTGTTTAATGGAGTGGTCTTTAGGCATCTTGCTCAGGTACGTTTAAAATTACGCGAAGGTAGGGCAAATCGCCTTCCATAGCCGTTACACAAGCAGCAGGATGTAAACATTTTTTCGACAATCCGATGCCCTCGCAATGTTAACTACTGAATCGGTTAAATGCTGGAAATCAACAGAATCTATATTTACAAACAAATTTGCGTAGGAACACTATTTAACATATATTTGTTTCGATACCTATACATTAATCTAAACTAACAGCTATGAAGAAAAAACTGATCTGGTGTATTCCGGCATTGGCTATATCTTCGCTGGCTATGGGACAAACGAGCGATCCGCAGGTTATTGCCAGCGGGGGCGATGCGTTTGCAAGTGCCAACTTACAGAACTCCTACACCATAGGAGAAATGGCACTGGTTGAAACCTATACGAACAGCGGATTTATACTGACGCAGGGATTTCAGCAGCCCTGGGATACCTTAACGGGTATTCATGACAACGTCATTGAGGCGAACGGGCTGACCATTTTCCCAAACCCGTCGAATGGGAATTTCAGCATTACCTATCAGTTTGATAAGTCTGCAAACGTAAAAATTGAAATTTACGATGCACTTGGCAAACTGGCGTATTCAGAACAGCAGCAGGGCCTCTTCGGAGCCTACCGCCGCGACCTGAATCTGGGCACTTACAGCAACGGGATTTACTTCCTGCGCTTTATTGCCGACAATGGCAAAGAAATCGCCCTGACCACCAAACCAATAACAATTAATCGCTAACTCAACACATGATGAAAAAACTATTTTTCGCAGCGTTGATGGCTTTTTCGGTAATGAGCTACGCTCAGGCTCCGGAAGCCATTAACTACCAGGGTGTCGCCCGCAACTCGTCGGGTGTAGCCCAGCTGAACCAGGCTCTTGGTCTGCGTCTGTCGATCCGCACAGGCAGCTCAACCGGACCGGTTGCATACCAGGAAACATTCACTACAACTACCAACGGTTTTGGTCTGTATGCATTACAGATCGGCCGCGGTACACCGGTTTCGGGTACATTCAACACACTGGCATGGGGTTCTACTTCACACTTCCTCGAAGTTGAAATGGACATCACTGGCGGTACTAACTACGTATCAGCTGGTACTTCTGAATTAATTTCTGTACCGTACGCCCTGTATGCTAAAACATCAGGCAACGGCCAGGGCCCGACAGGTGCCACAGGTGCTACCGGTGATACCGGCCCTGCAGGTTCTAACGGTGCAACTGGTGCTACCGGCGACACTGGCCCTGCCGGTTCGAACGGTGCAACAGGTGCTACAGGCGACACTGGCCCTGCCGGTGCTAACGGTGCTACAGGTGCAACAGGTGACACTGGTCCTGCCGGTGCTAACGGTGCTACTGGTGCTACAGGCGATACCGGCCCTGCCGGAGCCAACGGAGCTACTGGTGCTACAGGTGCTAACGGAGCTACAGGCGCAACAGGTGCTGCCGGTGCTAACGGAGCTACAGGCGCAACAGGTGCTGCAGGTGCTAACGGAGCTACAGGTGCAACAGGTGCTGCCGGTGCTAACGGAGCTACAGGTGCAACAGGTGCTGCAGGTGCTAACGGCGCTACAGGTGCTACAGGTGCTGCAGGTACCAACGGAACCAACGGTGCTACAGGCGCTACAGGTGCTGCCGGTGCTACAGGTGCTGCTGGTCCTGCCGGCCCGACAGGTGCTGCAGGTGCTAACGGTGCTACAGGTGCCACAGGTGCTGCAGGTGCTAACGGCGCTACAGGTGCTACTGGTGCTAACGGTGCTACTGGTGCTACTGGCCCGGGAACACTCGCAGGTACTACCAACTACATCATCAAGTTTACTTCTGCTACAGGCGGTGGAAACTCGACTATGCAGGACAACGGTACTTCGATCTCGGCTGGTGCAACTACACCTTCAATCATTTACCAGTTCTACGTTTACCGCCAGCAACTGACTATCAACGGCGACGGCCAGTCATCTATCTATGGCTACCGTACCCGCGACAGCCAGAACGACGGAACAGGCTACTCGCAGATTCAAACCAACCGTGCTACTTCAGGCTTCAACTTCTGGGGAGATGTTTACACCATGGGTGATGCTTCGTACAACTACAACGACTACAGCCGTTGCGGCGGTTCGTTTGGTGCTGATGTAAACGGCTTATACTGGGGTTCACTTGGTTACCGTTCTTCGGGCCTGCTGAACTACGGTGTTTACGGTTCGGCTGCTTACGCTTCAGGCGGTGGCCGCCAGGCTGACGGAACCAAAACCGGTATCGGTGGCGCTTTCTCGGGTGACCTTATGGGTGCCTGGGTTCGTGGTGAAGTTATGGGTCTTATGACTTCAGGTACTATGTTCTCTTCGTACAACGTAGGAAACGAATACACCGAAGGCAAACAGATCGAATTCGTTACTGCTGCAAACGGCAACAAAGTTGCTGCTTACACCATGACTTCGACAGACAGCAAAGTTTACGGCGACGGAACTTCACAGCTGAACAACGGTACTGTACGTGTAAACTTCGACGAAACTTTCGCTTCGATGATTGCAAACGGACAGACTCCGACCATCACCCTCACTGCAACCGGTACATGGGCTAACCTGTACATTGTAAGTGTTGACAAAGCTGGTTTCACTGTTGCAGAAGCTAACGGTGGTACTTCAAACGCAAACTTCAACTGGATCGCTGTTGCGAAACGTGTTGACGGTGCTACTGAAGTTCCTGAGCAGATGCTGCAGGCCAACTTCAAAGACAACATGCAGGGCGTAATGTTCGGCGACGGCAACAAAGAACAGTCAGGCAAGCCGGTATGGTGGAACGGATCTAAACTCCAGTACTCTACACCGCCTTCAATGACCCGCGAAGAAAAGACTGCACTCCTTGAGCGCCAGTCTGCTGGTCGCAAATAATCATTAATGCAATAGGTATCCCAGAGTCCTCCCGGTGCAAACCGGGAGGACTTTTTTATTTTAGTAACTTTGTGACAATGCGTTTTATATTAACCACGCTCGTATTCTTTTTCGTATTAAGCAGCCCGGTGCAGGCACAGAACAGCGGCTGCGCGATTATGCCGTTTTGCTCCGAAGCCTATTTCCGGTATGTGGTCGGAACACTGGCTCACGACAGCCTGGAGGGAAGGCTTCCCGGTACAAAAGGCGAACAGATGGCTGCTGCGTTTATTGCCGGTGAAATGAAACGTGCCCGGCTGAAGCCGCTTTACGGGAAAAAATTTACGCAACCGTTTGATTACAAAAACCCGGATTCGTTGCTTACCCATTCTGCAGGCAATGTGGCGGGATGGATTAATACGCGCTCGAAAAAAACAATTGTTATCGGCGCGCACTACGATCACCTCGGCTGGGGCAAACACCATTCGAATGCGCCATTTACAAAAGCCATTCACAACGGTGCGGATGACAATGCCAGCGGGGTGGCCATGCTGCTTGCCCTTGCGGGATGGTGCAATGCCCACCGCGATGAATTGAAGTACGATATTGTTTTTGTGGCCTGGGCGGCCGAAGAAGACGGGCTGTACGGTTCGGAGCTCTTTATAAAGAATAAAACCATTGACACGGCCTCCATTGCCTGTTACATCAACTTCGATATGGTGGGCCAGCTGAACACGGTAAAACCGCTTTTAAAAATTGAAGGTCTGCGCGAATACCCGGCCCTGGATCAGTTTCTTGATCCGGATACCGCCAACACGTTAAATGTGCGCAAATCGGATATGATTTTTATCGGGGGATCGGACAACTATAATTTTGAAAAACACCGCATACCGTCTATCGCTTTCAGCACGGGATTATCGGAATACTACCACAAGCCGGAAGATGATACCGAACGGATTAACTTCCCCGGTATGGTACAGATCGGCCATTATGTGGCGTTTTTCCTGGAAAAAATACAGCGTGTACCGGACCTGGAAACAGTCAGCAAGGGCAAATAAAAAGCGTCCGGCTTTTGACCAGACGCTTTAAACAATATAAGATACAGTAAAGCCTTAGCCTTTGTGGCGAGACTCGCTGGAAACAGTCAGTTTCTTGCGACCGCGTTTACGGCGGGCAGCTATTACACGACGGCCGTTTGCGGACGCCATACGTTCGCGGAAGCCGTGCTTGTTGCGGCGCTTGCGCTTGGATGGTTGAAATGTTCTTTTCATTGTAATCTGCTTTAATCGGACGGCAAAGATAAGTACCTTTTTGAAACCTGCAAACCCAAGCGCTATTTTTTTCTTTTTCTTGCAATTTTACAATAAAACCGGGGGCTGCAACGACTCCCGGGGTGATTAACCTGCAAAATGAGGAGGCAGAAAGGCTCAAATCCCGGAATTTTCAAGCCGCTTATGCCTACCTTTGCAGCCGCACAAAAAAATTATGGCAAAAAAAAGCCGGTTCCGTACCGAAGGAAACAATAACGATGAAATGCCCAAGGCAAAACTCACCGGCGATTCGCTGAAACGTGCGTTCCGCCTGTTTGATTACATGGGCAAACACAAGTGGAAATTTTATGTGGGTATTATTTTCCTGTTCGCTACGGGTGCAACTGCGCTCATTTTTCCGCGCCTGATTGGGAATATGCTCGGCAGCATCGGCGAAAAAGGCATCGACCCGGTGCAGGTACAGGCTGCTGTTGACCAATATGGTATATGGATGCTGGTCGTGCTCGGAGCACAGGCTTTTGCTTCTTATTTCCGCGTATTCTTTTTTGAAAGTGCCACACAACATATGCTGGCAGCCCTGCGGGTAAGTTCCTTTTCACAGCTTACGCGCATGCCCATGTCGTTCTTTTCGAAAAACATGGCGGCCGAACTCAACAGCCGGGTGAGTGCCGATATCACGCAGATCGGGGAAACATTTACCATGGGCGTTGCTGAATTTTTCCGGCAACTCATCATCCTCATCGGGGGTGTTACCATCATTGCATTTACCTCGTGGAAACTCGCCCTGCTGATGCTGGCCGTGGTACCACCCGTGGCCGTAGTTGCACTCGTATTCGGAAAACGCATCCGGAAAATTGCGCGGCAGGTGCAGGACCTCGTGGCAGACTCGAACCTGATTGTGGGTGAAAGTTTACAGGGAATCAACAACGTAAAAGCATTTACCAACGAAGCCTACGAAACCAGCAGGTACAGTACCGTAGCTGAAAAAATTTCAGCCATGGCCATGCGCAATGCCCGCGCACGCGGCATGTTCTTCGCCTTCATTATTTTCTGCCTGTTCGGTTCCATCATGCTTGTGGTGTATACCAGTGTTTCCATGACCTTATCCGGAAGTATTTCGCCGAAGGACATGACCACATTCCTGTTCATGACCATGTTCGTGGCAGCATCCATCGGCGGCCTGCCTGAACAGTATGCACAGATCCAGCGCGCAGTAGGTGCTTCGGAACGCCTGTTTGATATACTCGGTGAAGAAACCGAAGTGATTAACATGGACGATAAACGCAAACGCGGCCAGCTTAAAATAAAAGGCAACGTGGAGTTCCGTCATGCAGAATTCGCCTACCCTACCCGCAGGGAATACCAGGTACTGCATGATATTACATTTGAAGCGGCACAGGGTCAAACCATTGCACTCGTGGGCCACAGCGGCTCGGGTAAAACCACGCTTGCCGCCATGCTCATGCGTTTTTATTCGCCGGATAAAGGCGAAGTGTTGATTGACGGCAAACCAGCCGCTGATTACGACCTCACCCAGCTGCGCGAAAACATGGCTATTGTGCCGCAGGATGTGTTGCTGTTTGGCGGAAGCATTAAAGAAAACATCGCCTACGGAAAACCGGACGCGACCGATGACGAAATTGTGGAGGCTGCACGCAAAGCAAACGCACTGCAGTTTATCGAAGGTTTCCCGGAAAAATTTAATACCAAAGTCGGCGACCGGGGTATTCAGCTCAGCGGCGGTCAGCGCCAGCGCATTGCCATAGCACGTGCGGTGCTGAAAAACCCGAGTATTCTCATTCTTGATGAAGCAACCAGTTCACTCGATTCAGAAAGCGAACGTTTAGTGCAGGAAGCGCTTGACAAACTGATGGTAGGCCGCACCTCGTTCGTAATTGCGCACCGCCTGAGTACGATCCGCAATGCAGACAAGATTATTGTGATTGACAAAGGAACGGTAGCCGAAAGCGGCACGCACGATGAACTGATGATGAACGAAAACGGCGTGTATAAAAACCTGGTGCGTTTGCAGTACCGCGATGATACCGTAACAACTGCGGCCAGCGAATAAACGCTATCAGAGCAGTACCTGTACCACTTTCTTGGTTTCAAAATACGGCTCGCTGAAGAACCGGGTGAGGTCGTGTTCCGCTACATTTTTAACGCCTTTCAGTTCTTCCGAAAGATCGCCGCCTTTGAGTGCGAGCAGCATACCGCCGCGTTTTACGGTGCGCTGAATCCATTGCAGCAGTTCCGGGGTCGGAGCCACTGCACGGGTTACACACGTATCAAATTTTGTGCGCAGTTCTTCTGCACGGACATGCGCCGATGTAACATTTTCAAGTTGCAATCCCCGCGCTACTTCCTGCACCACTTTTATTTTTTTGCCGATGGAATCCACGAGGTGAAAATGCGTTTCCGGGAATAACACCGCAAGCGGAATACCGGGAAAACCGCCGCCGGTGCCCAGGTCGAGCACGGTTTCGTCGGGCTGAAACGTATGAATTTTTGCAATCGCCAGCGAATGCAGGATGTGACGCTCATACAGCTGGTCAATGTCTTTGCGCGAAATCACATTGATCTGCGCATTCCAGTGTGCGTAGAGGTTTCCCATTTCAAGAAACTGCGCTTCCTGTTTTTCCGAAATTTCGGGGAAATATTTTTTGAGTAAGGCAACCGGATTTTCCATCGTGGGGCAAAGATAGTGCTGCACCGGCAAAAAAAATGCTCCTGCACCATTTCTGTTGCAGGAGCATTTATCAAAAAGGAAATCAATTATCGTTTTTCCACCAGGATGGTTTCGAAACCGCTGCCCTGTTCAATGCGGAAGGTATAGGTTCCGGCAGCCCAGTTGTTCACGTTTACCTGTGCACGGGTTACACCGTTGTGCATCTGGTCATAAACCAGTTTGCCGCTGATGTCATACGCCTTGATGCGTGTGGTTGCTGTTTTGGTCCACGTAATATTCACAAGGTCCGAAGCCGGGTTCGGGTAAACGGCTGCAATGCCGCTCACCTGTTCGGTAATGCCTACGCAGGCACTTACCACGATGGCCGTTGTAGTGGTGTCGCTGCAACCGTTCACATCTATGTAAATGTATGTGATGAGTTGTGTACCGATACCGGCTACGGTCGGATCGAACTGGTTACCGGTTACGCCGGAACCGCTGAGTATTCCACCCGAAGGCGCTGATGTTAATGTTACGTTGGCATCATCAATACACACACTGTTATCCGAAGCCGTAAGTGTTGCCACCGGCGGTGTGTTAATCGCCACGTTTACGGTATCATAACCGGTGCAGCCGTTGCCGTCAGTTACCGCTACCCAGTATGTTCCGCTGGTGGTTACGGTTAATGTCTGACCGGTAGTGTTGTTGTTCCAGAGGTAAGTGCTGCCGCTGTTCTGTGCATTCAGGGTAACTGAACCCGAGCAGGCGCTGATGTCATCACCGAAATTAACAACCGGGGTCGGATTAATCGTTACTGTAATTGTAGCCGTGTTCTGGCATCCGTTTGCATCGGTACCGGTTACCATATAGGTTGTAGTGGCTGCCGGGTTAAACGCAACACCATCTGTTACGCTGTTGTCCCACGTGTACGAAGTTGCACCGCTTCCGGTAAGTGTTACCGGGCTTCCTGCACAAACTGCCGAAGCGCTGGCGTTAGCCACCACGTTCGGAAGTGCATTCACATTCACCTGTACCGAAGCAGTATCCTGGCAGCCGTACATGTCTGTACCTGTTACAATGTAGGTTGTAGTGGTGGTTGCATTAAACGCCACACCGTCGGTTACACTGTTGTCCCACGCATAAGTCATTGCACCGCCGCCGTTCAGCGTAACGGGCGAACCGGCACACACCGGGTTTGCCGAAGCTGTTGCAGTTACGTTCGGTAATGCAAGTACATCCACGTTTACGGTTGCGGTTGCACTGCAGCCGGTGTTGGAATCAGTTCCGGTTACAGTGTATGTTCCTGAAGAACCTGGTGCAAAAGGAACACCGTCGGTAACACCACCGCTCCATACATACGTGTTTGCTCCGCCGCCGTTAAAGGTTACTGACGAACCGGTACAAACCGAATCATTCGATACCGATGCAGTCACAACCGGCAGTGCATTTACAGTTACTGTCAACCCGGTGGCAGCCGAATCGCCGCAGCCGCCGATGGTTTCGGTCATGTTGTAAATACCGGGCTGGCTTACAGTATACGTGTTCGAAGTTGCGCCCGGAATCATTACGCCGTTCATGTACCACTGGAATGTTCCGCCGCCGTTTGAACCGGTAAGCGTGGTACTGTCGCCGCTGCAATAGGACGTGTTGCCGGTAAGGCCCACAACCGGAATCGGGTTAACCACAACCTGTACCGAGGTGGTATTGGTTGCACCGCAGGCATCAGTAGCCGTGAGTGAGTATGTTGTTGTGGCAGTGGGTGTGGCAACCGGGTTGGCAATGCTGATGTTGCTGAGGCCCGAAGACGGCGACCACAGGTACGTATAGCTTCCGCCACCGCCGGAAGCGCTGCCGTTGAGGGTAACTGATCCGCCTGTGCAAACCGGTGATACTGATGCAATACTTGCAGTAAGCGTGCTGCCGGGTGTAACTGTCGGCGTGATGCTCAATGAATTTTTGGTGAAATACCAGAAATCGGGGTAGCCGTAATGGTAATTGCTAAGCACGTTTGTCGGGAAGGTGTTCTGCGTACAGCTGTTGCAGTAACGCATATCCAGATACGTAAGGTGCTGCCCGATCTGCGAGGAAGTACCGAAATAATACCCATCGCTGGCACCCTGGTACAGTTCCAGTACGTACTGTGTTCCCTGGATTAACCAGAGCGGGTTTGCTACCGGGGCGTAATTGTACTGTGCGGCCGGACCTGAAACCTGGCCCTGCAGCAGGATGGCCTGCGTTGCGTAATTGAATAACGTTACATAACGTGTGGTACCGTTCGGGTCGCGTTTACCGAATGCATACAGCAGGATGTCCTGGTTGGGTGCAAAACGGAAACCGCGCTGGCTGTTGGTAGCCCCGCCGGCCCCGCCGCTGGCCACGCTGTCGGTTGACGAATGCGGCCCGACAAACGTACCGATTACGGCCGAAGCAGCCGGTGCCACTGCATTACCATAGTACATGTAAAATGTACGTGATTCATTGGCATTCAGTGAATCGAGTTTTACCCAGATCTGCGTGGTGGTGGTATTCAGGCCACTTTCGATCCAGTAGTTAAACAAGGTCGTTCCCGCACAGTTTTTTCCGAAACGGATATCGTTACCGCTGGCAAGCATGTTAGTCAGCCCGATCGGTGTTTGCGTATCAACGGTAACCCGAACCTGCAGGTTGGTGGTGGCAGTGCCCGTGTTGTTGGTAACGGTAATCGGCTGGACAAAGCTCCACCCGACAGGTTGTGCAATTGAAACGGTGCATGCAAGCACAGCTCCGCTGATAAGAAGTAATAGTTTTTTCATGTGTAGTTGTTTGTTGTTTGGTAAGCGAAAGATATGAAAAATCAGATTTTCCCCTGCATGTTTTTCATAATCTGGTAAAGAAATTCGCGGGCGCGGAAGAGCTGTGCTTTAACGGTACCCAGCGGCAGATCAAGTTCTTTTGAAATTTCTTCGTAGGACAGTTCCTGGAAGTAACGCATTTCGATGAGGGTGCGGTAACGCGGTTTCAGTTTATCAACCACATCGCGAAGCATTACCAGCTTCTGCTTTTTCATCACTTTTTCTTCCGGATCGGGTAACTCCGAACGCAGGTCCATCATCATTTCGCCGCCTTCCTCGTCTTCAAACGTGCGGTCAATGGAGAACGTGTCTTTCCGTTTTTTGCGGAGAAAATCAATGCAGTTGTTGGTAGCTATTTTAAACAGCCAGGTGCTGAATGCAAAGTTGGGTGTGTACTGGTGGAGGCGTTTGAATGCTTTGCCGAAGGCCTCGATGGTCAGATCTTCTGCATCGTCCTTGTTGTTCACCATTTTCAGCAGCATGTAATAAACCGATTCGCGGTAACGGGCCACGAGTTCGGCATACGCCTTCTGGTCGGCATTAATCAATGCCCGCTGCACAAGACCAAAATCGTACTGGGCCTTGTCAGAAAGCTGGTTTTCGGCATTCATTTCCATCTGCTCTTGCGCTGAAACAACCGTGTTACACCAATTATCGGGTAGAAAAACAGCAGGATGAGTTCAATCAGAGGCGAATATACCAATAAATCCCGCTCCCCGAGTTTACCCAGCACTTTATTCATGATTAACAGGTAGATCATCCATCTGAAACCAAGTATGCCCAAAACCAGCCAGGGCTGATACCATAAAACCAGTAGCGTGGTAAATAATCCCCAGAACACCAGTTGCGTTAACGGATACAGCGCCAGCAGCAGTTTGTGGCTGAAACGGTACCGTTTGCCGGTAGTGAGGTGCCGCTTTTTCTGGCGGCGCCATTCTTTAAATGTTTTTTTTGCGGGCGACTGGGTAAAACTTTCCGGGCTGATTTCTACACGCACATTACGCGAAGTGGCGGCCTGGTTTACAAAAAGATCGTCATCGCCCGAAGGAATATGGTAATGCGATTTGAACCCCTTGTTGCGGTAATACAGATCAGCGGTATAAGCCAGGTTGCGGCCCACACCCATGTACGGAAGACGCGCAAGCGCAAACGAAAAATACTGCAGTGCAATATGCGCCGTATCAAACCGGATGAGTTTATTGAGAAACCCCTTGGTGCGGATGTAACCGCCATACCCGAGCACCAGTTCCTTACCCGTTACAAAGTGCGAAGCCATGCTGCGCAGCCAGTTTTCACCGGCCGGTACACAGTCGGCATCGGTAAGCAGCAGGTGGCCGTACTGGGTTCCTTTGATGCCAACGGTTAACGCAAACTTTTTGCCGTGCGAATAATACTCGTCTTCTTTAATCGTTACTATTTTAAGGTTAGCGTGTTTGGCCGCAAATTCCTTGAGCACATCGCCGGTATTGTCGAACGAACAGTCGTTTACCACCACCACTTCGTATTTCGGGTAGTGCTGGCTGAGGACTACGGGCAGAAATTTTACCAGGTTATCGTCTTCGTTGCGTGCGCAGATCACGACCGAGACAGCAGGCAACTGATCGTCAGGTAATACGGCAGGACGTTTCCAGGTTGCAACACGGATAAAAAAAACAAAATAGTAAAGCAACAGCATTACCAGTGTTCCGGCAAAAATCCAGAACAAAAGCATGGGTATTGAAAAGTGCAGCAGGGATTCCCAGTTCATACGGGCAAAAATAGCGGGATGTTGCCGGCATAAATGGCTGCTGCCGGAATGGATTTTAACAAAGAAATGAACAAAAACAGGTTGTTCAGAACATTGGAAAATTACGGCAATTGCCGTAGGCTTTTTCCGGATGAAAAATGTTACTTTTGAACACCATCAAAATTATTCGCATAAAAACATGAAAAAATTCGGAATCGTATTGCTCGCGGTGGCGTTTGCGGGACTTTCTTTTAAACTGATTGCACCTGAAAAAATCGGTTTTACGGCCAAAGACGGCAAATTTATGCTCGAAAAACTGCAGGTGAATGCCGACTGGGCACTCGCCCCGGTTTCAGAAATTCTTAAAAATCCGACACGCACCACCGGTGCTGAAAAAGGCCGCTATTTTACCTACGATGAATTCGGCATGACCGTGATTGAAGCCGTGGACAAGGAAAACAAACCGACCGGCAAAATCGCGGAGATCCAGGTGCATTTTATTTTGCCGAAACCGGCCGACATCAATCCGAAAAAAGTATTCTCCGGAACGTTTAAAGCCGAAGGACTTGAACTGAGCAAAGACCTCGACTTGGCGAAAGTTAAAAACCAGATGTCGTCGTGGACCATGACCAGCGATGCGGCTTCATTTACCGACCTGGCCTATAAAAAAGACGGCATGTACATGCGTTTTGAATTTACCGGCCGCGGGCACAACCTGCGCAGCGTTTACACCGGACGCGAATAATTTTTTTTCTCCTAAACCAAACCAAACACACGTATGAAAAAGTTTCTTGCATTAGTCGCGCTGGTAACCATCACGCTCGGCATTTCTTCGTTTACAGCCGCCTCCGACGGTGTTACTGTAAAAATCAAGAAAGGCAAAATGGCCATTAACGGAAAAGTAGTTACAGCCAACTGGGGCCTGAGCGGATACAAAGCAGCCCTGGGTGAACCCGAACGTTCGCGTGAAGGCTACAACAAAACGCATACGTATGATGCGAAATCCATTGTGCTGTTTGAAAAAATGGCTGACAAAGTGGCTACAGGAACCGTTTCGGAAGCACAGTTTTATTACTACGTGCCCGAAGCAAACAATGTAACGCCCAAAGGTCAGTTCACCGGAACCATTAAAATTGACAACCTCGTGGTGAGCCGCAACCTGACTGCCAAAGAAATGCTTTCGAAGCTGAAAAAGTGGACAAAAACCGACAGCTACATTGAGCACAGCTACCGCATGGCCAGCAAAGGACTTTACATTTATTTCCAGTTTAACGATGCCGAAGATGGGCTGGTGAAAATAAGCGTGGGTCCGGACAAACGGGACAAATAACAAACGCGTTTTTTCAGCAGACGGGTTCGTACACCAGCAGGGCGTACGAACCCGTTTGTATTTTTTAGGAATGCGGTGGTCGGCCTGTATGCGTAGGCTAAACACTTCCTGTTATCTTTGCGCTGTTGAAATTCCAGATAGAACATACCGATCCGCAGAGCAAGGCACGGGCAGGAAAAATGGTAACCGATCACGGGGTGATCGAAACGCCCATTTTTATGCCGGTAGGCACCGTAGGCTCTGTAAAAGCTGTACATCAGACCGAACTGGCAGCAGACATCCGCGCGCAGATTATTCTCGGCAATACGTATCACCTCTACCTCCGCCCCGGCCTCGATATCCTCGAAGGTGCGGGCGGGCTGCATAAATTTATCGGCTGGGACCGGCCCATGCTTACCGACAGCGGCGGGTTCCAGGTGTATTCGCTTTCGCACCGGCGCAAACTGAATGAAGAAGGCGTAACCTTTGCTTCGCACATCGACGGTTCGAAACATACGTTTACGCCCGAACGCGTGATGGACATCCAGCGCATCATCGGTGCCGATATTGTAATGGCTTTTGACGAATGTACGCCCTGGCCCTGCGAATACGATTACGCGCAGAAATCCATGCACCTCACCCACCGCTGGCTGCAGCGCTGCATCAAACGGTTTGATGAAACGGAAGGGAAATATGGTTATTCGCAAACGCTGTTTCCGATTGTGCAGGGCAGCACCTATTCCGACCTGCGGCAGCAGTCGGCAGAATTTGTGGCCGCACAGAACCGCGAAGGCAATGCCATCGGCGGACTCAGCGTAGGCGAACCGGCCGAAGAAATGTACAAATTCACCGAGCTCGTGTGCGGCATTTTACCCGCAGACAAACCGCGTTACCTCATGGGGGTAGGCACACCGGCCAACATACTCGAAGGCATTGCGCTCGGCATTGATATGTTCGATTGTGTTATGCCCACACGCAACGCCCGCCACGGTTTGCTGTTTACCAAACAGGGCATCATCAACATCAAAAACGAAAAGTGGAAAGCGGATTTTTCGCCGCTCGATCCCGAAGGCACCTGCTTTGCCGATAAACTGTACACACGTGCGTACCTGCGCCACCTGATGCACAGCGAAGAAATTCTCGGTATGCAAATTGCTACCTTGCACAACCTGTCGTTTTACCTTGAACTGGTTCGCGAAGCCCGCACACACATTGCTGCCGGCACCTTCCGCGCCTGGAAAGAAAAAATGACGGTACAAACCATGCAACGCCTCTAGTTATGGCCGCCACACCGGGATTCAGTCTGAAACGAGCAATCACGCCGCTGGCGCTGAAAGTGATGCGCCGCCTCGACTGGTACATTCTCGGCAAATTTATGGGCACGTTTTTTTTCTCCATACTGCTCATCATTGTTATTGTAATCGTATTCGACATCTCGGAAAAAATCGAGGACTTCATCCAGCACGATCTTACAGCGCGACAGATTTTTGTGGAGTACTACCTCAACTTTGTGCCGTATTTCGTTAACCTGTTCAGCCCGCTGTTTACGTTTATTTCGGTGATCTTTTTCACTTCGCGCATGGCCTACCGCACTGAAATTGTGGCCATACTCAACGCCGGTGTAAGTTTCCGCCGCTTCCTGCGCCCGTATCTGTTCGGCGCTGCAATCATTGCATTTACGTCGCTGCTGCTGAACAACTGGATTATTCCGAAAGCGAATAAAGTACGCCTGCTGTTTGAAGCGCGTTACATCGGTACCGGTGCCTACAACAGCGGCCTCAACCGTGATATTCACCGGCAAACCGCACCCGGCGAAATGGTGTACATTCAGCATTACAACCAGTTTGACAGTACCGGCTACAAATTCACGATTGAAAAATTCGACGGGCTGGTGATGACCTACAAACTCTCCGCCGAAGAAGCTTCGTGGCGCGAAGAGAAAAAAGCCTGGGTGGTGAAAAAATATTTTGAGCGCACGTTTAAAGGCGATACCGAAACCTGGAAAAACGGCGACTCACTTACGATACGGCTGAACATGAGTCCCAAAGATTTTGAACGCGCCGAAAGTGTAAAAGAAAGTATGACCTACGGCGAACTCAACGACTACATTGAAACCGAGCGCCAGAAAGGATCGAGTTACGTGCAGAAATACGAAGCCGAAAAACATTACCGCATCGTGTTTCCGTTTGCTACGTTCATCCTCACGCTCATCGGCGTGGCGCTCTCCAGCCGCAAAGTACGTGGCGGTATCGGGCTGCACCTCGGTATTGGTGTGGGCATCGCATTTTCTTATATCCTGCTGATGAAAGTATTTGTATCGTTTGCCGAAACGAGTGTAATCCCCGCCTACATCGCGTTGTGGATTCCGAATGCGATTTATATGATTCTTGCGTTGTATTTATTGAAGCGGGCGCCGAAGTAAGGTGATCCTAATAAAACAGGATTCAATCCAAAACGTTGCTGTTATAAAGTAACCTTGTTTATCAGTGGCAGCAGCAGTTGGCAGCGGCAGTTATTGATCTTATTTCCATGCAGCGCTTTGCAGTACCTGAAAATACAGTTACGGGAATGAAATAGTGTTGTTTTTCAATGCAAACAGACTGCCACTGCTGCCTGCCACTGCCACTGATTATACGAAACTGTTTTATGAAAATCGAAGCATAGTAATCAGATCACTTTATACGCCACAATACACCGTACAACCTTCCAGCCCGTTCAAATCCGGCTCCGTTTCAAATAATCCAAACACCGCCGAACCACTTCCACTCATGGCCGCGTAAACTGCGCCACGATCGTACATCGTTTGTTTCAGCGCGGCTATCTCCGGATGTTTTTTGAAAACAGGCACTTCAAAATCATTTACCAATTTGGTTTTCCATTCGTTCACGGGCAGTTCCACGATGCTCTCGGGCGTGAATGCTTTTTTCTCCGGCGTGATGCTTTTGTAGGCTTCGGGTGTGCTCACGTGGATGCCGGGATGAACGATTGCAATTTTGTAAGCAGATAAATCAAGCGTGATACTTTCCAGTTCATCGCCTTTGCCTTCTGCAAAAACAGGACGGTTCATGATAAAAAACGAGCAATCGCTGCCCAGCTGTTTCGCAAAATGATGCAGTTCGCCCCAGGCCAGGCCGAGTTCAAAAAGCTGGTCAAGGGCGCGGATGAAAAACGCCGCATCGGATGATCCTCCGCCCAAACCCGCACCCATGGGAATACGTTTGTGCAGGTGCACTTGCACCGCGGGCATGGGATAGTGTGCCGAAAGCAGGTGATACGCTTTCACTACGAGGTTTTCATCCGCATTGCCGGGAATGGGAATGCCCGACGAGGTGAAACGGACTTTTTCGGTTTGCGATGCCGGCGCGGGCAGCACTTCGAGGATGTCGGTCCAGCCCACCGGGTAAAAAACAGATTCAATATTATGGAACCCGTCAGGCCGCTTTTCGGTAACGTGCAGCCCCAGGTTTATCTTGGCATTCGGGTTAACGATCATATCCCGCGAAATTACGGATTCCGGGCTGTTACCGGATTGTTTTTCAAAATTGGTGATCCTATAATTTTTACCGCTATGTATCGCTATGTTTTGCGCAAAGTCGCGCAATGAAACAACTGCAAACCTGGCGTAACATTGCGAAAAACATAGCGGGACATTGCGGTTTGCGAAGCGATAGCACAGTTCTACATTCAATGACGACCTGCCTGCAAAACAGGAAACTTCTCTTCTGACGTTCGAGAACTGCACACAAAGCATTGTTTTTCAATTAATTACACAAACACCACCCCATTCCCACCCGGAACCGGTTGCTGTTCAGGCAATTCGGGCAAAAAAGCACAATAACCCCTTGAAATTAAACGGTTTAGATATTACTCCTGCATTATGATAATGTTTCGTATTTTCGCCCTCATGAATTACCTTGACTTTGAGAAACCGATTGCCGAACTCATCGAGCAAAAGGAAAAGATGGTTCAGGCTGCTGAAAAAAGCGGTGTGGATGTTTCTGCCACGCTGACTGAACTGGATGAAAAAATCGCGGCCAAACGCAAAGACATTTTCGGAAACCTTACGGCCTGGCAACGGGTGCAGGTTTCGCGTCACCCCGATCGCCCGTACACACTGGCGTATATCGAAGCCATTTCCGACGGCACGTTCCTGGAACTGCACGGCGACCGCACGGTGAAAGACGACAAAGCGATGGTGGGCGGTTTCGGCCTCATTGACGGGCAGTCGGTGATGTTTATCGGCCAGCAGAAAGGCGTGAATACGAAGATGCGCCAGTACCGCAACTTCGGCATGCCCAACCCGGAAGGCTACCGCAAGGCGCTGCGCCTGATGAAACTCGCCGAAAAATTCAACAAACCGGTTATTACTTTTATTGATACGCCCGGCGCATTTCCGGGACTGGAAGCCGAAGAGCGCGGCCAGGGCGAAGCTATTGCCCGCAACCTGCTCGAAATGGCCCGCCTCAAAGTGCCGGTAATCTGCATCATCATCGGCGAAGGTGCTTCGGGCGGTGCGCTCGGCATCGGCATCGGCGACCGTGTACTGATGCTTGAAAACACCTGGTACTCGGTTATTTCGCCGGAGTCGTGTTCTTCAATCCTCTGGCGGAGCTGGGACCACAAGGAAAAAGCGGCCGAAGCACTGAAACTCACCGCCACCGACATGACCAACAACGGTCTTGTGGATGGCGTAATTCCGGAACCGCTCGGCGGTGCACATACCAACCCGGAAGAAATGTTCGGCATTGTAAAAAACGAGCTAAAAAAACTGCTCGGCGAACTTACACCGATGAAACCGGCCGAGCGCATCAGTCAGCGCATCGACAAGTTCTGCAACATGGGTGTGGTGGTTGAAGCTTAAACGCATTATATGATACATGTTGAAATCTGGTCGGATGTGGCCTGCCCGTTCTGTTACATCGGCAAGCGCCGTTTCGAACAGGCCCTCGCGCAGTTTCCCGGCCGCGACGAGGTAAAGGTGACCTGGAAAAGTTTTCAGCTCGCTCCCGATCTTGTTACCGATCCGTCCAAAAGCATTTACCAGTACCTCGCCGAACGCAAAGGCTGGAGCATTGAACAGGCACGCGAAATAAATCAGAATGTGGTGCGTATGGCCGCTGCCAGCGGACTGCATTACCAGATGGATAAAATTGTGGTAACCAACACACGCAATGCACACCGCCTGCTCCAGTTTGCCAAACAGCAGGGCAAAGGCGATGCGTTAAAAGAAGCGTTGCTCAACGCCTATTTCTGCGAAGGCAAAAATACCGATGATAAAAACACGCTGCTTGCACTTGCAACCGAAGCCGGTTTATCCGAATCTGAAAGTCGCGACGTACTGGAAAGCAACCGTTTTAATGATGCGGTAGATGCCGACATCCTCGAAGCGCAACGCATCGGTGTACGCGGCGTGCCGTTTTTTGTATTCAACCGCAGCTTCGCCATTTCCGGCGCACAGGAAAGCGATGCATTTCTTGAGGGACTTGAAAAAGCGATGGTGAAGTAGAATCGTTTAAAATTTCATCGCTGCGCGCTGAAATAATTCCTGTTCCAGTCATTAGTCATCAGGCATTAGGCTATCCATAACCCTGATGCCTATTGCCTGATGACTAATGACTGAGGATATAAACGAAGAAAAAAAGCGGCCGGTAAACAATCTCAATTTGAAAAAACTACCGGTTGTACCACACTTCAAAACCGGCAATGCTGTCGGCAACGGCCACGGTTTGTTCCGGGGTGCCGGTGCTGTAATCAAATACGCGCAGCTGGTTTTGTGTGGAGGTAATAATCTCACTCTGCAGCGGATCGAAACGCAGGTGGTGTGCGGTAACGCCGTTCAGCGCGGTAAGCAGTCCGAGCGGGCTGTAGGTAAATTTATACACCGTTCCATTATCCATGCTGATGAGCAACGTATTGTTGTCAACCGCAGCCGCATCAAGCACTTTGCCGGCGGGCAGTGAAATCGGTTCCCACAGGCCGTTTGCAGCCACATCATAAATCTGCAGTTTGCCCTGGCTGCCGGTGTTACTCACCACGTAAATGTTGGACGCATCTTTTTCAAACAGGCCCACTACTTCACCCGTCAGCAGGGTTTCCTGCATGCCGGTTCCGGTGGAGCCGTTGTACATTACTAATTTGCGCGAAGGTCCGCCGGGATCTTTTTGTTCTGCATACAGGCGGTTGCCAAAGAACAACGTTTTGATCGGGTAAAAACCGTTAGTGATGTTTGTACCGAAACGCAGCGCGCCGGTGCGGTCGTATGCCTGCACGGCATCGTCGCGGTACGAGATATAAACATAGTCGTTCATACACGCCGCATGCGTATAAAAATCGCCGGGCGAAGGTAGCGGGTTGAGCTGCCACGCAATGCCACCGCCGGTGATATCAACCGCGTAAAACGGACCGGTTTGTTTGCCGCAGATGTAAAACTGCTGCCAGTGGTTATTGATGCATGATTTGGAATAGTCGCCGGTAAATGTACCACCACTGGAAATATTCCAGGCGGAATCCACACGCGTTAATGAAACCTGGTTATTGTTCGGTAAACCCACAACGTAAAATCCGCGGCGCACCTGGGGCAGCGAAGTGATGTAAATGTGGCGGTATTCTTTTTCAATATTGCCGCCGTCGTCCTGCACGGCAAATAGCAGGTAATAATCACCGTCAGCGAGCTGGACATTATCAATAACGTATAAAAAATCAACGTTGGCTGCATTGCCCGTGAGCGCGCTGTTCACCGCCTGCTGCACCGGCACCAGCAGGTTATTGCACAGCACCACGGAATACTGCGCGAGGCCTTCTTTGTCTTTTGCTGCAAATGTTACGCGGATGGTATCGAATACATTAAACTGTGCGCCTTCTGCGGGCGAAGTAATGGTAATTTCCGGCAATGCATTCGGTGTTTCCTTTTTGCACGATGGTAACGTCGCAATGCAAACAAGCGCAAGCAATATCCCCAAAAATGTCTTTTTCATGCCCTACGTCTGAATTATACTGCAAGTTACCATTTTATCTTGTTGCTTTAAACTCCGCGAGCAGTTGCCCGAGGCGTTTGGCCGAACCCGGTGCGACAGCAACCGTATCAGTTTGTACCTGTGCAATAAATTCCAGCAGTACGGCGGTGTGCGGTTCTTTGCGCTGCGTCTGCAGGTTCACCGGTATGAAACGGGTCCAAAGCAGGCTTTTCAGGTGTGTGCGGTGTTCATCGAACATCTGCATTTCCACCAGGATGTGTTCCGGTCCGGAATCAATGAGCATGGATTGGATCTGCACCACTTCACCGATGCGTGCCGGTTTTACGTAATAAATCTCGTGGCCGCCCACCACCCAGCCTGCACCGGTTTTGTATTGTGCGGCCAGGTCAAAATTGTAATGCTCACGCAGATGATCTTCGCGGGCATTCATAAAATAGTCGATAAACCGCGCGTTGTTCAGGTGTGCAAACATGTCGCAGTCGCTGAAACGGATACGGTACGAAGAAACCGGTTGTTTGTTCATGTTTTATTTTTTTAAACCGTTTGGTCTTATTTTTTGTTCCGGGAGCGTGCCGGTCTATTTTTACGGTAGCCGTTAATCCGTTCGCGCAGCATATCCAGCACCTGGTTCAGCAGGCGCGGGTTGCCCCGGAGGCGGCTCATCATTATTCCGCCTTCGATGGCGGCAAACAGGAATGCGGCCTCGGCGGCTTCATCCACTTCTTTCCGAAAATCGCCTTCCGCTTTTCCTTTTGCCACCAGCTGTTCCAGCACACCCAGCATTTCTTTCATGATGCGGTTGGCGCGTTCGCGCAGAAACGGCAGGTGATCGTCGGCTTCCGTGGCCGTATTCAGCAGCGGGCAGCCACCGTCTATCAGCGGGTCGGAGGAATAATTGTGGTAAAAATCAAGAATGGCCAGCAGTTTGCCCTGTGCGCCGGTATGCTGGTTCATTTTAAAACGGATGGCTTCGCGCACTTTGTTCATGGCGTACTCAAACGCTTCTGCTGCAATTTCATCTTTGCTGCTGAAATTGCCGTAAATGCCGCCCTTGGCAAGCCCCGTAGCCGCAGTAAGGTCGCTCAGCGAAGTGGCCGCGTAACCTTGCCGGTTAAACAGCGGTGCCGCTTTTTCAATAATAAATTGCCGTGTTCGGTCGGATTTGGAAAGCATGCTGCAAAAATAAACCATTCGGTCTTATTTTCCAAATAAGCGTACGGAACATGCCCGGCATTGTCCGCATGCCCGATTTGTTCAGCCGCTAAATCCGTAACCAGGCAGCAGCGGAACGTGAAATTATTATACGTACTTTCGAAAATGCATTGCGGCATGCAGACTGCAGCATATTATAAAATTAAACGGATAAAAAATCACAAGCACAGTACCATGAAGTTACAGGCGCTTCTTCTTTTTTTGGGTCTGTCCGGCGGCACTGCCATCGCCCAGTTACCGGGCAATACAGACATCTGGGTATTTGACATGACCTACAACAACAGTTCAAAAACCTATACGGCCGGTGCAGGCAGTAACATCAGCAACAACCCCGGATACGATAACCAGCCCATGTTTTCGCCTGCCGGCGATTACGTGCTGTACAGCAGCGACCACGGGAAAGGACAAACCGATATTTACCGGTATGATTTTTTCACGGGCAAAAGCGAACCGTTTAAAGAAACTGCGGTGAGTGAGTTTTCGCCCACGTTTGTTCCCGGCAGCAAATATGTTTCATCGGTGGTGGTGGAAGCCGATTCATCGCAGCACCTCTGGCAGTATCACAAGGCCAGTAAAGATGCCAAACGCCTGCTCGAAAAGGTAGACAAAATCGGTTACCACACCTGGCTCGATGACCGCACCGTATTTCTTTTTATCCTCGGCGATCCGTTTACGCTGCTGATGGCAGATGTAAAAACCGGGCAGACCAAACGCGTAGCCGGTAAAATCGGGCGCTCAATGATGCCTTACCGCGATGCGAAACGCAAAATGCTGCTGTTTACACAGGAGGCCGACACTACCGGCAAATTTGTGATCCGTGCAACCAACACCAGCGGCGTGGTTGACAAGGAATTTACCCCAATCCCGGTACTCGAAGGCAGCCAGGATTTTACGGCCGATAACTTCGGCAACCTGCTGATGGCCAAAGGCTCGAAACTGTATGCCTGGCGCATGGGCGAAAGCAAGGAATGGCGCGAGGTGGCCGACTTTTCACACGCGGGCATTAAAAACATTACCCGCCTCAGCATCAGTAAAACCGGTAACCGCATTGCGGTGGTGGAAAACACGCCGCAGTGATGGAAGTTACCCGCGGCGCCTTCACCATCAGCACCGATCAGCAGCGGCTCGATCTTGTTTTTATTCACCACGAACTCAGCCACAGTTACTGGGCCGAAGGCATTCCGTTTGAGCTGGTGCAGCAATACATTCCGCATTCGCTTTGTTTCGGCATTTACCACGGGCAGCAGCAGGTGGGTTTTGCGCGTGTTGTTACCGATTACACCACGTTCGGTTACCTGGCCGATGTATTTGTAACAGAAACATACCGCCGGCAGGGTCTTTCGAAATGGCTCATGGAAGTGATTATGGCACATCCCGGCCTGCAGGGCCTGCGCCGGTTTATGCTGGCCACGCGCGATGCACACGAACTGTATAAAAAGTATGGTTTTGTGCCCCTCGCCAATCCCGACCGGATAATGGAAATTGTGAAGCCGGATATTTATAAAAACAGGTCTTAATACGAAGTGATTAGTTCTAACAATTAAAATAATCCAGTCATTTAGATTTCAAACTAATCATATTTCTAATTAATTACGTCCTTGATCGCTTTATTCGAACATAAATATGCTCAGGTATGTACTACCTGAGCACACGAACTCCTGATTCGGTCAACGATTAACTTCCTTTTTAAGTAAGGATTAAATCGTGCTATATGAAGAGTGTGGTTGAAAAATAAAATGTTTTTATCTTTCCAATTTATTGGACTGGTTCAAATCAAGATTGGGCCGCGATCTTTTTTCACTACTTTTTTGCTCGTCCAAAAAAGTAGCCAAAAAAAGACGCCACGGCCAAAAACCAGCACGTGCACTGGGATTGCTCGTCTCTTTTCGTTTTCCATTTACCCGATCCACACATCCATGCTTCGGTTTCTTTTGCACACGGGCACGTACTGGTTCGCACTGGCCGTGGACGATCTCCCCGCGTGGTTCAACAAAGCATTTGTGCACAGAAAATGATTTAGACAGTTTGGATTAGAGAGAAATAAATTACTCTAAATAGCGATATTTTAATTTTAAACATTAATTATTTCTTTACAATTACAATTTTAAAGAAATAATAATTTTAGCATATAAACACAATTTGCTGCTTTTACAAAAAAAAACACCATGAAAAAAGAAGACATCCAATTAGAGAAAAACCGAAACCAAAAAACATTTTGGCCTGGATTATTGTTTAAACACCACGTAACAAATAGTCCGGCTGGTTTTTTTTATCCCGAAGAAGAAAAAGAACTGGCAGATCAAAACAAATGGAGAATAGTTACTAATCTCCAATCTTCATTATTCAGAGAGAAATTGCAGTTAAAAGAAAAATACGAATTAGGGGATAAGTCAGTAGATTATGTACCTGGCGATGAATTATCGTTTACGACAGTTATTGATGGTGATAATTTATTATCTATTGATCGGCTAGCTATTCAACCAAATAATAACAACAAATAAATTTTACAAACTAAAAACTATTACCCGCCGTATGCTGCTTGTTTTTCAAATTCCAATACCTTTACGTTCGTGATCAAACGCTTCCTCTGCGCCCTTGCTTTTGTTTTGTTTGCTGCTGTTGCCGTACAGGCGCAGGATCTTACATTTATCGGGTTGCAGGGCATCAAATTCGGGATGACGGTTGAAAACCTCGGCCCGAAAAAACTGATGATCGATACGAGCACATCGTATAAAGACAGTGCAACATTTGTACGCAACACGCGCTGCATTACCTGGCAGAAAAGTCAGCAGGAACTGGCGCTTACCGGTTTTACCGCATCAAAAGTGGAATATGAATTCTGCGACGGGCACCTGTTCTATGTTTTTATTACTGTAAGCGGCGCTGATAATGTGAGCAAAGCCCTGGCAACCCTGCAAACCCATTTTCCGAAAGCAGGCTGCGGTAAAAACATCCCTATCGGTAACTGCAAATCGTTTGATACCACCAACGGTAAAATGCGCATGATTGCCACGCTGCAGAACAACGGGCAGGAATTATCGCTGGTACTTATCCCGAAGAAGCTGAAGTATTAAATGATCGTTTAAAGTAGCTGGTTTGCTAAATTATGAACTTGTAAAACAAATCCTTAACCAGTTTGCAGTCGGCAGTTTGCAGTCTGATTGTTGTTCCAAGGAATACGATCCTGGTTCTAACAAACGAAAAGGCAAAACTGCAAATTGCAAACTGCAAACTGCAAACTCAACTCAGGAACTATTTTATAAAACACCGAAGTTATTATACTGGCTATTTAATAAGATCAATTAATAGCCGCCCCGTAGAAATCAGCACGAATTAATTCCTCCAGCGTTTTGCGTTCGCCTTTGTAAACGGCTGTGATCCACGCATCGGAAATTCCTTTGGCAATCATTTCCTGGCGGAAGGCTTCGGCTTCTTTAATATTCGTGAACTGACGCATCGTAAACCGTGTAATGCCATCGGGGTACGGAATAATTTCTGCCGGACCATACGACTTCAACTGCGGGTATTTAAAATGCTGTGGTTTACGGTAGGCACCGATCTGTACTTTGTAAATCAGTCCTTCTTTGCAATAGTTACCGGAAAGCTGTAAAAACTTCGCATACACATCCGGGTTGTTCAGCGACTTGTCCATAAACCATTTCAGGTCAACCGGCTTGTTGTCGCAGGGGGTGTTCCCGAAATATTCCGGCAGGGTTTTACGTTGCCCGAAGAGGAAAACGGTTACAATTGATTTTGATGCCTCGGGCTGTTTTTCAATCAGCGAACGTTTGAAATCTTCGGCTTCTTTCAGTGTTTTAAACGGCCCCATGGAATAACGCACCGTACCGTCGGGATACTTTTTCTTTTCTACTTTGCCGTACTGTTCAAAGATTTTCGGATCAAAGTCGTCTTCTTTTTCAACCGATGCCAGTTCCAGTTTGTACGAAAGGCCGTCCGCTTCAAACGTGCCTTTATCCTGCAGCAGTTTTTCGTAATCAAAGTTTTCGGATGTGGTTGAAAACAATGTTCCTTTTTTGCTTTTTATGATGCGTGTATCTTTCGGCGGTTCATATCCTTTGCGGTTAAACTCTTTGCGGTAAAATTGCTGCACCATTTTGCGTTCGCCGTTGGTGTTAACAGTTACTTCGCCGTTAAGAGCAAGTGTTGAATCGCGTGCATATATTTTGGCGCGGTAGATTTCGGCTTCGAGCAGATTTTTAAATGGCCCTGAAGAATAAATCGTATTTCCCTGTTTGTCTTTCGAAACGCGGAACGGTCCCATGCCGGCTAATTTGGTAGAATCGAAATCGGCTGCATTTTCATATCGCCCGAATTCGAGGTTAAAAGATGTGGTGTCCGATGCCATCTCCCCGTATTTCTTCAGCACGTTTTTATAAATCTTGCGTTCGTACACATCGGTTTTCTGTTCTTCGCGGATTTTGCGGAGCTGCACATCAATCTTATTCTGCAGCACTTCCGAGGTATCGGCAACCACCGGCTGGGGTTTGCTGCCGTTGTTCGACACAAAATCGTAATCTTTATTTACCTGCACATAGGTATCAATGCCTTTTACGTTTACATATTCATAATAGGCATCAAGGCCTTCCACCTCGATAGCCACTTTGTATTTATTGCCGGGCTTCAGTGCAATCAGGTATTTGCCGGTAGATGAATTGGAACGGTACTCGCCCTGCTCCTCGCCGGTTTCATCGTTGGTAACTGTAATTTTCGCATCAACCGGCTTCTGGTCAACGGTAATAAAACCCACAACAAGTGCCAGGATGGGAGGCTCACCCTGGAAACCGGGACTTACGGCATAAATATCCTGGCGGCCTATACTTCCTTTGCGGTCGGACGAATAATACCCTGTAGCACCGTCAGCAGTAAGCACATAAAAACGTTCATCGAACGTGGTATTTACCGGGTAACCAAAATTGATGGGGCTGCCCCATCCATTGTCGTGGTTCGTGGTATAAAACAGGTCGTACCCGCCCATACTGTTGTGTCCTTCGGAACTGAAAAACAGTGTAATTGCATCCGGGTGAATAAAAGGCGCATCATCGTTATACGGCGTATTAATGGTTGGCCCGAGGTTTACAGCCTTGCCCCATTTGCCGTCGGGCTGTCGTTTGGAAATATAAATATCGCGGCCACCGAAACCGCCCGGACGTTCACTGGCAAAATAGAGTGTTTTACCATCGTTGGTGAGTGAACAGCTGCCTTCCCACGCTTTGGTGTTGATGTTTTCATCCAGCTTCACAGGCTCCGTCCATTCGTTGCCCTTCAGCGAACTCATGTAAATATCGCCTTTGTCTTTTGCAGTACTGCGGTACAGGAACAGCGTCTGGCCGTCGTTCGAAAGGGCAATACAGGCATCGTGCCCGTTGGTATTGATTTTTGTACTGATGCCTTCCGGGCTCAGCCAGTTATCGCCCACGCGCTGGGCCACCATAATGTCTTCGTAATACTCGCCATCCGGATCGGGCTTAAATTTCAGGTTCTGCAGTCCGCCGGTGCTGCGCGCGCCGATGTACGTGTAAATGAGCATGGATTCATCCGCGGTAATTACGGGAACATACTCTGAGTTCTCCGTATTGATGGGCGAACCCAGGTTTTTAATATCAATCTCGATGGGGGTTTGCAGCAGTACTTTGCCATGCTGGCAGTAACCGATGTATTGATTGACGAGCGTTTTTTCCTGCGGGGTTAGTTTGCCTTCGAGGTATTTACCGAACGAAGCCAGCGCATCGTCGAACCGGTGATTGAGGTGATAAGCGCGGCCAAGGAAAAAATCCAGTTTTTCAATATCGGGGCTGGCTTTTTTTACTTCTTCCAGCAGCACAACCGATTGTTCTTTTTCATCCGATTTGAAAAGGTAACACACCCCGAGGCGAAATTTAACGGCTACGTTGGTGGGCTCTTTATCCAGCAGCTGGCGGTAGAGCGGTAATGCGCGGAGGTAATTTTTCTGTTCGTAAAAGTATTCGGCGTCGCCCAGCACATCACCGCTGCCCTTTCCCGGAGTACCTTTTTTCTGGGCAGAAAGCGTCACGGAGAAGGCCAAAAGCACAAGCTGGACAAACAACACAATACGTATCATACAACTAAAATCAATAAAAGCGGCAAGGTAATCACTTCTTTCAAATCCTACTTATAAACACCCGAAGGTTCAAAAAGCGGTAAGCTATCCGAACAAAAGCTGCTGCAGGTACTGAAAACAGCCGGATTTTTACCCGACACAGAATAATTCACCGCTTCAATTGCCGGACGGTTGTTAAAAAGTAACTTTGCGCCCGATGATGCTGAAACCCTGTTTTTATGAATTACCGAACGGCATGCGCGGGCTTCACCTGCCTGCTGCCGGACCTGTAACACACCTTGCCGTAATGGTTAAAGCCGGTGCCCGTAACGAAACGGAAACCAATTCGGGCATCGCTCATTTTATTGAACATACGCTTTTTAAAGGCACCCGAAAGCGGAACAACCTGGCCATTATCAATTGCCTCGACCGGGTGGGCGGCGAACTGAATGCCTACACCACCAAAGAAATTACCTGCCTGCATGCCTCGTTCGGCAGCCGTTACCTCGAACTGGCGGCCGACCTGTTGAGCGATATCTGCTCCAATGCCACATTCCCGGCAAAAGAAATTGAGAAAGAAAAAGAAGTGATCGCGGAAGAAATCCGCATGTACCTTGATACGCCCGGCGAACAGATATTTGATGATTTTGAAAACCTGCTGTTCGGCAAACACCCGCTTGGCAACAATATCCTGGGCAGTGAGGAAAGCATACGCCGGCTGAAAACCCGCGACCTGCTTTCGTTTATAAAAACGCATTACCGCGCCCCGAACATGATTCTGTGCAGCTCCGGCGATTTTACCTGCGAACAGATGAAAACGGTGGCCTTGCGCTGGTTCGGTCGTTTGCCGGCTGAACCGGTTGATATAGTCCCGCAACCGCGTCCCCGCAAATTCCGGAAAGGCTACGAACACCTGCGCCGCGATACCTTCCAGGGGCACTGCATTACCGGCGGGCCGGGCATGGCCATGAACCAGCCCGGACGCGCGGCACTTTCGCTTATGCTGAATGTGCTCGGCGGGCCGGCCATGAACAGCCGGCTGAATATTGCTATCCGCGAAAAACATGGACTGGCCTACGCTGCAGAAGCCGGAGGAACCGGGTTCACCGACAGCGGCTTTTTTTCTGTATATGTAGGTACCGAAGCGCAGCACATTGAAAAATGCCTGGCACTTATACACAAGGAATTTAAACTGCTGCGCGAAAAAACATTCGGCACAGCCACCCTCGCCGGGGCCAAACGGCAATACCTGGGGCAACTGATGCTGATGCAGGAAAACCGGCTGAGCGTGATGCTTTCGTATGGCAAAGGACTGCTGCTTGGCGGAAAAGTGGTAACGTTTGATGAACTGGCCACACGCGTGGAAAAAGTTACGGCAGCCGAAATCCAGGATACCGCGAATAAACTGCTTCAACCCGGCGACCACTTTACGCTGGAGATGAGCAACCGCTGACCGGAACAGTACCCACTAATTTATGGCATTTGTCATGTATCCGAACCAATAGATGTTCCCACGCGAAATTATCTCCTATAAAACACGGCGTATTTCCTACCCGGCAGACACAAGTTTGCATTATGTTTACACCGGAAAAAAAATAACTGATGGACTTTCTCCCTGTTGAGCTTGAAGCGTACGTTACTGCACACACCCGCCCCGAAAGCGAATTACTGAAAAAACTGAACCGCGAAACATACGCCAAGGTACTTATGCCGCGGATGCTTTCAGGTCACCTGCAGGGCCAGGTACTGCGCATGCTCAGCCTGATGATTAAACCCCGTGCGATTCTTGAAATCGGAACATACACCGGTTATTCTGCACTGTGCCTTGCCGAAGGGTTGCGCGATGGCGGCAAACTGATTACGATGGACATCAACGAAGAACTTGCGCCGATGGCACAGCGTTACTTTGCCGAATCGCCGTACAGCAGCCGCATTGATTACCGCGTGGGCAATGCCGTTGAAATTATCCCAACGCTGGAAGGCCCGTTCGATCTTGTTTTTATTGACGCCGATAAAGTAAACTATCCCGCTTATTTTGAAATGGTCATGAAACTCGTGCCTTCGGGTGGTTTTATCATTGCCGACAATGTGCTGTGGAGCGGTAAAGTGCTTG
Organism: Chitinophaga pinensis; assembly: GCA_943372645.1. Lineage (GTDB taxonomy): Bacteria > Bacteroidota > Bacteroidia > Palsa-965 > Palsa-965 > VBWE01. Next base: position 110,926 of record CALRZN010000006.1, on the reverse strand, counting down.
ACAACGGCGGCAAAACCGATCCCGACACCGAAGCCATTAAACAGTTCAACGACCTCGTGAGCAACGATGAACGGGTGGAAAACGTACTCTTCACCATCCGCGACGGACTTATGGTCGTCCGCAAAAAGTAAATTTTATTCGCGCATCCAGCGCAGCATGTGCGGGTAGGGTTGTACCTGCTTTGCAGCCGCATTTTTCTCATCCGCACAGAATCCCATCCAGCACAGCAGCGGTAAGCCGAGGTATTTACCGGTAATGAATGTTTCAATCAGCCATTCCGAATCGCCTTTGTAGCCGCCTTCGTGAAAAAGCAGTTCCGGTTTTAAACGGAGGTGTTGCAGTGCAGCCCACGACCAGCAAATTGCGGCCATTTCATCGCCCCCTGCTTTCTGCTGCCACTGGTTTCCGGAAGGATCCACACCGGCCGGAATTTCCGGGAAGTGTGCGCGTTCTTCCGGCAGCAGCACGGCGAGGTGTCCGGCCTCGTGCAGCAGGTCGCCGGGATACGTCATGTTTTCGCGGTCAATGTAAATGGCACCGTTACGCACCGCGATGCCCGGCACAAATGTTTTTTCGTCCAGCTTTTCGTAATGCACAGCAATCCCTATTTCGCGGAGGAAGGCAATTATTTTTTCGGTATCTGTTGGTTCACCTTGCATTACTTTTTGCGTTTGCGGGTTGGTTTTTCCGGTTTTTCTTCGGGATGATAATTGAGCACCCAGCCCCAGAAACCCATCTGCCGGAGGCACCAGGCCTGGCGTTGTTTCAGGTATGCCGTAGGCCGCACCACCGAACGCTTGAGCGGATTGGGCAGCACTACGGCCAGCAGTGCGGCTTCTTCGCGGGTGAGGTTTGCAGCCGGTTTATGAAAGTATTTTTGCGAAGCGGCTTCCGCACCATACACGCCGTCGCCGAACTCAATTACATTCAGGTACACTTCCATGATGCGTTCTTTGCTCCAGAACAACTCGATGAGAAACGTAAAATAAACTTCAAACCCTTTCCTGATCCAGCTCCTGCCCTGCCACAGGAATACATTCTTGGCGGTCTGCTGGCTGATCGTACTTGCGCCGCGGCAACGTCCGCCTTCTTCACAATCGTCCATCGCTGTCTGTATCGCATCAAAATCAAATCCGCTGTGTTTGATGTAATTCTGGTCTTCCGTACAAACTACCGCCAGTTGCAAGTTTGGTGAAATTTCTTCAAAGGGCACCCAGTCTTTGTTCAGCGTCATTTCCTTTCCGTCCATTTTCTGCTCAATGCAGCGGATGAACATGAGCGGTGTGGCCGGTATGGGCACCCAGCGGAAAAGGATCACCGAGCCGATGCTGAGCCCCAGGAACCACAATGATCCTTTCCAGGTAAACCGCCAGAGCCAGCGCAAAAACGCGATGGATTTTTCCTTCATAGCTGCAAAAATACAGTTTGCGGCAATACCCCCGTTACGTATGCCTGAAAGCGGTGAAATTTCATTGCTGCTGCTCCCCGCTTTCCGGAAAAAAACATGCTGCTAAAAAAATAATTGTATTTATATAATACTGTAGTATTATACATGCAGCAACAGTCTTTTTCATTGCTCCGGCATTTGTTTTTCATTTTCAGATTCATTTATATTTGCCCGGCGTTTTTTGAAACCTGCTTTAAAATCCGGAGCCCGGAAAGGACTGTTTCGGACTATACTTGATCTTCCAGTTTGGAATATCAAGTGGAGCACAAACGGAAAATCTTGATCTTCCATTTTGGAATATCAAGTATTGCAGGAAACAGGAATCGCACATTGCTGCATATTTTCAGACTACGGAAAGACAAAAGAAACAAGGCTTTTACATCAATTAATTACCTCTTGATTTTTATTTTTTTACTAACCTTAAAACCATTTAACGATGACCAGGAGAAGACAAGCCGTTGTTATTCATGACGACGCAATCATCAACCAGATTTTTATGATCCGCGAACAGAAGGTAATGCTCGACAGTGATCTTGCAAAAATGTACAACGTAACCACGGGCAATCTGAACAAAGCCGTTGTGCGGAACAGCAAACGTTTTCCGGACGACTTCATGTTCCAGTTAACGGAAAAAGAATTTAAAATGCTGGAAGCGCAAATGGGCAGAAAAGGCTGGGGCGGTTCGCGCAAGCTGCCGTTTGTATTTACAGAACAGGGCGTAGCCATGCTTTCGGGTGTACTGAAAAGCGATCGTGCAATTGTGGTAAACATCCAGATTATGCGTGTATTTACACGTGTGCGGAAGATGCTGATAGACAATACCGAACTACGGCTCATGGTGGAAAAGTTGCGCAAGAAAACCGAAAACAACACCAAAAACATCGAAGTGGTTTTCAGTTATTTCGACGATTTTTTAGCAAGCCGGGAGCGGGAAAAAAAGCGGAAACCGTACGACAATAACCGGATCGGCTTTTGGCTCGGGAAAACGTCGAAAAAACCGGACAACACAACACCGGCAGGCCGGGCGGCCGGGTAAACGCCCTTTTTCGTAATTTAGCGCTCCATTATATATTAACGTATTCACATTAAACGAAAAGATATATGCCAAAAGGATTTTACCAGGTTCCATTACCCGTTAACGAACCGATTAAAAGTTACGCACCGGGCACACCCGAACGTGCGGAACTGAAAAAGATGCTTGCCGAACTCCGTTCAAAAGAGCTCGACATACCGATGTACATCGGCGGACAGGAAGTACGCAGCAACAACAAGGTACGTCTTTCGCCCCCGCACGATCACAAACACACGCTCGGTCATTTTCACAAAAGCGATAAAACACACATCGGCCAGGCCATTGATGCCGCACTTGCCGCCCGCGAAAAATGGGCTGCGCTTTCGTGGGAACACCGCGCCTCCATTTTCCTGAAAGCAGCCGACCTCATTGCCGGTCCGTACCGCGCCAAACTGAATGCAGCCACCATGCTCGGACAGAGCAAAAACGCATTCCAGGCCGAAATTGACTCGGCATGCGAAATCATCGACTTCCTGCGCTTCAATGTGCAGTACATGACCGACATCTACAAACAGCAGCCGCACTCCGGCCCCGGCATGTGGAACCGCCTGGAATGGCGGCCGCTCGAAGGCTTTATTTATGCACTCACGCCGTTTAACTTTACAGCCATTGCGGGCAACCTGCCCACTTCCTGCGCCATGATGGGCAACGTGGTGGTGTGGAAGCCGAGCAACACGCAGGTGTATTCGGCCAACGTGCTGATGGAAATTTTTACAAAGGCCGGCGTGCCTGCAGGAGTAATCAACCTTATTTATCCTTCCGGTCCGGATGCAGCCGAAGTGGTGTTCAATCACCGCGATTTTGCGGGCATTCACTTTACCGGTTCAACGGAAGTGTTCCAGGACATCTGGAAAAACATCGGCAACAACATTCACCGCTACCGCACCTATCCGCGCATTGTAGGTGAAACCGGGGGCAAGGATTTTATACTCGCCCACCCTTCGGCCGATGCGAAAGCTGTGGCAACCGCCATTTCGCGCGGGGCATTTGAATACCAGGGCCAGAAATGTTCGGCAGCTTCGCGGGCCTACATTCCGTCGAACCTGTGGAACGAAGTACGTACACAGGTGGTGGCCGACCTGCAATCATTTAAAATCGGCGGCACCGAAGATTTCAGCAACTTCATCAATGCGGTGATTGATGAAAAATCGTTTGACAAACTCGCCGGTTTTATCGACCGCGCGAAAGCTGATCCGAACGTTGAAATTGTGGCGGGCGGTACTTACGACAAGTCCAAAGGCTGGTTTATAACACCTACCGTTATCCGTGCCGAAGACCCGAATTATGTTACCATGTGCGAAGAGTTGTTCGGGCCAGTACTTACGCTTTATGTATATGATGAACATAAATTTGAGGAAACGCTCGACCTGGTTGACAGCACTTCTATATATGCGCTTACCGGTGCAATTCTGGCACAGGACCGTTACGCCATTGAACTTGCAACGAAAAAACTGAGCAACGCGGCAGGTAATTTTTACATCAACGATAAGCCTACCGGGGCCGTTGTGGGCCAGCAGCCGTTTGGCGGTGCGCGCGGTTCGGGAACGAATGATAAAGCCGGGGCAATGATTAACCTGCTCCGTTGGGTGTCGCCACGAACCATTAAGGAAACATGGGTTCCGCCGGTTGATTACCGTTACCCGTTTCTTGCAGAAGAATAAATAAGCAACAGCATTTTTAAAGCCCGGTTTTACGAACCGGGCTTTTTAATTACAGTCATCCGCGAAACTGTTTTCCAGGCAGCAGCGGTGGCAGAATATCAACTTTGCCTGTTTATTATTTTTTTAATTTTTTGCGGTTTTTCCTCAACATGAATTTAAGATGCGATCAAATAAAAACATGAAAAAAGCATGCTGAGCCGAATTTTCATTCCGATTTATGGTAAAAATAATGGTTTTCAATTACAAATGTGCTTTGTAATATTCGCTACATTTACGTGGTTTGCAAATAAATAGAAGCATTGATATTTTTTAAACCTTCCGGAACCGGCAAAAAAGTATCACAATATTTTTATTTACAGAATCAACACGTTCTTTTCCAATCTTGAAAATATTCAGATAGCATAGACTAAATCACTGCAATTCAGGAAATACATTTTTACATTCCGGCGGCAGCCAATTCCCCGAATATGCGGAGTTTTGATTATGCCAATACATATCGGAAAAATCATCCTGGAGCATGTTGAATCACTGGGGCTGAACAAAAGTGAATTTGCACGGCGGATTGGTGTAACACCACAAAACGTGTACACCGTGTTCAGGAGGCCGTCAATCGGCACAAACCTGCTGCTGCGTATTTCCCGTGTACTCGGGTATAATTTTTTTCAGTACTATACGGTGCATGAGCCGCTGCTGGTAACCGATGGCGATCAGCAGACCTACGCTTCGGCGCAGGAACTGGAAAAACAGGTAAATGAAATGCAGAATGAAAAAGACCTGCTGGCGCAGGAAAATGCGTACCTGAAAGAGTTGAATACATTGCTGCGCGGACCCGCAGAAGCACAGGAAACGGCAGACAGTTATGTTACCGTAAAAAAAACAGTTAAACGAAAAAAAGCAGCCCCGGGTCATGCGAAAACAATCGCCCGGAAAACCAAAAAGAAGTAATCAGATCAATTTTATATTCCCGTAAATCAACAAACAAAAACTATGAGCAAGAAAAAAGTAACAGTAAAAGAGCCGGCTAAAAAAGAGCGTTCGGCTCGCCCGCTTACCATCCACATTGGCCAGATTGTTCGTCAGCACCTCGAAGATGCCGGTATGACCAAGAGCGAATTCGCCCGTCGTATCAACACATCGCCGCAAAATATTTACGGCATCTTCAAAAGACAGTCAATCGACACGGAGTTGCTTCGCGACATTTCCCGTGTACTGAGCTATGACTTTTTCCAGTATTATGCTTCTACAGCAATGGTAACAGCGGAAGACAAAACAGCTGCGGGCCGCATCCAGATCCGAACTGCGATGGAGCTGCAAAGCGAACTCGAATCACTCCGCAAAGAAGTGGAAGTATTACGCAATGAGAATACCTACCTCAAGGAAATCCACCGCCTGCTGAAAGAAAAAGGCAAGATTTAATATCAAAAGGAAGAGTAAAAAAGCCATGCTGCGTGAACTACAGCATGGCTTTTTTTATTTCAGGAGCCGGCCGGCCTTGTTTATTTCATAATACAGGTGCGACAACCGGCCTTCGCGCAGATCGGAACTGATGTACGTACAAACCAGCCGCGACGTATCAGCCGGCAGTTTGTCCTTATCCGCATACTGAATCGGGGTAATCTGTCCCGATTTGGAACGGTAACACAGGTGGTTTTCAATATCACGCATCACGCGGCGGTAATCGTCTGACGAAAACGCTTTTCCGTGTTCATCAAACAGCACCACCACCGAATCGGATTTACTGGTTTGTTTCAGTTCGCGGGGCGATACAAACGTGATCTGCAGTTTGCCGGTATAGTTTTCAGGAACAATAAAAAGGCGGACCTGTTTCTTTTTGTTTTCTGTAAAGTTGCTCATCAGAATCAGCGGCGCCAGGCACAACGCAATCTGCAGTGCTACCTTACCTTCGTCTGACCACGATACTTTGGTAAGCAGAAACGCAGCAAGCAGGAAAAGCAGTGCCGCACCAACTGCCCAGAGCCAGAACTGGGAATAATTAAAGCCGTTGAATATTCCGGCTACCAGCATGGCCGCAAAAATGCAATACGCCACTACTGCAATCGGATAGGTAAACCATTTCATGGGCGCAAAGGTAAGCATTGCCCCCGCGGTTTTGATGCGCCGCGCTTATTTATTCCCCCACTCCCACAGCCCGTAGGCAATTTTTTTATCCACCGGGTGGCCCGCTTGTTTGAGGGCGAGTATCAGCTGTGAACGGTGATGTGCCTCATGCGCCAGCAGGTACCCGAGAAATGCCGTGGGATGCGGCTTAAATCCTTTAATTTTCCCGGTTTTTACACCTTCTGTAAGCAGCTGCGCAATGGCTTCGCCGCTTTTTTTAAGCTGCTGTGCAAGGTCTTTTTTGGTAACCGCATCCTTTTCTATTTTCTCCAACTTTTCCAGTGCGGCAGGCAGGGCCACCTTCAGCCACATCAGGCGCACGTTGTGGATATGCGCAAACTGCTGCCCCACGTTGCGTCCTTTTGACGTTAAAGCATCGGCCAGGTGCGCTTCGGCAATGCCATCGAGCAGGTAAAGGTTCAGCCGGTTATTGATTTCCCAGGTTTCGGTAAGGTGATCCATTGCGTTTATTTTTAAAAACGAATTTGCACTTTTTCTGCTGCTCGTCCAAAAACCGGGTAAAACTACCTGGATTTTAAAATCACACATTTTTCAGCTTACAGTTACGCACCGCATCATACACCTTTGTAATCACAAAAGCTTTTGATGTGGAGCAGCAACCACTTTGCGGCAGCAAAATAAACGACCCGGTCTGCAACGGTATATCATGCAGGGGCGATAACCGAAAAGCCAAACGAGTAGGTCAACCAAAAACAATAACACCATGTCATCATGTCCGGCAACACCTTACAACTTCAACTGTTCTGCTGCAACACTTGTGAATGCAGCCCAGCAGGAAATCACGTCAAACGGAGGCACGTTTAACGGTAACACCAGTAGCGGTGAATTCAGCATCAGTATTACGATTGTTGGCACCATTGCAGGAAACTACACCATAAGTGGACAGGTTATTACCATTACCATTACCCAAAAGCCGTTTCTTATTTCCTGCAGTTCCATTCAAACACACATCCAGGAATACATTAACGGTTTGTCGTGATACGGCTTAAATAATTTGTTTTTTATCCCTTCTATAAAACAGAAAGCATGATACCTGGCAGGTTGTGCTTTCTGTTTTTATGGGCAGTTATCATCCGCCGGAGGTTTGCCACACGTAACAGAAATCGTACCTTGCAACTCGTATGACCCGGATTTATTACCGTTTCGAAGACAAGGTATGTGTATTGCAGGGGCTCGACCATCTCGGTTCGGTACCCCGCGAACGCCTGCTGTGGATTGACCTGTTTAATGCGGGCGAAGATGAACGGCAGATGATCGGGCAGTTGTTTCATGTTCCGGTACAAACGCAGCAGGAGTCGGAAGAAATTGAAAGCAGTTCGCGGTTTGCAGAAACCGATTCGTTTATTTCGGCCAATTCCAACTTCCTCATTTTGCGCAACGAGCAGTATGTAAACGAACGGGCCTCGTTTATAATCAAAGACAAGTTGCTCATTTCGTTCCGCAAAGCCGAGCTGCGCTCGTTTACCGAAACGATGAAAAAAATCGAAAACAACGGCAAATCCTTTTCCACCGGCTATCACGTGCTGGTGGCCATTTTCGATGCGCGGGTTGATTTTGATGCGGACATGCTCGAAAGCATTGCACGCGACTCGTCTGTTATTGCACGCACCATCGGCAATGAAAAACAGCTGAATGAAAAAATCCTGCTCGACATTACCCGTTTCCAGGAAATAACCATGCTGCTGCGCGAAAACATTGTGGACAAACAGCGCGTGGTTTCGGGCATGCTGCGCAGCGAACACTTTCCGCGCGAGTGCAACGACCGGCTGCGGATTATTATCAAAGACATCAATTCGCTGGTAGATCACGCCAACTTCAGTTTCGAGCGCCTGGAATACCTGCAGAATACGTTCCTCGGTCTCGTTAACATCGAACAGAACAAAATCATCAAAATTTTTACGGTGGCCTCGGTTATTTTTATGCCGCCCACGCTCATCGCCAGCCTCTACGGGATGAATTTCAAATTTATGCCGGAGCTGGGCATGGCCTGGGGATACCCGTTCGCCCTCGGGCTGATGCTGCTGTCTTCCATCGGCACGCTGCTTTTCTTCCGCCGGAAACGCTGGCTGTAAGCGCTGCAGTTTTTTTATTTGCATGATTTAACACCATTCCTACAACTATTGAGGCCATTCATGCGTTTACCTTAAAACAAACAAGCTACTATGAACACCCGCAAACAGCCGCTCGCCCTGAAAAAACTGATTGATACCGTAAAAAAATTGTTTTCGTTTCCCGGAAAACAAAAAACACCGGTGCTTATACCGGTGCATGTGAATAAAAAACGGAACCGGTAACTCATCGTATAAAATAGCAACACGTCAGTTCAGCGGCAGTCGAGAACAGTGATGTAAGATCGTATAAAACCTGTTCTCGACTGCCACTCGAACTGACGGTAATAATTGATCTTATTATTATAGACTTTGAAATAAAAAAAATCGCTGCGCAGCAAAGCACAGCGATTTTTTTACGCTTAAACTGTTTGGAAAAAACTACGCTTCGATTACCTCGAACTCGTAATATTCCATAATCTGGTTCGCCAGCAGTTTTTTGCAGGCTTCGTCCACCTGCTGCTCGGCTTCGGTTTTGGTACCGGCTTCGATTTCGAGGGAGATATGTTTTCCGATGCGCACGTTTTCAATTTGCGGCAGTCCCAGGTTTTTCATGCTGGAGGTAACAGCCTTGCCTTGCGGATCGAGCAGGGCTTTGTGCGGCATAACGTCAATTTCGGCTTTGAATTTCATGGTAAATACGGTTTTCAGGGCACAAATATACAAACTTGTTTATGCCTGCGGCTCCTTTTTCTTCAACAGGTTATTCACGACGGACATAAGCACATACAATACAATGATGAGCGCAATGCCGAGGTACCAGAAAAACACAAACAGCAGCACCGAAAGCACCAGGAAAATGTAGCGGATTTCGTTGCCCTTCCAGCCGAAGGTTTTGAATTTGAGCGCGAAGAGGGGGATTTCGGAGATGAGGAGGTAGGAAACGATCGCCGAAAGCCCAAGCAAAATCCAGGGAGCAGCGGAGATAAGCACAAGCAGTCCTGAAAACGGATACGTATCAGGAGAAGTATCTCCAATTGGCTTTGCAATCGCAATATACTCGCTACAATCCCAGAAAGATCCGGGAGCAATTGACATATCTATAAAATTCGAAATCCCATACCATTGCGAAATCATTAATGGAATTGCCGCAATCAAAATGGTATTCGCTGGTGTCGGCAAACCAATAAATGAATCGCTCTGGCGTGTATCCACATTAAACTTTGCAAGACGTAAAGCAGAAAACAAAGTGATTACAAATGCAAAATAAGGCATAATTGCTAACCACCCGGTGGTCGTGTGATTGTCTGTAGTACAGAAGTTTCCGCCGGATATACCCGAAGCTATTGCTATAAATCCCAGGTTTGCGATATCATTAAGATAAATAAAAAAAATCAGCAAATGAAACACAATCACCCCCGGCAGCACGCCAAACGTAACCATGTCCGCCAGCGAATCCAGCTCCTTTCCCACCGGTGAACTCACTTTAAACAAACGCGCCATAAACCCGTCGAGAAAATCGAGCACGGCCGCAATGCCCACGAGGTAAGCCGCCCACACAAGGTCGCCCTCAAAACATTTGACAATACCGAGGCAGCCGCAGAACAGGTTGCCCAGTGTAAACCAGTTGGGAATAGCGAATAACTTCATGTTACAAACTTAGGATTTTCATCCGGATGTATCCGGGATCGAATTACACTTTTCAGATCGTTTAACAAACAGGCATTTTAGTCATCAGGCATTAAGGCATCAGGGATATTGATCTTTTTCCCTGATGCCTTAATGCCTGATGACTAAATGCCTGATGCCTATAAATAAGTAGCTTTGTTTTTTAACATGCTTTTCAATTCCTTCAGCTTCGTCCTGTTTCTGCCGGTGGTACTGCTTGTGCACTGGCTGCTGCCGTTCCGGTTCCGCTGGATGTGGCTGCTGGCGGCGAGTTACTTTTTTTACGGCAGCTGGAACCCGCTGTTCACCCTGCTCCTGCTCGGCACCACGCTGCTCGACTGGTGGCTGGCTTTACAGATTGAACGATCAGCTGATCTGAAAACAAAAAAACGCTGGCTCTTTTTCAGTGTGCTCAGCAACATCGGCTGCCTGGCGGGTTTCAAATACAGCATCTTCCTTTATAATACGTACCTCTGGGGCAGCGCGGCATTGCACGGCACGGCGCCGGCTTACCTGGAAGACATTATCATCCCGGTTGGGTTATCGTTTTACACGTTCCAGTCGCTGAGTTACACCATTGATGTATATCGCGGCCATACAAAAGCAGAAACGAACTCAGCGAAGTTTGCGCTTTTTGTTTCGTTTTTCCCGCAGCTGGTGGCCGGACCGGTGGAACGTTACACCCACCTGCGTCCACAGTTCGACCGCGAAACACGGCTGAACCCGGAACTCATCGCCACCGGCGCGCGGATTATGCTCTGGGGGTTTTTCAAAAAAATCGTGATTGCTGATCGCCTTGCTGATCTTGTTAACCCCGTGTTTGCACAGCCGGAACTGTTCAGCGGTTTTACGTTGTTCGTTGCCGGTTTCTTTTTCGTGGTGCAGGTGTATTGCGACTTTTCCGGCTACAGCGACATTGCCACCGGCTGCGCGCGCCTGTTCGGGTACGAGCTGATGCTGAACTGGAAACGCCCGCTCCTCTCCGCTTCGCTGCACGAATTCTGGAGCCGCAACCACATCAGCATGACTACCTGGTTTCGCGATTACCTCTACATTTCACTCGGCGGCAACCGGCGCGGCAAACTGCGGCAAAAGATCAACCTCTTTCTCACGTTCGTACTCAGCGGGCTGTGGCACGGCGCGGCATGGACGTTTGTGATCTGGGGAACGCTGCATGGAATCGTCTACCTCATTGAATCGGCCATCGGCATTGGTAAAAAAATCACGGGTTGGAAACGGTTCCCCGGCTGGCTGTACCTCATCACGTTTCATACGCTCACGCTCATCGCCTTCCGCGCCGAAAGCAGTCATGATCTTGGTGTTTTTTACAGCCGCATTTTTTCAGGAAACTGGAATTTGCAAACCGGCTGGCACGAACTCAGCACGCTGAAAGACACGTTTCCGCTGCTGCTCGGGTTGTGTGGCATTGCATTTTTGTTTTTAAAAGAACTGCACGAAGAGTTTGGCGGGCTGCACCGGCTGCGCAGCTACAACACGATGCTGAAACCGGCATTTTATATCGGCATTTTTGTGCTGCTGTTTGTGGCGGGCAATTTTAACGCAAACGAATTTATTTATTTCCGCTTCTGATGAAACGCATTGTGCTGCTTTCCATTATTGCCCTTGCGCTGCTCTTCACCGCGCGCGAAGTGCTGTACATAGGCGTGCGGAAATACGACACCGGCGAATTCGGAAAACTGAAACACACCTTTATTGATGCGAATGATTATCAAATACTGGTCATCGGTTCCTCCCGCGCCGAGTCGCATTTTCACAGCGGCATTATTGCTGATTCCACCGGGCTTTCGGTGTACAACATCGGCATGACCGGGGCCACCATGCCGTTTGTTTATACCTCGCTGCAAGCGTATCTCGAAAAAAGCAAAGCCCCGAAGTATGTTATTCTCAACGTGGATTACCACGTGCTGCAGGATCCGGTAGACAGCATCCATCATTTCCCGCGTTACTTTCCGTACATCGGTGAAAACGAAGCGTTGTACAATGGTATTTCCGCACTTGATCCGCGTTTTCCGTATTTCCGTTACCTCGCACCTTACAGCATGCCGTATTTCGGTTCACGTTATCTGAACGTGGCGCTGCGCGGCTTTGCAGGCAAACCGGGCAGGTACGACAGTACGTATGTAAACGGGTGGAGCCCGACGGAGCAGGCCGCCACACCTGTTGATTCATTCGATTATGCACCATACCTGTCAGAAGGACCGGAACAGATATGGAAAAGCATGGCCCAAATTGATTCGCTCTGCAAAAGAAAGCAGGCAATGCTGCTGGTTGTTCTTTCGCCGCTGTATGAAAAACAATCCAATGCGATTATAAATGAAAAGGAACTGAAAGACCGTATCGCCGCATTTCAGACTGAAACCGATGGCCTTTTATTTGATTACAGCCGCGACACGCTATGCACCCGCCCGGAATACTTTGCCGATCCCGCACACCTCAATAAGTCAGGAGCGATGGTATTTTCGCGCCGTTTTGCACACGATTTAAATGTACGGCTGGCAATAAAACGGATAAAACGCCGTTAATAGTCGGCAATTCTTGAAGAATTTGGCACTTCGGGGTAAAACAGCTAATTTTAGACGGACCTATGAAACGCTTGAAAATAACTTTCCTGGCACTGCTTACCGGTATGCTTGCAACCGGTTTCGAGGCACAGGCCCAATACAAATACAGTAACGAATTTCTCGCCATCGGTGTTGGTGCACGCGCGCTCGGCATGTCCAACGCGTTTGTGGTTGCATCAGACGACGTAACTTCCGGCTACTGGAATCCCGCCGGGCTGCTGGGTGTACGCAGCAACCTGCAGGTAGGACTGATGCACGCTTCCTATTTCCAGGGCATTGCCAACTACGATTACGGCGGAATTGCAACGCGCATTGACAGCCAAAGTGTGTTTGGTTTTAACGTGATCCGTTTCGGCGTTGACGATATTCCGAACACCACGCAGCTGATTGATGCGGGCGGAAATATTGATTACGACCGCATTACCACGTTCTCTGCGCAGGACTGGGCGTTCCTTTTTTCGTATGCCCGCAAGCTGCCGGTACTCAACGGCCTCGAAGCCGGCGGTACATTTAAAATCATCCGCCGCAAAGTGGGCGATTTTGGCGGCGCCTGGGGATTCGGTATTGATGCAGGCACCAAACTGAACTACAAAAAATTCCGTTTCGCGGCGGTGCTGCGCGATGTTACTTCCACGTTCAACGCGTGGAGTTTTAACATTGATGAAGCCACCCAGGCCGTGTTTGTACAAACCGGTAACGATATTCCCGAAAACGGACTGGAACTCACCATGCCGCGTTTAATTCTTGGCGGTTCGCGCGAATGGGAAATCGGCAAAAAGAAAAACTTCAGCCTGCTCGGTGAAATTGACCTGATCAACACCTTTGACGGCGAACGCAACACCGTAATAAAAACACCGCTGTGGAGCATGGAACCGGCCATCGGGCTGGAAGCGGGTTTCAAAAAAATGATCTTCCTGCGTACCGGTATCGGCAACATCCAGAAATCAATTGACGTAACCGGCAGCGACATCACTACCATTCAGCCGAACATCGGGCTGGGCATAAAACTGAAACAACTGCAGATTGACTATGCACTCACCGATATCGGCGATGCATCCGTGGCCCTGTATTCCAATATTTTTTCATTAAAGATTGACATCAACAAAGCGCCGAAATAACCCGGGGCTTTAATACCGACCCGATGAAGGTAAACGACTACGCGTATCTTCATTTATTACTTGCGAAAAAGAAGGGACAAAAGCGCCTTTCAATACCGCTTATTGTTTTTTTTACGGGGTTGTTGCTCTTTTGCGCACCGCTGCTGCGCGCCCAGCCTTACGGCAACGAATGGATCAGCCATACCCAGAAGTATTTAAAAGTAAAAGTTGCCCGCGATGGCATCTACCGCATTGATTCCACCGCACTTGCAAACGCACTCAGCACCATCGGTGTTCCGCTTTCCACCATCAACCCGCAAAACCTGCAGGTGTTTAACCGCGGTGCCGAACAATACATTTTTGTGAGCGGCGAAAGCGACGGACAATTTAACAGCAACGACTTCATTGAATTTTACGGGCAGAAAAACGACGGAACCACCGACACCACACTCTACGGCTCGCTGGCCAATACGCCCAACCCCTACGCCAGCCTGTTTAATGACACCGCCGTTTATTTCATCACCTGGAATACAGTAACCAACAACCGCCGCCTCGTTGCGGATAACGATACCGCGTTCAGTGCGTACACGCCTGCACCGTATTTTATGACGGAAGAGCGTTTTGTAAACCAGTGGGATTATTACGCCGGTGAAACGGACCTGCTCGATGTTTCTGATCCCGATTACATTAAAACCGAAGGCATTTTTGACCAAACGTTTGATTTCGGCCAGGGCATCACCCGCAGCGTGAGTACGCGCAATGCCTACACCGGCGGACCGAATGCGTACATCCACATGAAAGTGGTGAGCCTTTCGCGCGATTATTACATGGTGAATGGCAACGACAACACCGTGCGCATCCAGTTTCTGAGTACGCAGCTGGATACCACGTACACGGGTTACCAGACCGGGCGTTACGCATTCGACAGTGTAAATCCGGCTACACTAAATCCCACAGCAACCGACTTTACCGTTTCGAGCATCAACAACAGCAGCTCGGTTGCTTCGGGCCGCACAGCCATTTCGTACATCGCGGTAAATTACCCGCACACGTTTGATCTTGAATCGCGGCAGGGCTTTTACGGTGTGCTGCCGGATAATACGCTGCAAACAAAATCGCTGCTCACGATTACGAACCTGAACGCTTCGAATCAGCCGGTGTATGTGTACGACCTGCTGAACCACAAACGCATTGATGCTGTTACACGCACAAACGATATTGCAGCGCTGGTGCCGAACGGTGGAAACAAATCCATTTACATCGGTGCATCTGCTGGTTTTATCACTGTTACTTCACTTACTGCGGTAAACAACACCGGTACATTCACTGACTTCCTGGCCCTGCCACACGATTCGGCGTTTCTGCTAGTTACACACAAAAGCCTGATGCCGGTTGCTGCCGATTACAAAACATATCGCAGTTCATTTGCCGGCGGCAGCCACAATGTATTACTTGCAGATGTTGCTGAACTCTACGATCAGTTCGGTTACGGCATTGCGCAGCATCCGCTTTCCATCCGCCGCTTTGCTGATTTTGTGTATGACAATTCAGCTGCCCCACCGCGCAACCTGTTCCTTTTGGGCAAAGCCATGGGTTACGGTTACAACAAACTGGCGCAAAACGTTTATGATGCGAATCTTGTTCCCACGTTTGGTTATCCTGCGGCCGACAATTTGTTTACAGCCGGTTTAAACGGAGCCCAGTGGCAGTGCGCAGTTCCCACAGGCCGCCTCGCTGCGCGCGATACAGTTGCAGCCCGCTGGTACCTCGATAAAATAATTGCGTACGAAAGTGAACCAGCAGCCGAGTGGATGAAACACGTGCTGCATTTTGGCGGCGGAACCGATGCGGGGCAGCAGCAACTGTTCCGGAACTACTTAGACAACTACAAAACAAAAATTGAAAACGATACGTCGTTCGGTGGTGTGGTGGATTCGTATTACAAAACCAGTTCCGCACCGATACAGATTATACAGTCCGATACGTTACGCCAGCGCATTGAAGATGGTGTTTCCATCATGACGTTTTTCGGTCACGCATCCGGCACCGGTTTCGACCAGAGCATTGATGATCCTTCAACATACAACAACCTGAACCGGTATCCGTTCCTGCTGGCGAACTCCTGTTTTGCCGGTGATATCCATACGCTCTCCACCAGTTCCAGCGAATCGTTTGTGCTGCTCCAGAACAAAGGCGTGATCGGCTACCTCGCTTCAACCGGCGTGGGACTTGCGGGATTGCTGAACGAATACAGCTACCGCCTGTACGACAACATCGCAAAACTTTCGTACGGCAAATCGGTGGGTGAACAGATGCGCCAGTCGGTGATTTCATACCAGCAGATCAATACATCGCTGCATGCGAAAGTAACCGCTTACCAGATGACGTTGCACGGCGATCCGGCCCTGGTAATCAATTCGCAGGCGCGTCCGGATTATGTGATTTCCAATTCCGATGTGTGGTTCGATCAGTCGCAGGTGGACAGTATAACTGTGTTTGTACAACTGAACAACATCGGCAAAGCCGTACGCGATACGATGAAAGTACAGGTCATCCGCCGCTTCCCGAACAACGATACAACCGGTTACCTCATCCAGGTGCCTGCGCCCTTTTACCGCGATACGATGAAGTTGCGCATCCCGGTTGACCAGCAGCGCGGCATCGGGCTGAATCATTTGAAAGTAACGGTAGATTATTTTAACGAGATCAGCGAATTATCAGAAAGCAACAACACCACCAACCCGGAAGTGGACCTGCTCATCCAGGGCAATACCATTGTGCCGATATGGCCGTATGAATTTGCAGTGATACCAACCGACACCGTTACACTGAAAGCATCCACTGCCAACCCGCTGCAACCGGCGCGCTCCTATCGTTTCGAAATTGATACGACCGATTTGTTCAACAGTCCGTTCAAACAGACCACACTCATCAACGCACCCGGCGGCGTGGTGCAATGGAAACCGAACCTGGTGTTTACCGACAGCACCGTGTATTTCTGGCGCGTATCGCCCGACTCCACCGCACCCGGCGATCCGTTCATCTGGCGCGAAAGTTCGTTTCAGTACATTACCGGGCAGCAGGGCTGGGGACAGGCGCATTTTTTCCAGTTCAAAAACGACAACTACCAGTACGTAAAATACAACCGCCCGCAGCGTCGTTTCGATTTTGTAAATGACATTAAAATTATTGATACCAAAAACGGCATTTACGGACCCACGGTTCCCTGGAATGAAGTGTGGTACAAAATCAACGGCGCCACGCAGCACATTTTCACCTGCGCACCGCCCGGTTTAACGATCGCCGTGTTTGACCCGGTGAGTGGTGTTCCTGACACGACATACAGTCTGAATCCGACCATCGGCCCGAACGGTAATTACATCTGTGTGGGAAATAACCAGGTGCTGAATGCATTTGATTATTTTGATAACGATACCACGTGGCGCGGGCGCATCCGTGATCTGCTGAACGGACTACAACCCGGAACGCCGGTACTCATTTACAGCCAGTGGCTGCACAACCGCTCGCAATACGATGCGCAGCTGATTGCCGCAATACAGAGCATCGGCAGTGTGCAGATCACGAATATTTCCGATACCACGGCGTTCATCATTTTCGGGCGCAAAGGTGGTGCGCCGGGCAGTGCGCATGAAACCGTGGGCAGCAATCTGCTTTCTGTAATTACACAACAGGATACCCTCACCAGCAACTGGAAAAATGGGTACGTGGAAAGCCCGGTTATTGGTCCGGCCAGCAGCTGGGGTTCGTTTCACTGGCGGCAGCGCCCGTTTGAACTGCCCGATCGCGACAGCGTGTATGTGGACATCACCGGCATCAGCGCAAACGGCACACCTACACACATTACGTACATCCCGGAATCGTCCATTGATGTAACCAACCTCGGCACAATCGTAGATGCCTCGCTGTATCCGTACCTGCAACTGAAAGCATTTATGAAAGACGATAGCAGCCGCACGCCGGTGCAGATGAAACGCTGGCAGGTGCTGTACACACCTGTTCCGGAAGCCGCTGTTGATCCGCCGCTCGGTTTCAGTTTTTACAACGATACCATCCAGGAAGGCGACCTGGTTAAATTAACCTGTGCCGTGCGCAACGTGAGCAGCCTGCCGTTTACAGACAGCCTGCAGATCAGTTACTGGATTGTTGACAATGCCAACGTGCGCCACAACCTGCCCTCGAAAGTGCGGCCGCCTTCGTTTCTGCCGTACACGTGGTTTGTGGATTCGGCTGCGTTTTCAACGGAAAACTTCCCGGGCTGGAATCAGTTATGGATGGAAGTAAACCCGATCGGCAATGCGAATACGCAGCTGGAACAATATCATTTCAACAACATCGTGATGCAGCGTTTTTACGTGGGCAGCGACCGCATCAACCCGCTGCTGGATGTTACGTTTGACGGTGTGCACATTCTCAACGGCGATATCATTTCCGCGAAGCCGCAGATACTTATCCGCCTGAAAGACGAGAACCAGTTTCTTGCGTTGAATGATACGGCTGATTTTAAAGTGTTCCTGAAACGCCCGTCGCAAACCGTGCCGCAGCTTATCCCCTGGCCCATCAATGAAATGTTTTTTACACCGGCCGTGCTGCCGAACAACAGCTGTAAAATTCTGTACACGCCTTTGTTTAATGAAGACGGACGTTACGAACTGCTGGTGCAGGCCAAAGACCGTTCGAATAACCAGTCGGGCGTAATTGATTACCGCATCTCGTTTGAAGTGATCAACAAACCGAGCATTACGAATGTGTTCAATTACCCGAACCCGTTCTCTACTTCTACCCGCTTTGTGTTTACACTTACCGGGTCGGAGGTGCCGGAAACATTTAAAATACAGATCATGACCATTACCGGTAAAGTGGTGCGTGAAATTACGCGCGACGAACTGGGTCCCCTGCACATCGGCAACAACGTAACCGAATTTGCCTGGGACGGCCGCGATGAATTCGGCGACGTGCTGGCCAACGGTGTTTACCTGTACAATGTAGTTACCCGCCTCAACGGCAACGGCATTGACCACCGCGAAACCTCCGCCGACAGTTATTTCAAACATGCGGTGGGCAAGATGTACATTATTCATTAAGCAGGGCAATCGCTTCTGAAATTGACCCGGAAAATAACATCGTTATTCGACTGCTGTTTTTTTACACTGGCAGATTCTTTAAGAATAACAATCGTACAGTTGATGCCGCCCTGTCTGGGCTCATTTGTATAGCATACATGCACTTCTGACTTATGCCGTCCCGCTGGGACTACTCCCTATTCCGGTTATAAATCCGGACCAGAAAGTAGCCCCAGCGGGGCGGCATATAATAGAAAATAGTATTTGTGTGTGTGTTTGAGCCCCAGCGGGGCGGCATCAACCGTACGATCTTAGATATCGAATGATTTCTCTGTTTATAAAATCATATTCGAAATACTCCACATACGCTGCAACCCTGTTTCATTAAGGTTTGGGCGCAGCCTCATTTTAAAAATCGTAGCTTTATCCCTGTAAACTATTCACGTATGCGTACCGTTATTCAGCGGGTAACCGAAGCGTCTGTTACGATAGACGGAACTGTAAAAAACAAAATCGGCAGCGGGTTGCTGGTGCTGCTCGGTATTGAAGATGGCGACACCGACGAAGACATCACCTGGCTGGTGCAGAAAATAATCAACCTGCGCATTTTTAACGATGCGGAGGGTGTAATGAATGTTTCGGTAAAAGACACCGGCGGTGAAATTCTACTCATTTCGCAGTTCACGCTGCATGCCTCCACCAAAAAAGGAAACCGCCCCTCCTACATCCGCGCAGCCCGACCGGAAATGGCCATTCCGCTGTATGAAAAAACAATCCGCGTGCTGGAACAGGAACTCGGCAAACCCATTGGCACCGGTACATTTGGTGCGGACATGAAGGTAGCCCTGCTGAACGACGGCCCGGTTACCATCTGCATCGACACCAAAAACAAAGAATGAAACCCTACCTCCTTTTTCTCGACGACATGCGCACACCCGCGGAGGCATGGATACACATGAAGCTACCGGTGTATGTGGATGAACAATGGATTACTGTGCGCAGTTACGATGCATTTGTGCAGGAACTGCAAAACCGTTATGATGAAAGTTATTTCCCGTCGCTCGTTTCGTTTGATCACGACCTGGCGGATGTGCATTACCATCACCTGGATGAAAATATTCCGTACGATTCATTTAACGAACGTACCGGTTTGCATTGTGCGCGGTTCCTTGTTGAGTTTTGTATGGAAAAAGAGCTGCGCCTGCCGCAGTTTATCGTACATTCCATGAACCCGGTGGGCAAGGTGAATATTACCCGTTTGCTGGAACAATTCCGCGATTCGCAGGGCGGCTGATGTATTTATTTGTCAAATGACGCGTTATTCGTTCGAAATCTGTTACCGCTTTGTGTTTTTACTGAAAAGCACAGGATCTGAATGACGAAAACAACGGAAACATACCGAAGTGCAGCAATGGCTCCTGACCGTTTTATCGCGCTGGTGTATGAGCGGTACGGGAAAAAACTGTACAGTTACGGGATACATTCCTGGAAACTGGACGAAGACAGCAGCTGGGACCTTGTGTATAAAACGGTTTACCGTGTAGCGGAAAAATCGAAATCGTACACCTTTGAAAGCGAAGAAAAATTTGCGGGGTTTGTGTTCACCGTTTTTATGAACCTGCTCCGTAACCGCTTCCGCGATACGCGTAAAGTCCGCGAACAGTTTAAAGAAGAACCGCTCGATCAGCATACTTTCCTGCTGGCCGGTGAAACGGATGCGGAAGAAGTTTCGTGGCAGCGCCGCCTGCTGGATGAAGAACTGGAACAGTTTGAAGACTGGCAGCGGATGTTGTTGCTGCTTCGCGCACAGGACATTCCGTATGAACAGATTTCCCGGTTCATTGACAAACCAGCCGATCAGCTAAAAGTATATTACCAGCGTCTGAAAAAACAGTTGCTCGACCGGATGAACAAACGCATAACCGAATTTAAAAATACGACCCATGAACGCAGCGCATAACCAACTGCTGGATGAACAGCAACTCGATAATTTACTGCGGGGCGTTTTTATCACACGCACCACAGGCGATACGGATGCAGGAGCATTTGCCACTGACTCTGCCGCAATTATTTTCGGCGGCGGACAGCTCACCGCAGTTACGCCGCAGGCCGACCGTGCCGCACGCAAACAGCTGGGCATTAAACGCAGGATGCCGCGTTACCTGCTCAATTCGTTTTTCATACTCGTGATGGGTGGGGTTGCTATTCTGGTATCTTCCAGGTTATCGCAAAGTTCAGGCGACGTGGCCTCGGATGCAGGCATGGCCGAAGCAACAGGTACAATGGAAATTACCGGTACACCGGCTGTTACGCAGGAACCGGGTGACGCCGCTGTTACAGCAGAAGAACAGCACACACCAACAAGTGCACCTGTTGTTTTAACTGACACCGCAGCAGTAACCGACAGTGCTGCTTCTCCCAAAAAGACGGCTCCACCCGCGCCGAAAGAAGGATACAACCCCTCGCGACGGCCTGAACAGTTCAGCAATGCAGATGACGACATCCCGGTTTTGTCGCCCAAACAAATTGAAGAAAACAACAAACAGAAATTAGCCATGCTTCGTGCCATTGCCCGCAGGGACGGCATTCTTAAAGTAGAACCCGGCACAGCGCTGCGCAACGGCGAATCGGTTTCCACGCCCCAGTTTGAAATGAAATACACCGAGGTAACCACGCAGGAATACGCCATTTTTCTGAACGACCTGATTATTACCGGCCGGTATGATGATTACCTGCTTGCACGCGTGGATAAAAAAGGCTGGTCGTTAAAAGGCATTGCCGGCATGGATGATAAATACATGAGCGCGGGATACAAATCATTTCCGGTGGTGAACATTTCACGAACCGGTGCTGTGTTGTTCTGCGACTGGCTTACCCGCAGTTACGAGAACGCCGCCCAGCAGAAGTCCATCAAACTAAATGAGTCTTACCTGCGTCTTCGTTTTGAATTGCCGTATGATACTGAATGGATAAGGGCGGCGCGGTGTAAAAACAAAACGGCTGTTTATACCTGGGGGGGCAACAGCACGCAAAATTTAAAAGGATGTTTTCTTTCGAATTTTAATTATGCAAAATCGAAAGACAAGGTGGTTCCCACCCACAGCGAGTGCATGTCGAAATCGGTTAAAGCAAAAGATGCTATTACAACGGCCGGGCATTCCATTGATTCGCTAATCACCTGCCCGGTGACCAGTTACAACCCCAACGATTTCGGATTTTACTGCATGAGTGGCAACGTTGCAGAAATGGTTTGGAAATGGGACCGGGACAACGCACAAAAAACGGCAGCCGCCGTTTCAAAACCGCTGGCCATGGGTGGTTCGTGGAACAGCAGCTGCGATAACGTAACCATTGAAGCACCTGAAAATTACGCAGGCATTACCACACCCTCGGCCGAAATCGGTTTCAGGTATGTGATCCGTTCTGTTTCAAAACCAATTACAGAAAATGTTTCGTACACCGCTGCCGGGGGCGAAAAACGAACCATCGAAGTACCGGTACTCGGTGAACAATGGAAGAAACAGATCGCGAAATCGAAAAAAGAAATGGTTGAAAACCTGTTGAATCACAAAGGTTACAGCCTTGCGCCCACCGGTTCATATAACCGGAACGGGAATACCGTATCGCTGCAATCGTTTTACATCCAGCAGTACGAAGTTTCAAACAGCGAATACCGCACTTTTCTGTATGACCTCATAATGCAAAAACGGTACGCCGAATTTGAACAGGCCAATGTATGCAGCAATTGCTGGGTGGAAGAATGGAAAGGCGCATCATATAACGACCCGATGGATGAACATTATTTTACCCATCCGGCGTATGACAATTACCCGGTGGTGAATGTACCACGCGAAGGCGCAAAACTCTACTGCACCTGGCTTACACAGGCCGCACACGATGAACAGTTGCGCAAAGACAAAACGGCTGCACCGGTAAATGATGTGCGTCTGCCTGTCGACATTGAATGGGAATATGCGGCACATGCCGGAAACGACACGACGATTTATCCCTGGCCCGGTATTTATCTGCGCAATGCAAAAGGGCAGTTTATGGCCAACTATTGCGCACTGAAAAGCGACAGTGCCGGCAAAATGCGGAATGATTATGCATCTGATGGTGCCTTTCACACCGCCCCGCGCAACAGTTATTTCCCGAACGCATGGGATCTGTATAACATGGCGGGTAACGTTTCGGAAATGGTGGTGCTGATGCAGCCCGGCGCGTCGGGGCAATATGTTCCGGCCGGTATTGCATGCAAAGGTGGGAATTGGGTTTCCCTTGCACAAAACATCCGTATCCAGGCCGAAGAAGAATATAAAGACGTAACACGGCCCACACCGTTTATCGGTTTCCGGGTGGTAATGACGAATGTATCGCCCCCGCGGTAACTGCTGAATATATTACATTTTACGAAGTTCGCGCCGGATAAAATTTTCAAGCTGCCGGCGCGATGGCAGGCTTACAGCATACTTCGACACGAACATTTTTTCATTAATATTCTCTGTAGCATATTCTACAAGGGCCTTATTTTTGTCAGTTACAAGCAATATACCGATAGCAGTACCATCGCCTTTCACACGAATTTCTTTGTTGTAATACCTGACATAGGTACGGAGCTGATCAGCATGTGCATGATTAAAAGAATCAACTTTTAATTCTATCAGTACATGACATTTCAGTAACCGATGATAAAACACCATATCCACAAAAAAGTATTCATCGCCGATAAGAATACGCTTTTGCCTTGCCTCAAAACAGAATCCATTGCCCAATTCAAGGATAAATTTCTCCAGGTGATTAAGCAATGCCGATTCCATCTCGGTTTCATCAACCTCACTGACATTCTTCAGTTCAAGGAAATTGAAAAAATAAAAATCTTTAATTGCATCTGTTGCTTTGGAGGGTTTTATTTTACAGGCAATTGACTGAAATGATTTTTTCTTGTTTCTCGATAAACCGGTACGTTCATACGATAATGAATGAATTGCACTTCGGAGCTCACGAACCGATGGCTGTGTTTTACACACAAGCATTTCATAGTAGGCTCTTTTATATTCGTCATCAATTTTTATGAGTTCCGTAAAATGAGAAAAAGAGGCCTTCGAAAACAACTGTTTATAATGCTGCGTCAGTTCGCTCTTTTTCCCGTACAATCGCATGTTTTTCTGGACCTCCAGCCTCTTCTCCAATTCTCGTGACACTGTCACGAGAATTGGGATGTGTTGCTGAAGAGCAGATTCTCGTGACAGTGTCACGAGAATCTCTGCATAGATTTGATAAAACTGACGGAATCGCCATAAATCAGCTGCAGTAATGTCTTTAACCTGCGACCGGTTGAGGCGGGCTACCAGTTTTTCCATTAATTTTTCGCCATACCGTGCACGATCTTCGCCATTTTGCTGATACTCGGATATAAAATATCCGATCAGTAGATTTCGCAAGGTTATGTGCCTGTTAATTGATGTGATTGCATTATGCTGTATTGCTTCATGCGTGAGCGCTATGCTCTGTGTGAGTAACTTAAAATTCATATTTCTTAACTTTAAAACCAGATCAACTATTTAACCGTAACGAGCCTTAACAACTATAATCAGCGAACAAACTAAATGAATTATTTTTTTAAATGCACGAAAATTTTGCAAATAAATTATTGTAGTATATTATAACAACAGATGCAAAAAACACGGATATACTTCATCTATTTCCCTGGAAGTCCTTTGCAGAAGAGAATTGCAGGTTTGCATAAAAAACTGCATCTTCGGAATTCAAAGCCAATAACACAATGAATGCAGTTGAAGAATTTAATGCCTACCGTTCACGCATGAACGAACGCATCCTGGATCAGGATAACCTCGTATTAAAACGCCTGTTTAACCTCGATACCAATACGTACGCCGAAGGCGCCCTGCCGGTTAAAACCAAAGAGCTGCTGGGACTGGTCGCTTCCATGGTATTGCGTTGCGACGATTGTGTGCGTTACCACCTCGGAAAATGCCACGAAGCCGGGGTTACGCGCGACGAACTGTTTGAAGTGTTCGCCGTAGCCAATATTGTGGGCGGCACAATCGTAATTCCGCATACCCGGCGCGCGGTAGAGTACTGGGATGAACTCGAAAAAATCAACAGCTAGGTATTCCTTTTCCCCTGCTTTTGGCTTATATTCGTGCTTGCGCGATTTAATGATGAACCGATTTTTACGAAGCCTTGTACTTCTGCTTGTTGCAGTTCCGTTTTCCCTATCGGCACAAACCCGGCTGTCCGGTAAAGTGTATGATGCAGAAACCCGTGAAGGTGTTCCGTTTGTTACCGTTGCATTAAAAAACACCACTTCCGGAACAACAACAGACATTGAAGGCAACTACAACCTGCTGTACCAGGTAAAAGCCGACTCGGTTATTTTCAGTTATGTCGGTTACAAACGGGTGGCGTTTAAACTTACGCCCGGTGTCAATCAGAAAATTGATGTCGCACTCGAAAAACAGGTTTTTGCGATTGGGGAGGTGATAATTAAAGCCGGTGAAAACCCCGCCCACCGCATCCTGCGCAAAGTGTGGGAACACAAGCCGGACAACGACAAGGAGCGCCTCGATGCATTTCAGTACGAGGTGTACAATAAACTGGAATTTGATGTAACCAATATTTCTGAAAAACTGCAGGACCGCAAACTGCTTGGCCCGGTAAAATTTGTGTTCGATTTTATTGACAGTTCCAACACACACGAGAAACCGCACCTGCCGCTCTTCTTTTCCGAATCCGTTTCTGATTTTTATTACACCAAAGACCCGAAATTCAAAAAAGAAGTCATCAAAGGATCGAAGGTCAGCGGCATGGAAGATGCCAGCATCGCCAAATTTACCGGCGAAATGTACCAGAACGTTAACATCTACGAAAACAACCTGCTCGTTTTCGGCAAATACTTCGTAAGCCCGGTTTCGGAAAGTGGTATTCTTTTTTACAAATATTACCTCATTGACAGCCTTGTAATCGGCGACGACCGTTGTTACCAGATTCAGTTTGAACCGAAACGCAAACAGGAGCTCACCTTTACCGGCAACATGTGGATTGCCGACACGGCCTTTGCGGTAAAACGCATCGAGATGAGCATTGCCAAAGATGCGAACATCAACTACGTAAACACCTTTTACGTAATCGAAGAATTCGACGACCAGTCAGGCAACTGGATGATGACCAAAGAAAAAGTTGTTGCCGAATTCAACCTGCAGAAAAAACAGACCGGGCTTTACGGGCGCAAAACCACCTCGTACAAAAACATCGTGGTAAACACACCGAAGGAACGGGACTTTTATTCCAAAACAGACAACATCATTGTGCAGCAGGGCGCTGAAAAACGGGACGATGCGTTCTGGGCCGAATCGCGCCACGATACACTGACCAAAAAAGAACAGGGCGTTTATAAAATGGTTGACACCGTAATGGGGTTAAAATTTTATAAGAGCTGGGAAAGCATTGCCATCCTGCTGTATTCCGGTTACAAGGTACTTGGCCCGTGGGAACTCGGTCCTTATTTTAACATGGTGAGTTTTAACCAGGTGGAAGGCCTGCGTTTCCGTGTGGGCGGCCGCACCAGCAACAGCTTCAGCCGCAAAATTGAGCTTGGTGGTTATGCTGCTTACGGACTGAAAGACGAAGAATTCAAATTCGCCGGTCATTTTAAAGTGGCCATCACCAAAAAGCCGTGGCAGATTGCCGGTTTCAACTACAAAAACGATTACGAAATTCTCGGGCAGAGCAGCAATGCATTTACGTCTGATAACATCCTGTCATCGCTGTTCCGGCGCAACCCGCTGAACAACATGACACGTGTGGAACAGTACCAGTGGTGGTACGACCGCGACCTGTTTGAAGGCTTTAACCTGAAAGTGTATCTGCTGCAACGCAACATGCACCCGCTGTTTGGTACCGGTTTTAACTTTGTGAATCCGGACGGCAGTTCTACCTACCAGCCCGGCATTTCAACGGCTGAGGCGCGTTTCAAACTGCGTTTTGCTTACGGCGAAAAATATGTGGAGAATGTATTCAGCCGCGTGAGTGTGGGCACCAAATCGCCCATTGTGCAGCTCATGTACACGGCCGGTGTAAAAGGCGTGTTCGGAAGCCAGTACCAGTATCATAAATTTACGCTGAATGTAAATGACCGTTTCCGCATCAACCCGATCGGGTTTACAGACTGGGTGGTGGAAGCCGGAAAAATTTATGGCACCATTCCCTACCCGCTCATGGAACTGCACGGCGGCAACGAAACCTGGGTGTACGATCCGTATGCGTTTAACCGCATGAATTATTATGAGTTCGCAAGCGATCAGTATGCAACGGTGCAGATTTTCCATCACTTTGATGGTTTCTTCCTGAATAAAATTCCGCTCATGCGCAAGCTCAAGTGGCGCGAAACACTTACCGCAAAAGCGCTGGTGGGTACCGTGAGCGATGCCAGCAAAAACTACCTGCCCTTCCCCTCCACGCTGCACAGCCTCAACCGCGGGCCGTATTATGAAGTGGGATGCGGACTGGAAAACATCTTCAAGTTTTTCCGCGTGGATGCGTTCTGGCGTTTGTCGTACCTCGATCCGAACCTGAATGCGAATGTTTCCCGCTTCGGGATACTCGCTTCCATGCAGGTGATTTTTTAGCGTCTTTCAGGATCATTTATTACCGTCAGTTCGAGCGGCAGTCGAGAACAGGTTTTATACGATCATACATCACTGTTCTCGACTGCCGCTCGAACTGACGTATGTGTCCTGGTAATTATCCGATTTAAAAACCGGAAGGATAATTTCCTGACAGGATCCAAATCCAGATTATTGTGCCTAAATTTGTTAACCGTTCCATACCGGAATGGTTTTTGACGCACGCACTGCATGATTCTCGGAGCTGATAACATCATTAAAAAATACGGCAGCCGCACGGTTGTAAAAGGCGTTTCATTTGATGTGAAACAAGGCGAAATCGTCGGGCTGCTTGGTCCGAACGGTGCCGGAAAAACCACCTCGTTTTATATGATCGTGGGCATGATCCGCCCGAATGAAGGAAAAGTGTACCTCAATGATACCGACATCACCAGCCAGCCCATGTACATGCGTTCGCAGCTCGGCATCGGTTACCTGGCGCAGGAAGCATCGGTATTCCGCAAACTGAGTGTGGAAGACAACATCCGCGCGGTGCTTGAAATGACCAAACTGACGAAAAAAGAACAGGCCGCAAAACTGGAACAATTACTGGATGAATTCGGGCTGCAGCACATCCGCACCAACCTCGGCGATCGTTTGTCGGGTGGTGAACGCCGCCGCACCGAAATTGCACGTTGCCTGGCAGTTGATCCGAAATTTATTTTGCTGGATGAACCGTTTGCGGGTGTTGACCCGATTGCGGTAGAAGATATTCAATCAGTTGTTGTAAGCCTGCGCAAAAAGAACATCGGTATTCTCATCACCGATCACAACGTACACGAAACATTATCTATTGTTGATCGTGCCTACCTGCTTTTTGAAGGAAAAATTCTGAAAGCCGGCACCGCCGAAGAACTGGCTGCCGACGAACAGGTACGCCGTGTTTATCTCGGTAAGAACTTTGAGCTGCGCCGCAATGAGGCGGGCGCTGCGAAGTAGCGTTACTTCGTTGTTTCTTCAGCAACACCTTCTTTACGCAGTTCATAACGTTTCAGCCCTGTTTCCAGGAAACGTACATACTCACCTGCGTCAGGCGTATAACCGCGGGGCTTCGCAAGTATCTGACCGCTGTTATCAACAAGCACATACAACGGCTGCGAAATCTGTCCATAATATTTTTGCTCCAGCACACTCCATTTGCGGCCGAATGTTTTTACAGCTTCGCCTTCGGGTGTAGTGAACTTCAGTTTTTCAGGAAGTTCTTTTTTATCATCAACATAAAGCGAAATCAGCACATATTTTTCACTGATCAGTTTATATACTTCCGGTTTCGGCCACACAAAATCTTCCATTTTGCGGCAGTTTACACAGGCGTAGCCGGTAAAATCGATCAGCACAGGCTTACCCACTTTGCGTGCATAACACATGCCTTCTTCAAAATTATGGAAGCAGGAAAGATCGTGCGGACAATCGCTGCTGTTTGGCTCTTTCCATTCTTTGTAATACGAAGGCGGAAGCAGGCCACTGATAAGGTTGGTTGGTGCGCCCCAGATTCCGGGAACCATGTAAATCGCAAAGCCAAAAGCAAACACTGCAAAAAGCAGGCGCGGAATAGAAACATATTTCAGATCGCTGTCGTGCGAAAATTTGAGTTTGCCGAGCAGGTATAAACCAAGCAGTATCGCAATGATAATCCAGATGGCAAGGAATACTTCGCGGGTAAGGAATTCCCAGTGATATGCAAGATCAACGTTTGACAGGAATTTCAGCGCCAGCGCAAGTTCAATAAATGCAAGTACCACTTTTACGGAGTTCAGCCAGCCACCTGATTTCGGAAGTGAGTTGAGCCAGCCGGGGAATAATGCAAACAATGCAAACGGAAGCGCCAGTGCCAGCGCAAACCCAAACATGCCGATTGCAGGTGCAAGAAAACTGCCTTCTGCAGCAGCAAGCACAATAAGACTGCCGATGATCGGACCTGTACACGAAAACGAAACCAGCGAAAGTGTGAATGCCATAAAGAGAATACCAAGCAGGCCTCCACGGTCAGAAGCAGCATCCACTTTATTTACAAAACGGCTGGGCAGCGTAATTTCGAATGCGCCGAAAAATGAAATGGCAAATACAATAAACACAACAAAAAACAGGATGTTGAAGAACGCACTGCTGGCCATATCATTCAAAGCCGCAGGGCCAAATATTATTGTTATCAGCATACCGATCGTTACATAGATCAGGATAATTGCCAGGGCATACGTAATCGCATTTCGTATTCCGCTCGCACGGTCTTTACTGCGTTTTGTAAAGAAACTTACCGTCATCGGAATCATCGGGAACACACATGGTGTAAGCAGCGCAAGCAGACCACCTATAAAGCCCCCGAGGAAAATCCCCCAAAGTGAATTATCATCAGCTGTAATTTCTTCGCCCCCGTCAACAGGCTCAAGTTTGGTATCGCTTGCTTTCATCAGCACCGGGCGGCAACCGGTTGTATCCACAATTTCGTGACCGCCCTTTTTCATGGCATTGGCAATGGCTTCATTAATCTCTGCTTTGCAATCGCATGAACCGCTGCCCGACGTATTTCCGGAAACAGCACCAATGGTATCAGCCTGTTTGGCGGTATCTTTTACAGGCTCAGTAACCGAGCCACAGGCTGCGGTGCCTGTTACTGAAAATTTAAACGTCGGGTTAGGCAGAAATGGAATACAGCTACCGTTGCTGCAAACCATCCCGTCAATAGTTCCTGTTATTACAACTTCTTTATCCGTCAGCAGTTTGATTTTTTGTTTGAATACCGCTGATTTCTCAAACGCCATTACTTCAAGTCCAAGCTCTTTCCAGGCATCATCTGCATGGCCGGCCGGTTCACTCGCTTTACCAACAAGCTGATAGGTTTTCTTTTTGTCGAACGCGAAAAATGTAGGCGTAGGACCGGTCTCACCTTCTCCGCCGGGAAGTGCTTTCCCGGGTTTCTGTGAATACAGGTGCCAGCCGTTATCGATCTGCGCAGTAAAAACAAGTTCGTATTCGCACTCGCTGATTTTATTTGTACTGAAGCTCCATTTGCAATGGTTTTCCTGCGCCATCACCTGCGGCGAAACAAAAAACAATACGAGGAACGAAACAAGAGAAACAAAAAGTGACTTCTTCAGCGGAGCAAAGGTCATAGGAGATCAGTTTATGGAACGGGCAAAAATACAAACACGGCCTGTGATTTCAAGCCGTGTTTGCAGATAAATAGTAGTTCTTTCTGATTAATTAACGGGAACGACGAGTTTCAGTTCGTCCGGTGGCAGACAACCGCCATCGTTGCACATCATGTATTCTACCGTTGCTTTTACCTGTGCGGGCTGGCCTTCGGTGTATTTGATTTTCTGGGTAAAGATGGCTTCTTTTTCAAAGTAGGCCACGGTTACCTCAAATGCAGGTTCAAATTTGGTTTTGGCGCTCGGTTCAGCCGGCGGCCCGATTACCTGGATGCCGCTGCTGTTCGGATCAATGCTGATGGTGGTCGGCATCGGGCCATCGCTGCTCACATTCTGCGAGTAGATGTGCCATCCCGGCGGAATTTTGGCGATGAACTGAACCTCAGCCTCACCGTTTCCAAGTTTTACGATTTTTGTACTCCAGTCCGTTTTCGGAGCTACAGCAGTCTGTGCGTCAGCCGAAGCGACAGCAGACAGGACAACAAAGCAGGTGGCGATAAACGCCTTTCCGGCAGCGATCATAGTCATGATAGTGTTTGTGTGTTCCTTTTAATGTACGGGGTGTGAAGCCGCATATCAAATATAGGAAAACGATTCAGGGGTTCTACGGGACTGTTAATAAAAAAACCGGACAATTCGCCTTGTCCGGTTTTTTAAACGATGAAAGCCATAAATAGCCCGTTAAGTTTTTACGTCGGTAATACAGCGGATCGGAATCACCATACCACTCTTTAAAATGACACGCTCTTCCGTTACTGCCCAGATGGTGGTTTCCACCTGTTTCAGCCCTTCCGTATCGCGGAAAGTAATCCGGACCTTATTATGATCAACATTACCGAGTACGAGTGCACGGTCCAGTTCAGCACGGCGCCTGGTTTTTTCTTCGGCGGTGCTTAATACTTCCCCGGCAGGAAAACGCAGCTGCGCTACCTGTTCTTTGGGAATCAATGTTGGTGATGGGATGGTAGCATTCATGGGAGACTAAGTTTTAGATGAAACGATAAAATGCTCGACAAAACCGTGATAATATTCTACGAATAAGATAGGGCGGTTGTTACGGTTTCGCAAATCTGTACCGCTCCTTTTTCACAAGAAACTGTGAGTCAATCGCTTATTTTTCAGCAACAAGCCGCCTATCCGTTTGTAAGCGGCTGAAAACCAGTGCAAAACCGGTTCATAACCGGTTAATTACCTGTTAATTGATTCAGCTCCGCCTGCAAAAGGCGATACAATTCATCCGGGCGTTGGGTGCCGATGCGGTAGGTTATTCCGTCGAGTGTTTCCAGTTCAATAATATCTACACCATGCGTATAAAAACGAATCCGGCTGCGCGAGTGCAGGTTATACACCGAACGTTTCAGCAGCGATGGTTTTAATTTCACTTTCCGCACCGTGCGTATGCCGCTCAGTTCAATACGTACGCGCCGCGCCGACCAGAAACCGTCAATGGTAAGTACGCCGGGCTGCAATACCGTGCGCATGTGTAACACCACCAGCAGCAAACCCGAAAGCAACAGCACAAACAAACCGGTGATAAAAAAAAGCCGTCCGTAACTGGTGTTGCCAGGATATTCCGCAATATCAATCAGCAGCGTATCCACCGGCTTGGGGTTTTCTGACCAGTAATACGCCGTAAAACAGAACACCGCAATTACAATCCGGCGCAGCAACGCAAACCGGTTCATGCCGATGTATTGTTTTTCTTCAAACAGCAGTTCCGTTTCTTTAGCCATTGGTGCTGCCGGTTAATGTGATTTCAATAACGCTGCCTGTTTCAGCCGTAATCCGCGCAGCCTGTCCGTAACAGATGCCGGGAATCCAGATAATTTCATCGCCGCTGACGAGTACCTGCACCCGCTCTTTTTCGAACGCGGAACATTTTTTATCAATAAATATGTCGCTCAGTTTTTTGTAATTATTCATGCCCAGCGGAATCATGCGGTCGCCGGTTTGCGGGGCGCGAAACTGCAGCGGAAAAATAAGTTTTCCGGCATCAAAATAAGCGGTATGTGGTGCTGTTTTTTCCGGAAGCTGAAACGGAACGGGATGAGTTTTTAACGCAATGCCCGCCGCCGGATTTTCAGGCGAGAAAAAAACAGCTTCACGAATTACAGCGTGCTGTTTCGGACGCACGAGTAATTGCTCCCGGTTGCGAACGAGTTCATACTCCGCCGAGAAAAAACGAGCCCCGCTGGCAATCGTTTGCCATTCTGCAACCAGCTTCCGGCACAGCGCCGTATCGAAACCAAAACGGCGCAGCAGGTAGTGCATACGCGTAACTGCACCGGGCTGTGTGATCCATTCACCGGGTGCAATTACAAATTCCCCGTTCACGTTTTCCGGCCCCGGCAGCAACTGCTCCAGCAACAGTTCGGTATCGCGCAGGTTTTCGAAAACGGCCGAAAAACCCGCAACATACGCGGGATTGATTTGCTGCAGCACCGGCACCAGGTGATGGCGTATTTTGTTTCGCGTGTAATGATCTTCCGAATTACTTTCATCGTCACGGAACACGATGTTATGTGTTGCGGCATACTGTTCCACCTGGGCACGTGTTGCAAACAGCAGCGGCCTGACGATGTTACCATTTACCGGCAGTATACTGCGCAGCCCGCTCACCCCGCTTCCGCGCAGCGCGTGCATAAAAAATGTTTCCAGCCGGTCGTCGAAGTGATGGGCCGTAAGAATATGCGTGTACCCGTTTGCCGCTGCCGTTTCCTGCAGAAACGCGTAGCGCCTGTTACGTGCATGCGACTGCAGCGATTCATCCGCAGGAATGGTTTCTTTCAGATCGGTGAATCGCGTTTCAAAAAAAGGAACGTTATACGTTTCTGCTGTTTCGCGGCAAAACTGTGCATCTGCATCCGCAGCATCGCCCCGCAACCCATGGTGGATGTGCGCCACTGCAAACGGAAAACCGCCCCGGTGCAGCAGGTGCGCCAGCACACACGAGTCCGCACCGCCACTCAGCGCAAGCAGCAGCCTGTCGCCGGTTGTAAACAACTGCTGCGAAGCAACAAATGCAGAAAAGGTATCGTGAAGCATGTGTTTACAAAAGTACCGGAAAGCAGTTAACGAACACCAAGCACATCAAAAAGGGCTTTGGCTTTGAGCAGGCATTCGTCGTATTCGTTTTCAGGAACCGAACCCTGCGTGATTGCGCTTCCGACCATAAGCGACAGCGCACCTGCGGCCGCATTATATTGTATGCTGCGGATGACCACATTAAAATCAAAATCGCCACCAGGTGTAAAATAGCCGAGTGCGCCGGAATAGAGTCCGCGTTTCATGCCTTCGGTTTCTTCGGCCAGCTGCATGGCGCGCACCTTGGGCGCACCGGTCATGGACCCCATGGGAAACGTGGCCTTCAGTGCATCGGCTCCGCTGCAGTCAGCCCGTAACTCAGCCTGCACCGTTGAAATCATCTGGTGAACTGTTTCAAACGAATAAATCCCAAAAAGTTCATCCACATGTACACTTCCGCGGGCAGCAATGCGCGAGAGGTCGTTGCGGACAAGGTCCACAATCATTACGTTTTCTGAACGTTCTTTCGGATCGTTCAGCAATTGCTGTTTAAGCAGCTGATCTTCTTCCGTGTTTTTACCGCGCCGTATCGTTCCTTTGATGGGCTGCGAACTGATTTTTCGTCCTTCTTTTTTCAGATACCGTTCGGGACTTGCACAAACGAGGTAATTATTGGCAACGCGGTAAAATGCAGCAAACGGGGCTTTTGCTTTTTTGTTGAGTTCCCGGAAACAGGCTGCGGGCTGAAATCCGGGATGTGTTGCAAAAAACTCCATGCAGAAATTGATCTCATAAATATCGCCCCGCGCGATGTGCCGGAGTAATGTATTTACGCGATCGAGATACTCTTCACGGGAACATCCGGCGCTGATGATTTGTAACGGTATATTTTCAGAAAAATGGATCGTACCGGTTTCCGGTGCTGCGAGGTAATCAAAAATGCGCCGGGCTTCGGTTTCATCACCGGGAAGATAACCAAGCGACAGTATTCCGCCGGCAAGCTGCACCACAAAACGCGGGCGGTAAAAATGCAGGTCCGGAAACCCGATGCGCGACGTGTTTGCAGTTTGCAGTTTTTCGATGCAATTTTTCAGATCATAGGCCAGGTGACCGAACAACCAGTCCTGATTTTCAGCATGATAGTCTGCCAACTGGCCAAAGTCAGGATTGCTAAAGTTATTAACAATTTCCCAACCACAGAGCAGTTCGGAGGTTCCTGAACCATTGGAATCGAGGAGGGTGAAAAACGGGGTATTCCGCGCCAGGCCGAGTAATTTATCGGATAAATCGGCTTTACTTTGGGTAAATGTGTTTTTTAAATAGGCCCGCACGGGACAAAAGTACATCAGAAATGGCTGTAATCATTTGATTATTACGGTAGAAATCTTATATATTTGTCTGTTCCTGATGCTTCACCCGTATGGGAACACACCTGTTTGACCTTACAAGCAGATTAAAATTTAAAAAACACACAACACATGAAAAAGAGCACACTCTCTTTTGCAGCATCTATTTGTTTGCTTTCTTCTGTGCCGGCCCTGGCGCAGAACGTTGCCATTAACGGCACCGGTGCGGCACCTGCAGCATCGGCCATGCTTGATGTTTCTTCGACAACCATGGGCGCACTTATCCCGCGTATGACATCGGTTCAGCGTACGGCTATCGGTGCACCCGCCACCGGACTTACGGTTTACGACACCACTACCGGTTCGTTCTGGTATTTTGATGGTGCCGTATGGCAGGAAATTCTCAGCGGCGCATCCGGCTGGCGCATAACCGGCAATACCATTGCCGCTGCCAACCTGATCGGAACCGTGAATGCGCAGGCATTCCGTTTTTATGCGAATAACGTTGAACGTATGCGCATCAACCCGACCGACGGTGAAATTGTAGCCGGAGCAACCGCATCGCCTTATGCCGGTGACATGGTAGCTGCAGTGGGCAGCGCAACCCTTCCTTTTGCTGTTAATGGTTATTCGGCTGTAAACGGCTCCGGAACCTGGGGCGAAGTACTTGCCGCCAGTACCACCGCATTCTCTGCATTGCAGGGGGTTTATGGCGGAACAGGTGCCGGTGCAGGCTGTCTCGGTAACTATAACGGAACAAATACCGCCAACACCCGTGCCGGTGTGTATGGTGTATGTTCAACACCCGCAGCTGCAGTAGGCGGTGCAGGTGTATATGGCTATAATGCCATTGCTTCGGGCAGTATGCGCATCGGTGTACTCGGTTCCTATAACGGGGCTGCGTTTGGTGTAGGTGTGCATGGCATCGGTTTCGGTGGTGGTATTATGAGCGGTAACAACGATGCCGCAGTAGTCGGCTGGCGCGCAAATAACGCCAACTATTCCGGCTACTTCAACGGTAACCACGTAATTGCAAACGGAACCAAAACTGCTTCGGTGGGTACTACCAAAGGCAACCAGTTACTGTATTGTGTAGAAGCTTCGGAAGTTTGGTTTGAAGACATCGGCGGTGGCAAACTTGTTAACGGCGAATGTACCATCAACCTTGATGAGCTGTTCCTCGAAACCGTTGTAATTGACGACAAACACCCGATGCGCGTTTTCATCCAGATGGAAGGCGAATCGCAGGAAGTATATATTGAAAAAGGTACAACCTATTTTAAAGTAAAAGAACGTAACGGCGGCCAGTCGAATGCTGAATTTTCATACCGCATTATGGCCAAACGCGTTAACTTCCAGGATCACCGCTTCGGTAACGATCCGCTGTGGGGCCCCGGCGATACCCGCGCCTACATGCAGTATGCTGATCCGCCACCGGTTGATTACGAAGAATGTGTGAAATTCTGGGCTGAAAAACGCAAAAACTGGAAACCGACGCCGATGCCGGCAGGCTTTATTGATTACCTGCAGATTCAGCGCGAAGCCGGTCAGTTCAAAACAACCCGCGACGAACAGCCGAAACCGGTTGTCCGCCCGGATAACAGCACAACACAGAAATAATCTTTTTAATACCTGCTAACCATGCGTATTAAATCCGTTTTACCCGTCATAATGCTCCCGCTGCTTGCAGGCACGTACAACCTGCACGGCCAGGGCATTCTGAATAACGGGGCATATATCGTTATGACCGGCGCTGCCCAGGTTTATGTTGACGGCGGCACCGCCGGCGACTACCTCAGTCAGTCAAACGGGCGCATTACACCCAGTGCCACAGGCATTATCAGCCTTGAAGGTGACTGGACAAACAACTCGGCGAATACCGGTTTTACAGCCGATGCCGGTACGGTACAGCTGGTGGATGCTGCACAAACCATAAACGGGACAAACAGCACCACGTTCTATAACCTGACCCTGCTCGGTACCAATACCAAAACGCTGAACGTAGCCACATCTGTTGGTGGTGTAGTAACCACAACCGGTGTACTCAGTCTTGGTACACGTCCGCTGGCGCTGAACAGTTTCCGCCTTACTTTAACCAATCCGGCTGCGGGAGCAGTAACCAATACGACCGGGCACATCATCAGTGAAACCAATGCGGCTACCAACAACAGTATTGTCCGCTGGAACATCGGCACCAACACCGGTGCACGCATTATTCCGTTCGGTACCACTGGTGCTGTTTTAATTCCGCTGACCACCAACACAACCGTTGCCATGGGCGCTGCCACCGATTATTTTGAAGTGGCTACCCGTCCTACCGCAGCTTCCAACAACCTGCCCTGGACCACCGGTGTAACACACATGTTTGATCCGACGCTTGCACAGGATGGTGCGGATGAAGCAGTAATTGACCGCTGGTGGGATTACCGTTATTCGGCCAACTCGACAGCAACAATTACCTACAGCTACCGCGGCGCAGAAAACACGATGATCGTTCCTTACAACACAGGAAACATCGGTGCGCAGTACTGGGGCGGCGGCTGGATTCCGGACAACTCGAACATTGGCAGTGCCGTAGCAGTAACAGCAGGTGTTGGTACAGTAACCGCACCGGGCATGCCGTTTACCGCAGGCACCTTAACGCCAACAGTGCTTTCTTCACTTGCAGCCCCGCTGCCGGTGGAGTTCACTTCATTTGCCGTAACCTGCGAATCAACACAGGCCGCTGTAACATGGAGCACCGCGTCGGAAGTAAACAACGCGTATTTTGCTGTTGAGCGCAGTGCCGACGGAGTTCACTTTGCCACCATCGGCCAGGTTAACAGCCTTGCGCCGAACGGCAACAGCACTTCGCCCCTGCACTATTCATTTAATGATCTGAACCCGCTGAACACCACCACGTACTACAAAATACGCCAGGTTGATGTTAACGGCGAAGAGGATTACACCAATCTTGTTTCGCTTCAACCATGCAGCGGATCTACTTCGTTTATGGATATTTACGGCATCGGAAGTGCGGTTGACCTGGTAGCAAACCTGACTGATGACGGTGAAATTACTGCAACCATTTACGACAGCCGCGGACGTCTTGTTGCTGCTGAAAAGTTCCAGGGCACAGCCGGTATGAATCGCTTTAACCTGCACAGCGGCATTCCGGAAACCGGAATGTATATGGTAGTTGCACGCGATAATGCCGGCAACCAGCAAACGCGTCGTGTATATCTTACCCGCTGAGGAATAACCACTTTTTTGCTAAAATCCGGAGCCCAAAAACTCCGGATTTTGCTTTTTATGAATTTCGGAATTCCGGGAAAAAGATTGTAACTTGCATACTCAAATCCACACCATCATGAATACATTACTTCGACCTGTCGCTTTATTGCTTCTCCTGCTCACCATTACGGCCACGGCGTTTGCACAAAACGTTGGCGTAAATGCAACCGGATCGACGCCGAATGCCTCTGCAGGATTGGATGTTGATTTCACCAACAAAGGGTTGTTGCTTCCGCGCGTAACCTTAACCAGTGCAACCGACGTGGTTACCATTCCTGCACCTGCAACTGGACTTATGGTTTATAATCTCGGTACAGGTGGTACATCGCCCAATGACATTACCCCGGGGCAATATTACTTCAACGGTACAAAATGGGTGCGTTATGCTGCGGGCTGGATCAATGCGAACTCGGTAACCAACATGGGCAAGTTTTATGTCGGGCCGTTTAACCTGGCAGCCAACACAAACCTGACACTGACCATTGCTGATGCAAATGTTACAACGGCAAGCCAGATATCGATTTCATTTGCAGGCCAGCTTCCGGGCAGCAATGCGCAGAACATGAACATCCGCATCTACAACGTACAGTGCGGTACCGGCCAGTTCGTTATACAGCTTACGAACCTGAATCTTGCTGTGAATTATACCAACCTGCAGCTTGCATACACTGCAATATATTAACAGCCATGAAAACACTCGTTGTATTTTCTGCACTGCTTTTATCAACCGCAGCATTTGCACAGCAAAACAAAAGCGCTGTAGTTGTGCCGCAGCAAACCGTTACGCCGGTTATTTCAACGGTTGAAGTTGTTTCCGTTGACAGTGTACGCAGCAACCAGCCGGAGGTAACCGTTCTGAACCAGGTTTCAATGACACTTGTGCCGCAAACGCAGCTGAGCAATGTTGTTGCTGCTGTTGTAATTGACAGCACGCAGAACGCGCAGAAAACAGCAGTGCCTGCTCCTGCCCCAACACCTGCTGTGATTATGCTCAATGGCACACGCAGCACCACGCCTGTTCCGGTAAAAGCCAAAGCAGAAACCGCAGTACACGGTTCGCAACCCAAATAAGATCAGTGATTTTTCAGGATCTCACCAACGGCTGAAACCCATTCCGGGTTGCTGTTGAGTGATGGCACCAGCTGCACTTTTTCGCCCCCGTGTTCGCGGAACAGTTCATTGTATTCCACGCCTATTTCATGAATCGTTTCGAGGCAGTCGGCCACAAACGCCGGTGAAAACACGAGCAGTTTTTTCTTACCTGCTTTGGCAAGATCCGTAATAACAAGATCGGAATACGGTTTGATCCACGGTGTGCGGCCGAGGCGCGACTGGAAGCTGACGGTGTATTTTTCTTTCGGGATGCCAAGGCCTTCGGCCAGCAGGCGCGAGGTGTGAAAACAGTTTGCCCGGTAACAATATAAATTATTACTGTTCCGTGTTTCGCAGCAGGAACCGAAATTGCAGCTGCTGTTTCCGTAATGTGCAGCTGCTTTATTGATCTGCCGCTCCGGCAATCCGTGATAACTGAATACCACGTGATCGTATTGCGTGTGATCATACGCTTTGCCGGCAGCAATGAGTGCATGCATAAAGGCGGGATGATCGTAAAACTTACTGATGATTTCGATGGACGGAATCACTTCCCACGTTTTCATAATGCGCATCAGTTCTTCGAGCGTGGAGCCGGTTGACGATGATGCATGTTGCGGATAAAGCGGGAGCACAATAATTTTTTCAACCTGTTGCCGGCGCAGTTCTTCAAGGGCGGTTTGCAGCGCAGGCTGCTGGTAACGCATGCCAAATGCAACCACGTATTCTTCGCCGAGTTGTTCCTGCAGCGCACGTTTCAGCGCCAGCCCGTGAATGGTAAGCGGCGATCCGTCTTTGGTCCAGATAGACTGGTACAGCTTCGCCGATTTCGGTGCACGGAACGGAACAATGATGAGGTTCACCAGCAGCAATCGGCCCAGCGGTGAAATATCAATTACACGCGGGTCGTTCAGAAACTGGCGGAGGTAACGCCGCACATCGCCGGTGGCGGGACTGTCGGGCGTACCGAGGTTGATGAGTAAAATTCCTGTTTTCATTGGCGGCGACAAAGATAATGTGAAATGCGTTGGCGGTTCGTCTGAAAACCGTCAGATGCTGAAACAAAAAAACACCGGTCTTGTTGAACCGGTGTTTCGTTTTTTTTCAAAATGCAGTGGCAGTTTACATATTCAGTGCCCGTTTGCCGGTAGCATCGAGGCAGGCTTCTTTGATGGCTTCGCTGAATGTGGGATGTGCGTGGCTGGTGCGGGCGATGTCTTCGGCGCTGGCGCGGAATTCCATAGCCACCACGGCTTCACCAATCATGTCTGCAGCGCGCGGGCCGATCATGTGTACACCGAGAATTTCATCGGTAGCGGCATCGGCAAGCACTTTAATGAGGCCGTCGGTATCCATGCTGGCACGTGCGCGGCCGCTGGCTTTGAACGGGAAGCTGCCCGATTTGTATTTTACGCCGTTCTGTTTCAGTTGTTCTTCGGTGTAACCAACGCCTGCCACTTCCGGCCAGGTATAAACCACTCCCGGGATGAGCAGGTAGTTCACATGCGGTTTTTGTCCGGCCATGATTTCGGCCACATAAACACCTTCTTCTTCCGCTTTGTGGGCAAGCATGGCCCCGCGCACTACATCGCCGATGGCGTAAATGCCGGGCACGTTGGTTTCAAGGTGATCGTTTACCGCAATGCGTCCGCGCTCATCGGTTTTCACACCGGCGTTTTCAAGGCCGAGGTTATCGGTGTACGGGCGGCGGCCGACAGCTACCAGGCAGTAATCGCCTTTGAATTCTACTTTTTCGCCTTTGTCGTTATCAGCAGTTACCGTTACTTCTTTTGCTTTCGCAGAAACGCCGGTCACTTTATGTTTCATATAAAATTCGAAGCCGAGTTTTTTCAGCGACTTCTGCAGTTCGGTGCTCAGTGTGCCGTCCATGCCGCCAATGATGCGGTCGGTAAATTCCACAACGCTGATTTTGGAGCCGAGGCGCGCATACACCGAACCGAGTTCGAGGCCGATAACGCCGCCACCGATGATGATCATGTGTTTCGGAATCTCGGTGAGTTCAAGTGCTTCGGTAGAAGAAATCACGCGTTTTTTATCAATCGTAATTCCCGGCAGGGTCGATGGTTTTGAACCGGTTGCAATAATGATTTTTGCCCCTTCAATTTCAGTCGTCTTGTTATCTGCCCCGGCAATGCGGACCACGTTTTTCGAAACGAACGAACCATGCCCGGTGAACACCGTTACCTTGTTTTTTTTCATCAGGAACTGGATGCCCTGCGAAGTTTGTTTTACCACATCGCCCTTGCGTTTAATCATCTGGGTGATGTTCGGCTTCACGTCTTTTATGTCAATGCCATGTTCTTTGAAATTATGCACGGCATTGTGATAATGTTCCGATGAATCGAGCAGTGCCTTGGAAGGAATACAACCTACATTGAGGCAGGTTCCGCCGAGGGCATTATATTTTTCGATAATGGCTGTTTTCATGCCAAGCTGGGCACAACGGATGGCTGCAATGTAGCCTCCCGGGCCCGATCCGATAATTACAACGTCGAATTTTTCCATAACTGAAAATCGTGTGATAAATGAACAGGTAACAACTGTGATTTGTTCACAGCCGTTGTTTGCGGAGACGAAATTACGATTTTTTGCCGGAGGCCGGACGCTTCCTGCCGGGGATCATTTAATGGCCGTTTTCAGCAGCAGGCCCGTTTTTTTTCCTCCGTTTGCGCAGCCAGCGGAAAAACGCCACGCTGATGGCAAAAAGACTGGCAAATGCAGCCATACGCGCCAGGTAATCGCCCCAGCGGGTGTACAGCGTTTCGCCTTTGAACGAAGTAACTTCTGCTTTGATCACGGCAGGAACCCACCAGCCCGTTTGCTGTGAAATATCGCCGCGCGGACTGATGAAACACGAAATGCCTGTGTTGGCCGAACGCGCAATGCCTTTCCTCGTTTCGATGGAACGGAGGCAGCCGTACAGCAGGTGCTGTTTATAACCGGGCGTATCGTCCCACCAGCCGTCGTTGGTGATGATGAAAATAAAATCGGCGCCGTTTTTCACATACTGCGAAACATATTCGCCGTAGATGGATTCGTAACAGATTACCGGTGCTACCCCGGTGGATGAACCGGCCGATATGAATGCGGTACGTTCGTCCTGCATACCCAGGCTGCCACTGATTCCGCCGAGATCAACTGCAAATTTTTCGAGGTATTTGAACACGGCCGGGAAAGGCATTTTTTCTACCCCGGGCACGAGTTTCGATTTGTGATATACCGGAACCTGCGTAGAATCAGCATCCAGCTGAATACCGGTGTTGTAGGCATCGTAATACCCGTCCATCTGTTCAAATTTGCGGGCAGTGGATGATAATTTTTCACCG
Source organism: Chitinophaga pinensis (assembly GCA_943372645.1). Taxonomy (GTDB): domain Bacteria; phylum Bacteroidota; class Bacteroidia; order Palsa-965; family Palsa-965; genus VBWE01. Next base: position 68,216 of record CALRZN010000006.1, on the reverse strand, counting down.
GCCTCGTAGCGTTTGTATGTTGATGCACCGGAAACAATTTTCAGTTTCGGGTATTTCTTCCGGAAGCGGCGCAGTTCGCGTATGCTCCACGTGTTGGGCAGGTTATCTTCCCACAGGCTTTCCACCAGCGCGGTTTCGGGCAACACGAGGTAATCGGTTTTTTCGTCGGTTTTTTCTGCTGCCAGTGTGAGCATTTTCTGCAACTGTTTCTGGAAACCGCCGGCGAATTTTTCGTTGTACGGATCAATGTTCGGCTGCACCACGGTAACATTGATTTTTTGAACGTCTGTTACTTTTTCAAGCGCATGATAATAGATCAGCGAAAACACGATGGGAACTAATACAATGGCACTGCAGCTGATTGCATAAAGCAATCGTTTCTTCACCGGGCGCAGCGACGTGTTGCGGTATACGAACAGTTCAAAGAGCAACACGTTGATGAGCATCACCCAGATGCTTCCGCCGAAAATACCGGTAAACTCATACCACTGAATCCACGTATGCAGGCTGGCAAATGCGTTCCCCAATGTGAGCCAGGGCCAGGTGAGGTCCCAGTCGTGGTGCAGCCATTCAAATGTAACCCAGATAGCAATGAGCGCAAACGCGCTGTACCGTTGCGGCAGGTGCAGCCGCACTTTGTGATACACCAGGAACACGAGCGACATAAGCAGCGCATTGGCCAGGTTGGCCATGGTTCCTGCACCGGCAGAGGCATACAGCACCCACCAGGTGGTTAACCCGTTCCATATCAGAAAAGTAATGTAACTGTAAAGAAACAGGTGCCGGGCGCGCAGGCGGTTGTCGGTCTGCACAATGTGCTGTACCAGCATAAGCGGGATAAACGCCACAAACAGCAGGGGCGCAAATCCGTACGGCGGCCACGCCGCCGCCAGCAGCAATCCGCTGAGTATAGAAAGTAAAAAGAGTTTGCCCCGCATGGGACAAATATATGGAGAACAAAAGGTTTACTGCAAACGGGGTGTTTTAATGATTGATAAAATTATTAATAAGGCGAAGCGTATCGTAGTGAAAAATGGGATTATGCAAATCCGGATTTTAACTTACGATTTTTGATAACTGTTATCAGAAAACCATAAATCAAAATCCGGATAGATGCTGTCAGGCTAACTTATTATTGATTTTCAATCACACACTTTTTCTCCCCGTATGGTACGTTCAGTTCCCAGTATGTCGTTTTCATATAAGAAGAAAATAACATTGTATTGGTGGCTTCTCCTACCACTTTGGTAATGATCTGATTCGGATAGACTAATGTCAGATTGCTGCTTATATCTGCATTAATTGCTGTTTTGTAGTTGAAAATATTCACACCACTCATTGTGGGCATATTATTACAAAACCAGCCATACTGCTGATACCCTGACGAATACAGCATAGGCTGATAATTGCTGTAATTATTCGGGTTCGATTTCTGATACGCATTTACATTGATCCAGAAATAGGATCCGCCGTTCTGACATGGAATGATACCCAGGTTTTCTTCCATGCAGTTCAACTTTTTAGTTACGGCTCCGCTACCGGAAAAATAATGCGTCATCGCCGGGCACACGGAACTGGGTGCCAGCCAGTATGATGGCAAACAGGCAGGAATGCTCCAGTTTGATGCATAGGGGCCGCAGGCAGCAATATAAGCTGGATCGGCTTTGGCAAATGTTGCATTCGCGCTCATAACCATAACATTGGTTCCTGGTTCAATTACACCTTCCTCAATGTCAATTACTACGATATTGTTTGTAGCGGAAATCTGTTCATTGATCAGTCCCGACAGATACTGATATGCACTGTTGAGATCAACACCACTTACCTTATGGTTGTTCTCACCGAACGGCACATTTACCGTAAAACGATCCTGGTAATAATCATAATTTTCTTCCGGTTGTTTATCGAAATCATAATTCAGGGTTGCTTCAACGAGTGCAAGTGCCGAATCCGGCGCAATACTGTCATTGCTGAATTCGCGGATACTGCCGGCATCGGTTCCTTTAAACATTTTAATTGTTGAAACCAGTTCTTTCAATTCACTATTCAGCTTTTGCTGGTGAACCTTGACCGTTTTTAAACTTACAGGATTTGATTTGGAGGGCCCCATGGGCGAGATGTTGTCTTTGTTACAGGAATAAAGAACAACCGCTGCGGCAGTAATAGCCGTAAGAATGACTTTCTTGTTCATTTTTTTACGTTTTTAGAAGTAAATAATAATTGGGTTTTGATTGACAAACTGCCGGTATGGCCACTCGCGGCATGTTTTCAGGTAAATTTTAAATCATGTGATCAGCTATTAATCTGGAGTTGCTTAACTAATTTTTACATTTACAATACTACATCATCAATTCCTGTAAAACCGGGCAAAACTCCCGGGGCGATTGCCTGATTTCCCAAAGCTTGTTTTAAATTTCCCGCTGACCTGTTTTTAATAACCCGTGCGCACTTCTAAAAACCCAAACCCCTTCGCTGGACTCAATCTTGCCGTTTTTACAAACACCCGCTGATTTAGATTTTTTTACCAAAATGAACTATAAAAAAAAGCCACCCCTTGATAGAGATGGCTTTCCGGAATTACGTTAGCTGCTAGTCGTTATCGCCCAAATCAATATCCCCGATTTCCTTATCCATAAAATCTTCATCCTTGGTGGAATAACCGGGCATTTCTTTGTCCAGTTCGTCCTGCAGTTCTTTGTCGGAAACGGCTTCGCTGTTCATGATGTCTTCGTCTTCCTTATCAAATTTCATTTCGGCGGTTTCAGCGCCTTTGTTGGCCTGCAGTGCCAGGATGGCGTAACGGCGGGCAAGGCGCGACTGGTGCATGGCGCGGAGGAAACGGCCGCGTACATACAGTTTGCGGGCAAAACGCTGGTGCGCTACGGCACGTGCGAGGTTGCCGGTATATACTTTGTTTTCTTTTACGGCTTTATGCGCCGCATGAAGAACAAATGCCGTGCGGCGGATTACACGACGGGCGTGTACTTTTTCGGCTTTGCGTACCCGCGGCGGCGGCGGATTACGGCGGCGTGCGCCGGGCTGTGCTTCTGCGTAAGTGATGCCCACCATGAGGAACAGGACCACCAGGGAGATGTAACGGGACATTTTCATAGTTGTTTCAGTTTGGTTATGTAGCTGTATGATGCCGGCCGGCGGCAAAGGTTTAACGCAATCCAAAAATAAGTTTTCCAGGCAGCTTTTAAAATAGTCAGGTAATATTTCCTGTTCGTGTAAAACAGAATCTGATAGCTATCGGGATCGGGTTTCGTAAAATAGCTCCGGTATCAGATTTGAGCTATCAGATGTTAGATTTGAGATTTGACACTGTAATAAACAGGTTCTTTATCCTTGTATCACACGCTGTCTCAAATCTGACAGCTCAAATCTTCAATAGGATGTCTGCTATATACGATCTAATAAATTTAAAAGCGTTGGGTACTTTACAGCCTCTTCGCTAACCCCTGCCCCGACCTGGCAGCCCAAAAGTACCGCAAAGCCCGGTGCGTACTTTTTGCCTTCTCCCAAATGTCCGTACTTCTGTGTATTATTGCAGCAATGAAATACCTGTTTTCCGGAATTTTATGGTTGTTTGCCCTGACGGCCGGTGCGCAGGATACCAGCGTGGTATTCCGCTTCTATTTTATAGGTGATGCGGGCGATAATGCGAAACCGGGACCGGCCCTGCAACTGCTCGGCAGCCAGCTGAACGGGCTTGACAGTGCGGCGGTGGCGTTTCTCGGCGACAACGTTTACCCCCACGGCTTTAATCCCAAAGCATACAACAGCTATCCGTTTAAAGATACCGCGGCATACAACCGCCTGCACGCGCAACTGATGCAGCTGAAAAACTTCCGCGGCAGCGCATACATCATTCCCGGCAACCACGACTGGCTGGCGCAACGGCGTAACGGTGCGCAGGCATTGCTGCGAGAAGAACTGGAAACAAAAATTTTTATCGCCGACAGTTGCCCGTACATTAAAAATCCGCGCGACGAACGTTTTCTGCCTTCCGGTCAAAAACCCGGCCCGGTAGCGGTTCGTCCGGCTCCCGGTATCTGTTTTATTGTAATGGATACACAGTACCCGCTGCAGGGCTGCATCCGCGGCGGCGAAGGACAGATGACGGCGGGCAAACGCAAACGGGTGCTGAAAACGATGAGCCGTGCGCTTGACAGTTTGATCACCGATGCGGAATCGAAAAATGAAAAAGTAATTGTTTCTGCACATCACCCGATGTACACCAACGGCGGCCGGCCACGCTACCTCGGCGTAATGCAGGTGCTTATCACCTACACGCCCCTGCGCATCATGGGCTGGGCCGGGCTCGACCGTCCGCTTTCGCAGGGCATGGAACATCCGCGCTACAAACGCATGCGCAAAGCGATTATCCCGGTACTTGAAAAGCACGGCAACCTGCTGTATGTAAGCGGGCACGACCACAACACCCAATACATTGCCGGTGCTAAGAATAACCGTTACATCATAAGCGGTTCTGGAAGCAAAAAATCGCGGCTGCGGAAAAAAGAACGGGTGCCTTCGCGTTTCCAGGAAAATACACAGACCGGATTCGTGGTGGTCGAATTTTTGAAAAACGGGAAACAGCGCCTCGTGGTTTATCGTGCCGACGGCAGCAGCCAGGTACTCGATACCTTCTGATTGTCTGCATTTTAGGCGCTCAGCCACGGACCAGCAGAAATAATTCGCGGCAATCGTCCAATCGAACAAAAACGTTACCTTAGCGCCGCTAAAAATCAACAAAAACCATTCGAATATGTCATACCTGTTTACCTCTGAATCGGTTTCAGAAGGTCATCCCGATAAAGTGGCTGATCAGATTTCCGATGCGCTTATTGATCATTTCCTGGCTTACGATGCAGCTTCAAAAGTTGCCTGCGAAACGCTTGTAACTACCGGCCAGGTAGTACTTGCCGGCGAAGTAAAATCCAAAGCGTATCTTGATGTTCAGGAAATTGCACGCGAAGTGATCCGCCGTATCGGTTACACCAAATCGGAATACATGTTTGAAGCCAATTCGTGCGGCATTTTTTCGGCCATCCACGAACAGTCTTCCGACATCAACCAGGGTGTGGAGAAAAAAGACCCGTACAAACAGGGTGCAGGCGACCAGGGCATGATGTTCGGTTACGCCAGCCGCGAAACAGACAACTACATGCCGCTTCCGCTCGAACTGGCGCACCTGCTGCTGATGGAACTGGCTGTTATCCGCCGCGAAGGCAAAGTGATGAACTACCTCCGCCCCGATGCGAAGAGCCAGGTTACCATTGAGTATGGCGACGACAACCAGCCGATACGCATTGACGCGATCGTGGTTTCGACCCAGCACGATGATTTTGATTCGGAAAAGAAAATGCACGCCCGCATTTCGAAAGACGTGAAAGAAATTCTCGTTCCGCGCGTGATGAAAAAATTACCGAAACGCGTACAGAAACTGTTCAACAACAAAATCGAATACCATATCAACCCGACCGGTAAATTCGTAATCGGCGGACCGCACGGCGACACCGGTCTTACCGGCCGCAAAATTATCGTTGATACCTACGGCGGAAAAGGTGCACACGGCGGCGGCGCATTCTCGGGCAAAGATCCTTCGAAAGTGGATCGTTCGGCTGCGTATGCCACACGCCACATTGCCAAAAACATGGTTGCTGCTGGTCTGTGCGACGAAGTACTCGTTCAGGTGGCGTATGCCATTGGCGTGGCACAGCCGGTTGGCCTGTATGTGAACACCTACGGCACCGCCAAAGTAAAAATGAGCGACGGCGAAATCGCGAAGAAAATTGAGAAACTCTTCGATATGCGTCCGTACGCCATTGAAACCCGTTTCAGCCTGCGCACCCCGATTTACAGCGAAACCGCTGCATACGGACACATGGGCCGCGAGCCGAAAAAAGTAACCAAGATTTTCAACAAGGGCAAAGAGAACGAGAAGAAAGTAACCGTGGAGTTGTTCCCCTGGGAAAAACTGGATTACGTAAGCAACATCAAAGCCGAGTTTAAAATTAAATAAGGCCGTTTACACATAAACTTTGAAAACGCAGTACAGCAATGTGCTGCGTTTTTCTATTTTAGCAGAACCATGATCCGTTTATCGCGCTGGCAGACTTTTTTTATCGGCTTCGGAATTATTGTTGCGCTGTTCCTGGGCGAACGGCTGTTGTTTCTGCGAAATGCGGTTGAACATGACTTAACCACCAAAACCATAAGCATGGCTGGTTCACGAAGGGGTGTAACCAATATTAAGTTCATGTATCTCGGCAAAAACTACGAATTCAGAACGTATGGTTTTAGTTCGCTGGGCGATGGTGGTTATACGATACTGCTCGATCCCGACAACCCGGATAAAGCGTATATCAACACCACTGCCGAAATCTGGATTCCCCGAGCTATCGGCCATTTGCTTGCGCTGATTGTATGGTACATGGTGGTTTCCAGTTTTATTACCAACCGGGAACATGTGCGGCTGAGTTTGAAAGGGATTTCGCGGGAGAAGGAAAACAAGAACAGCACAGTTGCATCATACAACAGCAAACAATTGAATAAGGGTAAATAATGCCATGAAACCATTTACAAACTGGCTCCAATGCTGCGGCTGAACATCAGGCAATTGCTGGCTGCAGTAACGCTGCTTATTTTCCTGCTGATGCTGGCCGAACGGCTTTATGTTATTTCACAATCTGAAATTGTTATGGCCTATCGGGTTGGCGGCTCACCGGAAAACCCCTACATGGAATACCAACGAAACAATACAACGGTCAATTTCAAGCCGCACGAGTTTTCAATTACAGCGTTGCAATACAATGAATACATTCCTGTTTACATTTCTCCGAATGGAGAACGCAAACCTTTTATAATATCCTTTTCCGGCATTTTCGGGGAACGCATTTTCTATTTCTGCATCATTGTTTTTGCATGGTTACTGCTGGGAAGTGCGATACTTGACAAAAACGAAGAACTGCTTATCGGCAAAGGGTGGCTGAAACCCAAAAAAACAAATGCAGACACGCCGCCCACTTCCAGCCGCCTGCCCGCGGTGCGGAAGAAATCACGTAACTTTAAAAACGATTAAGCAACGCCATTCAATGACCGTATTTGTTAAAAGGGGCCAATGCTGCGGCTGAACATCAGGCAATTGCTGGCAGCAGTAACGCTGCTTATTTTCGTACTGATGCTGGGCGAGCGGCTGTACGTAATTTCACGTTCGGAGGTTTGTATGGCGTGGCAGGTAGCCGGTCATCCAAAAGACCCGCTGTTGGAATTTCAGCTTAACAACAAGACATTCAACTTCAGACCAAACGATTTTACATCAATCGAAATGGGCTACAAGGAATATGTGGCAGTTTATGTTCCTCCAAAGGGTAAACCTTTTGTAAAATCATTCTCCGGCATTTTCGGGGAACGCATTTTCTATTTCTGCATCATCATTTTTGCATGGTTATTGCTGGGAAGCGCGATACTTGCAAAAAACGAAGAACTGCTCATCGGCAAAGGCTGGCTGAAGGCCAAAAAAACAAAAACAGGCACCACTCCCGAAACCAGCCGCCTGCCCGCAGTGCGGAAAAAATCACGTAACTTTAAAAACGAATAAGCAACGCCATACATGAAACGAATTTTACCGCTCCTGCTGCTCTGCACCATGTTCATTGCTGTTGCATCAAACGCACAGCAAAAAGTGTATGTGTTCCGGCATGCCAATGTGCTGCCGATGAACAAAGACACGATGCTGAGCGATCAGCGCATTACCGTTACCGGCACTACCATTACTTCCGTTGTGGCTGAAAGCATTGCCCCGCTTCCGAAAGACGCGATTGAAATAGACGCCACCAATAAATTTATTGTGCCCGGTTTCAGTGATATGCATGGGCATCTGCCGGCCGGCACCGAAGACGATGAATTTACACTGAAACAATACCTCTACTTCCAGGTTAACGCCGGTGTTACCCACACCCGCAGCATGCGTTCGCAAAACAACCAGCTGGCGGCCGTTGACAGCATTAAAACCGGCGCGTGGCTCGGACCTGACCTGTACCTGTGTAAAGTGGCGCCGCTGAGCGACACATCGTTTCATGGCAAAAAAATGGAACTGTTTGTTACCGATGCAAAAAAAGCCGGTTACAAAATGATCAAGTACCTGAATGGCGGTTCGGAAAAACAAATCAATGAACTTGTTTCTGTTTGCGGCAAACACAACATGCCCCTGGGCGGCCACGTTCCGAAAGGCGACATCACCTGGAGCGCACAGCACCACTGGGCTTCGGTAGAACATTATCCGTACCTGATCAGCACCTGGAAAAAAGATTCGACACTGGTTGGACCCATCCTCGATTCGATGGCGAAATACAAGGTGTACTTCTGTCCCACCGTTTCGTGTTATTACAACAACGACCACATGCCCAATCCGAGCGAAGCCATGAAAATACAGGGCATGAGTGTGCTGCCCCGCGCGCAGGTGGATGCGTGGATGAAAGACTACCGCGATACGCTGCGTAAAATGCGCAAAGATTCTATAGCATTCCGCAATTACCGCATGAAAAAACGCCTCGATTACCAGCGCGCCGGGCAGATTATTCAAATGGCGAAACAGCGCGGTGTTGTAATTATTACCAGTGCCGATGAAGGATTGCTTACCGTGCCCGGCTATTCGCTGCAGCAGGAAATGGAATTTTATCAGAACGTGGCGCAGCTTACGCCGTACGAAATATTGCGCAGCGTAACCTGGAATGCAGCAGCGTTCCGCGGCGACCTGGATAAATACGGCAGCATTGAAAAAGGCAAAGAAGCCGATTTTGTGATGCTCACGTTTAACCCGCTGCTCGGCATACGCACGGTGGAATACCAGGACGGTGTATTTTTTAACGGGCGCTGGCACGGGCAAAAAGAGCTGCTGGAATACATCCGCAATTTTCCGAATGAGCGATGATCAGCTGGAGTGATTTTGAAAAATTAGACATCCGCGCCGGTACCATCATTGATGTGCAGGAATTTCCGGAAGCGCGCAAACCCGCATGGAAAGTGTGGATTGATTTCGGCGAATTGGGCATTCTCAAAAGTTCGGCACAAATCAAAGCCCTGTATTCGCAAACTGATTTGCTGAACCGGCAGGTGGTTGCCGTAGTTAATTTTCCACCCAAACAGATCGGACCGTTTGTTTCGGAATGCCTCATCCTGGGCGTTTACGGAATTGACAACCACGTAACGCTGCTGCTGCCCGAGCGTGCGGTTCCCAACGGCAGTAAAATCGGTTAGAACTGCAGTTGCGAAGCCAGCTGCTCCCACTCTTCTTCATTACCCGTGTACACACCATTGGCCCAGGTAAACACATCGGCCGGTTTCAGTGCTGCATCATACACGGGCAGCAGGTTCACGTGCAGGTGCGGGCAGGTATACAGCAGGGGCTGTACGCTGCCGAGTGCAGCCACATAAACGCGTGCAGGCTCGAGCACGGATTCAATTTTTTTTGCGTAATGCAACGTCAGCCTGCTGATTTCCTCCCACTCGGCCGCCTGCACTTCTTCAAACTTTTCGACGTGGCGGTGCATGCAGATCATCGTTTGTCCCCAGAAACGCGGGTAAGCCGAAAGCAGCACCGTAGCATACATGCCGCGGTGAAGCACCTGCGTACTGTGCTGTTCGAGCAGGTTACACACTAAGCACGAACCGGCAGCGGTGGTTTGTTCAAGTGCAGCAAGCGCTGCTTCGCGGGAGAGGTGTTGCGGCATCAGTGGTAACGCTTTGATGGAAATTTTAAAAGGTATTGCAGCTGCTGTGCAGCAAAAGCGCTTTTCATGGTGGTCGCAACGGCTTTGCAGGTTTCTGCATCCAGCGGTTCGCCGGTAAATGCGGCGCCCTGCAGCAAACAGGTTTCTGCGGTAACGGCTGCCGGCGCGAGGTTCCACGCAGTGCTGTAGTTTTTCCCGCAATAACCCGGCGCAGTTTCCTTCAAATCGTTTTTCTCTGCCAGGCGCGTAAACTTGTATGCATCTTTTGCAATACGATCAGAAACACCCGGTGTGCCGTAGCTCCATTGTTTCACCATGCGCTCATTCACAATAATGTATTCGCGGAAGGGCTCGAAATACGGTCTGAAAAATTTGCCGGGAATCGTACGCGTGCCTTTGCGTTTCACTGCACCACGCGGTTTGCGGTTCATGCTGTTTACATGATACACCGCGCCGATGCGGTCGGGATGGGCAAGCAGTTCATTCCCGGAAACGGGTTCACCGTTGGTTCGTTGTACACGAAACGGATTTTTTGTGCCGGGAAAAAAGCCGCAGATGTAGGCACTGTCTTCGAGCATGATTTCGAGCAGCTGATCGCCATAATATTCAGGCGCCAGTGCATTGCATGTGGCCCAGGGGTTTGACCATGCGTAGCGTTTACGCGCAAATGCCGGGTTGCGCAGCAGCTTTGCAACCGGATCGGTGTTGTATTTTTTATCGTTCAGCGAAAGATCGTACAACGACAGTTCGCCTTCATCCGACTGCGATTTGTAAAGTAACGGACCGTCTTTACGCAGCGAGTCAATCTGTTCCGTTGAAGTCCACGAATAAAAAACAGTGCGGCCAAATTGCTGATGCAATAAAACATCTTTTGAAAATGCGGCATACAATTCATCCGTTTCCGGAACGGTGCGGGATGCTGTGCCGGTGAACAGCAGCAAGGGAAACAATAAAATCAGCAGTAAACGCCGCATCATGCAAATATAAAATTATGCTGCGCAGCGTGAAACCGGCTGTTACTTTTTGCGCATGGTAACCGTAATCGGCACACCCGAAAAATTAAAATGCTCGCGCAGTTTGTTTTCAAGGTACCGTTTGTAGGAATCGCTTACGTATTGCGGCAGGTTGCAGAAGAATGCAAAAATGGGCGTGGCCGAATGCAGCTGCTGCACGTATTTGATCTTAACATATTTGCCCTTGATGGAAGGCGGTTCATACGCAGCAATCACATCGAGCATCACCTCGTTCAGTTTCGACGTGGCGATGTGGCGGCTGCGGTTTTCATAAACCTCCTGCGCCACATCCAGCGCCTTGAGAACGCGCTGCTTGGTGTGTGCAGAAACAAACAGGATGGGCACATCGCGGAACGGCGCAATGCGTTCGCGGATGCGTTCTTCGTATTCTTTTATCGTATTGTTCTCTTTGTTTTCCACCAGGTCCCATTTATTCACCAGTATGGCAATGCCTTTCCGGTTTTTCTGGGCCAGGTCGAAAATGGCGAGATCCTGTGCTTCAATGCCGTCTTTCGCATCAATCATGAGCAGGCACACGTCGCAGTCTTCAATGGCGCGTATCGTACGCATCACGGAATAAAACTCAAGATCTTCGTGTACCTTGGTTTTACGGCGAAGCCCGGCAGTATCAATCAGCCACATATCGTGACCGAATCCTTTGAAACGGGTATTGATGGAATCGCGCGTGGTACCGGCGATGTTTGTAACGATGTGTTTATCTACACCCAGAATGGCATTGATGAGCGACGATTTGCCCACGTTCGGGCGGCCCACGATGGCGATGCGCGGGGCGGGATCTTCCACCACGGGCTCTTCATCAGGAACAAGTTTGGCTACTTCATCCAGCAGTTCACCGGTTCCGGCGCCGTTAATGGACGAAATGCAGTACGGCTCACCCACGCCGAGGCTGTAAAACTCGGCAGCCATGGCAATGCGGTCGGGGTTATCCACTTTATTTGCAACGAGTATGGTTTTCTTTTTGGCGCGGCGGATCATATCAGCCACCTCTTCATCCATCGGGGTAATGCCTTCGAACGCGTCCACCACAAACAGCAGCAGCGAGGCTTCGTCTATGGCAATTTTCACCTGGCGGCGTATTTCATCTTCGAAAATATCGTCGCTGCCCTGCACATAACCGCCGGTATCTACCACCGAAAACTGTTTCCCGTTCCATTCGGAATGGCCGTAGTGACGGTCGCGGGTAACCCCGGCAACAGCATCAACAATAGCCGGACGTCCGCCGGCAAGTCGGTTAAACAGGGTTGATTTGCCCACATTCGGGCGTCCCACAATGGCTATAAGAAATGGCATGGGTGCAAAGGTATCTGATTTTTCGGATGTTGAAACGATAAAAATAGCGCAAACACGCTACCTTTGCCGCGCAGATGGCACATAAAGCAGGCTTTGTAAACATTATCGGTCGCCCCAACGCGGGAAAAAGTACACTGATGAACGCATTGGTGGGCGAACGGATCTCTATTATCACGTCGAAGGCGCAGACCACGCGCCACCGCATTCTCGGCATTGTGAACGGGGAAGATTTCCAGGTAGTGTATTCCGATACACCGGGTATCCTCAAACCGCAATACAAAATGCACGAAGGCATGATGCACTTTGTAAACGATTCGCTGGGTGATGCGGATATCCTGCTGGTGGTGATTGACCTGCGCGATCCCGAGCCGATGGAAGAAAACGCGCTCCGCAAACTGAAAAATGCGGATTCGAAAAAAATCATCGTGCTCAATAAAACCGATATCGCGAAGCCGGAGCACCTCGAAGCCGCACAGCAGCATTGGTTAAACGAACTGCCCGGAGCTGAATGTATTCCCATCTGTGCGCTCAACGGGATGAACGTGGGTGTACTGTTTCAAAAGATTCTAGAACACCTGCCCGAACACCCGGCGTTTTATGATAAGGATGCACTGACGGATAAAACAGAACGTTTTTTTATCTCTGAAATCATCCGCGAAAAAATCCTGCTCAATTACAAAAAAGAAATTCCGTATTCGGTGGAAGTGGTGGTGGAATCGTTCCAGGAAGAAGAAACCATCGTACGCATCCGCGCCGAGATTTACGTGATGCGCGAGAGCCAGAAAGGCATCCTGATCGGGCACAAAGGCCAGGCGCTGAAAAAAACCGGCACCGAGGCACGGCTCGATATGGAGAAGTTTCTCGGCAAAAAAGTACACCTCGAACTGTTTATTAAAGTAGATAAAGACTGGCGCGACAACGATCTGCGCCTCAAACGCTATGGTTATTTATAGCTCACGCTTATGAAAAAATTCTTCAAACGCTTCGGCCTCGTATTGCTTGCAGTGCTCGTAATCATCCAGTTTTTCCGCCCCGAACGGAATGCCGGCAAATCGCCCGGAGAAAAAAATATAGCAACGGTCTTCCCGGTTTCACCGGAAGTAAATACGCTTCTCAAAACGGCCTGTTACGATTGCCATTCGGCCAGCACAGTGTATCCGTGGTATGCCAACATCCAGCCGGTGGCCTGGTGGCTCAATCACCATGTGGAAGAAGGCAAAGGTGAACTCGATTTTGATGCGTTTGCTGCTTATTCGCCGCGCCGCCAGTTTCACAAATTCGAAGAAATCGTTGAAATGATTAACGAAGGCGAAATGCCGCTCAGTTCCTATACCATCATTCACGGTGATGCCGACCTGGACGAAGCGCAGAGAAAAGTACTTGTGAACTGGGCCGAAGCCATGATGGACACGATGAAGGTGCATTACCCGGAAGACAGCCTGAAACGGCCACGCCGTTAAAAAACGTTTCGCATGAAACTCATTCTTGCATGTTCCTGCGTGTTGTTTATGGCCTGCGCCGGCAGCACACACCAGCCCGAAAAACAGTTTACCGACAGTGTGCTTCCGGCTGAACATGTGCAACACGTGTATGCGAAAGACAGCCTGCTGCAGCTCCAGGCATTAAGCGACAACAGCAACACCTACACGCTTTACCTTCCCGCCGAATACGATTCGTTAAAACAATGGCCGGTGCTCGTGTTCTGCGATCCGCATGCGGCGGGCAGTTATCCCATTCAGTTGTATCGCAAACTGGCATCCACGTATGGTGTGATACTGGCCGGTTCAAACCGTTCGAAAAACGGCATGGCGCCGGCAGAAAGTGCTGCGCTCGTCAGCGGGGTGATTGACGACCTCGGCAAACGGCTATCGGTTGATAAAAAACAGCTTTTCATTTGTGGTTTCTCCGGCGGCGCGCGGGTGGCGGGTTACACGGCCATGCAGCGGAATGATATTGCTGCAGTAATCAGTTGCTCCGCAGGCATTGCATCGGAAAATACGCCGGGGTTTATCTGCATCAGCGCAGCCGGTACACGCGACATGAATTACAACGAAGTGGAGAACCAGCACAAACGGCTGGAGCAGCAAAAAGCGCGTTGTTACTTTTTACCATTCGGCGGAAAACACGAATGGGCGCCTTACACCGTGCTTGCTTCGGCACTGGCGTGTATAAAACTGGAAGCCACCGGTGCAGGAATAATTGCTGCTGATTCCACAAAAACGAAATCGTATATCACCGAAATCTGCGACAATGGTGTTGCAGCTGGTAAAACCGATCACCTCATTGCAGCACCGCATTTTATGGCTGCCCTGAAAGCCGCACGCACTGTGAAGGATACGGCATTACCGGCAAGATTATACAAATCCACTACAGGCACTGCGGAATACAGATCGCTTCTTGCGCAGGAAACCGCATTGCTTCAGAAAGAACAAAGCCTGCAGCAGTTTTATGCAAACGCCATTGCAAACGAGCCGCTGGTGTGGTGGCCACAAAACCTGAAAGGGATTGATACGGTAACAACGACGTATTCACAGCAGGCACGGCGTGTAACGGATATGCACTTCCGCGTGTGGGGTTACCTCAGCCTCATGAGTTATTCGTATACGGGGCAGGCGTTAAAACAAAATAATTTTCCGGCGGCCGATCATTTTATTTCCATCTATAAAATAGTTGACCCGCAGAACGAAGAATGGGCCTTCATGCGCGCCATGTACGAAATGAAACAGCAGCAACCCGACAATGCGCTGGCCGCGATGAAAGAAGCCGTAAAGCTGGGTTTTACAGACCGGATGCGTTTTATGCAGGAGCCCGCGTTTCAAACGGTGTGGAGCGATAAGCGGTTTACGGATTTGTTTGGGAAGTAGTCAGCAGCACAATTGCATCTCCTTTTTGATAAACTTGCGGTCGCAAATTGCGACCTCAAGATGGATGCTTTATGCAGGAGCCCTCATTTCAGCAGGTGTGGAGCGACATGCGGTTTACAGGTTTGTTTGGGAAATAATCAGCTCAATTTCTTTTCCGTTTTACAAACTTGAGGTCGCAAATTGCGACCTCAAGTTGAATGCTTTATGCAGGAGCCCTCGTTTCAGCAGGTGTGGAGCGATATGCGGTTTACAGGTTTGTTTGGGAAGTAATCAGCAGCACAATTCCTTTTCCGGTTTTACAAACTTGAGGTCGCAAATTGCGACCTCAAGATGGATGCTTTATGCAGGAGCCCTCATTTCAGCAGGTGTGGAGCAATATGCGGTTTACAGATTTGTTTGGGAAGTAATCAGCTCAATTTCTTTTCCGTTTTACAAACTTGAGGTCGCAAATTGCGACCGCAAGTTGAGCAAATACATCGTGGCATTTTCCATCAAAACCCTTCCGTTTCCGGCTGCCGGTATTTCCACATTTTCTGAAGCAGTTTTATTTCATACGGCAGTGCGTTGAAGCCGCTGCGGTAGCGCCACCACGCGGCCGTGCGCATGAGGCTGCGTTTTACGGGCGACAGGCGTACATCGCTCACCGTGGGGTAATAGCCGTTGAGCACCGTTTCAAAGTTTTTGATTTTATCTATCATCGCCGGGGTGAGCCAGGGCGTGAGCGGATTTTTGCGCAGATCGAAGTTTTCCCAGTCGGCACCGATCCAGTCTTCCAGCTTTTGCGGGAAACGGAAACCGGATGCGGTAACTTTATCATACAGTTCAGAACCTTCGTTCGGAACGGGACTGTATACATAAATAATAATCTCCGCATCCGGATTCAGGTCTTTCACTTTGCGTATGAACACGATGTCTTCGTCAATCTGTTTCATTACCTGTTCCGGGGTGTCGGCGGGCGTGCCGAGCACAAACGAATATTCAGGAATGATGTCAAACTTCCGCATACGTTCCGCAAAACGGAGAATCTGCGCGCCGCTCTGTGTGCCGCCTTTGTCCATCTGTTTCAGCAGCGCATCGTTGCCGGTTTCGGCCCCGAAAAAAATCATGCGGCAGCCTGCTTCACGCATCAGCGCCAGCGATTCGTCCTTGTATTTATCTATCGTATCAATGCGGCCTTCGCCCCACCACACCATGTTGTCGTTACGCACCAGTTTCGAAAATTCAACCGTGCGTTTTTCCGAAACAAAAAAGTTGTTGTCGTGAAACTCAATCGCATTGCCGCCGAACGTTTCGCGCAGGTAACGGATGTCTTTATATATAAGTTCCGCCGATTTTCCTTTCCAGCGCGCATTGTAAATAGGCACCACCGCGCAGAAGGAACAGGTAAACGGACAACCGATGCTGGAATGATACGCAATGGTTTTTGTACCGAGATACGTTTTGCCGAGATACCCTTCCATGGGGTAAAAGGCATGCAACTTATCGTATGGCAACGCCGGAAGCGTGTCCTGGTCGTACAGTTCGTCTTTGCGTGTTTTTACCGGTTTCCCGTTTTCGGGGTAAATGATGTTCGGAATGGTTGCCAGTGTATGCGCCCCTTTTGCAAAATGATCGAGCAGCATGGAAAAACAACGGTCGCCGGGTCCGTTCACAATCACATCCACACAGCCGGAATTTAAAACCACATCGGGCTGGTTGGAGGGAAAATATCCACCCCATACGATTTTCAGTCCGGGAAACCGTTTGCGCACCTCCAGGGTGAGCGGAATGGCCTGTTTGAGCTGCGGGCCGGGCATAACGGTTAGTGCGAGGCAGAAATACGATCCATCGGCAAGCATTTCAAGAATGCGGTTTACCGGGTCGGTTTCGCGGTTGCCGTCAACAATGGTAAAATCGTATTGCCCGTTAATAGCCGCAGCAACCGCCAGGATGGAATTCGGTATACGCGGTTTGTGCCGCGCCGCCCGCGGATTAAATAACAAAACCTTTTTCAACTCCTGTTTCATGCCGCACGAATTTACAGTTAAACCCGCAATCCGCCGTCTGTTCATAAAAATACCGGCTTAAAAATCCAATTTTACAGTACTTTGTGTTTGAACCGGGCATAAATTCGTGGTATTGTTGTATATCTTTAATCCGCACTATGGATCCTCTTTTTGAACTCATCAAGTCATTATCCAAAAATGAGAAAGGGTATATCAAAAAACTTTCTTCTTTTCACCAGAAAGGAGAAAAGAATAAGTATATCCAGCTGTTTGATGCGATAGAAAAGCAAAAAGAGTACGACGAGGCTGTGCTTTACAAAAAGCTGGGCTATTCCCGCGATTCCACCGCGTTCCCGGTAGCAAAAAATTACCTCTACAATTTTGTGCTGGATGGGTTAACCAGTTATCACGGTTCCAGCATCAAACAGGAAATGCGGCGCCAACTCGACCGCGTGGAAGTGCTGCACCGCAAAGGACTGAAC
Source organism: Chitinophaga pinensis (assembly GCA_943372645.1). Classification (GTDB taxonomy): domain Bacteria; phylum Bacteroidota; class Bacteroidia; order Palsa-965; family Palsa-965; genus VBWE01. The sequence continues at coordinate 50,824 of CALRZN010000006.1, read as the reverse complement.
GACCAGTGCAACCGGATCCTCAGCAAAGCGCGCAAAACGGCGGTGCGTTACGACCTGCACGAAAACCTGGAAGAAGTAATTGACTGGGAACTGCTGCTGGCCCGCGAACGCGAACTGAATGAGATTACGCTGAAGCGCATTGACAAACTGTACGCCGAGTGGTTCGATCTGCTTACCCGTAAAATCACCGGGATGAAATTCCGCCAGACTTCGGACCGGCTGGTAGTTACGACTGCTTTCCGCGGGTTTGTGCGTACCGAAAAAGACCTCGAAGCTTTTGATGCCGTGTTCGGGGAAGTGCGCGATCTGAATGAAGCCGACTTTACTGATCCGTATAACCTGTTTTTCCTGTACCGTTCGCAGTACCTCTACCGCCACGTTTCGGGCGAGCTTGACCTGATGTACCTGTACCTGCAGAAAACACAAAAACTGCTGTGGGACAACGAACATTTTTTTGAAGCACGTCCGCACGTGTTTCTTATTTCCATTGCCAATAAAATCATCTGCGAACTGAGCATGCGGAAATATTCCGAAGCCATCCGCACGCTTGAACTGTACGAGCAGCTGGTAAAACGCAAAAAAGATGTGGGGCCCGATGTGCTGTTCCACTTCATGACCAAAAAGTTTTACGTTTTTGTTTCTGTCGGGTATTTCGAAGAAGCGGTGGAAGTAAGCGCCGAAGTATCGAACCTCATTGCAGCACATGGCAGCCAGTTCAAACTCATTGATATCATTCATTTCCACAACCAGGCGCTTGGGCTTTACCTCACGCTGGGCGACTGGAAAAAAGCAAACCGGCATTTCCAGCTGCTGCTGCAGAACCTCGGCGATATGCGCCCCGATGTGCAGGCGTGGGCACACATCATGGGCCTGATTATTCACTTTGAGCAGGGCGACCAGGATTTGCTGGAGTACCGCATCAAATCAACCTACCGCCTGCTGCTGCGCCGCCAGAAGATGTTTAAGGTGGAAACGCTCATCCTCGATTTTATCCGCACCAAGATTAAATCCATTCCTTCGCGGGAAAAGCAGACCGAGGCGTTCAGCCAGCTGCACGATGAACTGCTTGCCGCAATGGCTTCGGACAAATACGAAAAATCGGCACTCAGCAATTTCGATCTCCCGGCCTGGCTGCAGAGCAAAGTAACCGGCGAATCGTTTCTCGCGATACGCAAACGGAAGCTGCTGCAGTATTTTGATGCGGCCATTTAAAACAAACAGGAAACGCATTGCCCCGTATCCAGAGGCGATGATACGCGGTGCTCCTTTATATACGGATTCTTTTACACACTATATTTTCCATCATTAACAGCGAACCGATTTCCGTTCCGGCGGCAAATTACTGTATAAGTATTTATATTTTTTTTATCCTGGAATGTATCAGTTTCCTGCATTTTGTAATTTAATCGAATTATGGATCAGTCTTCTTCAGCCAAACAGCAATCTGCTTCTGCATCCAATGCGGGACAACTGGCTGGCGGAGGAAAAGGAGACAATCCCATGCAATCTTATCCCGCAAAATTTTCGTTTGCAGTTCCTGCGAAGTCTGCCGTACAAAAAAATGCGGGAACGATACAGCGAAAAGTAGTTGACAATCAGAATAAACTGGCACGGGCCGATCTTCCCGCTTCCACCATACCGCTTCCTGCAACGGTAAATTCAGGACCATATACTGTACCGCAATCAGTAACTGCACTTCTTGGCAACGGTCCGCAAGGCCAGGCCCCCATATCGGGCGGCGATTTATACGATGCCGTAAGTGCCAGGAACAGGCAGGGGCTTTCATTGCCTGACGAGTCAATATATGATCGGGCACATATTGTTGCAAATACGTTTGGCGGAACGGGTAATCCACCGAATATTGTTGCCACAACGGCGCATTTTAACCGGAACCAGATGTGGACAAACACCGAGCTTCCGCTGTACAATGCCCTGGGCGCGCGTGCCTACCGTGCATTCCGTTATCATGTTAATGTGGATTACAACCTGCATCCCTGGCGGAACGGGATGATTATGGCGGAAACATTTCTTCCCACAGCCTTCAATTTCGATATTGATGAAATGCAGTATCAGCCAAATACCGAATCCACAAACTGGGCAAACTGGCAGCGGACAGGTACAACCAATGCGAAAGGTCCGGCTGTAAACTATGCTCCAAACATTGCGCATGCACCTAATTTTGCAGCGTTTTCACAAAATGTACTGACTGCTGTACCAAACAACGTTGCACTGAACAATATGAGCAATGCAAACCGGCTGATCTGGTATACACAAAACAGGCGTGCAATGACTGCCGCTGAGCGGGATACATTTGAAGAAAACCTGGATGACGGTTACATCGGCAGGCATATTAAACCTAACCTGACATCAATTATTCAGCGTTACAATATCCTTCAGGAAGTTTATTTTAATCAGCTTACATTGGCTGCAAACAGACCACTCATAAGCGAAATGCGGGCCCGGGCCATCCAGATCCGGCAGTTATGTGCAACACTTCGTGAGAAACTACCCGACAGCGCGAATATTCGCGGGCAGATTGATGCGATAGGACTTGCTGCACAAACAATGGCTGACCGGATACAGACGTACCTGAACGGAACTGCTGTATATAATGGCAACACATTAAATCAGGACGTTGTGAATATTCACACCCCGATTGCTGCAGGTCCGCTTGCACTGAATCAATAATTCATGCACTTTTCCCTCCGGTTTACGTATGCCCGGCATTCGTGTTATGAAACTGTTTAAAGAATAATTAGTATTGCACGTTGCATAAAAATCGAATCTGTAATTAATCCGCTTCAAAGGGCGACCAGACATAATGGATATAAATAAATCATTGAAAGCGCGTAACGATAAACTGGCAGCCCCTGCCGCACAGCTCGCTGTACTGAACCAATCTGCCGTTTCCGGAAAAAATTTCGGTGACGCTATTTTTGATGCCGGCCAGTTCCCTTTTCAACCCTATGCCCTTGACATTTTATATGTGAATATCGGGAAAACATGCAACCAGGTATGCAATCATTGCCACGTGGATGCTGGCCCCGACCGGCAGGAACAGATGACACGCGAAACCATGCAGCATTGTATCCGCGCTGCCGCTGTTTCAAATGTTCATACAATTGATATTACCGGCGGAGCACCGGAACTGCATCCGGACTTCCGGTGGTTTGTTGAACAGCTTGCGCTGATCGGAAAAAAAATAATCGTCAGGAGTAATCTCACCGTGCTTGTTACAGGAAACGCCGGAAATGATCTTCCTGCGTTTTTCAAAAAACACAAAGTGGAAATTGCCGCTTCCCTGCCGGGATTTACAGCAACCGTAACGGATGCACAACGGGGCGAAGGCACTTTTGATAAATCAATCCGTGCATTGCAGCTGCTTAATGATGCCGGTTATGGAAAGCCTGACAGCGGACTGGTTCTCAACCTGGTGCATAATCCTTCCGGAATTCAGCTCCCCGGCGGGCAGAAAATCACCGAACTTGATTTCAAAAAAAACCTGGAAGAACAATTCGGTATTGTATTTAACAACCTGTTTGTAATTACCAATTCTCCCGTTGGCCGTTTCCTTGAGTACCTGCTGCGGAGCGGAAATTTCGAAATCTATATCCGAAAACTGGCCGATGCATTTAACCCCGATGCAGCGGCCTATACCATGTGCCGGAATTCAATTTCAATCGGGTGGGACGGGCAACTGTATGATTGTGATTTTAACCAGATGCTCGAATTACAGCTGACAGACCCGCAAATACGGCATGTTGCTGAATTTAATGCAGATGCTTTGACCGGCAGAACAATAACGATTAATCAGCATTGTTTTGGCTGCACAGCTGGCGAGGGGTCGGGGTTTTGCGGGGCAACGGCACAAACCACTTAACAGGCCCGTTTCGTATCTGACAAGCACTGTGTGTTCCATTTCTATATCTAATCAAATACAACAATGAACGCAAAACAGCAAGCCGAAGAAGCCGCCGCGTTTCTGAAAAGCAAAGGCATTACCGCACCGCAAACCGGGATTATTTTGGGAACCGGGCTGGGCAACCTGGCCACGGAAATCAATTCCGAAGTGGAAATTCCGTATTCCGAAATTCCGCACTTTCCCGAAGCAACAGTTGAATTTCATGCCGGTAAACTCATCTACGGCAAACTGGCGGGCAGGCAGGTGCTGGCGATGAAAGGGCGTTTCCATTATTATGAAGGTTACACCATGCAGCAGATCGTGCTGCCCGTGCGTGTGATGAAACTGCTCGGTATTTCGGAACTGCTGATTTCAAATGCAGCAGGCGGCATAAACCTGTATTACAAAAAAGGTGACCTCATGCTCATCACCGACCACATTAACATGCAGCCGGGCAACCCGCTCATCGGTGCCAATGTGAACGACTGGGGACCACGTTTCCCGGACATGAGTTCCCCCTACTCCACGGTGCTGAACAAAAAACTGCTGGGCATTGCCACAAAAGAATACATCACGCTGCACGAAGGTGTTTACGTTGCCGTTGCCGGCCCCATGCTCGAAACACGCGCCGAATACAGGCAGCTGCGTGGTATGGGCGCTGATGCGGTAGGCATGAGTACCGTGCCCGAAGTAATTGCCGCCTGCCACATGGGACTGCCCGTTGCAGCCATCTCTGTAATTACCGATGAGTGCGACCCGGATAATTTAAAACCCGTTGCAATCGAAGAAATCATCGCGGTGGCTGCCAAAGCGGAACTGAAACTGACGACGCTGTTTAAAACGCTCGTTGCATCATTGACATAAATAAACGGCACTATTTTATTTTTCGTTAGTTACTGCAAACCGGCCGTTTGTTACAGTTTATATCCCGGTAGTTACTTGTTCTCGTGGATCTTTTTCAGATGAAGCACATTTGAAAAAAATATAATCCATGAAAATCAAAAGCATTATTATCCTTGCCGGATTGTTATCCTTAACAAAAGCCGGTTTTACACAATGTAATCCTGACGATCCATGTGTAATCGTCCAGAATGGAAACTTCAGCAATTTTCCGGCCGGAGTTCCCGCTTCCAACTCAAATCTGATTCCAGCAAACTCCTGCAATTGGCAACCCGCATTCGGCTCGCCGATGTACAACGCTGCTGCCACTTCAGCACCGCTTGCTGCATATATGTGGAGTGTATCAAACAACGGGGAAGGTGTGCTGCAGAATTTAAGTACACCCATTATAAATGGTGTTACCTATTACCTTTCTTACCAGCGCCGGATGCTTCCGAACGTTGCCTGGGATCTTGATCCGCTTGATAATTATTTTCTCTGTCTTGCACAGGCCGCCACTTCGGGTCTTCCCTTGGGAGGCACTGCAATTCCGGTGGTTGCACCCAGCCAGGTGATTGCCAATGAGGTTAACGTTGCAACAGCACCTGGATATGCATTTCAGCAACGCTGTTTTGTGGCCAACAATAATTATGACCAGTTCTATTTTTATCCGCACGAAGCCAGCGCTAATCAAAAATGGCTGCTCATTGATGATATTTTCCTCGCACGTCTGGCTGATGCCGGACCTGACCAAAATGCAAACTGTGGTGCATCTGTTACGCTCGGCCAGCCCTGCCCCATTGCCGGGGCAACGTACAACTGGGTGTCTTCGCCTTTTGATCCTACATTAACACCCGGAGTTGCCAATCCTACAGTTACACCAACAGTCACAACAACCTATACCCTTACAGTAACTTCTCCCGGCGGGCTCTGTACAGCAACTGACGTAGTTGTTGTAACGGCAAATCCATCAACGGCTGCAACCATTGTATCCAGTGCAGGCACCGGGCCCTTTTGCGAAACAGATCCGGCCTTCAGTATCATAAGTACACCCATAACAGACGCTGGTGGTATCGGCACATTTTCAAGTTCAACCGGCAGCCCGTTAGCAAACGGTTTTATGAACCTTTTTACCTTCAATCCCGCAGGAAACCCGGGGACACATACGTATACATTTACATTTACCAATACAGCCGGATGTACTTCTTCCTCCACACTATCGTTTACTGTTGACCCTGCAATTACAATTACAACGTTGCCGGTTCCGCCGGTTTGCAGTAATGATCCAGTATTCAGCCTCCTGCCTTACGTAACATCCAGCGCCCCGGGAACATTTTCCGGCCCCGGTGTTACCGGTTCCGATTTCGATCCTGCGGCAGCCGGTACAGGCACACATACCATTACTTTTTCAGCCACTGCCGGTGCGTGTTCCAACAGCCAGAATTTATCCGTAACTGTTCTTCCTGTATCGTGGCAGCAGACCAGCAGCTTAACCAACGGCAATGAAACTGGCCGGGATGTAACAACGGACGCCAGCGGAAATATTTATGTCACCGGCGATATCATGAGCCTGACAAATTTTGGATCCGGGGCCAATACAATAAACATCACCGGTGCCGGCATGTATGTGGCTAAATATGATCCCTGCGGAAACCTGCTCTGGATTGCACATACAAAAAACGGTTATGCCAAAGGAAAAGGAATTATAGTGAACAACACGGATGGTCATGTTATTGTCGCCGGTGAACTAAATTCGACATCTTCAGCCGGAACCGAAGTCTTTGTGAATGCATTTGTCAATGTACCCTCAGCCTGCACTCCCGGCGCACCTGCAGGCTCTGTAACACTTGACAAAACAAGTTACCTTGCCAAATACGATATGGACGATGGTTGCCTCATCGAAGTAAACGGTTATGGCAATATCTCGTCGAATATTGTGAAATATCAGTCGGTAGATTGCACGCCGGGTAGTGGCTATGGGCTGTTTGTCTGCGGATACAAACAAACCAATCCCACCACCAAACAGGCACTGATCGGCAAACATACTTCGGCAACGGGCATGGCAGTGAACTGGTACCAGGTAAGTGGAGGAACCACCGGCTTCGACCGGATTGCAACCGATATTGATTACCTGAACGGACCGATTTACGTTACCGGTACTTTCAGCCGGGACATGACGTGGGGTTCTGCCTCACTTACGCTCACTGCTGCGTCAGATGCGTTTGTATATAAGTTTAATAACGCTACACTTCCGCCCCCGGCCACCTGGGCGCGCAAAGGGAATGTGGTATCCACCGGTACCGCAAGCGGGAACAGTATTACCGTTGATCCGGCAGGCAATGTGTATGTTACTGGTCAGTCCCGGAACGGGCTTTCAGCAGCATTCGGTGGTCCCGCGCTTCCGGGCAGCACGCTTATTGAAGGTTATGTCTGTAAATTAACTCCGGCGGGTGTTTGTTCATGGGCACAGCGCATTTTTTCCACCACGGCAGTAACCGGCACCGGCATTTCTTCCGATGCAACACACGTATATGTTACCGGAAATTATTACGGGCAGTATCTTACGTTCCCGTCCGGTACATCTATTGTTTCAAACCAGATACCGCCCTCCGCTTCACTCACAAATTATTTTGTTACGAAGCTGGCCAGCGGAACCGGTATTGATGCGTGGGCCAATATTTCGGAAGGGTTGAACAAACATAGTTCCAATGGCATCCGTGTGCATGGCGGATATACATATACCACGGGCGGTTACCTGGGCACCATGCACCTGCCACCCTATTTTACGGCACCGATGGGCATTATCACACAAACCGGATCGGGCATGAACGCATTTCTCAACCGTAATGACGGAACAACCGGCACATTCCGTTTACAGGAAAATGCGACTAACGGAAACGAATCGTCAGACGCAGCAATCGGCCAGACGGCATTACAGCTTAATGTTTTCCCGAATCCCGGCGACGGCTTTTTTACGCTGGAAATTTCTGATGAAATAACAAACGATGTACTTACGATAGAAGTATATAACGCCATCGGACAGCTCGTATTCAGCAAACAGACATACAGCAGCGAGCGCAGGCATTTTATTGATCTTCGTTCGCAGGAAAAGGGGATGTTTTTTGTGCGAATCAGTAATGGTAATCAAACAGCGCATACACGGATTCTGACCCGCTAAATAAGCTACCTGTTTAAAGGCGTATGAAAGCAGGCTTTCATACGCCTTTTCGCTTTTCTGTAACAAGCGGTAGCTTTCATGTAAGTAACGGCGTGATTTAACCGGACCGGTTTGCGAATTTTGCGGGGAAGTTGACCGGGAAACCAGAACGGGTGCTCGCATTTTGTAACTTTAACCAACATGATGAATCAATGCCGCATTTTACTTTACCTGGTTCTGGCTGTTTCTATGCTGCACGGATTTTACGCCAGCGGGCAGGATGTGAGTCGTTATCATTACACCGTTGAAAACGGCCTGCCAAGTTCTGAGGTATATGATATCATCCAGGATTCAAGGGGATATATGTGGTTTGCTACCGACCGTGGGGTAAGCCGTTTCGATGGCTACCGGTTCCGGAATTTCACCAGCAACGACGGACTTACGGACAACACCGTTTTTAAACTTGTGGAGGACCACAAGAACCGGATATGGTTTATTACAAACAATGCACAGTTATGTTATTTTTTAAATGACTCTATTATTCCCTACCGGTTCAATAACATACTGCAGAAAAATATTTTGAACAGCAAAAAGCCATTACTGAGTTTTAACATCAGCCGCGATGAAACAGTTACTGTCGGACAGTACAATAATGGATTCATTCTCATTGATGCTGCAGGGCGCATTATTCCTGACTCCCTTACTGGCCGGAATGCTTCCGGCAACAGCTATAGGCTTCACGCAGATGATGGCCGACTCAAATATGCAATATGTAAAAATAATCCCGGCAAAGATTCTATTACCATTGATTATACCAACGGAAACAGGCGGCTTCATTCCGCCATATCCGATGCCAGTACCGGTTATTCGACTGCGCTGCTGACGAGAGACAGTACACTCTATGTTGCGTTATCTAACTTACTGCATATTTTTTCAAAAGAAGGGACCCACATACAAATTGCAATGCCTGCAAATGTGATCCGCCTGTTTGAGAACGATGACGGAACAATCCTGGCAGGACTCGTACAGGAAGGACTTCTCCGGATTTCCGGCAGCCGGCTGCAAAACCGGGGCGACTTCAATCCGAATTTTAAAGGGAAAACGGTAACCTGTGTTTTTGTTGACCGTGAGAAAAACTACTGGTATGCGACACTCGAAAGTGGTGTATATTTTCAACCGCACAACACCATCGAAACACGATTTGCTTTTCCCGAAAGTAACGGGCAGCGTGTAACAGACATTACCGGGCATGGCAATAAAGTATTTGTCAGTTTTATGAATGGTGAAATTGCCTGCTTTGAACATAAACGGTTGCTTAAAACAATCAGCTGCAATCGGGCGGGCGAACCGGTTAACCCGGTTTTTGAAATCTGTTACCTGCCAGCTGAAAACAAACTGATCGTTGGCACAGCAACCGGAGCATTCTCATGTAATCCGGAAGATGAAAAAACAACATTTCGCAGTTTACCGCTCCGGCTGAATACGATTCGCGACATGTGCCGAAACGAAAAAGATTCGCTTTACATCGCTACAATCGGTACGATCACTAATTTCCAAAGCGGGAAAACATTTTTGCTTGAAAACAGGGTCGATCATATTTATTACGACAACCAATTCGGGCTGCTGATGGGCAGCATTAACGGCATACTCTGCATTCGCAATGATTCCGTTATATCTTTTATGCCCGGAATTCCGCAACTGCGTTCACGTATTTCGGGAATTGTGCGCCTGTCAGCAGACACACTGGCAGTTGCCACTATCGGGCAGGGGCTGTTACTGATTACTCCGCACGGTTTAAGAAAATTTACAGCAGCCGACGGACTATCTACCGACATCATTAATGCTATAACCATCGGAACAGGTGGCACTTTATGGCTGGGCATGAACAAAAGTGTGCATGAAGTCCGGTTTCAGAATGACTCCATCCGCGTGAATACCTATACCGTTGCACATGGCCTGCCCAGTGATGAAGTCCGTCAGATCGGGTTTTACAGCGGGCTGGTATGGGCAGGAACACCCGCAGGAATTGCTATACTTGATCCGCCGAGGCTGAAACGCAGCAGTATTCCCCCGCCGGTTTATATTACGGGGGCAACGGTCAACGGCACACCCCGCAAACCATACACAGAACAACGTTTTGAATACAATCAAAATGTGATTGAAATAGCATTCACCGGTCTTTCCTTCCAGAGCCTGGGCAATATGCTTTACAAATACAAACTCGATGGCAACGGCGGCTACTGGAATTACACCAGGAACACGTCCGTAAATTTCACCGGGCTTGAACCAGGAACATATACTTTTCTTGTAGCTGCCCGCAATACGGATGGCGTATGGAGCACTGCCCCGGCGGAATTCCGTTTTATCATCCGCAAACCGTTCTGGAGAACCTGGTGGTTCAACCTGCTCTGTATGATGCTGCTGACAGGCATCGCATGGCTCATAATCAGGCAACGCATTAAACGGCTGAAAGAAAAAGAAGCACTGCGGCGCCGTGTTTCTGAATCCCAACAGAAAGCACTTGCAGCACAAATGAACCCGCACTTTATTTTCAACTCGCTTAACTCGATCCAGGCATTTGTACTTGGAGATGACAAGGAACAGGTACTGAAATACATCAACCGTTTTTCCGTGCTTATGCGAAAAAGTCTTGAAAATTCCTCCGAGCAGATGATTCCTCTTTCCAGTGATATCGAAGTACTCTGCGCGTACCTTGAACTGGAAAAAATGCGCTTCAAAAACCGGTTTAAATTCGAACTATACATTGATCCGGCAATACGGGTAGCAGAAACAATAATCCCCGGGATGCTGATGCAGCCATACGTAGAAAACGCATTGAAACATGGTATCCTTCACCGAACCGATTTCGACGGCCACATAAGTATCCGGCTCTTTTTAGAAAACGACAAACTCTTCTGCAGCATACGTGATAACGGCATCGGCCGTGCAGCTTCCGAAAAACGAAACGCTGCATCGCTGTCACGGCATCAGCCGATGGGAACCGCTATTACCGGTGAACGCCTGAAACTACTTTGTGAAGCACATGAACAGCCTTTTATTTTTGAAATAAAGGACCATTACAATGCTGATGGAACAGCAACCGGTACTACGGTTTATTTTCTCATTCCTTACCTGAACCACCATGACCATACTTAGAGCCATAATTATTGACGACGAAGAAGATGCTGTTTTTTCGCTTCGCCGCATGACTGAAACATTTTGCACCGCAATAGAAGTCGTTGGCACAGGTACAAATGCCATCAGCGGACTAAAAGCGATCCGGGAACTTAACCCGGATCTTATTTTCCTGGATGTGGAAATGACCGGGGGAAGCGGATTCGACCTGCTGGATGCCATCCCGGAAAAAAAATTCGAAGTCATTTTTACCACCGCCTGGGCAAATTATGCCATTGAAGCACTGCGGAATGATGCAGCTGATTACCTCCTGAAACCAATTGCCATAGATGAACTGCGCACAGCTGTTGAACGCGTTCGCCGGAAAAAAGAAAACCGGGCGGAAGTTAAACCAACCCGTGATGATTACAAGATTAAAATAACCGACCAACTGGGAACGGTTTTCCTTCGTTGTGAAGACGTACTTCTTTTTGAAGGTCACGGCAGGTATTCAACTGTATATACCGTGAATGAAAAACGTTACACGGTTTCGAAAAACCTGAAAGCCTTTGAAGAAGAACTTACGGATTGCCGGTTTTTCCGGGTTCATAAATCCTACCTGGTTAATTGCAAACATGTGGCCCGCATCATACATGCTGATGGCGGCTTCCTCGAACTGAGCAACGGAAAGCAGATCGAAATATCACGCCGGAAAAAAACAGAGTTCAGTGAATTTATGAACTGGTAAAAACTCAGCGCTTCGCAATCACAATGGTTTTCCGGCACATCTGTTTTTCACCCGTGATGCGCGCAGTATAAACGCCTTCAGCTAAAGCGGCCGGCAGCGTTACGGCTGAATTGCCATTCATGGTTTGCTGCATCACTTTTTTGCCTTGTGCATCAAACAACTCCACGAGGAACTGCTGTGCAGCATCGGCCTGCAGGAACAGCGGCTGACCGGCTACCGCCGGATTCGGAAATACATTCATTGCATTTGCCTGCTGCGGATCGCTGATGGCATTCGGTGCGTTCAGGTTGATGTTATCCACATACATCGCCTGTCCGAAACGGCCGATGTTGCGGAATGCAATCATCACGTTCGGCTGACCGAGGTACTGCGCCAGGTTTACGGTATCGGTGCGCCACTGGCTGGCCGAAGGCACAAACGTGGAAGCGGTAAGATTTGGTGCGGTAGCCAGCTGCGAACCACCTTTGGTGTAATGCGTCGTCCAGGTTGCACCGCAGTCGGTTGATACACGCACCTGCAACGTATCGCTGTACGGGAAACCGTAAAGGGAATACGCCACATCAAACGTGAGCAATGTACCTGAAACGTTATTCAGGTTGGTACCGATACGCATCTCGGCCCAGTTACCCAGCGCATCAAAATTATAGTTGTCAAATATCGCGCTTTGTGTACTGTTGCCGTAACCGCCTGCCGCCGTGCTCAGCGACCACTGCCCGCCACCGGGAACCGTTTCCGGGAACCAGCCCGCAGGATAAAATGTGCCCTGGTAATTTTCCTGGATCTGCGTCGCCAGCTGGTAAGCCGAAACCACCACGCTGATGGTGTCGGAACTGCTCTGGTTGGATGCATCGGTAACTGTTAAATACGCGGTATACGTTCCCGGAGTATTGTAAACTACTTTCGGATTACGCAGTGTGGATGATGACGGCGAACCGCCGGGGAACGACCACGACCACGATGCACCGGTATGGTTGAGGATGGAATAATCGTCGTAATAAAACGTGTCCACTTCGCAATACAGTTCATACGTCAGTTTATCCACCATCGCTTTGGCAATCGGTGCGGCGGGCTGTTCTTCCAGGCCCGATTCCCAGATGCCTTTGCCGTAGGTGGCAACGCGTATTTTTCCGTCGCGGTAAAATGGTTTTGCAATATCGGTGTTGAGCAGTGCGGGCAGGCCTGTATTAATTTCATTCCATACACTCATGCTTGCATTGCGGTAAAACACCGAGTTGTTTGTGAACGCATACAGCCCGTCGCTGGTGCCGCCGATGTGCACCAGTGAACGCACTTCTTCGCCGTTCAGATCGGTAGTTGTGAGGTTCGTCCAGTTTACACCACCATCCGTTGTTTTAAATACTTTGTTGCCATTGCTTCCGCCTGGATACGCAAGATACAGCAGGTTGCTGTTTACCGGGCTCAGCACAAGCAAAATGCGGCTGCGGTTTCCGCCGCTCGATGCGGGAATGGTGATGGGCGACCAGGTTACGCCACCGTCTGTTGTTTTAAACAGGTAACCGGTATTGCCTGTGGCTGGACGCTGGCTCACATACATTACATTGGTATTGCTGCGCGAAATTTCGATGTGCTGCACACGCGCGTTGGCATTTGTTCCGAAGGCATGTACAAGGTTGAACGCAGCGCCACCGTCGGTTGATTTCCAGAGGTTGTTGTCTTTGCCGAGCACAATGTGATTGTAACAATCGGGACCGAATTCCATTTCACTCGATTCGGCCGACCAGTAACTTTCGTTGGGGAACATGCCTACACTGAACCGGCTGATGGGCAAACCAAACGCCGTCGGCACAACTGCTCCGCCGATATCGGAACTGTAAACGGTTCCTTTTTTGCCGGGATTAATGTATCCCGAAGAGGGCTCACCACCGCCCAGCTGCAGATTCGATCCGTCCGGGAAATATTCGTACGAAGACGTATTGCCGTTGTGATACAAACCGCCGGTGGTAATGTCTTCATTCCAGCCCTGGCCAAACCCCCAGTAATCGCTGCCGCGCACACCGTCCATTTTTGCAGCGTAGTTTGTTGTGAAAAAATCATTCGAAAAATAAATGCCGCCGTCGCAGGTGAGCCAATACCCGTTTGCTGTCGGTCGAAAATCCTGCATGTCAACGTGCATGCCCAGCGGGCCGCCCACATAACCGGAAACGGACGAGAATGTTAACCCGCCATCGTTTGAACGCCACGTGTTTAATCCGCCGATGAGCATGGAATCGGCATTCGTGTTTGAAACCATCAGCGCACAATTGTAAAAACCCTGGTGGTAATTCCACGTGGGTGTGCCCTGCGCGAGGTTCGGGTGCGAAGTGCTGTACGGGCCGCCATCCGGGCCATTCGGCAGGGTCCAGGTTTGTCCGCCATCGGTACTTTTATACAGGCCGATAAAACCCACATCGTTGGGTTTCGATTCGCCGATGAGGTACGCATACACACGTTGCGGATCAGCAGGTGTAACCCCGATGCGGGAACCGCCATCGTTACGCGCCGGATCAGTCGAACTGTACCAGCCATTGGTCTGTATGGTAAACGTCAGACCGGTATCGCTGCTGATAAAAAACTCGGAGCGGATAAGTGTCGGATTATTTTTAAGCAGGTAAACCACACCCGGGGAACCCGGACGTAATTTCACATCATAACAATCGTCGGTAAACAGTTGTGTAAAATTCTGCCCGCCATCGGAGCTGCGGTAAAGTCCCTTGTCGGCAGCCACCAGCACGATGTTCGGATTGGAGGAGTTTACAAGAATTTCATTCGCATTCAGATTCGATGATGTAATCACCGCGTTCCAGGTAACCCCGCCGTCGGTGCTGCGCAGCAGGAAATCGCCGCTGCCTGCAAATATGTTTTGTGCATTGGTGGGATCTATTTCCACTGCGGTTACACCATTGTAAAGCACCATATCTTCCGACACGCAGAACCAGGTTTGTCCGCCGTCGTTACTTTTATAAATCTCGGCGGTTTCCGTTCCGCAGAACATCACATTCGGCGACGCCACACATTGATCAATGCTATAAACATTGGTCTGATCGGTAATCATCGTATTCTGATCGTCATACGTCCGGAACGGCCCGAGCGCCTGCCACGAAGCCCTGTTGTTGCTGCGCGGTTTGGTGCGCCTCAGTTTTGATGCGTCGGGCGCAGAACGCTGCACTATACCGGCTGCATCTACAAACGGCATTACCGATTTGCGCCAGCGTTTATAATATTGCGTATGGTAGTTTTTTTCAAAATCGTGTGTGCGGTAATAGGACGTAAACAGGCTGTCGATGTGAAACACATTCGGTTGTGCGCCGTACATTTCCTGCGCCCATTGCGGCAGCGTGGAAATTTCGTAAGCAGATGGTTTATACAGGTTCTGTGCAACCGCAAAAGTGGCCGAGCAAAATAACAGGAACGTGAGTACTTTTTTCATGTAGGAGAATTTGTTCAAATATAAGAAGCCTGCCTGAAAATCCCCATCTAAACCGTTTTTAAATAAGGAAGCAACCCGTAGCAGGTTGCTTCCTCTTTCAAATTACCGAAAAAATCATGGCATGCTAAATTCGGGAAAGCTTAAATACTAACTGTTTTTCTGAACCAATAACGCGTACAAAATAAAGACCGGCGGGAAGGGTTGTGGTTTCCAATGCGGTTTTGCTGCTGTTTACATTTTCACTGCGGATTATTTTCCCCGACATATCAAACACTTCGACATGACCGATGATGAACGGCGCTTCAACGTGCAACACATCGCTGAACGGATTGGGATAAACGCGCACATCGCTGCTTACTGCATTTTCGATACCCGTACAGATATCAACAGATGCAATGGTGGTATCACTCGCAGCGCAATTGTTGCCATCGGTGTAGGAATAAACAATCGTGTGCACACCCGGCCCCGCAGCTGCCGGTGTAAATACCGAACCGGATACACCGTTACCGTTGAAAGTTCCGCCGGCAGGTGTTGCTGAAAGTTGGATCGGGCTATCGCCGATGCAAAGCGAATCGGGATTCAAAGCAGTAAGACTTACAACCGGAATTGCATTTACAGTGATGGTAACGTTCGCACTGTCTGCACATCCATTTGCAGCAATTCCTGTAAGTGTGTAGGTTGTTGTTGATGCAGGTATAACACTTACGCCGCTTCCGCTGAGTGTGCCGGGCATCCAGGTGTAAGTTATTACCCCGTTTGCATTGAGCGTTACGGGTGATGAACCACAAAGCGCAACTGCTGAAGGTGTAACCGATACAACAGGCGTTGCATTTACGGTAATGGTTACCGTTGCCGTATTCGAACAACCGTTCGAACCGGCGCCTGTAACCGTATAGGTAGTGGTTGAAGCAGGAACAGTTGTTACACTGCTTCCGGTTAACAATCCCGGGAGCCACGTGTAGGTGTTGGCACCGGTTCCGCTGAGTGTAGTTGCATTACCTGAACAAAGTGTATTCTGCGAAGCAGTTGCAGCTACATTCGGACGCGGCAGCACGGTGATGCTTAACGTTGCGGTGTTACTGCAGCCCGAACCGTTGGTTCCGGTAACGGTGTAGGTTTGTGTTGATGCAGGAGAAACACTTACGCTGCTGCCGCTGAGTGAACCCGGCATCCAGTTGTATGTGGTTGCACCTGTGCTGCTGAGTGTGGTAGAACTGCCGCTGCAGATGCTTGATGCAAGTGACGATGCTGTAACAGTTGGTGCAGGGTTTACTGCAACACTAACAGTTGCTGTGTTCGAACAGCCGAGTGAAGTTCCGGTTACGGTATAGGTTGTGGCAGTGGAAGGTGTTACTGCTACCGGGCTGCCACTGAGCGACCCCGGCATCCACGAATAGGTTGTTGCTCCGCCACCGTTCAGGTTAACGGAAGAACCGTTACAAATGGTGCTTTGTGAAGCCGACGCCGTTACAACAGGCACCGGGTTTACTGTTACTGCAACAGTTGCGGTTGATGAACAGCCGAGTGCAGTTCCGGTTACAGTGTATGTTGTTGTTCCCGAAGGCGCATCCGTAACTGTGCTTCCGCTCAGTGATCCCGGCATCCAGGCATAGGTTGAAGCTCCGCCACCGTTTAATGTTACTGACGAACCGGTACAGATCGCGCTTTGTGAAGCCGATGCAGTAACAACCGGTATCGGGTTTACAGTTACCGTAAGTGTTGCTGTTGCTGAACAGCCAAGTGCTGTTCCGGTTACGGTATAGGTTGTGGTAGCTGATGGTGTTGTTGTAACCGAACTTCCGCTCAGTGATCCCGGCATCCACGAATAGGTTGTTGCTCCGCCACTACTGAGTGAAACAGATGAACCATTACAGATTGCTGTTTGTGATGACGAAGCGGTTACCACCGGAAGCGGGTTCACCGTGAGGTTTACAAAATCTGTTTTACCGGCACAGGCATTGGCCGGTGACACAATCAGTACCTGGTAAGCACCACTTGCATTTGCAGTGTACGTGGGCGTGGTTGCACCGTTAATAACGTTGCCGTTGAGCAGCCACTGGTAGCTGGTATTGCTTACGGTATTCGCGGTAAGCAGTTGTGTATTACCTGCACAAATTGCAGCCGGTGTGGCCGGTGTAACTGATACACCTGCAAGCTGGGCACACGTCTGTACCTGGAAAATGCTGAGGGTGCTCGATGTTTCATTTGCAAGCAGCACCAGCGGTGAACCGTTCGGCGATTGTGAAGCAGGAATAAAAATAATGCCTTCTGAACCACGGTCAGGACCATTGGTTGCAAACGAACGGTTGTTGTAATAACCAACATAAAGCGGCGCAACAGGGTTTGAAATATTGTAGATCATTACGCCGCCGATGCGTTCAACGGCGATGAAGGCATACGTTTCGCCGTTTACCGTTGCAATGGTTACGCCTTCCGGTTCCGGACCTTTGTCGTCGCTGCGGTTTTTCGGGGCCGCGCTGGTGCTGTTACTTGCATTGAACATGGCCGCAAATGTGGGATGTGTGGAGGTGATGCGTTCCAGATCATCACCGCTGTCGTAAACCAGTGCGCCGGTGGCTGCATTCCAGATCGAAAACGAACGCGCACCATAACTGTAGATTTCATCAAAGTCGCCATCGTTATCGGTATCGCCCAGTTTATTTGTTGCATTCAAACGCCCGAGAAACAGGTTCGATTTCATGTAAGCAGCATACGGAAACGTCGTAGCATCTAAGTTCATCGAGCCTACACGTACTTCTTCATTCATACCGGTGTATGCGCGTGAATCGCCTTCGTTTGCAGTTACAACATACGTGGTTGAACCAACGGTGTACTGGTAAAGCGCATCGGGCAGGTACATGCCTTTTACCGGGAAGTTGGAAAGATTGATACCTGCCGTCTGATCCGAAACGTCCATTGCATTCGCACCGGTATTGTGATTCTTGAAACCGAGCGGACGAATCTGTGTAACGGTATTTGTTACAAGGTTGATTTCTGCAATTGCATTGTTTTCCTGCAGCGTTACCCAGGCCGTCTGATCGTTATCGGAAATGGTTACGTATTCCGGTTCAAAATCTTTGGACGTGGTTGCACCGGTTCCGTAAATGCGGATGCCCTGCGCACGCAGCGCGTTTTCCTGTCCGTTAAACGCCGTAAATGTGATAAACGATACGTTCGACTGGTTAACTGTAGCCACACCGTTTGTGATATCCACCACACACACCGAACCATCCGGATCGTTGGTGTAAGCGGTGTTTGGTTCGCCCTCGCAGGCCACCACCACTTTGGTGTGGGCATGATTAAACGTAATCATATCGGGCATGGCGCCTACTTTCACCTGGCTGATGAATGCACCGTTGTTATCGAGGAAAACCACTTTACCGCTGTCCTGCGGATTGGTGCCGTTTTCAATAGCGAGGGCTACAATGTTGTTGTAAGCAGCCACACTGTTGATGTTACCGTACGACGAAATATTGATCGAATTAACCAGCACAGGTGCGGCGGGGTTCGAAAAATTGACGATGTCTAATTTCGCACCGATGCTGTTTGCAATAAACAGGCGCTGTGAAACAGGATCGTGCGAAACAATCTCAGCCGAGTTGGTGGCGTTGGAGCCGTTCGAGAAACTGGTGAGCAGATTCAGCACCAGTTCGTTGGTTGCAGTGGGTGCGGCCAGGTCGTTGTCTTTGATATACAGGTAATGTGCTGCAGTAGCCGATGCCGTTGCATTATGCAGTTGTGTAAATGCAAGCACAATGTATTCATCACGTTCAGCCAGTACATCATCAGTTACCGGGATCTGGATGATCTGCGGTGTTGCGGTGCCGGCAGGCACAACAAACGTGGTTGCATTTTGGGTATAATCTGTTCCTGCTGTTGCGTTTGAAAAAGGAAGCGCCGCAACAGTAAATACAATCTGCCCGTTATTGGAACCCGTTATATTTACCGTAACGGAAACCGTTCCTGCATTTTCATTTACCGTTTGGTTGGTGGTTGCAAACGAAAGTACAGCCGCCGGTGTGGCAGTGGAAAGTGTTACAGTGGATGCCGCATTGGTAAACGTACCGCTGAGTACCCACGTGCGGCCGCTGCTGAATGCACCGGTTACCGGGTTAAACACACCGGTTGCAGTAATATACTGTGCCGAAGCCGCATCAGGACCGATAAAACTGGTGGCCTGCAGTTTGCCACCCGGATAGAGATCGTTTACCGGAAGCTGGTAACCGTCAATACCTGCGTTAACAAGGGCAGTGCCGATTCCGGTACCGTAAAAAAGGGCATCAACAGGAACAGTACTGTTTGTTATGGTTGCAACAGCGCGGTCAAAAACACCAATACCATCGGCATTTGTTCCGCCGTTACCAAATACGCCGCCGGTGTTGAAGGTGCCGAAACCGTCGCCGTTGGTGGTGCCGGTATTTATAGCCCGGAGTATGGTGCCGGTGGGTGCCATGGATGAACCGCCCACATAAACCACATCGCCGGCGTTAACTGTTCCGGTGTTAATTTCAAATGCATACGATAAAACACCGCCGCTGACCCAACCCTGGGCAGTGCCGGTTCCGTTATTACATACAACAACGGTATAAGGTGTAACTGCAAAGTTAATTGTACGTGTTGCGATAAGCTCTACAAATTCGAACGGCGAATCGGTGCCGGCCGGATTCGGAAGCGCTTCCGAAATCAGTAATCCTGCCCCGTTCTGCCCGCGCAGTGCGGCAAAGGAGCTTAATGCAAAAATAAAAGTGATCAGTTTTTTCATGGCTGTTTATTTGTGCTCAAAATTCAATGGATGTTTTTAATCCCACTTTAGCGGAACATTACGGTGCTATGACGCTTGCGTATGATTTAATCCTGCGGAGACTTTGCAGTGATAACAGCTTTACAATAAATAAACAGGATGAACAAACACAATGTCAATTGTCTTCCTTCTGATAAATCGTTACATTTGAAATAACCTGTATCACCATGCTCCTTAAAAAACACCACCTGCTGCTTATTTTATTTTTCCTCCCGTTGCTTCCGGTTTATGCACAAAGCACCTCGTTCCAGGTGGAATACATTAACACCGTGGGAACATTGCAAAGCAGGGGTGTTGCCGAAGGTCCGACCGGTTATTTTATCGGTGGCATGGTACAAACCAGTCCCGGAAATAATTTCGATAATTATGTAATGCATACGGATGTTAACGGAAATCCGACCTGGGTGTACCGTTATTCCGACACAGTTTCGTGGCACATGACTGCTGCACTTTGTACCAATTCAGACAGCGGCTGCACCATTACCGGTTTTGTTGATACCAATAATGTTACCCACTGGACTGTTGTAAGGCTTGATAAAAACGGCAACATCCGGTGGGCCGCCAGGTATAAAAATCCCTCCGGCAATGCGTATCCGAAAAAGATAAAACAAACGGCTGATGGTGGTTTTATTGCAACGGCAGAATATGTGAGCACTGCCAATTCGTATTATACGGTACTGCTGAAACTGGATGCTGCCGGCAACGTGCAGTGGTGCAAACGTTATTTTGTACATACGGCTCCTGTTGCTTCCCGCAATATGGACGTGCTGCAAGCTGCAGACGGTGGTTACACCATGCTCGGCTCGTCCTATCAATCGGGTACACAAACCGACTGCCGGATGATACATGTGGATTCTGCCGGCCATTTTTTATGGGCAAAGAGTTATGGCGGAGCCTATTCCGACTGGCCGCAGGGCATGATGCAACTGCCAAACGGCAATTACGTTATTGCAATGAACTATTACCAGTATATCAACTTTCTTATTTACAGCGGACCCATGCTGCTGTTTACGGATAGTGCCGGCAATGAACTGGCATCGAAGTGGCATCCGTCTGCTCTTGATTTCCGGATAGCCGGAATCAATCCTGCTCCTAACGGCAACATCATGCTTTCCGGAATGTTGTACGGACCCATCGGCCCGTTTTATGCCTGCGGTGCTTCCATTTTATACAATGCAAACGGGCAGCTGCAGCTTGTAAAGCTGTATGGTGATAATGACATGGAAGAAGTTTTTGCAACAACAGCTGTTTCCGGCGGCGGGCAGTTACTTGCCGGTGATGTGATTACCGGAAATCCCAATACGATGCTGCTGATAAAAACCGACAGCCTGCTTGCTGTTCCCTGCAACACCACCGATTCGCTGGTTGCACCGATGCCAAACAGTCACACTTTTTACACCACACAACCGGATGATACGTTGCCGGTGATTCGTACGAACTATGTACTGAACCAGCTGCCGTTTCCGCAAACGGTTGTGAATGTGTGCCTCACCACGGGAACAGAAAACGAAATGGCAGCCGTACAACCGCTGGTATTTCCAAATCCGTCGGCAGGGCAGTTCACCATCCGTATGCCTGATGGCAATACGTGCTGGCAGGTGGATATTTACGATTTAACGGGGAAGTGTATCCGCAGCATTCCGGCTTCCGCACAGGAAATACAGCTGAACCTGGAACAGGAAGCGGGCGGCCTGTACCTGCTGCGCATCACCGGCGGGGAGCACCGTTATTATCACAAAATCAGCATCAGCAGATAGCCATTTTTCCTTTGCCGGCAGGGCTTTTACGGCTTGGCATTATGTTTGCATAATATCCGGAAAACGAATAAAAGCTAAAAACGACATACCATGAAAAAGCTCATCTTCAGCCTTACGGCCTGCCTGTTTTTCGGATTAACTGCCTTTGCGCAGGATGGAAAAGCAGCTAAAACAAAAGCAAAACGTGCCGAAGCCGCACAACCCGCAACGGCCATGCATACCACAACAGCCAAAAAGCAGGTTCCTGCTTCAAGCAAAAGGCTGAAACCAAAACAGATGAAAGTACAGCCGCGTGCCACAGCCGTTCCGCGTGCCGAGAAAATGGAAAAATAAAGCCTGGAGGAGGCTAACCGAAAAGCACTTGCTGCAAAGCAGGTGCTTTTTTTGTGCGTTTATTTCCGGGAAACAGATTGCTGAAGAAATGTAATTCTGCCGAAATAGTTTTTACATTTCGGGAAACTACACAACATTAACCTATGACAACAATATCCAACAGCAGCATTGCCACCTGCACCATTAAAATAAACGGTGCCCCGATTCCCGATTCCGTAAGTGTATATGCAGTAACTGCTACGCACCCGGTAAACGGCATTCCGAAAGCAACCATTACTATTCTTGACGGCTATCCTTCCACCGGAAATTTCGAAGTAAGTTCTTCTGCAACATTTGTTCCGGGCAACAGCGTTTCCATTGAACTGGGTTACGACGGTAAAAACAGTATTGTATTTAACGGCATCGTAACCGGGCAGGAATTGCGTATCGACGAATCCATCGGATCAATGCTGGAAGTGGAATGTTACGACAATGCCATTAAACTGACCGTGGAAAACAAAAACACCTGTTACACCGGCAGATCCGATGGTGAAATAATGTATACAATCATCAACAGTTATCCGGGCCTGTCAGCAAATGTAACTGCTGGGGGCATCAACAGCCCGATGCGGGTACAGCAAAACTGCAGCGACTGGGATTTTCTGCTTGCGCTGGCTCACGCAAACGGCATGGTGGTAACATGCAACAACACCACCATCACAGTTACTGATCCGCTGGCGAATACCACTCCGGTGCTGAACATTGGTTATGGTGATGGCCTGCTCGCATTTAACGCGAAGCTGAACAGCATCAATCAACACGCATCGGTGCAGGTGCAAAGCTGGGATTATATAAATAAGCAACAGCAAAGTGCAACAGCAACTGCTTCGTACGCCGGGCCGGGTAACCTCGATTCAAAAACACTGGCCGAAGTTGTTGGGCCTGCTGATTACCGCGTACAGGCCGGTGCTTCGCTGGGTACAGATGCACTTGCGATGCTGGCCGATGCACAAATCAAACGCAGTGCACTCGCAAAAATTCAGGGCACTGCAAAAACGCAGGGCACCGCACTTGCTGTTGCCGGGGCATTTCTTACACTTAACGGGTTAGGCGACCGTTTCAACGGCGATTATTTTATTTCAGGTGTTACACAAACATGGAGCGCAGAAAACTGGCTGAGCACGATTGCACTCGGACTGGCAGCTGAACAGCAATATGTATCGCTGTGTACACCAGACAGCATTGGTAACGGCATAACCATCACCAGCGGTTCACTTCCTGAAACCGGTGGAAGCGCGATTACCTGTGATGATGTTGCAAAAACCATTACGATAAACGATCAGAACGGAAACAGCGTAGTTCTATCTGCCGCAGGCATCAGCCTGAAAAGTGCGAAAAACATCAGCATCGAGGCCGGTGACCAGGTGATCCTGAATGGCACTGCAGGAGTAGTTGTAAAATCAAATGCCGGGGACTTTTCGGTGGAAGCGTTAAATATTAATGAAAACGCATATATGAATTACAACGCAACGGCTAATGCATCCCTGGATGTTTCCTGCTCCGGGCAGATGAAACTGCAGGCCGGAATGATCCATATAAACTGATAACACTATGCCTCCAGCAGCACGACTAACTGACTTTCACCAATGCCCGATGATTACACCGGGCACTCCTCCGATACCGCATGTGGGCGGACCGGTTACCGGTCCCGGTGAGCCCACCGTATTAATCGGCAAACTGCCGGCCGCACGCGTTGGCGATATGCTGGTGTGTGTGGGCCCGCCTGATACCATTGTAAAAGGATCTTCTACTGTTATGATTGGTGGTATGCCGGCCGCACGCCTGGGCGATTCAACCGCACACGGCGGACAGATTGTGCTTGGCGCGTTTAATGTGATGATCGGCGGATAAAATAAAATGTGAAAACGTTTTATATAACGGTGGCTTATTTCGAAGCCCACCACATACCCGCCTGTGCCAGCACCGACTTGGTTTTGTGCACCGGCAGTTTCAGCCAGCTGCTTTTTTTCAGGCTTTTGTGAAACTGCACTTCGTTGTACACCCAGCGCACCGCGTATTCATAAAAGCGGCGGGGATACGTGCGTTTAAAATCAATGTCGCGATCGGTGCTGCTGGCCCAGTCGAGTTCCGTTATAAAACGGTCTTCCACTTCGCCATACAGTTCAGTGCCTTTAATCGGGTAGGCAATCGTGAGTGTATATAAATCCGGATCGGAACTTACGAGGTGATGAATCGTTTCGCGGATGTCGTCGCGGGTTTCGCCGGGATAACCGAGCATGATAAACGTACCGGCCTGCACGCCATAACGCCGTGTGAGGCGGATCATTTCGCGCACCTGCTGCACATCCACGCGCCGGTCCATGGCATCAATAATTTTCTGTGAACCACTCTCCGCCCCGATCCACACGCGGAAACAGCCACTGGCCGCAAGCAGCTGAATCACTTCTTCATTCATACGATCGGCACGGGTAATGATTTCGTATTTCACGGTGATGTTGCGGCGTTTCAGTTCGTCGCAAAAATCGCGGAGCCATTTATGACTTACAGTAAACACATCGTCCACAAACCACAACATATCTACCTTGTAGTTTTCCTGTATCCATGCAATTTCATCCACCACCAATTTCGGACTGCGGCGGCGGTAACTCAATCCGTAAACCGCCCGGCTGCACCATTTGCAGGTGTACGGACAGCCGCGCATGGTGCTTACTGAAATCATGCTGTAGCCGTGGCGTTCTTTCCACGCATCAAAATAAAACTGCAGGTCTACTTTTTTACGTGCGGGGAACGGAAGCTTATCAATATCCTTCAGCAGGTCGCGTGTTGCATTGGTTACCGTTTCGCCATTTGCATTTTTCCAGCTTAACCCTTTTACCGATTCAAAAGTCGTATGTTTTTGCTGCAACGCGGTAACCAGTTCCGTCATGGTTTCTTCACCTTCGCCGGAAACAATAAAATCGGCGCCGCTTTCCATAAACCGCGTGATGTGGTTCTTCACTTCTGGCCCACCAAGTACAATGCGTGTGTGCTGCAGTTCCGGAGCCTGTTTAATGGTGCGGATAATTTTCAGCACATTCAGTTTCGTCATCAGGTTCACATACACGGCCACCACATCGGGGCGCTCGGTATGCAGCTGTTTTTCAAGTGCATCAAATGATTGGAACGTGCTGTCGAAAACGGTATTCGGAAAACCCTGTTCTTCGAGGTAAGCTGCCACACACAGAATACCGAGGGGTACATACGGTTTCATAATCTGCAGTTCCTTTTCGTCTTCCTGCAAAAAATAACCGTGTGTGAGAATGATTTTCATAGTGGTGTATAGCGTGCTTTCAAAGTTACTTGTTTTTCCGGCAGCGTTACTCGTTTTACACTTCGTTGGTTCGTGTTTCTTTTTTTGCCATTAAGGCGCGAAGGCACAAAGAAACACAAACATACTTTCAAAATTGCAACGTTGAATAGTTGCGTGATTACAGCTACATAAGACATTACGTATTTTTCAAGTTACCTGTTTTTCTTCACGAGGTCGGCCAGGAAATGATCGGCGCGGTTAATGGCAAAGACGCGTTTCCCGAACCAGCGGTCGAGCAGGTAAAACACGCGGAGTAAAAACGTTTTGTTGCGGAACGCCTTGTCTAAGTAAGAAGGCGGCAACATCCAGCCGATGGCACGCGTGGCTTTCAGCGTAAACGATTTTTCAAAACACGCTGCAAATGCTTGTGTGCTGTAATACCACACCGGGAAACGGTTTCCGTCAATTTCTGCTTCCACCGGTTTGCCGGATGCACGGCGGTTTGCTTTTTCGGGTTCGCCTTTGCGGTTGAAATAAACGGTTTCCCAGCGGCAGTTGTTTCCCATTACTATGGCGATAAAGCGTCCGCCGGGACGTAACAGGTTTGCCGCAGTTGCTGCAAGTTTCTGCAGGCCCGCCGCATCGGTGCAATTCAGTCCGCCGAAGTTGGAAAAAACAACATCAAACGATTCTTTTTCAAACTGATTTTCGAGTTCGAGAAAACTGCAGCGGATAAAAGTCACCGCATTGGTTTTTGCAGCAGCAGTGGCAAGCATGCCCGCCGAAAGATCAGTAGCGGTAACCGTAAATCCCTTACTGTGCAGCCAAAGCGCATCTACGCCGGTGCCACAGTTTATTTCGAGCACACGCGGATGGGTTTCCGGTTTTAGATGATGTTGCAGGTAGTGCCACACGAGGTCGCGCTGCAAACGTCCCGTTACGGTTTCCGAAAAATCCGTATCGTAGCCCGGAGCGTGCGCATCAAATGCGGCTTCAGTTCCACTCCTGTTCAAGGGCTTTCAGTTTTTTTTGTTCCAGCAGCACAGCCGGGATGTAATAAAAAACGAGTGCGGCGCGGCGCAGGTCATGGCGGCGGAGGCGCTGCGGTTTTGTAAACAACGTTTTCCAGCTCGCAAAGCCCTGGTGTTTGCGATACGTTTTATGCACATAGCGGTGCAGCTGTTTGTAAAACTCCGGCCGGTAGGTATTCTTAAACATCAGGTCGAGGTCATCCGAATCGGTCCAGTTTGCTTTCAGCTGCAGGTCGTTTTTTACTTTATCATAAAACGCGGTTCCCGGCAGCGGGTACGAAACAGAAATCCCTACATCATCGGGCAGCAGTTCGTTGAGCATGGCAATCGTTTTGCGGATGTCGTCCATTTTTTCGCCGAGGTAACCGAACTGCAGGAAGAAGGCCGGACGTATGCCGTGTTTTTTCAGCAGGCGTGTGGCTTCATAAATTTCTTCCACTTTAATGCCTTTATCCATCGCATCAAGCACCTGTTGCGATCCACTCTCCGCGCCCATCCACACGGTTTCGCAACCCGAACGTGCCAGGTCGGCCACATAGTTTTCCTGGATGAGCAGGTCGGCGCGCGACTGAATTTTATAGCGGATGCTGATGTTTTCTTTTTCCAGGAGGTCCGCAAATGTTTTCACCCAGCCGGGTTTCAGTCCGAAAATATCGTCGCTGAACCAGATGTGCTGAAACCGGAATTTTTCGCGCAGCAGTTTTATTTCGCTCACCACCTGTTCGGGTGAACGCGAGTTGTAGCGGTTGCCGTAAATGGGTTTTGCGCACCAGTTGCATTTGTACGGGCAGCCGCGCGTGGTGCCCATGTTTATGGAGAAATAACCGCTGCTGCGCATCCAGCGTTCGCGGTACGGTGTAATGTCAACCAGGTCCCAGGCCGGTAATGGCAGTTTATCCAGTTCGCGGATCACATTGCGGCGCGGCGTTTCGATGGTGCTGCCGTTTTCGCGATAGACAATTCCGGTGATGGATTTTATATCAGGCGATTCCTTTCCGAATGCATTTACCAGTTCCAGCAACGACATTTCAGCTTCGCCTTTGATCACCACATCTGCGCCGGCATCGAGGTAGGCGGCAAAATGATCGGTCGAATCGGAACCTGAAACAATTACCCGGCAGCCTTTGCTGCGCGCGAGGCGCTGCATTTCAAACGCGGCCTCCCGCATGTTGGTGAGGCACATCTTGGTGAGGTAGTTGAACCCGTCGTCGTAAATCACCAGCAGGTCGGGCTTAAACGCATCGAGCATGGGCTGAATCACATTTGCGTTTTCAGCAAACATGGTATCGCACAGCGCCACCTCGTGCCCGGCTTCGCGCATCACCGCCGCGGCCCACAATGTTCCGAGCGGCGGATAGGGTTGTTCCTGTTCCCATTGTTTGGGATCGAAAAACATGAAGTAGGAATGCGTGAACAGAATTTTCATAGGATGTTACTCTGCATTGATCCGGAAAACCGGATCCGTAACAAGATTGTGTTTTTCAGCAAGCGCGTTCATCCCGGCGGTATAACGTTCTTCCACCTTGTACTGGAAGCCGTTCGGATGGTGTTTGGAAACACTTTTGCGCGAACGGAAATTGAGATCGAACTGATCGTCGCTCACATGTTTGAATTTTTTCTTCCAGCGGTTGAGCGTAATGCGGAACAAACGGGTATCCAGCCATTCACC
The DNA here is from genome assembly GCA_943372645.1 of Chitinophaga pinensis. Lineage (GTDB taxonomy): Bacteria > Bacteroidota > Bacteroidia > Palsa-965 > Palsa-965 > VBWE01. The sequence goes on along the minus strand of CALRZN010000006.1, from coordinate 22,718 downwards.
GAATGCGCCACTGAATATTTTTTCGGTAATGCGTTTCAGCCCGCCCGGTTGTTCATCGGCCAGTTCATGCCCCGCATGAAAACCGTTTTTGTTCGGGTAAAATTTGCTGATCCAGTTGTTCTCCAGCAGAAACTGCTGATGTACTTTTTTACCATACATGGGCCGGATGAAACTGATTTCGGTTGCTGTAAACAAATTAAAATCAGGAATCAGCAGGTGATCGGTATCAATAAAATAATTCACGCAGAAATGTTTGCGGGAATTGAGCAGGAATATTTTTTTATACAGGATCAGCAGCGAGCGGCACACCCAGAGGCGGCGCGGTTCGGTGATGATGAAATAATCAATATCGCCTTTTTCATCCATGGTGCCTTTCGACAGTGAACCGCTGATGCTTACGCTGCGCACAAACGGGAAACGGGAAATAAGTTTGCTGAAACGCTGCGCCTTGGTTTCCATGGCCTCGGCGCGGGCGTTGCGTTGTTTGCGGTAGTCCACCAGGTTTTCGCGGCCGGCAAGAAAAACAAAATCGCCGTTGCGGCCGACGATTCCGCGCTGGATGAGTGTTTCGGCCGTTTTCAGGCAATGTTCCGGCGTAAGCTGTTTGCGGTGGGCAAATAACACCAGTTCCGAAAGCAGCAGCGGATGATCGAAGCCGTCAAAATACACAAGCACGCTGAGCACAGCGGATGCGGCATGATCTGCTTCGGAAAATACAGGTTCGGTATGGTGTGCCAGGTTCACGTTTTAAAGGTACTTCTTTCCGTGGTTTGAAATAACATGCTTTGAAAAAAACACCATACGAAGGACGTATTATGCAGCAGGAGCGATTTTAAAAATAAAATTCATTTCCCACTTTATTTTTTTGCGTTGCAGTTCACGCATCGTAAAACCTTCAGCAGCTGCAATGGCCTGTATGCCTTGCAGGTCGCAGTTTTCAGCCAGTATCATCAGGCATTCGCTGCCGTTGCCGAGGTACGGCGCGAGCGTTGCAAACAGGCGGCGGAAATACTCCATATTTTCGCCGCAGTACCATGCAAGATCTGCATCTGTTTGCGGGTTCTGTTTGAAATATGGCGGGTTAATCAGCACAAAATCAAAACACTGCGCCGGAATCTGTTGAAAAAGATCGGAATGAATGCACTGCACCTGCAATTTATTTGCTGCTGCATTTTCAATTAATGTTGTAACAGCTGTTTTATTCAGGTCGCTTGCGGTTACGTGCGCACCATAGCGGGCCGCCAGCAGGCTGAGGAGTCCGCTCCCCGCCCCCAGTTCGAGCAGCGATTTGCCGGGCAGTTTGTTTTCCAGCCCGTCAATAATTTCAACGAGGTAACGCGTGCTGAAAAAAAACGAAGGGTGAAAAACACCTTTTTCAATGCGCAGCATTAACCCGCGAAAACGAAATGTACGCGCCTTGCTGATGTACCAGGTTACATAAGGTCGCCAGAAAATGCCGGCCAATTGTTTACGCACGTTTTGATCGTTTTTATTCGAGCGGTAAAGATAGGATGTTCCGGTTGTATCAGCCAGTATACTTTTGCTGATTGCTTAATCTATCGTGTAAGAGGAACTGCCCTATCGCTTCGCTAACCACAATGTCCTCGCACTTTCAGGCGCACACACAAAGGTTTGCACAAAGAACACCATGTTTATGCTTTTGTGGACTTTGTGCATGCCTTTGTGTCCATCGTGGTTAATTCAAAACGAACTCGAATGCAAAATGACGGTCGTACATTTTACTTATGGTTTCTTCTTCCCCTTCAGCATCCACACCACCAGCACCGGGAACAATAACAGATCCGTCATCACCGCGATAAACAACGTAATGCTCACCAGCAGCCCGAAATAAAATGTGCTTTCAAAGCCGGAAGCCACCAGCGTGAGAAATCCGGAGGAAAGAATAAGCGTGGTTATAATAACCGCTTTGCCGGTGGAAAGAAACGTGCGTTTAACCGCATATATCACGGACTTGCCCTGGTTCAGCTCCAGTTTCAGGCGCGCGAGAAAATGGATCGTATCGTCGGTGGCAATACCAAATGCGATGGAGAAAATAATCGCAGTAGATGATTTCAGTTCCACCCCGCAGTAACCCATTACCCCGCCGATGAGCAGTATAGGCACGATGTTCGGAATAATGGCAATAACCACCATGCGCACATTGCGGTGAATAAATGCGATGATGAGCGCCACCACAACAATGGACAGGCCAAGCCCCTGCATCATGTTATTCACCAGGTATTCGTTGTCTTTGTCGAGCATGTGCGCGCCGCCGGTGATGGTGCATTTAACCGGCTGCAAGGCGGGTGTGTTTGCGATAAACTGTTCCAGCTTTTCATTCAGCACGCGTATTTTTTTGCTGCCGATGTCGTGCATCTTGCCCGTGATGCGGCCGGCATGTTCGTCTTTGCGCAGCAGCGTTTTAATTTCTTTCCGTTTTTTTAAATCGGTGAGCATGCCGGTGAGGTTGCGGATGGCCGAATCACTTTTGGGCAGGCAGAAAAACGCGGGATCGCCGCCGTTGTCGGCTTTGTTCATGCCTTTCACCAGCGTGTTGGGCGAAAGCAGGAAACCGACGCCATATTCGTTTTCGAGGTATTTCTCCAGCGTATCAATGGCGCGCAGGTTTTGCGGTTCCAGCAGCGACTGCGTGGTATCGCGGGGCTGCAGTTTCATTTCAAAGGGCCGTACACCGGAATAATGTGCTTCGAAAAAATTAAAATCCTGGCGCAGTTTATCGCCGCGTGTTAATCCTTCGATGAGGTAGTTGTTCAGTTCTATTTTTGAAACACCGAACAGCGCCACCCCGCACAGCAGCACCGTACCGGCCACCACCCAGCGCGTGTGCGAAAAAATCCAGCGCAGCAGTGTGTGCAGGCGTTTGTACCAGAACAGGTTGTTTTCGTTTTCTTCACGGAGCTTCGGCTCTTTCACCGCGTTGAGAATTACGGGCATAAGCGCGTAGGCCAGCACAAAGGCAATGAACACGCCGATGGAGGTATAAATACCAAAATCGCGGATGGGGCGGATGGTGGAATACAGCAGCGTAAGAAAACCGAGCGCCGTGGTGAGCAACGTGAGGAACGTGGGGAAACCAACTTCTCTGATGGTTTTGATGAGCGCATCAAAACGGTTGCCGCCGTACTTTTTAATGTGGCGCATCTCTTCGAGGTACTTCGACATGATGTGTACCGTATCGCTCATGCCTACCACAAACATCATCGTGGGCAGCAGCACCGTCATAATATCCAGCGCCTTGCCGGTGGCCTGCATCAGCCCGAGTGTCCATATAATAGACAGCAGCACAATCAGTATCGGCACCCAGATGCCCCAGAACGTGCGGAACGAGATGAACAGGAAAAGTACCACGAGCAGGAACGAAGCGATAAAAAACACGAGGAACTCATTCTGCAGGCGATCGAGATACACTTTCTGTCCGTTCATTTTACCGGCCATGTGCATGCTGTCGAAATGCTGCGAATCAATCATCGCATTCATCGTGGCCAGCAACGTATCGGAAGGCAGTTTGGCTATGCCTTCCGTGGTTTTGATGTAAAGGCAAACCGATTTGCGGTCGGTGGAAAACAAGGTGCCTGTAAGTTCTTTGCTGTTGTAAATGCGCGTGGAGTCGGACCGGTATTGGGTGGAATCGTCATAATGCAGGTACGGCAATTTGATGGGACCGAGCGGACCGATAATCATGTATTCCGCATTGGTAGGTGAAGCCACCGAGGTAACATTGCGCACGTGGCGGATGGAATCGGTAAACCAGGCTACACGGCTTAGGAAATCCGGATCGAAAATGCCTTTTTTATTGCCGAAGGCCAGCAGCACGTATTCGTTATCGTATTCAAATGTTTTGCGGAACTCCTGGTATTCATCAAGTGCGGGATCGCCCTGCGGGAAAAAACTTTCGAAATCGTAATCAAATTTGAGTTTCCGTGTGGCGTTGAGGGAAAGCGCCGTAACCACCAGCACAAATACAAGTGCGATCCAGGCGAGTACATTAAAATGTCGGCGTATAAATTCCACGGCGCTTTAAAGGTAGGGAGAATAGTATTAGCTGTATTGCAAAACCGGGTTTTGTGCAATTAGTGGCAGTGGCAGTCCAAAGCGGCAGTCATCTTTTGGCTTCGCTTATTATGACTGCCACTGCCCTTGGCAACCCGGATGATAAACGTTTAATCCGCTGAAATGTTCATTCAAAAAAATCCCCTCCTGTTTTTTCAGAAGGGGATTTCCGGGAGACTTGATGCTTTCTATTATATTTTTTTCACATTCACCGCATTTACTCCTTTACGGCCATCCTGTACCTCGAACGAAACTTTATCACCCTGGTTTACGGGCTGATCAATAAGTCCTGTGATGTGCAGAAAAATTTCCTGGCCACTGCCGTCCTCTTTAATGAAACCATATCCTTTTGTTGCATTAAAGAATTTGATAACTCCTGTTTTCATTTTTAAGATAACTTTATTGTGATTATTGATTTGATTATTCCAAATATACAATCTTTTTGGAATTTCAAAAATGATCCCCGGCAGGGCCGCAAAGTGCCTGCCACCCCGGTTTTTTGTCTGTATGTGCCGGGCATTCCCGCTTCATCCGTCCCGGGCCGGAAAACGAAAAAACAGCAGCCGCATCTGATTTTTTGTACTTTCGTTCTGAACGGAAAGACAAAGGTGCGTATGATCTTCCGGGAACAAGTCCGTTCTGCTTCCCGGCCTGTAAAACAGCTGATCAATAACCGATTTATGACAACCGAAAACGCACAACGCCTCGAAAGCCTCCGCAACAAACTCGCGCTGCTTAAAGCACGCGATCCGCAGCTTACAATCTGGGGTTCCGCCGATGATCTTTTTTTTAATTACCCCGGGCATCACCATGAACTGAATCCGGTGCTTACGGAAGAAGAAGTTGCCGCCACGGAAAAACGGCTTGACATTACGCTTCCCGAACAATACCGTGCGTTTATTACCACCGTCGGCAATGGCGGACCAGGCCCGGCATGGGGAATGTATGAACTGGAGATGGCCTATCCTTCTGAAGAAACGCTGGCTGAATATCCGGATTATTGTTCTTCTGAATTTCCGTTTAACAGCGAAAATGTTCCTGTTATTCTCGACCGTATAAAATCCAACCCCGATTTCAAAGTATCGCTCGATGCAGGTGGATTCGGCGGCTTTCTGCGGCTGAATACGTACGGGCATGACATGTCGGCCATACTGGTAGTGAGCGGCGAACAATACGGCAACGTGTGGATTATTGAAGATGAAGTAAGCATTGTGCCGATGGTGCAAACACGAAATGGCGAACTGGTAATCGGTGATTTTTTCGACTGGATGGAAGAGTGGATCAGCGACTGCAATGCGGAACTGGATGCCAAAACCAACTGATCATGTATAACGTTAATGACCCGGCTTACCTGCAGGCCCGCGCCATAAAAAAAGGAACGCATAAACTGCACCCGGTGCATCAGCAACTGGTGAATGCCATTGCTGTGCGGTTCGGCGTGCGAGCGCTTGATTTTACCTGCAGCACCAAAAAAACGGGAACCGGTATCCGGCAGCAGATGGTCATGATTATTGTTGAAACACTGGCCGATCTCGAAAATCTGAAAACGGAAAACAGCGTACTGATAGCGCTTTTAATACCTTACCTGCTTTCAACCGACGAAACCGTTAAACGGAGCGACCCGCTGAAACGCGCTGTTTTCCCGGCCAAGGAGTTGCCCTTTCCGGAGATCGTTCCCGGGTGCCTGGCGCTCGAAACGATTGAAACCATCGCTGTTAAAAAAAAGGCGTTGGATGCGATCCTTGCGTTAAAGGAAAAATTCCCGGCTGAAATCCACAGTGTGGTACAATACAACGACGCGCAAAACATCATCCTGTTTTATCATACGGATAAACAACGTGCGGAATTTGAAACGAACGGTTTTACGGCCATGCTGCGCAAAACCATTTTGCAGGAAATGAAAAAACACGATGAGTTCGGCTACATCGGCGAGCACTCACTTACTGTATTTACCGACAGCGAAGAAGCCTTTCAGCGCGACTTCCAGGGGAACTGGCATTATTATTTTCAGTAGGGTACACGCCTCACGCATGTTTCCACGCCAGCGCCGCCGCGCCCTGCACCGCTGCGTTGGTGCACAGCATCGAGGGCATGATTTCAATTTTGTCGCGGAAAATGCGGAGCAGATTTTCTTCCATGTATTTTTTGGTGGGCGCAATCAGCAGGTCGCCGGCCTGGGCGAGACCGCCGAAAAGAAATATGGCCTGGGGACTGGTAATACACACCATGTCGGCTAATGCGCGGCCGAGAATTTTGGCGGTGTAGTCCACTACTTCGTTTGCAATTTCATCCCCTGCACCGGCGGTTTCTGCAATCAGTTTGCTGGTCAGTTCTTCGTCAGGAATGTTACGCAGCGGACTGGGCTGTGCGGAATTGTCGAGCCACTCGCGCATGGTACGCACGATGCCGGTTGCAGAGGCGTACGTTTCGAGGCAGCCGCGCCGGCCGCAACCGCACAGGCGCCCGTCGCGCACCGCAATCACGTGGCCGAGTTCACCCGCAAAACCATCGTGGCCGTAAAGCACTTCGCCGTTGACCACGAACCCGCTGCCGAGCCCGGTACCGAGTGTGATGACCACAAAATTTTTCATGTGTTTGGCACCGCCGAAAAGCATTTCGCCCACCGCTGCCGCATTTGCATCGTTGGTGAGTACGGCTTTCACGCCCATGCTTTTTGAAAACTGTTCGGCAAGTTTGATTACGCCTTTCCACGGCATGTTGGGTGCAAATTCAATACAGCCCGTGTAATAATTGCCGTTGGGTGCGCCTATGCCTACGGCCTGCAGTTTTGCATCTGTTGTTACAGCAATGCATTCGCGGATGGCGGCAGATGCGGCCTCCACAAACAATTCGGGTGTGGCATACGCGCCGGTTTTGATGGACCGGTCGCAGATCATGTTGCCCTGTTCATCCACAAGGCCGATAATGGTGTTGGTGCCGCCGATGTCGATACCGGCGCAATAGCGTTTTCCCATTTAATGTCCTGAACGGTTGGTGTGTGTGGGTGCAAGTTCTGTTTTTTTCCGGTATCCCCAAATGCCGTAGAACAGGAGATACGCATAACAGATCACACTTACTAAAAGACTTTTCTGTAACCCAATTGCCTTGATGTCGGCCAGTTTACCCACGAGCAGCGGCACCAGCGCACCGCCCACAATCATCATCACCAGCAGCGAACTGCCCTGCGCCGTGTCTTTGCCCAGCCCGTCGATGGAGAGGCTGAAAATATTCGACCACATGATGGAGTTGAACAGGCCGATGGAAAGTAAGGTCCACATGCTGAGCTGTCCCGCCGAGAATACCGAAATACAAAGCAGTACGATAACAATGCCTGCAAAAAGCGCAAGGGTTGAAGCGGCTTTACCGCGGCCGGCAATCATGGCAATGAAATTAAGTGCGATAAAAAGCAGGTACGGCCAGCAATCGGTAAATGTTACGCCTTTCAGCACATGCGTTACGCCGAACAGCACCCCGAACGCCGCTGCTGCAGCACCCAGCATGAGGCCGTACCGCAACGCCGGGCTGCGCATGTTGCCGAGCGCAATGGCACCCATAAAACGCCCGATCATGGCACCGCCCCAGTAAAACGAGAGCAATGCGTCGGCCGATTCTTTTTTAATGCTTCCCAATTCGGGAAGGCCGAGGTAGTTGATGATGAAACTGCCGATGGCCACTTCGCCGCCCACGTAAAAAAAGATAGCCAGCATGCCGAAACGGAGTTGCGGGTGTTTGAATGCCTTTGACTTTATAACTTGTTCTGTTTCGACCGCAAACTCAGGTAATGTGGTGAACTTAAGTAAAAGTACAAGTAACCAGAAGCCAGCAGCAAGGGAAACATAAAGTGCGCTCAGTTCACCAACTTTTGAGGAAGCACTGCTGAAAATCAACATTCCCCCGATTACCGGCGACAGTGTTGTACCCAGTGAATTCAATGCCTGCGACAGATTCAATCGCGAAGATGCAGTTTGAGGCGTACCTAAAATTGCAACATAAGGATTTGCTGCAATTTGAAGAATTGTTACCCCTGATGCCAGGATAAAAAGGGCAACGAGGTAAAACCAATATTGCTGAAGACTATCTGCGACAAGGAATAATGCACAACCCGATCCGGCTATTAACCCTCCAAGCATTAACCCGTTTTTATATCCTATTTTTTGAATCGGATCTCCCCGATAAGTAGAAAACAAAAAGTAGAACAAGGAGATAATAAAATAAGCACCAAAAAAACAGAATTGCACTAACGTTGATTGTGTATAAGTCAGTTTGAACAATTCTTTTAAATGCGGCACTAATATGTCATTCAGCACCGTAATAAATCCCCACATAAAAAACAGGGCGGTTACTACGATAAATGCAAACGTATAATTCGGTTTGGTTGTGGTTTGTTCCATACTCAGCTTTTGATGTAATAATCGGCTTCGAACACCTGGTTTTTCCCGCCCTGGTGCAGCGCGTACGTAAATCCTTTGTGAATGCCGTACGCCCCGTGTTCACCGGTTTTGGTGATGGCGATAATGCCCACCTGGAAATCTTTGTAATCCGGATTTTTTTTCACGATGCGGTTGATCGCTTCTTCGCACGCTTCCTGCGGCGTTGCTCCCTGGCGCATGAGTTCCACCGCGAGGAATGACGAGAGCTGCCGCAGCACGCGTTCGCCCAGGCCGGTACACACGGCCGCACCGATTTCGTTGTCGGCAAACAGCCCCGCGCCGATGATGGGCGAATCCCCTACCCGCCCGTGCATTTTAAATGCGAGCCCGCTGGTGGTACACACACCCGAAACGTCACCTTTTTTATCCATGGCCAGCAAACCAATGGTGTCGTGGTTTTCGATATTGATAACGGGTTTGTAGTTTTTTTCTTTCAGCCAGTTCTGCCACGCTTTGCGCGACACATCGGTGAGCACACTTTTGTTTTTCACCATGCCCTGCGATTGCGCAAACAGTTCAGCTCCTGCGCCCACCAGCATCACGTGCGGTGTTTTATCCATCACGAGGCGCGCCAGCGAAACCGGGTGTTCAATGCCCTGCACAAAACAAACGGAGCCGGCGTTTCCTTTTTCATCCATGATGCAGGCATCAAGCGTAACCAGTCCTTCACGGTCGGGCATACCGCTCAATCCTACACTTGTATTTGTTTTATCCGATTCGGTAACACGCACACCGGCTTCTGCGGCATCCACTGCGCGGCCATCTTTCGCCAGGATGTTCATGGCGGCTTCGTTGGCGGCAATACCGGCGTTCCATGTGGAAATCACCAGCGGAAAACCGGCCACGCTGTTCGGATTTTTTTTGTGTTTTTTCTTTTTCGGGGCAGCCGACAGTGTGCTTACACCGGCAGCGGTGGCGGCGGTGAAGAGGGCGGCCTGTTTAATAAACTTGCGTCGTTCAGACATGTTGTGTGGTGTTGATCGTATAATTTTAACCGCTATGCTTCGCAAAGTACGGCGCAATGTTTCGCAATGTACATCGCGTTACATTGCGCAAAACATAGCGCAACATTGCGGTAAATTTTAAAAGAACTATTCAATAATAATTTCATCTGCAAAAATCCACGCCTTGTTGCCGGCGCCTTTGTGCCATTCCGGGCATACGCCGTTGTTTTTGCCGATGACTTTAATGTAACGTGCCTGCACGTTTTTTTGCAGCGTAAAATCGTTCCGAACCACCCCGCTTTGTTTGTCGGGAATATCATTCTTCACTACGCCGATGGATTTGAAATTTTTCCCATCCTGCGAAGCAAGAAACTCCACTTCGGCCGGCATAAAGATCCACGCATTTTCATCCTGCAAAAAACCGATGCTGTATTTTTTCAGATTTTGTGTGCTGTTCAGGTCAATCACCGCTTCCAGGTTCACGCCTTCGTAGCCCTGCCACATGCCGGTCATAAAATTATCGGGACCGCGTATAAAATCAATCAGTGCTTTGTCGCCGCCCGCTGCGTACTGGTTGGCGTACGTGGTAAGCAGTTTTATTTTGCGGTCGTTCTGCGCGCGGAAATACGTGAACTCCGCCACGTCGCTTTTTTCATTGCCCTTGCGTGCATAAGCGCGGATGGACGAAGTCTGTTCCAGTTTCACGGGGCCTTTCCATTCCACGTACGGTCCGTTATTGATCGCGTAAAAAATACCGTCGAACAATTCCGGTTCGGCAAACACGAGCTGCATGCTTTTCTCAAACGTGCGGCTGGCCTGCGTGGCGCGGGGAACGGGCACAATGGCGATGGTTTCATCCACGCGTATTTCAGGTGTACGGAAATTACGCGGGGCACCCGGAACTTTACGTTCACGCAGGTGCGATTCCAACTGATAGACCAGTTTACCGCCCTGCATCAGCGCCGCATGATCGAGCAAGCCCGACTCCATGGTTTTGCCCTGCAGCATCACTGCATTTACAAACGGTTCCGGTGTTTTACTGTTGCGTTTTGTAACCTGCAGCGTTTTCCCGTTTTCAAGATGCACGTCCACCGAATCGAACAGTGGCATGCCACACACATAATCGGTGGTCCCCGGCGTAACACTGTAAAACCCGAGCGCACTCATCACATACCAGGCCGACATCTGCCCGCAGTCTTCGTTGCCGCACAGGCCATCGGGCGTGTCTTTATAAAGCGTGGTCAGAATTTCATGCACGCGTGTTTCCGTTTTCCACGGTTTGCCGCAATACGCATACAGGTACGCCATGTGATGACTCGGTTCGTTGCCCTGTGCATATTGCCCGATGAGGCCTGTAATGTCCGCCTGTTCGCGCCCGCTGGTTTTTGACGAGGTGGTGAACAAATCATCCAAATGTTTTTCAAATTTTTCAGGACCACCCATGCGTGTGATGAGTGTGCTGATGTCGTGCGGCAGCGCGAGGCTGTATTGCCAGGCATTCGCTTCGGTGAAATGAAAGTTCACTTCTTCCGGTGCAAACGGTTCTACAAACGCGTTGTTTAAACGGGCGCGCATAAAACCGCTTTTCGGATCGTACAGGTTTTTCCAGGCCTGTGCCCGTTTGCTATAGACATTGTATTCGCGGGTGTGATTCAATTCCCTGGCCAGCTGCGCAATACACCAATCGTCGTACGCATACTCCAGCGTTTTCGAAACTGATTCCGGTTCGCCTTCGGCGGGAATGTAACCGCACTGTTTGTAGGCTTTCAGTCCGCGCCGGTCTTCGCTGGCGCTGTTGATCATGGCCGTGAATGCAAGTTCCGCATCGTAATCGCGAATGCCTTTCATATACGCATCTGCAATTACCGGCACCGCGTGATAACCGATCATACAATCCGTTTCGTTGCCCGAAAGTTCCCACACCGGCAGGCGGCCGCCTTCTTTGTATTGTTTTAAAAACGTGCGTATAAAATCGTTTGTGCGGTTCTGCTGCACAATGGTGAACAACGGATTCAGCGCGCGGTACGTATCCCACAGCGAGAACACGGTGTACTGCTGATGCAGCGAATCTTTATGCACCTGCTGATCGCGGCCGCGGTAGCTGCCATCCACATCGCAATACACATTGGGCGCAGTGAAACAATGATACAGCGCGGTGTAAAACGTGCGCAGCTGTTTGTTGTCTTCGTTGCTTTGCACTGCAATGCGCGAAAGTTCGTTGTTCCAGTCGTCGCGAACGGTTTTGCGCACTTCGTCAAAACTGCGGCTGCCGGCTTCGGTCAGCATGTTCATGCGGGCGGCTTCTTCGCTTACAGCTGAGATGCCGACTTTAACCGTAAGCGGATTTTTCAGGTTAGTGAATTTCAGCACAGCACGCACATCTTTCGAAACGCTGCTGCTTTTTCCCGGTTCGGCGATTGCTTCAAGGAGTGTGGTATCGCGCAGCAGCACCGAATCAATCTTTTCTGAAAATTCGGCCCAGAAATAAATGCGTTGTTCCGCAGCCCACGCCTTGGAAACACGGTACCCCGAAATGGCATTGTGATCCTTATAATGCAGCTGCGATTCAAGCACTTCATCGCGGTGTTTAAGATCAATCAGTACGTGTCCTTCATTTCCCGGGAACGTGTAACGATGCAAACCCGTGCGCGGCGATGCGGTGAGTTCGGCGGTTACACCGTTCTGCAGTTTTACTTTATAATAACCGGCTTCTGCTTTTTCATCGGCATGTTTAAACGCGCTGCGGTAGCCGGGTTTGCCGTCGGCGCCATTATTATACCGGACATCGCCGGTGCCGGGCATAAAAAGAATATCGCCGTAATCGCTGCAGCCCGTGCCGCTGAGGTGCGTGTGCGAAAAACCATAAATAAGCGAATCGGAATAATGGTAACCGGAACAACCGTCCCAGCTGCCGTCCACGCGCGTATCGGGACTGAGCTGCACCATACCGAACGGCGCGGTGGCCCCGGGAAATGTGTGCCCGTGCGCGGCCGTGCCGATCATCGGATCAACATACTGTGTGTAATCGGAGCCCGTGTAAGCAGCAGGATTCCAGCGAAAGACCACGTTTTTCTGCAGCACAGCCGTCGCCTGTTCGGACGGCGTTCCGCAGGAAAACGCCAGCAGCAGGAAGAGCGCTGCTAAAATCGGTTTAGAAAAGGATGTTTGCGTCATGTACGATGACCAAGATACAAATTTGGAAGTAGAAAATAGCGTAACAAATAAAATCAGGATTTTTTTAAAATAGATTCTGGAATTAGTGGCAGTGGCAGCAGGCAGTGGCAGTCTTTCCACGAACTTCAAAATACATTTGCAAAAGCAGTTCTGATGCTTTTGCAAATGCACGAAACAGTAGCATAAAGTGGAAATAAATCCGACTGCCACTGCCTGCTGCCACTGCCACTTTTGCAATTTCTCAAATGAAAAAAGAACACTGATTTAATATTTTACTTCACTAAATAAATCACCCCGGAAAACAAATCCCCCCTCCGCTTGTTTAGCACTGGAATCAAGCCAAAGCACGTGTTTAACGTTGCGAAATACAGCACCACAAAAGCATAAACAAAACGATTTAAATCAACTGCAAAATGAACAACACGGTTTTTACATACAACGCCATTATGGAAATGGAGCAGCGTTACCGGGCCACGCTCATTAATTCGGCGGGCGGTTTTAAAAGCCTGGCGCTGGTGGGTACACGCAACAAACAGGGACAACCTAACCTGGCCATTTTTAATTCGTTTTTTCATGTGGGCGCGCATCCGCCGCTGTTCGGTTTTATTATCCGTCCCGATTCGGTAGATCGGCATACGCTGAACAACATTCTCGAAACTGCCGAGTTTACGGTGAACCACGTGCACGCAGGCATCTATGAACAGGCGCACCACACCGCCGCACGTTATCCGCAGGAGGTTTCGGAATTTAACGCAGCCGAACTCACCGAGCTGCATGTAAACGGTTTTTACGCGCCTTTCGTGGCCGAATCAAAAATACGTATCGGCGCGGGTTTTGTGCGACGTGTGGACATCAGCGAAAACGGCACCTGCATGATTATCGGCCGCATCAAACACCTTTCCGTTCCCGGCGAATGCCTGCAGGAAGATGGTTTTCTCGATCTCGAAAAAGCAGGAAGCCTCACCGGCTCCGGGCTCGATTCGTATCACACCACACACACGCTGGGGCGCCTGCCGTATGCGAAACCGGGGGTAATGGCGGGGGTTCTTGTAAAATAGTTTTGCGTACATACGGGTGTCGTATAAAATAGCTCACGTAATTAGTGGCAGTGGCAGGAGGCAGTGGCAGTCTTTCCACGATCTTTAAAATCCATTTGTAAAAGCAGCTTTGCTGCTTTTGCAAATGCACGTAACAGGAACATGAAGTGGAAATAAATCCGACTGCCACTGCCTCCTGCCACTGCCACTACTTGTAAAATCTTTTTCAGAACCAATTTCTCCCGGCTTCGTTAAAGCATAAAAAGCACCACAATGCCACACAAAATCATCAGTACGCCTCCCGGTCCGGAAGACATGGTACCCGATCTGCATCAGGGTTCATTCCGCCTGCTGCTTTCGTGTACTGACCGGCGGCGCAAGGCCGGCGGGTTGCAGAACGGCATTTACGCGCTTGATCCGGTTACTGAAAATGTCACAAAACTCTATCCGCTGAACCGCACCGATTATGCCGGCGAAATTTTTTCGCCGCATGGCATGGACCTGGTGAAACACACGGACGGCAGCATTCACCTGCTGGTGATTTCCCACACCAAAAACGCACACCACGAAACGCGGCACGAAATACTTGATCTACGTTTTAACGGCGCCGATGTGCTGGAGCGCGTGGCGGTGTATGCCGATCACCACCTCATCCACAATCCGAACGACATTGCCGGTTTGCCCGACGGGCGTTTTTATTTTACCAACTCGCCCGACATTGAAAATCTTGAACTGTCTTCGCCCGAAGACAGCGTTGTGTATTACAGCAAAGCCACCGGTTTTAAAACCGTCGGTTTTAACCTGCATTTTGCAAACGGCATTGCCATCAGCGGAAACCAGCTGCTGGTAAGTTCGGTGAAGGATGACAAACTAATTGTAAGTGAAATTCACGGCGACACACTCATCATGAATCCGCAACCCATCGCCTGCGCCAGGGGCATGGACAACATCAGTTTTGAAAACGAAAACACCGCCTGGGTGCCTGCACATACCAGCATGGGCAAATACATGATGTATGCGGTGGCCAAAACCACGGGTTACGACCTGCTGAACAGCCCGGGATCGGTTAATAAAATTGACTTTGCCGCACGCACCTGCGAACCGCTGTTTACCCATAACGGCGCGGTAATCAGCGCGGTTTCAACGGTTGTAAAACACGGCAAAACCCTTTACCTCTCGCCCATTTTCGATGCCTTCGTGGTTGCTGTACAGCCCGATGAAAACGGTACTTACAGCCTGGAAAAATAAGTTCAACCGCGACATTCGTTGAAAAAAAAACGGCCAATCCCTCTTTTTTTTCGTTTTTCTGTAACTGATTAAGTGATAATGCCGTATCTTTGTAATGCATTTTCACGGCACCGCCCGGTGTCGGAAATGTTTTTTCGCAACGGGAAGTTTAAGGGGTTAGGCTTTCCGTTGTTTATTGCGGCGCATCTTTTTGGGGTTAGGGTGCGCCGCTTTTTTTTGCCCTTTTGGGTCGTGCGGCCTTATATAAAGAGCTTTAAAAGAGATTGCAATCAAAAAAGACTGAGCATTGAACATTGTGATAGTTGAACATTGAGCATTTTTTTAAATTCTCAATTTTCAATGTGCAATACGCAATGCTCAAGTGAATTACCTCTTTTTACTGATCAATAAAATCTGATCGTTTATATTCAACCGCAATGTTTCACAAAGTTTAGCGCAAAGTAACGCAATGAACTTTGCGGTACATTGCGTGTACATTGCGGTGCGCAGCAAGTGCGGAGATACATTGCGGTTAAAATAAGGCAGCACAGTTCCAATATCTGTTGAATTAAACGATCCTTAAATAACAACTCCTGCTGCCTGCATATCAACCAAAATCATTTTGATCTGAAAAAGGGCATTCACGTTTCCTATAACACGAACCCGATTTTTCATTATTTTGCAGGATATTCCAGTTACACGATGAGCCGCAAAGGCGTTTTATAACACGTTTGTATGCCCCTGCCGCAGTACTATAACGAACTGTATGTTGCTTTTTTAAGCCCCCGCGACGGGCGGATTAAAGGCGCAGGCATTTGTTATTACGGCAACACATTTGCCATTGTAACCTGCGCCCACGTGCTGAACAGCGCGGCCGGGCGTTCGCAGACGGATATGAGCGATGCCACCGGACTGGAGGTGGAGGTTCGTTTTTCGCAGAACACGTTGTTCGACCGTTTCAAAAAATTTAAAGCAAAAGTAACTACCTGGGGACCGGCCTCCGCGCCGCCCGGCAGCACGTTTACGCCGCGGTTTGATGTGGCCGTGCTCGAATTGCTGCCCGCCCCGGAGCTGGACCTTATTCTGAACCTGGCCGGCGAGCTGCGTTTTGTGGCCGACGATGTGCGCGATCATGCGTTTTCGTGTACGTATCACAACACACAAACTACCGCCGAAGAAATTGTTCCGCTGAATGGCTCCGTTTCGCATTACCTGCCGGCGGAAGGAAAAACGACGTTGCACACGAGCATCAACGAAAACGATCCCTTTTTAAAACCCGGCTCCAGCGGCTCACCGGTGTACAGCGAAACGCTGGAAGGCATTGCGGGCATTGCCGATCAGCTGATTGAAAACGACACCGAAGAAATCCGTTACGCCTTTATGGTGGATGCACGGCGGCTTGCCGATTTCCTGCCCGACATTGTATTGCATCAGCCTTCACTCAAAAAAAAAAGCAGGGCAATTAAAAAATACATGTGCGACCGCGGCGAAGTGATTAAAGGCATGAGCGCGGTATTGGCACAGCCGGAACATAAGAACCTGTTTTTTTTGTGGGGCGATGATGAGCAGGAAGGCAAGGCGTTCAGCAAACGTTATATGCACCAGTTTCTGCGTGCGGCCGATCCGAACAACTCCACCATTTCCATTGAAGCCGACCTGCCGCCCGATATTTCCAACATCGGTTTGTTCCAGGCGGGGCTGCTCGAAAACATCAGCCAGGCCGCGGCCAACAGCAATAAAAAAATGCTGCTGAAACCGGCCGACGATATTCTTGCGGCGTACAACATGCTGCGGCATGTGAAAAACAAAATCTTCTTTTTCAAAATCATTGATTACAGCGACACACAGGCGGCCTGCTTCGAATGGTTTATCCATACGTTTCTGAAAGCCGGTACCGCTGCGTATCCGAACGACCTGCACGTGATTATTCTTTTTGAGTTCGGTGATTACGATACGGAAGCCCCGGCAAAACGCGAAGCACTGTTTAAACTGGCCGGCAATCCCGGTGCGTTTCCGCTGGAGGATGTAAAAAAGACCGACATCAAAACCTGGATCTCCCTGTTCGGTGAAACCGAGGGAAGTCCGTTTATTACCAAACTGAAAGAACTGCTCCGCCGGCCCGATAACGCGTTCCCGATGCTTACCATCTACGAACAGTTTGATGAGGCGCTGGATGAACTGGACGATAACGATAAATTCTGAACATAAAACACCATGGCTACACACCAGCTCGACAACCTGAGCAGCAACGACCTGCTCCGTTACAACACCTACAGCAAACCAAACGATCACCAGGTGTACCTGCTTTCAGACGAACTGAAAGATGCGGTGAAAGTAGCCATCATGCTGCAGCAGCCCCTGCTCATTACCGGCGAACCGGGAACCGGTAAAACCGCGCTGGCGTATAAAGTAGCGGCCGAACTGCACCGCATCAGCAACGGGCTGTACCGCGATGAACCGTTTTTTTTTACCACCAAATCAAACTCGTCGGCAAGCGACCTGTTTTATACGTATGATGCGATCTCGCATTTTTTTGATGCGAATATTTCGAAGGGACTGCTTAACTCCAATGCGGATATGAATACCGGCGGCACCTGGAAATACATCACGCTGCAGGCCTTCGGCAAAGCCATCATCAATACGTTGCCCGACAACGAACGCACCAATGTGCAGGCGGTCAACAGCAACGAAACAGGCGGCGGCAGTGCGCGCAACGCGGTGGTGCTGATTGATGAAATTGATAAAGCTTCGCGCGATTTTCCGAACGACATCCTGAATGAAATTGATAAATACCGTTTCAGCATTAAAGAAACCGGTTTCACCACGTACGAAAAAGCACCGGGTGCGCACATCCTGCTCATTATGACGAGCAATTCGGAAAAAGCGCTGCCCGAGCCGTTCCTGCGCCGCTGTGTGTTTTACCACATCCCGTTTCCGGATGCCGGACAGTTAACAAACATCCTGGGCGAGCACCGGAAATTTTTTCATGCATCAGCACCGGCTTCCGATGAACTGATCAGCTGGGCCAGTGAAAAATTCATCGCGCTGCGCGAAGTATGCAAGGAGAAAAAACCCGCCACCGCCGAACTCATCAGCTGGCTGCGTTACCTGGCCGAAAATAAATTCAACCCGAAGCAGCCAGACAAAACCATTTTGAAAGGTTCGCTTTCAACGGTGATCAAAAACAGCGACGACCTGGCCCGTGCCGCTGACCTCAGCTGGATGTAAACGGCAACATACGGATATTAAAAATTCAACATCCTGTGAGTCGTTTTCAGTTTGCAATTTGCAGTCCAGGTTTTTGTCCGGAACATGAACATTTTCCGTGTAACACGGGCAAAACTGCAAATTGTAAACTGCCGACCTGAAACAGGAGTTATTTTACAAAAACAGAAGTTTGTACACGGTCTATTTTATACGATGAATTTTAACCACGATCTGTTAGCTGCATTGTTCAGCACGCTCGAAAACGCAGGCATTTCCTGCGGCGCGGGTGTTGCGCTGCGCGTACAGCAGATTTTTATGCTGCAGGGCATACAGTCGTGGGACGATCTTGCACGCGCCCGCCACCTCATTGGTCCGGTGGTGGCACGCAGCAAAGAAGAACAGTACCGTTTTCAGCAGGCATTCGGTGCGCTGGTGCAGCAGCATGTAAAAACCGCCGCACCGCCCCCGCCCGACATGGAACAAAAGCGGGAAGCCATCAACAAAAAAGCGCGGCGCGTTGCCATCGGCAGTTGCATTGCTGTTTTTATAATCGCCGTCGGGATTTATTTTTTCACGAACCGCGAAACGGAACAGCCGTACCGCATACAGCTCCAGGGACAGCAGCAGGCATTCACCGGGCAAAGCGTTTCGTTTCTTGCCGTTGCTGATACGTTTCATACGTGGACACAATTCGCCTGGAATTTCGGCGATGGCAACCGCGCTACTTATCCCGGTGATGACGCAGATGCGAATCATGTTTACACAAAACCCGGAACCTTCCCGGTAGTAGTTACCGCCTGGTCCGATTCGGTAAAAGTGAAAGATACGCTGCTGGTAAAGGTGACGTATGATTCTACCTGCGTAGTTGAACCCCGCTTTACGGTGAGCAACGATGAAAAGCCAAACATCAATGCCGAAATCCGTTTTACCAACACGTCAACGGGCAAATGCATTACGCGGTACGAGTGGGAATTTAACGACAATACGCGGGCAGAAAAAAAATCCATAACCGATACACTGCCATTGGTTCACCGGTTCACCGAGGAGGGAACATACGATGTAACGTTAAAAGCATTTACGGCGGATACGTTTTTTGAATACACCAAACAACTTATTATTTCGGATAAAAACGAAATCATTCCGCTCGCCGAATTTCAGCCCCTGCAAAAAAGCAACGAAACGGTTACGCGCACCCGGCACCACCGTTACGGCCTTACCATACTGCTGCTGGTGTTGCTGCTGCTGCTTCCGTTGCTGTTTGTGCTGCTGCGTTTTTATTACCGCAAAAAACAGCTGAACAAATTATTCGGCAAACACTATCACCCGCAGCAGGCGGCCACCGCGCCGTACACATTAAAAACCGAAACCGGTGATGCAGGTATACGCAGCGACAAAACATTGAGCGAGCTTGCCTTCCGTTTGCGCCAGCCCGAAAAAAACGACCAGTTGGAGTTCGATATACACGATACCATTGCGTACACCATTCAGCATGCGGGTTTTCCGAAACTTATTTTTGATGAAGAAAACCTGCAGCCCGAATACCTCGTGATAGCCGATGCCGGCAGCGGGCGCAACCAGCAGGCCGAACTGTTTAAACAGCTGCTCGAAACGCTGGGCATGTACCGGGTAAACATGGTGGTGTTTTATTATTCGGGCAGCATGGAAACGCTGTTCAGCAACACGCACCCCGAAGGCATACCGCTTTCGCGCGTGGCCGTGCAGTACAGCCGCGCGCGCCTGCTGGTGTACAGCGACGGGTACAGCCTGCTGAATGAACATACGGCCGACGGGTTTGTAACCTGGACGGCAAAACTGTTTTCGACGTGGAAACACCGCGCACTGCTTACCCCGGTGCCGCGTTACAACTGGGATGAAGACGAACGCAAACTGGTGCAGCTGTTCCGGATGTACCCGGCGAACCTGTACGGTCACCTGCTCATGGCCGGTGATTTTATGCGGAACAAATACCAGTTTGTGCCGCGCAAAAATGCGGTGCCGGCCCTGCACCCGTTTACCGGCAGCCTGCGCCATTACAAAAAATATTTTTCGCGCCCGGGAGATGCATTGCTGTACCGCTGGCTGCTGGCGCTGGCTGTGCCCGAACAGGTGAACTGGGAAAACACGCTGCTGGTGGGCAAAGCGGTGGAAGCACGCTACTGCGGACCAAACGAACAGCTGCTTACGTTTGACAACCTGCTGCGCATTACCGCCATTGACTGGCTGCAGCAGGGCCAGCTTTCGCCGAAACACCGCGCAGAACTGTATCACGAACTGCAGCAGGAACCCGATGCGGAAACACTGCAGCGCGACATTAACCGCGAACTGCTGCTGCAAACCGAAAAAACAGATCCGCCCGAAAACTCTGCAGCGGCTTTGTCGAAAAAAATTCAGCTTGCCTTGTTGCGTTACCAGCTGCGCGATAAAAAAACCGGCACACACGAAGAGCAGGAACTGCATTACCTGCAGCAGCAGGGGTTATTGGGTCGCTTTGCCAACACCGAAGTGGTAAAAGAAACAGGCGGTTATACAAAATTCAAACCCCGGCGCGATTTCTGGGTGCGCATGCTTGGCTTTTCCATTATGCTTGCGGGCGTTTTCTTCCTGTTCCGTAACCCGCTGCTAACCTTTACCGAAAAAATAACCGGCACCAAACCGAAAACAGAAATAATTACCGATTCGCTGGCGTATTTTAACAACAAAGCCGTGCTGCAGATGAACGCCGAACCGGATGCGGCCAATGTAATTTATGCGGCGCGTTTTTTAGACAGCGCCAAAAAATACGATACCCGCAAAGATGATACGCTGACCTATAACATCATGCTGAATGCGTACCGTAAAGGGTTGTACCTGTATACCGATTACAAATTCCAGGCAGCGGCAAAAGTGCTGCGCGACAGCACACTTACCGGTTACAGCGGCAAAGCAGCCGGCACACGCACGCTGACGCAAAACCTGCTGCATGCCGAAGGTGTTTGTGCTTTTTACCTCGGCAATGATACCAGTTATATATATAATGATATTGCCCGGCAGGGAAAAACAATGGAGTCGTTTAAAGACAGACCCCTTTACAAAATAGTTGAGGCTTATCGTGAACGCGCCGTTGCATTGAATAAGCAACTGAAAACTGTAGACTTTTACAAAACGTATGCAAACACGGCCGAAAACTTAGACCAGTTGCTGAACAGCAATAAGCCGGTGCAATATGAAATGTACCTGCTCACCGTACTTCCCGAAGATCCGAAAACACGGCCGCTGCTGAGCATCAGCAATGCACAGGGCAAAGTATTGAAATCCGGTTACAACACCATCGGCCTGTCGCTGCCCGCCGGCACGTACCGCATCAAGGCGAAATATGCGGAATCAATGTTTGATACGGTGATCCGGCTTACCAGCAACATGAAAGTGATTACCCGGCGCGAGAACAGCGAACCGCAATATTACGGCTTTGTGATTACCTATAAACCCGGCCCCGGCGATCCGGTGAATCTGCATATCGAAGTGATCGATGTGCAGGCAAATACCCATTTGTATGCCATCGAAACCACAACCGGTAACAACTCCCTGATCCAGGTACCGAAACGCTCCCGCTACCGCCTTGAAGTTTCCGGAATCGGTGATTCCGGTACACCCAAGTCACTGCAGGCGGTAGGCTTGACTCCGTTCCTGCTGCAGGGCCAGGGCCCGAACCTGGAACTGGGGTATAAGGGCGAAGTACTTTACTGTAACACGCTTACCGAAAACCCACCGGGCAGCGGCAATTACACACGTACACCGGTTGTTACCAATGTGATTGCAGTGAACGGTACCAAAAAATGGGTGGTGCTGAACCTTACAGTACTCATGCCCGACGGAAAACCGGCTGCCAAGGTGCAGGTATTTGATGAAATGCATAGAAGCAAGGTGCTCGGAATTACAGATGCCGCCGGTAAACTCAAATCATATTACGAGGTAAACGACACGGAAATACAGGGCGCTCCCGACGAACTGTGGATCAAACTGACGTCGAACGGGTTCAGCAAATCGGCCCCGGGTAAATTAACACAGGGAGCCTTGACGGGCGAAGAGCAGTTTGTTACCATAACATTTGAAGACTACCGGTCCTACACCATTGTGTTTATGCCCCAGGACACCAACGGTACAGCCATACAATCAGGCAGAAAGTATAACCGTATAGTGGCCGATCAACTCAGCAAACTTTATCCGAATAAAAAATTCCTGCCGGTAGAGGAGCTGAATACGTATAACCCGTTGGGAGAAACTTCCGACAACAGGAAATATGAAAGCGCCGCAGGACGAATCGAACTTGTTTTTCATACCGTTAAAAATGACAACGATATCCGCGTAGAATTTGTCGTAGATGATGATGCCATCATGTATAAAGGAGAAGGCTCCGTTATTCCCCGCGCCGCCATCCGCACCAATGCAAAGGAGTTTGAGTACGCCGTTGCCGACGCCCTTTCACCCAAACACCGCATTGACTGGCAGGGGCAGCTGAAACTGCAGCCGTGGTATAAACCAAGGTAATTGTTGCGATCGTTTAAAATTGACATCCCGGAATTAGTGGCAGTGGCAGGCAGCAGTGGCAGTCGGCGCGTTTTTCAGAAGATGAAACTGTTCCTTACGAAAAT
>CALRZN010000005.1:0-293555 GCA_943372645.1 Chitinophaga pinensis | reverse complement strand
ATCAATATCCACAAACCCTACACCGGTAATGGTAACCGTTTTTCCTTCCAGGTCGTTCGCTTCAATAAATGCTTTGATCTGTTTGTACGTATTTACATACGATGAACCCTCCGCGTATTTGCAGTCGGGATTGGGGCATTCTGTAATCAAATAGTTGTCGCCTTCTTTCAGGCGGATGTGCCAGTCGCCGTCGGGTTCTTTTTTTACTTTGTCCACTTCGGCGCGCACGAGGTAAATTTTCTTTTCAATGTCCTGCCGTTCCGTTTCCGATTTCACATCCGGCACATCCAGTTCACCCAGCGCCGTAACCGTAGTAACAACTATCGTGGTATCAATGGCCGGCGCAGCCGCATCGGTAAGCAGTTTCACTTCACGCCGCGTATCGCCGTTACAGGCTTCCGGATTGTTTTTGCCTTTTTTGCAGGAGGCGAAAACAAAAAACAAAACAATACCGATGTAAACGGCTTTCATTGAAATGCATTTTATTGAAAAACGTTTTTATTTTCCAGAAAGTATAACAGAATCCCGACAAACGTCACCACAGTAGTCATCCTGAGCCTGCCTGCCATCGCGCAACGCAAAGCGCGATGGCAGGCAGGCGGAGTCGAAGGAGGCTGCTGTTTAATTACATATTCCGGCGATACTGCCCACCCACCTCAAACAGCGCATCCGTAATCTGCCCGAGCGAACAATATTTTACCGTATCAATCAGCTCCGCAAATACGTTTCCGTTTTGCACAGCCACATCCTGCAGGCGTTTCAGCATTTCGGCCGATTTGCCGGTGTTGGCGTTGTGCAGGTTTGCAAGCATTTCAATCTGGTAGCCTTTTTCCGTTTCGGTGGCGCGGATTACTTCTTTCGGAAGCACCGTGGGCGAACCTTTGGATGACAGGAATGTATTTACGCCAATGAGCGGATACTCGCCGGTATGTTTCTGGTGTTCGTAGTATAAACTTTCTTCCTGGATCTTTCCGCGCTGGTACATCGTTTCCATAGCACCGAGTACACCGCCGCGTTCGCTGATGCGGTCGAACTCCGACAGCACGGCCTCTTCCACGAGGTCGGTCATTTCTTCGATGATAAACGAACCCTGCAGCGGGTTTTCGTTTTTCGCCTGCCCCAGCTCGCGGTTAATGATGAGCTGAATGGCCATCGCGCGGCGAACGCTTTCTTCGGTAGGCGTGGTAATCGCTTCGTCGTAGGCGTTGGTGTGCAGCGAATTGCAGTTATCATAAATCGCATACAGCGCCTGCAGCGTGGTGCGGATGTCGTTGAAATCAATTTCCTGTGCGTGCAGCGAACGGCCCGAGGTCTGGATGTGATACTTCAGCATCTGCGAACGTTCGTTTCCGCCGTATTTGTTTTTCATCGCTTTTGCCCAGATGCGGCGCGACACACGTCCGAGCACTGCGTATTCCGGATCCATGCCGTTGCTGAAGAAGAACGACAGGTTCGGTGCAAAATCATCAATGTGCATGCCGCGGCTCAGGTAATATTCCACGAATGTAAATCCGTTCGAAAGCGTGAGCGCCAGCTGCGTAATCGGGTTGGCACCGGCTTCGGCAATGTGATAACCGGAAATGGAAACGGAATAAAAATTCCGCACGCCTTTATCAATAAAGTATTGCTGCACATCGCCCATCACGCGCAGCGAAAACTCCGTGGAGAAGATGCACGTGTTCTGCGCCTGGTCTTCTTTCAGAATATCGGCCTGCACCGTACCACGCACAACTTTCAGCGTGTCGGTTTTTATTTTCTGATACACATCGGCCGGTAATACTTCTTCGCCGGTAATGCCGAGCAGCATCAGCCCGAGGCCGTCATTGCCCTGCGGGATGTCGCCCTGGTAACGCGGACGCGCAATGCCTTTGGCTTCCCATTTTGCATGCAGCGCTTTTTCCACTTCGGCTTCGAGGCCATTCTGTTTGATGTACAGTTCGCACTGCTGGTCAATGGCCGCATTCATAAAAAATGCGCAGATGGAAGGTGCCGGACCGTTGATGGTCATACTCACCGACGTTTTCGGATCAGCAAGATTAAAACCGGAATATAATTTCTTCGCATCATCAAGACAGCAGATGCTCACACCCGAGTTGCCGATTTTGCCATAAATATCAGGACGGATGGCCGGATCGTGGCCGTACAGTGTAACCGAATCGAATGCGGTAGAAAGGCGTTTCGCGGGCATGCCGAGACTCACGTAGTGGAAACGTTTATTGGTACGCTCCGGTCCGCCTTCACCGGCAAACATACGCGTCGGGTCTTCGCCTTCGCGCTTAAACGGATAGATACCCGAGGTGTATGGAAACTCACCCGGCACATTTTCCTGCAGCAGCCATTTCAGCACATCGCCCCAGGCCTGGTAACGCGGCGTGGCAATTTTAGGAACAAGCGTATGCGAAAGTGATTCGTAGTGCGTAATCACTTTGATTTCTTTATCACGCACTTTGAAAATGTAAAATTCGTTTTTGTATTGCTGCTGCAGTGCCGGCCATTCTTCGAGCAGTTTTTTGTTTTTCGGATCGAGATCAAGCTCCACGGTTTTGTAACGCGATTCGAGTTGTTCAATCAGCGAGGTGTTGTCAACGCCCTTTTCCGCTTTCAGCATTTCAATGGACTGGCGCAGCGCATACAGTTTCTGCGCCACGTTGCCCTGTGCTTCCACCCAGCGGTCGTAGCTGCGGTTGTTTTCGGTAATCTCCGAAAGGTAACGCGTACGTGCCGGCGGAATGATGTAGATTTTTTCCGACATCGCGGGCGTAATTTCAAAACCGGATTTCAGGTTGGCACCGGTTTTTTCCGCCAGTTTACCGATCACCGCGCGGTACAGGTTGTTCATGCCCGGATCGTTAAACTGCGAAGCGATGGTACCGAATACCGGCAGGTCTTCGTCAGCCGTTTCCCACAACTGGTGGTTGCGTTTGAATTGTTTGCGCACATCGCGCAGCGCATCGAGTGCACCGCGTTTGTCAAATTTGTTGAGTGCAATAATATCTGCAAAATCGAGCATGTCGATTTTTTCCAGCTGCGTGGCGGCACCGTATTCCGGCGTCATCACATACAGGCTCGCATTGCTGTGTTCAATAATTTCGGTATCGCTTTGGCCGATGCCCGATGTTTCGAGAATAATCAGATCGAATGCAGCCGCTTTCAGGATGTCAACGGCTTCTTTCACGTGTTTGCTCAGCGCGAGGTTGCTCTGGCGTGTGGCCAGCGAGCGCATATACACCCGCGGGTTACGTATCGCATTCATGCGGATGCGGTCGCCCAGCAGCGCGCCGCCGGTTTTGCGTTTTGAAGGATCAACCGAAACAATAGCAATTTTTTTGTCGGTAAAATCAACTAAGAAACGACGCACCAGTTCATCCACCAGCGACGATTTACCTGCTCCGCCTGTTCCGGTAATACCGAGTACAGGTGTTTTGGAAGCAGTGGCTTTGGTTTTTACTTCATCGAGTATGCTGCCATGCAGGTCGCCGTAATTTTCGGCAGCCGAAATGAGGTGTGCAATTGAACGCGGATCTTTTTCAGCGAGGTGTGACATTTCGCCGTTCAGTTTAAATCCGGTTGCATAATCGCATTTCGAAAGCAGGTCGTTAATCATGCCCTGCAGGCCCATCGAACGGCCGTCGTCGGGATGGTATATGCGCGTGATGCCATAAGCGTGCAGTTCTGCAATTTCTTCCGGCAAAATGGTTCCGCCGCCGCCTCCAAAAATTTTAATGTGGCCGCAGTTGCGTTCCTTCAGCAGGTCGTACATGTATTTGAAAAATTCCATGTGCCCGCCCTGGTACGATGTAATGGCAATCGCATTCGCATCTTCCTGTATGGCGCAGTCCACAATTTCGGCCACACTACGGTCGTGCCCGAGGTGAATCACTTCTGCACCGCTGCTCTGGATAATGCGGCGCATTATATTGATGGCGGCATCGTGCCCGTCGAACAGTGAAGCGGCGGTAACAATGCGGATTTTATTCTTCGGCTGGTAAACAGTCGTTTCCTGCATAATCGGTAAAGTTTAGCGTAAAGCCCTGTATGGTTCACAAAGCAGGCAAAAATACGCAGTATCGGGGGTTCTGGCAAATGGAATTTATTGCAGCGAAACGACTCATTCACAACACCTTAATTGAATCTATTCGAAATAAATAGCAGCCGCAGCCGATTTCACAGGTCGGGCTTCTTACTATTTATAGGGAAAAACGGCACAATTTTGGCGCATTGCAGCCGATTGCGTTAAATTTGCACAACCTGATTTTAAAGACCTCATTACTCATGAAAAAACTTGTTACACTACTCCTCTGCCTGTTTTTTGCAACAGCTGTAAATGCAGAAACCGTAAAACTCAAAATCACCTACAACGACGAACCGGTAAGCGACTGTGACATCACCATAAAACACGGCGATGTTGAACTCGGCACCGGCCGCACCAATTCGTCGGGCGATGTTACCATCAACGCCAAAAAACTCATCAGCAAAAGCATTGATGTGTACGGCAGCAAAAAAACAGCAAGCAGCACCAAAACCTGGAGTGCAAAAGGCTATGCCGTGCTTGACGACAACAACTTCTACCACATGAAAATGGAAAATGTGGTAAAGGAAATGGCACAAATGTCAGGCATGTCTGAAACCACACTCGCCTCCATGTGGGGACTTGCAACCAGCGGCAAAAACGATGCGCCTGCACCGGGAAACAAGGGCAACGCCACCGCAAACAATTCGGCCGGTGATGACGATGATGATGAGGGCGGAGCCGGTTCATCAGGCGGCGGCAAGAAAAAAGGAAGCGGCCTGCTGGACAAAGCCGCAAAAGTGGCCAACGCGGGCAGCAACATCAGCTTTTCATCGGAAACAACAACATCGTCCTCTTCTTCCGGGCCTGATGGTCATAAATCATCTTCCTCGTCAAGCAAAACCGAAGGTTCAATCGGTGGCGGAAAAGCGTCCATGAAAACGACCAAAGAATCGAGCAACACGACGTTTGATGACAACGGGCTGAACGGCAGTTCGAGCAAAACAAGCAAAGGCACTTCGTTCCCCACAGGCAAAGGTGGAAGCGGTTCCGGTAATAGCGGAAATACAAATGCAGGAACCAGCAAAAGCAGCGATAACAGCGGCAGCAGCAAATCAACCGATAAAAGCAGCACACCGAAAGAAAGTGCTGAAGTAAAAAAAGCAAAAAGCCAGAAAGCCGATCGCGAAGCAGCCATTGAAGCACTTAACAAAAAAATTGTGGATCAGCAGTCGGAACTCATGGTGCTGAAAGCGGAAAAATATCCCGACACCATTACCATCGGCTATAAAAGTAACGACCTTGAAAATGTAAAACTGCAGCGCGAACGCGAACAACTGGAGATTGAAAAGCTGGATGCAAAAATTGCAGGACAGGCGCTTGCAACCGACCGCGATGCCGCAATACTGAGCCGCCTTACCGAAATCGAGTTCCGCCTGAAACAACTGGCCGAGCTGGAAAAAACCTCGAAAAAAGACCGCGACGATGAAAAAGACCGCCGCGAAAAACGGGAAGAGAAAATCAAAAAAGAAGACGACCTCGCGAAGGATATGGCGAAAGTAAACACACTGAACCGCATGGAACTCAACATGAATCTGACCGAGTTTAAAACACGTTACCAGCGCGAAAAAGCCAACTTTGCCGTGGCATCGAAAATGATGAGCCCGGAGAAAAAAGCCGAAAACGAAAAAGACATCGAAAACCTGAAAATGCTTATTGATAAATACGAAGCACGCCTCGCGGAACTGAAAGCCCAGGAAGAAGCGGAGAAAAAAGCGAAGGAAGCAGGCGGGAAATAAAAACGCAATACATTCAAAAGCCATCACAGCAATGCGATGGCTTTTTTAATGTAACACCATTGAATCCAATAGTTAAATCTGCATGACCACCCGCATTCTCTTTTTTACTTCTGTTTTCATTTTACTGTTCTCGGGTTGCCTCTTTCATTTCCCCGGCAGCGGCCGCCTGCAACTGATTGCAGAAACCGACATCGTAAATAAAGACGAACAGGAGCGCATAACGAAACAGCTCACGCAGCGGCTCGAAGGACTCGGAATAGATGCGGATGACATCGAAATCCATCACATTCAGAGAGGCATGTCCGTTACCATTCTCCAATATTCCGACTATGATGATATTGAACTGAAACGCATTCGTTATGCGGTTGAATCTGGCAGGCACTTTGCGCTCTGGGAAACGTACCTGCTTTCGGAAGTGGATGACATGCTGGTAGCGGCCGACAGTGTGCTCAGCGACTCCCTTCACCGGGAAAATGCTGCTGAGAAAAAAGAAAACAAAGGCGATGCAGAAGCGGAAGCAGCAGTAGCAATGGATGGAGGCGGAATAAGCAGGTATGCCGATCGCCTCGGCAGCAGCAACAGTGCGCTGCTGCGCGACGTGGCTACATATACAGATGGGAATGGCAACCCGGCTGAAGACGCACTGCTCGGCATAGTGAATGAAACCGACACCGCCAAAGTGATGCAGTTGCTGCAGTTGCCAATGTGCAAAGCCTGTTTTCCCCCGGGATTAAAATTTGCATGGGGGCGTCCGCATTATCTCCCGGAAAGCGGCACACCGGACTATTTTCTGATCGCACTCAAAAAAAATGCAGCCGGCACTGCGCGAATGCCCGATCCGGTTATCGCTAAAGCGGAGAAATACGAAAAAAGATTTACAGATCCCTTGAAAATCCGTGTCCGGTTCGACAAACCCGATGTTGAAAAATGGGCCGTCCTGACGCGTCAAAATACGGGCCGCGATATCGCTTTCGCAATTGATGATTATGTGGTTTCAACGCTTCGCATAACGCATGAAATTACGGACGGGGAATACATGATTGCGCATCTGTCGCATATTGCACCCGCCGCCGACATCCAACACACCATTGACGGAGGTCCGACGGGCTGCAGCATCAAAGTGGTATCTGTAGAAAACTATCCGCGTTAAGTATTTCCCATTTTGCCGGGCGCTTTTCTTTCCGCAGTTTTGCGTAAACATTGTATCTTGTTTCTTATTTTAAAAACAGCCTCCATGCGTGTTCGTCAATTATTTTTCGCAGTACTGATTATCACGCTGTCTGGTGCGTGCAAATCGCGCAGCAATGGCAAAGGCCAGCTCGAAATTACCGTTGAAGTTGCCGCCGCTCCCGGCGAAGCTGCGCCGGACATGGCCAACGTAAACACCGCACTGAAAACACGGCTCGTTAATTTCGGTTTTGAAGAAGATGACGTAACCGGCACCGTAAACGGCAACCGGATCAAATTTGTGCTCAGCCATTTTTCGGCTTACCCGGAAATGGACCGGCAGCGCATCCGGAAAATAATCCAGGCCAGTGCCAGGCTCGAACTTTCTGAAACGTACGAAGCATCTGAAATATTTCAATTGCTGGTAGCGGGAGAAGAAGCACTCACCGATTCGTTACAGGGTCCTGAAAATGACACACTGACTGAACAGCCCGTTGAAGAACAACATCCGGTTTTTGATCTGCTTTTCCTCAATGTTTCCAACGGGCAGCATGGTCCGCAATATTTACCCGGTCCGGAAATCGGGCTGGTGCGCATGGCCGATACCGCACAATTTCGCATGATGTTGCTAAACCCGGTTATAAAAAACAGGTTGCCTGCTGCACTCCGTTTTGCCTGGGCAAATGACGATACGGACAAAAGCCAGGATCAAAGCCATCCCGCAATGAAACTCATTGCACTGAAAAATACCGATGCCGGTAAAGCACGCATGAGCAATCCCGGAATTGTGAACGTAGAAGTTGCTTTAGAAGATGGAGCACGTTACAAAATCAGTGTTGAACTGGATCAGCCTTCCGGCGACGCCTTTGCACGCATGACAGGCGAGAATGACCGGAAAGCGATTGCCATTGTGTTGGATGACCTGGTGTATTCCTATCCGACTGTGATGGGCGCAATCACGGGCGGAAAATTCGAAATCAGCGGTAATTTTTCAAAAGCAGAAGCGAATGATCTGGCCAGCCTGCTGCGTGCCGGCAACGGAACAGGAGACGCAAGGATCAGCATCGTGCAGGAAGATTTAATTCAATAAACGTACAGCCATGGAAAAACCGTCGTCCTACTGTGAAGCCGTTGCACGCATGGATAAAAACAGCGTGCACCGCCATTACCATGATAATGCGTATGGCTTCCCGATTCACGATGATGATGCGCTGTTTGCACGTTTCGTACTGGAAATAAACCAGGCCGGGCTGAGCTGGACCACCATACTGAACAAGCAGGAAAATTTTCACAAAGCGTATCACCGTTTTTCCATAAAAAAAGTAGCGGCCTACGGTGAAAATGACATCGCACGGCTGCTGAACGACGCGGGCATCATACGCAACCGGTTAAAAATAAATGCCGCCATTACCAACGCGCAACGCATTCTTGAACTGCAGCGCGAATTCGGTTCGTTTAAAGCGTGGATTGAAAAACACCACCCGCTGACCAAAGAGGAATGGGTGAAAATTTTCAAAAAAACATTTGTGTTTACCGGCGGTGAAATTGTAAACGAATTCCTTATGAGTACCGGTTACCTGCCCGGCGCGCACATTGAAACCTGCAGCATTCACAAAAAAATAATCAAACAGAAACCGGCCTGGATGCACACAGCACCGCCACCAAAAACAAAACGATGAAACTGATTCTGAACATCCTGCTTGTATCTATTCTTTTTACTGTTGCTGCGTGCGGCGATGAACAACAGCCGATAAAAAAAGACACGCTGGGCCACGATTCGCTTGGCGCACATCCGGCTACCGGTTACGATTCGCTGCTTGCTGTGGAAACCGGCGCCGATGAATACGGCATGAAAAAATACGTGATGGCATTTCTCCGCAAAGGTCCGAACCGCGAAAAAGATTCGCTGAAACGCGAAGAACTGCAGCGCGCACACCTCGACAACATCGGCCGCATGGCCAAAGAAGGCATGCTGGTGGTGGCCGGCCCGTTTCTCGACGATTCCGAGATCCGCGGCATTTACATCTTTAATGTGGCCACTGTGGAGGAAGCAAAAAAACTGACCGAAACCGATCCGCTCATCCAATCGGGCGGCTTAGTGATGGAACTGAAACCGTGGTACGGCTCTGCTGCGCTGATGAAGGTAGTGGATATTCACGAACGCATCGCGAAGAAGGGAATATAAACGATCGTTGTATTTTCAGCAGGCGCAGCGATCAGCCTCTGCCATCACAGCGAAGGCCACTTTTCCCGCAGCAGCGCAACATATTTTTTCAGGTCGCCGCCCGCGAGGGTTTGAAAATCCGATTCAAAATCATCCTGCTTGCCCACATATCGTACATAATTCATCAGCACGGCGTTCTGGCTTTTGCGCAGGCGTTTTTCGAGGCGGCGGGCAAAAAGTGAATCGCCTGGAAAATCGCGGCGCGCATCATGCACCATCGTTGCAAAAAACAGGAACCGTTTTTCATTCCGCTGCGCTGCAGGTCGTTTTTCCTTTTCCAGTTGCCGGTATAACGTATCGAGGGCGTGTGCGTGTTGCAGCATAAATTTTTCCACGCGCGCTTCTTTTTCACGCGAGGCTGCATACCGTTTCTGCTGCGGCGAATCTTTTCCGAATTTGTATTCGAGAAAAAGCATGGCGCCTTTGTATCCCACAAAGCTCGCGAGGTTTTCATTAAACGCGGCGCTGTCTTTTACATACAGGGTGCCGTGCGTCAGTTCATGAATTATCAGTTCAGCAAGATTACCCTCATCGTTCAGCAGCATGTTGGAAAGCACCGGATCGTTCATCCAGCCCAGCGTGCTCCACCCGCCAGCCGAGCCGAGGTTCGCATCCAGCCCGGCGGCCCGCAACGACCGGCGCTCGTTTATGGCGCGCTGTTTTACAAAAAAACCCTTGTACGGCATTTTGCCGATCACGGGAAAATCCCACTCGTGCGCACGCAATGCAAACGGTTCGCAGGCGGTTACCACATACACCGGCGGTTCGCCATGCAGATCGAAAAACGAGGTGTAGTTGTCGTTTTTCACCAGCCCCAGTTTTTCAAATGCAAAAGTCCGTATTTCCTGCACCAGCCGCAGGCGCTGTTTCACCGAATCGGGAACCGTGGCATCAGCAAACACCTCCTCCACCGGCCGCGCACCCGTCATCAGCCGCAGCTGCCCGTGAAGCTGCTGCATGCCGTACGGCAGAAACGAAAAATGGAACAGGCAGAACACCATCACGGGGAACAGGATAAAATCACCGAGCACAATGCCTGCGTAACGAAGTCGTTTCATGGTTTTCCAAAAGTACTGCGTCTGCCGGAATCCGTATCTTTGAAACAGATGTTTTTCTACCTCTCAAAAATTCTGGCGTTTCTCGTTACACCCATCACGTGGATTGTGGTGCTGTTCGTTTACGGCTGGTTTACCAAAAACGAGGTGCGTAAAAAGCGCTGCTTCAAATGGGGCATCATTGTGCTGCTCGTATTCAGCAACCGCTTCCTGTTCGATGAAGCCATGCGCGCGTGGGAAGTGCCGGCCGTTTCGCAGGCTTCGCTGAAACATTACGATGCGGCCATTGTGCTGGGCGGCTTGTCGAGCTGGGATCCGACCCTGAAACGCATCCAGTTTCACCGCGGCGGCGACCGCCTGTTCCAGGCCATTGAACTGTACAAAAAAGGACTTGCGGATAAAATACTCATCACCGGCGGTTCGGGAAGTATGCAGTACCAGCAATACAAAGAAGCTGATTACATCAAACAATACATGCTCGATATCGGCATTCCCGAATCAGCAATCCTGATTGAACGCGAATCGAAAAACACGTATGAAAATGCGGTGATGACGAAAAAACTGTTGCAGCAAACGTTTCCTTCCGGTGGCAATTACCTGCTCATTACCTCAGCCATACACATGCGCCGCTCCAAAGCCTGTTTTGATAAAGCCGGTGTGCGTACACTCTGCTACAGCACCGACCGTTACACCGGTCCGCGCAAGTTCCAGTTCGATCACCTCGTGCTGCCCGATGCGTCCACCCTTTCCGACTGGTACTGGTTATTACACGAAATAACCGGCTACCTTTCTTACAAAGCAGCCGGTTATTTATAGTGCATCTTTAAAAACCTCAAGCTCTTCGTTGGACTCATTTCGAAAATGGGCATTTACACAAGCCATCCGCACATACCCGCTCATCTCGGCTCAGCCGAGATGCCGTGCTTTTCGAAAGTTTCGTCCGCCTCAATCTTGAGGTTTTAAAGATGCCCTATTTTTTTAAAGTGATCAGCGGCAATCGGGAAACAGTGCACACTGGGATGTTTACTGCTCTGAATTTTTTCGCTCTGCGTTCTGTTTCCCGCTCTGTTAAAATTGCTCTGTTTTTTCGCTCTGGGCGCTGTTTCTCGCTCTGATAAAATTGCTCTGTTTTTTCGCTCTGCGCGCTGTTTCCCGCTCTGTTAAAATGATCAGCGACGAACCAGGAACTTTGAAGCGTGCTGCTGCTGTCCCTGCTGCAGCGATACGACATACACACCTGCAGCAAACGATGGCATTACCTGGAGGTAACGCGAACCGTTGAGGGTAAGCGCGGTTTCAAAACATACTTTACCGCTCATATCACTCACACGGAATGTGCATTCGCCTTCCAGTTTGCTGCTGATGTACATGGCATCGGCCAGCGGATCAAATACAAATGACGTTGCAGTGGCTGCGTTCTGTTCAGCAATGCCCACATTCAGTGCGGGGGTGTATTGCCACACATCGGTTGCATAAAACGACGCATTGGAATAACCGGTAGCCACATAACCTTTGTTGCCCACACTGAATGCAACTGCCGACTTACGCGGGCTGCCGTTAAATGCAGCAATGGAAGTCCAGCTGTCCGCATACGGATTATACTGGTGAAACACGGCCGAGTTGTTGGTTGCATCCGGCGTACCTGTTCCTACAAAACCGGCTTCATAAATGGTGAAACCCACGGGCAGCCCCATCACACCGCCGGCATAATTGGCTTTCATGGTCCAGCCATTGGTTGCCGGGTTGTATTCATAGGTTTCATTCGACATGGTGGTGGTGGTGTAAGCCCCGCCCACGATATACACTTTGTTCAGCAGTTCCATAATGGCCGGCTGCAGGCGTCCGAGACCGGGCAGGCTGGCTTTTGCAGTCCAGGAATTATTACTCACATTATATTCGTGCATCGAGTTGGAGTACGAACTGCCGTTGTTGCCGCCGTGCACATAAACTTTTCCGTTTACACCCACTGCAACTGCACCCTGCTTAACCCCTCCGGTGTAATTGAGTTTGGAAGTCCAGGCATTTCCGGCAGGATCATATTCCCACCAGTCGTTGTGCGAGGTGCCGTCGTAGCCCATGCCCACATACCCTTTTGTTCCCCAGCCTGCCGCAGTACATCCTACCCGGCCTGCTCCGGGATAAGCTGCCACCTGTGTCCACGTATCGTTTGACGCATTGTAACGCCACACATCGTTGGTAAAACCGGAGGTAACCTGCCCGCCCCCGATAAATGCTACGGAATCCGCAACAAATGAAAAGGCACCGAAACGCCCGGAACCATTGAATGTATTTTTTTGTGTCCACGAGTTTTGCGCTTGTGCAGCAAAAAAGGGGAATAAAAATGCGAGCAGCGTAAGTGTTCTTTTCATACAATCCGGTTTTTCTGGTTCCCTATAAAGTAACTGATATTACGTGATTTTGCAGACACCGGCAGCAACAAATTCGACAGGTTGTTGGAATCTTTCGGCGAACACCTGCTTTTTATTTCATAAAAGTTTACAATCTTCGTCCCGGCGATTCATTGAAAGTGAACCAAAAAGGGGGGTGTTATCAAAACGGAAATCATCATTCGTGATGCCGTGCATATTATCCGGGGGGAAAATATCATAGTTGTAACCTATTTAGACGGGGCCGACATTGATATTACTATCAAAAAGGAAATGCATGCAGCATACCAGCAACTGACAGCAGGTAAACCATACCTGTTTTTATTCGAAGCGGCCGGCACATTCTGGATTTCTCGCGAAGCACGCGAGTACGCAGCGCAGCAGGAAATTCACCTGCCGTTTAAAGCGGTGGCCGTGGTAGCCAAAACATTGGGCTACCGCATCCTGGCCGATTTTTACGCGCGCTTCTACAAACCAAAAATGCCTTACGGTGTTTTTAAAAACAGCGACGATGCCCGGAAATGGCTGCTTGAGCAGGATTCCTGATCGTTTAAAATAAACGACTGTCCAAAATCCTGTTTATATAAAACAGATCGGGGTACGGGTCGGCAGTGGCAGTCATCCTGAGCGATAATCGAAGGGTGCCACTGCCACTAATTGTAAAATGGCTGCTATTAACGATCAATTCCTGCACTGCTTCCGGTACAAACGAAGCAGCTTTTTGTTTTCCTCCAGCAGCACGAGGTAATCCGAATCGGGCAGTGAAAAATACGGACTTCCGATATCGGCAACTTTAACCGTTCGTTTCTCCGGAACAATAAACTGATCCTTGCCGCCCGTACCCGCCACCCGCTGTGGCATGAAAAAATACTCGCCTGTGCGTTCACTCCAGCGGTAATACAATTTATTTCCGGAGGCATAATACTCCAGTTCCGGCACAAAACGGTTATACAGGTACTGATTAAAAAACCAGGAGTAATCTTTTCCGGTTCGTTCGTTCACAAAATCCGTAAACGTTTTTGACGACACCAGCTGCATTTTATACGTCGTTGCAAAATCATGAATGATGCCGAGAAACAACGAATCGTTGCCCATCACATACCGCAGCGAATGCAGCATCCAGGCACCTTTGTTGTAAATATCCCCATCGCGGAAATTAAAATAACGGATACCCTGCGGCCGCACCAGCGGACGTTTGTTTTTAATTGACCATTGATTGTTCAGCAGGTAATCGCGGTATGCTTTTTCACCTTTCGTTGCTTCCACATAAAGTGCTTCGGCATAGGTTGCAAAACCTTCCTGCAGCCAGCCGCCATCACCAAGATCAGCAGCAGTTACACTGTTTCCCCACCACTCGTGCGCCGTTTCGTGCACAATAATGTAATCGAATCCATTAAACGCATCGTTCTGAAAACCTTCGCCGTATGCAATGGCCGTCTGGTGCTCCATGCCTTCAAACGGCGACTGCACCAGCTTGAACCCATCGCGGTACCACGGGTATGCACCGAAACGGCGCTCATACACATCAAGCACACTTTTCACCTGGCTGAAATGTGTAACTGCACTGTTTTTGTTTTCGGGCAGTACATAATAATCGAGATCGAGTGTTTGCCCGGTTACTTTGCTCTGATACACATCGTGCAGGTGCACAAAATGCCCGATGTAATAGGTAACGTTATATGTATTGATCGGATAACTTACCTGCCAGTTCCAGGTAACGGTGCTGCCTTTTGTTTCTGAACTGATGAGGTGGCCGTTGCTTACCGCGGTGTAACCGGCCGGGACGGTAAGATGAATCGAAGTGGAATCCGCTTCGTCACTTGTATGGTCTTTACACGGCCACCAGGTGGAAGCACCTTCTGTTTCACAGGCCACACCGGCCCAGGTTCCTGCATCGCTGTCCACATTCCATACCGCACCACCCAGCCACGGCGGACGGCGCGCTTCTGCGGGTATGCCGCTGTACGACACAACAAGTTTAAACATACGCCCCTGTACGCCATTCACCGGGATAAAAACGGCCGTATGACGACGCTTAAAAGCAACGGGAACACCATTGAGCAGCAACCGGTCAATCACAAATTGCGGACGCAGATCAAGCTGCACCGAATCGCAGCTGGCGGTAAACTGTGATGTAATCGTAACGATTCCCTCGATGGCTCTTTTTGCAGGATCAATGCGCAGATTAAGGTCGTAATGTTTGACATCGTAACAGCTGCGCTGCGGCGTAACTTCCCCGATGAGGCGCAGCGCTTCTGTTTTTTCCGGATACGATCCTGCCTTCCGCGGATTGTCCATCCGCAACAGTCCGCAGCCGGAACCGAACAGCAGTAGCAGTGTAACACCCGCGGTGTTAAAGATTCTGCAGCTGTTCCTCAATCGCTTTGATTTTGGTTTCTGCGTCAGCCTGTTTCTGCCGTTCGTTTGCAATCACTTCCGGTTTTGCATTTTGTACAAAACGTTCGTTGGCTAATTTTTTAGCAACCGACTGCAGGAAACCTTTGTTGTATTCGAGGTCTTTCTGCAGGCGTTCGCGTTCGGCCGCAACATCTATTTTGCCCACCATCGGCACAAAGTATTCGGTAGTTCCTGCAACAAACGGAATAGCACCGGCCACGTTTTCGGTTACGCTTTCAATGGAAGCAAGGTTGGCCAGTTTGATAATCACCGCAGGAAATACGATGTCTCCGGCAGCTACTCCTTTTACAGCAAGCGGCAGTTTTTCTTTCGGCGCAATATTTTTCTGCTGGCGGATGTTACGGATCTGCGTTACCACTTCCGTTGCATGTGCAAACCTTGCAAGCAGGGCGCTGTCAACCGCACCGGCAACCGGCCAGGGCGCAACGATGATACAGTCTTTTGCTTCGCGGGTGCCAAGCAGGTGCCACAACTCTTCCGCTATAAACGGCATGAACGGATGTACCAGCTTAAGCAGTTTTTCCAGGAAGCCAATAGACGCATCGAGTGTCTGCTGATCAATGGGCAGCGATTGTCCGTCAACAAATTCCGGCTTCACGGCTTCAAGATAAATCGCGCAGAAATCGTCCCACACTAATTTATAAGTCGTACGTAATGCATCACTGATGCGGTAATTATCAAAGTGTTCGTTGATGATCTGGATGTGCTGATTGAGGCAGCTTTCAAACCATTTCACCGCATCGGCAGCAACTTCTGTTTGCGGTTTGTCTGCAACTTCCCAGCCAAGGATGAGGCGCGACGCATTCCAGATTTTATTCGAGAAATTACGCCCCTGCTCACACATTTTCGATTTCAGGTCATCGCGTGTTTTGATTTCAAGCGGCGTATCGAACATAATATCGTTGCCCGGCTGTTCGCCATACAGCATACCGAAACGCATACCGTCAGCGGTATAAACATCAATCATGTCCAGCGGATCGGGCGAGTTGCCGAGCTGTTTGCTCATTTTACGTCCCAACTGATCGCGCACGATACCGGTGAGATAAACATTTGTAAACGGTTTCTCGCCGAAGTATTCGTAACCGGCCATAATCATGCGCGCCACCCAGAAAAATAAAATTTCGGGAGCGGTAACCAGGTCGTTGGTTGGGTAATAATATTTGAAATCCGGATTCTCCGGGTTCTTGAAACCGTCAAATACCGAAATCGGCCAGAGCCACGACGAGAACCAGGTATCTACTACGTCTTCGTCCTGTTTCAGATCAGCCGCGGTGTAAGCCGGATTTTTCTGCTGCGCCAGTTTCAGCGCTTCTTCCGCTGTTTCAGCAACTACAAAATCACCGTCGGGCAGGTAATACGCCGGTATGCGTTGTCCCCACCACAGCTGCCGCGAAATACACCAGTCGCGCACATTTTCCATCCAGTGTTTGTAGGTGTTGATGAACTTGTCTTGCGGCAGCAGATTTACGTTCCCGTTCAGCACGTTTTCCAGTGCCGGCGGGGTGAGTGCTTTCATTTTTACAAACCACTGCAGCGACAGGCGAGGCTCGATGACCGCACCGGTGCGTTCTGAAATGTTTACAATGCCGGGATATTCTTTCACCTCGCCCATCTGCCCGAGTTCGGTGAGCATTTTCACCACTTCCTTGCGTGCCGTGAAACGATCAACACCGGTGAGGGCGGGCACTTCGCACTTTTCGTTGAGCGTGCCGTTGAGATTCAGGATATCAATTACCGGCAGCTTGTGGCGCAGGCCGATTTCATAGTCGTTCGGATCGTGGGCCGGTGTTACTTTCAGGAAACCGGTACCGAATTCCTTGTCCACATAATCATCGCCGATTACCGGGATGGCGCGGTTGATAATCGGAACAAGTACTTTTTTCCCGATCAGGTGCGCATGCCGTTCGTCGGTCGGATTAACCGCAATGGCCACGTCGGCCATGATGGTTTCCGGGCGCGTGGTGGCAATGGTAACAAATGCCGTATCGTCATCCGCCACTTTATAGCGGATGTGAAACAGGCGCATGGTGGTGTCTTTCGGAAGTACTTCTTCGTCCGAAACCGCGGTCTGCGCCTGCGGATCCCAGTTCACCATCCGCACGCCACGATACACGTGGCCTTTGTTATAAAGATCAACGAACACTTTGATAACGGCAGCGCTCAGGTCGTCTTCCATCGTAAACCGGGTACGTTCCCAGTCGCACGAAGCGCCCATTTTTTTCAGCTGTTCAAGGATAATTCCGCCGTATTTTTCTTTCCAGTCAAATGCGTATTCCAGGAACTTTTCGCGGGTAAGGTCCGTTTTGGCAATACCCTGCTCGCGCAGCATGTTTACCACCTTGGCTTCGGTAGCAATGGAAGCGTGATCGGTTCCGGGCACCCAGAGTGCGTTTTTGCCGAGCATGCGGGCGCGGCGGATGAGTGCATCCTGGATGGTATTGTTAAGCATGTGCCCCATGTGAAGCACACCGGTAACGTTTGGCGGGGGAATGACGATTGTATAGGGTTCACGGGAATCGGGGACAGAACGGAAAAACCCGTTATCCATCCAGTATGCATACCATTTTTCTTCAGCTGACTTCGCGTCGAAAGTTTTAGGAATTTCCATAATTTTTTCTCAATTTCGTTGTTCGTGCCCGAAATGCCCGGTTTTTGGGGCATCAGGGAACCGCAAAATTAACGAAAAAAAGAGCAGTTCGCGGCCAAGCATGGCACGATTTTGGCAGCAAATCACAAAAAAACAACACTTATGAAAAAGTTATTACTTGTTCCTTTTTTCCTGTTCGGATCAGCCACACTGGTTCTTGCACAGGGAGCAGCACCTACAGCGGTTGCTGAAAACATCAACCCGAACGGCCCGAAAATGGTGTTCGACCAGATGACACATGAGTTCGGTAAAATCACCCAGGGTGAATCTGTTTCTTATGAGTTTAAATTTAAGAACACCGGCAAAGAGCCCCTGATAATTACCAGCGCAAGCGGTTCTTGCGGATGCACTGTACCCGATTGGCCAAAAGATCCGATCAAACCGGGTGGATCAGCTTCCATCAAAGTTACCTTCAACTCAGCCGGTAAAATGGGTGGCCAGGACAAAACGGTTACCATCGTTTCGAACGCCACCGAAGGCACCCTGGTGCTGCACATGAAAGGTACTGTTGATGCCAAACCGGCCGATGCAACTGCACCGGCAAACGGCACTGACAGCAAAGGCGGAACAAGCGCCTACACACCGGCTCCGGCTCCTGCTGCTACTTCAACTACAGCAAAAGATGCCGGCAAAACCACCACACCTGCTGCTGATGCCAAAACTGCTCCGAAAGCAGCCCCGGCTGCTGCCGCCAAAGCAAAACCGGCCCCGGCTGTAAAACCGGCCCCGGCTCCTGCTCCGAAAACAGTAAAAACTGACGGCGGTAATAACTAAGTCCTTTTTTACAGAAATTTTAAAGCAATCAAGCTCATGAAAAAAGTTGCCCTCACCCTGTCTGCTGTTGTTGCGCTGGTATGTGGCCTCCAGGCTCAGACCGGAACAGCTAAAAAAGAAACTACAGCAAAAACGACTACAACCGCTACCACAGCCACGGCCAAAACGACTACACCGGCCAAAGAAACAGCCGCTCCTGCAAAGGAAGCCCAGGTTTCTACCGGGAAAACGGCTGATGCCGCTGGTACTGACTTTGTGAAGTTCGACAAAGTGCTTCACGATTACGGAACGGTTAAAAAAGGCGCTGACGGCAACTGCGAGTTTGTGTTTAAAAACACCACTTCGGCTCCGCTGGTTATTACTTCGTGCTACGGTTCGTGCGGTTGCACCGTTCCGAACTGGCCGAAAGAACCACTGATGCCGGGTAAAACCGCATCCATTAAAGTGCATTACGACACCAACCGTACCGGTCCGTTCGAAAAAACGGTAACCGTAAATTACCAGGATCACACGCAAGCCGTTACCTTAAAAATCAAAGGTACCGTTGAAACGCCTCCTGCTGATGTACCGTTTGGCAGTCAGCCGGCAAACTCCGGTGCACCGCTTGAACGCAACAACTAACAGTAAACAAACAAACACTGATGAAAGCGATCTGTTCTGTGATCATTGCGCTGCTCTTTGTGCAGACCGGCCTCCGGGCGCAGGCTCCTGCACCGGTTGCAGATGCCAACGCACCGGTACTTACATTCGAAGCGGATGTAATTGACTTTGGTGTATTGAAACAGGGCAGCGATGCTGTTCGTACATTTAAGTTTACGAACACCGGCAGCGCCCCGTTACTGATCCAGTCCATCAAAGGACAGTGTGGCTGTACCAGCATTCCGGACAGCTGGCCGAAAGGCCCGATTCCGCCCGGCGGAAGCGGCACCTTCCAGGTGAAGTACGATACGCTTACACGCATTGGTGCGTTTGACAAAAAAGTTACCGTAACATCCAACGCGACCAACTCGCCGGTGGATGTGAAAATAAAAGGGGTTGTTGAAGTCAACTGATGCAGCCACCTGTTGAACTAAAAAAGGACTGAACCGATTTCAGTCCTTTTTTATTGTGTAAAACTTTTCGAAGAAAGAACGGCGGAAAAATCACTTTTAACAACCACACGCATTATTTTTAGTGCACCAATAAACCAAGATGTCCATGAAAAAACTGAAACAGATTGCCGTGCTGCTTTTGCTCCCGGCTCTTGTGCTGACAGGCACGTCGTTCAAGGCGCGCAAAGATGATCCGCCAATGATCAAGTTTGAGAAAATACTTCACGATTTCGGAAAGATGAAAGCCGGCGAAAGTAAAACCTGCGAATTTGTGTACACCAACAACGGCGATCTGCCGCTGAAAATCATCAATGTAAAAAGCGGGCTCGATTTTTTAAAAACAGAATTCTCAACCGATCCGATTAAAAAAGGGGAAAAGGCATCTATCAAAGTAACGCTTGATGCTCCCGGCCGCAATGGCTCGTTTGCCAAAACAATTATCATTGATTCGAACTCAAGTGGTGCCACGGGCCAGCTGCGTGTTACCGTTAAGGCCTTAT
Organism: Chitinophaga pinensis; assembly: GCA_943372645.1. Lineage (GTDB taxonomy): Bacteria > Bacteroidota > Bacteroidia > Palsa-965 > Palsa-965 > VBWE01. The sequence goes on along the minus strand of CALRZN010000005.1, from coordinate 273,484 downwards.
TCTCAACCGAGTAAGCAACTTTTCAGAGTATAAGCTCCAGGCGCCCCTGCTAATCCGGGGCGCTTTTTTATTTTGTTAAAACGAACGATCACGGTTCGTTTTATTATGCGTGGCCTGATTTTTGCGAAATCCGGATTACCTAAATATCCATCTTCAAACCATAAAATCATTCACATGAAAAAGTTCGCATTACTCTGTATCTTCTTCGCCGGCATGGCGGCCGAATCCGTTGCACAATCGAGCATGGGCAATATTGATCCGAATGCGCCGGTAATTGTGCTGGACAAAAAAGAGTACGACTTCGGCACCATCAAACAAGGTGAAAAAGTAAGCTACACGCTGAAACTGAAGAACAGCGGAAAATCGCCGCTTATTATTACTGATATCGGGGTTACCTGCGGATGCACCACACCGGTGTGGCCGAAAGACCCGATTGCACCGGGAAAAACGGTTGACATCCAGATTTCGTTCAACTCAACCGGTAAAATGGGTGCACAAACCAAACCGGTAACCATTCATTCCAATAACAAAGACGGCGACGTTGTTTTCACTTTAAAAGGAAACGTGGAAGCACCCAAACCGGCACCATCCGTATTACCTACTGACAAAAAAGAAGGTCCGGTTGAGAAAAAAGACTAAATAATTTCAACATCCCCCTGATGGCCTGGTTATTTTTCGGAATAACCGGGCCATTTTTACAAAGAAGTTCACGCAATTCAGAAACCTTATTTATGACTGGCCGTATGAATATCCGACTCACACACATGAAAACGATTTTCCGGATTGCACTAATCCCATCACTTGGAATTATGCTGGCATCACTTATTACCGCATTTACCGTGGCCCAGCCGGCCGAAATGAAACTGGATGACACCAAACACAACTTTGGTTTTATACGGCAGGGCGATGTTGTTTCCCATGAATTTACATTTACCAATACCGGTAACGAACCGCTCATTATCAGCAATACCGAGGTGGAATGCACCTGCACCACTGTTGATTTTCCGCGGCAGCCGGTAATGCCAGGCGCCAAAGGAGCAATTAAAGTAACGTTCGACAGCAAAAGCACGCTCGACAGGCAGGAACGCACCGTGATTATCACCTCAAACGCGAAGAACCAGCCGGTTACCGTAACGTTTAAGGCGGTGGTATTGAAAAAAAAGTAACCTCCCGGTAGCTGCGCTTTCCATTTCTCCGTTACGGTATTTCAATCGTTTTTACATCATATAAATTTGCTGCTTCCTGTGCACGGAAAGCAGATCGGCAATTGCTTATACGCTGAAAACAAAAAAATCCGAACTTTGCCGGATAAACGGAACAGTATGACCTGTTCCATAAACGCATGTTATTATGCCTAAAATTTCTGTCAAAGCCGGGGCCATGCCTCCCTCCCCGATCCGGAAACTTGTTCCGTATGCTGAAAAAGCAAAAGCACAGGGCCGTAAAATTTACCACCTGAATATCGGGCAGCCGGATATTGAAACACCGGCAGTGATGCTGGATGCGATCCGGGAATCGAAAATCCGGATTATTGAATACACGCACTCGGCAGGCAACGAAAGCTACCGGAAAAAACTGGCACTGTATTATCAGAAATACAACATGCCGGTAGAAACCGAGGACATCATTATTACCACCGGCGGATCGGAAGCGATTGAAATTGCGATGATGACCTGTTTCAATGCCGGCGATGAAGTAATTATTCCCGAACCGTTTTACGCAAACTACAACGGATTTTCATGCGCAGCAGATGTGGTGATTAAGCCGATAAAGTCAAGCATTGAAAACGGTTTTGCGTTGCCGCCGATTGCCGAGTTTGAAAAAATGATCACGCCGAAAACACGCGGCATCATGATCTGCAACCCTGGCAACCCGACCGGTTACCTTTACACGCGTGAAGAACTGGAAGCATTAAAAGAAATCGTAAAAAAACACGACCTGTTCCTGCTTTCTGACGAAGTGTACCGCGAGTTCTGTTACGACGGCAAGCAGTATGTTTCGGTAATGCACCTCGACGGACTGGAAAACAACGTGGTGCTGCTCGATTCGATTTCGAAACGGTACAGCGCATGCGGTGCACGCATCGGGGCACTTATTTCGAAAAACAAAGATGTGATGACCGCCGCCCTGCGTTTTGCACAGGCACGCCTGAGTCCGCCTACCTACGGGCAGATCGGCGCGGAGGCTGCGCTGGAAACACCACAAAGTTATTTCGACGGTGTATTGGCAGAATACACCAGCCGCCGCGATTTTGTTATTGAAGCGCTGAACAAAATGGACGGCGTATTTTGTCCGAAACCAAGCGGTGCGTTTTATTGCATTGCACGTTTACCGATTGACAATTCCGACAAATTCTGCCAGTGGCTGCTCGAATCATTCGAGTTCAACGGTCAGACCGTGATGATGGCACCGGCAACCGGATTTTATTCCACTCCAGGAAGCGGTACCGACGAAGTGCGTATTGCATACGTGCTGAACTTAAACGACCTGCGCAACGCGATGCAGTGCCTGGATGAAGCGCTGAAAGTGTACCCGGGACGCACAGTTGCCACAGGAACAGTTGCGGCGAAAGCATAAATCAACCTGGCCGAGAAAAAACCCTTGAACAAAAAAGGACGCACCAAAACAGTGCGTCCTTTTTTTTAGTGAAACCCCGTTACTTTTTTACAAAACGGATCGTTTTCACTTCCGGCCCTTCCGATTCAATGCGAACGGCATAAACACCCTCAGGAAGATCAGTGATATTTACTTCGATGCGGGATTCGTTTACATTTAAAATTTCGCGCACCACTTTTCCGGTGATATCAATGATCCGGATGCGCCGCGCAACTCCCTCAGGCAGGTTTACCGTTATGGCATCAGTTGCCGGGTTCGGATATGCAGTAGCTTCTGCCTGAACAGCTGCAGCAGAACGGTTCGGCGATGGCGGGGCACATGCGCCCAAATTTCCGGCAGACAGCGAAACAGGTGGATCAATATTTTTGGCAAGCATGATACCTGTTACCGGGTTTATTCCCAGTGTAAATGAAAAGTTGTTGAGTGGCCCGGATTGCGGAGTAAACACATAATTATCGGAACAAGTGGACGACGCTGAAGCTGCATTTCCTTTAATCCGGTAAATGCGTTTGGAATCGAACTGGTTATCTGCAGCAGAATACACAATCCCGGTTGACGCTACATCGGTCTGTATGGGCGAAAAGATAGACGAGGCAAGTACATAATTACTTCCTGACAGGTAACCCGTATTGTAATCGAAAAATGCATTTACGTAGCCACTTGATCCGCCGGTTGGTGCAACCGTTCCGGCAACAAGAATTTTGGAAGGTAACGCAATGGGTGTTTCCGTAACAAAAAATTCGGGAGCGCTGTAAATGGTATAATTCTGTATGCCAAGTAAGGCAGCATCCAGCTTTGCAAGCAGCATCGGCCCTGATCCATCGGCACCGATAATGGTGGAGCCGGCAACAAACACATCAGTTGCATTGGCACGGATTGCATAAAAGGTCGTCATGCGGATGGAAGGCGAGGGTGTATAATGGGCCAGGGTTTTCATTGCTGAAATGCCCCCGAGATCATTTACCTGGAGCACGAGGCCGGTGCGTGTCAGCGTACTTGCCACCGGTGCAGTAACAGCGCCAACGTAGATGGAATTATTGTCATAAAAATCAATATTTCCTGCAAATTCTTCGCTCTGTGTATCGTCATAATAATTGAACCATTGCAGGGCTGCATTCAGATCAAACTTCGCAACAAAAACGCTTGACGAACCATCGGGCGATGCATAGACATTACCGGTTGCATACAGGTAATTCCCCCCGTCGTAATCCATATCAATTACTTCGATCGGAATACCAGCTGTAACTGCAGGATCAAATACCCGTGCGTACACTACTGTTCCGCCTGCATTGATACGCATGAGCATAAGGCGATTTACAAAAGATGTATCCGTATATGTACCAAGCACAAAATAATCAGTTCCGATTTTTTTAATTGTACTGCTGCTTAGCTGTGCGCCGGGTGAAAAATAAATGGCCATCGAAACGGCATTGCCATTACCGGCATTGTAATTGAGCATCGAAATTCCAAAATCAGGCCCGGGCCCGGATGACACATCAGCCATAACGGTGATACCCGCCCCGGCCGGCTCAATAAGAATATCTTTTACACCCTGGAAATCAGCTGTAGCAAAGTTCAACTGATACTGCCGCTGGTAAAATTGTGCAGAAACGGTTGTTGCTGAAAATAAAAGCAGTAGCAAAAGCAAATTACGGTTTTTCATGCGTTTATGAATTTTGGTTAGACTCAATTAAATTAAGTCCTGCATGTTATAAATCCCAGTATCTGTTGATATCCTTGATAAAACAAAAGCCCCCGGATAAACAATCCGGGGGCTTTTGTTATTGCGGGCTGATATGCCTTACTGTTTTACAATCTTTTTCGTTCGTGTAATCCCGTTATGTGTCAGTTTCAGGAAATACGTTCCTGCAGATAACGACTGCACGTTGATGGTATTGCTGCCGAAGCCGCTGTTCTGGTTGCCGGAGGCAAGTACCATGAGCTGTTTTCCTGTGATATCAACCAATTCAAAAGTGATGTTGCCCGATTGCGGCAGAAAATACTGCACGTTCACCAGGTCGGTTGCCGGCGACGGATACGGATCATACAACTGTACTGTTTTTGCAACATCGCTGATGGGCGGTGGCGGCGTGCTGAGTATGGTTGAATCAACGATAATGTTTTCGTCTCCTGCCTGGTAATTGGTGTAGGCAAAATACACAATCATCATTTCATCGGTAGTGGATTCACCGGCAGGAACATCCTGCGGCGGGTTATTGGGATTGTAGGTATTGGAACTGGTGTTGTCGTAAACGGCTTCGGCATACAGCTGGCTTCCGAGCGGCACGTGAATAAGGCGCGGGAAATTGTAAAACCCCTGCCACATAAAATTCCAGCGCGGAATGCTGATAAACGGAATCGTATCCTGGTTCGGTGTTATTGCCCAGCTCTTTATCGAACGCCCGATGAGGTGCATGTGCGGGGCAACAGTAAGTACCGTTGCATTGATGTTTGCTGTTTCCTGCTCATAAAAAGTAGTAATGCTGTCGGCCTGGATGTAAAGCGGACCGTTGGTCATATTTACATCGTGATTGAGCACGGCATTAAGCGTAACGTTACGTACCACGCCATTTGAAAATTTCATATTCACCTTGGTGCTGTCGGTTTGCCCGATGGCTCCTGCAGGATAATGAATCTGCAGAATCAGGTTGGTATTTTGCTGCAGCTGTATGCCCATATTGGCGGGTAATGTAAATTTTCCCTGGCCGGGAACCCAACCTGTTACCAGTGTGGATGTAGGTGAACCCGTGCCTCCAAAGTTGGTATATCCCGGGCCGGGATCGTTTGCATCCAATAAAGCAGGAAGGCTGCTCTGGTCCTGGTAAACGAGCACGTGATGCACGATGCTGCGGTTTCCGGGAAGCACTTCTATTTCGGTGATGTATTCATTTTGCGTGGTGTTTGTCGGAATCACAAAACAACGGTAAATATCCTGCGTGGATTGAACCGTATAAACCGGCATGGTGAGCGAAAGATCCGGATTCAAAATTTCAGCCGCGCCGGTATATACCGGCGGTGTGGGTGCATTGGCAAGGTTCCCCTGCGGAGTACCGCCGTTTACCCAGTCGAGAATGGCCTGGCGCTCCGAAGAAGTAAGAATACGCTCATGTGAAAGGCGCGTGTAATTGGTATCCGGCGGCCACGGCGGCATAATGCCTGCACTTACAGCATTACCGATGAAGAAACTCATCGAGGCGGCATCATTATAAGTGATCAGTGGAAAAGGCGCTATGCCGTTCGGATTGTGGCACTTTGTACAGTTCCCGTAAAGGATCGGTGCCACATCATCGGCCCACGTGGGCGTCTGGGCTGCAAGGCGCATACCGGAACAAACCAGTACAGCCAGCATAAATGCGTAGATTTTTTTCATAGGTGTGTGCTTCTTTCAATTCCTTCTATTTGTAAATATAGAATAATTTGTGAAAGCACTATGACTGTTGCCCTCCGGAAAGGTTTAATCGCCGGTTGTTATTTCCCGAAACAGTTCAGCGGCTGAAATCCGTGTAAATGAGATAACGTGTACGTGTTTCGCGGAATTTTGCGAGTCCCGGCTCCCAGCTTTTGCGGATTTCATCTTCCGTTTTACCAGCCACAATCTGTTTCTGCAGTTCTTCGGTTCCAGCAAGCAACGTAAAATAACTGTTGAAGTATTTGGTCTTGTCCGGGAAATCGGCATAACAGCCCTGCACCCAGTACAGGAATATTTTGCGGTACGAGCGTATAAAATTATTTGCAAAACTGGTGAGTTCATGCCCCTGGCAGAGGCTGTCTTTGTACGGCGGATTTTTGCTCGCGCCCGGAATGCTGTGCGGGGTAAACGTATAGTCACCGTTTTTCAGTTTCGGATGTCCGATAACTTCGAATGGTTTGTCTGTACCGCGACCGACGCTGATTACTGTTCCTTCGAACAGGCACACGGAAGGATAAAGATAAACCGCGGCCATTGTAGAAAGGTTCGGCGAGGGTTTTACCGGCAGCTGGTACAGGTCGCTGTGTGTGTAGCCTTCGCAGCTTACATACTTCAGGTCGCAGCGCACGCCGTTTTTCAGCCAGCCTTCGCCGTTTACCATGCGCGCATATTCCGCAACGGTCATGCCGTGTACAATGGGTACCGGGTGCATGCCCACAAACGATTTGTATTTGGATTCGAGCACCGGACCGTCCACGTAATGCCCGTTCGGATTGGGGCGATCGAGGATGATGCACGTTTTTTTCTGTTCGGCGCAGGCTTCCATCACATAGGTCATGGTGCTGATGTACGTGAAGAAACGCACGCCCACATCCTGCAGGTCGAAAATAACGACATCAATTCCTTCAAGGTCTTTTGCCGTTGGTTTTTTATGATCGCCGTAAAGCGAAATAACCGGCAGACCTGTTTTTTTATCCTTTTCATTTTTGATGCTTTCGCCTGCATCGCCGTCGCCACGAAACCCATGTTCGGGGCAGAATATTTTTTTGATTTTCACCTGCTTCGTGAGCAATGTATCAACGAGGTGTGTTTTGCCCACCATGGAGGTGTGATTGGCCACCACGGCCACATTTTTTCCGTTTACCCAGGGCAGGTAAACATCAAACCGTTTTGCGCCGACGGTAATTTCTTTGTCCGTTTTGGTTGGTAATCCGAGAAAATGGAGGGCTTCCTGCGCCCGGGAACCGGCAAACGCAAACAGGAGCAGTAACAGGGTAAATCGTGTTTTCACGGTATAAAGGTTAAAAACCTTTCCAAACTGTGCAAAAAACAAGCCATGTCATTTTTCGTAAGGTTCTACATTATCTTTGCAACCGGTATGCAATTCAATCGTTTTATCGCGGCACGCATCATGAGCGGGGGAAAATCGGAGCGGTTTTCGCGCCCCATTGTGCGCATTGCGGTGGGCGGCATTGCGCTGGGCATGATGATTATGATACTTTCCATCTGTATCATGAACGGCTTCCAGGGCGAGATACGCGAAAAAGCCGTGGGCTTCGGGGCGCATATCCAGGTGGTTTCGTTCAGCACCAACAATTCGCTGGAGGCCTACCCGATTACCGCACGCAAAACACTGGCCGATTCGCTGAAAAAATTTCCCGGCGTAAAACACGTACAAATGTTCGGTGTGAAAGCCGGCATCATCAAATCGGGCGACGAATTGCAGGGCGTGGTGCTGAAAGGCGTGGGCAACGATTTTGACTGGTCGTTTTTTAAAAATGCATTGAAAGCGGGCAAACTGTTTTCGGTTTCCGATACCGGCACCGGGAATGAAGTTCTCGTTTCAAAACCGATTGCCGACAAACTGCACCTCGAAGTGGGTAAAAAATTCCGCATGTACTTCATGCAGGAAAACAGCCAGCGCGTGCGCGTGTTCAAAGTGTGCGGCATTTACGAAACCGGGCTCGAAACGTTTGACGAACTGTATGTGCTCGGCGATATGCGCCACGTGCAACAACTGAACCTGTGGGAAGAAAACGCCTGCGCCGGTTTTGAAGTGCAGGTGAACGATTACCACGACATGAACACGCTCACCGAGCAGATCAGGCTGAACCTGCCCACCGAACTCAACGCGCTGAATGTGCGCGAAACCAACCCGCAGATTTTTTCGTGGCTGGAAGTGATTGACATGAACGTGGTCATCATCATCAGCCTGCTTTTGTTTGTAGGTATCATCAACATGATTTCGGCACTGATCATTCTTATACTCGAGCGCACGAACATGATCGGCATTTTAAAAACACTTGGAAGCAGCAACGCCTCGCTGGCGAATATTTTCCTGCGCAATGGCGTATCGCTGATCGGGAAAGGATTGCTGCTGGGCAACGTGCTCGGCTTCGGCATTGCCATTCTGCAACTGCAAACGGGCTGGCTGAAACTGGACCAGGCTTCGTATTATGTAAGCACCGTTCCCATCCGTTTCGACTGGTTTGAACTCATCGGGGTAAATGTGCTCTGTCTTGTCATCTGCACGGTTGCACTTATTCTGCCGGCGTTTATTGTTTCGCGCATCAGCCCGGTGAAGGCGATACGGTTTAGTTAAGCACCTCCTGTTTTTTAATATCCATCCGCCGCATTTTCTGCGCAACTTTTACACATCACCAGGAGCACATTTACCGTTCATACAATTGCCTTTGCCGCTCATAAAAACATTGCATCTGAAAGTCTTAATTGTGTGCGGCATGGCAGTCGTATTATATACATTTGGGCGTTGCACAAACGATATCTGAATCCTGAATAAACGCGCCGAAAAAAGTAACTGTATGGACATTAACCGCCGAAAATTTCTGCAATCGTTAGTTGTTGGTTTCGCACTGACATCAACCAAAGGATGGGCAAACAAGCCTGCCGCAAAGGCCGTGGAGCGTCGCGATTTGTTTCCGCAGGGCGTGGCATCCGGTGATCCTACAGCTGACAGCGTTATCCTTTGGACGAGGCGACCACCCATAAACAATAACGCATCCAGTAAACTGATCGTTGAAATTTCAACGACGCCTGATTTCCGGAAAATTTTGCGGGGCGGTACGACCACCATCAGTGCTGCTTCCGACTGGACCTGCCGTTTCCTGGTAACCGGGCTTAAACCCAACCGGGAATATTGGTACCGCTTTGTTGATGAACACGGCAACGCCAGCCGCACCGGCCGCACGATTACTGCACCCGCAAAAAATTCGGACACGCCTGTTCGTTTTGCGTTTGTGAGTTGCCAGTGCCCGAACGAGGGTGGTCTGCATGCGTACCGCAGAATGATTTTTGAAGATGAGGCGCGTGCAAAAACGGAGCGAATGAATTTTGTTTTGCACCTCGGCGATTTTATTTACGAAGTAACCTGGTATGCGGCCGATAATCCAAACGGAAACCGGGGCCGACACATCACCGATCTGTATAAATTTCCGCAGGGCCGGAAGGTGGGCGATTTTCACCTGCCGGTTTCGCTGGAAGATTATCGCACACTTTATCGTGCGTACCTCGAAGACCCTGACTTGCAGGATGCCCGTGCGCGCTGGCCATTTGTATGTGTGTGGGACAATCACGAATTTGCATGGGCCGGTTTCCAGAGCTGGTATGTAGCCGGGGGCGGGTATAATGCGCCTGCACAAAACCAGAAAGTATATGCCAACCAGGCCTGGTGGGAATTTATTCCCGCGCGGGTGCAGCAGCCGGACAACCCGACGCTTGAACAATTCAAGGCGCCTGCGGTGGTGGATACACCCATGGAAAAGTTTAACGATGACGGACTTTGCGAAGAGCCCAACAACATCAAGGCGATTAACAGCCTGAAAATTCAGCGTGTGCTGCACTGGGGCAAAAATGTGGATCTGCTGCTCACCGATAACTGGTCATTTCGTTCACCGGATATGTCAACGGATGATTTTAATGTTGCCGGATTTCCGCGGGTGTCACCGGAGCTGCCCAATGAAATCATGAACTACGGCAAAAAATACAATGGAGGCAAACCACCGGAAACCATCCGTTTCAATGGCAAAGACATTACGAATCCGACCAAAGATGCACATGCGCAGACGTTCCTCGGCCGCGATCAGAAAAAGTGGTTCCTGGAACAACTTGGAGCCTGTAAAGCGCGCTGGAAAATTTGGGGACACACTTTTGGCTTGACGGATATGCGCAGTGATTATCACAACCTGCCGGATGAACTCGGCAGCAAATGGCCGAAAGATGTGGGTTATGCGGTGTTCGACAGCCGGTTTCCTTATGACAAAGACGAGGTGATGGATTTTGTGCGTGCGAATAACATCACCGGATTTTCTATTGTTGCCGGCGACCGCCACGCATTTTACGCAGGGCTCGTTTCCAAAACATTGCCGCCGAAAAAATTTGAGCCGGTGGGCGTGGAGTTTATTACCGGCTCGATTTCGCAGCAGACGCTTGCTGAAGTAATGGAAGTGACCATGTCCAAAACACATCCGTTGCGCGCCTTGTACCTCCTCGATCAACCCGACGGCAAAATGATTCCATCGGTTAATGTTACCGCATTGCACGGCGTGCAGTCGGCACTGAAACTGAAAGAAACCGGCGACATGAAACAGGCCCGCGCGGTGCGTAATCCGGACGTTGCGCCCCACCTGTCGTTCATCGACATGGGCGGACACGGCTATGGGCTGGTAACGGCAACTGCTGATCAGCTTTCCACGGAGTTCGTTTGCATTCCGCGACCGATGGTGCGCATTGATAAACCGGATGGCGGTCCGCTGCTTTACCGGGTGGTGCATCGCGCGCGTTTATGGAAAGCGGGTGAAGCGCCTAAGCTGGAGCAGGAAGTGCTTGAAGGTGATGCGCAGTATTGTATATGAGCTATTTCACCACCACCAATTTCTGCGTTGTAACTTTTGCACCTTCATAAAACACCGTATAATAATAAATACCGGCAGCCAGTTCGCTGAGTGAAACGGTTTGCGATGATGCAAGTGTGCCGGCAGCAATTGTTTTTACGGTTTTCCCTGCGGGATCACAAAATGAGATACTTGCTCCTGCAAGCACATCAGCCGGTGCATCGAATTTCAGCACGAGTTCTTCATTTGCCGGGTTGGGGAAAGCGTTGAAACCGTTTGCCAGCTGCATGGCTTCGATGCCGGTTGCGCTATTATAATTAATCGTGATGCAGGCCGAATTGGAAGGCACGGCGGCTTCGAACGCACAATACTGAATAGAGGTTGTGCCGCTGCCGCCCATCGGGTTGTAAATGGAACCAAAGCCTGTAATACCGTTTGCAAGTATAGAAACCGTGTGCACCGATGTATCAACGGAAGATGGATACTGGTACTGGTCAAATGTGTAGGAATTCCAGCTTCCGGGAACGGTAACCAGTTCGAGTTTAAACATACGTGTTCCCTTCGTCTGCGACGAAATGTTTTTGATCTGGTAATTCATCGTTGCCTGTGTGGTTGACGCGATATTCACATTTTGTGTGGTACCGGTAACGTTTGCATTGGCAACATCAAGTATCTGGTAAGTAACCTGGGCGCTGGCCGCAAACGGGAGCGCGAAAGTGAGCAGGAGTAACAATTTTTTCATGGCGGTATTTTTAATAAATGTAGCGCAAATACACGATCAGGCCGAAATCGGGGCTGAATTTTCCGCGCGGCGGCATTTTTGACTAATTTCGCGCTGCAAAACCGATAAACATGGCTTCCAATCCGAATAAAAAAATCTGCGACAACATTCTTGAAACAATCGGGCATACACCGATGGTGCGTATTAACCGCCTTACCAAAGACGTGATTAAGGCAACCGTGCTGGCCAAGATTGAAACGTTTAACCCGGGCAATTCGATTAAAGACCGGATGGCGATCAAGATGATTGAAGATGCGGAAAAAGACGGTCGCCTGAAACCGGGCGGAACCATTATCGAAGGCACGTCGGGCAACACCGGTATGGGCCTGGCCATTGCGGCGGTGGTGAAAGGTTACAAATGTATTTTTACTTCGACTGACAAACAGTCGAAAGAAAAATTTGATGCACTGCGCGCTTTTGGTGCGGAGGTGATTGTGTGTCCGACCAACGTGGACCCGGAAGATCCCCGCTCCTACTACAGCGTTTCGTCGCGCCTGGAAAAAGAAGTACAGAATTCGTGGAAGCCGAACCAGTACGACAACCCCTCGAACGCGCAGGCGCATTATGAAACCACCGGACCCGAAATCTGGGATCAGACCGATGGCAAAATTACGCACCTCGTTGTGGGTGTGGGCACCGGCGGCACCATCTGCGGCACGGGCCGTTACCTGAAGGAAAAAAATCCGAACATCAAAGTGTGGGGCATTGATACGTACGGTTCGGTTTTTAAAAAATACAAAGAGACCGGCATTTTCGACAAGAACGAAATTTACCCGTACGTTACCGAAGGCATCGGCGAAGATTTTCTGCCGCAGAACGTTGACTTCAGCATTATTGATCACTTTGAAAAAGTAACCGATAAAGATGCCGCGCTGATGACCAGCCGCATTACCCGTGAAGAAGGTATTTTTGTGGGCAACTCCGCTGGTTCGGCCATGGCCGGGCTGCTGCAGCTGGCCGACCGTTTAACGGAAAACGATGTGGTGGTGGTAATCTTCCACGATCACGGCACACGTTACCTCGGCAAAATGTTCAACAACGAATGGATGCGCGAAAAAGGATACCTCGATGTAAAAGGCATGACCGCGAAAGACCTCGTGAGCTCAAAAAAATCGGAACTGGTTACACTCGAAAGTAATTCCACGATTGAGGAAGCCATCAAACTGATGAGTGCAAACGATTTTTCGCAGATACCGGTTACCAGCGACAAACGCATTGTTGGTTCACTGAGCGAAGCGCACCTCTACAGCCAGCTCATCAGCAACCCGGAAATCCGCAAACAGAAAGTGGAATCGATTATGCAGCCTGCATTTGCATTTGCTGATATCAGCACGCCGCTTGATTCGCTGGCGCTGATGCTGACCCCGGAACATCCGGCGGTGCTTGTACGTGATTTCAAAACAGACAAAACGTACATCATCACCCGCCACGATGTGATTGGTGCGCTGTGCTGATCTGATTACGGAACTAAACCATCTCTTCGATTAACCGCAAAGTTGCGCTATGGTTTGCGCAAAGTTTCGCGAAGTTTGTTCGTGTTACCATTGCGTGACATTGCGCAGAACTTTGCGATACATTGCGGTAAAAATTACGTGATCAGCACATTTTAAAAATCACGTGCGTGATTTTATCTCCTCAAAATGTTCGTGATACTGCGGATGATTGGTGCCCATAATCCGGTCCCACACATTCAGGTACAGGCCGTAATTGCACTTCGTGAGGCGATGGTGCATGTTGTGATGCGTTGATGTATTGGCCAGCCGGAAAAACGGTTTGCGCGTAAAACCTTTCGGAAATATTTCGTAGCCGAGGTGCCCGTTCACATTCATAATTGTCATGGCCACCAGGAACAGCAGCAACGCCACCGGGTGCAGCGGCATGATGATGACCAGGAGCGGCAGGATACCGGCTTCGATGATGGCTTCAATCGGGTGAAACGAAAATGAAGCCCAGGGCGTAGGATTTACCGACAGGTGATGTACTTTGTGCACCAACGGAAACACACGGCGCAGGTGCATGAACCGATGCGTCCAGTAAAACCAGGTATCGTGAACCAGCAGTTGCAGCGGCACACTGGCCGCAAACCACCACCATCCGTAATCGCTAATTTTAAAATACAGTTGGGTATAACCGGCCCGTTGCAGCAGCCAGATGAATACAAACACTCCGGTGAAAATGGCAATGGTGCTGAGTGAATACAATATTTCGAGGCGGACGATCTTTTTCTCAGGCGGACGTAGCTGGATGCGGAAGCGGTTTTTATTTTTGCGCCACTGGTAAAAAAACAGGTATGCGATTCCAGCAATTACGAGGTAACGCACCAGGAAACCCAGCAGCACATAGGCCATCCCGGCATAAGGTGAAGACGCGTTGAAGAGTTTTTCCATGTTAACTTCCGGCAGTTACAAATTCGTACGTCAGTTCGAGCGTCAGTTGGAATAATGAATTATGAAATAACACATGTCAGTTCGAGCGACAGTCGAGAACAGTGATGTAAGCTCGTATAAAACCTGTTCTCGACTGACGCTCGAACTGACGGTAGATAAAGAAACGCATTAATCAAAGTTAAGTCAGAAAACAGCAATCTCACAAACGGATACCGAGAATCATCGCATCGTCTGTTTGTTCATTCGCGCCTTTCCAGAGGATAAACAGTTCATGGAGTTGCTGCTTTTGCTGTTCCACGGGCAGGTGCGCAATACTTTCGAGGAAGCCGCGCAAACGCACCGGCGTAAATTTCCGTCCGCGGTCGCCGCCAAACTGATCGGCCATGCCATCGCTGAACAGGTAAATCATATCACCTGTTGCTGCACTGAACGAAGTGCCCGGGTACGTGCGCTGGCTTTCGAGGCGCAGCCCGCCAATGGGATAACGCACACCGGGATAAACGATTGTTTTTCCGTTGCAGACAAAATACAGCGGCCGCATTGCACCGGAATACTGGATGGTCCGGTCGAACGTATCAATCACACAAAGCGCTATATCCATCCCGTCATACCCGGAGCGGTTTTGTTCTTCGGTGTGTTTAAAGGTCAGCCGCATTTTGTAATCGAGGCGGCGCAGGATGTGTGCGGGTTCGTAGGTGCGTTCTTCCAGTACAATCTGGTTGAGCAAACTGATGCCGAGCACACTCATCAGCGCCCCGGGAATGCCGTGCCCGGTACAGTCGGCAAGCGCTATGATAATTTTCCGGCCGGCACGTGCACACCAGTAAAAATCGCCGCTGAGGGTGTCTTTGGGCAGGTTCAGTGCAAATGCATCGCCCGCAGTCTGGCGCAGTTGCGATTCATCAGGCAGCAATGCATTGTGCAGGTGCCGTGCATACCGCATGCTTTCCTGTAATTCCGAAATGCGATGCTGTTCGGCCAGGTAATGTTTAAGCAGCAGCGCATTTTCTGCCTTGTAGCGCACAATACTTTCTTTCCGGTTGCCGGTTTGCTTCTTCACCATGTTCATCAGTCCAGTTATTAACTGCACGCAACCGGGTAATTTTGCGCACAGGATGTATTGCGGGTACGCACAAAAGTAACCACACCGAAGCCGCCGGGAGCAACTCCTGTTTTATCAAAATATTAAATTCTGTGGAAGTAAAAATGATCTTTTAAAATTAGCATCCTATAATTAGTTTGCAGTTTTCAGTTTGCAATTTGCAGTTCCGATTTTAGTCCGGAACATGGGCATATTCCGTGAAATACAATGCAAAAACTGAAAACTGAAAACTGCCGACTGCAAACTCGGACCGGGAGTTATTTTACAAATACCGGAGTTGGTTTGCTGTCTATTTTAAAAGATCATTTAATGCGCTGAAAACTTCACCGAAAGGTATTTGCGGGTAAACACGCCCACCGGGTACCAGGCGGCGAAAATACCGATGGCCATTACGGACACAAGAATGAGCAGGATGTCGCTCCAGTTGATGATAATCGGGTAGGCATCCACAACAAATCCTTCGCCGATGCGGTAAAAACTGAATTCGATCTGCAACCAGCAGATGAGGAGTCCGACAAGAATACCGGCCACCACACCGAAAAGTGTAACGAGCACGCCCTCGGTAAAAAAGATGCGGCGGATGAGTCCGCGGTCAGCACCCATGCTCCAGAGAATACCAATGTCTTTTTTCTTTTCAATGATGAGCATGGTTAACGAACCGGTGATGTTAAACACGGCAATGAGCAGGATAAAAAGCAGGATGATAAACGTCCACAGTTTTTCCGATTTCAGTGTTTTATAGAGTAACGCATCCTGCTGCATCCGGTCTTTGATCACAATTTTATTGCCGAGCAGTTTCGTAATCTCTGTGCGCAGCTGGTCCACATCGGTGCCGGGTTTGATGGCCAGTTCGATTGAGGAACATTCGCCGGTATAACCATACAGTTCGCGCGCATAAGCAACCGGAACGATGACGTATTTAAAATCAAAATCGTCGTTGATGCCGTACGCACCTGCAACGTAGGTTGTTTTTTTCACGAAGGCATCTTCATCCAGGTTGTCGGGCGTGATGCGCAGGTCGGCGCCGCGGCGGGGTGCGAGCAGGTTGAGCGGGGCGAGTGAAAATCCTTCTTCGATACCGATACCGAGCCGCCCGGCAATGCCGCGACCCACCACCACAAACGTTTGTGAGCCGTCGTTTTCAATGCGGCAGGTGCCTTCACGCACCAGTGTATCAAACCGCGACATGGGCAAAAAATCCGTCCCTACCCCGCGCACATACGCCACCATTTGCCGGCCATCGTATTCGAGCAGCGCATTTTCTTCCACCACTTCGTTGCAATACGTAATGCCGGGAATGCGGCGTAACTGCGCAAGCTGCGTGGAATCGAGCAGCATGGTTTTTCCGGTTGCGGGGGTGATGCGGATGTCGGGGTTAAAGGAATTGTAAAGCGTCTGCACCAGCCCGGAAAGCCCGTTCATGGCCGAGAGAATAATCACCAGGGCCATGCTCACCCCGGCCACACAGATCATGGAAATGGCCGTAATGATGTTAATCGCGTTGTGCGACTTTTTGGAAAAGAGGTACCGGAAACCGATGAAGAGCGGAAATCGCATACCGGAAAATTAGATTTTTTTCAGCAACTCTTCAATGTGCTGCGCCTGGTCGAGTGTATCGTCGAGGTAAAAAATAATTTCCGGTGTTACCCGTGCCTGGTGGCGGATGCGTGCGCCGAGCATGCGGCGGATTTCAATCACGTTTTTACGGATGCGTTCAAAAACCGTGTTGCGGCTGGCGGGCGGGAAGATGCTGACATAGATTTTAGCCACGCTCAGGTCGGGGCTCACCCGCGCTTCGGTAACGGTAACCATGGCACCGGCCACATATTCGTTGCCTTCGCGCAGAAAAATATCCGCGATTTCTTTCTGAACAAGGCGCCCAAACTTTTGCTGTCGAGTAGTTTCCATCGGGACAAAGGTAAAACAAAACACTATCTTTGCCGTGTGAAAAATTTCTTCGGGGTTTTAAGTTATGTACGGGGCTACTGGCGTTACGGGATGCTCAATATTACGTTTAACGTGCTCTCCGTCTTTTTCAACCTCTTTTCCCTGCTTTCACTCATCCCGCTGCTGCGGCTGCTGTTTTATAGTAAGCTGGCCGATTTCCAGGCCAATGTGGCCAAAGGAGAGCCGGTTATCGGCTTTTCGCTGAACGATGTGCTGGACTGGGTGAACTTTAAAATAAGCCACTACATTCTCAGTTTCGATAATATAGACGAGGGCCGGCTGAAGGCGCTGGCGTGGATCTGCGTGAGCACCATTACCGTTATCTTTTTCAAAAGCCTGTTCCGTTACCTCGCCATGTTTTTCCTGGCCGTGATCCGCAACAGCGTGGTGCGCGATTTCCGGAACCGCATGTATAACAAATCGCTGCGCCTGCAGCTGTCGTGGTATTCCGGCGAACGCAAGGGCGACATCATGAGCCGGGTTTCGGCTGATGTGCAGGAAGTGGAATGGAGCATAATGAGTTCGCTGGAGATGATTTTCCGCGAACCGATTACCGTGGTGGTTTTTCTTGTTTCGCTGTTTATGCTCAGTACCGAACTTACCGTGATGGTGCTGCTGGCCACACCGGTAGCCGGCATTGTGCTGGTGCTGATTGCAAAAAGCCTCAAACGCAGTTCCGGACGCGCCAAGGAACAGCTCGGCCTGCTCAATTCGCTGATGGAAGAAATGCTGGGCGGACTGCGCATCATCAAAGGATTTAACGCCGAGAAAAAAGTATATGGCCGCTATGCTGCCGAAAACGAAAAATATACGCAGACCATGATTTCGAATTACCGCAAGGTGGACCTCGCATCGCCGCTCACGGAATTCCTGATTGTGATTGTGCTGTGCGTGGTAATGTACTACGGCGGCAAACTGATTCTTGATAACGACAACAGCATGACCGGCGACAAGTTCATCGGTTACCTCGCGGTATTTTCACAGCTGGTGGTGCCTATCCGCCAGTTTACGCAGGCGTACTTTAATGTGCAGAAAGGCCTGGCTTCGGTGGAACGCATCAATAAAATACTGGACGCAGAAGAAACCATCAAAGAAAACCCGGCACCGAAACAGCTTACCCGGTTCGAAAACGAGATTATCTACGACAACCTTTCGTTTGCCTACAACCGCGGCGACGATGGCTGGGCGCTGAAGAACGTACACCTGAATATCAAAAAGGGACAATCCATTGCGCTGGTGGGGCAATCCGGCTCGGGTAAAACCACGCTGGCCGACCTGCTGCCGCGCTTTTACGATCCCACCGGCGGCGAAATACGCATTGACGGCATCCCGATACGCGATGTGGGCATGACCCAACTGCGCGACCTGATGGGCATTGTTTCGCAGGAGTCTATTTTATTTAACGACACCATTTTTAACAACATTGCATTTGGTGTAACCGATGCCACGCCCGAACAGGTGGAAGAAGCCGCACGCGTAGCCAATGCGCACGATTTTATCCTGGAGCAGCCCGAAGGCTACCAGACCAATATCGGCGACCGCGGCATGAAACTGAGCGGCGGACAGAAACAGCGTATTGCCATTGCACGCGCAGTACTGAAAAACCCGCCGATCCTGATTCTTGACGAAGCCACCTCGGCACTGGATACCGAAAGCGAACGCCTGGTGCAGGATGCGCTGAACAAACTGATGCAGAACCGCACGTCTATTATAATTGCGCACCGCCTGAGCACCATTCAGCACGCGGATGAGATCATTGTCCTGCAGAAGGGCGAAATTATTGAACGCGGCACCCACCAGGCGCTTCTGGAGAAACAGGGCGCATACAAAAAGCTGTACGACCTGCAACTCTTTGTGTAATTCGGACTCCATTTTTTCGAAAACCGCCTGTCCGTTCTGATTTCCGCTTATTAATCCGCCATAAACCCGTCTGTTTTAATTGTGTATTTTTGTAAATACGTGAAATAAAACCGTACCCATGAAAAAACACTTACTCGCATTTACTGTTGCATTACTGCCGCTGGCTGGTTCTGCTCAGATTACGATTACACTGGCAGACGTAGCACCGATTTTTACGGTGATCCGCCAGGCACAGGACACCACACCAACGGTTACGCCGGGAACTGCCGGCGCCGCACAAACCTGGAACCTGTCGGCCCTCAACAACCATTCGGTAGATACGCTGACGTTTACCGCACCGCAGTTTACGCCTTACGGATCGCAGATCCCGGGATGTAACTACGCGATTATTCAAACTTCGCCGATTGCTGACAGCGCGTTTATTTACCTGAAGTATTCAACCACCGCACTGGAACTGGCGGGCCAGGCTTCCGATCCGTTCGGGCTGGGCACTCCGCTGGTGCTTGGGCTCAGCAACTTTGAAACGCTCGCACCGTTTGCCATGAATTATGGTGACACCATTGTGGACGATGCGTCAGGCGATGCACAGTTTCCGCTCGGTTTCGACCCGGGAATCGGTTTTGTGATTGACTCCGTGCGTGTGCATACCCGCATTCACAAACACGGTTCGGTAGATGGCTGGGGCAACCTGACAACGCCGCTCGGCACATTTAACACATTACGTGTAAATGTACTCCGCAGCCAGATTGACACCATTGATATTTATGCACTGGGCATGTGGGCACCGAACTTTTTCTCGCAGATGGATTCGGCCCGTACCTACCAGTTCTGGGCAAACGGTGCCGGTTTCCCGGTTGCGGAACTGAGCGACGACCAGGACCTGGGCCTGATTACGCGCGCAACATGGCTGCAGGCCACCCCGCAGGTGATCAGTGTGCCGGAATGTATTTGTGCGCCGGCTCTCGGTGTTTTCCCAAATCCGGCTTCCGATATTATTAACCTGTACACTGAAAACAGTGGAGCCATTTCTGCCCGCATTTTCGATATCAGCGGCCGCGAAGTTGCTTTAGTAGACATGGTGAGCGGGAAAGCCAGCCTGGATGTGCGTTCGTTTGCTTCGGGTGTGTATTATTACCGCACTGCGGAAGCATCAGGCGCAACTATCGGGCAGGGTAAATTTATCGTTACGCATCATTAATCCTATGCTGAACAGGTAAGATTTAATGCAAATCGCATCGTCCTGTTCGGTATCAATTCCATACCTTTGAATCAAAGAAAAAAAAGAACCATGAAAAAAATTACAATCACATTATCAGCACTCTTCATAACAGCTGCTGCAGCATTTGCACAGGCTCCGCTGCTTAACGGAGATTTTGAAACGTGGGCACAATTATTCGGTTCGCCGGAAGAACCGAGCAACTGGGTAACTGCAAACACCTTTGCAAACCCGCTGCTCACCTTCCCGAACCCGAACCCAAATCCGGCCAGTGTGTTTAAAGAATTATCGCCGAACCAGTACCAGGGTTCGTTCTCGTGCAAAATCACAACCGTTGACCTGCTTTACAATCCTGATCCGGTGAATATCCCGAACCGTATCGGTGCATGTATTCTCGGTACAGTGGTTACTACGCCGTCATTTGACGTGATTGATGGCAAACCGTACACCAGCCGCCCGGCTACGTTTACGTATTATGCCAAATATGCACCGACTGCTGGTGATACCGCATACTGCTATACTGAACTTACCCGCTGGAACACCACCACCATGCAGCGTGAAACGATTGCTGATGGTTTTGATTTTATTGCAGGTACCGTTTCGGCGTATGCACAGCGCACCATTACCTATGATTACGCCAGCTTTAACAATGCCAACTTCCCTGACACCCTGCGCATGACCTTCAGCTCAAGCGGATCAACCGTGGCACAGGCGGGCAGCGCATTCATTATTGATGCAGGCACATTTGGTGGCTGGGTAGGTGTTGACGAAGCATCTGCTGCTGCCAAAAACGTGAAGGTATTCCCGAACCCGACTTCGAACGAAGTGAACTTTACCATCGCTTCAGACAAAGCCGCGAAAGTGGAAATTACCGACATGACCGGCCGCACCGTGAAAGTGGTAGAAGTAACCAACCACAAAGCGAAAGAAATGACCCACAACTACGCCAACGGATTGTACAACTACACCATCCTGGATGAAAACAATGCTGTAATTACCCGCGGCAAGTTTACCGTAGTGAAGTAAGCATATTACCAATACCGTTGCGCCCCGGCTTTCCGATAGCTATCGGAATCAGCCGGGGCGTTTTCGTTTACCGAATCGTTTTTCACCGGCTAATTCCATCATTTATCAGCGGATAACCTTCATTTAATAAATCACCGGGGTGGTGTATGTCCCTTTTTCATAGCTTTGCCGCAGCAAACATGAATCCTCCTTTAAAGTACCTGCTCGTTTCCCTGGCTGCATTATTCATGCTGTCCTGTTCTTCCTCAACCGAAAAAGAAGTAGTTGCAGAAGACCCGGAAGAAGTTAACGAACTTGCAACTAAAGCACTCACTGCAAAAATTGCAGCCATTGATACCTCACACAAATTTGTGTACGGTAAAACGGATACGTTGTTTGCGGCCTCCTGGACAAAAACATTTTACAGCAAACGCGAAAACAAACCGGCGTGGATTGACAAAGGCAAACTGAACAGTGCCGGCGATTCGTTGTACCGCATTGTAATGAACGCGATTGACTGGGGACTGATTGCCGAAGATTACCACGCCACACTGATTGACAGTTTTATACGCACGTCGTACGACAGCACGAAAGAGCAATACAATGTAACGCACCTTGCAAATGCGGACATGCTGCTGACCGATGCGTTTTTTACGTTTGCTGTTCACGTTTCAACCGGCCGCATGGCAAATGATACCGTGGAAGTGCGCGAGTGGCATCCGCAGCGCCTGGACACAAATGTGTTTGCACTGATTGACGATGCGGTAAAAAACAACCGCGTGAAAAAAGTATTCGAAAGCATTGAGCCGAAACATCCCGATTACATTGCCGTGAAAAAATTCATCCCGCAGTTCCGCAACGAATTCGGAAAGGCAAAATGGGACGAACTGCCCGAAATCGAAAAAGATACGACCGCATTCTTGAAAGCGCTGAAACCGCGCCTGGTTGCCGGGCATGATTATGATTCCACAACACCGGGGAGCGACTCGTTAAAGCTCGCAGAAGGTTTGAAAAAATTCCAGAAGCGCTGCGGACTGGAGCCGGACGGCAAACCCGGGCGCCTGACGCGCAAAGCACTGAACATGAATGTGGATGAGCGCCTGCGGCAGATGGCCGTGAACCTGGAACGCTGGAGGCTCGAACCGAAAAAATATCCGAAACAATACCTGTTCGTTAACATCCCGGCATTTGAAATGCGTGTGTGGGAAGCGGACACGGTTATTATGAAATCACGCATTGTGGTGGGTGCACCGAAAACGCAGACGCCGCAGCTGACCAGCAAAATCAGCTTCATGATTTTGTATCCCTACTGGCATGTGCCGTACAGCATCGCCTGGAAAGAAATGCTTCCGGCCATTAAACGCGACACCGCGTACCTGCGCAAAAAAGATTTTGAAGTACTCGACCGCAGCGGAAAAGTGGTTGACCCAAATACCATTGACTGGAAAAAAGTATCGCGGAATAACCTGCCCTACAAATTCCGGCAGCGCATCGGGCGCGGCAACTCGCTGGGCATTTTGAAATTTGATTTCCCGAACAGGCACGGCGTGTACATGCACGACACCAACTCCAAATCGTTTTTCGGTTACGAAAACCGCGCGCAGAGCCACGGCTGCATGCGTCTTGAAAAATACATGGACCTCGCCTACTTCATCATCCGCGACGACAGTGTGAAATTGCCGAAAGATACGTTTGACCTGTGGATGAAAGAACATTCGCAGCGCCGCGTGTATGCCAAAAAACCGTTGCCGATTTATGTGCGTTATTTTACCTGTTATGCAACAGATGACAACAAAATACTACTGCTGAACGATGTTTACGGCCGCGACGAACGCATCATGTATGTGCTTTACCGCGAAGCCGATCCGAAAAAACGCAGGTACACCGCTCCCGGCGAAGCCCGCGAATAAAGGGCTACGGGAATACCCGTAAACTGTTTATCTGCTCTTGTTAATTGATTGGCAGTGCTTACATTCGTGGATGCTGAAACGTCTGCTTATTTTCCTGCTGCTGCTTTTACCTGTTGCCGCATTTTCGCAAAATGCATTATATATCGGTTTCAGCGTTCCCTACAATACCGCGCAATTGCCCGAACTGAAAACGATGCTCGATACGATCAGCAGCCGGCGTGACACTGCGGTAAACACCCCGTTTACAAAAATAAAAGGCGGCTTCGGATTCGGTTTTCATGTAACACGCAAGATAAAAATGCTGTACATGGATTTCGGTTTTACACGCACCGTAAACAGCAGTGTTTTATCAGCCACGCTTCCCGAATACAATCCGTTCAGTGCAAATTATGATGTACGCACCGTTGTGTTTTCGCCCAATATCATCATCGGATTTATGCCGGTGAAGTATGTCGGAATTGGCGTAATCGGCGGCGCCGGTTTTCAGAATTTTAAAGTGCGTGAAGGCGACAAGGTGGTTGCAAAAAAGCTGGATGGCGGATTTGCACCCAATTTCGGCGGCGAACTGCTCATCCAGATTCCGGCCTCGGAACAATTGATGATACAGCTCCGGCCGTATTACAAAATGACGATCGGCAGTGCAGACATCAACGGGGTGAGCGATTATTTTCTCGGGAAATCAAATTATACCGGCAATACCAAAACCACCAGCACGTTTATCGGCATTGATCTTTCCATCGGCATCTGGCAGGAAAATTAAACACCCGCTGCTCCCGGTAAAAAGGAACAGCGGGTGTTTGTTATTTTACTTCTCAGTAAAGAAACTTGTTGTACGGATACCGTTTCACATGCAGTTCCTTCACCCGTTCGTATAACAGCTTGCGCAGCTCTTCGATGTTTTCGCGGTCGGTTGCCGAAATAAACACACACGGATCGCTGAGGCGGCTCATCCAGCTGCTTTTCAACTGATCGAGTGTCAGATTACGCCGTGTTACCGGGCTCAGGTCGTCAGCATCTTTTTCTTCGTAGCGGTACGCATCAATTTTATTGAAAACCAGGATAAACGGTTTGTTTGCTGCGCCGATTTCAGCCAGCGTATCGTTTACCACGGCAAAATGATCTTCAAAATTCGGATGCGAAATATCCAGCACGTGAATAAGCAGGTCAGCCTCGCGCACTTCATCCAGTGTTGATTTGAATGACTCTACCAGCATGTGCGGCAGTTTGCGGATGAATCCTACGGTATCGGAAAGCAGGAAGGGCATATTTTCCAGCACCACTTTCCGCACCGTGGTATCAAGTGTTGCAAACAATTTGTTTTCTGCAAACACCGTTGATTTGCTCAGCAGGTTCATGAGCGTGCTTTTGCCCACGTTGGTATAACCCACCAGCGAAACGCGGATAAGTTCGCCGCGGTTCTGGCGCTGTGTGGTCATCTGCCGGTCAATGTCTTTCAGTTGCAGGCGCAGGGCAGCGATGCGGTCGCGGATGTTCCGGCGATCCGTTTCAATTTCCTTTTCACCCGAACCGCTTCGTGTACCGGTTCCGCCGCGCTGCCGTTCAAGGTGGGTCCACAGTCCGGCCAGGCGGGGCAGCAGGTACTGGAACTGCGCGAGTTCCACCTGCGCTTTTGCGTAGGCCGTTTGTGCACGTCCCGCGAAAATGTCGAGGATGAGCAGGTTGCGGTCAATGACTTTTTTACCGACTTCTTTTTCAATATTGCGTTGCTGCGATGGCGACAGTTCGTCGTCAAAAATCAGCATATCTGCGCCTTCGGTTTCGATCCAGTTTTTGATCTGTTCGATTTTTCCCGAACCAATAAATGTGCGTGCATCAATGCGGTCAACGCGTTGTTTGAAACGTTTCACCGGAATTGCCCCGGCTGTTTCTGCCAGGAAGGCCAGTTCTTCGAGGTATTCCTCTACCTGGTCTGCTCCCTGTTCGCGGTTAATGATGCCGACAAGTATGGCGCGTTCTCCTTTTCGGATGGTGCCAAACATATAGTTATTTTTTTACGCGTTAATCCGGAATGTATTTCAGTTGCAACAGCTAAAAACCGTGTCAATAAACAAAACACAAAGGTCACAAAGAACGCTCATTGCTTCCCGCAAAATGAGCACACCACGTGAGTTTTTAGCTGTCGGGAAGAATAACCTGCCCGGTATTAAACGCAGTTTGATTTATTTTTTCTTACGAAGGGTTTCGACATGAGCCGCAACCGCTTCTATTTCTGCCGGTGTAAGTATCGTACCGTATGCTTTCATGCCTGCGCGGCCGTTGGTAATTACGTTCAGCAGTCCGCCATGATCGAGTACGCTGGTGGCCAGGTCGGTTGCCCCGCCTGTACCGCGCGAACCATCGCCGCCGTGGCACAGCACACAGTTGTCTTCATACACCACCTGCCCGTCGGGCGCAGCAGCGAGCGAATCCCCGGGAGGAGGCGCTTTCGGTGATGAACAGGCCACAGCCAACAGTAAAACAGGAATAAAAAAGAGGTGCTTTTTCATGGGCTTTACGTTACTAGAACCAGTTACGGCCAAGCGCTTCACGGAAGGGCCAGGGAATAGCAGCAAGAATGAGGATTAACGCGAGGGTGAAGAAAATCGCCACACGTTTGTATTTCGCTTCGTCGGTTTTGCCACGTTTCGAAAGCGCGCTGCCTAATGTGATGAGTACAATTGCAACCACCATCATGGCAATGTGTTCGACCGTGAAGAAACGGGTAACCGGATTTTTCATGGAAACGCTCATGTTAAAATCCACAAACCCGCTCATGAAATACATCACGAGGCCGAGCACAAACTGCAGGTGCGTGATAATTACCGTGTACAGCACCGATTTGCGGAACTGCGGGGTAAATTCTTTTTT
The DNA here is from genome assembly GCA_943372645.1 of Chitinophaga pinensis. Lineage (GTDB taxonomy): Bacteria > Bacteroidota > Bacteroidia > Palsa-965 > Palsa-965 > VBWE01. Next base: position 247,533 of record CALRZN010000005.1, on the reverse strand, counting down.
CCCGAACCAGCCCGAAAAAGCCTGTGCAATGGAAATGAGCAGGATGATAAGCAGCACCCAGCGCAGCGAGGAATGTATAGCGTTTAAATAATACATAGTTCTTTATTTTGAAAGGCAAAGTTAGGAAGTTTCTGTTATCCGTAGTAAGACCCTAAAACAGAACGTTTAAAATAGCTTCTACGTTTAAAATGAATCTGTAAAATAGAACATGCAACAAGTGGCAGTGGCAGTTGTTTTCACGGGCAGTCATCCTGAGCGATAGTCGAAGGAGACTGCCACTGCCAACTGCCACTGCCACTAATCCGATAACTATTTTATAGAAACACGTATTGAAATGCGATACATTTTATACGATCAGAACAACATAAGCCCTAACTCCGGATAATCATACGGCTGCTGCACCTCCGGGCTGTTTACGTGCTGGTTCACTAATTTGGAAACGGTGAATGCTTCGAGTTCTTCTTCGGGAAAAACCTGGAACAACGATTCTGCTTCGAGGCGTGTGAGTTTGGGTGAGAGCCATGCCTTTGCCGTATCCGTATGCATGATGAGCGGCTGCCGCTGTTTGCTGTTGTGTATGCGCGCCAGCAGCGGGTTGGCGGCCGTGGTGAGCAAGGAAAAGCCGGAATGAATTTCGCCGGTATCGGTATTCACCCAGCGGTCGTAAATGCCGGCTAATGCAAAAGGCTGTTTGTTTTGTGCGCGGATGAAATACGGAAACTTCTTCCCGCCCGCGGCATACCATTCAAAAAAACCATCCACCGGCAAGATGCAGCGCCGCGGCAACACCGACGCACGAAACGAAGGTTTTTCAAACACCGTTTCCGATTTTGCATTCAGCGTGTACGAACGGATTTCTTTGGCCTGCTGCTGCGTGGTAACCCAGTACGGAATAAGTCCCCACGAAACCTCCTGCAGTTTGCGCGGTGCTTCGCTGAGTATAACCGGCACCTGCGGATACGTAAACGCGGTAAGCGAATAATGCGGCTCCCAGTCGGGCAGCACCACTTCGTCCAGGTCAAACTGCTCTTTCAGTTTTGCGGGCGGGGTTTGGGTGGCGACGTTGAAGCACATTTTTCAAAATTAAGGGCTAATGGGCAATGGACAATGGCTAATGGAATTTTATTTGCTGCATTTCCCCCATTAGCCATTGCCCATTGTCCATAGTCCATTTAACCGTATCTTTGCCGCCTTCCGATGAACCTGAACGAAATTAAAGCGGCGTTTCTCGGAGACGCGCATACGGCGCTGATCGCTGATCGGCTGCAACATGGGAAAGCCCGTTTGCAGTTGCGTCACCTGAGCGGATCGGCAGGGAGTTTTACGGCCTTTTCGGTCGCACAAACGTTTCCGGGTTTCCATCTTTTTATTCTTGGCGATAAAGAAGAAGCCGCGTATTTCCTGAATGATCTTGAAAATTTAATGCAGGAAGAAACCCCGGAACACATTCTGCCGGTGTTGTTTTTTCCATCGTCATATCGCAAACCGTACCAGGTAGAAGAAACCGACAATGCCAACGTGCTGCTGCGCGCCGAAACACTCGACCGCATCCGGCGCGAAGACCGGGGCATTATTGTTACCTACCCGGCCGCACTCACCGAAAAAGTGGTGACAAAAAAAGTGCTGGAAGCCAATACGCTGAAACTGACGAAAGGCGAAAAAGTAAACATCCCGTTTATTACCGATGTGCTTATTGAATACGGTTTTGAGCGCGAAGATTATGTGTACGAAGCCGGCCAGTTTTCCATACGCGGCGGTATTATTGACGTATTTTCGTTTGCGAACGAACTCCCCTACCGCGTAGAATTTTTCGGCGATGAAGTGGAATCCATCCGCACCTTCGATCCGATTACGCAGTTGTCGGTAAAAAAAACCGACACGCTAAACATCATCCCGAACGTGCAGGGAAAAATGTTTGCCGAAAGCCGCGAATCGTTTTTCGAATACCTGCAGCAGGTGGGCAAAGGCAATCACGCCGTGTGGGCGAAAGACCTGGACCAGGCGCAAACGCTGATTGAAAAAGAATATGAGCTGGCTGTAAAAATATTTGAAACCGAAGTGGCCGGAAGCCTCATCCGCCGCCTTCCCCCTGATGAAATTGTAATAAGCGGTGCAACGTTCCGCAAACAGTTGCTTGATTTTTCCATCATCGAATTTGGCAATCGTTTTTTGCTGAACGATGCCGAAGAAATCAATTACGATACACAACCGCAGCCTGTTTTCCAGAAAAATTTCAACCTGCTTACACAGCAACTGGCGCAGAACGACAGCGACGGATACAAAGTGATGATTTTTGCCGATTCACCGAAACAGGTGGAACGTTTTTATACCATTTTCGAAGACATCGGGCGCAAGTTTAATTTTACGCCGCTCGTGCTTTCGATGCACGAAGGGTTTATTGACAAACGCCTGAAACTGGCCTGTTACACGGATCACCAGGTGTTTGAGCGTTATCACCGCTTCCGCCTGCGCGACGGTTACCAGCGCAAAAAAGAAGCGATTACGCTGAAAGAACTGCGCGGCCTCAATCCCGGCGATTATGTTACACACATCGATCACGGCGTAGGGCGTTTTGCGGGGCTTTCGCGCATGGAAGTGAACGGCAAAATGCAGGAGGCCGTTAAACTTGTTTATCGTGATAACGATGTGCTGTACGTGAGCATTCACTCGCTGCACCGCATTTCGAAATACGCCGGCAAAGAAGGCCAGGTTCCGAAAATTGACAAACTCGGTTCCAACTCGTGGCAGAATCTGAAACAGAAAACGAAACGCAAGGTGAAAGAAATTGCGTACGATCTGATTCAGCTCTACGCCAAACGCCGCGCGATGAAGGGTTTTAAATATGCGCCCGACAATTACCTGCAGCACGAACTGGAAGCATCGTTTATTTACGAAGACACGCCTGATCAGTTGAAAGCCACGCAGGATGTGAAGCGCGACATGGAAAACGATTTCCCGATGGATCGCCTCGTGTGCGGCGATGTGGGTTTCGGAAAAACAGAAGTGGCTATACGTGCCGCATTTAAAGCGGTGTGCGACAACAAACAGGTGGCGATTCTTGTGCCCACCACGGTGCTGGCGTTGCAACATTACAAAACATTCAGCGAACGCTACAAACTCTTCCCGGCAAAAGTGGATTACCTCAACCGTTTCCGCACAGGCAAAGAGAAAAAAGAAGTGCTCGAAAAATTAGCGCAGGGAAAAATTGATGTACTCATCGGCACACACACGCTGGTGAGCAAGGATGTAAAGTTCAAAGACCTCGGCCTGCTGATTATTGATGAAGAACAGAAGTTTGGTGTTGCCGTAAAAGATAAACTGAAAACGCTGAAGACTGAAGTAGATACGCTTACGCTTACCGCCACGCCCATTCCGCGCACGCTGCAGTTTTCGCTGATGAGTGCCCGCGACCTGAGTGTGATCAACACACCGCCCGCGAACCGTTACCCGGTACAGACGGAGCTACATACCTTTAATGAAGAACTTTTCCGCGATGCGATTATGTACGAAGTGCAGCGCGGCGGACAGGTGTTCGTGGTACACAACCGCGTGCAGTCGCTGCCCGAAATTGCGGGCATGATTACGCGTCTGTGTCCGGATGTGCGCGTAGCAATGGGGCACGGACAGATGAGTGGCCACAAGCTGGAAGAAACGATGCTTGGTTTTGTGGAAGGGGAATTTGATGTGCTGGTTGCAACAACGATCATCGAATCGGGATTAGACATCGGCAACGCGAACACGATTATTATAAACGATGCGCACATGTTCGGGCTCAGCGACCTGCACCAGATGCGCGGGCGCGTGGGGCGTTCGAACAAAAAAGCATTTTGTTACCTCATCACACCGTCGATGTCGCTGCTTACTTCGGAAGCACAAAAGCGACTGAAAGCGATTGAAGAACTGAGTGATTTAGGCAGCGGTTTTCACGTGGCCATGCGCGACCTGGATATTCGTGGCGCGGGCAACCTGCTGGGCGGTGAACAGAGCGGCTTTATCAGCGATATTGGTTTTGACATGTACCAGAAAATCCTGGACGAAGCGATACAGGAACTGAAAGAAACCGAGTTCAAGGATTTGTTTGCCGAAGAAGAACAACTGCAACGTTCGCGCAAACCGGATAGTCATACCAAACACACCGGTGTGTATGTGCGCGATACGCAGATTGATACCGATCTTGAAATATTGATGCCGGATGAATATGTGAACAACATCACCGAACGCCTCTCACTCTACCGCCAGCTCGACGACAGCGAAACCGACGAAGACCTCAACCGGTTTGAAAGTATGATGCGCGACCGTTTCGGCCCGATACCCGCACAGGTTACGGAACTCATTGACACCGTGCGCCTGCGTTGGTTAGGCATGGAAATCGGTTTTGAAAAAATCATTCTGAAAAACGGCAAACTCATTGCACATTTTGTAACCAACCAGCAGTCGCCGTACTACCAGTCGGAAGCCTTCACCCGCGTGCTGCACTACATCCAGGCCAATCCACGCGCCGCAAAGATGAAAGAGCACAACAACAAACTTTCGCTCACGTATGAAAACATTACGGATGTGAATTCGGCGATTGAGCGGTTGCGGGGGATTGTGGGGTAGGATTTACAAATTCCGATCCATCCGCTTGTAAAACGGCAGCGTTCCTGCAACGAGAATAACAAGGAACAAAATGCCCGGCGCGCCCAGTTCATCTATCAGGCTGAGGTAAATTATTTTGGCGAATGCCACGTACAGCAGCATTTCCACGCCCCAGCGTTTCATGTGCCAGATACCAATGAGTGCAATGAAGGTAATGGTAACCAGCAGGCCATAGAGCGCCGGCGCAAACAAACCCACTTTGCGGATGGAAGGCATCATCATAATACCAAACTGGAACACCGTGAAGATGAAACCCATGATGGTTACAATGGAGAGCAGTACCGGTCGTTTCCGTGTTTTTGCGAGGGCCATGGATCAGATATTGGTTCGTATGGCATCCACCGGATCGAGCTGCGAGGCGGAATAGGATGGAATAAATCCGGAAATAATACCGATGAGCGTTGACATGGTAAGTGCCAGCACAATATTCGACAGGCTGAGTGCGAGATCAACCTCGATGGTATAAAACAAAATAAGCGAGCCGATCCACACCAGGAAAACGCCGATAACCCCGCCGAGCATACACAGCACCACCGATTCGCTGAGGAACTGCATGAGGATAAACCAGCCTTTGGCGCCGAGCGATTTCTGGATACCGATTTGCCCGGTTCGTTCACGCACTGATACAAACATGATGTTGGCAATTCCAAAACCACCTACCAGCAGGGAGAAGATACCGATGAATAACCCAAACGTGCCAAGTGAATCAAACATCACCTCGGTCTGGGAGGAAATCATGCTTGTTTCATTCAGCGCAAAATTGTCTTCGGCTTCCGGTTTCAGTTTGCGTACGGAACGCATTACACCGGCCAGTTCATCAATAAGATCGGCATTGGTAACGCCGGGCTTTGCTTTAACCATGATGAACGGATCGAGCATTTCGCTGTTTACATCCATCACGGTGCGCGCAAAACGAACCGGGATAACCACCTGCCCGTCGAGGCTGTTGCCGAACATGCTTTCGCCTTCTTTTTTAAATACGCCGATCACCTGCAGTTTGCGTCCGAACACTTTTACATTCTGCCCGAGCGGATCGGTGGAAGGAAACAGGGCCTGTGCAATGACCGCACCGAGTATAACAACAGGTCTGCCGGTGGCCGATTCCATTTCGGCAAAGTAGCGGCCATTTTCAATTTCAAATGTTTTTACATCCTGCCAGCTGTGCGAGGCGGCAAGCACCTGCGCATTTTCAACCATGGAACTTTCGCGGTAAATAGTTTTGCGGGTATGCACCACAAACGCGCTTGCCGAAGCCATGGTGGTGCGGCGCTGCACTTCTTCCAGTTCATCAAACTGCGGAACCGGGCGCAACATGTAACGCCACCAGGGCTGCTCCGGGTCGAAACTCCACGGCCATTTCTGGACGAAGATCACATCATCGCCAAGCGACTGAACGCTGCCCTTTACTTTTGATTCGATGGAATCGACAAACGAAAAAACAGCGATGATGGAAAAAATGCCGATAGTAACCCCCAGCAGCGAGAGCATCGTACGCAGCCGGTTGGTGCGAAGCGCGTGCATCGCAAAACGGAAACTTTCGCCGAGGAGTGTAAAAAAGAGCATTGCTGCAAAATTACATCATTCTGATGTAGCTTTGTAACAGATGAACGTGATTATTGTTGGCGCAGGCATTGCCGGTCTTTCGCTTTCGGTGCGGCTGGCCCTGCAGGGACATACGGTTACCGTTTTTGAAGCAGCCCCGGGGCCGGGCGGCAAGCTGAGTGAGCTGCGTAACGGCGGCTACCGCTTCGACCGCGGACCTTCCCTTTTTACCATGCCGCAGTATGTAAATGCGCTGTTTGAACTGGCCGGAAAAAATCCGGAGGACCATTTTCAATACAAACAGCTCGACTGCCTCTGCCATTATTTTTATGCCGACGGATCGCGCTTCCGGTCGTATGCCGATCGGGAACAGATGCGCAATGAACTGCAGCAGGTGCTGCAAACCGATCCCGATGCCTTTTTCAGTTACCTCGAAAAAAGCAGGAAGATCTACGACCTCATTGGCAGCCTGTTTATGGAGCAGTCGCTGGACCCCGGCAATTTCATCAACGGCAAAACGTTACGCGCATTGCTGCACCTGCCGGTGTACGGACTGAACAGCACCATGCACGATACACACGAAAAAATGTTCAGCGACAAACGGCTCGTGCAGTATTTTGATCGATACGCTACCTACAATGGTTCTGATCCGTACCAGGCCCCGGCCATGCTGCGCATTATTCCGCATATTGAACACGGCATCGGCGCATACTTCCCGGTGAAAGGCATGTACGCCATTACCGAAAGCATTTACAACCTGGCACTTGAACTTGGCGTAAAATTTCAGTTCAACACCGCCGTTGATGAAATAACGGTCAGCGGCAAACGCGCCACCGGTGTGCGTTGCGGCACAGTTACGCATACGGCTGATGTGGTGGTTTCGAACATGGACATTACGCCAACCTACCGCAAACTGTTACCGCATGTTCCGCATCCGGAAAAACTGCTGCAACAGGAAAAATCATCTTCCGCACTTGTTTTTTACTGGGGCATTGCCCATTCCTTCCCGGAACTTGGCCTGCACAATATTTTTTTCGCAGCCGATTACAAAGCGGAGTTCACATCTATTTTCCGCGATAAAAAACTTTTTGCCGATCCGACGGTTTACATCAACATCACCTCGAAAGAAAATGCAGCAGATGCGCCTGCGGGTGGTGAAAACTGGTTTGTTATGATAAACGTACCGCGGCATGAAGGGCAAAACTGGGACGAAGAAAAACGCAAAGCCCGCGCTTTTATTCTTGAAAAGCTGCGCAAACACCTGCACACTGATCCCGAACCGTTTATTGAAACCGAAGACAGCTGGACACCGCAGGGCATTGAACAACTTACCTCTTCGGCAGGCGGATCGTTGTACGGCAATTCATCCAACTCGAAGTACGCGGCTTTTCTGCGGCAGCGCAACCAATCGAAATCCATTCCGAACCTGTACTTTTGCGGCGGAAGTGTGCATCCCGGCGGTGGCATTCCGCTCTGCCTGCTTTCGGCGCAGATCACGGCCGGTTTAATTGAAAAAAATGTTCCGCAATAATATGCAAGTCCCGCTCCTGCCCGACCGTTACATTACCGCAGCCCGCATTGTGCTGGTTGTTTTTACATTGGTTGGAATTGCCGGGATGATCGTACTTCCCGAAACCTTCCGCCCGCTTTCGCCCCTGCACCTGCTGCTGAACTTAGCCGCGCTGCTGGTTTTTGCGCGGGAGTTTGGCGGACAAACGGTGCGTTACCTGATCCTCTGTTTTGCCGCTGGATTTGCCATTGAACTGTTCGGTGTAAATACGGGCAAAATTTTCGGTGCGTACCATTACGGCGATGCGCTTGGTTTTAAAATCCGTGGCGTACCGCTGATTATCGGGGTTAACTGGCTCATCCTGTCGTTTTGTGCGCTTACGCTGACAGAAAAAATAAAAGGTTCCATCTACGTGCGGGCCCTGGCCGGTGCGGCGCTCATGACCGGGCTGGATGTGCTGATTGAACAAATGTGCAGCAGCCTCGATTTCTGGTACTGGGATATCGGCCACGCCCCGGTACAGAATTACATTGCCTGGTTTGTGTTTTCATTTTTTCTGCAAATGGTGGGACAAACGCTGGCCATCGAACGCCGCCACCCGCTTACCGGGCTCATATATGCGCTGCAGGTGGTGTTTTTTTCAGCCCTGCTGATTGTGCAGTTTTTCACGAAATAAAAAAATCGCAACCAAACGCTTATTTTTGAACAAAATCCCGGCTCCGTTGTTGTATCGGGTTGACGTATGCAGATTCTGATAAACATAAGCATTGCCGTGGTCACGTTTTTCTTTATGGAATTCGTGGCCTGGTTCACGCACAAGTTCGTGATGCACGGCTTTTTGTGGTACCTCCACCGCGATCACCACCAGGGGAAAGATGGTTTTTTTGAAAAAAACGATTCGTTCTTCGTGATTTTTGCCGTTCCCAGCGCATACTGTTATATGACCGGGCTGATGTTTGATGATTTCCGGTTGTACATCGGCATCGGCATTTCGGTGTACGGTTTCTGTTATTTCATCGTGCACGACATTATTATTCACCAGCGGTTTAAACTGCTGCGCAACTGGAACAACCGGTATGTACTGGGCATACGCCGCGCGCATAAAATTCACCACAAACACCTGAACAAGGAACACGGTGAAAATTTCGGGATGCTGATTGTTCCGATGCGTTATTTCAGCACGAAGTACAAAGACGCTGTGCTGCGATGAATCCGCACTGGACATACGCTGTGCTGCACGCCGCTGCGTTCACTTTCCCTTTCCTGCTCAGTTTCGACCGCAAGGTGGCGTTTTACAAACAATGGAAATTTTTATTCCCGGCCATTTTAATCGTCGCTGCTTTTTTTGTGGTGTGGGACATCTGGTTCACCTCCATGAACGTGTGGGGATTTAACGCCGACTACATTCTTGGTTTTCACCTTGCCAACCTGCCGGTGGAAGAAGTGTTATTCTTCATCACCATTCCATATTGCTGTGTTTTTATTTATGCGTGCATCGAAGCGTACTTTCCGAAACTTACGCTGGAGAAAGCACAAAACAGCATTTCCATTTCGGTAATGGCAACGGCGCTGATCAACGGATTAATCAATTACGACAAAGCCTACACCCTCTCGGCGTGTGTGCTGGCTGCGCTGCTGATTGCTTACGTGGTGTTCATCCGAAAAGCCACGTGGATGGGGCGGTTCTGGATCAGTTATGCAGTGGTGCTCATCCCGTTTTTTATCTGCAATGGCGTGCTTACCGCAAAACCCGTGGTGATTTACAATGATGCCGAAAACATGGGCATACGCATGGGTACGATTCCGGTGGAGGATTTGTTTTACAACCTGGTGATGTTTCTCGGGGTTATTTTGTTGTTTGAAATTTTCAGAAGCAGGAAGAAACAGGAACTGCACTTAACTTAATTAACCGCGAAGTAACGCCATGTTTTACGCAATGTATCGCAATGCATTGCGATACATTGCGCCGTACTTCGCGAAACATTGCGGTTACCATTATACGATCTTCGTAATCAGCACCTGCTTTTGCTGGAACAAAAACGTTTCACCGGCTTTTTTTCCTTTCAGCGCAACACCGAGCGGCGATGCTTCTGACAGCACGAAGTAATCGGTTCCGTCAACCGTAATTTTTCCGATACCGATGGCGATGTAAAAACGTCCCGCAGCGGTTTCCACGAGGCTTCCGGCGGCAATGCGTTCACTTTGCTGTTCGGGATTGATGCGCTGCAGTTCCGCTTCTAATTCACGGGCTTTTTGCAATTGAATCTGATAACGGTCTGCTTCGCCCTGCATCATGGCGCGGCCGGTTTCGTGTTTGTCGCCGGAAGTACTTTTCGTTTCATCGTTGCCCGCTTCTTTTACGGATGCGAGCGCTTCTTCCGCATTGGCGATGCGTTGCGCTACCCAGGTGCAGCAGTACGTGTACAGTCGGTGTTTCAGTTGCTGCGACATAAAAAATCAGGTTGAAACAAAATCAGTTCACCGTCACCAGCAAATACTCCTTACCCTTCTGGGCCAGGATGTAACGCCCGTTCAGCAAATGTTCGGTGGTAACGTTTGCGGCGGCATCCGTTACTTTCTGTTTGTTGATGGAAACGCCGTTGCCCTGCACCATGCGTTTGGCTTCGCCTTTCGACGGGAACAGGCCGATTCCGGTCAGGAAATCGAGCATGGGAATACCTGCAGCCAGCGCATCGTTTGTAATCGCAGCTTGTTTTACGTCTTTGAATACTTCCGCAAAATCGGCCGGGTTTAAACTTTTGAGTGTATCCACTGTGCCTTTGCCGAACAGGATTTCAGAAGCAGCTACTGCCAGGTTGTAATCGTTTTCGGAATGCACGCGGATCGTAATTTCTTTGCCCAGTTCTTTCTGCAGCAGGCGCTGGTGCGGTGCTTTCGCATGTTCCGCTTCCAGGGCTTCAATTTCTTCGCGGCTTTTCAGCGAGAAAATACGGATGTAAGTAGGCATGTCCGCATCGCTGGCGTTGAGCCAGAACTGGTAAAACTGGTACGGCGTGGTCATCAGCGGATCGAGCCAGATGTTGCCGCCTTCAGTTTTCCCGAACTTGGTGCCGTCCGCTTTTTTAATGAGCGGCGTAACCAGTGCGTAGGCTTTGCCCCCGTCTTTGCGGCGGATGAGCTCGGTGCCGGTAACAATGTTTCCCCACTGATCGGAACCGCCCATCTGCAGTTTTACATCCTGGTTTTTCCAGAGGTAATAAAAGTCGTAGCCCTGCACCAGCTGGTACGTGAACTCGGTAAACGACATGCCCTCGCCTTCGCGTTCGAGGCGGTTTTTTACCGAATCTTTGGCCATCATATAATTTACCGTGATGTGTTTGCCCACATCGCGGATGAAATCGAGAAACGAAATGTTTTTAAACCAGTCGTAGTTGTTTACCAGCTCCGCAGAATTTTCGCCGCAGTTAAAATCGAGAAATTTCTCCAGCTGTTTTTGCTGGCCTTCCTGGTTCATGCGCAGCACGTCTTCCGAAAGCAGGTTGCGTTCGTTCGATTTGCCTGACGGATCGCCCACCATGCCGGTGGCACCACCGATGAGCGCGATGGGTTTGTGGCCGCAGCGCTGCAGGTGCAGCAGGGTCATAATCTGCACCATGTTGCCGATGCCGAGTGATTTGGCGGTAGGATCGAAACCGATATACCCTTTTACCATCCCGGCATTCAGCAGTTCTTCCGTTCCCGGCATTACTTCGTGGAGCATTCCCCTCCAGCGCAATTCTTCAATAAAATTCTTTTTCATAAAACAACTTTGATTTGGGATGCAGAAGGCTGGCTAAAAAACCAGGCTGTTTAATCCGGCTGTGAAAACATCGTATTCCCTGTTTTTTGCCACAAAGACACGAAGACACAAAGAAAAACACCAACAGGCACCCTTTTCCGGGAACAAAGATAGTGTTTCACACGTTGTGATAATCGGTACATTTGCCTTTCTCAGATGCCTGAAATCCTTATTACCGGGGCAACCGGACTGGTTGGTATGCACGTGGCCTTTGACCTTACGGCCGCCGGACACGCTGTGCGCCTGCTCTGCCGCCCGGGAAGCAACAGGGCGATGCTTGAAAAGGTATTTGCTTTTTATTCCCCGGATTTCAAAAAACAACTTGCATTAATCGAATGGTTCGAAGGCGACATCCTCGATATCTATTCACTCGAAGATGCGATGGAAGGCATACGCGATGTGTATCACGCCGCTGCGCTTGTATCTTTTGTTCCTGCTGATCGCGACCGCATGCTGAAGAGCAATATCGAAGGCACGGCAAACATAATGAATGCCGCCATGTACTGCGGCGTGCGCAAGGTGTGTCACGTGAGTTCCATTGCCGCATTAGGCAAACGCGACGACGGCGGACTGATTGACGAAGAAGTGTATTGGAAAAATGCACCTTCAAACAGTTGGTACGCCATCAGCAAATACGGCGGCGAACGCGAAGCGTGGCGCGCAGCCGAAGAAGGACTGGATGTAGTAATTGTAAATCCCGGTTTCATCATCGGTCCCGGCGACAGCACGCGCAGCAGCCTCGCTCTTTTTGGCACGGTAAAAAACGGCATGAACTGGTACACACCCGGTATTACCGGTTATGTGGATGTGCGCGATGTTTCTGCCGCAATGATCCGCCTCGTAAAAAGTGATGTAAGCAATCAACGCTTTATAATGAGTGCCGAAAACCTGGATTACCGCACGGTGATCAATGCCATGAATGCAGTATTCGGTAAAAAACCGGCCGGTAAAAAACTCTCGCCGTTTGTGGGTGGTATTGCCTGGCGCGCCGAAAAACTGCTAGCCGCACTTGCCGGACGCACGCCACGCATCACGCGCGAAACAGCGGCAGCAGCGCAGGAACAGAACCGTTTCAGCGGCGAAAAAATTAAAAAAATACTGGCTGGATTTTCATACCGCCCGGTTGCAGAAGCAATCAGCGACGCGGGCCGGTTTTACAATTCCTGAATCAATCAGTTTCCCGGTTTGCTGTTCGTTATCGGCACCGGTTTCAGCGGACTCTGCTGCTGCGGGGGTGCTGCTGCTGCAGGAGCAGGGGTGCCCGGTTTCTGCTGCAACGCCTGTTCGCGTTTCAGTTCATCAAAAACCGTGTTGTAAATTTCCTTGAATGCTTCGAGGTGTTTGGAATACCAGGCGATGCTGTTGTTGTATTGTTCGCGGGTAACCCCGTTTTTTTTAAACACATCGAATTCGCCAACCGGATCGGTAATGCCTACGGCTGTTTTGCGGGCGGCAAGCGTGGCTTCCAGCAGGTGAACGTCTTTCAGAATTTTCACCATCGCTTCGCGGGGAATGAGATCGGCCGGAGGCGCATCGGACTTGCCGGCTTCCGGGTTGCCGGAATTGCAGGCCGCGAGGCTTAAAAACAACAGGAACAGGAGCGGCAGCGCTTTTTTCACACGGTAAATTTAAATGTTTTTTATTCGGTACATTTGTTAAAAACACACCTGCGATGAAAAAACAGCTATTCCTGTGCATGGTTTCACTTTGTTTCCTGCTGCCGGTTTATGGTCAGACCGATAACGGTGTAACGCCCGCAACCGCGCGCGGCGGCGCCGGAACCGCACTGCTGCGCAACTGGGAATCAATGGGCATTAACCCGGCCAACCTCGGGCATAAAGAAAACTTCCTTATTTCGGCCGGTATATTCAACTTCGGAATCAGTGCGCAGTCGAAAGCCCTCGATGCCAAACAACTGCGCGATGCACTGCAGAATCCCGAAGACACATTCACCACGGCCGATAAACAGAAATATGCTTCGGTATTTACAACGCCCGACGGACTGAACCTGCAGGCGCAGGTGATGTGGGGCGCACTTTCGTTTGCTTCGCCCAAACTCGGCGGCATCGGCGTAAGTGTGCGCGACCGTTCGTATGCACACGTGGGGCTGAACCACAACGCGGCCGATCTTATTTTCAACGGGCAGAACGCTGCATTTCTGCAGGACACGGCCACGTACAGCAAAAGCATTGGCGAAGTGTTTGACAGTACCAACCTCAGTTACCTCCATTTCCGTGAAATCAATATTTCGTATGGCCGCCGTTTGTTCACCTTCGGCAAAACAGGTGAAGACGGTGAAAAACAGGTGCAGTTTTTTGGCGGTGCCGGTGTAAAAATGCTCTGGGGTCTCGGCAATGCCGAGCTGAAAGCCGAAAACGGCGTGTTATCCGGTCATGCTTCGCTGAGTGATAACCTTGGTGTAAACCTGGGCACGGTGCAGAATTTCGACCTGCAAAACAGCGATGCTATTTTCAGCGCGGTAGGCAACGGCGTGGCATTCGATGCGGGCATTTCGCTGGTGGCGAAAGAAAAATTCCGTTTCGGCATTGCCGTTACCGATCTCGGCGGCATTACCTGGAAAAACAACCTGATGATTTCTACCGACACCGCATTTACGGCACCGGATACGACCAACAACGGCATCAACTCGTGGAATGTAGGTTCGCAGGGTTCGTTTGCGTTTGCAACCAACGGCGCGTTTAATTACGGTGGCCCGGGACCTGATTACAAAACCGCGCTGCCCGCACGTTTACGCATGGGCGCAGGCATCAAGCTGGAACGTTTTGAAATTGGTGCCGAAGCGGTGATCCCGATGAACGATGTGAGTTACAATTTGGGATCGCCCTATTTTTCGCTGGGTGCGGAATATAATTTCCTCGGTTTTGTAAAAGCAAGTGCGGGCATTTCCGGCAACAGCGAGTGGGGCATTTCGGTGCCGCTTGGTTTGTTTGTGGGCATCGGCGGCGTGGTTGAAACCGGTGTTGCTACCGGCGATGTGCTGTCTATCCTGGGCAGTTCAACCAACCCGAATATTTCGGCCTCGTTTTTTGCGTTGCGCATCAACATCAAAAAACCGAAACCGCGCGAAAACGCACTGCCAACGATTTAAGAGCCGTATGCAATTCAAAGACAAAGTAGTCTGGATTACCGGCGCCTCCTCCGGCATCGGCGAGGCACTGGTAAAGGCGTTTGCTGCAGCAGGTGCGCGCATCGTACTTTCTGCACGCCGCTCCGAAGAACTGGAACGCGTAAAAAAAGCCGCCGGACTCAGTGATGATCGTGCACTCATACTTCCGCTCGACCTCGGCAACCTGCCCGACGCACAACCGTTTGCAGAACAGGTGATGAATCGTTTCGGGCGCATTGATGTGCTCGTAAACAACGGCGGCATCAGCCAGCGCGCCTACGCCGAAGAAACCGACCTGGCTACCGACCGTAAAATTATGGAAGTGAATTTTTTCGCAACCATTACGCTCACCAAAGCGGTGCTGCCCATTATGCTGAAGCAGCAGGATGGCCACTTTGTTATAATGAGCAGCATTTCCGGCAAATTCGGATTTTACCTGCGCACCGCCTACTCCGCTTCCAAACACGCACTGCACGGTTACTTCGATTCGCTTCGGTTAGAAACAGAGAAAAAAGGAATCCGCGTGCTCATCGTTTGCCCGGGGAAAATACGGACCAACATTTCGCTGCACGCCCTCACCGGGAATGGCGGCACCCACAACACCATGGACCAGAGCCACACCGAAGGCATGCCTGCGGAACAATGCGCAGCTGAAGTACTGGAGGCCATGCGGACAAACAAGGAGGAAGTACTGATCGGTGGGCGTGAAATTAAGGCCGTTACCATTAAGCGGCTTTTCCCGAAACTTTTTTCCCGCCTGGTCCGGAAACAAAAACCGGAATAATTTTACTAATTTGCATGTTGTAACACGAATAAAGCGTTCGTCGTATAAATTCACCGGTTCATCTCCCGAATACACCGGTAAGTACGCAACTAATGTTCCGATGGCCCGTAGGTATTGGAAAAAGAAAAAACATGTATCAAATGAACGAAACACTTCATCGGGAAATTCCCATTCACCAGTTACCCGATAACCGGCAGTTTGCTATCTATCCGCTGAACAATTTCTTCAAAGGAAAGCATGCAGAATATCCGCCGCACCGTCATAATTTTTATGAAGTAATCTGGTTTAAAAAAGTCTCGGGCGAGCATTACATTGACTTTACGCGTTACCCGTTGCAGGATAACAGCGTGTGGTTTTTGTCGCCGAACCAGATTCACCAGACCAATGTGGATGTGGCCGACGGGCACCTGATTACGTTTACCGAAAGTTTTCTCGACAGCCACGAAACCACTTCGGGACTGCTGCTGCAATCGGGACTGTTTTACAACTTAGTGCGGCAGCCGGTGGTAAATTTCGACAGTGCCAAACACGGCCACATTGATACGATGCTTGATCTGTTGCAGCATGAATACCGCGGCAGCGGCCACCAGGCGATCATCCGCAACTACCTGAAAAACTTTTTGCTGTATTGCAGCCGGGAACTGGATACGACAAAAACACATAATCCGTATCGGGCAAACGGCGACGACCGTATTCTGCAACTGCGCAAAATTATTGAAGAGCATTTCATCAAACACAAAGATGCCGGGTTTTATGCCGACCTGCTGGGTATTACGCCGAAACGGTTGAACGAACTCGTTAAAAAACACACCGGCCGCACCATTTCCAGCCTCATCCACGAACGGGTGATTACGGAATCAAAACGCCTGCTGAGTTTTTCACCGCAATCGGTAAAAGAAATTTCCTATACCCTCGGTTTCGATGATCCTGCGTATTTTAACCGCTTCTTTAAAAAGCAGTCAGGCATGACGCCGGTGGAATACCGCGGCAAAGGAAACTGACTGCAGTTAAACAACTGAAGTGTCAGCATTGCAACACAGTACGATTAACACAACCGTTAATACAGACAACCTGTACAGGAATTTATTCCGGTTGCTGCTCGTATTGCTCATTGCCGAACGCGTGCTGGTACTCCTCCTCTTTGCGTTTCAGTGGACCACCAACGACGATCTTTTTTTCTGGTTAGCCGCACGCGATTTTGCACACGGTGAAACACACGGTCCGTTTATGTACGGGCAGGATTACAATTTCACCACCGAATCGCTTGGCGCTGTTCCGCTTGCCTGGTGCGGCGTTCCGTATCACATCGCATTACCGCTTGTTACTTCCCTGATGGCCCTGTTTCCGTTTTATACGTTCGCACGTTATTACCGGAAACAGGGTCATGTTTTTGGTGCATGCTTTATTCTTGCAATCCCGTTATTGCTTCCGCCGGAATGGGGCATGATGACGAGTATGCCGCGCGGTTTTATCAACGGACTTTTTTTTCTCGGGATGCTGCCGCTTGTTTCGGAACTGCGCAACCGCTGGCTGGCCGACGGGCTGTACGCGCTGTTTGCAGGACTTGCGGTTGTAATCAACCCGGGCGCGGTTTTGTTTGCTGTGCCGTTGCTGTTGCTGCACACGTGGCCGCGCATGCGTGAGCGGATGTATTATGTGCGTATGCTGGCGGGTGTGCTTCCGGCGGTGTTACTTTATTTCTATGCGGAACATTTTATTGCCACACATCAGCAGGTGTTTGTGCACACAGTGTTCGACTGGCGTATGGAGTTTCATCCGGCCGAATTGATTCCGGAAGCATTGCAGCGCCTCGATTTCCTGTTTATGTACCTCGCGCCACTGGCCTGGCATACGGGCTCGGTGATTGTTATTGCACTGGTGCTGCTTACCGGCTGGCTCTTTTTCCGCAAAGCATGGCGCGAAGCAGTTGCACTGCTTGTTACCTTGCTGCTTACGCTGCTTGCCTTCGGTTATCCGAAAGTGCAGGATGGCAGCATCAGCCCGTTTTATTGTGAGTCGCGGCACTTTCTTGCTTACCCGCTTGTGCTTGCTGTTATCACCGCCTCGTGTTTTATCGGCCGTTGGAAAAACAAACCTGCGTTGGGTCTGCTGGCTTTTGCAGTTGGCGCTTCGCTGCTGTTCAAGGTGTTTTATTATCCGCATACCGATGAACATGCCCTGGCTTACAGCCGCAACCTGCCGGTGGGTGCGTATCGTATGGAACATGTGCATTTTATTACAGACGTGGTTTACAAAACCGCAAAAACCGAACGCGCTGATTTTGTAGTTTCCGTTTTCGGCGGCGATCCCGCGCAGTATGTTACTACGGGCAGCGCACAGCTTATGACAACGGGAACAGAACTGCTGCACCCGGATTTTCAGCCCAACTGCACGTATAATTTCGAGCGCCGTTTCTGGCTGCTGCCCGAAGTAAAACCGAAAATCTATAACCGCATTCTAATCGCCGGAAGAAAACCGGATCACATCCCGGAAGAATGGATCAACAGCGGCAATTTCAAAACGCTGCGCGAAGAACCCCGCCTGTACCTGCTGCAGAACAGCACGCTGCGCCTGGATTCGGTGATGGGGCGGTTGTACCAGTTGCAGTGATTATAGGATCTTTTATAGCAGACATCTTACACTTAGTGGCAGTGGCAGTTGGCAGTGGCAGTCCTGTGTTATTATGGAACAGATTCATTTTCTGAAACACTTGCCGACTGCCATTGCCAACTGCCACTGCCACTTATTTTACAATCTGTTTTAAAGGAACTTTACTGAACGAGAAGCTACTTTAGAAGATCCTATTTCACCAGCAACCTTGGTTCCAGCATATCAAGCATGGCATAGCGTACGCCTTCGCGGCCCTGGCCTGAATCTTTTACGCCGCCGTAGGGCATGTGATCTACGCGGAAAGTAGGCACATCATTTACGATTACGCCGCCCACTTCGAGCTGCTCAAATGCGTTGTTGATTTCTGCCGCATCGTTAGAAAACACACCGGCCTGCAATCCGAAGCGGGTATTGTTGATGCCGTGAACGGCTTCTTCAAATGTGCTGTACCGTTCAATGGTAATCACCGGCCCGAAAATTTCTTCGGCGCACACCTGCATTGTTGCGCTGGTGTTGGTGAGTATGGTAGGTGCGTAATAGCTGCCGCTGCGTTTTCCACCGCACAACACCTTTGCGCCGGAAGCAACTGCTGCATTCACCCACGCTTCAACGCGTACTGCATTTGTTTCGTCAATCATCACGCCCATTTCTGTTGCCGGATCTGCGGGATCGCCGATGACTAATTTTTCGGCACCGGATTTCATCGCTGACACAAATGCATCGAATATGCTTTCGTGTACAAAAAAACGTTGCGCATGAATACATATCTGCCCCGAGTACGCAAACGCACCTACGAGGCATTTTGCAACTGTTTTTTCCAGGTTGCATGTAGGTGTAACAATCACGCCCGCATTGCCGCCGAGTTCAAGCACTGTTTTTTTCTTGCCTGCATTTTGTTTCATCTTCCAGCCCACTTCGGGTGAACCGGTAAACGTGAGCAGCTTAAAACGTTCGTCAGTGACTAATTGGTTGCCACTTGTGCGATCCATCGGCAAAACAGAAACAGCGCCTTTCGGGAGTGCGGTTTCATCCAGTATTTTCGCCAGTTCCAGCGTAGAAAGCGGTGTTGAAGAAGCCGGTTTTAAAATGATCGGACAGCCTGCGGCAATGGCCGGCGCAATTTTATGCACGGCCAGGTTGAGCGGAAAATTAAACGGCGCAATACCAGCCACAAGGCCGACCGGGAAATATTTTACAAAGCCTTCGCGATTTTCGCCCGCCGGGGTCCAGTCGAGCGACAGGTACTCGCGCGGAATGCGTTTACATTCTTCAGCCGCAACCGTAAAGGTTTGTGACGCGCGGTCAATTTCAGCAAGGGCATAACGCATCGGTTTACCCGACTCCGCACAAAGTACGGCAGCAAGGCGTTCGCGCTGCGCGGTGAGTGCGGCCGCTACCTGGTGTAATATCGCAGCGCGTTTGTACGACGGCATTGTTTTCAGTTGCTGCTGCACCGCCTGTGCGGCAATAATTGCTGTTTCCAGTTCTGCCGGTCCGGCGAGGCTGGTGGTTGCAAATACGTTACCGGTAAACGGGTTGATCACCTCCAGCACATGGGCTGTGGTGACAAATGTTCCGCCGCAATAAATGGGGTAAACCGCCTGCGTTGTCATTTATGCTGCGGTTGCCTCGTAAATGTATGTTTCGTTAACCGCGGCAATAAGCTGTGCCGGGGTAACCTGTGCATCATCATATACAACCGTTGCGGTTCCTGCCTTGTGATCCACTTCCGCGTTGGAAACGCCGGCCAGTGTGGTAAGCGCCGTATGCACTGATTTTTCGCAGTGTCCGCAGCTCATACCGGTAATGCGGAGGGAAATGGTTTGCTGTGCCATGATTTTATTTTTTTACAAATATAAACAGTATTGCCGCAGGGGTAATGTAGGGCGGATTGTATCTTTGCCGCTTCATGAGCGAAAAAAAGGCCGATCACGTTTTACTTCACTGGATTATTTTCACAGGCCTTGCGCTTACGTGGGGCAGTTCGTTTATCCTTATGAAACGCGGCCTCGAAGTGTTTTCGAGCAACCAGGTGGCCGCACTGCGTTTGTTTATTGCCTTCGTGTTTGTGCTTCCGCTCAGTTTCCGCTACCTGCGCAAAGACCAGTTTCAGTACTGGCCGGGGTACCTGGGCTCGGGGGTTTTCGGAAGCCTTATTCCGGCGTTTTTGTTTACCGCTGCCGAAACCGGCATCACCAGTTCGCTTACCGGCATGCTCAATTCGCTTACCCCGGTGTTTACGCTGCTGATCAGTATAATTTACTTCCGTTCGAAACCGCAGCGTTACCAGGTTATCGGTTTAATCATCGGCCTGGCAGGTGCGGTGGGGCTTATGCTCGTAAGTAAAGACGAAGGCAGCAACACACACCTCTGGTACAGTGCGCTGGTGGTAATTGCCACATTTTGTTACGGCATCAGCGTAAACATCATCCGCTCGAAACTGGGCAATGTAAACGCTGTGGCGGCCACCATCTGGATGCTGCTGTTTGTAGGACCTCCGGCGGGTGTTTACCTGTTCACTACTGATTTTCTGACCCGCATGCAAAACCCGCTGGCCTGGCAGGCGCTCGGGTATGTGGCCATACTTGCCATTTTCGGAACGGCGCTGTCGGTTATCGTTTACAACCTGCTGATTAAACAGGCCGGCATTTTATTCGCAGCATCGGTTACGTATGCCATTCCGATTGTGGCGGTGCTGTGGGGCGTATTTGAGCACGAAGCCATTACACTTTACCACGTACTTTTTATCGCCGTTATTCTTTGCGGGGTGTGGCTGGTTACCAAGAAGTGAGGTTGATTGTTTACATGTCAAGTTAGCGGTGGGTGGGACTTTGGGGACATAATTAGGGTCTGCTGAAAAAGTCTCCGCTGAAATACAATCACGTTCTTCAGGAAGAAATGACACTGAAAAGGCACCATTAATTTTGTAATCTGTTTTGTTGATTTGCGGGCAGTCAGTTCGAGTGTTTCTTACTGATTTTTCATCAGTAAGAAATGTATCGAGAACGTGCGCCGGGCAGCCTGCACACGTTCTCGATACACCTGCCATTGCACTTTCCCGCGCACACGGCACTCGAACTGACAGCCCGCTTATTTCAATTCTAAAAACATACTTGACTCCATTTCACAACGCACAAAAAAGGCCGCTCCTTTCGGTGCGGCCTTTTTAAGGAGTCCTGAATCACATCAGGTTTTAAAAAATCTTCGACCGGTTGTCGGTGATGTCGGCGTTTTCTTTCAGAACGTCGTAAGCAGAACCTTCTACGCTGTACACGTTGCGCATCATCAGGTTGGTTTGTTTTGCTTTTACGTTTTTCAGTTCGCCGGCGGCTTTCACATCTTCGATGTAAACAACGTACACACCGGTGTTGCCAATGATCGGGCCGGTAAGCTGGCCTTTTTTCATATTGGCTAATTTGCCTACCACATCGCCTTCCGGTCCTGCACCGAGCAGGTTCGGGTTGGTGAAGGTAACGTTCGGCGAAGCCATCACACTCATTTTCAGATTTGCGGCATACGCATCAATGGTAGCACCTTTCTGTTTGTTGAGCTGATCAACAAACATGGCTGCTTTCTTTTCTTTGCGTACTTCCACATCAATAATGGTGCGTGAATCTTCGAGTGATTTGTAGCCTTTGTCTTTAACGGCAGTGAGTGCACAAACGATATAACGTTTGCCAACCATGAACGGCTGCGATACAGCACCTTTTTCGGTTTCTTCACCGAACAGCCATTTCACCACCGGCTTCGAGCCTTCCTGGATGCCATTGATCTGGGGCGCTGCCTCCACGATATCCGGGGCCATAATTTTGTTCAGGTTGTCTTTCTTGATGGCTGCGGCAAACGCTTCACCGGTTGCATTTTTCAGTGCAAACTCGCTGGCTTTGTTATATACTTCGTTAATGGTAGCGTCGCTGGCTTCGATCGGTTTTTCGATCACGGCCACTTTCATTTCCGGTTTCTCGGTTTTCGCACGTTCGAGGCACTGCATTACGTGGTAGCCAAACTGTGTTTCCACTACAGCGGTTTCACCTACTTTTTTGGTGAGTGCGTATTCGGTAAATTCCGCAACCATCTGGCCGTTGTTTTTGATAAAGCCATAGTCACCTTTGTTTCCTTTTTTCATTTTCTCATCCGGCGAATCCGGCTGCGGTTTCGAACCCGGATCGTCGGTGTATTTTTCCACCAGCGTTTCCATCTTCGTTCCTTTTTTGATCACGGCAACAAGGCTGTCAGCAAGTTTTTTCGCCTGGTCTTTGGTACGTGCGTTTCCGCCGCCACCAGCACCCTGGTACGAAATAAGAATATGACGCACGCGGCCCGAGTCAGCCAGCATACGGTTTGAACGTACTTTATAGATGTTCAGGTTTTCACCCATCTGTATCGGGCCTACCACACCGCCAACCGGTGTTTTCAGGAACGCCGAATCCTGGCCGAGCGGAAACTGTCCGGGCGAAAACTTCTGCTCGGTCATGTTCAGTCCTTCCTGGCTTACGAGGATGGTATCGTCGCGGAGTGTTTTCTGTGCCTGCAGTTTGGTAGCAAACACACTCATTTTGTTTTTTACATTTTCAATGTCAGCAGTTGACGGGAAGATATCAAACGCCACATAATCCATGCTGCGTTTGTTTTCTTTTTCCTTGAACTTGTACAGGTTCTTGTCGTAATACGCTTTTGCTTCTTCGTCGCTTACTTTAATGGTAGAGTCAGCAATTTCAGCATAACGTTTCATCACAAATTTCAAGGTGTAAAGCGTGCTGTCTGCATTGTGCTCCATCTTGGCCTGCGAAGCCGTAACATAAATCGCCTTTTTGATCAGGTTGTAATATTTCTGCTGGTGCAGGTACTTGCGCACCGCTTTCTCGGTATTGATCCAGCGGTAGTACTGGTCTTTCGATTCTTCTTTATCCGGGCTCAGCGATTTTACATACTGGCGCACGCGGTTCATGTCGAGGTTAAATCCGTCCGGAGCAGCAAACTGCGGGTTGATACGCTGGTCCTGCTGGCCGCTCCCAAATACCTGGCGCATTACCGGGTTCGGGCGGTTGCTCAGCATTTCTTCTGCGAGTTCGTCGTCGGTAAGTGCAAGCGCGAGCTTGTCGTATTCGCCTTCTTCGAAGATGTATTTATCGAGCATTTCCTGCCAGAGCTGCTGGCGGATGTTTTCCATATCGGTTTCTACCGGCTGGCGGCGCTGAAATGCAGCAAACTCATTTGTTGCAATATTCT
Source organism: Chitinophaga pinensis (assembly GCA_943372645.1). Classification (GTDB taxonomy): domain Bacteria; phylum Bacteroidota; class Bacteroidia; order Palsa-965; family Palsa-965; genus VBWE01. The sequence continues at coordinate 224,294 of CALRZN010000005.1, read as the reverse complement.
CGCGGTCCTGCCATTCCTGGGCTTTTACCACATGACCGGCAATTACGCCGATGTCGTTGGATCCGCCTCGTGATCCGTATCTACCGGAAAGGAAATCACCGAGTATAAAAGCCAGCAAAGCCAGCATAATTACACCTACCAAAAGTCCCGCTCTGCTGCGGATGCGTTCAAGAACTGTCATACCAATGCGTATTTTTAATTGGGACGCGAATATACGAACCTTCGGGAAATAATTAAAATTTTAGTTCAATACACTCGCTGTCAGCTGATTACAAATTGATTTATGGCTAAAAAACGGGCTTTTTTGAAAATCCCGGAAAAACCGGTAAAACGGCACTACTGCCCTTTCTGCTCCGTTTCCCGCGCATGTTTTTCCACTTTGCGGCGGAATGAGCGGCGCAGTGCATACATGGCCGAAGCCAGCACGGTGAACCCGATGGCATACAACCCGTTCTCGTTGTGTTTTACAATTGCAAATTCATAAAACGAAAAACCGGCACAGGTTATGGCCAGCATCAGCCACATGTATTCACTTATACGTACATAACTTTTCATTTCTCTGGTTCCTCTCCTTCTTTGAGGGTGATAATTGATTCGACGTTTTCAATCGTGTAGTCGGTAAACAACTCATCCGATTCGAGGCCGGTACCGATGGTAATCTGGTCGGCCGTGGTAATGGTTACTTTCGACTTGGTATAAATGCGGCGTTTGGCACCATCCCACACGAGGTGTTCGGTTTCGAGCTTTTCGTTTTTCACATTTACCACCACCACATTGTATTTCGCTTCCATAAAGCGTTCACGTTCTTTGCGTATGGCGTAGTTGGCGCGCAGCGATGTATTCACTTTCAGGCTGTCGTCGAAAAACTGCACATTCACCCCTTTCGGCATTTCGGTATAGGGTGCATTGCCACCATACTCGTCCACCTGCGGCGCTTTCAGTTTGATTTTTACTTTGCCGGAATCGTTGTATTGCACTTCAATATCCTGCCCGGTTTGCAATGGCAGTTTTTTACCCTGGGTAAAATTGCGGACTTCTTTCAGGTCGTTTTCACAGCCGGCAGCAAACAGCAGCAGCAATGCAAACATTGCCATCCCGGTGAAACGAAATCCACGGTTGCTGCGCATGTTGTTCGATTAATCGTAGCGGAAACGCTGGAACCAGGTATCGTTAAGGCTGATACCGAGCACCACGCGTGCGTAATTTTCTTTGATGAGCGAATTGGCTGTGGTGCCACGCTGCCCGAGTTCGATACCGAGATTCATACGCGACATCTGGCGCACCTGGAAACCAAAACCGAGCGACACACTCATTTCGTTGAGGCGCGTTTCGTTCAGCTCAAGATACGTCTGGTAAAATTTGAAACCGGCACGGTACTGCACATTTGAAAAATAATGGCGGCGGTCGTTGCTCTTCGGCTGAAACTGGAACCCCGCGGTAACGCGCTGGCTGTTGCGCAGGCTGGTTTTTGTTCCGAGGAATTCGAAATTTTCCCACAGCTGCGTGGCGTAATCGGCCTGGAACAGCCACTTGTATTCTTTTTTCAGCGCGAAGCCAAAGCCGTACATGGCCGGCAGCAGTATGGTTCCGTCCGCATCGGTCTGGCTGTAAATGGTATCGCGCACCGATTCAAGTGTCCCGGTTTGTTTATACGTTACACCAAGAATCGAATTGGTGGTATGCACACGCATCGGCAGTGCGCCCACGAGTCCGAAGGTAAGCTGCACACCGTCGCGGCCTTTTACCCAAAACGGTATGGTGTCTTTGCACGGCACCCCGGCAGAATCGCGGATGAAATAATTTTTAAACCGCGAATGTCCGCAAAGCAGCGAATCGGCTTCTTTTTTCAGTTTGCGGTATTGCGGGTTCACCACCTGTTTGAAGCGGTAACGGTATTGCACACCGTAACTCGCATATACATCCGAAACAATAGCGCTTCGTGAAATCCGTGTATTCAGCATAAATGCCGAATCGGGAAACATATCGCGGCGTACATTGTTCAGCGAACCGAACAGGTACGACACCTGCGCACCTACCGAAATGTTTGCAAGCTGGTTGCGGAAGTTGATGGCTTTGCGAATGGCATTCGTATCGTTTTTGGCAAGCAGCAGGTCGTACTTTTCATTGTTTTTGTAACGCACCAGCGAGCCTGCAAACGGGCGGAAACCGTGGGCTGTAAACACCTGCCCGATACCGCCGCTGCCTTCGTACTTATAAGTAACGCTGCCGATGGTGTCGCGGTTTTCGGTATTGGATACGTTATAACCTACAGACGTATAGGGCACGAGGCCGATGGCGCCACTCCACCATTTAGTTACCGGAAATGCAAGACCGATGTGTGAAAGCGTGGTGCGGTTACTGATGGCTTTGTCGGTGGCATTCTGCAGCATGGTGGTGTTGCTCTGAAAACCAACTTCGTATGCCACAATGTTATTGGAAGTAAGCGATGCGGGATTCGAGAGGTTGATGTATTGCACCAGCAGTGAATCGTTGCGCATACCAATGCCGCCGCTGCCCATACCCAGGTTTTGTGAAAAACCGTTGAACTGGAAATCGCCGAGCCCGTAGCGGGAATAAGGGGAACTGGTAGTCTGTGCATGCAACCCGAAAACAGCCAGCAGTGCAAGCAGCAGGAGATTACGTTTCAAGAAATTCGTTTTCAACATTATAGTTTAAAATAGCGTTCAACCCCTCCAGTACCAGATTTGGGCGCACAAAGATGCGTGTTTTCAGTTGCTTCGCCAAAAATGCCGCATTTCCGCCGCCCATAACGACCCGGAGACCCGGAAACTGTTTGCGATACACACCAATCATTCCCGTTATTTCCGCCACGATACCGTGCTGCACCCCGGAGCGTATAGCGCTTTCGGTGGTGTTGCCCGGCACGGGCGTTTTCGGTGCAGGACTTACCTGTGGCAGTTTCTGCGTAAAATGATGGAGCGCATCAAAACGCATCTGCAGTCCCGGCGCGATGGCGCCGCCCAGGTATTCGCCCTTGCGGGAAACAATTTCGTACTTCACACAGGTTCCGGCTTCGATAACCAAGACGGGCGTATCAGGAAACAGTTGCCAGCCACCCACCGCTGCCGAGAGGCGATCATAGCCCAATGTTTCCGGGGTTTTGTATTTATTTAACAGCGGGAGGCGTGTTTTGTGATTTAAAACGAGCAACGGAAAACGGGCCGCAAGTGCCTTTTCGAAGGCTTTCGGGTGCTTTACCACCGATGCAAGTATGGCTGCCGAAATTTTTTGTGTGCTGCAAAAAGCAGTTATTTCGTCCCACGCGCCTTCCGGAAAAATTTTCACACGGAGCAGCGTAGTCCCTTTAAACACGCCCACTTTGGCGGTTGTATTGCCCAGATCAATTGCCATGAAAAGCGCCATGCGGGCAAAGGTAAGGGCGGCGGCGGGTAATAAAGTTTTTTTATGAATTTTTTGGTTTTAAAAATTCCTGTATATTTGCCGCCCTGAACGACAAATTCAGGGCACGTAAGTGGAGTCGTGTATTTTTGGTTCGGTAGCTCAGTTGGTAGAGCAAAGGACTGAAAATCCTTGTGTCGACGGTTCGATTCCGCCCCGAACCACTTACTAAAAACGGCCTCGCTTTCGCGAGGCCGTTTTGTTTTTTACACCGGGCGGGATCGAACCGTCTCGTTACTTTTCCACCCTCCCCTGCATTCCGGCTTCGCGCTAAAAATGTCCACTTGTCTGCCGGGGCGCTGGCCTCCGCGTTGGCAGGCTGGCTGGACATTTTCTTAACGCCTGGCCCCGATCCACTTACTAAACATATACCCTTATTTTTTTCGTTCAGAATCATTTTATATTAACTCTATTTCAATTTTTTAATTACCTTTCAAATCATTAAACCATAAAACCTATACATCATGAAAACAAAACTTATAAAAACCGCTGTGGCTTCCATGCTGCTGTTTTTGATTGCGATGACCATGCCTAACACCGCAAAAGCGCAGGCCAGCTGCCCTTACACCATTACAAACAACCTCGCCTGCCCGATTGATATTCAGTACAGTATTTTCGGACCGGGTTGTGGTTCCTATACGAATATTGTAACAATCCCTCCTTACGGAACTTATATTATCAGTTGTGCCGAATTTCCTGCCGGGTGCGAAACAGCAGATATTGAACTGAACCTGCTGCAGGTGAATAATCAAGGATTTATTTGCAAGCCACCTTATTCGAATGGTGTTGCTTCAAATACAACTTCTGCAAATGCATCCGGCATGTTTCCGAATTCTGCCCCCTGTTCATCCATTTTTATGACGTGGACACCCTTCGGATGTACGATTAATCCGTAGAAAATAAACACGTGTTTAAAACGGCTGTTCTGAATAAGGGCAGCCGTTTTAATTTGGATGTTCTGCAATCGGTTTGACATCTGCTTTCCGCTTTTCCCACTACCTTCGCGGCATGAAAAAAATCACCATCATCGGAACCGGACCCGCGGCTTTAATTTTTGCTGCACATATAGATACGTCACGGTATGCCGTAACGATGTATGAAAAAAATGCAGCACCCGGTCGGAAGTTCCTGGTGGCGGGCGATGGCGGGCTGAACCTGACGCATGGCGAAGAACTGCGTGATTTTATTTCGCGCTACACTCCGAAAACATTTATGGATCCGGTGATACGCGCGTTTACACCAACCGACCTGTGCGCGTGGCTGGGCGAACTGGGTGTGCCTACGTACATGGGCAGCAGTAAACGCATTTTTCCTGACGAAGACATTAAACCGATTGATGTGCTGAACCACATCGTGGAAGCCGCGGAGAAAAATAACGTGGTGATTCATAAAAACCATACGTGGACCGGCTGGAACGAAAACGGGCAGCTGCTGTTTCAAACTAAAAGTGGTGAATCGGTTGCTATTGAAACAGACATCACGGTTTTTGCATTGGGTGGTGCAAGCTGGCCTGTAACCGGTGCCGACGGTGCATGGACAACCTTGTTTGAGGCGCGTGGCATAACGTGTCTGCCATTTGAAGCATCTAACTGCGCCGTGCATATTACGTGGCCGCCTGCTTTTGTAACTGCCGCAGAAGGACAGGTATTGAAAGGCGTTACACTCACCTGCGGCAATGCTTCACGGCGCGGCGATGTGGTAATTAAAGCCACCGGCGTGGAAGGCAGCCCGGTGTATTTTCATGCAGGCAACATACGCAAACAGCTGAAGGAAAAAGGACACGCCACATTGTTTGTTGATTTGCAACCCAACCGCGATGCAGAAGAAATTGATATCACGTTTCGGCGCCTTTCCAAAAAATCGCGTGCGGATATTTTGCGGAATCTTGGTTTATCAAACGTCGCCATTCAGCTGCTGAAAACACATCTTACCAAAGACGATTTTCTCGATAATATTGCGCTCGGAAAAGCCATCAAACAGTTTGAACTTACCGTTACTGCAACCGGACCCGTGGAAGATGCCATTTCAACCGTTGGCGGTTTGCCGCTTACGGCGATCAATAAGCAGTTTGAATTAAAAAACCTGCACGGCAGTTATGCCATCGGCGAAATGCTCGACTGGGATGCGCCCACCGGCGGCTATCTGCTGCAGGGCTGTTTCAGCATGGGGTTTCAGCTGGCGGCTTTTCTGAATACGATGAAAGGGTAGTTCTTCAAGATTGCGGAACTGTACTATCACTTCGCTAACCACAAAGGCCCCTATCACATCCCACCGCGCACACAAAGGTTTGCACAAAGTACACAAAGGATTACATGGTGGTCTTTGTGCATGCCTTAGTGGACTTTGTGGTTAATATTTTAACCCACTTTCAATAAAGGGGAATCCCATTCGCATCGGTAGTAAGCACCTCGCTCATGTGATCGAAAAACGGGCGGAGGTTTTTAAACGTATTGCTCATTGTTTTGTCAAACCCCGGTGCCAATAATTCTTTATCGGAAAAATCGTGGCGCAGGAAAAACTGTTTGTAACGCAGCAGGTCAACTGCCTCATGGTCTTTCGGAAAACCCTGGGGCGCGGTTTTCAGTTGTTCGCCGCGCAGTTTGCCGAACGTAGTTGTGATTTTTTTGTTCGCAAGCATTTTGCGCCATGCTTCGTGGTTATAGTCAATGTCCTGGCGGATGCGGGCGAGATCGTCTTTGTTCGGTCCCCAGAAACCACCGGCGAGGTAGGTATTTCCCGGCGCAAGGTGAAAATAATAACCGCCGCGCAGTTGTTTTGTTGCGCGTTTGAAATAGCCGTGCCAGCAAATTTGATATGGCGTTTTGTCTTTTGAAAAACGGATATCGCGGTAAATGCGGAACAGGCTTTGTTTGCCGGTTTCGGTTTCAATGTGGTCGTGCGTGCGCATGTGGTGAAGCACGGCATCCGTAAACGCGATAGCCTGTGCACGGGCCATTTCGTATTCGTCTTTATGTGCATTGAACCAGTCGCGGTTGTTGTTCTTCGCCAGTTTTTTCAAAAACCCGATGGATTCATTCGGCAAGGTCATGGAACACGGTTTTTAATGGTTACGGTACAAAGATGCAATGCTTTCGGCCGATTTTTCAACGCGGTAGAACTATTTCCGTTAACTTTCGTACTGATTTTCCGGATCTGATATACATTTCCGCTAACAAACAGCGTTTCATTGCTATGCGTATTCTCCTGTCTGCAGCGCTGCTGCTTTCTGTTTCACTTTCTGCGCAGGATTACCTGGGCTACAGTTACAGCAATTACGCCGGTATTGCCGGTGCCTCCTACAACCCGGCCACGGTAGCCGACAACAACTACAGCCTTGATATTTTGCTTGTCGGCGCCAGCGTGGAGGCCGCAAACAATTACGTGGGATTTAAACGCTCGATGCTGAACCAGCCTGGTATTACGTCGGCCGATTTATACAAACGCGAGCGCAGCACCAAAAAAGCCGTGTTTTTCCGCAACGAAATTTTATTGCCGGGCGTTATGTTTTCAAACGACAAATACGGCTGGGGCGTTGATCTGAAAATGCGAACGTACGTAAACGTTGATGGCGTGGGGCAACCACTGGCGCACATCCTTATCAACGAGTTTGAAGCACCCGATTATTATAAGCCCTTTAAAAACAAACACATCGGCATTACCGGGCTCAGCTGGTTTGAAATCGGCGGCACGTATGCACGTACCATTTTTAAAGGGGCAGAACATTTTGTAGCGGTTGGTGCACGGCCTAAATTTTTGCTCGGTGCGGGTGCGATGTATGCGTTTGTAAACAACCTGAGTTACGAATTTACAAGCGATAGCACGGTTATTATGCCGGCTGCCGATCTTAATTTCGGGCATTCCGACAACATCGGTTTTAATCCCGGATCGTATTCGTTTGGATTTAACCCCGGCCTTGGTGCTGATGCCGGCCTGATTTACGAACACCGCCCGGAAGAATTACAGGAACGTGATAAGGAATCGAAAAATCCACGCCCCTGGCCGGGAATCCGCAACCGTGAAGAGTACCTGTACCGCATCGGTTTATCGCTTACTGATCTTGGCATTATCCATTTCCGCAAAGGGCAACTGAGCGATCATTACACCGCCAATTCGCAGAACTGGGACATTGATGATGACGCCCTCGATGCTACTGCGCCTACGCCGGTAAATGCCACCTTCGATGATTTTGTAACCGGCCGCGAATCCGGCGAACACCTGTGGATGCGCCTGCCGCTTGCGTTTAACGCCAACTTCGATTACCGCATCCGGAAAAATCTGTATGTAAACGGCTCTACGTTTTCAGCCATTTACCTGCGCGGCAACGATGGCAAAAAAGTACATGAACTGACCCGGCTCACCGTAACACCCCGCTGGGATGCGCGCTGGCTGGGCGTGTGGACACCACTTTCGTTTTCGCGCCTTGGTAACCTTACACTCGGTACCGGTGTGCGCGTGGGGCCACTGGTGGTGGGCACAAACGACATCCTGATGTGGGCGTTTAAAAACAAAAAGTTTCACAGTGCGGATGCATACTTCCTGCTGAAAGTGCCGCTGTTCCCGGTACGCAAAGGAAACGGCAAAGGCCGCACCAAGGGCAAACGCGGCGGCGTGGATGATTGCCCGACAGAACCGTAAACTTCGTTAACAGTTTGTTTGGTTATACCGCGCTGTTCCGCTGACGGCGAATGAACTGCATATATACTTCCCGCAACAGACAACCGGCTGAAATGAAAAAACAACTGAACTGGATAAATAACCGGATCGGATGCATCACCTCATCAGTACTGAATAGATTACGAAGCAACAGAGGCATAACAAAAATAACATAAGGCAGCAATCCCAAAAACCAGAACAGCAGCAATGCCTTTTTGATCCGGATTCCCCGGAGAGTTAATATCAGCAGCACCAATGTTAACGGTATATTCAGCAAACAAAACCCGGGAAGCAGTACCTCATTTTTTTGGCCCAATACCAGTTCAAAAAAACTGATCAGTAAAAGGAACTGCAGCGTTAACACACCGGCGGTCGTGCTGATTTTTGAAATCACGTTCTGCTGTATATTAAAAAGAGGAACCTGATACAGTTCCACTTTTTGTTTTATTCTGTTTGCGCTTACTGCCCGTATTTCTTTTTATACGTTTCGTACAGGCGCATCTGTTCGTTCGTGAGTTGTAATTTTTTGCCGCGGATGAATGCGAGTTCTACGTTATTGGTTCGCATATCCAGCGCATCGCCGGTGCTGATGAACAGCGTGGCGTCTTTACCTTCTTCCAGTGTGCCCACGGTTTTATCAATGCCCAGAATTTTTGCCGGATTTGATGTAATGGCCGCAAGTGCTTCTTCTTTTGTCATGCCATAGGCTGAAGCTGTTCCTGCAAGAAACGCGAGGTTGCGTGTCTGGTGTGTTTCCTGGTCGCCTTCGTTCTGGATGCAGAAGAGCACGCCGGCTTTCTGCAGCATGGCCGGCGTTTTATACGGCTGATCCACATCCGAATCGGCTGTCGGCGGCAGGTCGTGCGGGCGGCCGATCATTACCGCGATGTTGTTTTCTTTCAGCAGCGTGGTGCACTGCCAGCTGTCGCGGCCGCCCACAATCACCATGCGCGTGATGCCCATTTTTTTTGAGAAGGCAACGGCCTCGGTAATTTCTTTTACATAATCGGCGCGCAGGAATAATGTTTTGCTGCCGTCAAAAATGCCTTTCATCGCTTCATAGCGCAGGTTCTTTTCTTCCGGTTTGCTGTTTGCGGTATATGCTTTCGCTTCGCGGAAAAAATCTTCGAGTTCGCGCAGTTCGGTTTCGTAGGTTTTACTTTTCTCCAGCGCAAAGGGCGGACTGTCGAAATTGCGTGCCACCACCGAAGGCCAGTTTACGTGAACGCCGTCGTCCATTTTATACGTGGCGTCTTCCCAGTTCCAGCCGTCGAGTTCCACCACCGACGATGTTCCGCTGATGCGGCCGCCGCGCGGGGTGATCTGGGCCAGCAGCACGCCGTTTGTGCGCACCGTGGGCTGTATTTTTGAATCGGTGTTGTACGCAATGATGGAACGTACTTCCGGGTTGTACATACCAACTTCGTACTGGTCACGCGTTGCACGCACCGATTCACATTCCTGTAAACCCATGGTGGAGTTGGTTGCAATAATGCCGGGATACACATGTTTTCCGGGGATATTGATTACCGTATCCCATTTGCTCACATCAATGCGTACCACGCGCGCATCGGCTATCATCACAATTTTTCCGTCCTTCAGTCCGATTACCGAATTGTCGAACACCTTGCCGTTTCCGACATGTGCAATGCCGTTCATCAGCAGGATGCTTTTTGTTTGCGGTTTTGCAGGTATGGGCTGCTGGGCAAAGGCGGTGGCGTTAACAAGCAGTAACGCGGCTGCGAATGTTTTAATCGTTTTCATCGGTTCAGTCCTCCATCATATAATCGTCCGACATCGTATCGCAATGCTGTTCGCGCGGCTGTTTTGCGCGGGGGCGCTGGGTGGGCGCGCCCCCGTTTTTCTCCGCAATCATTTTCTGGATGAGGCGTGCACGTTCTTTGCGGATTTCTTCGCGCATTTTTGCATCGTCTTCTGCATCGTAATATACAATGCCATCCACCAGCGTTTTTTCTACTTTGGCATAAACGGAAAGCGGGTTGTCATTCCACAGCACCACGTCGCCTTCTTTGCCTACTTTAATACTGCCCATGCGTTTATCAAGGTGCAGCATAATGGCGGGGTTCAGCGTTACAAACTTCATCGCTTCGGGTTCCGGTACGTTGCCGTACTTCACTGCTTTGGCGGCTTCCTGGTTCAGGCGGCGCGCCATTTCGGCATCGTCGGAATTGAAACCGGTAACGATCCCGGCATTGTGCAGTAACGCACCGTTATAAGGCGTGGCATCCATCACTTCCATTTTGTACGCCCACCAGTCGGAGAACGACGATGCAGCTACACCGTGTGCTTTCATCTTATCGGCCACCTTGTAACCTTCGAGGATGTGTGTGAAGGTATTCACGCGGAAGTTCATGGAATCGGCCACGTGCATCAGCATGTTCACTTCGCTCTGCACATATGAGTGGCAGGTGATAAAACGTTTGTTGTTCAGAATTTCGGCCAGCGCTTCCAGGTCGAGGTCGCGGCGCGGCATCGGGATGGGCTGTTTTACTTTTGCGTTGAGTGTTTTCCAGTTCTTCATCAGTTCGTCGTACTCTCGGGCGCGGGTGAACTGATCATAGTACACCTGCTCCACACCCATGCGCGACTGCGGAAAACGGATGTTGTAATCATCGCCCCAGTTCGACTGTTTTACGTTTTCACCGAGTGCAAATTTGATGAACCCGTCAGCGCCTGCAATTTTCATTTCCTCCGGCGCCTTACCCCAGCGCAGTTTGATGAGTGCTGATTGTCCGCCGATCGGGTTGGATGAACCGTGCAGCAGTTGTGCAGCAGTAACCCCGCCGGCCAGCTGGCGGTAGATGTTGATGTCGTCGCAGTTCACCACATCACCGATGCGTACTTCGGCGCTGGAAACCTGCGAACCTTCGTTCACGTCGCCGTTCACCGCAATGTGCGAATGTTCATCAATTATACCAGCGGTAAGGTGTTTGCCTTTGCCGTCAATCACTTTTGCAAAAACGCCCTTGGTGGGTGTAATGTTATCGCCGATGCTTACAATGCGTCCTTCGGTAATATAAACGTCTTTGTCAGCAAGCACACCGTCGGCTTCGTTGGTCCATACCGTTACGTCTTTAATAAGTACTGCATCGTAGCGGTTTTTCAGTTTCTCAATCAGGTTCGGATCTTCTTTCGGTTTGCCGTAGGCATTAAACGGATACGGTACATCTTTCAGCGAAGGAATTTCGGGACGTGCCGTATCCGGCTTGGCCACTTCGGCAATAAACACAGCGGTTTGCGAAGCGTTCCAGTCAATCCACGTTCCGTCTGCAAGTTGTCCGCGGCCTGTAATTTTTTTCGCGGCGGGATCAAAGTTGCCGTTCAGGCGGATCACACCGTCGTCGCCTTTCGGCGTAAATGATAACGTAACGGAATTGCCGATGCGCGAAATGCTCACCGCTTCTTTTGCCGAATCGCCTTTCATCAGGTTGCCTTTCGGTTTTTCCGCTTCACCGGCAATTTTAAGTGTGTATGCTTTGTCGCCGGCTTTCATGTCGTAAGTGCCGCGCACATCCAGCGGACTCATTTCGTTCACCACATATTGTTTGCCCTGCACCCAGGTTTCAAAAATTACGGTTTTGTCGTTGAACAGATTTCCGGAAGTGATGATAAAGCTGGCGATCATTCCTTTTTTCAGTGCACCGGCTTTATCGCTGATGCCCAGCATCTGTGCAGGAACAACCGTAAGTGCCTTCAGCGCTGTTTTTTCAGTAAGTCCGTATTGCACGGCTTTCCGCAGGTTTTTCCAGAATTCTTTTTTATCGCGCAGGTCGCTGGTGGTAAGTGCGAAGGTGATGCCGTTCTGTTCGAGTGCGGCCGGGTTGAGGGGCGCAAACTCCCAGTGCTTCAGATCGGCGTAGGAAACGAGGTTCGCTTCAAACGGATCTTCCACATCATACGCCATCGGAAAATTGAGCGGGAGAATGAATTTGCCGTTCGTAGCTTTTATTTCATCAATGCGCTGGTATTCGGTGCCGCTGCCTTTGAAGATGTACTGCACTTTAAACTCATCACCTATTTTATCGGCGCGCAGCGTATTCAGTTTGTTGCTTGTTTCAAAAATCTGCGGAAGCGAAGCGTTGTTGTTCCATGCTTCAATAGAAATGTTGTATTCTTTTTTGTCGGTCGTGGTTTTGTACCAGGCCGCATCCAGGTACGACTGGCGCAGCAGGGCAATGGCGCCCATCAGCGATGACGGGTACTCCTGTGTAGATGTGCCGCGGTCGAATGACAAACACGCTGCTGCACGGTCTTTCAGAATCACGGTTTGTTCCGGAGCAGTGTTCAGTGCAACCACGGTGGCCGAACCACGCGCAATGCCGTCGCGCTGAAAAGTCATCACCGAAGTAAACCCGGCATTACGCAGTTCGTCCGCTGATTTATCGTTAACTGCAAACAGGCGGTACGCTTCCGTTTCCGGTTTCAGTGCCTGGTTCCAGCTGTAAGCACCGCGTGTTTTGGTTTCGTATTGCGGACCACGTTCGCCGGGTGCACGTTTTACTTCGGGCATGCCGTACGACGTATAGGCATCAATCAGTCCGGGATAAATGGTTTTACCCGAAAGATCGTACACCACTGTACCGGGAGGAAGCGCAACGGATGCTGCTGCATCCACCACCAGCCCGTCTTTCACAAGCAGGGTTCCTTTTTCAATCACCGTTTCCGGGTCAACCTGGATCCGTACATTGGTAAATGCTTTGTAGTTGTGATTTTTGTCGGCCACACCATCCACCGGAAAAGTGGGCTGCGCCACAAGTATCTGAACCGCCATTAAACCCGCGGCCGAAAACAGCAATTTTCTTATCATTTGTCAGAATTTTCAAAAACAAACAAATGTAACCGATTTTCGGAAGAATAAGGCAGATGTGTGATGAGCGGCAAATGCAGAATGTTTGTATTTTTAGCGTAGCCACAATACATCCGAAAATGACAATCACTTCCCAGCTCGCAAAAAACCTGCGCGATGTGCATACCGGCGGCAACTGGACCGTATCGAACCTGAAAGACACGCTGGCGGGAGTTACCTGGCAGCAGGCCACCACGCAGGTGCACGGGTTTAACACCATTGCCACGCTGGTGTATCACACGCATTATTTTGTACACGTGGTTATTCCGGTGTTAAACGGACAGCCGCTGCATGCCAAAGATGAATTCAGTTTTAATCATCCGCCCATCCATTCCGAAGAAGACTGGAACAACCTGCAGGAACAGGTATGGAACGATGCCGAAACGCTGGCGCAGTTAATTGAAAAACTGCCCGACGAAATCCTCGCAACCGATTTTGCAGATTCAAAATACGGGAGTTATTACCGCAATATTGCCGGTATAATTGAACACCTGCATTATCACCTCGGGCAGATTGCGCTGCTGAAAAAACTGGTAACTACGAACGGATAACCGCACCCAGTTTTTCGGTGTACACCTTTGTCAGTTTTTCCATCACCTTTTCAATCTGTTTGTCGGTGAGGGTGGCTTCTTCATCCTGCAGGATAAAACTCACTGCATACGATTTTTTATCCGTGCCGATGTTTTCGCCTTCGTACACATCAAACAGGTTGACGTTGCGCAGGAGCTGTTTTTCTGTCTGAAATGCAAGCTGTTCTATTTCGCTGTACGTTACCTTACGGTCGAGTACCAGCGCGAGGTCGCGGCGCACTTCCGGAAACTTCGGCAGTTCTTTGCTGCGAATGCCTTTGCTGTTGCCCACGGCTTTCAGCAGGTTGGTCCAGTTAAAATCGGCCCACCACACGTCGCCGGCGGTATCTGTTTTTTTCAGGATGTTTTTTTTCAGTTTGCCGAAACGCACCAGTTCGTTTTTGCCGAGCAGGTAAGTCAGTCCTTCGCTGATCAGTTCATCGTTCAGCGGTTCTGCTTTCGAAGGTGAAACGCCGGTTCGTGCAAGTAACTGTTCCACCATCTGTTTCAGCTGGTAAAACGAAACATGTTCCTGTTTCTGCTGCCAGCTTTCCGGTGTCTGTTTACCGGTAAGCCACAGGCTGAGGCGGCTGTGTTCGGCGTAGGGCCATTTGTTATCGGCAACCTTGCTATATACTTTTCCGAATTCGAACAGGCGCAGATCGGGGCGTTTGCGGTTCTGGTTGTAGGTTATTACTTCCAGTCCGCCAAACAGCAGCGTGCGGCGCATCACACCAAGATCAGAACTGAGTGGATTGAGTATGGCAACCGCTTCACCTTCACCGAAAGCGGTCATTCCTTCGGCGTAAACGGTGCGTGTGAGCGAGTTGTTCCAGAGTTCGTTAAAACCGTTTGACACTAAAAATTCGGAAACCACGTTTTGTATTTTTTCCGCATCGGGCTGTGGCGCATACGAAAGCGAACCACGCACCTGCGCGGGTACTTCAATGCGGTTGTAGCCGTAAATGCGCAGCACTTCTTCCACCACGTCGGCCTCGCGTTTCACATCTACTTTGAACGGGGGAACCGCAAGCAGCAGCGCATCGCCACCTTCGGAAAGAATTTCGATGCCGAGTGCGCGGATAATTTTTTTCACGATGCCGCGGTCAATCACTTTACCGATGAGGCGCTCTGCTTTGTGAAACGAAAATGCTACTTCTGCCGGCTCCACTACCACCGGGTAAATATCAACCGGTGTGGAGGCCATTTCGCCGCCCGCCACTTCGCGCAGCAGGTAGGCCGCACGCTGCAGCGCAAACAACGTTATATTCACATCCGAGCCGCGTTCGAAACGGAACGACGAGTCGGTTTTCAGTGCGTGGTGTTTCGAGGTCTTGCGCACGTGTACCGCTTCAAAGCAGGCACTTTCGAGGAAGATGGTTGTGGTGGTTTCATTTACTCCCGAGTGCTGCCCGCCAAACACACCGGCAATACACATTGGTTTTTCGGCATCACAAATCATCAGGTCTTTTTCCGACAGTTTGCGTTCGTTGCCATCAAGTGTAACGAAAGGAGTTCCTTCGGCCACTTTGCGCACCACAATTTTATTCCCGGCAATTTTTGCAGCATCAAATGCATGCAGGGGCTGCCCGAGTTCGAGCATCACGTAGTTGGTTACATCCACCACGTTGTTTATAGGGCGCAGTCCGCAGGCCTGCAGGCGCTGCTGCATCCAGTCGGGTGACGGTTTTACAGTAATGTCTTTTATAACGATGCCGGAATAACGCAGGCATGCTTCCGGGTTATCAAGCTGTACGGCAATTTCACTTTCCGGCAGTTCATCGCTGAACGCATCGGAAGGCGGAAGCTGCGCGGCATCCAGTTCGGCGAGGTGATCGCTTAATAATTTTTCCGTGTACAGGACAGCGGCCAGGTCGCGGGCCACACCGAAGTGTGAAATGGCATCGGCGCGGTTCGGTGTTAAACCAATTTCGAAAACCGAATCGCCTTTGAGGTTAAAATACGAAGCCGCATCGGTTCCCACAGGCGCATCTTCGGGCAGCACCATAATGCCTGCGTGCGAAGTGCCGAGACCGATTTCATCTTCGGCGCAGATCATGCCTTCGGAAAGTTCGCCGCGTATTTTTGATTTTTTTATTTCAAACGGTTCGCCGGTAACGGGATGTACCGTAGTGCCGACCGGCGCAACCACTACTTTCTGCCCGGCTTCCACATTGGGTGCTCCGCAAACAATACTGAGCCAGGTGCCGGTACCGATATCGACCTTGGTAACGGAAAGTTTATCGGCATTCGGATGTTTGTCTTTTTCTTTCACTTCGCCGATCACGAGTCCGCGCAGGCCGCCTTTCACACTTTCAAACGGTTCAATGCTCTCCACTTCAAGGCCGCAGCCGGTAAGCAGTTCGCCGATGGTTTGCGGTGCAAGGTCGGTTTTCAGATAATCGTTCAGCCAGTTACAGGAAATCTTCATGGTTTACCTTCTTTATTTTCAGGGAAACAAAGGTAAACATTTGACGGTAAAGCGGTGCAGGGTTTGCCGCGATCCTATGTCAGCAATACAAACCGCCCGCGCGAGTACGCGTACTTGTAACCGGCAATGGTTACAATGCGGCCTTCCGCAATTTCCGGAAGTTTGTACACGTCTTCTTTCAGCGTGTGCAGCGAGCCTTTGGTGGCGTAGGCAATGCGGATGTAATCGGGGTGAATGGGGCCGTTCACGCCGCACAAAATAATACGTACCGGCACGTTTACTTTTTCCAGCAGCGCAATGTCGCGCACGGGTGCTTTGTTGTCAACAATCATCACCACGGGCTGCGTGGGTTTTACGCGTTCAATACCGGCCAGCAACGCTTCGATGTTGTTTTCGGGTGCATCACCGCCGGTACCGGCCGCAACCGTTTCACTCACTGTTTTTTCAAACCGGGGTTCGCTGCACTTCAGGCAGTAATGCAGTCCGCCCGCACTACCGTCTGTTTTCTGCGCGTCGGGTTTTCCGTCGCCGTCATTAAAAAACAGGATGTTGATATCCGGGTTTGTTTTAATTTTTTCTTTGAACCAGGTGCCGAGCTGTTTGGTGTACGGCGACATGCTGCCGGTGAGATCAGTAACAAACAATTGCGGGTTCCAGAAAAAATTCCGCACGAGTACATCGGTTACTACCGGGTCGTTCATTTTCCCGATTACCGGTGTAATAATCATCGTGTCGGGCGGCAGTTCTTTGGGTTTGCCGCTGTGTGCAATGCTGTCCTGTATTTTCTTTTTGCGCTGGTATTCGTCGTACGCGGCCGACATGCGTTCAAATTCCTGTTTATTAAATTCGCGCTGGTCTTTTTCTTCCCGTGCAAGGCGTTCGTTTTCTGCGGCGATGCGTTTTTTGGCGCTGCGCGAACCTTCGTACTGGTACGTCACATCAGCACTGCGGAACCCGGCCTCCATGGGATAATCGAGGTGGTCCACTTCTTTTTCGTACGGAAAATCGAGCGTGTACTGATCGCCTTTGGGCAGCAGCATAAACACTTCGCCATCGTGCCCGGTGATGCCTTTAAAATATTTTCCGCCGCGCATGCCTTTCAGTGTCACCACTTCCGAATCCAGCGGCTGGCCGCGGTAATCCGTCAGCGTGAAATGCAGCAACACAATGCTGTAGGTTGCTTTCAGGTTCTGTGAACTGTCGCCGTAAAAAAATGTTGTATCTCCTTTTATCACCAGCGAACGGTCGGGCAGCACGGGTTTTCCGTCAAACGTAACCTGCTGGCTGAAGGTGTAATATTTTTCGCGGGGCAGTGTAAACCGCGCATAGCTGCGTGCCTGTTCAAAATGCAGCAGGTAATTGGCTCCGCAGGGTGCCAGTATTTCCACATAACCGCTGAAGTTGGTTACACCTTTATACTGTGTTTTGGTGCTTTCATTTTCAATCGTAACCGGAATGCGGCCCACGGGTTTGTTCTGGCTGTTTACGATGTGCAGCACCACCAGGGCTTCTGTTTTGGTCGGCTTCAGAATCTGGGCCCGCAGCGGAAGGGCGCACACCAGCATCACCGCCAGCAGCCGCACTCCATTCAGCACCATTTTCAATCCGGGAAACAGCATAGGTTCGGGTATAATCACCTCCGGGTGTTAAAGTTATGCTTATTTGAAAAATATTCCGGCCGGCTCTGTAAAACGCTGGAAACAGCTGCTTCGTATTTGCTCCCTGTAAAAAGAAAAAGGCCACATCCTTTCAGATGCGGCCCTTCCGGGGATGTTGTCAAACCAACTGCAATTTAAAGATTGACGTGGAACCCAACCTGTACCGGGTACATTTTCGGACCGGCGTCTTTTTCAAAGAGGGTGGATACGTTATAGTTTGCAAAGATCGAGTAGTCGCCGTAACCCACGCGGGCAGTAAGACCATAACGTACCGGGTTGATGTTGAAATCGTCGCGTACAATGTTCTTGTAGTCTTTACCGTCCAGTTCGTACTTCTGTTTCAGTTTGTTGTCGAACAGGTTGTAACCGAGCAGTACACCGGCACCGATATGAAACGCGCGGTCTTCGTTTTCGCTGGTATTGAATTCGAGCATCAGCGGAACCTGCACGTAAAAGGCACGGAGGCGGTTGCGTTTGTAATCTACAGTGTCAAATGTTGCAGCAAGGAAGCTGGTATCGTGGCGCAGCGTGGTGTTGTTACGGAAACCATACACACTCCAGTCGAGACCAAAACCGG
This sequence comes from Chitinophaga pinensis, assembly GCA_943372645.1. Classification (GTDB taxonomy): domain Bacteria; phylum Bacteroidota; class Bacteroidia; order Palsa-965; family Palsa-965; genus VBWE01. Next base: position 206,119 of record CALRZN010000005.1, on the reverse strand, counting down.
TAACCAGGTTCACATAGTTTTTATAGATGTGGATGTTTTTCTGAGCCATGTTCCAGCTCACACCGATCGAGCGCGGGTAGTTCAGTTCCATGAAGTTGTAACCGGGCAGCGGATCAATATTGTTTTTCGAATCAACGATGGCGTTCATGTGGATATCAAGCCCCTGCCAGAAGTGAAAGTTTCCTTTGCTGCCTACATTAAAATCGTCATCATCATCGTCGTCGTCTCCATCGGTGATGATGGTATATTTCTTTTTGCCAACATCTACACGGGTGGTATCACCGGAGGTATCGTCTTTGTGATGAATATCAGCCGAACCGCTTTTGTTCACTTTTTTGGTAACCGGGTTGCCGAGGTAACGTACATCGGAAGATCCGCTGGCATTGGCATCAAGTGATGTTTTTACATTCACATTGGCATCCGAGCTGCCGGAAACGATAAGGCGGGCATTTTCGGCTTCGAGACCGTATGCTTTCAGGTCAGAAGCACCGCTGATTTCAGCACTCAGGCTTTGTGTTTTTCCGGTCAGTTTTACATCGCTGGCACCGGTAGCAACTACATCTATCTCAGTAATATCAAGGTCAAGGTCAACATCTACGGCACCGCTGGTTTCTACTTTTATTGATTCGCCGGTGAGTTTGCCCTGGCTTTTTACATTGACGGCTCCGGTTGTATTAATATTGATGAAGGACGGAGCGGTAACGATTACTTTTACTTTCGGATCGCCCCCGTTGATAATGAGCAGATCGCCTTCGAGTTCGGTTTTAACTTTTTCGATCAGTTCTGAAGGGCCTTCGAGGTGAATGCCGTTGGTGGCGCCCTGCACCAGTTCCACGTTTACAGAACCGTTTGCTTTTACTTTATTAAATGCGCCGGGATTGCGGTCGGCCCCGCCCTGTGCAAACACGTTGGCCATTCCGAAGAACATCAGGCAGGCAGCAGCGGTGATTTTGAAATTCGTTTTCATAACTGTTTTATGTTTGGTCGTTCGTTTTTTTGTTTGGAACCGGCAGCTGATCCGGTATTTGTTTGTTTCTGAGCATACGACGCCCGCCCCTTGCCGAATGTTACAACAGGTGCATTAAAATTTACAAGAAATTGATTTTCAGTAATTTAAAAACACAACGAAAGAACCCGTTGCCAGGCAGCAGGGGCAAAAAAGAAACAGGAATACTTAATTGGATGTCGCCGGCGAATACTGCTGCATCAGTTCCATGGCTTTAGCAACCATGTCTGACGAACCGAGAAACAGCGACGTGCGCTGGTGCAGTTCGGTAACCTGCAGTTCCAGTATCCGGCTGTGGCCGTTTGTTGCAAGTCCGCCCGCCTGCTCCACGATGTAAGCCAGCGGATTGCCTTCGTAAAGCAAACGCAGCTTTCCGTTGGGCGATGATTTAGTGGCCGGGTAAATAAAAATGCCGCCGGTAATCAGGTTGCGGTGAATATCAGCCACCGCCGAACCAATGTAACGCGACGAATACGGGCGTTTGGTGGCCTTGTCTTCTTCCTGGCAATACTTGATGTATTTTTTTACACCATCGGGAAAATGGAGGTAGTTGCCTTCGTTGATGGAGTATGTTTTACCTGCTTTGGGCATCTGCATCTGCGGGTGTGAGAGGCAGAACTCACCGATAGACGGATCGAGTGTGAAACCGTTTACGCCTTTGCCGGTAGTATAAACAAGCATGGTGGACGAACCGTAAATTACATAACCGGCTGCAATCTGTTCGGTGCCGCGCTGCATAAAGTCTTCCATGGTACCCGGGCCGCTGAGTGAAATGCGGCGGTAGATGGAAAAAATTGTTCCCACGGAAACGTTGACATCAATATTGGACGAACCATCAAGCGGATCGATGGCCACCACGTATTTCGCATTTTTCGACATGGGGGTATCAATGGGAATGAGTTCTTCGTTTTCTTCCGAAGCAATGGCGCAACACTCGCCGCCCACGCTGAGCGCAGCAATGAACTGTTCGTTCGCAAACACATCGAGTTTTTTTACCGACTCGCCCTGGATGTTAATCTCCCCTGCTTCGCCGAGAATATCAGCCAGGCCGGCCTTGTTCACCTCGCGGTGTACAATTTTGGCAGCGATCCCGATATCGCGCAGCAGGCGTGAAAGCTCACCTTTGGCGTACGGAAAATCCGACTGTTTTTCGATAATAAACTGACCGAGTGTTTTTACTTTGCTCATAAAATGGTTGTTGTGCTGCAAATATCGCATTTTTTGCCGACGCCTGTGCCGAAATTACAGCCGGTTATGAATTTACCGGTGCCAGTTAGCGTATACCGGTTTGCCGGTATTAAACAGGATTACTACATTCGCAAAACCAATACCGCAGTTCCAGGCATCCCCATCATTTTATTCGTTATTTTATGCGTCATTTTTTACTCACCGTGATCGGCCTTGCATTGCTTTTGCCTGTTACCGCCCAGTACGGCCTTACTCCCATTGTAATTACAGGAACCACTAACGTTGTTTCCAATAAACAAACCGTTGTGGCTGACACCAGTACAAATGCCATCTGGATTGGTTACCGCAATGCAGGAGCTGCGAGTTACCGGTATAATACATGGACCGTTTACGACACAGCAAACTCCGGCATACCCAGTAACTGGGTGAATGCAATAGTACCCAACGCCACCATGGGTACATCATGGTTCGGTACTTCCAAGGGCCTGGGAAGATTAATTATCAATAACTGGAACACATTCAACACGTCGAATTCGGGGCTGGTATCAGACAATATACTTTCGCTGAAATCATCGGGAGCAGCACTGTGGGTTGGCACAAACAAAGGCCTGCATTATTATAGCATCACCAATACCTGGACGGTTTACGATTCGCTGAATTCACCACTGCCATCCAATTTTATAAATTGCATAGACCAGGATGTAAACGGGCAACTGTACCTGGGCACCAAGGGCGGTTTTTGTGTATATAACTCAGTTACACAAAACTGGACGATTTACAATACACAGAATTCGGTGCTTGACGTTAATGCCATTGATGCTGTGTATTGCAGGGCACCGGGCGATGTATGGCTTTCCACAAACAATGAAGTGTATCACCTTTCGGGAACGGTGCTATCTGCATTCTCCGAGCTTTATGTAACATCGGTTGTCGGAAAACCGGGACGCGTGGCTGGTTTTTGTACCGACAACAGCGGCAACCTGGCATTTCTCTCATCGAAGGGACTCATTACCGTGAGCAATGCACCGGTTCCGGATGTACGGAATTTGCCGGTACCAAGCGGCAACGGTTGTTATATTGCATACCTGCCCGATTCGGCCTGCTTTTTCCTGGCGCGAGGGTTTATGAGTAATTCTTCAATCATCGGCACCATGAAACGGTATGACCCGGCAGCATATCATCCGTTTATCAATGGCGACCTGAGCACCTTTGCAAATGCCCGTTACCTGGATGTGAACGAAGTGAGTGCACCGATATTGAACAGAGGCGATGTTTTCTGGAACGGGAATTATGGCGGCGATTACCATGTTCCGAAAGGCAGTGATAAAAGCACCATGTTTAATGCAGGCCTGTGGATCGGCGGACTCGACCAGGGCGGCAACCTGCACCAGGCTGCCATGACGTACAGGCAACTCGGCCGCGATTTCTGGCCGGGACCGTTGGATACGGTGAGCATGGCGATTGATTCAGCAACGGCGCAGCAATACGATTACATCTGGAAAATAGACCGCACGAAAGTGAATGATTTTCAATATTACTTTGCGCAGGGCAATGTGCAGAACGGTTCGTACATCCCGGATTATGATATTATAACCTGGCCCGCACATGGTAATCAGTTGCAAAACCAGGCCCGCAACCTCGCGCCGTTTGTGGATGTGAACGGCAACGGTATTTACGATCCGCTTACTGGTGGCGATTACCCGGAAATGTCGGGCGACCAGATGCTGTATTGCATTTACAATGACAAATTTGCGGCGCATGGCGAAACCGGTGGCCTTCCGCTTGGTGTGGAAATTCATGCGACCGCGTACGCTTACCTCTGTCCGAATATAGCTGACAGCAACCGCGTGCTTAATCATACCATTTTCTGCAAATACGCGATTTACAACCGCTCAGCGAACAATTACAACAACTGTTACATGGGCATGTTTTATGATTTTGATCTCGGATACGCGTTCGATGATTATGTCGGTTGTTATCCGCCTGCAAATATGCTTTACGCCTACAACGGCGATATTAATGATGGCTCACAGCCATTTCCGATGACGGGAACCTATGGTGCGAGTCCGCCCACACAAGCAGCAGTTTTCCTGGATGGGCCGGTGGCCGAAACCAGCGATGGCATTGACAACGACAACGATGGTACTACAGATGAGCCGGGTGAAGTAAATCTGCTCACGCATTTTATGTATCACAACAATGATTTTACAGTTACCGGCAACCCGGAAGAAGCCACTGACTATTACGGCTACCTGAAAGCGCAATGGAAAGACAGCACCAACCTGACTTACGGCGGCAACGGGTATGGCGGCACAACAGACACCAGCTTTATCTATCCGGATCTGCCATTCACTACAGGCTGGAATGAAGGCAATGTTTCCAATACGCCCAATGACCGCAGGGGCATCGGATCGGCCGGACCGTTTAACCTGAATGCCGGCCAAAAAACCACGTTCGAATTTGCGATGGTGTATTCACGCGATACTACACTGGCGCAGAACAACCCGCTTACCTACACACACATGGTGAGTGATGTGAACAAGGTGCGCAGCTGGTATGCAAACAACAATGCGCCTTCGTGCATGCCGTGGAATGTGGGCATTGCAGAACCGAAACAAACGGCATCGCTGCAATTGTATCCGAACCCGGCATCGGATGAAATCAATCTTGTTTATGGAACGGGCGAAGTAAACGCCACTTACCTTGTTTACAATATGCAGGGGCAATTGCTGCTGCAGGGCAAACTGGCTGCGGGCGGAACAACTGCCATCACCTTAAATGAACTGACACCGGGCATGTATTTTATCCAGCTCCCTGAAAAAGGAATCAGCAGCCGTTTTATTCGCAACTGATCGCCGATAAATGAAGTAAAAACGGGCGCTGTAAAACGGGCCCGTTTTTTTTGCGCCCAGGTCTGGTTTACGGAAAATCCGGCAGAAACCCTTTATTGCAATAATTTCCAAAACACCTTTTTAAGAAACTGCCAGATAATACTGCACTAGTTTTCAGTCATTGATTTCACTGATATTAACCCTATTGCAAGCAGAAACCTTATTTACATTTAAAAACAATTTATCATGGTTATTAATAACAATATTTTTGCACCATTAATTGCGAACCGGTAGCGCATTCACTGCCGGTTTTAATTAATAACTCACTAACCAGTTAACCTTAACCATTTTATCGTTCCAATGAAAAAACTACTTGTTTTCGCAAGTCTGGCGTGGTCTTTTGTATCAACCGGACAAGAGTACATCAACTCACAAACCTACTCAAGTGCCAGCCAGGGGGGCACGCAGATGGATTTTAACACCAGCGCTTCTTCACCCGAAATGCTTGCTTCGATGTCCGGCGGATTCCGGGTTAACCGTTTCGTTGAGTCAACCGGCGCAGTAAGTCTCAATTACAATTATCCTGTAACTACCGGTTATGTACCCGTTTCATCTGCTTTTAATGGAGCCAACAAAGTTATTGTCGGCTATACCGCTACTGATATTTATCTGCATTATGTGAATAATACGGGTGGCCAGATTTATGCCGTAAGTTTCCCCCGCTGGAACAGTGCAAAACCGGTAGACATTGTTTATAACGGCACAGGCTATTTTTACCTTGTATGCGAATCGGTAATGGCCGCTCACCCGGTTACTGTGCTCATTTATAAAATTGATGCGGCTACGGGTGCCTGCATTACGGGCGGAAGAACGGCCGGCGGTAACAACGGTGAATATTATATTCCGCAGGACATCGAAGTAAAATCGGCCTCTGAAATATTCATTACAGGTATTTTCATTGACGTCAGCGGCACCCGGAAGTATTTTGTTGCAAAAATTGTTGATATATCGGGTAAAGTTGGTGTGAATGAAATGGAATTCTTTAATTACGGCAATGCAACAACCGTTATTCCTGCACACTGTTATTTAAAAATAAATGGCAGCAATTTTTATTTTGCTGCTGATGCCACTACACCAACAGCCGGTGCTACAAAACTGGTATTCCTGCATGGCACCTATTCCAATGCAGGTTCGCCACACATGAGTATCAGTGTTACCAATATTTATCAGAATTTCGACTGCAACGGAATTACATCTGTTTCGTATTACAATGGTTATATGGCAGTCGGATTTTCCACATACACTACTGCAACTTCCATGGGGGCCAATTTTCTTTACAATGTAACCACCTATGCTGCGCAGATCAGAAATTATGCAGTTCCCGGTAACCGCAACCTGCTGACGGTAATTTCGCCGGTAACAGGCCGGCTGTGTTCGGCCTCTGCAAAAGGAACGACCTGGCACAACTTACGAACAATGGCTTACAACCCGACCGCAACCGTAGCCTGCAATTCGGCATTTACGTACCTGGCAACAGGCTGGCCGACAACTGTTGCCTTAATTCCAAATACGTTTTTTAATTATGGAATAACTTACACAACAACAGCTGTGAGCAGTTTTCCGAATCAAGTTCCCTGGGCACGTACAACGCTTTGCAATGCACTTCCGATTGCACAGGATAATGGCAACACGCCACTGCGCATGTCTGAAAACACAACAGATGCATCGCTTCAACTCTTCCCCAACCCGGCACAGGAGCAGTTTACCATCCGCTTCAATGCAAACGCTGAAACAGCATCCCGTTTCGAAATTTACAATACGAACGGTTCGTTAATACAGGCCGGAGTTCTCAGCAGCGACAATCAAACTATTTCGGTTACCGATTGGGCGCCGGGCATTTACCTGGTGCGTGTGAGTAACGAAAGCGGTATTTATACCCAACGTTTTATTCGCAACTGATCACTGATATATGACGTAAAACGGGCGCAGCAATTGCGCCCGTTTTTTATTTGCGTGTATCTTTGGCGTTATGCAAACAACCATACGCAAAGCCACTGCTGCTGATATGCCGGCAGTGCTGCAACTCATACAGGAACTGGCCGATTATGAAAAAGCACCCGAAGAAGTAATTGTAACTGTTGCGCAGTTGCAGCAGGACGGGTTCACCGGCGACCGGCCGTATTTTTATTGTTTCATTGCCGAAAACGAAAACGGTGTGGCGGGTATTGCGTTGTATTACATCAAATATTCCACCTGGAAAGGGCGCTGCATTTTTCTCGAAGACATCGTGGTAACCCGGCGCGAACGCCGCAAAGGCATTGGCAAAATTTTGTTTGATGCGGTGCTGGATGAGGCCAAACAGTCAGGCGCAAAACGCATGGAATGGCAGGTGCTCGACTGGAACGAACCGGCCATTGCGTTTTACAAACAATACGAGCCGCAGGTGCTGCGCGAATGGCTGAACTACCGCCTGGTACTGAACAACTGAAAATAAACGGGCCTGCTGATTTTGCTTTTAATTAAGCCTTAATTTTACAACCGGTTCTTCATTCCTCTTTTATGCACGTATTCAAATTCGGCGGCGCTTCGGTGAAAGATGCGGCAGCTGTAAAAAATGTGGCGGCCATACTCGGTCGTTTTCCCGGTCAGCAACTCATCGTGGTGATTTCGGCCATGGGTAAAACCACCAACGCCCTCGAACGGCTTACCGATGCATATTTCTACAAAAAAGAAAATACGGCTGACGTGCTGGCGGAAATCCGGAACTACCATTTCGGCATCATCAGCGAATTGTTTCCGGATGTGCAGCACCCCGTATATGATGAGCTGCACAATACGTTTGTGGAACTGGAATGGGCCGTTGAAGACACACCTACACAGCAGTACGATCGCGAGTACGACCAGATCGTAAGCCTCGGCGAAATTATTTCCACCAAAATTGTACATGCTTACCTTGCTTCGTGCGGACTGCCCGTAAGCTGGGTGGATGTGCGCGATTACATCAAAACCGACGACACGTACCGCGAAGCCAAAGTGGACTGGAAACATACCGCCCAGCTCATCCGCGACGGGCTGCTGCACGCGCCGGGGCAGATCAAAATCACGCAGGGGTTTGTGGGTGTAGATTCCGAAAACTTCAACACCACGCTCGGGCGCGAAGGATCGGATTATACTGCCGCTATACTGGCCTGGTGTACAGACGCTGCCGATGTTACGATATGGAAAGATGTGCCCGGTGTGTTAAATGCCGACCCGAAATGGTTTGATGACACAAAACTCATCCCCCAGCTTTCATACCACGACGCCATTGAGCTGGCGTATTACGGGGCAACGGTTATTCACCCGAAAACAATTAAGCCGCTGCAGAACAAAAAAATTCCGCTGTACGTGCGTTCTTTTGTGCAGCCCGATGTACCGGGAACGGTGATCCGCGAAGAGCAGGCGCCGCTGCCCATCCCCTGTTTTATTTTTAAAGTGAACCAGGTGCTCATTTCTATTTCACCGAAAGATTTTTCGTTTATCGTGGAAGAAAACCTGAGTGATATCTTCAATACGTTTTCGGAAGCCGGCATCAAAATAAATACGATGCAGAATTCCGCCATCAGTTTTTCGGTGTGCGTTGACAGCAACGAACGCAAACTGCCGGAACTCGTAAAACGGCTGCAGCAGCAGTACCGCGTACTTTACAACGAAGGCCTGGAACTGGTAACCATCCGTTATTACAACCAGGAAACAATTGACCGGGTTACCGTTGGCAAAGAGATTTTACTGGAAGTGAAAAGCCGCTACACCACGCAGATGGTGATGAAGAACAAATAATCAGTTCGCTGACGTTTCGGGCGGTACCGGCACAATGCTGAACGGGTGATTCACCACGCGGCTGAGTTCCATACCACTCTCCATCATGTCCTGGTCATCGTTTTCGTAATGCCAGATGATGGCCACCTTCTCTTTTGTTTTCGAAAATTTAATGAAGCGCTGGCAGGTTTCAACAATGCACCGTGCCGAAACGGTATTAAAATAATCCAGGTGAAAATGCAGGTTCAGGTGCTCAAAACCGTTTTCAAAATTTTTATCAATCCAGTCAAACAGCGGGCGATAAAATTCCCACGCATTTTCCGGTATAGAAACACCACGCATGTGAAATTCCGCTTTCACTGAATCATAAGCTACCTCGGGTGTGGTGCGCGTTCCTTTAATATGCAAATTCGTATCGTTCATCATCAGTCCTCCTTTTTCATGCTGAATTTCAACACGCAGAAATTCGTATCGGCGTTGTACCCTTTAAACACACAGGTAATTTTCTCGCGTGTTGTGCGCACCATTTCAATAAGTCCCAGGCCGGCGTTGCTTTTTTCATTAAAAAGCACATCCCGTGAACGCATGCGCTCCACATAGAGCTTCATGAGTCCTTCGTTGTCGAGGCTGTTTACCTGATTTACACGGGCTTCCAGGTCGGGCGATTCGGATTTGCGTATGTAATTTCCGGTGTAAACATCCACATGGCTGTCGCGGTCGTGAATAGCGAATACAGACTCGGCCATATCGTTATTAATACGCGTCGCATGCTTGGTAATATTCTGCAGGCTTTCGATAATAACCACTGCGAGCCGCTTCTTCATCGAGGGCGATAAATTTCGGGCGGCCTGGTTTTGTTCAATCTGGTCCACGATAGCCTGTATCAATGGTGTAGAAATATCACCACAATAAATACATTGGGCCTGGCGGTTCAGAATATCTTCGAAAAGCGATAACATGTGCTGCCTGCAAATGTAAGAAAATCTTTACCTCGTACCGATTACCACCAAAATCTTGTCTGCCAGCACATTAGCTATTTTGCGGTGGCTTTCGAATGTCCAGCCGGCAATATGTGGCGAAAGGATAACCCGGTCGGACTGCGCGAGGTACTGAAACGGTTGTGGCAGCGAAGCCGCATCGAGTTGTTCAAACGATACCGTTTCGTATTCCAAAACATCAAGGGCCGCGCCGGTTATTTTTCCGGATTGCAGGCCGCGCACCAGCGCCGCCGTATCCACGCAACCGCCGCGTGCCGTATTTACAAACCAGATGGGCTTGCGGAAACGCGCAATAAAATCATCGTTTACCAGGTAACGCGTTTCTTTGGTAAGCGGGATGTGCAGGCTCACCACATCGGCTTCTGCAAACAGTTGTTCCGGTGTTGCTTCGGTTACATATTCATCACTGAAACCGGTTTTGTATTTATCATACACCAGCACTTTCACGCCAAACCCGCGCAGGCGGCGGGCAAAAGCACTGCCCATGTTTCCGTAACCGATAATGCCCACGGTTTTTCCTTCCAGTTCGTGGCCGCGGTTTTCTTCGCGGTACCATTTGCCGCTGCGTACTTCACGGTCGGCACGCACCAGGTTGTTCATCAGCGCCAGCAGCATGCCCGTGGCCTGTTCCCCCACCGCATCGCGGTTGCCTTCGGGCGCATGCACACAGCTGATTCCTTTGCTTCCGGCATAGGCCACATCAATATTTTCCATGCCGGCACCGGCACGCGCAATGCATTTCAGCCCGGTGGCGGAATCGAGAAATTGTTTGTCAATTTTAAACCGGCTTCGGATCACCAGCGCATCGTATTGCGCGGCTGTTTTTTCAACCTCCACTTTGGCCAGTTCATATACTTCGTCGCAGGTATGCCCGGCCCCGCGCAAACGCCCGATGAGGTCAGGATGATTGGTATCGAGAAACAGGATTTTTGCCATAACGTTTTGCGGTGTAAACATCAGCTGCCATACATCAGCCGGCCTACGAGGAAATAGATGGTCATGCCGATGATGTCGTTTACCGTGGTAACAAACGGACCGGTTGCCAGTGCCGGATCAAGTTTCATCCGGTTAAGCGTAAGCGGTACAAAAGTGCCGAGAAAAGAGGCGAAAATAATTACGCTGAACAGCGCCGTACTTACTGTAATGCTCAGGTTCAGCGAATCGTTGGTGAGCAGGTTGTAACCGAGAATGAGTGAGGAACAGATAAGCCCGTTTACCAGCCCCACCGTAAGTTCGCGCATCAGTTTGGGAACCATGTTGCCCGGCTGGATGGAATTGTTGGCCAGGCCCTGCACCACGATGGCCGACGACTGCACACCCACGTTACCACCCATCGCACCGATGAGCGGAATAAAAAATGCCATCTCGGGATGAATGTGAATTTCGGATTCATACGAACCGATGATGCGCGATCCGAGAATGCCGCCCGCAAGTCCCACGAGCAGCCACGGAATGCGTGCCTTTGAAAGCGACCACACTTTGTCTTTCTGGTCCATGTTCACGCTGATACCGGACATCATCTGGATGTCTTTCTCGGCTTCTTCCTGCATCACGTCAACCACGTCGTCAATGGTGATGCGGCCCACGAGGCGGCCGATAGCATCAACTACAGGCAGCACCACGAGGTCGTATTTGCGCATGAGCGCAGCAATATCTTCTTTCGGTGTATTTGTTTTTACGCTGATCACCTGGTCGTTCAGCACATCGCGGATGGGTGTGCGCAGCGGTTTGGTGAGCAGGTTTTTGAGCGAGAGCAGCCCGACAAGTTTTTCGTCGTCATCAACCACGTAAATCGTGTAAATGGTTTCCACTTCTTCGGCCTGGCGGCGGATTTCGCGCACGCACTCCCACACGTTTTTGCTGATGCTTACCGAAACCAGTTCTTTCGCCATGAGACCGCCGGCGGTATCGGGATCGTAATTGAGCAGGTCAACGATGTCGCCGGCCTGTTCACTGTCTTCCACGTGCGAAAGTACTTCGTCCTGCTGTTCATCCGAAAGCTCCGCGATTACGTCGGCCGCATCGTCGGAGTCGAGGTGATCCACAACGTGTTCGGCGATTTCTTCGGAGGTAAGGCCCTGGAGAATTTTTTCGCGCACGTCTTCATCCAGCAGCAGCAGTGCTTCCGCGGCCGATTCATCGGGAAGAATTTCATACACCAGTACGGCCTGTTCGGGCTGCAGCCGGTTCAACAGTTCGGCCATATCGGCCGGGTGCAGCTCCGCCAGGACATCTTTCTGCTGAATGATGCCGCCCGAATCAACCGTTTCCTGCAGTTCGGCAATAAAGTCTTCTGTGAGCTGAAATGACATGGTTTTAAGCGGGGCAAATTTAGTCAAATGGGGCGTAGGAATGGCGCGGGAGGGCTATTTATTTGGCGCCTGCGCAATCTGTTGCTGTTATTCCGCAGACATGCTGCTTACTTCGTCGTTTCTCCCGGAATACGGCCATACACTTCATCGTTCGGTTCCCACAACTCAATTTTGTTATTCTCAAGATCAAGGATGTGGATGAACTTGCCGTAGTCGTATGTTTCCATCGTATCACAAATCGTAACACCTTCTGCTTTGAGTGCGGCCACTAAGCGCGGCAGATCAGCCACACGGTAATTGATCATAAATTCTTTCTGCGAGGGTTCAAAGTATTTGGTGGTTTCTTTAAACGCGCTCCACTGTGTATATCCTTTCTTCGTAGAGTCAGCGCCCTGGTACCAGGAGAACACCGTACCGTACTGGCCCGTATTTAACCCCAGGTGTTTTTTGTACCACGCTTTCAACGCCTTCGGATCTTTGCTTTTGAAAAATACACCGCCGATGCCGGTTACTTTGCGGAAGGATTGCTCTTCCGCTTTTGTGGTAGTAATTGCATTAAATGCATATCCCAGCCCGAAGGCGCAAAGCAGCGCGAAAAGCAGTGTGGCTTTTTTCATTTGATATATTTTTATGGAATGCAAATTATGGCTTTTCTGTAAAACAGTTGTCCCGCAGGTCGTAAAAATCCCACTGGCTATTCGGACACCTTTGACCTGCGGGACAAGTAGCTTATGTAACAGGAATGACTAAAACTCCAGCATCTCCGTCAATGCCACAAAATCTGCCACGGAAAGTTGTTCCGCGCGTTTGGTAAAGTATTCGTGGTTTTCGAAACCGGGTTTGCGTTTATACGCGTGTAATGCATTGCGCAGCGTTTTGCGCCGCTGGTTGAAGCCTGCTTTTACCACGGCGGTAAACTGTTTTTCGTTGCAGGCCAGTTGTGTGGTGGCGTTGCGTTTGAGACGGATTACGGCCGATTTTACTTTTGGCGGCGGATGAAACACATTTTCATGTACGGTAAACAAATATTCAATATCGTAAAACGCCTGGAGCAGCACACTGATAATACCATAAACTTTGTTTCCCGGTTTCGACGCAATGCGTTCGGCTACTTCTTTCTGAAACATGCCCACCACTTCGGGAACAAGATCGCGTACTTCGAGCACCTTGAATAAAATCTGCGATGAAATGTTGTATGGAAAATTGCCGATGACCGCAAACGGTTCGTTGAAATACGTGCGCAGATCGAGGTGCAGAAAATCAGCGGCGATGATGCGCCCGTCGAGCTGCGGGTAATGCAGTTGCAGGTACGCCACCGATTCACGGTCGAGCTCCACCACCCACGTTTCAAATTTTTCCTGCTCAAGCAGGTATTTTGTAAGCACACCCATGCCCGGACCGACCTCCAACACTTTTTTGTATGGCGTGGTCATCTCCAGGCTTTCGGCAATATCCCGGGCAATGTTTTCATCGCGCAGAAAATGCTGGCCGAGGTGTTTTTTGGGTGCTACGTAGGTCATCCGGTTGTTTTAAAAAGAAAAGCCCGCCAAAGTGCGCATGAATCAGAGGCGTGGCAGGCATTATTAAAGCAAATGTAGTTAAACTTTTTCTAACAGCGTACGAAACGCCGCAAACTTACCGCTGTACTTTTCCGTATGGTCTTTCTGCAGGCGCGGTGCGTGCTGGTCGCGGTAGGTTTCGTAATCCTGCATGGTGTTACAGGAATACTGGATGGAAAATGTAGTTCCGTTTTCCTCTTCTACCAGCACACGAAAAATACGGTTTTCAATAAACAGGCCGGTAGCAAGCACATCGGGAATGTGTTTTTCCTTCATCCACTGCAGCCACTCTTCGCGCACATCGTTGTCAATGTTTACCGTAACGTTATAGATAATCATGCATCAGAGTTTATCGCCCCGCAGCGTGCGGAAACGTTTGCGCGCATCCACCACGAACATGCTGCCGGGGTATTTGGTGAGTACCTGTTCGTAGTAGTCTTTCGCTTTTACTTTATCGTCCAGGTAATAATCGTACAACTCCGCGAGGCGGAAACTGGCGTCATCGCCCAGCACATCGTCGCCGTATTTTTCGGTGATTTCTTTCAGGTAAGTTGCAGCATCGGCATACCGGCCTTGTTTCATGCGCACCTGGTACCGTTTGAAGAGCACATCATCCACAATCGTATGTTCCGGATTTTGCGTGATGATGGTATCGAGCACCAGCATGGCCTGTTCAATTTTATTCTGGAACGAAAGCAGGTCGGCCTTGGCAAACAGCATCAGCGGAACCGGATTGCTGTCGAGCGCCAGGTTGTCGGTAATGAGCAGCGAAAGGTACATCGCATCGTTTGAAATGAGTTTTTCGGTAGAGCCTTTCAGCACATCGAGCTGGGCCTGTGCAAATCCGAAATCGCCGATGTAAAAAAACACGCGGGCATTCCGGAATTTCGCTTCCTGTCCGATCACATCGTGTTTAAATTCTTTTTCCACCTGCGAGTAACGCAGCGAAGCTTCCCACTCCTGTGCGTCGAGCAGCAGCACATCGCCCAGTTCTAATTTCAGATCGGCGCGCAGGGTCGGACTCAACTGCGGGAGTTCAATGGCTTCTTCCAATATAGCGATGGAGACATCGTTGTGGTGGAGGTAAAACGCTTCCACATGCGCAAGCATTTTGAGCACCGGTGCGGTGGCGTTGTTTTTGCCGATACCGTTAATCACTTTTTGCGCTTCCGCACGCAGCCCTTCCGCTTCGGCCTGGGAACAAATGCGGTGTTCTGTTTTTTCGCGGTACAATACATTTACACGTGCAATCTGCGCCTGGCTGTAATAATAATTGCGGTCGCCCAGCCCGATCACGTAATCGTAGCAGCGCACAGCCAGTCCGAATTCGTTACTGATGGCTGCCGTTTCTGCGAGACTCATCACGCGTGAACCTTCTTCGCGCTGGCGTTTGTCGAGTGCTTTGGCCTGCACAAATGCAGCTTCAAAATCTTTCTGCTGCATAAACATCCACAGCAGCAGTTCGGAATACACCGGCTTGTCGGGATGTTTCTGCGCGCGGCGGAGTAATTCGTTTTTAAGAATAAGGTTCTGCTGTTCATCTGCTTCCGAACCGAAACGGGTCTGCAGCAGGTTCTGCACGTCTTTCATGTGCAGCATGCCATTATCGCCCAGGTCGTCCATCAGTTCGTTTACCATCAGCTGGTATTCTTTGCGGATGCTGTAAACCTCGGCCAGTTCAAAATAAAACGGGTAGTAGCCTTTCATGAGCTTGCGCCCTTTCTGATAGGCTTCCACGGCCAGTTCGGTTTCATTAATACCCAGAAACGCCTGCGCAAGATCATTTACCTGTTCCTGGTTGGGCTGCAGCGCATCCACCGCTTCGCGGAATGTTTTTTTGGCTTTTGTTTCATCTCCCGAAGCACGATAAACGCGGCCGAGATCGACCTGGAAACGCAGGTCGTACGGATTGTTGCGCATCTGCCGTTTCACCACCTTTTCTGCTTTCTTAAAATCCTGCACCTGTACCATGCAGTTCAGGTAGTAGTTGTAATAAAGTGCAATCTGTTTTTTGTTGAACAGCTTTTCGTAATACACCAGCGCCTTGTCAAACTCACCGGCCTGGTAATACTGTGCGGCCAGCTGTTCATCGGTACTTGGCGGTGTTTCGGGCTGGGCATGCAGCAACCGGCTCATCCCGAGCAGGAACACCAGCAGACTCCATTGCGCAACCCGTCTCATCATTTTTTCGTGTTATTACGTGCCGCTACTTTCGCAGCCATTTCATTAAGGTACGACTTTATTCCCGGATACAAACTGTCGTGCACATGGATGCTGCGTTTAATGAGCGGCACGATGTAGGTGATTTCAGCAAGCAATTCACCGGTAACTTCTTTTTCATGTGCCACACTCTGAACCGGATCAAGGCCTTCGGTAAGGCTGTTGTGCTGCAGATCGTGTGCCAGGTTGTTCAGGTTCATCGTCAGTGTATCCGAGGCACTGCGGTACCGGTCGTAGTTATCGGCATAGGTGGCAAACACCTTGCGCAGTGAACGGTAGTTCGTCAGTTTTTCGGCATCGGAACGCGAAATTGTATCGGCCAGCATATTAATGAAAGCCACTGCCGAATCATTCCGTGCAAGGATGGTTTTGGCATACATTTCTGCGTCCTCCTTATCTACCGTTTTCAGCAGCGAGTCGGTTTTAATCAGTTCACCGCGCAGGCTGTCAACTGTTTTTACCAGAGCGGGATACTTCGGGCCGCTGCTGCATCCTGAAGCAATAACGGCTGCGGCTGCAATAACGTATGTGGCAATTCCTTTTTTCATAATCAGTTGATGTATTCAAACCCGGTGTACGGAACAAGTACGGCCGGGATGCGGATTCCGTTTTCGGTCTGATTGTTTTCGAGCAGTGCGGCCACAATGCGGGGCAATGCGAGTGCGCTGCCGTTGAGTGTGTGTGCCAGCTGCGGTTTTTCTTTGCCTTCGCGGAAACGCAGTTTGAGGCGGTTGCTCTGGAATGCTTCGAAGTTGGAAACAGAACTTACTTCGAGCCAGCGTTTCTGTGCGGCCGAAAACACTTCCATATCGTAGGTTAGCGCAGAAGCAAAACTCATATCGCCGCCGCACAGTTTCAGTGTGCGGAACGGAAGTTCGAGTTCCTGCAGCAGACCAGCCACATAGTTGCGCATTTCTTCGAGAATCTCGTACGATTTATCAGGATGTGCTACCTGCACAATCTCCACTTTATCGAACTGGTGCAGGCGGTTAAGTCCACGCACATCTTTGCCGTACGAACCGGCTTCGCGACGGAAGCAAGGTGTGTAAGCACAGTTTTTGATCGGCAGCTGGGCCGCATCCACAATCACATCGCGGTAAATGTTGGTTACCGGAACTTCAGCGGTAGGAATCAGGTACAGGTCATCCAGCTGCACGTGGTACATCTGCCCTTCTTTATCCGGCAGCTGCCCGGTACCAAAACCGGAATCTTTGTTCACGAGAATCGGCGGCTGAATTTCGATGTATCCGGCAGCGGTAGCGCGGTCGAGGAAATAATTGATGAGCGCGCGCTGGAGGCGGGCACCTTTGTTTTTATAAACCGGGAAACCGGCGCCGGTAAGTTTTACGCCGAGTTCAAAATCAATCAGGTCGTATTGTGCGGCCAGGTCCCAGTGCGGCTTGGCGGTTTCGGGCAGGGCCGGAATTTCGCCGTGGGTAAACACCACTTCGTTGTCTTCGGGCGTGCGGCCGGCGGGTACTTTTTCGCTCGGCATGTTGGGTACCTGCACCAGCAGCTGCTGAATCTGTTCTTCAATTTTCACCAGTTCCTGCTGCGCCTGTGCAATGCTGTCTTTCATCGCGGCCGATTGTGCGCGGATGCTTTCGGCCTCTTCTTTTTTGCCGGCTTTCATCAGTTCGCCCACCTGGCGCGAAAGCTGGTTGGAAGCGGCGAGCTGCGCGTCGGCCTCGTTCTGGGCTTTGCGGCGCTGTGCGTCGAGTTCGGCAACCTGGTTGATAACAGGTGCTGCATCAAAATTTTTGATGCTGAGGCGGCGAATCACCTCGTCTTTCTGTTCGCGGATGGTAGTGAGTTGAAGCATAAAAATTGATTCGTTTAAAAGCCCGGAAAGATGATGTTTGCCGGGGATGAAATCCATACAAAGTTATAGCAATTTGAAAAATAAAGCCGTGCCTGATTTTGTTAATAAGGCTTATTTTTCAGTTGTCCGGGCTTTTGCCGGAAACACCGGTGCCGTGTTGTGCGGAGCCGGGTATCAGAAACAAAAAAGCCCCTGATTCCGTTCCGACAGTGATCGGAACGAAACCAGGAGCGTGTTAGTGCTCTTTTTTACGGGGCCGATTACTTCGAAGCGGGAAGTACCGACACGTATGAACGGTCGTCGCGTTTTTTCTGGAATTTCACAACACCTTCGGTAAGTGCGTACAGGGTATGATCTTTACCCATTCCGACACCGAGACCTGGATTGTGGCGCGTTCCGCGCTGACGAACGATGATGCTACCGGCTTTGGCAAGCTGCCCGCCGTAGATTTTCACGCCGAGTCGTTTGCTTTCCGATTCGCGGCCGTTCTTTACTTTACCTTCGCCTTTTTTATGTGCCATGGCTTAACGGATTTTTTATTGCGTTAGTGATTAGTCTTCTTTTTTCTTGGCAGCTTTTTTAGCCGGAGCTTTTTTCGCTGCTGTTTTCTTGGCTGCCGGTTTTTTGGCGGCTTTTTTGGGAGCTGCTTCTTCTGTGGTATCTACCTCAGGAACATCTGCACTTTTCTTCACGCGGGGAGTTACTTTCGGTAACGAAGCGGCGCGGTGTGCTTTCATCGAAACGATTTCGAGTTTGGCATCTTCAGCGCTCAGCTTGCCACCTTCATTCAGTACGCCCAGAACGAGAAGTTCGGTAAGCGGCTGGCGGTGGTTGTTCCATTTCTGGTACCCTTTGCGGCGTTTCTTTTTGAAAACGATAACCTTATCGTCTTTCAGGTGGGAAATTACTTTGGCCGCTACGCGTGCACCGGAAACAACCGGGTTACCAACAGTAATTTTTCCATCGTTGTCAATCAGGAGCACTTTATCGAATTCGATAGTAGCACCTTCTTTAGCCTCCAGGCGGTTAACGAAAACACGCTGTTTACGTTCCACTTTGTACTGAAGCCCGGCTATTTCTACAATTGCGTACATGATGAATTACGTTTAATAGTTAGCCCTTCACTTTTTGTTAAGGGGACGCGAAGATAGGAACATTCCGGGAAATTCCAGCAAAAAAGCCCAAATATTTCAGATTATTCGCGCTTTTTGCTGTCGTAGGTAACCCCAATTACCTTCTTTGACTTTTTGTCAATATTAATTAAATATCTGACTTTCAGCGTTTTTGCTGTTTCCGTAAGCAGCACCTGCCAGGCTTTTTCGCCCTGTTCCATCTGTTCATCGGGGTCGAGCCCTGCATATTCCAGCTTGCGTGTGTCCCCGCCAAAAACCGAATCCACCTGCCGGTTGAGTTCAAGGATTTCCGAAATGGCGACTGTGCCCAGGTAGCTGGTATCGCTCAGGGCAGTAATTCCTGAACCATCGGCTTTACTGAAGGCAGCGTAAAAACTGTTGGCTGTTTGTATCGGGCCATCCAGTTCGAGCAGATCGGAGACCTTATATTCCAGTTCTTTGGTTCCGTTCATCGCATCTTCCAGGTCAATGCCGATGTACTGATCGTTTTTTGCATCACCGGGCAGCAGTTTCTTCAGAAAGTCGTGCGCCGCCAGGCAGCCCAGCATTTCCAGCTGTTTTTCTTCATAATCCTGCCACTTCACATCTTTAATGGTCACCGTAATCAGTGAACGGGTTCCTTTATCCGACGAAGTGCGGGAGGCCGTTCCTACCGTCACGCTGTTTGCACCGAAATACGGCGCAATGGACATGCCCGCTGCAAGTTTGGCCTTAAACGATTCGGAGCAGCCCGAAACCAGCAACATCGTGCCGGCGAGCATTGCAAGAAGAAGATGGCGGATGTTTTTCATCCGGCGAAGCTACGAAATGAACAGAAGGTTAACTATGGTTTGCCCTATTTAATCTTCCAGCACAAAAGTTAACCAAAGCCCTGCCGCAATAAATAAACCTCAGGAAATGCGCTGCAGAATTGCCTGCTCCACTTCCGTGCTGTCCCATTGCTGTTCAATGCCGGGCATGGCCATTATTTCCTGCATTATTTTTTCCTGGCGTTCGCCTTCTTTTAATGCCGTGGAATAACGGATGTGCGGGCTGTACGTAACCATGCTGTAAAGCGGGATCCATTTTTCAGGATACTTTTCGCTGAAACGCGCCTCAATTTTTTTCTGGAGCAGGAACTTCGCGTCAGCCGTTTTATCACGCATCTCCACAAAATTGGCCAGGGCCAGGTCGGCAATGGCATCGCCGTCGGGTTTACGCAGCGTTTCGTATTCGGCCAATATTGCCGGCCAGTTTTCATCGTGTTTGCCGATGAGTTCGTCCAGCACCACACAATCTTCGAAGCCGCAGTTCATGCCTTGTCCGAAGAACGGAACAATGGCGTGTGCCGCATCGCCGATAAGCGCCAGGCGGTCGTTGAACACCCACGGGAAACATTTTACGGTAACCAGCGACGAGGTCGGGTTGGTAAAAAAGTCTTCAGTGAGCGTGGGCATAAGCGGAAGCGCATCCGGGAATACGCGCGCAAAAAATGCAGTAACATCTTCCGGTGTTTTCAGTTTGCTGAATGACTCTTCGCCTTCAAACGGAAAAAACATGGTGCACGTAAAACTGCCGTCGATATTGGGCAGCGCAATCATCATATACGAACCGCGCGGCCAGATGTGCAGTGCATTTTTTTCGAGCAGGAACGCACCATAGGGCCCGGCCGGAATATTCAGTTCTTTATAGCCATGCTCAATATAAAACTGCCGGTAATCGAACCGGTCGGTGCTGAGCTGTGCGCTGAGGCGTGCGGCCGAAAAACCGCCGTCGGAACCAAAAATAAGATCCGATGTAACCGTTGTAATATTTTTGGTGTTCGTGTTTTCAAACTGCGCGGTGCCTGTTTTTACATCCACGTTAGCACAGCGTTCATCGAAATGAATTTTCACACCGGCTTCGCGCTCGGCCAGGTCCATCAGTTTCATGTTGATACCGGCGCGCGACACCGAATAAATGGCCTGTTCGTTTTTACCGTAAGGCTGGTAACCGGTTGTACCATCCGCATGGTGCAGGAAACGGCCATACATCGGAATTGCGATTTTGCGTATTTCATCTGCAATGCCCACGCCTTCCAGCCCGCGCCAGCCGCGATCGCTGAGTGCCAGGTTAATGGAGCGGCCGGCAAGAATGCCCGAAGTGCGCATGTCGCTGCGGCGTTCAAACAGTTCGACCTTGTGCCCGCGGCGTGAAAGGTAAATGGACAGCAGTGAACCTACGAGTCCGGCTCCAACCAGGGTGATGTTTTTTTTCATGCGTTTAATTTAATTAGTGTGCATTTTCATTAGATATCTTATTGCAATGCATAAAAATCTTGCAGTGCATCAAACCTTCCTATTCTTTTGAACCCACTCTTTTCTAAAACCCTAATTGAAGCTATGTTGTCAGGCATGCAGATAGCTCCTATTTTTTGAATACTTTGATTTCTCAGCTCATACACAACCACCTTTAGGACATCTGTCATCATTCCATAACCCCAGTGCTCTTTATTTAAGTAGTATTCGATAAACCAAGTATCCTTAATTGGATAGCTATCTTCAGCTCTCTTGGGTGTAATAATATCCACTTGCCCGATAATTTCTCCCGTATCCTTCCACGTTATATAATGCGTATAGGCTAATTGCATATGATAAGACATAACAACACCCATCAGCTTTGCTTCCAGTTTTTTTTTATCTGTTACGTATTTTTCAGGACTATACTTTTTCATCGATGGGTGATTAAAAATCTCGAATAATTCATCAACCATTCCATCGGTTCTTAGAGCATCTTTTTCCCTGAGGGGGTGAAGTAAAATGAAATCGTTTTCAGCAATTATTGGCTTTAAATCGTATGACATGTTAGTTCAATTATTTTCTAATATTTCCGTTACCCAACAGCGAGCAGTTCGCGCAGGATGTTCCCGAAACGCCACATGTCTTCAAACGAGTTGTACAGCGGCACCGGCGCCATGCGTATCACGTTCGGTTCGCGCCAGTCGGCAATTACACCGTTTGCGAGCAGCTGCTGAAACAGTTCCTTTCCGCGGCCGTGCGCCACCACACTCAGCTGGCAGCCGCGCTGTTTTTTATCGCGCGGGGTAATAATTTCCAGTTTTTTTCCGTCGGGCTGTGCAGCGCTTATGTCATCCACAATAAATTCGAGAAAACCGGTAAGCAGTTCTGCTTTCGCGCACAGCGCATCCATTCCTGCAGCATCAAAAATTTCGAGCGACGCTTTGTGTGCCGCCATACTCAGTACCGGCGCATTGCTCAGCTGCCAGCCTTCGGCGCCGGGCATGGGTTTAAAACCCTTCTCCATTTTAAAGCGGGTATTCTTGTCATGCCCCCACCAGCCCGCAAGGCGCGGCAGATCGCTGTGTGCGTGGCGTTCGTGCACAAATGCACCGGCCACACTGCCCGGACCGCTGTTCAGGTATTTGTAACTGCACCAGCAGGCGAAGTCAACATTCCAGTCGTGCAGCTGCAGCTTCACGTTTCCGGCAGCGTGTGCAAGGTCGAAACCGCAGTACGCACCAACCTTGTGCGCGGCAGCTGCAATGGCCTGCATATCGAACAGCTGGCCGTTGTAATAATTCACACCGCCGAACATCACGAGTGCGAGTTCGTCGCCGTATTTTTCAATGGCAGCAATAATATCTTCGTGGCGGATTACATATTCGCCTTCGCGCGGCGCCACTTCAATTATCGCCTCTGCCGCATCGAAACCATGCACCTGGGCCTGTGTTTCGAGCGCATACTGGTCGGAAGGAAATGCTTTGTATTCACACAGGATGCGGAACCGTTTGGCCGTGGGCCGGTAAAACGAAACCATCAGCAGGTGCAGGTTAACGGTAAGCTGGTTCATCATTACCACTTCCAGCGGTTTAGCACCTACAATGCGCGCCGCCTGTTCCGTAAGCTGTTCGTGATATGCAAACCACGGACGCTTCGCCAGGAAATGGCCTTCCACGCCCAGTTTCGCCCAGTCGTCGAGCTCCTGCATTACCGAATCGCGCACGGTTACCGGTTGCAGGCCGAGTGAGTTGCCCGTAAGGTAAACCACATCCTGCCCGCTGTGCTGCGGAACGTGAAATTTTTTTCGGAACTCCTGCAGCGGATCGGCCTGATCCTGCTGGCGGGCAAATGCAAGTGTGTTGCTGTAATTCATCATAATAAGGCGGGTGCGGAAAAGCGCGATGGCAAAAATAAGACTCTCCTTTACATATCGGCGATTTATCTTCCGACGATTTTATGACAAAAATCACACGGCTACACGTACTTTTGCACACCAAAACTGTTCCCGATGAAACGCGATCGCTCCGCAGCACTTTTTCAGCAGGCCCAAACTTATTTTCCGGGGGGTGTAAATTCGCCGGTACGTGCATTCCGCTCGGTGGGCGGAACACCGTTGTTTATTGACCGTGGTGCCGGTTCGCACATCTGGGATGCCGACGGCAACGAATTTATTGACTACTGCTGCTCGTGGGGGCCGCTTATTCTCGGCCATGCCAACGTTGCGGTAAAAAACAACATTGTGGCTGCGCTTGAAAAAGGCACGTCATTCGGTGCACCTACTGCGCTTGAAAACGAGTTGGCGGAGCTAATTCTTTCCAACCATCCGTACATCGAAAAAATCCGCTTTGTAAGTTCCGGCACCGAAGCCGTGATGAGCGCTATCCGCCTTGCGCGCGGGGTTACGGGACGCAGCAAAATCCTGAAATTTGAAGGCTGCTACCACGGGCATACTGATGCGCTGCTGGTAAAAGCCGGTTCGGGATTAGTAACATTCGGCAGTTCCTCTTCGGCCGGTGTTCCGGAAGCATTTGCAGCAGAAACTATTGTTATTGCGCTTGATGATGAGAATGCTTTGCAGGAAGCATTTGCCACCTACGGACCGGAAATAGCAACGGTAATTATTGAGCCTGTACCGGCCAACAACGGCCTGCTGCTGCAACGCCCCGAGTTTCTGAAAACGCTGCGTGAAATGTGCACCCAACACGGTGCGCTGCTGCTGTTCGACGAAGTGATTTCCGGTTTCCGCGTGGGCTTTACCGGCGCGGCGGGGCATTACCACATTCAGCCGGATATTATCACGTTCGGAAAAATTATCGGGGGTGGATTGCCGGTTGGTGCGTATGCAGCTTCGGCAGATATTATGAGCCATATTTCACCCGAAGGCAATGTGTACCAGGCGGGAACACTTTCGGGCAACCCGGTGGCCATGAGTGCGGGCATTGCACAACTGCGCGAGTGCCTGAAACCCGGATTTTACAACGCACTGGAAACGAAAACCAACAGGCTTACCGATGCCATCCAGGCGCACTGCGATGCTAAAAACTACCCGGTGATTATGCACCGCATCGGCTCCATTTTCTGGATTGCATTTTCGCGGGAAGAACACATCCGCCGCGCCGACCAGATTGATGCAGACAGTATGAAGTACTTCCGCGTGCTGCATGCCGAACTGCTGGAGCGTGGCATCTATCTCGGCCCTTCGGGATATGAAGTTGGTTTTGTTTCGGAAGCGCTGAGTGATGCGGATATTGAAAAAACAATTGCTGCTTTTACCGCTGCATTAGATATTGCCTGCGCCCAGTAAGAGCAACGCGTAAAGTACAAACAATCCGTCCATCCCGAACGAATAAAAATATTCGCCGCGCGACGGATTTGTTTTCAGCAGCATGGTCGCTGCGCATCCGTACCACAGCAACGCAGCAAAAAATCCGGGATTCAGAAAATGACTTTCTGTTGCATTGCCGAGCACCCGTAAACACAACGCGGTAAACAACAACAGCATGGCCAGCAGCTGCGCATTGCGCCAGCCCAATACACCGGGAATGGTTTTTACTTTTCCGGCTTCGTAAGGCAGATCGCGGATATCGAACGGAATGGTGAGCGCCACGATGAGCAGGAACAGTTCGAATCCCCAGCACAACATATCAAACGGTATTACTTCAAGAGTGGCTACTACCGGTATGTTTGAAAACAGGAGCGGAATAAATACCGTTAGATAAACCCACACCGCGGCAATCAGAAAAATTTTCAGGAAGGGAAAATCACGCAGCCTGATCCAGCGGCCTTTGACCGGGAAAAGCGGCAGCGCGTATGCCAGCGAAACGGCCAGTGCCGGTAAAACAAGCAGCATCAGTTGAACGAATTTGAAAAACGAAAGCGATAAAAAAACCGCAACAAAACCGGTAAATGCGGTTTGTCCGAGCAGCAGTTTTTTATTACGCAGCAGCCAGGCATGGCGCTGTGTGGTGGACTCCCAGGTTTCTTTCCGAAAAAAAATAACCACGCGCTGCAGGCTGTATAATAAGATGCTCGCAAAAAAAACGAGCGCATAATACGCAACGGGAATTGCGTTGTGCAAAAGCAGATCAGAAATACATAGGAATCCTGCGGCCACCAGTCCGACCAGCCAGTTCCCGAAAACGATATAATCGAATATCCGCTGAACGATCGGGCGCGCTGTCGGTTTCAACGTCAGTCGGTTTGTTTAAGCACCGTGTAACTCATTACCAGCCCGGTGGCGTATCCGGCCATACCGGCAATCATTGAGCGGAACATCCGGCGTTTGCGGGCTTCTTTTTCATAGCCCAGCAGATACGTATCAAATTTCAGATTCTGCGGATTGGAAACGGTGCCGGGCCGGATTTTTACGCGGGTAAACGTGGTTACGCCGCCAAATACAAACGCAGCCGGTAATCCGAAAAACGGACCTACGGCAATGGATGCGGCGGCACCGGTTACAAATCCGCCCGCTGTGGCAACCGGGCTGCGGTACGCTTTTCGGGCATCGTTTTCACCCACCATAAAATAACGTACTTCCTGCGGTGTGAAATAATTGCCGAACAGCGTATCCTGTTTGTACAAAACTTCTTCTTTCCCGTTCGGATGGCGCACAGCAAAAACGAGATCGAGTTCCACGATTTCGAGTTTGAGCTGGTTTTTTTTCGGAACGCGGATTTTTAACTGGTCTTCCGTTTGCGAACGCACAAAACCCACCAGCGTTTTACCGCTCATCAGTTGCACCGTATCGGGAAGGGTCTGCGTGGAATCAATCGTAAGCTGGGCCTTCACCAGGCCGGAAAAACAACAGGTACAGAACAGGACAATCAGCAGCCGGCGCATTGTTAAAGGATAGAATGATTTTTCCAAAGATACCATAAACAGAATAACCGGCCATGAGCAAAACTGATTTTTAGCAGGTACCGGCCGACCGTGCGAGGGTAATAATTCGTTATCTTTGCCCCCGATTTTCAGTTACGCAACATTCACGCTTTAACGCACATTGCATGTCTACCGACAAATTCACACGCCGCCATATCGGCCCTTCAGAAAAGGAAACACAGGAAATGCTCCGCACCATTGGTGTTGCATCTGTTGATGAACTGATTGAACAAACCATTCCGTCGGCCATCCGCCTGAAAAAACCGCTGGCACTTGCCGAAGGCCTGAGCGAGTTTGAATACCACAAACAGCTGAAAGTAACTGCTTCAAAAAACAAACTGTTCCGCTCCTACATCGGGCTGGGTTATTACGGCACCATTGTACCGCCGGTAATTCAGCGCAACATTCTTGAAAATCCGGGCTGGTACACGGCCTACACGCCATACCAGGCCGAAATTGCGCAGGGCCGCCTCGAAGCGCTCCTGAATTTCCAGACCATGGTAATTGATTTTACCGGCCTGCCCCTCGCAAACGCATCGCTGCTGGATGAAGCTACTGCCGCAGCCGAAGCAATGGCGCTGCTGTTCAGCGGCCGCAGCCGCGAAGCGGTGAAACGCAATGCGCATAAATTTTTTGTTTCTGAAAACTGTTTCCCGCAAACACTGGATGTATTAAAAACACGTTCGGCACCGCTTGGCATTGAACTGGTAACCGGCAATCACAATACATTTACCATTGATGAATCCTTCTTCGGCACACTGCTGCAGTACCCGGATATCAACGGTGAAGTAAACGACTACGAAGCCTTCGCTGCTGCCGCCCACGCGGTGGGTGCCGGTGTGGCCGTTGCAACCGACCTGCTTGCCCTCACCCACTTAAAAGCACCCGGCGAATGGGGCGCAGATGTGGTATTCGGCAACTCGCAGCGTTTTGGTGTTCCCATGGGCTACGGCGGACCGCACGCTGCATTTTTTGCAACCCGCGATGAATATAAACGCATGCTGCCCGGCCGTATCATCGGTGTTTCGGTTGACAGCTACGGCAACCAGGCACTGCGCATGGCGCTGCAGACGCGCGAACAGCATATCAAACGTGAAAAAGCAACATCGAACATCTGCACCGCGCAGGCACTGCTCGCCATCATGGCCTCGATGTACGCCGTATATCATGGACCGGAAGGCATCAAAGCCATTGCCGCTGACATTCACGAAAAAACGACCCGCCTTGCTGCCGCTGCTGATAAAGCCGGCTACAAACGCATCAACACCTTATTCTTTGATACCGTTTCGTTTGAACTGCCTGCCGGAAAAACAACGGCACAGCTGAAAGCTACGGCAGAAGCGGCCGGCATCAACTTCCGTTACGGCAACACATCGGTGCACATCAGCCTCGATCAGACTGTAAGCGAAAGCGACCTTGCAGACATTATCAGCGTACTTGGTGCTGCTGCTGCACCTGCACAGCCGGTTGATTTCGGCAGCATGAACCGCAGCACGGCGTACCTGGGCCACCCGATCTTCAGCAGTTTCCATTCGGAAACAGAAATGATGCGTTACATCAAACGCCTTGAAAACAAAGACCTTTCGCTTACGCACTCCATGATTTCGCTCGGTTCATGTACCATGAAACTGAATGCGGCTTCGGAGCTGTACCCGATTACGTGGCCGGAATTTGCGGGCATTCACCCGTTTGTTCCTGCTGAACAGGCAGCCGGTTACACCGAAATTTTCAACGGGCTTGAAAAAGACCTGTGTGAAATCACCGGCTTTGCGGCCATGTCGTTTCAGCCCAACTCGGGCGCACAGGGCGAATACGCAGGCCTCATGGTGATCCGCGCCTATCACATGGCCAACGGAAACGGGCACCGCAATGTGGCACTCATTCCGTCGAGCGCACACGGCACCAACCCGGCATCGGCCGCTATGGCCGGTATGGACATCGTGGTGGTAAAATGCGACGACAACGGCAACATTGATGTGGCCGACCTGAAAGCAAAAGCCGAACAGCACAAAGACAAACTGTCGTGCCTCATGGTTACCTACCCGTCCACACACGGCGTGTTTGAAGAGGGCATTATTGAAATCACCAACATCATTCACCATAACGGCGGACAGGTATATATGGACGGTGCGAACATGAACGCACAGGTTGGTCTGACCAGCCCGGGCAACATCGGCGCCGACGTATGCCACCTGAACCTGCACAAAACATTTGCGATTCCGCACGGCGGAGGCGGCCCCGGCATGGGACCGATCGGCGTGGCGGCGCACCTGGCACCGTACCTGCCCGGACACCCGGTAGTGGCAACCGGCGGCAGCAAATCCATCCCGGCTGTTTCTGCAGCACCATGGGGCAGCGCATTAATCCTATTGATTTCTTATGGCTACATTAAAATGCTTGGTGCTGAAGGCGTAACAAATTCGACCAAAATGGCGATCCTGAATGCGAACTACATGAAGGAAATCCTGAAGCCGTATTACGACACACTTTACACCAATAAAAACGGCCGCGTGGCCCATGAAATGATCCTGCAGTGTGTTGATTTTAAACGTACCGCGAAAGTAGAAGTGGGTGATATCGCCAAACGCCTGATGGATTACGGGTACCATGCGCCCACGGTGGCATTCCCGGTACATGATACGCTGATGATTGAGCCTACCGAAAGTGAAAGCAAGGCCGAGCTGGACAAGTTCTGCCACGCCATGATCCAGATCCGCCACGAAATTGCGGAAATCGCTGACGGTACAGCCGACATTACAGACAACGTGCTGAAGAACGCGCCGCATACGGCTTCCGGTGTTATTACCGATACCTGGAACCATGCCTATACCCGTGAAAAAGCGGCCTTCCCGCTGAAATGGGTGCGCGACTCGAAGTTCTGGCCGAGTGTGGGTCGGGTGGATAACGCCCACGGCGACCGCAACCTGATCTGTGCCTGCCCGCCCATGGAAAGCTACATGCCGGAAATGGCCTGAAAAACCGGTATCTGAACGCGTAAGGTGGGTTATTTAATTCATTTTGGTAGTTCAGGAACTAAATTTTATCTTTGTAAACATTAATCTAACATCGCAAAACAAAAACAATTCACAATGAAAAAAATTTACACCATGGTGGCTGTGGCGCTTATCGGCACTTCAGCTATTGCGCAGCGTGCCGGTTTCAATGCCCCGGAAGCTGTGGCAAATCCGAAACTGCACGTTGGAACACCTGTGCTCCACGGTCAGAACAACGGAGAACGTACCACAACCTGGTACAACTACGCATTAATGCTGGATGACGCCAACAACGGTTACACACCGGGTATGGCTGCAGGCGATTTCCTCGGAATTTTCCCGGATTCGACTATCATCATCGGCCAGTACACAGACGGATCTACTGCTTACGCACAGTTCCACAAAGCTGCTACCATGCTGGATCCGAAAAACATGCCGTTCAGCGCATGGAACACTTCGAACCAGTACAAACTGGATTCGGTTGCCATTGCTTACGCTTATCTGCGTGCACTGCCGACCAACGTAATTGACACCCTGCAGGTTCAGATCATCAAGCACGATGCTTCGCTGGAGTGGGATCTTACCAACGCTTCTTACCAGGACATCACTTACGTACAGACTACCAACACCATCACCCAGTCACAGGTTCTTGCTTCATACAACTACCTGCTCGGCGATGCTGACAGCTCAAACTACGTAAGCGAAATCCTTATTGCTACCCCGGGCGTACCGGCACAGAACGGTGCTAACCGTATCGGTGTTGTTGTATCGTACAAGCCGGGTTACACCTGGACTCCGCTCACCGACTCGCTCGTTGACAAAAACGCATTCTACGTATTCTCGTATGAGCAGAACGGTGCAAGCACTGACCCGACTTTCTACGGAACAATCGGAACTGGCACCAGCGATTACAACTGTTCGTATGCACTGCCGACTTCGGTACGTTACGACCTGAACGGAAACGGCTGGAACGGTTACTTCATCCCGACCTGGGCATGGACCACTCCGTACTCGACCGAGCACCACATCATTTCGTTCCTGCTGAACGACGTGGTAGGTGTTGAAGAACACAACACTGTTGCTATCGCTTCGGCTTACCCGAACCCGACCAGCGGCAATTCGTTTGTTGACTACTCGCTGAAAGCAGAAGCTAAAGTTACCCTCAACATCACAGACATCACTGGTAAAGTGGTTATGTCGATCAACGAAGGCAACAAGCAGCAGGGCGACTACCGTGTGAACCTGAACACCGGCGATCTCGCTGCAGGTACATACTTCATCAACATCAATGCAAACGATGCAAAAGCGACCAGCAAACTGGTTGTAATGCACTAAGCATAACAGGAATTTATTTCCGGGAAAGGCTGCCTTCGGGCAGCCTTTCTTTTTTATGGTCTGCCGCCATAAAATGAATTTTAACAATCCGGCTCCCGGCCCATTGTACAATAAATTAAGGAAGGATAAAGCATTTTGAACGATGCTGTATTCGGGAGAAATTCTTAACTTTGATTTTCAACTTAAAAAAACTACTGAGCAATGAAGAAATTCTCTACAACGTTATTTCTTGCCGCAGCACTTTCAACCGGTGCTTTCGCGCAAAGTTCGGGTGAGACTGGCGGTCCTTCAAAACCACAATTACCTGCATTCAATAAAAGCAAACTCACCGCAAAATACCACAACCAGGATCGTGCAACTTCGTACTGGCTGAACTATGCATTTGCGGCAGATTCACTGTATGGCAACCTGGCCACCATCAATGCCAACTACCTGTTCCCGGATTCAACCGTACTTGGTGAATTTGGTGTAGGTACATTTGACTATGTATGGGTTCACAGCATTGCGCAGACACTTGACCCGACTGCTTATTACCACAACTTTTATTCGGGAAGCACCATTACAGACAACGATGCGTATTCAGTTGACTCGATGGGTCTCGTTTACATTTACGAGCGCAACATCCAGAACAACAACATCGTTGACACACTGATTGTAAAGCTGCTGCACAACGGCACCACAGCAAACTTCCTGAGCAGCGGTTTCATCGGAACAACTGCAGCTAACTATGGAACAGACACGGTTGGTTTCAAACACCCGAAATACGATTACCTGAACAACATGGCAACCGGAACAACCAACACTTCTATTGTTAAAATTCCGCTGACCATTGCTGATACTTCGGTAACGTTTTTTGGTTACAAGTCATTTGGTGTAAACAACTTCGTAGTACCTGCAGGCAAAGTGGTAGCAGCTTCTATCATGTTCAAACCGGGTTACACCTATGCATTTGATGACACCCTCGAAACCGAACTCAACAGCTTCCTGTTTGCTTCGTACGAAGAGCAGGGTGCCGGTACCTTCCCGATTTACAACGACTGCAACTACCAGTCTTCTACCTGCGACTTCAACGTTTCGGGCATTGTACGCAGCAACGAGCGTTACAACCTGGCAGGCAACTCATGGAACGGTAACTACATCCCGACCTGGGCATTTACTGCACCGTACTCGCTTGAGCACCACATCTGGGATTGGAAAGTAACTACTCCGCCGACCAGCGTGAAAGAAATCAACGAACTCGGAATCGGCCTCGGACAGAACGTTCCGAACCCGGCTGACAATTCAACTAAAATAATCTACTCGCTGAAAAAAGGCGGTAACGTTACTTTTGACGTAACTGACCTCACCGGCAAAGTAGTTTACTCGACCCGCGAAGGCAACAAAGCCGCCGGCGACCACAGCATCGTAATGGACGTAAACAGCCTCAACGCTGGCATCTACTTCTACTCGATCAATGTTGACGGTGCACGCGTAACCAAAAAGATGACCGTTACCAAGTAATTGGTCATTCCAACATAAAAAAGCCTTCCTGCAAAACAGGAAGGCTTTTTTTGTGACATTTTTTAGCTGATGCAGTAATCCAGAAGAAAAAAGCGGGATGTGTTATTAGCCGCGCAGCCGGTCCTTAAACTCTTTCAGGAACTTGGTGGCGTACACAAAATCGTTCAGCTCTTTGTTATCGGAGAGCAGAATTTCTTTGCGGGTGCCTTCCCACCATTTCTGGCCTTCGTGCAGGAATGCGATTTTATCGCCGATCTCCAGCACCGAGTTCATATCGTGTGTAATTACGATGGTGGTAATCTGCAGTTCTTCGGTAATGTCTTTGATCAGTTCGTCAATCAGGATGGACGTTTGCGGATCGAGGCCGGAGTTCGGTTCATCGCAATAAAGAAACTTGGGTTTGAGCGCGATGGCGCGTGCAATGGCCGCGCGTTTTTTCATTCCGCCGCTGATTTCGGCCGGGAACAGTTTCAGTGCGTGCGACAGTTTTACCCGTTCGAGGCAGAACTGTGCGCGGTCGCGTTTTTCTGCTTCCGGCATTTCGGTGAACATCGAAAGCGGGAACATCACGTTTTCTTCCACGGTCATGGAATCGAACAGCGCACCGCCCTGGAACAGCATACCGATTTCTTTGCGGATGACTTTACGCTGATCGTAATTCATCTTAACAAAGTCTGCATCCTCGTAAAAAATTTCGCCGTTGTCCACTTCCACCAGTCCCACCATGCATTTGGCCAGCACCGATTTTCCCGTTCCGCTTTTGCCGATAATGAGATTGGTTTTACCGCGCTCGAACTGGAAGGAAAAATCCTTCAGGATCTGGCGTTCGCCGAACGATTTGTTGAGGTGGTTAACGGTGATCATGCCAGCATGAGTTGTGTGATGATGAAATTAAACAGCAGCACCACAATGATACTGTACACCACCGCCTTGATGCTGGAAGCACCAACTTCGAGTGATCCGCCTTTGGTATAATACCCATGATAGGCGGAAACAGACGGAATGATGAATGCGAAACAAAGCGATTTTACCAGCGCATACACCACGTTAAAGGGGTGGAATTCGTACTGGATACCGTACACAAATTCGTAGGACGTAACAACACCGGTGATTACGCCGAATACGTATCCGCCGAGGTGGCCGAGAAACATACTGATGGTAACCAGGAAGGGCATAAACAATACGGAAGCAATGAGTTTGGGCAGGATAAGATAACCGGCCGAGTTTACGCCCATTACTTCGAGTGCGTCAATCTGTTCGCTCACCCGCATATTCCCGATTTCGGAAGCGATGCTGGAGCCGACTTTTCCGCAGAGGATAAGACTCACAATGGTTGGCGAAAATTCGAGGATGATGGAATCGCGGGCAGCAAGACCCACCGCATACAGCGGAATCCACGGGCTTTCGAACCCGAAGGCCGACTGAATGGTAATAACTGCGCCCATAAACACCGAGATGATGGTTACAATGCCCAGCGAACCAATACCGATCACATCTATTTCGCGGAAAATCTGGATGCGGTAAATGGACCATTTTTCGGGACGACGGAATGCCTGCCGGATGAGCAGGAAATAACGACCGATATGGAATAATAAGTTCATCTGCGGAGGCTAAAATTACATATAATTTTCAGGTTGCCGGAAATACGGGCATGTTTCGTGGCTTTAATCATAATAATCGGCCTGCGCTGCCGTTATAAAAGAAAACGTTTTGAAAGTCGGGCGGCATTCTATATATTTGATACAGCAAGCATTAAACACATGAAACTCATCCGCAAGTCCCTCCCGCTTTTTTTTGTTGCCCTCGTGCTTTGCACTACTGCCACCGGCTGCTTCTTATTCCGCAAAAAGAACCACTGCAATACCTGCCCTTCTTTCAGCGGCAAGCCGAAACGGTAAACAAAATACCCTCTTTTAGGTAGGCTTTCGTTTACCCCACGCTGTTTTTATGGCGTACCTTTGTACGACCGTATGAAACCTGAATACACCACGCTTGATAAGTTGCTGCCCGGCGAATCGGCTATTATCGATTCGCTTACGGACGACCTGACTTCACTCCGGCTGCTCGACATGGGCTGTATTCCCGGTGAACCGGTGTTTTTTGAAAAACGGGCACCGCTCGGCGATCCGATTGCCATTATGGTATCCGGCTCACTGCTTAGTCTGCGCCTGGCCGAGGCGGCTACCATCCGCGTGAAACAAACTGCCGCCTGATGAAGGCCTGTGCCGGGTATGGAGAATGAAAAAGCAAACGCGGTAAAAACACGGCAACTGAAAGTTGCATTAGTAGGTAAACCCAACTGCGGAAAATCAACGCTTTTTAATGTACTTACCGGGCTGCACCAGCGCACCGGCAATTTTCCGGGTGTAACCGTTGACAAAAAAACCGGCACGGCACACCTGCGCGGCATGAACGGCAGCACCACCGATGTAACCTACATTGACCTGCCCGGCACCTACAGCCTTTATCCGAAATCGCCGGATGAAAAAGTGGCGTTTGATATACTTACCAACCCGGACAACCCCGATCATCCGGATGCAGTAATACTTGTGGCCGATGCCACCAACCTGAAACGCTGCCTGTTCATCACCACGCAGGTGATTGATCTCGGTATTCCCTGTGTGCTTGCGCTGAATATGATGGACGAGCTGGAGAAAAGCGGGCAGCGTATTGATACACTTACGCTCGCACTCCGCCTCGGTATTCCTGTTGCAGAAATCAGTGCGCGTGAAAAAACCGGCATCGGCAAACTCGAAAATTTTATTGCCGGCGGCCTGGCAGCGCCTTCGGTGCATGTGTTGCAGCCCGCTACCCTCCTGGGTGAAAACGCCGCCCTGCTTCGCGCGCATTTTCCCGAGAAAAAGGAATATGCACTTTTACTTGCAGGGCACGATGTGGTTTCAAAAAACAATCCGCCCGAACTGGCTGCCGCATTAGCCGCAAAAAATTTCAACACGCAACGCCTGCAGTCGGAAGAAAGCCTGCTGCGCCATGCCTGGATCGGGCAGCTGCTGCTGGAATGCAGTGGTGCAAAAGCGGCGGCATCGCGCACCACGCAGCGCATTGACCGTGTACTCACGCACCCGGTTTTTGGGTACCTCATTTTCGTATCGCTGCTGCTCGTGATGTTCCAGGCCGTGTTTACGCTGGCGCAATACCCGATGGACTGGATTGAGCAGGGTTTTGTAATGCTCGGCGAATGGCTGCGCACGGTGCTCCCGCAGAGCGGCTGGTCGGACCTGCTGGTTGACGGCGTGCTGGCCGGTGTGAGCGGTGTGGCGGTGTTTATTCCGCAGATCGCATTCCTGTTTGCATTTATCGCGTTGCTGGAAGATACCGGTTACATGGCGCGCGTGAGTTTTATCATGGACAAACTGATGCGCCGTTTCGGGCTCAACGGGCGTTCGGTAATTCCGCTCATCGGCGGCATGGCCTGCGCCGTTCCGGCCATCATGAGTGCGCGCACCATTCCGAACTGGAAAGAGCGCCTCATCACCATTATGATTACACCGCTCATGAGTTGTTCGGCGCGCCTGCCGGTGTACACGCTGCTTATTTCGCTGGTTGTTCCGGACACACCGGTGCTGGGTTTCATCACCTGGCAGGGCATTGCATTTATGGGACTTTACCTGCTCGGTTTTGTGATGGCGCTGCTGGTGGCCATTATCCTGAAGTATTTTGTAAAAGTACGCGAGCGCAGTTTTTTCATCATGGAACTGCCCATCTACCGCCTGCCGCAATGGCGCACAGTGTTAATCACCATCAGCGATAAAATAAAAGTATTTCTTTTCGATGCCGGTAAAATCATCATCGGTATTTCCATCGTGCTCTGGATACTTGCCGCACACGCGCCGGGCAACGCGTTTGAAGTGATTGAAAAAAAATATGCAACCGAACTGGCCGCAGGCAATCCGGAAGCGGAGGCGCGTGTAGCTTCTGAAAAACTGGAAGCATCATACGCAGGACGTCTCGGCAAGTTTATTGAACCTGCAATTGCGCCGCTGGGCTACGACTGGAAAATCGGCATTTCGCTTATTACCTCGTTCGCTGCGCGCGAAGTGTTTGTGGGCACCATGGCCACCATTTACGGGGCCGGCAACGAATCGGAAATACAGCCCATACGCGAACGCATGCGCAACGAAACCGATGCGGTTACCGGGAAAAAAGTATATACACGGGCTACCGGCTTTTCGCTGCTTATTTTTTATGCGTTTGCATTGCAATGCATGAGTACCATTGCCGTGGTAAAACGCGAAACGCGGGGCTGGAAATGGCCCATCATCCAGTTTGTGTACATGAGCGGCATCGCCTACTTTGCGAGTCTGCTGGTGTACCAGCTGATGAAATAAAAATGTGCGTTAACAGTTTTTGACCTTGTTTTTATTCAGAAGTGTTCAGTCGGCAGTCTTCAGTCCGCAGTCAGCTGCATGACAATTAACTCACCATGACGGCAGGAACAGATCAGATAAACATATCACTGACTGCTGACTGCCCCACTGAAGACTGCCGACTGAATTTTGAACATACGTTGAAAAGTTAACGCACGCATTTTACAAAAAGCCGTTTTTCTTCCCGAAATTTGATTTGTGAACCAGGTTCAGCGCAATCAATCCATTCTTGGCAAATATATTCCGGAGCAGGCCGTGCCGCTTATTACGGACTGGATATACCAGTTCAATTTCAAACTGAAGATTAAAAAATCGCGTTCGTCCAAATACGGCGATTACCGCCCGCCCCTGCCCGGCCTCAACCACCAGATTACGATTAACAACGACCTGAACAAGTATGCGTTCCTGATTACGCTGGTGCATGAAATTGCGCACCTGCTTACATGGGAGCGCCACCGGAACAATGTGAAACCGCACGGCAGCGAGTGGAAAGAATCGTTCCGCGAACTGATGCGCCCGATGATGCGCCTCGATATGTTTCCGGAAGATGTGCGTGAGGCCGTTATCCGTTACATGCAGGATCCGTCGGCTTCCAGTTGTTCGGATGATCAGCTTACACGGGTGTTAAAAAAACACGACAGCAAACCGGGTTATGTGCTGCTGGAAACGCTGCCCGACCAGGCGCAGTTTGTTTATGGCAAGAACCGCATATTCCGCAAAGGCTTTACCCGCCGCAGCCGCATCATCTGCCGCGAACTCAGCACCGGCCGCGATTACCTGTTCAGCCCGCTGAGCGAGGTAAAACCCGTGGAAACGGCAGTGCCGCCCGTGGTATGATTTTTCGGTGCGGAAGCCGCTTTTTTTTCGGCCGCTCCCCGATGAATTTTAGTACCTTTAGCGCCAATCTTCAGAATTATACAACGCATCATTTATGGCATCTTCTACTACCCGGAATAACGCGCCTGCTGTTGCCCGCATGGCCGAATCACTTATCGGTTCGGAAATCATCAAACTGGCAGGTGAGATCAACGAAAAAATCCGTAACGGCGAGAAAATTTACAACCTCACCATCGGCGATTTTAATCCGAAAGTATTCCCGATCCCGGCCGAGCTGAAACAGGATATTGTAACCGCTTACCAGAATGATGAAACCAACTACCCGGCAGCCGACGGGATGGCCGAACTGCGCAAAGCGGTTTCGCAGCTTATCAGTCAGCGCCAGGGCCTTGAATTCAAAGCCGACGAAATTCTGATTGCCGGCGGTGCGCGCCCGGTTATTTATGCCATTTACCGCACGCTGGTTGATCCGGGTGAAAAAGTGTTGTTCCCGGTTCCGTCGTGGAATAACAACCATTATACGCACATCACTTCGGGCGATTATTCGCACCAGGTGTTTATTGAAACTTCGGCCGCAAACAATTTTATGCCCACGGCTGCAGAGCTTGCACCACACCTCGGCGAAGTGGCTTTGGTATCATTGTGCTCGCCGCTTAACCCGACCGGCACCACGTTTACAAAACACGACCTGGAAGCGATATGCGACCTGATTCTTGCCGAAAACGAAAAACGTAAACTCGCTGGTGTTAAGCCGCTGTATCTTTTATACGACCAGATTTACTGGGCACTCACCTTCGGCGAAACAAAACATTACGACCCGGTGAGCCTGCGCCCGGCGATGCGCGAATACACGGTGTTTGTTGACGGTATTTCCAAATCGCTTGCGGCAACCGGTGTGCGCGTGGGCTGGGCCATGGGACCAAAGCCGATTATTGATAAAATGAAATCGCTGCTTTCGCACGTGGGCGCTTGGGCACCCAAAGCCGAGCAGGTGGCCACCGCCACGTACCTCAGCGACCTGCACCAGTACGATACGTTTCTTGCAAAAATGAAGGAACAGGTACTTGCCCGCCTCGATGCGTTTCACCGCGGCATACAGGGCCTGAAAAACCAGGGCTTCAAAGTGGATTCAATAGCCCCGCAGGCCGCCATTTACCTTACGGTTCAGCTGAACCTGCACGGGCAAAAAACACCTGACGGAACAGTGCTTGCCACCACGAAAGACATTACACGTTATATTCTTGACGAAGCAAAAATTGCCATCGTGCCGTTTTACGCATTCGGTGCATCGCATGATTCGTCGTGGTATCGCCTTTCGGTAGGCACCTGCAAACTGGAAGATGTGGAAAGCATTATCAGCAGTTTGGAGCAGGCGCTCCGCAAATTAAACTAACGGAAGTTTTACACGCAGTATCTGTACCATGAGTAAAAGCCGTTATTGTGTAATTATGGCCGGCGGAATCGGAAGCCGTTTCTGGCCGATGAGCCGTACCTCGCATCCCAAACAGTTTATTGATGTGATGGGCACCGGCAGCACACTGCTGCAGCAAACGTTTGAACGTTCTGCACGCATCTGCCCGGTAAAAAACATCCTGGTGGTTACCAACGAACAATACAAACCGCTGGTGATGCAGCAACTGCCGCAACTGCCGCCTGAAAATATTTTGTGTGAACCCGCGCGGCGAAACACCGCGCCCTGCATTGCTTATGCCGCATGGAAAATTCACCAGGCAAATCCTGACGCTGTTATGGTGGTGGCACCTTCCGATCACCTCATTATTAAGGAAGATACGTACGTCAAGGCCATCAAAAACTGTTTCCAGAAAGCATCGGAAGCCGATTGCCTGCTCACCATCGGTATAAAACCCACACGGCCCGATACGGGTTACGGTTACATCCAGTTTGTGGACTCACCGAAGGAAAAAGACAAACGCATCAAAAAAGTTAAAACGTTTACCGAAAAACCGGATGCACAAACAGCCGAGTTTTTTTTACAGAGCGGCGATTTTCTATGGAATGCGGGCATTTTTGTGTGGTCCACCAAAAGCATCATCAACGCATTTCATGAACACCAGCCCGAAATGGCAGCCGTGTTCGACGATGGTATCGGCAAATACAACACACCCGAAGAAGCCGAATTTATCCGCAGCGCTTACTCCCTCGTAAAAAGTGACTCGATCGATTATGCCGTGATGGAAAAAGCGCACAACGTGTTTGTCCGCTCGTCCATCATCGGCTGGTCCGACCTGGGCACCTGGGGTTCGCTGTACACACACATCAATAAAGATGAAAACGAAAATGCGGTGGTAGGTAAAAACGTGATGCTGTACAATTCCACCAACTGCGTAGTACACATGCCGAAAGATAAATTAGTAGTGATTGAGGGGCTTGACGATTATATCGTGGTGGAATCAGACAACATCCTGCTCATCTGCAAAAAACAGGACGAACAGATGATCCGCAATTTTGTGAACGACGTTAAAGTTTCAAAAGGTGAAAAACATGTTTAAGTATACCGTTACCGTTTTTAATCTTGTATGCGCTGCAGCAGTAACACTCACCTCCTGCGGTGGTACCACCGAAAAGGAAAAGCAACCGGAAACCAAAAAGCCGTATGAAAAAACAGAGGTGATTGGTAAATACCATTCGTTTCAGCGGTGGGACGACAACGAAACATTTCTGAACGTACGGCCCGATTCGCTGGTAACATTTAAAGTACTCAAGTCGCTCGACGGCGGCATGAAAACATTTGTATCCATCGGCAAATGGCGCATTGTAAAAGATTCCATTTTCGAGATGAAACGCATTACCGACGGGCGCACGTTCCAGATCAAAAACGAGTTTCCGGAACTGGCCGGTGCTGATACCACCAACATTCATGCGCTGGATATTGAAGCTACGTTTATTGTGCACAAAAATTCATTGCACAACATTGAGCCTGTAAAAGGCACGGCTTCGATGCAACAGTATTACGTGAAAGAGAAATAAATCAGCGGCGTTTGCCCTTGCCGGTTGCGGGACCGCGGTAGGCTCCCGAAAAATACAGCTCGGCGCGTATGCCGATGAGCTGGTTTCGTTTGTTCACATCTGCAAAGGCCGCAGCCCCAAACCCCACATCATACAGCAGCTTTTTAATAAACTGGGTTTCCACATACAGCCCCACCTGGTCGTATGGATTAATCACATCATAATGCCCGGCATACACAAAGTTGTAACCGGTAGAATACGACAAACCCGCCAGCGAAGCCCAGTGGTATTTTTCATTGTCCACGCGCCGGAATATCCAGCCTGCGTGATACTGGTTATTGTTCCACCGCCCGAAACCATCACCGCTGAAATTAATACCGAGGCGGTAATAGCGCGCACGGATATGAAAATTAAAATTGGCACCAACGGCCAGCTGCGTGCGCGGGTTACGTGTATGAAACATTGGCCCTGCGCCGGCGCTCATCCAGTTATTCCAAACCCGGAAACGGTTTTCCTTATAGATAATTTCGCGGCGATAGTTTGTAGTATCGCCCGGCCGCTGCGCATACAACGAACTGCCAAGAACCACAAGCAGCAGGGTAATAACGAAACGCATGTAAACGAGTTTTAGGACCGGGATGGTTTATTAAAAGTAAAATAAAAAAACAACTTGCTGCGCTCCGTTTCAACCGGAACCGCAATGTGATTTATATCCGGCTGCCGGTCGTTAATAACTGGCAGCCGGATATGGATTATTTATTTCAGCGAGCCCACCATGTCTTCGGGCTTCACCCACGCGTCGAACTGTTCAGCGGTAAGGTGACCGAGTTCTACGGCGGCTTCTTTCAGCGTTTTGTTTTCCTTGTGTGCTTTTTTCGCGATCTCGGCCGCTTTGTAATAACCGATGTGCGGGTTGAGCGCAGTTACCAGCATCAGCGAATTTTCGAGGTGCTTTTTCAGCACAGGCAGGTTCGGTTCAATACCGTTTGCACATTTTTCGGTAAACGATACGCAGGCATCACCAATGAGGCGGGCGCTCTGCAGCACGTTTGCAGCAATCAGCGGTTTAAACACGTTCAGTTCAAAATGCCCGTTCGATCCGCCGATGTTTACAGCCACATCGTTGCCCATTACCTGCGCGCACACCATGGTGAGTGCTTCGGGCTGGGTGGGATTTACTTTGCCCGGCATAATGGATGAACCGGGTTCGTTGTCAGGAATAATCAGTTCACCGATTCCAGAACGCGGACCGGAGCTGAGCATGCGGATATCGTTTGCTATTTTCATCAGCGAAACCGCTGAACGTTTCAGTGCGCCCGAAAGTTCCACCATCGCATCGTGTGCAGCAAGTGCTTCAAATTTATTCGGGGCCGTTACAAACGGGTAGCCGGTAAACTCCGCGATTTTTTTCGCCACCAGTACATCGTAGCCGTTCGGGGTATTCAGCCCGGTGCCTACGGCTGTTCCGCCGAGCGCCAGTTCGCGCACCATTTCCAGCGCGTTGTTAATGCAGCGCATGCTGTTGTCAAGCTGCTGCACGTAGCCGCCGAACAGCTGACCGAGCGTAAGCGGCGTAGCATCCATAAAATGGGTGCGGCCGGTTTTTACAATGTTTTTAAAATCGGCTGCTTTTTTCGCCAGTGCATCGCGCAGCATTTTCATGCCGGGCAATGTAATTTCCATCGCCTGTTTGTAAGCCGCAATGTGCATGGCGGTCGGGTACGTGTCGTTCGACGATTGTGATTTGTTTACATCGTCGTTCGGGTTCAGCACCTTTTTCTCATCGGTAAGTTGTCCGCCCGAAATCACGTGGCCGCGGTAAGCAATTACTTCGTTGGCGTTCATGTTGCTCTGCGTTCCCGAACCGGTCTGCCAGATCACCAACGGAAACTGGTCGTCCAATTTCCCGGCAAGAATTTCATCACACACCTGGCTGATGAGGTCGCGCTTGGCGGCATCCAGCACACCCAGGTCGCAGTTGGCGTGGGCGGCGGCTTTTTTCAGGTACGCAAATGCGTAAATTATTTCTTTCGGCATGCTGGCCTCGGGCCCGATGCGGAAGTTGTTGCGCGAGCGTTCAGTTTGTGCACCCCAGTATTTATCGGCAGGTACCTGTACCTCGCCCATGGTGTCTTTTTCAATGCGGTAGTTCATGGTAAGCGTTGTCATTTTATTCGTTGTTCAAATTTAGGTACGAATTCGTTGAAAAAACGTACGTTGAGTAATTTATTGAAATCTATTTTTTTGAAAAGTTCGGGACAGTCGTTTACCTTGTATCCACAATTATCTACGAGAAATTGTTTGGGGTCAACCTTAAGCATTGGATCCGGTGGCTCGGCAGCTCCGGGGTAAACGAGTGATGTACCAAACATGTTATTTACAGTATCCAAATCTGCAAGCAGAAGTGTTTCCATTTCCCATACACAAAGCAGGTAAACGGCATTGTGCGTTACCGCATTTCCTAATGCAAAAAGGCGCTGCAGCCGATCATTGAACTTATCGGTTTCGGATTCCAGTGCGTCAGAATCCCTTATCAATACAACAAAGTCGGGTTTCTCAAACTGGTAGTTATATCGAATATCCCGCAATGTCTTTGAATCTTCTTTAATATCATCCAGTTGTCCGCCAGTTCTGTTTTTAACCAATGAAAAAAAATCAAAAACACCGGGATATCGGCGGGCGAACAAATTCTGAAACGACTTTGTATCATTCGGACTTTCGCCGATTAACCCCACCCGAATCATATTAATCTTCTTTTTGCAGATCAGAATGCGACCAATAAAGGCTCAGGTATCCAACTTCATCCATATAACCTTTTGCCTTTTCCAATTCCCGTTCGGTTAATCTCCGGAGTATTGTTCCTTTTTCATTTGAATACTCGCAAAGCATAATCGAATTAATCTCATGCCTGTCTAAGACATCTAAAGCTATTGGCGAATGTGTCGTAATAATTATCTGCTTGTTTCTTGCTTCTTCTTTCAGTGTAAGCATTAAACGATAGAGCTGGTGTGGATTTATGCCTAACTCTGGTTCTTCGATGAATATTAGCTTCTTTAGATTTTTATCCCACAAGTCTCTACCTGTTATTTTTGCTACAAACTCTTCATAATCACTTATGTTTAAAACAAGCATCACTATGCGTTTTGTGCCATCAGAGAGTTCGCGAAAACTGTTCCATCTGTCATTCTGATAAAACTCAATGCTCAAACCGCTTACTGTTAACTCATTATTTTCCTTATTCCAGTTAACTTGAAAAGAAGGAGATAATCTCACTCCCGATATAGGCGAACAACGTTTCAAACAAATTTCAAAATATCTACACGACTCGGTCAAAAAATGAGTCCATTTCTCCGAAACTACTCCCAAATCTAATGTTGAGAATCCTAATCCGAACACCATCATACGCCAAAACAATGGCTCGTATAATTTATCATCACTTTCTGCTAAGAATTCCAATACCTTAATCAGCAAACTCTCATCTGCTGATAATCTCACTGTTTTAGAAATTGGCACTTCTAAAATAGAAATTGGCAGAGAAGGAATTCCGTGTGGAATAAATCGAGTCGTGTATAAACTTGTTCCGTTGAATATATTTCTCAAGAACAAATTCAAATCAGCTTTATCATTTACCTTTAACGAATCTTCCAAGTAATGAACAAATAAATCAGCATTATTATCATTGAATCCCCGATCTTCCACCATACTCAAATTGGGGTTCTCAGTTGACAGCGTAATGTCATTATTAAAC
This sequence comes from Chitinophaga pinensis, assembly GCA_943372645.1. Classification (GTDB taxonomy): domain Bacteria; phylum Bacteroidota; class Bacteroidia; order Palsa-965; family Palsa-965; genus VBWE01. The sequence continues at coordinate 162,348 of CALRZN010000005.1, read as the reverse complement.
TGTATATCGCATTTTATACTCCCAAATGTTTTGATTTTTTCAAGCTCAAGAACCTTAATTAATAAATCCAAAAAATTCGTCTTCCCGCTCCCATTATCACCAATAATAATATTCAACCCCGGCAGAAACTCCACCTCGGTATCCTTAATCGTCCGGTAATTGGACATTTTAACGGATCTGATGAACATGGTTTTATTTTTTAATAAAGGTATAAATTCGCTCCGTAGGCCGCCCGATAATCGCTTTATCGCCTTTTATCAATATCGGCCGCTCAATCAGTACCGGGTGCTTCACCATCGCCTTTATCCACTGGCTTTCGCTCAATGTCTTGCCGGCGTAATTTTCTTTATACACCGGTTCTTTTTTCCGCACCAGTTCTTCGGCTTTCATGCCTAATTTCTGAAGCACGGCTTTAATGTCATCTGCCGAAGGCGGCGTAACTAAATACAGAAACGTTTCCGGCAGCACGTGTTCGTCCTTCAGCGCTTTCATCACCTCGCAGCTTTTTGCGCAGTTGGTTTTGTGCCACATCACTAATTTTTCCTGCTTCTTCGCCATCCTGTTTTTTATTTTGCGTTCCAAACTGCGCCGTATTCCATCAGGTAGCGCTTTATAAATTCGTTCAGGTTGCCGTCCAGCACGCCCTGCGCGTCCGAAGTTTCGTAATCCGTGCGCAGGTCTTTCACCAGCTTGTACGGATGCAGCACGTAGTTGCGGATCTGCGAACCCCACTCAATTTTTTTCTTCGAGTTTTCAATCGCCGCGGTGCTTTCCATGCGTTTGCGCATTTCTATTTCATACAGCTGCGATTTCAGCAGGCGCAGGGCGTTTTCGCGGTTGTTCATCTGCGAACGCGACTCCTGGTTTTTAATCACAATGCCCGTGGGTTTGTGATACAGGCGCACCGCGGTTTCCACCTTGTTCACGTTCTGTCCGCCCGCACCGCCCGAACGGAAGGTTTCCCATTCGCAGTCGGAAGGATTCACTTCAATCTCTATCGTATCATCAATCAGCGGGTATGCATATACGGATGCAAACGAGGTGTGGCGGCGCGCGTTCGAGTCAAACGGCGAAATGCGCACCAGGCGGTGCACGCCGCTTTCCCCTTTCAGGTTGCCGAACGCGTAGTCGCCTTCAAACTCCAGCGTTACCGATTTTATCCCGGCAGCTTCGCCCTGCTGCAGGTCCGTTTCTTTTACGCGGAACCCGTTTTTCTCGCCCCACATAATGTACATGCGCATCAGCATCGAGGCCCAGTCCTGGCTCTCGGTACCGCCTGCGCCGGAGTTAATGGTGAGCACCGCGCCCAGCATATCTTCCTTGCCACCGAGCATGTTTTTAAATTCAAGGTCTTCCAGCATGCGCATGGTTTCGGCATACTGCGCTTCGGCGTCATCTTCTGATGCGTCGCCGGCTTTATAAAAATCGAACATCACCTGCAGGTCGTCCACACTTTTTTCAAGTGCGGCGTAGGCAATGGTCCAGTTTTTCTTGGTCTTGGTTTCTTTCAGCTGCGCTTCCGCTTTTTTGGGGTCGTTCCAAAAATCAGGAGCGAGGGCGTTCGCCTCTTCGTCAGCTATTTCATGCAATTTCCTGTCGACGTCAAAGATGCCTCCTTAACGCGTCTCTGCGATCAATAACTGTTTTGATGTGGTCTGTAGTAATCATGGCGCGAATTTACGGATTTTAATGTAGATTTCAGACTATCAGATTTGAGATTTCAGACTAACAGATTTGAGATATCAAACTGCCTGGTTGCTTCGGCCTGTCTGTCTCATACCTCAAATCTATAAGTCTGATGTCTGTTTGTCTCACATCTCAAATCTGTAAGTCTAAAATCTGATTTTCAGAATCCCAATAATTCCTGCGCCTGTTTCGGCTTTGCAATGGGGTGTGCTTTGTTATTCTGCTTTTTCAGGGCGTGTCCCAGGCTCAGCCTGGACCGGGCTATCCGCTGCAAGTCCTCTCTCGTATCGGCTGAGCCGATACGAGATGCGGGCTTTCCGCTCCTATCCCTCACGCATGGGATTTTGATATATGCAAAAGGTTGTACAACTCACCCCGTCATTCAAAAAAGTAAATCCTATACTTTTACACCGGACAAAAAACCGGTATGCAAACAGCCACACCCGCCCACCGCGAAAAAGTAATCGAAATCCTGCTCGCTTCGTTTGCGGATAACCCCAGCGCAAACGATGCCATTAAACAGGATGCTAAAAAAGCGGGGCGCCTGCGCGAACTCATTGTGTATGCCGTTGATTCCGGTTACCGGCGCAAGGGTGTTTATCTTTCCGATGACGGAAACGCAGCGGCAATATGTTATTCACCAAAAGAGCGTGGTGCGCCGCTGCGCGATGCATTTGCCCTCCTGCGCCTCATCCGCCGCGCCATCGGTTTCGGCCGTGTGGGGTACATGCTCAAAAAAGAAAAGCAGATGAAACTGCGTCGTACAAAAGTGCCCATGTTCTACCTGTTTTTTCTCGGCACGCATCCGCAGCAACAGGGCAAAGGTTCCGGCACTGCGCTTTTAAACGATCTGATAAAACTTGCCGACGCACACAGCCTGCCCCTGTACCTCGAAACATCACTCGATTCGAATGTGGCCTTTTATGAAAAACGCGGCATGGAAGTTTATACCACCTGGGAAATACGCGCCGGTTATAATGTGCGGTTTATGCAAACGTTAACGTTCGAATAAAGCAGGCTGTACAAGGCATGATTAATTAAACTTTCAGATTTGAGATTTCAGACTTCCAGATATGAGACATGAGACTATCAGATATGAGAAACCTGGCATTCCATATTTCAAATCTGATAGCTGTTATCCGCCAGTCTCATATCTGTTAGTCTGAAATCTCAAATCTGTTAGTCTGATGTCTGTCAGTCTCACATCTCAAATCTGAAAGTCTGATATCTGTAAGTCTCACATCTCAAATCTGAAAGTCTAAAATCTGTAGTTCAGAATCCCAACAGCTCCCTCACCTCCGCCAGCTTCGGCCGTGCAATGGCTCTTGCTTTGTTTTCGCCTAGTTGCAGTTGCTCTTCCAGCATGGCGGGTTCGTTCATAAAGCGGGTGTAGGCTTCGCGCTGGGTGGCAAACTTTTCGAGTATCAGTTCAAACAGCGCGGTTTTGGCGTGGCCGTAGCCGTAACCACCGGCCTTGTATTTTTCGCGCATTTCGGCGGTCTGTTCCGGGGTGGCCAGCAGTTTATAAAGGTTCACCACATTGCAGGTATCCGGATTTTTCGGGGCTTCCAGCGGGGTAGAGTCGGTAACAATACTCATCACCACTTTTTTCAGCTCTTTTTCCTGCAGAAAAATATCAATGTAGTTGTTATACGACTTGCTCATTTTGCGGCCGTCAATTCCCGGCACAATCATCACTTCTTCACTGATGAGTGCATCGGGAAGCACAAACACTTCTTTGCCGTACAGGCTGTTGAATGAACCGGCAATATCGCGGGTCATTTCAATGTGCTGTTTCTGATCTTTGCCTACGGGCACAAAGTTGGCATCGTACAATATAATATCACCGGCCATCAGCACGGGATAGTCGAACAGGCCCACGTTAACGTCGGTGAGGTTTTCTTTTTTGTCTTTATACGCCGTGGCATTGTCCAGCATTTTAAACGGCGTAAAACAGTTGAGGTACCAGGTCAGTTCGCACACTTCGGTTACCATGCTCTGGCGGTAAAAGGTGTGGCGGTTCGTATCGAGTCCGAAAGCGAGCCATGCAGCCGCCACACCTAAGGTGTTGGAACGGCGCAGCGCTGCATCTTTAATCGTGGTGAGCGAGTGCAGGTCAGCGATGAAATAAAAGCAGTCGTTGTCTGCTTTTTTCGACAGTTCAATTGCCGGCATAATTGCGCCGAGCAGGTTTCCGAGGTGCGGCACGCCGCTGCTCTGGATTCCGGTTAAAATTCTGGCCATACAAATTTGGTTTACCGGGCAAAGATACGATTTGCGGGAAAGTGAACCAGCGGATAAGCAGGCATTCGTCATTAGTCATCAGGCATTGGGCACCTTTTGCCTGATGACTAATGCCTGATGACTGCGAAGCCAAACCTATTCCGAAGGATTTTTATACATTTTCTTTGAATCCGGGTTACTTTTTCCCGCGCAACGGATTAAGCCTGTAAACAAGGAGGTAGCTATGTCTTTTTTCAGCCCGATTTCCCGTATCGTTTGCAGCATCGCATTGCTGTTTGTAATTACCGCGGCCGACGCACAAACCATTATAGCTCCGGCAAACGGTGGCGGTACCTACATCCGCGAAAACGCCCGCAACCGCAAACCCGTGCCCTACACACCCCTGCGCGAGGCCGACGCCATGTGGTCGAAACGCATCTGGCGCACCATCGACCTGCGCGAAAAATTTAACCAGCCGCTGTATTATCCCGAAAGCCGCATTGCCGACCGCAAGGCGCTGTTCGATGTGCTGAAAGACGGGCTGCTCAGTGGCGAAATTCTCGGCTTCGATAATGCCGCTATGTCCGACGAGTTTCTCATTCCCATGAGCCCCTCGCAGGTGCAGGCCAAGATGTGCCGCATCGAAGTGCGCGAAATAGAAAACCCGAACGACCCCGGCACATTTATTCCTGATACCGTAAAAATATGCTGGGAACCGAAAGATGTGAAACAGTACTGGATCAAGGAAGAAGTGTTTCTCGATAAACAGCGCGGCGTACTGGAAACACGCATCATCGGCCTCTGCCCGCTTGTGGAAAAAGTAAGCGAAAACGGCGACGTGGTGGGCATGATGCCGTTGTTCTGGGTGTATTTTCCGTCGTGCCGCAATGCATTTGCACGCACCGAAGTGTACAACCCGAAAAACGATTCGGAGCGCCGCACACTTGATGATGTATTTCAGAAACGCATGTTCAGCAGTTTCATTCACCGCGAAAGCAATGTGTATGAGCGCTGGATCAATTCATACGCCAAAGAAACCGATGCACTGCTCGAAGCAGAACGCATCAAGGGCGAAGTAGCCAACATGGAGCATGATATGTTCCATTTTTAAAGAAGCGGATAAAGGAAAAGGAGTAGATCGGTTATCCTGAAAGACCATTTCATGCCAAGGGAATGGTCTTTCGCTTTTTATGGAATTTTACCAATCAGTTGCGTTTAAATTATTGACCGTTTGTTTTAGCAGCGATCCTGCAACTGTACTGACGCTTCGCTAACCACAAAGGCCTTGCTCACATTCCTCCGCGCACACAAAGGCTTGCACGAAGAACACAAAGTATTTCATCGTGTACATTGTGCATACCTTTGTGGCCCTTGTGGTTAATGGTTGCAGATCCTGTTCCAGCGAATAAGCACTTGTTGTTTCCGAAATCAGAACTGCTTCGCTGCGGCGAACTGAAAAACTGCAAACTGGCAACTGATTTTCACGATCTTGTTTTTAAACGATCTTCCGGTACCTTTGCCCCATGGGTTTACTCGAAAACAGCGAAGAATATTTTATGCGCGAAGCGCTGAAGGAAGCGAAAAAAGCATTTGATGCCGACGAAGTTCCGGTGGGCGCTGTAATCGTGTGCAACAACCAGGTCATTGCCCGCGCACACAACTACACCGAGCGGCTGAACGATGTTACCGCCCACGCCGAAATGCAGGCCATTACCGCGGCCGCAAACGGACTCGGCGGAAAATATTTACAGGATTGCACGCTCTACGTTACCCTCGAACCCTGCGTAATGTGCGCCGGCGCGCTCTACCTGTCGCAGATCGGGCGCATTGTATATGGCGCAGGCGACTCGAAAAAAGGCTACGTGCGTTTGCAGGACAACGTGCTGCACCCCAAAACAAAAGTAACAGCCGGTGTGCTGGAGGACGAATGCAGTGCTATCATCAAAACGTTTTTCCAGAAGAAACGGGAACTTTGATCGTATAAAATCCGTTCCGGATAGCGCTGTTTTCCAGGCATCAGTCATTAGGCATTAGGCATTTGCTATCCGATGCCTAATGCCTGATGACTAATGACTGATATCTACTTCAGAAAAAACAGGCAGCGAAGCTGCATCCCGGAAACCGTTTTATACGATCACTTGTCTCCCGGAAAACGCGCGCCTTCGAAAAAAACACTTTGCACGTTGTAGTTTGGAAATTCCTTCGGGCCGTAAATAAACATGATGAACATGGTGCTTTCTGCAGCCCATCCTTTTACCGCCCACTGGTCGCCGTCGGCATCTTCCCAGTAATCAATCACGCCTTTGGCGGTGGGGTGTGTGGTCAGTGTATGGCCTTTGCCGTAACCGGCTGCTTTTTTGATGTTGAACGCGGTTTTCAGGTAATCGAGGTAACTGATTACCATGTCTTCGCTTTCATCTTCCTTCATCGTCATGTTTTTCAGCCGCACCACAATGGCGCCCATGTGGAAATACGCATTGTAGGTGGAGTCAAGCGTTTCAATGGTATACACCTTTGAACTGTCAGGCGAATACGACAAATCCACCGGGCCGGGATCGCCGGGAATGTAAATACTGCATCCGGAATCGCTTACGGGTACTTTTTTAAACTTCGGTGCCTGGGTAAACGTGGTAAAGCCTGTAAACACAAGCAACGCCAGCATGGCGTAAATTCCGTTCCGTATGTTTTTCATCGTTGTTTAGTGATATATGATTTTCTGCGTGAATTTTTTCGTGGTGGTTTCCACTCTTATAATAAACACGCCCCGGTGCGGAAGTTGCAGCAGCCCGTCAAATTTTCCGGGGCTGAGCTGATCCACTAATTTACCGTTCAGGTCATAAACACGAATTGCAGTAATATCATATTTGTCGTAATTCTTCACACGCAGCAGGCCGTCTGTGGTCGGGTTCGGTGTAATCTGCAGCGCGGGTAACTCGTTCATGTTTGTTCCGGTTACCAGTCCGCCCATCAGCATTTCAGCCACCAGCAGGGGTGTATGATCAGCGTTGTTGAACATGGTTTCAAACGAATCAATTTCCGGGGTGCTTGATGCAAACATTTCGCTGAGCCAGCGCTGCGGAACAGACTGGTAATACACACGCACGGTAACGTTCAGGTTGCCGCTGTATCCGTTCAGCGGAATGTGATAATGCACCGTATCGGCGCCGGTACCCTGCACAATGCCGGTCCGGTTAAAATCAGGATCGCTCAGTGCGCTGCCGTAAATGCGGCAGGTGTCGTAAGCGCTGTGGCTGTTTGTAAACCCGAGCGGGGCCAGGCGGTTGTCTTTATAAGTAGAGTCGGCGCGTTCGAGTACGGTGGTCAGGTTTCCGTTCACATCCACCGGCACCATTTCATAAATCTGCACCTGCGTTTCATCGTTGATCACATCGTAATGCGGTTCAATAAATGCATCCTGGTTAACGATGTTGTAATTGCCATCCAGCATGCCTGATTTAAACAACGTATCGCCGTTGTTATCCATCAGCACAAATTCGATGTATGCACGACGGGCCGGATATCCCGAAGGGAATTTATGTCCGCATTTATTGCGCAGCGCTACTTTATAAAATACCGTATCGTTTGTACGTGCCGCCTGGAACAGGTTGCCTTCAAGCGTGCTGTCGCGCAGGTAGCGCACGGTGCGTGCAATGGAGGTATCAAAATTGGCCGGTGTGCAGGTTGCTCCCACCGATGTCATGTTGCCACGCATCAGTTTCAGCATAAAGGCATTTCCGCCGATGAGGTGGTGTTTGCCGAACGGTGCGCGGCTCTGCAGGAACGGGTAGTTGGTGGCAATGTCAACCGGCGTATTGATGCGCGGAATATGACAGTTCTGGCAGGTGCGCGCGGCACTGTTAAACGTATCGGAATACGAGGAGTTCAGCCATTCGTGATACGTTGCCTGTTCCACATATTTATCGCCGGTGGGATTGCCTGACAGGTCGTGCACATCTGTTATAAGCGTATGACATCCGCCGCACAAACCGGCATTGTTAATGTGCGGTCCATACTGCACACCGATGTTCTGAAAATCATTCATCGGCCCGCTGAACGGATTCACAAACGGCCCGAACATGATCTTTTTGGTGAAATGCAGATTGCCAGTAAAGTTGCGGCCGAAAAGCGTGTCTTTCTGCTGGTGGCAGGCTCCGCACGAAACGCCGTCCATCGCCAGCGAATCATTCAGCATTCCCGAAATCGTGTATGGCAGGTTGTTGTTGTATTCCGCTTCAAAACGGCCGAGCGGTGCGTGGCAGCGGGTGCAGGTGTTTACAATGTCGTCCTGCGCTCCGGGATTGATCAGTATTTCGTGGCTTACTTTAGCCCGCCAGTAGGGATCTTTCGAGGCCTGCGCCATCATGGTGCCGGCCCAGTCGTCGGCAATATTTACATCTTCGCCGCTGGGTGTTATAAACGCAAACCCGGCCGGATCGTGTCCGTGGCAGCCTGCACACTTGCCCGACCCGACAAACCAGGCGGTGGTATCGGTGGGCAGGTCCATGCGGATCTGCCCGAATTTTGCAATTTCCTGTGCAGTATGAAACTTACGGGCATGGGCTTTCCATTCGGGAAGGCCGGCCATAAGTGCAATGCCGACTACCAGTACAAGCAGAAACGGATAGCGGAGTCGTGGTAAATGTTTTTTCATGAAGTCGGAATACGGAAAAACAAATATACGGATTCTCATATACAGAAACGGCTTATCGGCCGGGATGACATAAATCAGTAGAAAACCGATTTAGGGCTACTTTTTGCAAAACTGGTAAATATTCCTACCTTGGCTTTTCATACCATACTAACCATGAACAAAAAAGCTACTTCATCCATTCTTACCGGTGTTACTTTTTTGCTGTCGGGAGTTGCCGCCTACGCGCAGACTCCTTCGATTCCGTTCATTGACCGGACATCGCAGCTTTCGGTAACCACCTACCACAGCGGCAACTGTATTGCTGTGTGTGACATGAACAACGATAAAAAAGACGATATCGTTCGTTCAGACAACACGACCATGGCGGTGCAGACACAGGGCACAGCCAACGGCGCCTTTACCGGCTCCACCTTCACCTACAACCTGAGCGGGCCGTGGGGTTCGTGCGTGGCTGACATTAACAACGACGGCATTAACGACATGCTGTGGGGCGACAACGGCGCAGTGCGTATGATGACCTGGAACGGTTCTACCTACGTGGGTTCCAACGTAAGCACACTTACCGGCTCGGGATTCGTATTTGTACAGGGCGCGAACTTCTTCGACATTAATAACGATTCGTATGTGGATGCATTTGTATGCGCCGATACCGATTCGAACCAGATTTTTATGAATAACAACGGTTCGTCGTGGACCTACAACCCGTTTGCAATTCCCCCGGGCTGCGGCCTTCCGGGAACCGGCAACTCGTTTGACGGCAGCGGCAACTACGCCTCTATTTTCTCCGACATTAACAACGACGGCCGTTGCGACCTTATGGTTACACACTGCCGCCAGAGCGTGAGCAGCAACACCGATATGCGCCGCATTGACCAGGTGTACATTAACAACGGCAACGGCACATGGACCCAGGACATTACCAACTGGACCGGTCTGCGCGACGGCGCACAGGGCTGGAGCACCGCATGGGGTGATATTGACAACGACGGCGACATGGATGCATTCGTACTCAACTACGATGTAAACAGCACGCTGATGATTAACAACGGCAGCGGTGTATTCACCAACATGATTTCGGGTTCGGGAATCAGCAACACCTCTTCGTTTTTTGGTATGAATGCAACATTTCAGGATTTCGACAACGACGGATTTGTTGACCTGATGCTTACCGGCGACAATCACTACCTGTACAAAAACAACGGCAACGGCACCTTCACACAGGTTACCCCGAACCCGTTCAACTACAGCACCAACACCATCACCTCGCACGCCGTAGGTGATCTGAACTCGGACGGTTTCCTTGATCTGTATGCCAGCTATTGCAACGTATATAACTCACCGAGCACCAAAAACGACAAACTGTGGATGAATGATGGTCCTGCCAACGGCAATACCAATCATTACATTGTTTTTGACCTGGTGGGCGGTGCTGTTGCCGGTATGAGCAACAAAAACGGCATCGGTGCGATTGTAAAAATTTACGGTCCCTGGGGCGTACAGGTTCGCGAAGTGCGTTCGGGCGAAGGGTATGGTATCAACAACTCGTTTGCAGTACATTTCGGCCTCGGTGCTGAAACGCAGATTGACAGCGTAAAAGTAATCTGGCCGTCGGGCATGGTCGATCAGCTGGATGTACTTCCTGCTGACAATCACTACACCATCAACGAAGGTGGCAACCCGTTAAACGTTTCGGCTGCTTCGGAAAAACCGCTTACTGCAAGCGTTATCCCGAACCCGGTAAATGCAAACAACGGCATTATCCGCATTGACAACTACAGCAACATCGGCCTCGAAAACCTGTCGCTGCACATTTACGACATGTCGGGCAAACTCATCTACGGTGAAAACCGCCTTAATAACAGCATCATCACACTGCAGGACAAAAACCTGTCGGAAGGCATGTACTTCTACGAAGTGAGCAGCGCCGGCAAGCGCCTGGCTTCGGGCAAGTTTATCCGCAACTGATTTTTCGCATTGCATTAACAAAAGCGGCGGTTCAGACGAACCGCCGCTTTTTGTTTTTGGTGCAGCCAACACGAACAGAGTTTGTATTTATGGCGCCGGAAAGTTGACCGGTTAGTATCATTTTCCACTGAATCGGCGTACCTTGCAGGGATCAAAAACTGTTTTTTCATGAACAAAACATTTACTACACAGCAGGTGCTGACGCTTGCATTTTCCCTCACCGGGCTGATTGCAGTTGCGCAGACACCGCAGATTCCGTTTACCAACCAGACCACACTCCTGCCCACATCCACGTTTCACAGCGGCAATGCGGTGGGCGTGTGCGACATGAACGCTGACGGGAAAGACGACATTGTGCGTGCTTCCGGAAACACCACCATGTTTATTGATTACCAGGGTGCACCCAACGCTACCTTTACAGAAGCGTCGTTCGGCAGCAATACCATCGGCGATCCGTGGGCAATGTGCGTGGGCGATGTGGACAACAACGGCTACAACGATGTGCTTTGGGGCGATTACGGAAACGTATTTATCCTGACCGCCAATTCAACCGGTACCTCCTACACGGGCACACAGGTTTCGGCTGTAACATCCAATTTTATTTTCGTGCAGGGTGCCAACTTTGCGAATGTAAACAACGACCATTTCCTGGATGCGTTTGTTTGCAACGACGTGGACATGCCGCACATTTATGTAGGTAACGGAACCACCAGCGGCTGGACGATGAACCAGGCACTGATGCCGCTGGCCACCACACCGGCTTCGGACAACAGCGGCAACTACGCTTCCATCTGGACCGACGTGAACAACGACAACCTCATTGACCTGATGATTACGCATTGCCGCCAGAGTGTGAGCAGCCCGAGCGATGCACGCCGCATTGACCAGGTATTCATCAACAACGGGAACGGTACCTACACACAGGACATTACCAACTGGACCGGACTGCGCGATGGCGCACAGGGCTGGAGCACCGCATGGGGCGATATTGACAACGACGGCGATCAGGATGCATTTGTACTGAACTACGATGTGAACAGCAAACTGATGATTAACAACGGCACCGGTGTATTCACCAACGCCATGAGCGGTTCGGGCATCAGCAGCACCACCAGCATCTTCGGTGAAAATGCCACCTTCCACGATTTTGATAACGACGGCGATCTCGACATGCTTATTTCAGGCGACACGCACCTGCTGTATATGAACAACGGCAACAACACATTTACCCTGGTAAGCCCGAACCCGTTTTCATACAACGCGAACCAGATTACCGCGCACGCCGTGGGCGATCTGAACGGCGACGGTTTCCTCGATGTGTATGCCAGCTACTGCGATATTTACAACTCGCCTTCGAGCCGCAGCGACCGCCTGTGGATGAACGCCTGCCCGCAGAACAGCAACACGAATAACTACGTGATGTTTGACCTCGTGGGTGGCGCAACCGCCGGCATGAGCAACAAAAACGGCATCGGTGCCATCGTACGCATTTACGGTCCCTGGGGCCAGCAGGTGCGCGAGGTGCGCAGCGGCGAAGGCTACGGCATTCAAAATACATTCGCGGTGCATTTCGGTCTCGGCAGCAACACAACGATTGACAGCGTGAAAGTAATCTGGCCGTCGGGCATTATTGATAAATTAAACAGCATCGGTGTGAACCAGCACCACACCATTAACGAAGGTGCGTTTACACTCGGTGTTAAACCGGTAGCTGCAAACCCGGTTTCTGCAACCGTAATTCCGAACCCGGTAGAAGGCAGCGCAGGCATCATCCGCATTGATAATTACATGACTGCCGGACTGGAAAACCTGTCAGTAGTTGTTTACGACATCAACGGTAAACTGCTCTTCAGCGAAGGCAACCTGCAAACGAATGCAGTATCGCTTCGCGAGAAAAACCTGACAGCGGGAATGTATTTCTTTGAAGTACGTGAAGGCGCTTCGCGGTTACATGCCGGGAAGTTTATTGTGAAGTAAGTTTTTCAGACGATTATAAAACAAAGCCCGTCTCCTTCGGCTATCGTTCAGGATGACGGGCTTTGTTTTATTCTTTCCCGGTGATTCCGCTTCGGGACTTAAATTCTTTAACACATTCTGCTGTTGTAATATTCCAGTGCTGCGCGAGCTCGTAAGGCAAATGATTTACATCGAATGGATTCGTATATCGCTTTTCGATGTCAACTACTTTTAATGCATTGCTGTTTTTCAAACCGGTTTCATCAAAATATTTTCTTGTCGTTTCGTCTGGAATTTGATTTGTATCGAGAAATAAAAATGCATACGAGGAATTGCGTACAATTTCGTCGAACTTAGAAATCAACGAACGGATCGTTTCAGGTGCTGTTTCCTTCAACGGATTATCGTAAATACTCAGTTCCTGTATTTGTTCCGGCAGGTTTTCCAGGCGTTCAATGGCGTTGCAGCCGATATTGAGTTCCTTAAGTGCTTTCAGTTGCAGCAAGGAGGCGGGTAGTTTTGTTATCCTGTTTTTAAAAACAGAAAGCGTTATCAGGGGCTGCGATTCATTAAACACATCGGGCAAGGCTTCAAGCTGGTTAAACCCGGCCTGCAATTGGTTCAGCATTTTTAATGCACCGATGGTTTGCGGCAGGTGTGTAATCCGGTTATCAAAAACATTCAGCACTTCCAGTTTATCCAGCATCGCAATGGAATCGGGCAATGTTTGAAGCTGATTATTCCCCAGCAGGATGCGGTTCAGCGATTCGAGGCCGCCGATGCTTTCCGGTAAATAATCAATCCGGTTTTCAATCAGCTCCAGGCGATGCAGGTTTTTCCACTTTACGATTTCCTCCGGAAGCCGCGTGATTTTATTTACATTCAGTTTTAACACCACCAGCGATGTAACCTCCGTTAACGGCGTGATATCAGTCAATGCATTAACATTCATGTTAAGCACCACGAGGTTTTTCAGCTCACCGATCCATTCCGGGATTGCAGATATCCGGTTACCGCTCAGGTTGAGGTGCGTTACATCGGGTTGCAAACGTATTTCCGCGGGGAATTCGGTGAGTTGTTTGTTTCTGAAATCGAGGGTGAGTTCGGTGGGCATTTTTGTTATTTCATTTGGGACGTTTTGGACCTGCGGGACTTTTCGCTTGCCATAATTGACGATACTTTAACCTTTTTTTGTTCTGCGCTTTTTGTTGATTAGGATCGGCCTGAGTAGTTCTTCAATAATTGAATCATTTACCAGGTAGTTTGTTCCCTTGTAATAGATTTGATTTCTCGAACTTAATGCCCGGCGAAAGCTGACTAATGTTTCCTGCTCACAAACGAAATAATATTCGCTATGTTCTATCAGTTGAATAGTCTCAATCAACGAATCTTTTGGATATTCCTTTCGAAAAGGGAATGATTGTATTATCTGCCTGATTTGTTCCGGATCATCCGTAAATGCAAATGGTTCTACTACTTCCTTTACGTCTTCATATTCGCCCTTGTTGTTATAAAACTCTTTAAAATAAGAAGCTTTACATAACAGCGAAACCGATTTTGCAGTTTTCATACATCCCAGGTATTCACCAAAAACAGAATCGCGGATATCGTACATCGGAACCCAATATTGGGGATGCGGAAAAATGGAATCCGTTGTATCTGTTTTTATTGCAGCAGGCTGTATGTTATTGCCTGAGCATGACGCAATAAATACAAGAACTGACAGCATGAGAAACACGCAAGTGTATTTTCCTTTCATTATAAGATCAACAAAACGCTTTTTTACAATTGCAGTTTCCAATGTCATGGTATCAAAACTTTTTCCACCACCCAGGCAATTCGCGGCGGTTGGTGAATATGAATAATCCGATGAGCAGCAGGTACGGCAAACCCAGTTCAAGCGACCCGATCTTAAAAAAATATACAGATGGTGTACATGCCGCGCAGGAGAACAATGCACCAAGCAACGCAAACAGCGGCACCAGTTTGCCAAAGTTGCCCCGGGTAAACTGAAACGCGACTGCAATGCCGAGCATCAGCAGGTTAAGCAGGTGTGCGCGCTGCATCATAACCGGTGTAACAAGGATTACAAAAAAGGTGTAACCCGTAAGCACAATCCAGGTGAGCAGTGCGGTATGTTGCCGGAGTTTGTTGCCTTGCCGAAAAGGGTTCATGGGTACAATTTAAGAAATATAAAAAAATGAGATTATTGCTTGTGGGACTTTTGGGACTTGCGGGACATTTTTGCTGAAACGAAATTATTCACATGTCCCGCAGATCCCAATAGTCCCAGGGGGACCAAAAAACAAACCCGCGCCCCACAACCGTTCCTTAGAAACAAGTTGCAATGCGCGGGTATTTATTTAACGCCGTAGCTTCTACTTCGTAATATCGCCGTACTTGGCGCCTTTCGGTTTTTTATCGCGTTTTTTCTTTTTCTTTTTCGGTTCTTCTTTTGGTGTTACTACCGGTGCGGGCGGGTTGTCGATTTTCGGTTCTTCTTTAATTACCGGCGGCGGGGGCGGAACGGGTTTGCCGTTCATGTCCACTTCCACCACTTCGTAACCGAGCTTGGCCATGGCTGCGCCGATGCGGGCTTTGTCGCCTACCACTGTAATGGACATATCATCCACGTTCATGTATTTTTTAGCGAGCGCATCAATTTCCGGTTTGGTCATGCTGCGCAGAATTTCGTTCTGCTTCACGGTGTATTTCGGATCGAGATCGTACGTGATGAGGCGCTTCAGGAAGTTCAGTTTATCACCAGGCGCTTCGTATGCCAGTGCCTCGCGCTGCTGCAGTGCTTTTTTGGTAAACTCCAGTTCTTCCGGGGTAATGCCGCTGTTGTAGTAGTTACGCATTTCTTTAATCACTTCTACTACCGAACTGTCCGACGCTTCCCATTTCACACCCGCGCCCGAAACATAATGGCCCGAGTAGCTGGTAGAATTGAACTGGTTGCTGGTACCGTACGTCCAGCCTTTGGCCTCGCGCAGGTTCACGTTAATGCGGCTGTTGAAGTTTCCGCCCAGCGCGTAGTTCATTACCTGTGCTTTATAGTATTCGCCCAGCGGATCGTATTCAAGCCCGGTAGTGCGCGCAATGCGGATTTCCGTTTGTGCCGCCTTGTCTTTGTTGAACAGGTAAATTTTTGTTTTACCCGGCGAAGTAATCGGATCGTCTTTTTTCAGCTGCACATTGGTTGAGGCCCAGGTGCTCAGGAATTTCAGTTTCGGCAGCAGCTGTTCTTTGCTGCGGTCGCCCACAATTACAAGCGACGATACATTCGGCGAGAACATCGTTTTGTAGTAGTTCTTCACATCATCCAGCGTAAGCGGTTTTACCGTTTCCAATGTTCCCGACGAAGGCACACTTTTGATGTGTTTGTCGCCGTAAATTGTTTTCAGGAAAATCACATCAGCCATGTAAGCCGCCTGTGTGGCCTGGTTGGAGATGGCTTCGAGCTGTTGTTTTTTCATCAGCTCAAATTCAGTCGCATCAAATTTCGGCATCAGCAGTTTTTCTTCCAGCAGGGCAAGCACGGCATCCAGGTTACGCGAAAGTGCAGTTACACGGATTAATACTTCTTCGCCATTATCACTCTGGAAAATATTAATGCTGCTGCCCAGGTCTTCCAGTTTATCTTCGATTTCTGAAGCCGAATGTTTCATGGTTGACTGGTCGAGCATACGCAGTGTAAGTTGCGCAAGACCCGATTTGTTCATCTCTTCCTGGCGGTGGCCTGCGCCGATGGAAAGCAGGAACTCCACGCGGGGCAGTTCGTTGCTTTGTGTGCCGATCAGTTTCAGGCCGTTCGGGAAGGTTTCTTTCCACACGGTTGGAATTACCACGGCAGGCGTAGGACCGGAAACCGGTTTTTTGCTGCGGTCGAAATTGTCTTTCGCTTTGCGGTTTACCAGGTTTTTGTATTCCGGGCTTTCATTTTCAATACGGCGTGCCGGCATAGTCCAGTTGTCCGGCTTCAGTTTCAGCGCCGACTGTCCTTTCGGGCAAACACTGAGGTAAAGTGCAGGCTTGCCTTTGATGTACTGGTTGTAAACGCGCCAGATGTCTTCTTTGGTCAGTTTATCATAACGCGCCATATCCTGTTTCAGGAAATTCGGATTCGCCATGAACGTGCTGTATTCAGCCAGCATCGAACCTTTTGATTGTACGCTCTGCATCTGGTCGAGGTACGTCTGTTCAATGCTGAGTTTGAAACGCTTCAGGTCGTTGTCATCAAATCCCTTGGTTTCAAATTCAGCGAAACATACACGCATGATGCTGTCCATCTGCGCCAGTGATTTGCCCGGGTATGCACGAATGGTTGCGCGTGTGGCACCGGTAAGTTCGGCGGTCGGGTTATTCATCACGGCAAACTGCGCCATGCGTGTTTCCACAAAGTGTTTGTAAAAAATAGAGCCTTTGCCATTGGCCATCATATCGCAAAGCGCATCCAGTGCGGCCTCATCGGCCGAACGTGCCTGCACACCAGGCCAGGTTACCACGAGCTGCGGAAAACGGATGTTGTCTTCATACGAAATGTAACGGTTCGCTTCCAGTTTTGTGTTCATCGCCGGCATGTTTTTCACTTCCGGTCCGCGCGGAATGGAACCAAAATATTTTTCAGTCAGTTTCAAAACGTCCGCCACTTTCACATCACCGGCAACGGTAAGTGTAGCGTTGTTCGGACCGTACCAGCGGAGGAAAAAGTTTTTCAGGTCGTTTACATCCACGCGGTTCAGGTCTTCAATGTACCCGATGGTGGTCCAGGAATACGGATGCCCCTGCGGGTAAAGTGCTTCGCCGATTTTTTCAGAAACGAGTCCGTACGGTGCATTGTCGTAACGCTGTCCGCGTTCGTTTTTCACCGTGGCGCGCTGTATTTCAAATTTGCGCTGGGTAACCGAATCGAGCAGGAAACCCATGCGGTCGGCTTCGAGCCACAATGCCATTTCGAGGTTGTTGGCCGGCAATGTTTCAAAATAGTTGGTGCGGTCGAGGTTGGTGGAACCGTTGAGTGTACCGCCTGCTTCGTTAATCCATTTAAAGTGCATTTCATCGCCCACGTGTTCCGAACCCTGGAACATCATGTGTTCGAAGAAGTGTGCAAAACCGGAACGGCCTTCCTGTTCACGGGCAGAACCCACATGGTACGTTACATCCACATACACAATCGGATCAGAATGATCTTCGTGGATGACGAGCTGCAGTCCGTTCGGCAGTACATATTTTTCATACGGAATAACGAGTTTACCCGGTCCGTTGGTGGTCACCTTTTCCACCAGCTTGGCCTGGGCATTAACGAGCAGCGCAGCGGAAAGGCCGCAGGCGAGCAGGAGCAATTGTTTTTTCATAAGCTTGAGTATCAAGAAATAAGCAGGGCAAAGTTAACAAAACAAGGATGCACCACGAACAAATCTACGTGTGCGGTCATATTTCTAAACCGGCGGTAACCGATTTTGCACAGGCCACGGAACAGCCCCGGAAATCAGCTGCGCATCATTTTCAGAAAATCCGTTCGCGTCATTACACCGCATTGGTTGTAACGAATCATTCCGCGCGGATCAATAACGATGTGCGTGGGAAAACAGGTGATGCGATAAAGTGTATGTTGCTTCCCGGTACTGATCACCTGGTGATAACGCATGTAGTACGTTTTCATGGCTTTCTGTGCGGCCGCACCACTGTCGAGCAGCAGCGAGATAAAAACAAAACTGGTATCGCGCCCGATGGAATCGGCCATGCTGTTGAGCAGGGGCAGTTCTGTTATACAGCCTGCACAGCCCAGCGCCCAGAAATTAAGCACCACCGTTTTGCCGCGCAACGCTTCAAGGTGCCAGGTTTTTCCTTTTGTATCGGTAACCGTAAAATCGGGCGCAAGGGTATCAACAAGGCGTGGCGTTTTTTTTGTCACTGTTTCCTGCGCAATTAAAACCTGTGCAGTAAACAGGAACACAACCAATACCCACAACGGCTTGCATAATTTCATTTTGCAGTTTGCATATTTCCTTCAAATATACCTGTTCTGTTGCAAAAACGGCTGCCGGATTACGCCTGCGCAATGTATAAAGCGGGATGCAAAACACCTTTATAAATAAGACCTGCAAAAACAACAGATCGTCGGAAATGCTTGCCAGCAAAGCGATACAGCGACTTTATCAATTGAAATCCGTTAATAACTTTATATTGACTCGCATGCTTTATAGTTATAAGTTTGTTTATATCCATGGCCAGGATTTATAATTTAATTCGTTTTTAAAATAATTTTTTGTTTTTGTGGTAACATGGTTTCACACTTAACCGGTTACCTGTTGTTTACGTCTAACTAATACGCTCTTCTCATGAAAACAAATTCACTGATTTCGGTCGGACTGGGACTGCTTGCCCTTTGCGGAAGTATGAATGCCCAGCAAAACTATTACCATTTCGACGGCGCCGGGCTGAACGACCACGGTTACGGCAACGAAGTAATTCAAACAACGAGCGCCATGGCCCCAATCGGGGTGGTGGTAGCGGGAGCTGCTTTTGATGCGGCCAATGCACCGCAGGCATTTCTTGCGAAATACGACAACCTGGGCAACGCCATCTTTCACCGCTTTTTCCGGTTCAACGCTCCGGGCGGCGGCAACGTAAGCGAAGCCGTAGGTGTGGTGGAAGCAAACTCGGCTGCTGTTGGTGTTATCCAGGGCTTCGGGGTGTTGTGTTATACCAGCATTGCACCTGCACAAACGGTGCTTGTTAAAACCGATCTTGCGGGTAATTTTCTCTGGAAACGGGAAATCGGTACGCTGCGTGGTGCATCGGTTGCGTATGATGCTACGCTGAACCGTTTTCTCTGCCTCACGCAGGTATTTGCAAACAACACCAACCAGCTGCACCTCGTGGTGGTAGATGCGAATACAGGTGTTGTGATTTTTAACCGTTTCATTGACGGCTGCGGCAACAACGATTCGCCGGTAACCGTAATTCATGATGTGCTCATCAATGAATACGTTTGCCTCGGCAACAGCCGCACACCGGCAGGCGACAACCAGCTTATGCTTGCGCGTGTTACACCCGGCAACGTGGTTACCCAGCAGCTTATTTTCGGCAATGCCGGGCAGCGCGAAATTGCGGTTGACCTGTTGCGTGATCCGGCATTTAACGGGTACATCATCGGCGGTTATATTCCGGGGGTGCCCAACACCCCGTTTTTTGCGTCCATTGATATGCCGGGAGCAGTATCGGTAATTACATTATGCCAGAACCTGCTCGGCAACAACACACCGCGCCGCATGGCACTCATCAACAACCTGTACATGATGGTGGGTACACAGGTAGATGCAGTCGCCAACGTCAACGGCTTTTTTGTTTCTGTGACCAACGCATTCGGACTGGGTGCTTACCGCATTTACGGACAGCCGCCGGCAGCAGGCAGTGAAGAACTGCGTGATATTTCGCCGGGCAACGCGGCCACACCAACACTCATGTGCGGCACACACCAGCGTACCGTGGCCTGGCTAGGATCGGCAGCAAACCTGAGTTACAACTGGCTGGTATTTGCAAACAATGTGGGTGCCGGAACCTGTCCGCAAACCTTCCCGTTTGCACTTGCCGCCAATATGCCACCCATTACACCCTGCGCACTGAACAACACCGTGTTTGCGCCGACACTGATCACGCAAATCAATTCCACGCAACTGGTAACGCCACTTGACGAATGCCTGTTCCCGAACATCGCACAGCCCGATCCTACACCGCAGCAGGCAAGACCCATCAGCTCCGAACAGCTCGGGCCGAACCGCGTACTCAGCAACGGATCAAATTTCGCGCAGGTGTATCCGAACCCGGCCAGCGATGCACTGCAGGTAGCCGTGGTGCTTGAAAAAGGAACACACGGCGTGATGGAACTGTTTGACATGACCGGCCGAGCAGTACGCACCGAAACGCTCGATGATCAGTCTTCGCTGCTCGTGGTAAATGTTGCAGACCTGCCGGAAGGCGTTTATTTCTGCCGCATACACAGCAGTGCAGGTATTCTTACCGAACAAAAAGTGGTAGTGAAACATTAAACACCTTTTTACCTTACAGCAAAACAACATCCCCGGTTCCGTAACCGGGCCGGGGATGTTTTGCTTTTTAAAAACAGCATTGTGACTTACGTACAGCATACGTTTATAAATAACGATTGAGCGATCACAGAAACACCCGAAACGCTTGTCAGCAAAGGCACACAGGCCACACAGGCGCTGAAATCCGTTAATAACTTTATATTGACTTTATATATTTATAGTTATACGTTTGCTTTGTTCATGATCATGATTTATTATTTCATTCAAACTTAAAATTAAATTTTATTGCGCCGATAATTCCATTCATCGTTTGAGCGGGTTACGGAACTTGTACGTTTAACTAACACACACATCTTATGAAAACAAATTCACTGATTTCGGTCGGGCTGGGACTGCTTGCGCTTTGCGGAAGCATAAATGCCCAGCAAAACTATTATCACTTCAACGGCGTTGGCCTGAACGACCACGGCTACGGCAATGAAGTAATTCAGACCACGAGCACGGCTGCACCCATTGGCGTGGTGGTGGCGGGGGCTGCATTTACAGCAGCCAATGTACCGTCGTGTTTTATTGCCAAATACGACAATGCAGGCAACGCGGTGTTTCACCGGTTTTACAAAATCAACCCGGCAGCAGTGGGTTCGGTAAACGAAGCTGTTGGTGTGGTGGAAGCCACTACCACGGCAGTTCCGGGGTTCGGGCTGTTATGTTACACCAACGCGGCACCTGCACAAACCGTTTTGATAAAAACAGACCTTGCAGGCAACTTCCTGTGGCAACGCGAAATCGGGCCGCTGCGGGGTGCTTCGGTTGCGTATGATGCTACACTGAAACGGTTCCTCTGTCTTACGCAGGTATTTCTGAACAACACCAACCAGGTTCACCTCGTAGTGGTAGATGCCAATGCAGGCGGCGTAATTTTTAACCGTGTGTTTGATGGCTGCGGACTGGAAGATTCGCCGGTTACCGTGATTCATGATGTTACCGCAAACGAATATGTGTGCCTCGGCAACAGCCGCAGTACAACAGACAACCAGGTTATGGTGAGCAAGGTTACGCCTGCAAACGTGCTGATTTATACCCGGATTTTCGGAGACGGTGCGCGCGCAGAAATTGCTGTTGACCTCGTGCGTAACCCGGCCGCTGCAAACTACACCATTGCCGGGTACATTGCCAATGCAATCAATACTCCCTTTTTCGCTACGCTGGATCTGCCGGGAGCAGTGGCCAACATTTTACCTGCCAACGGACTGGCCGGTAACAATACGCCGCGCCGCATGGCATTCATCAACAACCGCTACATGATGGTGGGCAAACAGGTGGATGCCCTGGGCAACACCAACGGCTTCCTGCTTTCGGCAACAGCCACGCTGGCTGCAGCTGATTACCGCATTTACGGACAGCCGCCGGCAGCAGGTACCGAAGAACTGCGCGACATTTCGCCGGGCAATGCGCTTACACCAACACTCATGTGCGGCACACACCAGCGCACCGTGGCCTGGCTGGGTTCTGCTGCCAATACAAGTTACAACTGGCTGGTATTTGCAAATAACGTAGGCGCAGGAACCTGTCCGCAGAATTTCCTCTACTCACTCAGTGCGTATGCACCGGCAATCAAGAACTGCACCTTCACCGAATTTTTCCTGACACCGACCGTGGTTACACAAACCAATACGTCGCAGTCGGTAACGCCGCTGGATGAGTGTTTGTTCCCGAACATGGCACAGCCCGATCCGACACCGCAGCAGGCCAAACCGATGAGCTCCGATGAGCTCGGACCGAACCGCATGCTGAGCAACGGAACAAACTTTGCGCAGGTGTATCCGAACCCGGCAACAGATGCGTTAAACATTGCAATCGTGCTTGATAAAGGAACACATGCCGTAATGCAACTGTTTGACATGACCGGCCGCGTGGTTCGCACCGAATCGCTGGACGACCAGTCGTCGCTGCTCGTGGTTAATGTTGCAGAACTGCCGGAAGGCGTTTATTTCTGCCGCATACACAACAACGCCGGTATTATTACCGAACAAAAAGTAGTGGTAAAACATTAACACCTCCGTTTGATTTTATCGCTTAAAAAAATCCCCGGTCTGAAAAACAGGACCGGGGATTTTTTGTGCAGTATGCGATGCATTACTTTATCAAACGCATCCGGGTTTCGGTTTCGCCCTGCTGCAACACCACGAGGTAAATGCCGGGACACATGTCTGTTGTTCCGATGATGCCCGATTCGGAATACAGCGCAATTTGTTTGACAAGGCGCCCGTCGGCAGCATAAATGGTTACGGTACTGTTTCCTGCTGCGGCGTTATGAATGAACAGCTGATCGGAAAACGGATTCGGGTAAACAGTTGCAGCTGATGCATCGCGTTCAATGATGCTGTTGCAGATATCAACGGTAATGGATGAAGAATCAGTTGCTGTGCAGCCGGTAACCGAATCGGTGTACGTGTACCACAGCGGAAAAATGCCCTGGCCGGTGGAAGCCGGATCGAACTGGTTATTCATTACACCGATGCCGCCATACACGCCACCCGCCGGTGTTCCGGAAGTGAGCAGCAGCGGCTGTGCATTGTCGCAAATTAATGCAGGCGACTGCACATAACTTACCGCAGGTGAAGCAACAACAGAAACTGTAAAAGTTACAGCTGCTGATGTGCCGCAAACATTGGATGCGGTAACACTTATCGTTCCGCCGGTTGTTCCTGCTGCGGCAGTAATTGTATCCATAACTGAAGTTCCTGACCAGCCTGCCGGTAGCGTCCATGTATAGGATGTTGCCCCCACAACAGGCGGCACCTGGTAAAAATTACTGCTGCCGGAACACACCGAAGCCGGTCCGCTCACTGAAGCCGGCGCTGCCGGGGCCACACAGCCTGCCCCATAACGTGCGATATAGATGTTGCGGTTATTTTGTGTGACCATATTTACAGCAGGCGACGGATCGAAGTCGGCGTTGTTGCCGATGAAACCGGTGATATACACATTCCCGGAACTGTTTACATCAATGGCTTCGCCGCGTCCTTCCGGACCGAGGCTGGTTGTGGGGCAAATCTGGAAGGCCCAGCTGTAAGCGGCGGAAGCCGAATATTTTGCAGTAAAGGATGCGTTGGCCTGTCCGTTAATCGGTGTGCGCAACGTATCAACTCCACTGCCCGGATTAAAATCAACAAGACCGCGGAACGTGCCTGTGACAAATACAGCATCGGATGCATCAACGTCCACATCGTTTATAATTGCTGTCATACTCGTATCGCCGATGAGGTGCGCCCAGCGGCAATTGCCGTTGCTGTCGTAACTGGCCAGGAATGCAGTTGTGGCAATTCCGCCGGTTAGCATTACAGTTCCGCTGCCCGGATCAAAATCGGTTGTCCCGGTAATACCGCCACCGATAAAGAGGTTACCGTTACTGTCATTTCCAATGCCTGAAGTGGAAACAACACCGGTTGTATTGGCATTGAATGCCCAGCGGAAATTGCCCGCAGTATCGTATGATGCAACAAATAAATCAAACGGACTATTTGCTGCATTCAGGTTATATGTGCCCGGACCCGGATCAAAGTCAACCACCTGGTACATATTTCCTGTTACGGTAACATTGCCGCTGTTGTCAACGGTCATTTCTTTCGGATTGATAAACGTGGGCCCGCCCACCTGCCCGGCATGCAGGTATTGCCCGGCACTGTTCAGTTTGATGAGCAGCATATTCGTCCCGCCGAACGACGTAAACGTAGTTGATGTAAACGGATCGGCGAGCACGGTATTTTCAAAATCGGCAACACCATATACATTGCCGGCTGCGTCTGTTTTCACATCCATAATATATTGCTGCCCCTGCCCGCCCAGTACATACACCCATTGCAGGGCGGCCGATGGCGAATAACGTGCAATAAACCCGTCGGCTCCGAAAACAGAAGAAACCGGGTACACCCCCGGACCGGGATCAAAGTCCACATTGCTGCCACTGAAACCACCACAAACAAGCAGGTCGCCGTTAGCAGCAAGATGCATGTTGTAAATGTATGAGGGTCCGTTGTTCGCAATTTTAAAAGCCCACTGGTACGTCCCGGCCGCGTTGTATCTGGCAACAAAGGCCTGCGTGGAGCTGGTAGAACTGAGGTAGGCGGTTGCAGGGCCTGGATCAAAATCGGCATTGGACGATTCGAAACCACCTGCGACATACATGTTGCCGTTGTTATCAGCAACGCAATCGCCGATGAGATGTGAATACGAATTGCCGATGGTGCCGCCCCACTGGAAAGCAGGGATCTGTGCCGTTGCGCAAAGGCAAAACGATGCCAGCACGATGGTCGTGTAGTGTTTTTTCATGGGAAAGGTTGTTTGGTGCGCATGTTTGTTCAAAGACTATGCCAACATTTTTTAACAATTGCTACCGGAACTGTGATTTACAGGCAATTACACCAGTAAGCCATGCAGCAGACCGAACAAAACAACAACCCGGTTGTTTGTTACCGGAACTGTTTATGCTACTTGCGGCAAACGGTTCTTTCGTATCTTTGCAGTCTAATTTAAAACCAGAAACCATGTATCCTCCGCAGTTAGTAATGCCCATGAAGGCTGATTTAGTTGACGCCGGGTTTGAAGATATCACCACACCTGATCGTGTTGAAGAAGTAATCAAAACACCGGGCACTGTTTTAGTAATGGTAAACTCCGTTTGCGGTTGTTCTGCAGGCGCTGCCCGTCCGGGCGTTAAAATGGCAATCCAGAACAGCAAAAAGCCGGGCAAATTAGCCACCGTATTTGCCGGTTTCGATACCGAAGCTGTGCAGCAGGCCCGCCAGCATTTTGCACCGTACCCGCCGTCATCGCCGTCTATCGCGCTGTTCAAAGATGGTGTGCTCGTTCATTTTATCGAGCGCCACCACATCGAAGGCCGTACCGCCGACATGATTGCACAAAACCTGAAAATGGCTTTTGACGAGTATTGTAACTAAGTCAGTACAAAGCACAACAAAGCCCGTTTTCCTTCGACTAACGCTAAGGAAAACGGGCTTTTTTATTGCAGTAATTTTTTCTGCTTATTTCTTATCCACCATCTTCGGCACCTTGAAATAATCCGAATCTTTTTTCGGTGCGTTCTGCAGAGCTTCTTTCTGGGTAATTTCCTGTTTTACGACATCATCGCGGAGGTGGCCGGTTTCTTCGGTCATGTAAATCAGCGGCTCGGTTGTTGAAGTATCCAGTTCGTTGAGTTTTTCAACAAAGGTGAGCATGCGGCTCATGTCGTTGATGATGCGTTCTTTTTCCGCGCCGTCAAATTCGAGGCGGGCAAGGTGTGCAACCTGGTCAACGGTGGTGGTGTCTATTTTCATGTTGTTTTCAGTCCGTTTTCAATGGTTGTTCTGACCTGTGCGCGCAAAGATACCAAATCGTTTTCAGTTAGTCCGGCGGTGCTTACCGGTTCGTGTACAATCACGCGGGCAATACCGGGGCGGCCCGGCACTTTGAGGAAACCGCCGTTCTGCAGCAGTCTGTAATTGTTGCAATAGGTTATCGGAACAATGGGCAGCTGTTTTTCAATGGCCAGGCGGAACGCCCCGTTTTTAAAGGGTTTCAGCTGTCCGAAAACAGAAATGGTGCCTTCGGGATAAATAAACACGCTATACCCCTGGTCTAATTTTTCGCCCACGCGCATAAATGCCTTGTGCGAACCGAGGCGGCTCTGCCGGTCAACCAAAATGTGCATTTCGCGGAAAACGAGACGCAGCAGCGGGGCTTTGCCGGCCTCCTGTTTCACCATGTAGGCGTGGTAATGCGGCAGAAAACAGAAGCTTTCAACAATATCGAGGTACGAGGTATGATTGGCAACGTAAATGCACTGCTGCGGCAGTTTCGTTTTATCAAACTTCCAGTTCACGCGCAGAAGAATACCCGAACCGTGCAGCACCCACTTGCCCCAGAACCGTGAAACACGGTACGCCGCACGAAACTTCGGTTTGCCGCTGAGCAACACCAGCAGCACTGGGTACAAGACAACCAGGCTGATGATGAAATTAAGGATGAAGAAACATTTCCAGAGCACCCTGGGGAGAAGCCCTGCATAGTTGCGCAGCATGGGGCAAAGATAGGAATTCGGGGACTTCCGGCACCAAACGATCAGTTACGCAACCAGTACTGTCATATACTAACTCACCTGATGCACAATGGCTTGTGAACGAATTTTTATTTAACTTTCATACGCCAACACCATATCCCATGCTAAAACGCGCCCTCCTTTTCCTTTTTGGTCTTGTAAACTATGGCGCTTTCGGGCAACAGGTTACGTTTGAAACGCACCTCGACATGTCGCCGGGAGTAAATGACTTTGCCGAAAACCTGGACATGATCGAAACGTCTTCGGGTTATGTTTTTCTTTCGCAGAACGCACTCAACCAGGTTGCCTCTGCCATTTATCTCAGCAAAACCGATTTTTCCGGAAACCTGCTTTGGTCCTACAAATACACCAACCCGGGAGCGATTACCAGCAAATCAATGATCCGTACCAGCGACCAGGGATTTATGATCCTCTCCTCTATTGGTGTAACAGACAGCAGTAATGTCCTGCTGATAAAAACGGACAGTTCCGGTATTATCCAGTGGAGCAAAAACCTGCACCTGTCTGGTAGTATTTATGGTGTTAACCCCGTTGGAATACAGCAAACCAGCGATGGCGGATATGCCGTGTTAACCGAAATCAGCCATGTTTTCTGGGTAATTATCGGCAACATAGCACATGGCGGAACAGTGACTAAATTTATGCTTACGCGAACAGATGCTTCAGGCCAGGTGCTCTGGTCGAAAAGGTACGATACAAACTGTGTAGATGATAATGTGTATCCGAAAAAACTGCTGATCCGGAATACCGGCAACGGCGAGGAATTTATTATCATGTCGGAGTTCCAGTTTGGAATAAATTTTTGCAATTATCCCTATCATGGCGGCAATAAATTACTCCTCCTCCAACTCGATTCAAACGGGAATGAGATCCGCAGCCGGTACATTGCGTTTTTATGGTTTTCCTGTATTGCTTTTGTCCCGGTAGACATCACAAATACTCCCGACGGTGGCCTGCTTATTGGCGGTAATATGGATTACTATAATCTGAATAATGAAATACGGCTGGTTTCATTTATGATAAAAACAGACAACGCACTTTCCCCGGTGTGGTTCAAAACATATTACAAACCAAATATTCACCAGTTGAATGCAACCCTGCTGCGGACCTTCCGGGTTGCTGCAACTGCCAGTAACGAGTACCTGCTGATCGGAAATATTTCGCACCAGGCCAACATGGTTGGTGATGCACCTTACTTTATGCGCACAAATGTTGCAGGGAATATCCTCCAGGCAAAAAGATATGTACAACCGGTTACATCGCAGTTTTCCGGATTTTACAATATAATAGCAACGGGCGATGGCGGCGAACTGATTGCAGGATGGCTTTTTGATGGCAATTCCAATCCCGACAAGTCCTTCCTGCTCAAAACAGACCAGGCCAGCACAAACAACTGCAGCATTGACACCACGGCAATACTTTCCGATTATTTCTATACCACTTACGATTCAGGGATAACGGTTACGGAGTACCCCGCATTTTCAACGCCGTTTTATGTTACCGGCCAGGCTTTTAACCCGGTGCAAACCATGATCTGCCAGAACGGTGTAGGAATTGCTGAAACACAAAAAGAAAATCCGATAAGTATCAGTCCGAATCCCGTGCATGAAACAGTGAATCTGCGCTGTACTTTCGGCAATTACGAAATTCAGATTTACAATTGCGTCGGGCAAATGGTTTTGCGTGAACAACGACATACGGAAACAGCTACCGTTTCTGCAACTGCATTGCCGCCGGGTGTTTACCTGTTAAGGGTTCGGTCTGAAAACAGGATTGCGGAAACAAAATTTGTAAAACAGTAGTTGCTTTAAAACCGGGCGAGGGTCACCGGTTCTTCCACACCAGCAGCTTTTCATCCGTACAGGCAAACGTCTTGTCAGCCGCATTGGTAGTAAGTACTTTCAGCGTTTTTGTTTGCGCCAGCCAGAAGAGTTGCGCATCGCAGCCTTCTTCTCCTTTCAAACCCGGGTACCATAAAAATTCGGAAACGGGCCGGTACCAGTAACCGGTGGAAGTTTTGGATGCTGCCGACATGGTGTTAATTGAAACCGTGCGCCAGTTACCGTGTTCCGAAGCCAGCGCAATAAGTTCTGTTTTGCCGTCACCGTTCAGGTCTTTTGCCGCAAAGCGATACGCATCGCCATGAATAACAAGATCGGGCAAACCGGCCGGCGTAAATTTAATCGTGGTGCGGCAGTCGAATGGTGGATCACCGGTTTCAATACACGTTTTGGTGACTGTAATTTTATAATTGGTGCCGTTTATTTTCAGTGCTTTTTTTGAACTGAAACCGGCTGTTGTAAAAACCGCTTTTTCACCCGGCGCAAATGCCGAATTAAAAACAAATGCAGCGGCAAACAATACTGCGGCGAGGAGCAGCTGATTTACACGGCTGATTTTTCGGGAAAACGGTTTCATCGTATGCACGAAGATACTTTTAAATGAACATAGCACAAACGCTGTACCGTTCATTTCATTTTCCGGGAATGTTCTTCGAGCACCTGTTTTTCTTTTCTGCTCAGGCTGTTCATACCGCTTCGGAATACCTTTTCGAGAATGCGGTCGATTTCCTGTTGCTTCGAAACCTTAGCATCGTTGTAGCGGTCTTCGATGGTCTGGTATTTTTTTGCTGGGGTGCCGGGCATTTTTCCGAGCACGAGCAGGTGCGGGCGGGCAACAGCAATATACAGGAATACAAGCGCGGGAATGGTTATCGCAAGAATGACAACATAGTTTTCGATCAATGCCCGCGGTTCAAATGCAATGGCCGCCAGCATACCCGCCAGCGCGCCGCCGAGGTGTGCCTCGTGCCCGATGTTGTCGCGTTTGGACTGAATTCCGAAAATGGTGTACAGCATATACCCCAGTCCGTACAGCCAGCCGGGCACCATGACCGGGAGAAACGGGATGCCGATACCGATGCCCGGAAACAACGCGAGCGATGCAAACACGAGGCCGCTCACCGCACCCGAAGCCCCTACAGCCGAGTAGCTGCTGTTGTGGCGCTGAATGTAAAGCGCAAGCGCATTGCCGCCCAGCAGCGCGAAAAAATAAATGAACAGGAAACTGGAAAGTCCGAGTGCCGATTCCACCAGCCCGCTGAATGCATACAGGCTGATCATGTTAAACAGCAGGTGCCACCAGCCCACGTGCAGAAAACCGGAAGTGATCATGCGTTTGTAATCTTTACGCACAAGAATCGCATCCACCTCAAATTTGAAATTTTCGAGCAGCGCGTGATCGTTAAATCCGCGGTACGAAAAAATCACATTGGCCAGTATAAGCAGGAGGCCGGCAATACCTGTTTCTGTCATAAGCTGTAAACGGTTTTCAACGGAACGGGGCACGAAACTGCACGCTGAAGCGCAGGTGTAAAATTAAACAATAAAGCGCGATTTTTTATGCGGATGCTTCGCCCGGGTCAGCGGCAATCCAGATCATGGCCGTTCCAGATATTCCCGCCTGTACCAGTTCCTGCACAAAGCGCCGCCGCACGTGCCACGTTACACCGGGGCGCTGCATAAATGGTTTTAATGCGTCCAGCAGGTAGTCATCAATAATATCAAGATGCGTCATATCAAGCAGTACGTTTTCGTGCTGCAGTGTTTTCGAAACGACTTTATCAAATTCTTTTTTCTGCGAATACGTGATGCGTTTATACATACGCAGGCGAAAAACGGCGCCATCATACGTCCGGAAAGGCATGAACCCGTCGAAATACTGCGCCGTAATTTCGAACGAACGGATCAGCGCATCGTCGGTACAATAACTGAAAATGTAATGCAGGAACAGGTAAACGAGTTTCAGTTCCGAAGTGCCGTTTTCGGGGCAACGGAATTCGTATTGTTTTTCTTCGCCATCCAGTTCCATCGTACAGCGGAGTGAAACACCATCGAGGATGAGTCGGTCGTCTTTACGCGCGGTGCGGATGATGCCTTCGCTGAGGCGGAAAATTTCTGTAGCGGCGGTGGCATCGGTAAACGGTATTGTTTCTGTCCGTGCTTTTCCAGTTTCCGTTGTGAACTGCATTTCCAGGAAATAACCGTTTTCATCGCCCAGCAATACCAATTCGCAGGGCGGATGGAAGGTTGGCGCGATGCGGAGTTGGGTGCTTTTCACGAAATAAAGTTACGTGATTTCGCACGTAGTAACTTCACCGCAACACAATCTTCTGCGTAACCTTCCTGTCCGTATAATACACCTGCACCACATACGTACCCGGTTTAAGCGAGGGCAGGAAAACGGGTTCACTGGTGTTGCGCGTGCGGAAAATGAGTTCGCCCTGGATGTTATAGACTTCCAGTTCCACGGCTTTGCGTTCCGATTTCAGGTACAGTGCACCATTTTCCGGATGCTGATAAACCACCACATCGGAAGCGGTGCGGCGGTCTTTTACCACCTGCTGCCCGTCATACGCCGGCTGCGCCTGCACTGCAACGGCACAAACTAATAAACAGAAGAGAACATGAATGCCCGTTTTCATCGGATGACCTGTTTCAGCAATAAAAACGCGGAAGCAGGCCCGCTTCGTATTTACGGGATGAAAAAACCGGTGCAGAAACGGATTTTACCGGCAAAAACGCCGTTTCAGATCAGTTTACGACGATGGTAACCGTCACTTTTTTATCAAAATAGGCAAACGTGATGGTGGAAGTTCCTGCTTTTCTGGCCTCCAGGTGAAAGGTATTGTCCTGGTTGCCGCCCACACAATCGGTGCAGCTTCTGTTGGAATAGGTATTGGGCAGGGTTGCCACTACTTCGCTGTTGCTCACTTCTGCCCGCCATACCTGCGCGCAGCCCACACACTCGTTAAAGGTGGCTTCAATTTTTTCACCAACCTTCAGCGTATAGGTTTTGCCATCGTCGCCGATGCCGATTTTAGACTGATTTGTTACGGTTGCCGGTGCAACTTTTTTGCTGCACGACTGGATGGTACAGGTACCCGCCAGCAAGGTGGCCAGGAGAAGGAGTCTGAAAATCATACGCGGTTTGGTTTGGTTTTCAAAACTACACATTTTTAAACTCGTGCTGAAATGTATCTTTGCCCTGCATGATTCTGAAAACTGTTTTATTTCCCTGCTTCATCACCATACTGTTTGCCACACAGCTTTTATGCTGCGGTGCACCGGAAGAACCCGGCAATGCCGGGCGGCCATTTACCACGCAAATAAACGACAGCCTGCTCCTGCCCTACACCGTTACCGTAAATGATTCTGCAAAAACACAGGGCTACTATTTTCTGTTCCCGTATAAGATGAACAAAAATAATCCGCTGAAACAGAGCTGGCAGCAGGTGATTGACGGGAACGGCTACACCGTATTTTTCCGGCGCATAGAAAAAGGATCCGATTTCAAAGTGCATCCCGACGGGCGCATGTCGTATTTCGGCGGCACCAAATTCATCATCATGGATTCGCAATTCCGCGTGGTGGATTCGGCAGGAACCGTAAACGGCATTGCAATTGACAACCATGATTTCCTGATACTGCCGAACGGAAACTACGTGCTTATCGGCACCGAAAGCTTTGACATGAACCTCAGCGGTTATAACATCTTCATGCGCAAAAAACTACCGGGCAGCAAAAAAGCAAAAGTGAAATACGGCGTGGTGCAGGAACTGGATAAAAACAAAAAGCTGGTGCACGAATGGCACGCCAAACCGTACTTCCGCATGGAAGATGCGTCGCAGGTCTATCTGAACGATTCCGTGAACATGGACATTACGCATTTTAATTCCATTGACGTGGATGAACAAGGCAACTACATCATCTCGGCGCGCTACTCCAACGAAATCATCAAGGTGAATAAGAGCGACGGCTCTGTCGCGTGGCGGCTCGGCGGAAAAAACAACACGTTTCAGTTCATCAACAACAACGATCCATTTCTCGGCCAACACGATGCACGCCTGCTGCCCAACGGCCACCTGCTGCTGTTCGACAACGGTTACGGCGAAGAAGCGGAACAGCACAACGCCGCCGCCCTCGAATACGAACTGGACGAATCCGCCAAAACAGCCAAATTAGTCTGGGCCTACGGTTATCCTGAAAAAATAATAAGCGAAGCCACCGGCAATGCCCGCCGCAGCGCAAACGGTAGTACGCTCATCAACTTCGGAAAAATAAAAAACGGAACACCCAATGTGACCATGATGCTTGTGGATGAAAACAAACAGGAACTGTTTAAACTTGTTTTCCGCGATACCATCGGCAGCTACCGCGGGTATTATTATCCGTCGCTCCCGTTCAGTTTGGTAAGGCCGGGTATAACCGTTACAAAAGAAGGCGATGGCTGGAAACTGGAAGCAGCAGGCGGATACGCATCTTATCAATGGGCAGACGGAACAAAAGGACAAACGCTGCAGGTGAAAAAGCCGGGCACGTATTATGTTTTTGTGCCGTATGGCGATGGGTTTATCAGTTCGGAACCGGTAACCATTACCCGATAAACACACGTTCCCTTTCCCTTGCGGCGCATCACAGGGCCTGCGTTTCAGCCCGCATGCGCGTGTTTTAGCCGATTTCCGTACCTTCGTACTCCAATTCAGAAACACGTTTTTTTATGTTACGATCACACAATTGCGGTGAATTACGTTTAAGTCATGCCGGTGAGCAGGTTACCCTGTGCGGCTGGGTACAATACAGCCGTGTAAAAGGCGGCGTAGCCTTCGTGGTGCTGCGCGACCGTTACGGTATTACACAGCTTACGTTTGATGAATCCGTTAATGCGGAAATGTTTGCCGAAGCCGATAAACTCGGGCGCGAATACGTGGTGCAGGTTACCGGCACCGTAAACGAGCGCGATGCCAAAAACAAAAATCCGAAAATGCCGACTGGTGATATTGAAATCATCGCGAGCAAACTGACTGTGCTGAACGCGGCCAAAACACCGCCGTTTACCATTGATGATAATACCGACGGCGGCGACGACATCCGCATGAAATACCGCTACCTCGATTTGCGCCGCAACCCGGTGCGCGAAAGCCTGGTGCTGCGTCACAAAATGGCACAGGCCACGCGCGAGTACCTGAACAACGAACAATTTATTGAAGTGGAAACGCCGGTGCTCATAAAAAGCACACCCGAAGGTGCACGCGATTTTGTGGTGCCTTCGCGCATGAACCCCGGCCAGTTTTACGCGCTGCCGCAATCGCCGCAGACGTTTAAACAGCTGCTGATGGTGGGCGGTTTCGACCGGTACTACCAGGTGGTAAAATGTTTCCGCGACGAAGATTTACGTGCCGACCGGCAGCCGGAATTCACGCAGATTGACTGCGAGATGAGTTTCGTGGAGCGCGACGATATCCTGCATACGTTTGAAGGACTCGTGCGCCATCTTTTTAAAACAGTGAAAGGAATTGACATTCCCGAAATGCCGCACATGAGTTATGCCGACGCCATGAAATATTATGGCTGCGACAAACCGGATACGCGTTTTGAAATGCGTTTTGTGGAACTGAACGACCTTGTAAAAAACAAAGGTTTCAAAGTGTTCGACGAAGCGGAACTCGTGGTGGGCATCTGCGCGAAAGGCGCGGCTTCGTTCAGCCGCAAACAGCTCGACGAACTGACGGATTTTGTAAAACGTCCGCAGGTGGGTGCAACCGGCCTGGTGCATGTGCGTTTTAATGAAGACGGCACCATCAAATCGTCGGTTGAAAAATTCTACAACGAAGAGGAATCGAAAAAATGGGGCGAAGCATTCGGCGCTGAAAAAGGCGACCTGCTGCTGATCCTTGCCGGCCCGGCTGATAAAACACGCAAAGCACTGAACGACCTGCGCCTCGAAACCGCGGAACGCCTCGGACTGCGTGATAAAAACAAATTCTCGTGCCTGTGGGTGGTTGATTTTCCGCTGCTCGAATGGAACGACGGCGACCCGAACCTGCTTTCATCATTGGCCGGCCGCTGGCATGCGAAACACCATCCGTTCACCTCACCCAACCCGGAAGACGTTGCGCTGCTCGATACCGATCCCGGTGCCGTACGTGCAAATGCCTACGACATGGTGATTAACGGCACTGAAGTGGGCGGTGGTTCCATCCGTATCCACAATAAAGACCTGCAGGCCAAAATGTTTTCGGTGCTCGGCTTCAGCGCCGAAGAAGCACAGGCGCAGTTTGGTTTTCTCATGAACGCATTTGAATTCGGTGCGCCTCCGCACGGCGGCATCGCGTTCGGTTTCGACCGCCTCTGCTCGCTCTTCGGTGGAGCTGATTCCATCCGCGATTTCATCGCCTTCCCGAAAAACAACGCAGGTCGCGACGTGATGATAGATTCGCCTTCGGAGATCAGCGAAGAACAGCTGAAAGAGTTGAATATTAATCTTCGGGGGTGAGTGGTTCGGTAAGAGCGTGGTCCTGATTCAGGATGCATCCTGAATCAACAACTTAAAAAAACCGCGATCAGTTGTAACGTTAAGCTCGTAATCTTATTCAGGATAAATCCTGAATCAACGTCTTAAATACTTCGGCTTTCAGCCGGAACTTTAAAAAAGAAAAAGGCTTCTTGCGAAGCCTTTTCTTTTTATTCCTTTTTCGTTTTTAGTGCTGAACGACGATCCGTTTCATCGCTACGCCGCCTTCGCCCTGCATGCGCAGGAAATAGAGGCCCGCGGGAAAATCCTGCAGATCGAGCGTGAACTGGTAGCTGTTTGTATTCCATGCACGTAATGTGCGCCCGAGGTGATCCACGAGCGAAACCTGCATGGCAGCATTCCACGAACCGAAGTACGAAACGTTTACGACATCCGCTGTCGGGTTCGGATACACGCTGAAATATTTTTCAAACTGCGGTTTATTAATGCTCAGCGGGTTGCAGCCACCGTTGGAGGTGAATAATGCAAAACGCCGCGCATCACCATACAGGAACGAATGCATACGCGCTTTCTGTCCGAGTGAAAACATGTTCATGCAACTGTCGTGCGAATAATCCATATAGTTCTGCACCATATCCGGCGGATCAATCACACCCCACCACGGGTCTTCGTTGCTGCAGCTGTTCAGTGTAACGTTGCAGTCGCTGGCAGAAGCGGAATTGGCATTCGGTGTGTCGGCAATGGAATCGCTGCCGGTGGTGCAATCCTGGTCGTCGCCCCAGATGTGATACAGGCCCATCCAGTGCCCCACTTCATGCACCGTGGTGCGGCCGAGCAGCGAAGGCGCGGTAACGGTTCCCATATTTCCGAACGCGGTGTAGGTAATCACCACGCCATCGGTTGCAGCTGCGCCGCCGGGAAACTGCGCGTAGCCGAGCAGCCCGGGAAATAATTCGCATACCCAGATGTTCAGGTAACGATCCGTTGGCCATGCATTTTTTCCGCCAAGTGAATCGTATTTCGCATCTTCAAACGGGCTGAAAAATCCGAAGAGTTGTCCGCCTGTAGTGGAAGTACGCGTAATACCGTTCGTCGGATTTCCATCGGGATCAACCGAAGCGAGGCAGAATTCCACTTCAATGTCGGCCGCAATCGTATCAAAAATGGCCGGTGTGTTTACCGTATCGGCATTGAGGCGGCGGTAATCCTGGTTCAGGATGGCGATCTGCGAATAGACCTGGTTATCGGTAATATTCTGCTGCGCTGTTTTATACAGTACGTGTACCACCGTCGGAATGGTAAGCAGCGGTGCGCTGGTGCGGTTGCTGCCGTTGCGCTGCAGCATTTCGGGGTGTGCGGCCAGCCACTGTTTGGCCTGCGCCGATGCGGTTGCAAACGAAGCCGCCAGTTGCGGATTTTGCAGGTGTTGCGCATGCACATCCATGGTGGCGCATTGCTGCTGCTGGGCATCAAGCGATAAGCTTGCTGCAAAAACAAAAAGCGGAAGCAGGAATTGTTTTTTCATTGCGTTATAAATTAATGCAATCAAAGATACATGCCATGCTCCGCGAAAAAAAACAACAATCGGTTCGGGGAAATCAGATGTGCGCAAACGCCCGTGTTCAGGCGTTTTTGGCAAGGGTAAACGAGAATGTGGAACCCACACCTTCGGTGCTGCGCACGTTAATGGTTTGTTCGTGCGCTTCGATGATGTGTTTTACAATGGCCAGGCCGAGCCCGGTTCCGCCCTGCTCGCGCGAACGGCCTTTGTCAACCCGGTAAAAACGTTCGAACAGGCGGGGCAAATGTTCTTTATTGATGCCGAGCCCGTTATCGGAAACTTCAATCAGGATGTTTTCATCCATGTCGTAAAAACGGACTTCGGTTTCGCCTTCGTCTTTGCCGTATTTGATGGAGTTCACAATAAGATTGGAAAACACCTGGCGGATGAGGTTTTTATCAGCGTGTACACGGATGGAACGTTTCTGTTCGTCGCGGAGCGTGAGTTTGATGCGCCGCTGCGCCGCTTTCATGTCCTGCGCTTCAAGCACATCGCGGGCCAGTTCCACCACATCAAAAGTGGATTTATCCATGGCCAGTTCCCCCGATTCGAGGCGCGAAATGGCTTCGAGGTCATCAATGATGTTGATCATGCGGTCAACACTCTTCTCCGCACGCTGCAGGTAGTTGCGGTTTATACTGGGATCTTCGAGGCCGCCTTCGAGCAACGTCATCACATATCCCTGGATGTTGAAGATGGGCGTTTTCAGCTCGTGCGAAACATTTGCGAGGAATTCACGGCGGTAATCTTCCAGTTTGCGCAGGTCTTCCAGCTCCGTTACGTGGTTTTTCGCCCAGTCAATTACCTCCTTCTGCACTTTGGCCACCAGGTCCGAATCAATCGGTAACTGTTTAAAGCCTTCGTTGTTGTTTCCCCGTTTAAGACTATGAATGGTTTTGTAAATTACCTGGATCCGGCTTTCAATAAAACGCCTTACAAAGTACAGGATGACATAATAGCTGGCAACAAATGCCACCGGGATAATAATGGCAATCAATAACCACGAAAAATCAAAACCGCTGAGATCAAGAATCGTAAACGTGAGGAGCAATACCGCAGCAATAAGTGCGGAAGCCAGCAATGCCAGTTGACGGGGCGTGGTATTTTGCATAAATCAGCCTACAGGGATGTGTGCATCCGTAAAGCGAAGATACAAATCAAAACTCGAACTTATAGCCTACGCCTTTCACGGTTTTGATGTAGTCTTCCCCGATTTTTTCGCGGAGTTTACGCACATGCACATCAATGGTGCGGTCGCCTACCACCACGTCATCGCCCCACACTTTGTTCAGGATTTCTTCGCGGGCGAATACTTTGCCGGGTTTTGATGCAAGTAACGAGAGCAGTTCAAATTCTTTACGCGGCAGTGAAATTTCTTTATCGCCTTTAATCACGAGATAACTTTCGCGGTCGATGCGCAGGTCGCCCATATCCATCTGCTGACCGTCTTTCCCGGAAGGAAAACGGCGGAGCAGCGCCTTGATGCGGCTGATGAGTACGCGGGGTTTGATGGGCTTGTTGATATAATCGTCGGCACCGGCTTCAAAACCGGCAATGTGGGAATAATCTTCGCTGCGTGCAGTGAGAAATGCAATCACCACCTCTTCAAGACCTTTGATCTGGCGCAGTTCGCGGCACACTTCAATACCGTCGAGTCCGGGCATCATCACATCCAGCAATACCAGGTTGGGCATTTCTTTCTGTGCAATTTCAATCGCTTCTTTTCCGCTGAGTGCCGTGGTTACGTGGTACCCTTCTTTTTTCAGATTATAACTCAGGAATTCGAGGATGTCCTGTTCATCATCTACCAATAAAATTTTGCTTTCGCCTGATGACATGTATATGCTTTTAATACTGGTCAAAAGTAATGCCCACACACTTCCGTAAGGTTACAGCAATGTTAAGTAAACATTAACAAGACAAAGGTACAACAGTTAACAGCATGGTAATACTCCACTAACGCAAAAAACATCTGGCTGACGGACTTTTGCTCCCAGTTAAAATTCAGCAGACTATGCGCACGTTGACCCTTCTTTACCTGTTTATTTTTCTCCCCGTTACCGGCCTGTATGCCCAGAACGGCACCATTGCCGGAACAATTATCGAAAAGGCAACCGGCGAACCGATGTTCAGCGCAACGGTGCAGATAGAAGGCACATCGGTTGGCACCATTACCGATTTCGACGGTAAATATGCGCTTAAAAACATTAAACCGGGCACGTACAAGGTGCGGATTTATGCCATTACCTATGCACCGGTAATCGTTTCCAATGTAAAAGTGGAAGCCGGCAAAACCGTGCGGCTGGATGCTGCGCTGGAATCGAGTTCGAAATTGGTAGAAGGGGTAATCATTTATGCCGACAAACCTACAGCCTCTGTTGCTGCCGGTGTGCAGGCGCAGAAAGAAGCCGACCAGGTGGTGAACGTACTTACCGGCGCGCAGATGCGCCAGGGCAACGACCAGAACGCCGCCGAAGCGGTGAAACGCGTGCCCGGTGTTACCGTTGTAAACAACCAGTTTGTAATTGTGCGCGGTTTGAGCGAGCGCTACAATGCGGTTATGCTGAACAACATTTTCGCCCCTTCGGTAGAAGCGGATGTAAAAGCGTTTTCGTTTGACCTCGTTCCGAGCGGGCTGATTGATCGTTTTATGGTGTACAAATCGCCTTCGCCCGATCTGCCGGGAGAGTTTGCGGGCGGTGCAATTAAAATTTACACCACCAACATTCCCGACAGCAGCTACATGTCGTTCAGCCTGGGTACCGGCATACGCAGCGGCACCACGTTCGAAGATTTTAAAACAAACAAAGGTTCGAAAACCGACTGGCTCGGATTCGATAACGGCTACCGCGAACTGCCCGACGGGCTGCCCGAAGACATGCGTCTGTATGGCTTTACAGCTTCTGCTTCTGATGTGGCCGCTGCCTCGAAACTGCTGCGCAACGACTGGGAATACGAATCGAAAAGTGCATCGCCGGACAAACGGTTTAATATAGTGCTGGCCAAACGCATCAGTGTTGTAAAAGATTCTGCACATAAACACACCTGGCAGTTCGGCAACATTACTGCGTTGAATTATTCGAACACACATGCGTTTATGACATCGCAGCGCCTGGATTACAACACATTCGATACCATCACGCAGATCAGCGATACGGTGTTTAATTACAGCGACCGTATTTATTCGAACAAAGCACGTGTGGGCATTATGCAGAACAATGCGCTGCGCCTCGGCAAACGCGGGCAGCACAAACTGGAACTGAAAAACCTGCTGAACCAGATCGGCGATAACGAAACCACGCTGCGCGGCGGAAGCAACATCGAGTTTGGTGAAACACGCCGCGAGTATGCGTACCACTATACCGAAAAAACAATTTATTCGGGCCAGCTGGGCGGGCAGCATGATTTTAATATGGACACGATTTCGGGTGAACCGAAAACAAAATTCGACTGGGCAGCAGGTTATGCGGCTTCGCGCCGGAACGAACCGGACTGGCGCCGTGCCCGTTATTCGCGCAACTTCGATACACTGAGCTTCCCGGATTATACGCTGTACCTGCCGAACACGGCAACACCGTTTTTCCTTGGACGTATTTTCGTGAACATGAAAGAAGATACAAAAGCCGGAACGTTTAATGCCGAACACAAGTTCACATATTACGACAAAACGAAAAAAGATTCGCTGCGTTACAGTTTCTCGGTAAAAGGCGGCATGTATTTCGAAAACAAACAACGTTCGTTTACGGTACGCAACCTCGGTTATGTACCGAATGATATTTTCCAGTTCGACTGGAACATGCTGACCGATTCGCTGACGCAGATTTTTGACAACATCAACGACAGCAACGGTATTGTGCTTGATGAGGACACCAAAAAAGCGGATCAGTACATGGCTTCGAACCGGCAGGTAGCAGCTTACGCCATGGGTATTTTCCCGGCATTTAAAAACAAGATGCGCATAACCGGTGGTGTACGTATTGAAAAAAACCTGCAGATCCTGAACAGTTTTGAAACCAACGGCAACGATGAAGTGAATGTAAAGAACGACATCCTGAGCATCCTGCCTTCCGGAAACATTTCCTGGAACTTCACCGAAAAGATGCTGGTACGTGGCGGATACGGCCGCACCATCAACCGCCCCGAGTTCCGTGAAGTGGCACCGCTTACGTTCTATGATTTTATCTTCAACAGTATTTACGTAGGTAATGATTCGCTGAAAACGCCGGTGATTGATAACTACGACCTGCGCTGGGAATTATATCCGACTCCTTCGGAAAACATTTCGTTCGGTGTGTTTTATAAAAACTTTACGAATCCCATCGAGGTGTATTTTGTACCCGGTGTTGGTACCGGCGGCACACGCAGCTTTACCTGGGGCAATGCACCGCAGGCCCGCAGCTACGGCGCAGAGTTTGAAATCCGCCAGGGCCTCGACAGTGTAGGCAGTTCGCAGTTCCTCCACGACATCACACTCGTAGGAAACGTATCGTACATCAAAAGCGAGATAACACTCACCAACGACACCGCAACCACACAGGCCAACCTGAAATCACGCCCGATGATGGGCCAGTCGCCTTACATTGCAAACGCCGGCATTTATTACCAGAATGATACCATCGGCCTGCAGGTGAATGTGGTTTACAACATTGTTGGTCCGCGTGTAATCATCGCCGGCATCCCGGGACTTTCGGAAGTGTATGAAATGCCGCGCAATCACCTCGATCTGACGGTAATCAAAACATTCGGCAAAAAGAAAAACATCGAAGGCCGCATTGGTGTGCAGGATATTTTCAACGCACCGTTCCTGCTGCTGCAGGATGCGAACGAAGACGGCAAACTGGATCGTGAAAAAGACCAGCGCATTCAAACGTACAAACGCGGCACGTATTACACCGTCGGGTTTACGGTTCGTATCTGAGGTATTTCGGGACTTTGTGCGGTTGCAAGTTTTACCGTCAGTTCGAGCGGCAGTCGAGAACAGGTTTTATACGATCTTACATCACTGTTCTCGACTGCCGCCCGAACTGACGTGTGATCGATTTATTGTTTATTTCGACTGCCGCTCGAACTGACGTGCGTTTTATTTCACGTGATATTATTAAACTCCACTTCCTCACCCCAAAATCCCGCGCAACGTTAACTTACTATAACCAACCGGTAACACAAGCATAAACCCCGATTAATCCCATCGTAATAGTGCACGGGTACATTTGTCGCTGCAAACGCGTTACTCGTATCAAACCAATAAATTAACAACACATCCAAATGAAAAAACTTTTATTCACTTGCTGTCTGCTGGTGGTATTTGCTTTCGGAGTTGATGCACAGATCATCAAATCGGGCAATATCACAGCGAATGAAACATGGACCAGCAATAACATTTACCTGCTGAACGGCTGGGTATATGTGAAAGCCGGTGTTACACTGACAATTCAGCCCGGTACTATTATTAAAGGTGACTTTGTAACCAAAGGCGCCCTCATTATCGAACGCGACGGAAAACTCATCGCAAACGGAACTGTTGATCAGCCTATCGTATTTACATCTCAGAAATCAGTTGGCCAGCGTTCGTATGGCGACTGGGGTGGTGTAATCATCTGCGGCCGTGCTTCGGTTAACCTGCCTGCTAACGGTTCACTCGGAACTGCAGCCGGTGAAGGTGTAATTGAAGGCGGTGTTGGTTCGTTTTACGGTGGCGGTGCTACCCCGAACGACCAGGACAGCTCAGGCTCACTGAAATATGTTCGTATTGAATACCCGGGTGTGGCCTTCCAGCCGAACTCGGAAATTAACGGTCTTACCTGCGGCGGCGTTGGTAACAAAACCGTACTCGAACACATCCAGGTTTCTTACTCAGGCGATGACTCGTACGAGTTTTTCGGCGGTACTGTAAACGCCAAATGGATTATCGCTTACCGTGGCTGGGATGATGATTTTGATACCGACAACGGTTTCAAAGGCAAAATCCAGTTTGCTGTTTCAATGCGTGATCCGAACATCGCTGACCAGTCGGGATCGAATGGTTTTGAATCGGACAACGATGCTACCGGAACCGGTAACACACCGATCACCCAGCCGATCTTCTCAAACGTTTCGGTTTACGGTCCGTACTGCTTCAACAGCACTATTAACTCACTTTACCGTCGTGCGCTGCACCTCCGTCGTAACACCCGCACCTGCACCTTTAACTCGGTGTTTGCAGGTTATCCGACAGGTCTGCTGATTGAATCAGCAACCACCCAGGCCAATGCTACTGCAAACGACCTGCGTTTCAAAAACAACGTACTGGTTGAAATGGGCGACACCCTTGCCGCAACCACTGCTGCCAACCCGAACAACGTGAACGGCGCATTTAACATCGGTAACGGTTCGAACAGCACAGGATTTTTCTACACCGGCGGTTTCAACAACAGCACTATCAACACTGCATCATCGCTGATGTTAACCAACCTGAGCCTTACTGCTCCGGAACTTACACTGATGCCGGGTTCACCGCTGCTTACCGGTGCTTCTTTCGCTGATGCATTCGTTGCTGATCCGTTCTTCACTCCGACTACCTATAAAGGTGCTTTCGGAACAACCGACTGGACCGATTGCTGGGCTGAATGGGACCCGCAGAACCAGGTTTACAACGCTGCTATCAACAACGCATTCTCAGCTACTGCAACTGCACAGGGCGCTACTACCTTCTGCCAGGGCGGCAGCGTAACACTTGATGCTACAACTGCAGGCGGTGTTTCGTACCTGTGGAGCAACGGCGGCACCACTGCTTCGATCAGCGTTACCACTTCGGGCACTTACAGCTGCGTGGTTACCAAATCGAGCGGATGTTCGGCTACTTCAAACGCAATTACTGTTACCGTTAACGCCAACCCGGCTGCACCGGTTATCGCTGCCAACGGCCCGACTACATTCTGTAACGGCGGAAGCGTAACACTGACTTCGAGCTATGCTTCAGGTAACATGTGGAGCGATAACACCACCGGACAGGCCATCACCGTATCGTCTTCGGGCAGCTACGATGTAACTTATACCGATGGTAACGGCTGTATGTCAGCTGACACCCAGGTTGTAGTGGTAAACGCCAACCCGGCTGCACCTACAGTAACTGCAAACGGCAGCACCTCTTTCTGCACCGGCGACAGCGTAATGCTTACTTCGAGCTATGCTACCGGTAACGTATGGGCTCCGGGCAACGAAACCACGCAGAACATCACGGTAATGGCTTCGGGCACTTTCTCCGTAACTTATACCGATGGCAACGGTTGTTCGTCTGTATCTTCTGCTACAACAGTATCAGTAAGCAGCGCTCCGGCTCCGACCGTATCTATCACCGGTTCTACCGCACTTTGCCCGGGTGAAGCAACTACACTCACCGCTTCTGCCGGTGCAACCTACCAGTGGTACCTCAATGGCAACCCGATTAACGGTGCAACAAACCAGAGCTACAGCGCAACAGCTGCCGGTTCATACGCGGTTGACGTTACCAACTCTGATCCGTGTAACGGCACCGGCATGTCAGCTGCAACAGTAATCACTGTAAACGCTGCACCCACTGCTGCCTTCACCTACAGCTGGAACAACACCACCGTAGTGTTTAACAACACTTCAACCGGCGGTACAATTTACAACTGGGATTTCGGCGATCAGTCAGGATCTTCTGCACAAAGCCCGGCGCACGTGTACATCACCAACGGCACATACACCGTAACGCTGATTGTAACCAACAGCTCGGGATGTAACGACACCATCACTTCAACCGTACAGTTCTTTGTAGGTGTGGAAGAACAGCAACTGCTGAGCAGCATGACCCTGTTCCCGAACCCGACAGACGGAATCACCAACCTGGCGATCAACATGAACGAACGTGCTGATGTTACCATCCAGCTGGTTGACCTCACCGGCAAAGTGATCATCAACGAGAACAAAGAAATGAACACCGGTGAAAACCGTTACAGCTTCGATGTAAACGAACTGACCAACGGTATGTACTTCATCCGCGTAAGCACTGCAGGAAGCACACAGAC
The DNA here is from genome assembly GCA_943372645.1 of Chitinophaga pinensis. GTDB lineage: Bacteria > Bacteroidota > Bacteroidia > Palsa-965 > Palsa-965 > VBWE01. The sequence continues at coordinate 117,791 of CALRZN010000005.1, read as the reverse complement.
TGTGAAACTGCTGGTGAACAAAAAATAAACTTCCCCCGGATTTCTTCGAAACAAATCCTGTGAATAAAAGGAGGCTGTCTCAAAAGGACAGCCTCCTTTTTTATGCAGTTGCGTGAGTAAACAGCGAGCTCCTGTTTAAATGACTTTTCCCGGTGGTGCTGCAGCCTGATGCAATTCTTTTGTCCCGCAGGGCGCAAAAGTCCCGCAGTGGACGAGGGCATCCAAACCAAAACGCACACAAGCACCAACAAAAAGTGGCTGTCTCAAAGGGGTGGTCTGTTTTCAGTTTAAGTTAGGATGATCAGCCATGCTTCTTTTTCAAACATGATTGTTTGGGCAAAATGCTCAATTTTCAACCGAAAACAAAAATAGAACATTGATTATTGAAAATTTGAAAAGCTTATTAATCCTTGATCTGTTGGGCAAAACGTTCAATTCAAGGAAAAAAACAAAGAGGCTGCCCTTTTGAGACAGCCTCTACTTTAATCCAAAACAATCAGCTATTATTAAGAAACCGTTTCGAACGAGTAACCTACACCTTTAATGGTTTTGATATACTCATCGCCTATTTTTTCGCGCAGTTTGCGAACGTGCACATCGATGGTGCGGTTTTTATCTTCAAAATCGCCTCCCCAGATTTCGCGGTAAATTTCTTCGCGGTTAAATACTTTGCGCGGTGCGGTAAGCAGCAGGGCGAGCAGTTCAAACTCTTTGCGGGGCAGGATAATTTCCTTTTCTTTTTTCAGTACCACGTACCGTTCGCGGTCAATGCGGATATCACCGGCATGAACATTCTTCGAAAGTTCGCGGGCTTTGAACCGTTTGAACAGCGCATTGACACGGGAAAGCAGCACCCCGGGTTTGATGGGCTTAACAATATAATCATCGGCCCCGGCCGAAAAACCCGCGATCTGCGTGTAATCTTCGGAACGTGCGGTGTAAAATGCAATGAGTGTTTTCTGCAGTGTCGGTATCTGCCGCAGTTCGTGGCACACTTCAATGCCGTCAACGCCGGGCATAATCACATCCAGGATCACTAAATGCGGCTGCAGTTTGCGTGCGGTTTCCAGGGCTTCACGCCCCGATGAAGCGCAAACTACTTCGTAGCCTGCATCTTCAAAAACACCTTTCAGCAGCAATAATATATGCTCGTCGTCGTCAACAAGCAGAATCCGGTAACGGTCGTGGTTTTCCATGTCGTATTTAACCTTGCGAAACTATCCCGCCAGCATTAACCCACGGTTAAGCCCGGGTTAACGATACAAAAACATGTAAACGGAAAACGGCATGTGTCAATCGTCCCGATTGTGTATTTTTGGAACATGGACAACCTGAATAACGAACTGCTCGACAACAACCGCCGCTGGGTGGCCGAAAAACTCCACGAAGACCCTGATTTTTTCGAAAACATGGCCGAAGGCCAGAATCCGCCGCTGCTGTGGATCGGCTGCGCCGACAGCCGCGTACCCGCCAATGAAATTACCGGCACCGATCCGGGTGACGTATTTGTTCACCGCAACATCGCCAACATGGTGGTACATACCGACATGAACATGCTCAGCGTGCTTGATTATGCCGTGAGTGTACTCGAAGTAAAACACATCGTGGTATGCGGGCATTACGGATGCGGCGGGGTGATGGCGGCCATGAGCCAGAAACATTACGGGTTGATTGACAACTGGCTGCGTAACATTAAAGACGTTTACCGTTTACACCTCGGCGAACTTGAAAACATCGAAGACGACGAAGCGCGCCTGCGCCGGTTTATCGAACGCAATGTGCAGGAACAGGTGTACAACCTCTGCAAAACGTCAATCGTTCAGAGTGCCTGGGAAAACAACCGCTTTCTGCACGTGCACGGCTGGGTGTATGATATCGCCAATGGTATTATCAAAGATCTCAATATAACCGCAAAGGGCGAAAACGATATTCCGCATTATTACCGTTACGATCTGTAACCGTTTTTCAGAATCTTATAAAATAGTCTGCTTTACTGAATGCGGATTGTTGAAAATGGTAATTGAAAAAAGTGGCAGTGGCAGCAGGCAGTGGCAGTCTTGATTTCGTAAAGTCCAGAGACTGTTTCTGAAAAACGAGCTGACTGCCACTGCGTGCTGCCACTGCCACTAAACACGAAAACTATGTTATAGTTTCTGCTTTAGTCCGTTAGCTATTTTATAATATCCTTTTTTACTGGATCACAAACAACGGAATGCGTTTCGATTTCAGTTTGTATTCCTTCGCTGCTGCTTTCAGGCGCAACTGAAATTCATCAAACCCGGGCTGCGTTGCCTTGGTGGCGGTATTCCAATAATTCGGCGGAATCACCTGGCTGAAGGCCTGCTTGTTTTTATACGCCGCAACCTGTTTTTCGAAATCGCGGATAATTTTGTTTTCCACCTCCTGCACGCGGATGAATGCATGCTGCACCGGTTCCTTTTTCCCGTCGGGAACAATGTCTGTTTGCCCCGTGGTAAAACACTGGTCATAAAACATATTCTGCCATTCTTTGCCGGTGCGGGCGCGCAGCGAAAACTTCACGCGGTCTTTGTTAACCCCGCTTATGGTTTGTGCACCCACCGGTAAGCAGTGCATCACAAGCTGCCCGTTGCTTTTTGTTTCGAGGTAATTTTTAATGGCGTAGGCTTTGTTGGCCGACTGCAGGAAATTGGACCGCGAAGCATTTGCATTATAATCGTCGTTCATGGCCACCAGCACATACAGGTCCTGGATGGCACGGCTGTCTTTGTTATTCGAAAGTGCCAGCTGCACCAGGCGGTCGAGGTCTTCACGCCCCTGCTGCGAAAGCATGTAACTGTTTTTCAGAAACGCATTTTCATTCAGCTCTGCATTTTCAAACAGGCGTATGGTGTTCACCATGGTCATTACCGCGGGCACGTCTCCGTATTTTGTTTCGTAACGCGAAGTGTATTTTTTTTCAGGGTCATCCGAAAGCGATTCGCTGTACACTTCCGAGGCAAGCAGGAACACCATGTGCCCGGCTTCGCGGTGTGAAGGCACATTTTTCACGAGGTAATAATACTCGTCTTTCGAATCGGCATTTGCAAAGGCTACATCAAGAATACTGTCTTTGGCCGGATCATCCGGAAAAGCCATCACATAATCCACACACCATTCCGGATCGGAACATTTTTTACGCGCCGTGTGTGCAATGAGTGCCGATGCTTCCGGGAAACGGTCGCGGATTTCAAGAATTTCTTTTACCGACGATGCGTTGCGCACCGAATAATTGATGGCTTTGTCTTTTAAACGGACCAGTGCCGTATCGTCGGGAAAACGTTCGCTGTATTTATCGTAATCACCCAGGTCCGACACCTGCCGCTTCAGCTTTTCGCGCTGCATGGCGTATGCTTCGGCTTCGGTGAGCTTTACCAGACCCAGGGTGTACCAGATTTCGCTGGAATCGGGCACATTCGGATGCGATGAAAGATATTGATACAGGTTTCCGCCTTTGAAACGGGCTTCCACTTCGGCCGTAATCATCTGCAGCGGCTGCACCCCGTTTTCATCGGTTTTCCCGATTTTGAAAAACATAAACTGTTCGCGGTAGCCCTGCATGTTCAGGTAGCGGTTTTTGCCGATGGTGGTAACATAAGCCGGGTAAACCACATCGTCCTGGCCGAGGTACGGACTGAGGAAACGGAATTCATACGTGGTCGCATCTTTTTCGGTAATCAGAAGGGCGCGGTCGTCAGCCAGGTTCCAGCTGCCGGTGAGCGGTTTGTACACCGGATCATGCGTGGTTTTCAGCGGGGTCATGGAGGTGTATGACTTGTTGTAGAGTTTTACAAGCAGGTCATTGTTGCTGTTTTTGCAGCGACCGGAACTCAGCAGGATAAACAGTGCTGCCATCCCGGCAAAAGCGGTGAGCCTTTTCATTTGTGGTTGATTTGGTGGCGTAAAGATAATTTAATACGACAGGTGTGTTTGTGCTGTTAAAACGGACAAGAGCCGCAACCGGTTGGCATTTTGGCTGAAATTAACATTTGCAGGTTTAAAACTAAAGGGCACTTTTAGCCCCCGGGCGACGTATATCATGCACAACAGCCGCGTTTGTTTGTTAACTTAGAGCCTGTTACACCATACCAATGAAGAGCAATACCGATACTGATTTTTTTTACATGGTGTACGAAGTCGTTCGCCTGGTGCCTTACGGACGTGTAACTACCTACGGAGCAGTTGCCAAATACCTCGGCGTAAAAGGTTCGTCGCGCATGGTGGGCTGGGCCATGAACAGCGCAGGCAGTCACCACTCGCCCGTTCCCGCCCACCGCGTGGTTAACCGCGAAGGCATGCTCACCGGCAAACATCATTTTGCATCACCCACCATGATGCAGGAACTGCTCGAAAGCGAAGGCATCGGCGTAAAAAACGACAAGGTGGTGAATTTCAAAACGCTCTTCTGGGACCCGAGTGAGGGGTTGAAAATGTAGCGATCGCTTTCCTTTATTATTCCTTATACACATCCATCCGGAACTTCGCAGCAAACAACGCCGGATCACTCCACTGGCAACTGTATTCCTCTTTTGCTGTTTTTTTACCGCGGCCGGTTTCAAAATTTTTCTCGGCCTGCACCAGGTCGTAACGCGCCACGTAACCGAAATGCCGGATGAGTTCCCAGCGGCCAAATACTTTTTTATAAAACGCGTAACCGATTTTAAACTGTACGCGTTTGTTCACCAGCACACGTTGCACATCGGTCACCATGGCCACGGGCGTTCCGCGCACCTGGCCGATTTCAACCGTATCGGTTTTGCTTTTGGTATGCAGCACCCAGGTTTTCCCTTTTTTGAACACGAGCGAATCGCTGCCGAGAAAAACTTTATCAATGGTAAGGTGAACAACAAAACCCTGCTGCGCATACACACGCGTAAACGCCAAAAACAAAAACAGGAAAACAGCCAGCGGTTTCATCTGCATCAAAGTTAAGCGATTCAACGCAGGAATTATAGTACTTTCGTCATCACCTGGAAACATGCGTTACTTTTTACTCTGCTGCCTGCTGCTCCGCTGTATCTATACTGATGCGCAGACACCGGGCTGCACCGATCCGCTGGCAACAAATTACAATGCGGCAGCCACGGTAAATGATGGCAGCTGTACGTATGCGGTAACCGGTGTTACGCCATTTTATTCCGACACGTTACAGCCTGCCGTACTCGAAACATCCGGAATACTTCACTGGAATAATTACCTGTGGACACACAACGACGATACGGACACGGCCCTGTACGCACTCGATCCGCTGAACGATACCATTCAGCTTGTGGTGCCGCTGCCCGGCGTTCACAATAGCGACTGGGAAGAAATCGCGCAGGACAGCCTGTATTTTTACATCGGTGATTTCGGAAATAACGTAAACGGCGCACGCACCGACCTGCACATTTTACGCATCGCAAAAGATTCGCTGCTGACCGGTAATCCGCTGATGGATACCATTTACTTTTCGTATTCCGACCAGGTGAATTTTAATCCGGCTCCTTCCGACAGCACACGTTTCGATTGTGAAGCGATGCTTGTAACCACCGACAGTATTTTTCTTTTTACCAAACAATGGACTACGTACCGCACCTCGTATTATGCGCTGCCGAAAATTCCGGGAACATATACGGCGCAGCTGCGCGATTCACTCACCGTGGCGGGGTTAGTTACCGGAGCCACCTACCTTGCGGATAAAAAATCAGTGGTGCTTTGCGGCTACAACGGGCTGCTGCAGCCGTTCCTGTACCTGCTGTACGATTTTAACGGAACGGATTTTTTCGGTGGCAACAAACGCCGGCTTTCGCTTTCGTTACCGTTTCACCAGGTGGAAGCCATAACCAGCAACGACGGACTGAACTTTGTGCTCACCAACGAACGCACTGTGATCGGCAACATCAACACGCCGGAAAAAATTCACCGCCTTGATCTCAGTAATTTATTGCAACCGTATTTTAATCAGCTCAACAGCATTACAGAACCTGTAACTCCAAATGTGTTTTCAGTTTTTCCGAATCCATTCAGCGAAACGATTTTCATCCGGGGCAGCGGGCACATCCCGGAAAGCAGGGTAACTGTTTACGATGTTACCGGCCGCATATTGATCAGCATGCCATTCCAAAATAACATGCGTTTAAATACCCTGCATTCCCTTCCGTCCGGGCCATACCTGCTCCGCATTTCAGCTGCAGAAGGCGGAACACTCCTTTTTTCAACGCTCCTGATAAAAGATTAACCGCGACCGGATAAATGCTAATTTTGCAGTCCAATACGCAAGGTTATGGCAATTACTGAAAAAGATGTTATTGATGCGCTCCGCAATGTGGACGATCCGGATCTGAAAAAAGACCTGGTAACACTGAACATGGTGCGCGATATTCATATTGACGGCAAAAACGTTTCGTTTACCGTTGTGCTCACCACGCCGGCCTGTCCGATGAAAGACATGATTCACCGGGCCTGTGTAAATGCAATCATTTATTATGTGGACAAGGAAGCGGTTGTTAATGTAAATATGACTGCCGAAGTAACTTCGCGCCGCACCGGCCCTGCGCTGCCCAATGTGCGCAACATCATTGCGGTGGCTTCGGGCAAAGGTGGCGTAGGCAAAAGCACGGTGGCCTCCAACCTCGCCGTTGCACTTTCGATGCAGGGTGCAAAGGTGGGACTGATTGACGCGGATATTTACGGCCCCTCGGCGCCCATCATGTTTGATGTGGTGGACGAGCGCCCGGTGATCCGCAACGTGAACGGACGCAACATGCTGGTGCCGGTTGAAAGTTATGGTGTAAAAATCATGTCTATCGGTTTCTTCATCGAAAACCAGTCGCAGGCCGTGGTGTGGCGCGGACCGATGGCAGTGAAGGCACTGAACCAGCTCATCAGCGATGTGGACTGGGGCGAACTCGATTATATGATTATTGATCTTCCGCCCGGAACCGGTGATATCCACCTTTCGCTGGTAGGCGCATTGCCGATAACAGGAGCTGTTGTGGTAAGTACGCCGCAGGTGGTGGCGCTGGCCGACGCACAAAAAGGTGTAACCATGTTCCGCCTCGAAAGCGTGAACGTACCTGTGCTCGGTATTATCGAAAACATGGCGTGGTTTACGCCGGCCGAACTTCCGGAAAATAAATATTACATCTTCGGCCGCGACGGTGCCAAAGAACTTGCAAACCGCGTTGGTGTTCCGCTGCTGGCACAGATTCCGATTGTGCAGAGCATCTGCGAAGCCGGTGATGCGGGCCGCCCCGCCGTGCTGCAGGAAGACACCCCGCAGGCCATTGCATTTATGAACATGGCACGTGCCGTTGCACAACAGGTTGCAATGGTTAATGCAACGAAGCAGGTGCCTGCGTAAATAAATTCATTTCTTCTTTATGTTCGTCGTTTGAACTGACTGATGCACTGCGATTCCGTGGTGCATTTTTCATTTTAAGAATTTACACAGGCAACGTTTGCCGCATGCCGGCGTCACCACTGCGGTGTATGTAATGGGGTACATGCACCGCCAACTGTGCCCTCCGGCAAAGGCTGCTTTCTTTTTGGAAGGAATGCGGTATTGCCGGAGTTTTTTGCTGCGGTCACGTTTTCGCCGGGTAATTTTGTGTATTGGCCGAACTAAACCGTGTTACAACATGGGTTTTTGAAATATTTTCCTATTTTTAAATCCGACTCACACACCAAACACAATTTGATTTATGCCCAAAGTCGTAATACTTGGCGGTGGCGTAGCTGGCCTCAGCGCAGCCCACGAACTTATAAACCGCGGATTTGAAGTAGAAGTGTATGAAAAAAATCCCGTGTATTACGGGGGCAAGGCGCGCAGCATTGACTACACGCACGAAGGCACATACACCAACCCGTTACCCGGCGAACACGGGTTCCGTTTTTTTCCCGGCTTTTACAAACATGTAACGGCCACGATGAAAGAAATTCCGTTTACCGAAAACGGGAAAACAACTACCGTGTACGACAACCTGGTGCCGACCTCGCGCATTATGATTGCACGTTACGGCATGCCGCCGATTGTTACACCGGCCTCGTTTCCGCGCAACCTCAGCGATATTGAACTTATCCTGAAAGACATGCACGGTGTGGATTCGGGACTGAGCAAAGAAGAAATTGAATTTTTTGCCGCGCGTGTGTGGCAGCTGATGACTTCGTGCAAAGAACGTTTTGATAATGATTACGAACGCATCGGCTGGTGGCAATTTACACAGGCTTCGCGCTTCAGCTATGCGTACCAGACATTACTCGTGGAAGGACTTACGCGTACACTGGTGGCGGCACAGGCCGAAATTGCCAGTACGAAAACAGGCGGCAGCATTTTCCTGCAGCTGCTGTATTGCATGACCGACCCGGCGGTGAATACCGACCGCGTGCTGAATGGCCCCACCAACGACCGCTGGCTCTATCCCTGGATGGATTACCTGCGCAGCAAAAATGTAAAGTTCACACATGGTGTTCGTGCCATTGCGGTGAATATGAACAAAGACAATACGGGCATTGCGTCGGCCACAATCCGGCAGAAAGACAAAACGGAATTTGAAGTTACCGGTGATTATTACCTGATGTGCATGCCGGTGGAACGCGCCGCGCCGCTCATCAGTCCGGCCATGATTAACGTGGACAAATCGCTGGCCTATATACAAACACTCGCACCGAGTGTGGCGTGGATGAACGGCATCCAGTTTTACCTCAATAAAAATGTGGTGATCAATAAAGGCCACGTAATCTGCTGCGATACGGAATGGGCGCTCACCTGCATTTCGCAGATCCAGTTCTGGGGCAATTACAACATTACGGACAAAGGAAACGGGCAGGTGCGCGATGTGCTGAGTGTGGACATCAGCGACTGGACAGCCAACGGCAAGTTTACCACCACCAAACCGGCCAATGAATGTACACGGGCCGAAGTGGAAAAAGAAGTGTGGGCACAGTTAAAAGCCAGCCTGAATTATAATTCGACAGTGATCAGCGACGACATGCTGGTGGATTATTACCTCGACCGCGACATCCGCGAGAAGACCACTGCGCAGATGACTGCCGAAGAATTAAAAGATACCGAGCCGCTGCTGGTGAACAGTGTGAACACGTGGAGCCTACGCCCCGACGCCGACTGCGGCATACCCAACCTGTTTTTTGCTTCGGATTATGTGCGCACAAACACCGACCTCGCTACCATGGAAGGTGCCAACGAGGCCGCACGCCGCGCCGTGAACTGCATCATCGATACATCGGGCGTGAAAGCCGAAGACTGCAAAATATGGGAACTGAACAACCCGTTCTGTTTTTCGCTGATGCAGTGGTACGATAAACAGCGCTGGAAAAAAGGACTGCCGTGGACCCTTAAATCACCCTGGTGGATGAAGGTACTTACGTTCCTGCTGGGGATCGTATATATGATTTATGGTTTTATACAAAGCATCATTCACCGCATCGGTGTAAGTTCCGAATCGGCTTTCATTGTGTTCAGCATGGTGCTTACACTTGGCTTTGCGCTGCTGGATGCCTGGCTGGGCTGGGGGTACATTACGGCATGGTTGCTGGCATTTGGTATGTTCGGTATGATTTCGCTTTATGCGTTTGTGCGGAAAGACGATTTCCTGAAAAAACTGCTGCTGTTTGGCCTTGCCGCCGGCTTTACTGAACTGATTGCAGACAACTGGCTCGTTAACGGCATTCATTCGCTGGTGTACCCGGCTGCGGAAGCCAAAATATGGGCATCGCCAACCTACATGCCTTTTGCGTGGGCGGTGATACTTATCCAGGTGGGATACCTCGGATATCTTATTACCAAAAAACACAGTATGCTTACTGCGTACATCATCACATTCCTTATCGGCATGTGTTTTATCCCGGTATTTGAATGCTGCGCCAAATATGCAGGCTGGTGGTATTATGTTCCGGGAGAAAAAATGTTTGCGAACACACCGTACTATATCATTCTCGGCGAGGGCCTGATCTGTTTTATATTGCCTTTCCTTTACAAACGGGAATGGAAGATCGGCACAACCGGCACCTTGATTTCGGGAGTGCTGCAGGGATTATGGATATTTGCTGCCTATTACATTGCTTACCAGTTACTGATGTAGCATGAAAAAGATCATCCGTTATTTTATTCCCGACACCATCCCGAAGGATGCTGACAGCCAGCGGAAGGCCCAGCTTACCGTGGCAACGCTGCTCATCATTATTTATTTCAATCTCAATTACATTGTCATTTCGGCACTCATTGATTTTCCGGGAGGCATACTTTCGCAGCTGCCCCTGCTCATCGCCGGTTTGATTACGATCCTGCTTTATAAATTCCGGGTAACGCCCAAAGTGCTTTACCCGTTTTATTTTATCTGCTGCACCATCTGCATCGCGGTTACTGTTTATTACACCGGCGGTTTTATGTCGGTGCTGTTTCCGTGGCTGGCGTCAACGCCCATTGTGGCGCTGATGGTGTGGAGTAAAAACGGCGGACGGTTTTCCATCCTGTTCGTGGTGCTTGCCGAGGTTGTTTTTTATTATTTCTACAACGATGGTTTTGCATTTCCGAACCAGATTAAACCGGCCTACCAGAATATTTTTTACCTCACGTGCAACCTGGGCCTTGTACTCATCCTGTTCTGGATCGCCCTCGTTTTTGAGAATGCGAAAACCACCGCGCTCAACAGCCTGAGTGTGGCCATGCAGGAACTCGGGCGTGAAAAAGAACGCAGCGAAGAACTGCTGCTCAACATTCTTCCTGCACAGATTGCGGAAGAACTGAAAGCCAAGGGCAGCGCCGAAGCCAGGCTGATTGATGAAGTAACGGTCATGTTCACCGACTTCAAAGGATTTACCATGCTGTCGGAAAAATTTTCGCCGCAGCAGCTTGTTTCCGAAATCAATGAATGTTATTCTGCATTCGATGGCATCATGCAGAAACACGGCGTGGAAAAAATAAAAACCATCGGCGATGCATACATGGCTGTGGGCGGACTTCCCACGCCGAACAAAACACACGCTTCAGATACGGTAAAAGCCGCGCTTGAAATCCAGCAGTTTATGAATGACCTGAAAGCCCGGAAAGAAGCAGCAGGCCAGCTCGCGTTCGACATCCGCATCGGTATTCACACCGGGCCGGTGGTGGCGGGCATTGTGGGTGTAAAAAAATTCCAGTACGACATCTGGGGCGACACCGTGAACACCGCCTCACGCATGGAAAGCAGCGGCGAAACCGGCAAAATAAATATCAGCGGACCGGTGTGGGAAAAAGTGAAAAACGAATTCCGTTGCGTGCACCGCGGTAAAATTGACGCGAAGGGCAAGGGGGAGATTGATATGTATTTTGTGGAAGGCGCTTTGTAAACAGACTGCTTTTTTGCGGGCCGCGTTTTATTCTCCGGCATGGCCTGTTTCGATATACTGCAGCAGCTGTTCTTTTTTACGCGTAGCAACCGGAACGCGGCTGGTGTCTTTCATCACTGCTTCGCATTGTGTTTTATCGAAGTAAAACAGGTGATTCATATTTACCAGGTGCGACTGATGCACGCGCATAAAACCGAGGGGCGTAAGTAACTGGTCAAACTCCAGGAGCTGGCGCGAAACCAGTATTTTATTTCCATCAGCGAGAAAAGCGGTGGTATAACTTCCGGATGATTCCATACGCACAATTTCATCGCTTTCCACAACATACACGCGTTCGAGCGTTTTCAGCACCAGCTTTTTTACCGGACTTGCGGGCGTTTCCATGTGGGTGAGCAGCGTATTCATTTTCACCAGCTGTTCTTCGCTGCTTACTGCCTGGGCCGCTTTTTCTACTGCTGCAACAAGGCGCATGGGTGAAACCGGTTTCAGCAGGTAATCAATCGCGGAAAAAGAAAACGCATCAATCGCAAAATGCTGGTGTGCCGTAATAAAAATAACATGCAGGGGCAAATGCCGCAGGTTGCGCAGCAGGTCGAAACCCGTGCCGTCTTCCATTTCCACATCGAGGAAAATAAGATCAGGCCGGAGCCGCAGAATTTCGCGGCAGCCTTCGGCAACGGAGCCGGCCTCTCCCACCAGTTCTACATGAGGTGCGTAGGTACTGAGCAGCGTTCGCATCAGCTCGTTGTTCGCCGGTTCATCATCTATAATAATTGTTTTCATGCGCCTATTGTGTAAATGGGATTGTCATCCGTACCAGCACGCCGCTGCTGCCGGCCGCCGTTTTATCTGTAATTGTAATGGAATAAACCCGACCGTCATCCTGCAGCGCATCGAGGCGTTCGCGCACAATGGTGGTGGCCAGTGAACGGTGTTTGGTTTTCCGTTCATTACGTGCAGCCGCTTCCAGCCCGATGCCGTTGTCTTCAATTTCATAACACAACGTGTTATTTTCAAAAAACAGCCGGATATGAATTATACCGTTCGCGGCATTGCGACTGATGCCATGTTCCACCGCATTTTCGATAAAGGGCTGTGCAATCATCGGGGGAATCTGCAATGCCGTTACATCAATCGCCGGGTCGGTTTCAATTACATACCGGAACCGTTCCGGGAAACGCAACTGCTGCAGTTCCAGGTATTCTTTAATGAAATGCAGCTCCGATTCAACAGGAATAAAATCTTCCCGCGAAAAATCGAGAATCATACGCATCAGTTCCGAAAAACGGCTGAGGTACATGCCGGCATCGTGACTGTTCTGGCTGTAGATATACTGCTGCACCGCATTCAGTGAATTAAAAATAAAATGCGGGTTGAGTTGTGATACCAGCAGTTTCTGTTTCAGCAGGTTCGCTTTCTGCCCGGCGATGATTTTCCGCTGACGTGAACGGTTGTAGATAAAATAAACACCGAGCAGCAGCAGTACACATAACGAACCCAGCAACTGCATCCATGCATTTTTGCGGGCCCTTTCCTGTTCCCGTGCCAGGTTAAGCCGTGCAAGCGCGAGCTGATGAGTACGCTTTTCAATTTCCGATTTTTTCTCCAGCTCATATTTTATCTCTTCCCTGAACAGGATGTTCTTCGTCTTATCACTTTCTATAATGTTACTGATTTGTACAAATTGTTTATATCGTATAAGTGCTTTTGCATAATTACCTGTTCGTTCATAAACCATATACAGTAACCTGCAGGTTTCAATCTTTTCCCTCACCAAACTTTTGCTTTCGAGTATTGCCAGTGATTGTTCACCCAAACGGATACCGTCCTGGATACGCCCGGTATTTAAGGCCACTGCTGCAAGCCCATTAAGCGACTTTGCGATACCGATTGTGTCGTGAATTTGTTTGCGGATATCCAGGCTCAGCCCGAAATAATAAGATGCACTGTCGAAATTCCTCATTGAATTATGTGCCTCGCCGAGATTTAACAGTAGTTTCGCCTGATTAACATAATCATTCAGACCGGCAGCAATGGCCAACCCTTTCCGGTAATTATTCGCGGCCTCTGCAGAATTGAAAATCGAATAATATACCATTCCGATGCTCATATACCCCATTGCCTCTCCGCGTTTATCGCCAAATTCCCGGCAGAGCTTCATGCTTTCTGAAATATAACGTATTGCCATCCCCGGGTTTTTTTGCATGTTATACGCATTGCCGATATTTCCCAGGACATTTATCCTGCCTTTCTCATCCTTCATTTTTTCACGGATGCGCAAGCTTGTAAAAAAACAAGTGATTGCTTTTTCATTCAGCCCCTGGTCAAGATAAATCTTTCCCATATTGTTCATCGTTGCAGCAATTCCGGTTTCATCCCGGATACGTTCTTTTATAGCAAGGCTTTTCTCATACAGCTCCAGTGCATGCCTGATGTCCCCGGTATAAGCATACAATCGGGCCTGTGTATGGTAAATATCCGACTGTGTTTTTTCATCATTCAGTTTCACCGCAAGGGCAAACTGCAGGTCGCACAGGACTTTAACACTGTCATTTTTTGCAATCAGGTAATAATCATGAATCATCCTGCCCATGGCTTTCAGCCGTGAAGTATCATGAACCGTTTTCGAATTCCAGACATGCCAGAGGGAATCGGGATACCGGGGTTTAGCGTTGGCACTAATCAGAAACAGGGATAAAACAACCAGGAGTAATAACTTTTTATTCACTTTATTTTGGGTTTTATTTTTTTTCAAAATTACATACAAAACAAGCCGTGTTTAGTCGGACTTGTGTCAGAAAAACAATTTATACGTAAAATCGACGAGCTGTGCGGGGATGTGAAAAGGATGATTATTATGCCAGGAACGGATTATACTTCTTCTCCGCGCCGATCGTGGTTTTGGGACCATGGCCGGAATACACGGTGGTATCATCCGGCAGCGGGAAAAACTGCGTGCGGATGCTGTGAATGAGTACATCAAAATTGCCGCCCGGTAAATCGGTGCGGCCGATGCTGCCCTGGAACAACACATCGCCGCTGATTACAAAGCGGTGCGCGGCACTGTAAAAACTGATGCTGCCGGGCGAATGGCCGGGCGTAAACAATACTTCAAGCGCGGAATTTCCAAACGTTATTTTTTCGCCCGCTTCGATAAAAACGGCCGGTTCGGGCTGCGGCAATGCTTCGGAACCCACACCAAATAGCTGGCAGCTTTCGGTAAAACGCTCCAGCACGGGAATGTCGGCGCGGTGCATTTCCAGTCCCAGGCCCCAGGTTTTTACCACAAACGGATTTCCGAAAACGTGATCAAGGTGGCAATGCGTGTTGATGAGGCGCACCGGTTTCAGCTGTTCCTGTGCAATAAACGCACGCAGCTTTTCCTCCTCTTCCCGTCCGAAACAGCCCGGATCAATAATGATGCAATCGCGGGTATCGTCCCACAACACATAGGTGTTTTCCGCAAACGGCCCGAACGTAAATGATTTGACACGTATCATAAAAACAAAAGTAACGATACGCACAGCCGTTTAACGGAAAACCGGTACCGGTTAATAACAGGTCGTGTTTGATAAGTGCTGCCGCTTAAGCCTCCAAAAGTGGCTTCCGGGAATGCAATCCCCGGCCAAAAGTCCTATTGTTGGTACATTCCGTATTATTATCTAACTTTAAGGCTTACAAGAAACGCATCCCCAGCCGCGTTACACTTAAAATACGATTCTGATGGTAAAACGTCTTTCACTCGCTATACTTACGCTTCTGCTGCCCTTTGCTGTTTCCGCCCAGTTTTACAGCGGATCACAAATGGAATTCGGCAAAAACCGCGTGCAGTACCAGGATTTTAAATGGAGTTATTTCAAATTCGAGAAATACGAAACCTATTTTAATACCGGCGGCAAGGAACTGGCCATTTACGTGGCCCGCTCGGCCAAAAAACACCTCACGGAAATTGAGAAGATGTTTGATTACACGCTCGAAGACCGCATCCAGTTTATCATTTTCAATAAACAGGAAGATTTCAAACAGAGCAACATCGGGCTGTCGAGCGACGACCAGTACAACGTGGGCGGCGTAACCCGCATCGTGGGCCGCAAGGTGTTTATTTATTACGAAGGCGATCACCGCAAACTCGAAGAACAGATCCGCGCCGGCATTGCCGAAGTACTCATCAGCCAGATGATGTACGGCGGCAACGTAAAAGAAGTACTGAAAAACTCCACGCTGCTCGTGCTGCCCGAATGGTACACCAAGGGTCTTGTAGCCTATGTTTCCAAAGGCTGGAATACCGAGGTGGACGACCGCGTGCGCGATGGCATGCTTACCGGGCGCTTCAACAAATTTAATCACCTTACCGGCGAAGAAGCGGTGAGCGCGGGGCACTCCATCTGGTATTACATCTCTGAAAAATACGGCCCGTCAGTTATTTCCAACCTGCTGTACATGACCAAGGTGAGCCGCAACGTGGAAAGCTCGTTTATGTTTGTGATCGGCCTGAGCATTAAAAACCTGAGCTACGAGTGGCAGGATTATTACCTCTCGCGCTTTGCGCAGAACGACACCACGCGCGTGCTGCCGCAGCAACTGCCCCTGCTGAAAAAACCAAAACAGACGCGTGTTTACAGCCAGCTGAAAGTGAGTCCCGACGGGCAGAACGTGGTGTTTGCCACCAACGAACTCGGGCAGTACAAAATGTTCCTGTACAACATCGGCAGCGGTAAAAGCAAACGCCTGCTGAAGTCGGGACAGAAACTCGACCGCATCAACGATTATTCGTATCCCATCATGGCCTGGCATCCGTCGGGGCAGTTGTTCTCCTACATCTATGAAAAAGAAGGCGAAACATTTCTTACCATTTACACGCTGGAAGACGGATCGAAAATCACCAAGCCGATTTTTAATTTCATCAAGATTCTTGACTTCGCCTACTCTGACGATGGCAAATCGCTGGTGATGTCGGCGGTGCAGAACGGACAGACCGACATTTTTGTATATAACATTGCGGGCGGTTCGGCCATACCTGTTACCAAAGACATTTACGATGACCAGCATCCGCGTTTTGTGGATGGCGGGCGCAGCATTATTTTCAGTTCCAACCGCGAACAGGATACGATGAAAGCGGTAAGTCCTGATATTGTTATGCCGCAGTCATACGACCTGTGGCTGTACAACTACAAAACCAAATCGGATGTGCTGCGCCGCCTCACCAATACTCCCGGCGTGAATGAAGTACAGCCGGCCGCGTGGGACAGCACCCGTTACAGTTTTGTGAGCGACCAGAACGGCATCCGCAACCGCTATGTGGCGTATTTCGACAGCACCATTGCCTACATTGATACCAGCGCGCACTACCGCTATTTTGCACGCAGCATGCCGGTTACCAATTATGCACGCAACATCCTTGAGCAGGACATCCAGCCCCGCGCATCGCGTTACGGCGAAATTATTTACAACGAGGGCCGTTACCGCATGTACATCGGTAACATGGAAGAGTTTGATAAACTGAAAGCTTCCAAACTGAAAAACACCAGTTACCGCAACCTGACCATTGAACACGCGCGCATTGATGCGGAGCTGGATTCGCTGGACCAGGTGAAACGCGACCAGCAGCAGAAAAAGAAAGAAAACGGCAAACTGCAGACGGTAAAACCAACTGAGCTTCCGAAAGACACGGCCACCGCCAAGGTGAACATTGACAATTATAAATTCGGAAAAATTACCGCGCCCGATACCGCGAAACCGAAAGTGGTAACCACACCGCCCGATACCGCGAAAACAGCTGCCACCGATTCGGTGAAGCAGGGTGCGCCGAAAGATGAATTTATACTTCCCATCGCACGCAACTACAAAGTGCAGTACGGTACGGAATACGTGGTGAGCCAGCTCGACAACAGTTTCCTCAACCAGGGCTACCAGCGTTTCACCGGCGGTCTGCCGATTTACCTGAATCCGGGTTTCACCGGGTTGTTTAAAATCGGCCTGAGCGACCTGCTCGAAGATCACCGCATTGTGGCGGGTGTGCGTTTGTCGGGCAACCTGAACAGCAACGAATTTTTACTATCGTTTGAAGACCGCGAGAAACGCCTCGACAAACAGCTCGTGCTTCACCGTGCCGCATTCCTCAACGTGGAAGGCAGCGGCGCTTCGCTCATCAAAATTCATACGCACGAAGGCCGTTACATCTGGCGCTGGCCGTTTAACGAAGTGGCTTCGGTACGCGGCTCGGTGAACCTGCGTAACGACCGCACGGTTTATCTTTCCACCGATTACGCCAACCTGCTGAACAAAAACAAATACACCAACTGGGCCGGCGGTAAACTCGAATTTGTGTTTGACAATACCATCAAACGCGGGCTGAACATACAGACCGGAACGCGCTTCAAAATTTTCGGTGAAATGTTCCAGGGGCTCGACAGTATTGTGCGTGCTAAAAATTCGGACAACCGGTTCCGCAGCGACCTGTACGTGTTCGGCATTGATTACCGCCTTTATGTTAAAGTACACCGCGAGATCATCTGGGCCAACCGGTTTGCAGCAAGTACGTCCATCGGTCACCAGCGCCTCATCTATTACATGGGCGGTGTTGACAACTGGTTCCTGCCGCAGCCGAACAATTCCATCCGCATTTCGCCGGATGTGCCGTATGCGTACCAGACATTGGCCACACCCATGCGCGGACATTTCCAGAACATCCGCAACGGAAATAATTTTGCAGTCATCAACAGTGAACTGCGTGTGCCGCTGTTCCGTTACCTGTTCAACCGCCCGATGCGTTCCGATTTCCTGAACACGTTTCAGGTCGTTGGCTTCGGTGATGTAGGAACCGCATGGAATGGTCCGAACCCGTACTCGGAAGAGAACGCGCTGAACACCACCGTAGTTGGTGCGCCGGGTAACCCGATCACCGTGATCCTGAAAAACCACAAAGGACCGATTGTAGGCGGTTACGGCCTCGGCCTGCGCGCACGCATCTGGGGTTACTTTGTGCGTGTGGACTGGGCCCGCGGCGTAGAAGACGGCCTCATTCTCGATCGTGTAACGTACCTGTCGTTCAGCCTGGATTTTTAAGTATGAACGATTGCATTTCATTTAACAACAAACCTGTTCCTGTGATCAGACTGCCTTTGCGGCTTCGCGCCTTTGTGGCAGAAAAAAAACAGGCTGAACGGAACAGCAACGTATTCCTGCAACAGAACGCATGATAAAAATAACCGCTGAAACTGTTCAGTCGCTTGCGCGCAAACACTTCGCGCTCGTGCAGCAAACCCGTCACCACCTGCACGCACACCCGGAACTTTCGTTTGAAGAAGTCAACACATCGGCATACATCGCATCTGTTTTAAAACAACACGGCATACCCTTTCAGCAGGGCATTGTGGATACCGGAATCGTAGCCCTCGTGCACGGAAAAAATCCGGACAAAAAAACAGTAGCCCTGCGCGGCGACCTGGATGCGTTGCCCATAGAAGAAAAAAGCACAGCTGCTTATGCCTCCCAAAACAAAGGCGCAATGCATGCCTGCGGCCACGATGTACACGCCTCGTGCCTGCTTGGTGCGGCTATTGTGCTGCACGAACTGCGCAACGAATTTGAAGGCACCGTAAAATTTATTTTCCAGCCCGGCGAAGAAAAACTGCCCGGCGGCGCATCGCTCATGATCAAAGCAGGCGTGCTCGAAAATCCGGCACCGGCTTCCATTTATGCGCAGCATGTGTTCCCCTCACTGCCAGCAGGCAAGGTGGGTTTCCGCAGCGGCATGTACATGGCTTCTACCGATGAGCTGTATGTAAAAGTAAAAGGCAAAGGGGGACACGCAGCCATGCCGGCCGATTACATCAACCCGATACTCGTAACTGCGCGCATCCTCAGCGAACTCGACCGCATGTTTATGCGCGATAAAACATTTAACAGCACGGTTCCCACGGTGCTCGCATTTGGCCGCATTGAAGGCTACGGCGCCACCAATGTGATTCCCGATGAAGTAAACGTGCAGGGCACCTTCCGCACGTTTGATGAAACCTGGCGCGCCGAAGCACACCGGCACCTGGTCAGCAATGCCGAACGCATCGCCGCCGAAATGAATGCCACCTGCGTGTTTGATGTGCAGCATGGTTATCCGTTTCTTGTAAACGATGAAACCGTAACCGCCGCCGCACGCACCGCCGCCGAAAATTACCTCGGCAAAGAAAACGTGGTAACGCTTGACATGCGCATGACCGCCGAAGATTTTGCATTTTTCTCGCAGCACCTGCCCGCCTGTTTCTACCGCCTCGGCACCGCCTCACCCGACGGCCGTTTTACCGCCGGTGTACATACGAATGTTTTTGATATTGATGAAGCTGCGCTGGAAACAGGAACCGGTTTGCTGGCGTGGATCG
The DNA here is from genome assembly GCA_943372645.1 of Chitinophaga pinensis. GTDB lineage: Bacteria > Bacteroidota > Bacteroidia > Palsa-965 > Palsa-965 > VBWE01. The sequence goes on along the minus strand of CALRZN010000005.1, from coordinate 98,073 downwards.
CGCTGCAGGGGTTGTCGGAATAGTTCTGACCGCGGAGCAACCAAACCCACTTGCAAATTTTTGTTAAACCCCTCCGTATTATTTGATTTTACAGGGTGTGCAGCTGATTATTTAATACATTAGCAGGAAGTCCGTTTAACTAAATTCCCTTTTATGATAAACGTAACTGCCTTATTAATCCCCGTCCTCCTGTTACTCGTGTTTGCCGAGTGGTACATCTCTTATAAAAGAGGCGACAACCGTTACACCGCAGGCAACACCGTGATGAACCTCACCATCGGTGCCATTGACCAGATCTGCTCGCTGTTTCATTTTGCGCTGCTGTACCTTGTGATGCAGGTGGTGTATGATCACTTCCGGCTGGTGGATATCCAGAATGTTTGGTACCAGTGGGTGGCCGGGTACATTGCAGTTGATTTTATTTCGTACTGGTATCACCGGTTTTCGCACCGCGTAAACATTTTGTGGGCCGGGCACATTACGCACCACTCGTCGGAGTTCCTGAATTTTACGAACGGATTCCGTACTTCTATTTTCCAGGGATTTAACCGGATTATTTTCTGGGCGTTCCTGCCCGTGTTCGGGTTTGAACCGTTTACGCTCGTGCTCATCCTGAAAGTTTCGGGGCTGTACGATTTCCTGCTGCACACGGAATACATTCCCAAACTCGGGTTCCTCGAAAAATTCCTGATCACACCTTCCATTCACCGCGTACATCACGGCAAGAATGACATTTACATTGATAAAAACTACGGCTCCACATTTCTCATCTGGGATCAACTGTTCGGAACCTACCAGCCTGAAACGGAGCCAGTGAAATACGGCATCAAAAGTCCGTACACCGACAACAACCCGGTGATGGCCATCGGTTATTATTACCGCTACCTGTGGAATGCGATGAAAGTAACTCCCGGCCTGGGCAACAAAATAAAGCTGCTGTTTATGCCGCCCGACTGGAATCCGAAAACGGAAGTGTATGAACAAACGCAGCGGAGAACTGCACCCGTTTCAGCAACGGTGTACCTGCGCCGTTATGCCATTTTCCAGGTCATTGCATGCACCACCGCGTTAACCGTAATGCTGGCGTATGTTGATTTTCTCTGGAAGTGGGAAGTCATTCTTTTCTCCGGCATCGGTTTAATCAGTATGGCCAACAGCGCCATGGTACTCAACGGCAACATCCACGAACATTTCGGCCGCCACGAAGCTGTGCGGCAACTCATCGGTGCGCTGCTGGTGTTTGCGGCGATGCTGCTGTACCCGAAATTTTATTTCATGCCGGTACTGCTGTTCCAGGCGATATCGCTGCTGATTATCGGAACGGGGCGAACGGAAGAAGAACACGGACACGTTTAGTAGTTGGTGGTTCGTCCGGGATATGGCCTTTATAAATACTCAATGTTCAATTTTCATCGGAACGCTTTCGAATGAACTCCAGTGACAGTAACTTGAGCATTGAACATTGAAAATTGATTATTGAAAATTTGATTTTTTTTAGTTCCGGATCCTGTTCGTATTACAATCTCCGAATTCGGTATCTTTATCCCCGCATGAAATTTATCGGTAATGTTACGCCTTCGTCGCTTACGCCGGAACAGCAGCAGTTGCTTGACCGGGGTTTGCTGCTTCCTTTGATGGAAGAGTTTTACACCATCCAGGGCGAGGGGTTTCACACAGGCAAAGCGGCCTACTTTATCCGCCTCGGCGGCTGTGATGTGGGCTGCCACTGGTGTGATGTAAAAGAGAGCTGGGATGCCGACACGCATCCGCTTACGCCGGTGGATCAGATTGTACACAACGCGGCGCAGTTTCCGGCCAAAGCGGTGGTGGTTACCGGGGGCGAGCCTTCGGCCTACAATTTGCAGGAGTTAACGGCACGCATGAAAGCTCAGGGCATTCAAACGTTTATCGAAACCTCCGGCGCATACCCGCTTACGGGCACGTGGGACTGGATCTGTTTCTCGCCGAAAAAAACGGCGGAACCGGCTCCAACGATTTACGCACAGGCCCACGAACTGAAAGTAATCGTGTACAACAAAAGTGATTTTGAATTTGCCGAAAAACATGCCGCGAAAATGCACAAAGACTGCATCCTGTTTCTGCAGCCCGAGTGGAGCCGTTCGGCAGAGATGATGCCCCTGCTCACCGATTATGTGATGCAGCATCCGCAATGGCACATTTCACTGCAGACGCACAAGTACATGCACATTCCGTAACTATTGAACCGCACCCGCATTATAACGACTATGAAATCATTCGCCACACTGCTCATCCTGCTGCTTGCGTTTTCGTGCAAGGCCCAGCCGCCGCTTTCTACCACCAGCAAAAAAGCCGAAAGTGCTTACCGCGATGCGGAGAAACAACTGGGCCAGGGCCAGGTGGAAAAAGGCATTGCCAGTTTGGAGAAAGCAAAAAAAGCCGATCCGAATTTTGTGGAAGCATACATCACGCTGGCCGACCTGTATCAGCAGATGGGCAAACCCGAAGCGGCAGTGGATGAATTTAAAGCAGCGTTTGCAGTGAATCCCACGTTTCATATAAACAGCCTTGTGAACTGCGCCGACCTCGAACGCAAGCTGGGCCGGTACCAGGATGCGCTCGGGCATTACGAAGATTTTTATAAATACCGCAAAGGCAACGGTTCGCCTGCTTCGGCCGTGCGCGCTGAAAAGGGAAAAGCGAGCTGCCTTTTTGCCATTGAAGCGATGAAAAAACCGGTGCCGTTTAACCCGGTGAATATGGGACCCGGCGTAAATTCGGAAACGTGCGAATACTTTGCCGGTGTAACTGCTGACGATGCAACCTTCCTGTACACCCGCAACCACCAGGTGGCGGGCAGCAAGCGCGAACAGCAGCAAAACATCCAGGAAGATTTTTACATGAGTGTGCGTCAGCCTGATGGGTCCTGGGGCAAATCGGTAAACATTGGCCCGCCCATTAACACACCCAACAACGAGGGTGCGCCCAGCCTTTCGCCGGACGGCCGTTACCTGTTTTTTGCAGCCTGTGCAGATATGGCCGGTGATTACGGCAACGACCGCCGCGGACTTGGACGATGCGATATTTTTTTCTCAGAAAAAAAAGGAACACAGTGGAGCGTGCCGAGCAACGTGGGTCCGCCCGTAAACTCGTCGGCGTGGGAATCGCAGCCTTCGTTTTCGTCTGACGGACGTACGCTTTATTTTACCAGCAACCGCGAAGGCGGCTTTGGCGACGGCGACCTGTGGATGAGCCAGCTCGACGATAACGGGCGCTGGAGCAAAGCCATGAACCTCGGCGAAAAAATAAATACACCGGGACGTGAAGAAGCGATTTTTATTCACCCGGATAACATGACGATTTATTTTGCCTCGAACGGACACAAAGGCATGGGCGGGCTCGACCTGTACGTCAGCCGCCGCGACACCTCGGGCAACTGGGGCGAACCGGAAAACCTCGGTTACCCGATTAACACGTACAAAGACGAAAGCGGGCTTATTGTGAACGGGCAGGGCGACATGGCGTATTTCTCCTCGAACCGCGAAGGCTCATTGGGCTGCGAAGATTTTTACATGTTCGAGTTTCCGAAAAACCTGCGCCCGAATCCGGTAACGTATATGAAAGGCAAAGTGTACGATTCGAAAACGAAGAAACCGCTGCAGGCCGGCTTTGTGCTGATTGATCTTGAAACCGGGCAAACCGTTATCAGTTCCAATTCCGACCCGGTGAACGGCAGTTTCCTGCTGTGTGTTCCGGCAAATAAAAACTATGCGCTGAATGTTTCGCGTGAAGGGTATGTGTTTTATACCGAATCGTTTTTGCTGAAAGAATCGCCCGACCGGTTCAAACCGATACAGAAAGATGTACCGCTCGATCCGATTGAGGCCGGCGTGGAAATTGCGCTGAACAACGTGTATTTCGAAACCGGCAAATTCGATCTGAAACCGGAATCGAAAGCCGAACTGCAGAAGCTGGTGGATTTCCTCAATAAAAATCCGAAGATGAAAGGTGAAATCGGCGGGCATACCGACAACGTGGGTAAACCGGCTGACAACCTCGCGCTCTCGAACAACCGCGCCAAAGCGGTGTACGATTACCTCGTAAAAAACGGCATTGCTGCTGCCCGCCTCACCTCCAAAGGCTACGGCGATACGGTTCCTGTTGCTGACAACAGCACCGCCGAAGGCCGGCAGAAAAACCGGCGCACGGTGTTTAAGGTAGTTACGGTGAAATAAAAAGCAGTAACTTTCCGACTGTATTTTTAATTTCATAACCAGTTATGGAAAACCTGCCAGCACCGGATCAGCAAAAAGCAAAACGCAAACGCGTTTGGTCGTGGATCATTGTTATAATCGTATTCCTCGGCTTCCAGCTTATTTCCTACAAGCTTATCAGCGACAAAGATCAGACGCTGGTGGACGCGCAGAAACAGCTGCTGATTGAGCAGCAGAAAAACAGCACCTGCGTTTTCAAACGCGATTCGCTCACCCGCGAAGTAAAACTGCTTTCCATTTACCAGTCGCTCAGCCGGGCCATGGTGCACCGCGACGAAGCCACCAAACTGCTGAAATACAAAGTAGGCGACGTGGTATTTTCCAAACGTGATTCCAGCAAAGTGGTTATTTCCGACATCGTTATCGGCGGCTCCCAGTTTGAGTATTACGTAAAGTACCGCCTCCTGCACAAGGATAATACGACGGAGGATGTGTTACCGGAATTGGTTTATTAAACAAAACCAGGTCTTTAGAATAGTCGGCAGTGGCAGTTGGCAGCGGCAGGCTGTCCGTATAAAGAACCCGTTATTTATCCGCAAAATGCTTTGCATGAAAAGCCTGCTCCCCGCATTGTAAATAAAGCCGACTGCCACTGCCTGCTGCTACTGCCACTAAAAAACGATTCATTTTATATCGTTCCCCTCCTGTAATACGATTCATTTTACACAAACTAAAATGTGTAATTTTGTTCCATGGCTGAACAGCAGGAGCTCCCGAAGAATTATTTCAACTTACCCGATGGCCGGTATTGTTTTGTGTTAGAAGACCGCATTGCCGTTGTTTCCAAACTTGCCACTACCGAATGGCCGGAACCCACCGAAGGTCCGGATATGGGATCGCTCATCCTCTTCGGAATTATTTCTGCGGTTACGCTGGTGCTGAGTGTGTTGTTTTTTATCGTGGGCTTTTACCCGCTGGCAGCAATGACTACACTGGCGAGCATTGTATCGGGTGGCGCGTTTCTGCGGAGCCTGAAATATTCGGCTTCACCGGCCGTGTACCGCAACACGATAACAGCGTGCACCTATCACAAAGTAAATTTCGGGTACGATTATTTCCTGGTTACCTACACCACCAAATCGGGCAAATCACTGATCCGTCGGTTCCCGATTTATGATTCGGCAGAAATTGCCGCGAAAGCGATTGCGCTTTTTCAGGCAGAAGGATTGCTGCCGGTGGCTTCCTGAGTAAACGAAACGGTTTCTTCTTTTTTCGGCTTAACAGGTTCCGGCAGGATGTAAATATCTACCGCTACCAGCATGGCCGCGAATCCCCAGAAAGGAATGGCTGCTTTGTCCGTATCGAGGAAGTTGTTGAGCGAGCCGTGAATGAAATACGTAACAAGCCCCGCATAAACCGACGTTATGATGAGCCGCATTTCTCCTTTCGGCATGCGTCGCCACAGTTTCCAGCCGGTCCAGAAAATACAGGCAATTACAGCAACCTTAAGCACCATGCCCGGAAAACCCGATTCGGCAAGCGGCCCGATGTATTCGCTGTGCGCGTTACCCATATCACCGGCGTTGGTACTGATGATTGTTTTCTCACCCGAAAGCTGGAACGGTGCGTACACAAAACTGTAGGTGCCCGGCCCCCAGCCCATCACCGGTTTTTCCTGGAACATACGCCACGCCGAACTCCAGCGGTTCATGCGCTCGAGGTTGGATGCGTCCGTAGTAATGTTTGAAATGGACTGCACGTGTTCGGCAAGGTCATCCGACGTGTCCTGCCGGTTGCGTTCTAAACTCAGCATGATATCCGTCCACGAGAAGGCCAGGTACATAATGCCGATAACACCCACCATGGCCAGCCACTGAAATTTAATGCGCGACAACAGCACAAAATAAAGCATGAGTGCACCCACCAGGCTGATCCATGCCGCACGGGTGTAGGAAAACACGAGCGCCGTGGTAAACAGCAGCAGCATCAGGAATGCGATGATGCGGATGTTGTTTGAATATTTTTTATTCCAGGCAAAAGCAATGATGCCGGGATAGAACATCGCCAGCAGTGCACCGTAGGCCGTGTGGTCATTGTAAAACGGCGACATTACCCAGTGGGCAGAATCTTCATCGAAACCGAACTGCGCATGCCAGTAAAGCGTGTAAAAAATAACAACCGCAAACGGAATGATGTAGAGCCAGATGAATCGTTTTGCGTTGGAAAAATTTTTGAACAGGTACACGCCCAGAAAATAAAACGGCACGATGAACCAAAGCTGCGAAATGAAATACTTGAATGAAACAAGCGGCATGGCGCTGGTGATACTTGTGATAAACACCCACGAGAGGTGCAGTATGATGGCCACACTGATCGGGTGACGCATCAGCTTACGGTCAACACGGCCTTCGTAAATGGCCCGTACAATCCAGAGGAACAGAATGCCTGCAAGAATAGGTTCGACCGGCAAACTGAGGCCGAGCCGTACATCACGCTCCTCGAGGTTGATGGAAAGCGGTGTAAGAAACACGCACAGCAGCATGAGCTTATCCAGCGCAAAAACCGCGAGTGCAACTACGAGTAAAACAGCAGGAACCAGGTTGAGCCAGTAAAACTCAAACACCATGGCAATACAGTTAACCAGCAGAAAAAAACCGGTTAAGCTATACACCCACCACAGCGTTCGTTTGTCGGTGATCATTCCCCCGGTTTTTCGGATTGAACGGCTTTGCGATTCTGACGGCTCTCAAAAAGGATGAAGAGGACAAAAGCCAGTACCAGCGACGATGCGAGGAAAACAAGTACCACCAGCCAGCGCACCGGGTACGATTTGGTGTCGGCCACAAAGGGTTTGGTAACTACGTTGGAATACGTCAGTTCTTTTTTCAGATCGCTCAGTGCCTTGTCGTATTCCGACTGGATGTCGGCATAATCACCGCGCACCTTATCAAGCAGTTCGGTGGCGGAAACGAGTTCGCCGCCTTTTTCCTGCAGGTTGTTTACAATCGTATCCAGTTCGCGGGAGCGTGATCCGCCCAGGGTTTTCATATACGACTTGGTTACCTCTTTCGTCTGCGCCTTGTAATCGAGCAGTCCGTATTTTACACGCAGTGTTTTCAGGGCCACCTCCAGCGAATCCATCTGCTTCTGTTTGTGAATAAGCTGTTCTTTGAATATGAGCACCACCTCGCCTGTTTTCTGGCGCTGCAGTGCCCGGGCTTTCAGGTCAACAAAGTGAATGATGGAATCCACCATCTGTGCTGCACGTGCCGGATCGGTATCTAAAATTTCGATTTTCACCGATTCGAATTCCGTTTTGCGGATGTCCACATTCTCGTCGTACGTAAGCAGCAGGTTGGTGCGTGCGCTCCGGGAATTGGTGTCGATGTTATAGTGGCCGGCCAAGTTAAACGCCTTGATCATCCGCGCCCGCACATCCGACGACTGGAATAACTGCAGCAACTGCTCGCTGGGTGTTTCTTCGCTGTACGGGATGAGGTTGGACGGATAAAGTACCGCCGTTGAACTGTATTTCGGTTTAATCACCCATTCCGACGAAATAACGCAGCCGATCAGGATTGCGACAACAGCCACCCCAAGCAGGTGAAACTTACGTTTCATCGCTACCTGCAGTATGTCTGTATTGTCAAAATCGGGCATGGCAATCGGATTAAACAGCCTTTTAAAAATAGATGTACGAAAATAGGTTGCACGCGGACGACTTGTTTCCAAATCTTTTCCGGATGTTAGTTTTCTGCTGGCGCCGACGGCGGGTTTACTGTTTTTTTTTGAATCACTTCCGAGTTACGCACACGACGGATGTTATCAAACAGGATGATGCCGAGCACACCCATTACAAGCGACATCAGCGTACTTACAACTACGATGAGCCAGCGTACCGGGTACGATTTTTTCTCCGCGGGATACGCTTTGTTTACAATGAACTTAAAGGTGAGCGTTTGTTCCGCATCCACTTTTGCATCGTCGTATTTTTTCTTCAGTTCGTTCAGCTGTTCGCGCTGGATATACAGGTTTTCGCGGATGGCCATGTACGAGGCACCGTAATTGGAGATGATACGCAGCTGTTCACTGAGCGACTGGATGGCGCGTTGATCGCCTTTTGCAAGGGCAATCGCATACTGTTCGCTGGTTACTTCCGACTGCGATTCGTAGTCGTACATCCCGAGTTTGTTCAGTTTACCCAGCGAGTCAGACATCATCTGCACTTCCTGTTTTTTACGCAGGTATTCCGCTTCCACAATTCCGAAAGCCTGGAGCGCGCGGTCGCGCTGCATACGGCGTTTGGTGGAATCGAGCAGGGCGGCAATGTCGTTGGCAATGGCAGCAGCGGTATCCGGATTTTCGTCCATCACCTCCACTTTTACGGACATAAACTCGGTGCGTTTAAAATTAACGTTCTCGGTAAAGGTTTCGTAAAGGCGGGTGCGTTTGAATTTGTCCTGGGGATCGATGCGGTAGTGGCGCATCAGGTTGTATTTTTCGCAGATGCGGGTACGGATTTCGTCGGAGTTAAGAATCTGAAGCAACTGTTCGGCCTGTTCTTCTTCACCGAACTGGAGGATGTCCATTTTACCGGTAACGTCTTCGTTCAGCAGCGCTTTCGAAATCGTGTTCGAAGCAACCGGGAACATAATAACGGTTGATTTGTATTTTTCGCGGATAAGCAGCGCAGCCACCGACGAAAGAATGGCCGCGGCAGCCACGATAATGATCAGGGCCTTGCGCCACTGCCAGAAAAACTCAAACAGGTTGGCCGATTCGAAGATGCCCCGGTCGCCTGCTTGCTGTGTTATTGCCTGATTCTCTTTCATATACTCCCGTTCAGGGAAGGCAAAAGTAGAAAAAAACACGGAAAAGCCTATTTCCGGGCAAACTTTCGTACAAATTTCCGCTGAACCCGGCGCTAACGCTGGATTTTGGGGTTTATTGTGCGGGGGGATGAAAAAAGTGTGGTTATTCCTGGAAAATGGGATTTTTCAGCAGGTACAGCGCAGGATCCGAACCGTTTCCCGGCATCCTACCCATACTTCATAATCCGGAAAATGCCCTTAATGCTGATAAGCCGTGTGGCAAACGCCCAGGCGCCGGAAAGCGCGCACATGACTATAAAACCAGCCACCCAGCCGAATTTGCCGGGATACATGAGGTACGTGTGGCAAACGAGATTGATGGCCACCACCCCTGCAAGATAAACCACAAGCGTGGTGAGCAAACGGTAATTGACGCGGAAACGGAATTTGCGTTGCACGATGAGCACCTGCGCAATGGCCGTGAGAAACTGCGTGGTGAAACTGGAAATGGCCGCGCCCAAGGCTTCGAGGTCGAATACGCGGATGAGGAACACGTTGAGCAGGATGTTGATGATCATGCCGCCTGCTGCCATGTAATTCAGCTCACGCAGGTTGCCGTTTGCCGTAAGCAACGTACCAAAAACATACGTGGTGGAAATGGCCGTGAAGCAACACATGAGGATGGCAAATACCGTGGCCGACTGATCAATGTGATCATGATACAGCATGCCCATCAGTTCGCGGGAATAGAATACACATCCGGCACCGATTATAATAGCAGCCGTCATCAATAAGGTAAATGCAAGTTTAACCAATTGCTCCACCGACTCTTCGTACTTGAGCATACGCGAAAACATGGGCAGCAGCAAGACGGAGAAGAGATACGCAATCATGTTCACCGCATCGAGCAGGCGGTAGGCTTTGGCGTAAATGCCGGACTGGTCGGCACCATTGTGAAGCGCCATGCGGTCGTATTTCGCGGTTTCCTGTTGCAGCTGTTCGTTGGCGGGATTGGCTTTGAGCTGGGCACTGAGTTCGTTGTAACGTTCTTCTATTTTTACATCCTTGTCCGGCATCAGGCGTTCGAGCATTACCGAATCAATGCGGTTGTAAAACGTCATGAGCAACACGAGCACCGCAAAGGGAAAACTCTTTTTCAGAATCATGATGGAAAACGGCAGGTTCCATTTCAGCTTCATCGAATCGGTTTTGCTCACCACGATAAAAAACGCGATGGCGGTGGCCATGATGTAGCCGATGGTTTGCGCATACACAAACCACATGATGTCTATTTTCGAATCGCCCAGCACATTGGTCCACAACATCGCGCCCACCAGCCCGATCATAATCACCCGGTCAATTACCGACACCACTGCATCTGTTTTAAACAGGTGCAGCCCCAGCAGGTTGGAGCGCAGGTAGAGTACCATGGAAATAAGAAACTGGTTGAACCCGAGTATCAGCAGCAACTTGGTTAAACGCGTATCGTAACCGATAAAGAAACCGACGATAATGGTAACCACAATGTACAGCAACGCCAGTGCCAGCTTAAGCACGAACAGGCTGGAAAAGTGTTTGGTAAGCAGGTGGCTGTTCTGCGCAATGTTTTTGTTGTTGAAATTCGTAATCCCGAAATCGAGCAGGATGTTGAGCAGGAACGAGAAGTTAAACAGGGCGTAATATTCCCCGTAGGCCTCGTTGCCCACCCGATCCTGTACCCCCGGCTCTATGATCAATATCCAGAACGGTTTGATCATGAGATTCAGGAACAGCAGAATGATCAGATTTGTAACAAATTTCTTCTGCATGGTGAAAATCAGCGGCGAAGGTACGATTTCGGGTTTAATTTCAAGGCATTAAAAGCAGAACAGCAGGGCAATCGCGTTTAAAAACAATCCTCTTCCCTGTTTTCTTTTTTTGATGTTGTCGCGGATTTTGTGGGGTGCAGGTGAGCGGGGTAATCCGTGACAGCATACGATTTGCGCGTGCAGAATTACCCTCCTGTTCACAAATCCCCGCGCTTAAGGCTGTGGTTCCGCACGGATTAGCATCCGCACTGAACTACACACAAAATCCGCGCTAACATCAATTTTATACGACTTAATGCTGGTTTACTTTTGACGCTATTGCCCAAAACAGAACAGCCCCCACCGGAACCGGGAGAGGCTGTTCGTTTCAATTCCTTATTCAATCTCAGCGCACAATCACCAGGCGCTGCTGCATGCGTTGCGTTCCGGCGGTAACCGTAACCAGGTATGTCCCGCCCGTAATGCCGTCAAGCGCCATATCAATGCGCTGGCGGTTGCTGAACGATTCGCTGTAAACGGTTTTTCCATCAACACCGGTAAGCGTTACCTGCACCTTGTCAGTAACAACCGGAAGTTGCAGCGTAACTACATTGCTTCCATTCATTACCGGGTTCGGGAACAGCTGCAATACGTCATCCTGTTGTTCGGTGATGCCGACGCAGGCATTTACCTGTATGTTGTCAGTGGCTGTTGCCGTACAGTTATTGCTGTCTGTGTACGTATACGTAATGGCAATGGTACCAACTCCTGCCGCAATCGGGCTGAATGCATTGTTTAACACCCCTGATCCGCTCCACATTCCGCCCGAAGGAGCACCACCGGTCAGTATAAAAGTGGGATCATCCACACACACGGTCGTAACGGGAAGACTCAGTGTTACTGCAGGCGGATCGGGATCGCTGATGGTAAATGTGTACGTGCTGGTGCAGCTGTTCGCATCGGTAATGGTAACGCTGTACGTACCTGCAGCAACCCCGGTAAGGTCTTCGTTCGACGTAATGTTGCTCCAGCTATACGTGTAAGGTTGTGTGCCGCCGGTTGGTGTAAGATCAACGCTGCCGTTACTTCCGCCGCAGGTGGTGCTGTTGGCTGTAACACCGGTTGCCACCAGTGCAGGCGGTTCGGTGAGGCATACGGTATCCATAACCATACATCCATTCGCATCGGCGATCTGCACATAATAACAGCCCGCAACCAGGTTCGAATCGCCCGGCAAATTTGTTCCGGTTGACCATACATACGTGTAGCCGGGAGTTCCGCCGGTTACCGCTGTGCCGCACCAGCCGTTGCTTCCGCCAAAGCAGGAAATATTTTGCGAAGAAATGTTTGTTACCAGTTGCGCCGGTTGCGAAATGCTCACTGAATCATACGTCATGCAGTTGTTGGCATCCATAATGGTACAGATGTATGTACCTGCTGTAAGTCCGGTTGCCGAATCGGTGAGCTGTGCCGGTGAGGTGTTCCAGCTGTAACTGTATGCACCTGTTCCGCCTGATGCAATTGCAAATGCAGTTCCGGTTGAGTCACCGTAACACAGGTTGTTCGTTGATGAAACTGTTGCCGCAAGCGCGGTGGGTTCGGTAATCTGTACCGACTGCGAAACAGAACATCCGTTTGCGTCAGTAACCGTACACGAATAGGTTCCCGTTACAAGCCCGGTAGCGGTATCGGTGGTCTGAACCGGAATGGTATTCCACGAATAGGAATACGGTGCAGTGCCACCCGCAGGAACAGAAACGGCATAACCGTTTGAAGCACCGAAACAGGTCACATCACTGATTACCGACGTTGCCGTTAACTGCGGCGGTTCGGTAACGGTAACGGTTTGCGTTACAGTACACATGTTGGCATCGGTAATCGTACACGTATACGTAAACGCAGCGAGGCCGGTAGCAGTGTCATTAGTTCCGCCAAGCGGCGACCACGAATACCCCAGCGAACCTGTTCCGCCGAATGCACTTACACTGGCCGAGCCGGTAAACGTGCCGTTGCAGGTTGCAGGTACAGAAGCAGTGGTTGCAATAATCTGCGGTGGTTCATTCACCACGATGTTGGCAAGTGTATCTGCACAGCCGTTGCTGCCCGTTGCAATTACCGAATACGTTCCTGCAGTTACACCGGTCACATCTTCGGTGGTGGCGCTGTTGCTCCAGGCATACGTAAACGGAGAAACGCCACCGCTTACCGTCAGGTTGATATCACCGTTACCGCCATAACACAGCGGATTGGTAACCACACTGCTCATATTCATCGGGACACCGCCCAGCTGGATGTCGTCCCACACGCCTACCCCGCTGTTGAAATTATAAAGGTGGAGTTTGGTGATGCTGTTCTGCGAAACCGAACGGAACGGGAATGCGGTTGAAACCTGTACATTGTTGATCCAGATATCAAAATTGTGTGCGGTCCAGTTGATGTTGCGCATTTCAATATGATACCACGAACCCGGTGTGCAGGTGTACTGATACGTTGATCCGGAAACAAAACGGATCACATTGGAACTGCCTAACCAGTAACAGAACATTACGCAGTTGGTTGCAGTTACTGCATTGTCGCCGGCAATAAAATAGTTGGTGGCACCGGTGCCGGTCGGGTAAATGTACCAGCTGATGGTGGAAGGTGTTGCCGAGGCAATGGTGGTGGAAAATCCCGTGAGGTGCGTAGAAACGCCGCCGGTTCCTTCGAGGCGGTAAGTGCCCACGGCCGGGTTCGTAGTGGTAACTGCACCGCTGGTAAGTCCGGGCCCGAGGCTCCAGGTAGGCGTATAACTGCCCGATTCAAATCCATCGTAAAAAGCCGAGCCGCATTGCGCCGTAATTCGTTCGGATGCGCATACCGCTACAACTCCAAATAAAAGAGTAGTGAGTTTTTTCATGTGTTATTTGTTTGGTCCAATTTGAGCAAACAAGATAACACAATTTTGAAAACGGGGAAATAATCAGGGAATAAAAATAAAGTTCTGGTGCGTGTGCCTGTCTTTGTTAAAATCAACCAGGGCGTTGCCTTCCACCACTTTCACCTGGTAGCCTAACTGCTGCATGATGGTAAAACAGGTGTAGCGGTTTTCGTTGTCCCACAGCTCGGTATAAACCACCGGTTTCCATTGCTTCAGCAATTCGCGGCCGCCTTCGAGTACAAACGATTCGAAATTTTCAACATCCATTTTTATGCCGCGGATGTTGGCACTTCCGGCACGCAGTTCGGCAATATGATCAAGCTGTTGCAGGGGCACGCGCAGCTTAATGCCTTCGTTACGTTCGGTAATGGTTTCGTGCACCACGTGGCTGAGGCCCTGCTGCCGTGCATTTCCTTCCACCGGCATCACCATTTCCACTTCCCCGTCGTGATCGCCGAGGGCGCAGGTGTAAATGGTTGCATTCTGAATTTTAAAATGTGCAACAATGCAGCGCAGTGCGCGGATGTTATCGGGCATAGGCTCAAACGCAAACACGCGGCCTTTTTTCAGATGCTGTGCCAGGTGAACGGTCATAATACCGATGTTGGCACCGATATCAAGCACCGTTGCATCTTCGGGCATAAGCTGCAGGAAATGAAAAAAATGGTTCTCCTTGCTGTCGTTTTTCAGGGTCTTTATTTTGTACCACGAAAACACAAACAGGTAACGCTCGAAGCCGAGCATTTGCTGCAGGATGTATTTCACCAGGTTTTTCACGGGGGCAAATGTAACAAAATCAGTTTGCAGTTGGGCAGTCTCCTTCGACTGCCGCTCAGGATGACTGCGAGTAATGCAAACTAAAATGACGTTACCCGTGTTCAATCACTCCTAAAGCGGGATGTTGCCGTGCTTTTTCTTCGGCATTTTATCGGCTTTGTTTTTCAGCATTTCAAACGCGGCGAGCAGTTTGCGGCGGGTGTCGCCGGGCATAATTACTTCGTCAATAAACCCGCGTTCGGCGGCGCGCCAGGGGTTGGCGAAGTGACTCGTGTATTCTTCTACTTTTTCGTTCAGTTTGGCGGCCGGATCTGCGGCGGCGGCAATTTCGTTTTTGAAAATAATTTCCGCAGCACCTTTCGGACCCATCACGGCAATTTCGGCGGTAGGCCACGCGTAGTTCATATCCGCACCGATGTGTTTCGAATTCATCACATCATACGCCCCGCCATACGCTTTGCGGGTAATAACGGTAATGCGCGGAACAGTGGCTTCGCAGAATGCGTAAAGCAGTTTGGCCCCGTTGGTAATAATGCCGTTCCATTCCTGGTCGGTACCGGGCAGAAATCCCGGCACATCCACCAGCACGAGCAGCGGAATATTGTACGCATCGCAGAAACGCACGAAACGGCCGGCCTTGGTGGATGAATTGATGTCGAGCACACCGGCTAGCACCGCGGGCTGGTTGGCCACTATGCCGATGCTTCGTCCGCCGAGGCGTGCAAAACCCACCACGATGTTTTCGGCGTAGTTTTTATGTACTTCAAGAAAAGAATTGTCATCAATAATACCGTTGATCACTTCGCGCATATCATACGGCTGGTTGGGATTTGCCGGAATCACGTTGTTCAGCTGCGGGCGCTCTTCGTTGCCTGCGGTGTAACGCTGCGCCGGTGCTTCGTCTTCACAATTGGAAGGAATGTAACTCACCAGCGAACGGATAGTGCGGATACATTCGATTTCGTTGGCGCATGAAAAATGCGTAACGCCCGATTTGGCCGAATGTGCGGAGGCTCCGCCAAGTTCTTCGGCACTCACTTCTTCGTGTGTAACCGTTTTCACCACGTTGGGACCGGTAACAAACATGTATGATGTATTTTCCACCATCAAAATAAAATCGGTGATGGCCGGTGAATACACTGCACCGCCCGCGCAGGGCCCCATAATGGCCGAAATCTGCGGCACCACACCCGAAGCGCGTGTGTTGCGGTAAAAAATATCGGCATAACCGCCGAGCGAAACCACACCTTCCTGGATGCGCGCACCGCCCGAATCGTTGAGGCCGATTACGGGAGCGCCGTTCTGCATGGCAAGATCCATGATGCGGCATATTTTTTCGGCATGTGTTTCCGAAAGCGAACCACCGAACACGGTAAAATCCTGCGAAAACACATACACCAGGCGACCGTCAATACGGCCGTAGCCGGTTACCACGCCATCGCCGGGATATTTTTCTTTTTCGAGACCGAATTCGTGCGAGCGGTGGGTAACCAGCATGCCGATTTCTTCGAAACTGCCTTCGTCAAGCAGGAAGTGGAGGCGTTCACGCGCGGTGAGTTTGCCTTTTTTATGTTGCGCATCAATGCGCTTTTCACCGCCGCCCTGTAATGCGGCTTCGGTTTTTTCGTGCAGTCGTGTTACTTTATCTTTCATCAGAAAATGCGTGCAAAAAGTTTTCCGTCGTGGTATTGTTCGTTTTTGAAATAAGCTTTGCGAAGATAACCTTCTTCCGCGAAACCGCATTTTTCGAGTACGCGCTGCGAAGCGGCATTAAATGCGTAAATGGGTGCCTCGATGCGCAGCAGGCCGAGTTCGCGGACGCCGTATTGACAAACCGTTTCCACCACCAGCGGCATAATGCCCTGCCCGCGGTACGGCGCGGCCAGCCAGTAACCGATTTCGGCCTGGTGCGGTTTCATGGCATGAAAGTTATGGTACCCGCAGCCCCCGATGAGTTCGCCGGTTACAAGGCGTATGGCAAAATCAACCGGTTTGCCGTGCAGTGCTTCATTTTCGCGGCAGTGATTGATAAACCAGTGTGCATCGGCTTCGGTGTATGGATACGGAAGCATCAGCGTGCGGTCGAAGATGTCTTTATCATTCAGCCAATACACATACGCCACCACATCGCCGGGTTCGCCGGGCGGGGAGAGCACTATGTTTTCGTTGATCGGAAGGCTGACCATGGGGCAAATTTACGCATTTGGGGGATAGTGTATTTATAAAGAAAAACGGCGGCTTTGGGGGGGCCGCCGTTTGGGGTTTGAACGGATATTAACCGGGGTTGATTAATGATTTACAATTGTTTTGACTGTTTTCACCACATCACCATCGGCAGCGAGTTTAATGAGGTACATGCCGTCGGGTAGTGAATTGAGGTCAATTTCGGCCTGGCTTTGGCCTGCTATACGACTGCGATACACAACCTGACCGAGCATGGTTTCCACAGAGAAGTCAAACTGCTTTTCTGCATCGCCTTCAATTTTCACAGTAAAGTGACCGTTGTTCGGGTTGGGCATTACCTGCATTCCCGGGGGAGCAGTTTCATGCTGCGAATCAGTTACCCCTGGTGCACGGAATACACCACAGTAATTGGTTTCGGCTTTCAGCAGCACATCGGTGCCTGCCTGGAAAAAAGCGCTCGGCGCAACAGTGATGTTTTTTGCATAAAAACGATCCACTGATGTTCCTGTAACCTGGTTTCCTTGCAGGGTAAGGTTATCGGCAGTGATGGTCATATTAAAGTTCGAAAATGCGGCCGTGATCGTCATGTTCTGGTAATAATAATTATCTATCAGAAATAATTTGCCTTCACCGGGTTCAAGTTCAACTGACATGTTGTTTATGTTGGTACAGATTTTATCTTCGAGAATATCAACAACTGTTTTCTGCCCGTTGAAATTGAGTGTAAAATTTACGGGTGAAGTACCATGATAATCCTTATTCATTACCCACATGTACTTTTTGCCACCGGCATCACTCAGGTAGGAGAATGCAAGGAAATCAGAACTATTTGGAGCATGTACATCAAAAGTAGGTGCCGGTGTTATCGGATTTGACGTATTGAAGACCGCAACAGTTGCCGGATCTGAAGCAAACTGACTCCACAGCATTTCCGGTTTATACATCTGACCGATCCATACTGGATTCCAGACAGCAACCTGTGGTAATTCAGTTACATGATATGAAGAAACAAACTTCAAATCCCCCAGTTCGTAAGCATGGTTTATTACTTTACCATTGATTGCTCCTAATGTCTGTTTGGTTGCAATACTCATATCATCCTGAAACGGATAAACAACAAAAGGCCCGGAAAAATATCCCAAAGCAATTTCCCGTGGCCAATACATCAACCCTTTTGCACCATACATAAGTCCAGAAAACATATTATACCGCAGAATCCGGATATCATCTATACCATGAAAGTCGGAGTTTGTTCCGGTTAGCCCTGTATTCTGGTATGTATTTACAGTCAGGTAAAACGGGATATCGTTGGCTCCTGCTCTTACTGCTAAATCCTGAAGATTCATAAAATAATCTCTTTTATAGCTGTTTTCTCCCGGGTCAGACTCGAGCGGATAAAAGTCAAACCCAATCATCCTGGGGTTTGTATTGGCGATATACGCATCCAGGTAGTCTCCATATGTTCCGGTATAAATCGTGCTTGAATTACAATCCTCAAGCTGATTATCAGCAGGAGCAGACCAGAGATTAACATACGGAAGTTTAGTATTGTCGTATGCTGTTATCTGGCCGGCAACTTGTCCGATCACAGAGAACGCTGTCATACATGGTTCATCAACTATATCATATCCTATTACAGCGGGATGAGTATTATAGTGGCTAAGTCCAATTGCAATTGCAGAAGGGTTGTAAACCGGGGTAACCTTATTAACTGCAAAATTAGTATTGCCAACAATGATTTTTAATCCCGCATTTTGAACACGGTCAAGAAAAGCAGTTGACAGTGTAAGGTTATTCGCACTTGTTACTGTTGTTCTTGACGGGTCTCCGCTGATGATCAGGTTGAAGTTATACTTTGTCATTTCATCGAGATATGCATCATCCAGACCAACCGTTTCTTGGGGTGGAACATGATCATCATCCCCTCCATCCCGGTCGTAACAATACATCCCGATATAAACCGGGAACCTTTTCTGCTGCGCCATAACCTGGTTACAGAGCAGCACTGCAAGGAACAAGAGCAGTGCAACGTTTATCGTTCTTTTCATGGGGTTAATTATTTCCCGGCCTGTTCAACAGCAGCAAGGCGTTTTGCCAGTTCGTCGTTTTCTTTTTTGAGCTGGATCACATACAATGTAAGTTCTTCTACTTTTTCCATCATACTGATCTGCATTGAACCCATGTCAAGTCCATTTTTATGTACATCTGCTGCGGCAGGAATTTTTGGCAGGTGGTGATTTTCGGTGATGAATTTTTCCACATCAGCAAGCGGCATTAGTTTGTAGGATTTTTCAAACACATAATCGCACCAGCCACCGTCAACATTCACACGCACTTCACACGCGCGGATGGTTCCTGCAACATCCAGTTTAAACTGCGGCGCATTGGTACCGATACCTACGAGGCCGTTGCCTTTAATCGTCATGTATTCCACATCACCGCCAATGGGCCCGCTTTTGAAACGGATGCTGCCGCTGTTGTTGTTCTGACACGAAAGAATAAGATCATGCGACCCGCCGCCTTTCGGGCCGAATACTACATCACCAACAACCGCGTTGGCCGAATAAGATGATCCGGATGTTGCAATTCCCATCACCGCACTCGCCGGCACACCGGTTGCACTCAATAAAAATCCGGGATTGGTAACTCCACGCACATCCAGCTCAACACCGGGGCTGGTATTATTGATCCCAATACCGATTCGGCCGAGGTTAGACACGCTGAGAACGGAATTGGTGCTGCCCGCTCTGAATAAGAGACTTGGCTGGCTTGCATTGGTATGGCCGATAATATTAGAGAGTGGCGCAGTGTTGCCCCCTACCTGCCAGTAGGTTGCCAGTTGTGCATTTGCTGTAGAAACAATTCCGCCCACAAGCAATAAAGCTGCAATCAAATTCTTTTTCATAAGTCAAGGTTTTAAGGTTAGAGTTAATATTTGGATTGCGCCAAATGTCATTCATAACCAAAAACCATGAGCACAAATTCCGGTAACTGATACCAACAACTTATAATTCGATTACCTGCGGATAAGAAACGCGAAAAAAAATCAAACAGGGAATTTTAAAAAAATGGCAACCGCCTCCGTTCGTAAACGGGGGTAAAGCGAAAGGAAGTCAGTTGCCGGTAAGGGATTTTAATACGGTTGCCTGTTGGGTCAGGCGGTTTGGTGCTGTAAAAGTAACGGACGAAACCGGATTAACGCGTTTAAAAGGGCAAACGATAGTGTTCGTTTAGTATTCGATGTATTATAACCGGCCAGGTAAGTGTGTGACCGGGATTCCGATGCCTTTTTTAATTCATGGAATGGCAAATGCGCTACTTTTGAAGCGTGAAAACCGGCAAACAGGTTAATTCGTTATTAATAAGGAGTGCAGCGTTGTTCCTGTATTTCGTATTGGCCAGCATACCGGTCTGGGGGCAGGATTACAGCCTGCGCAACTTTACCGTAAAAGACGGTTTGCCCAGCCAGGAGGTATATTGTGCCCTGCAGGACCGGAAAGGACAGATGTGGTTCGGCTCCGATGCCGGGGTGAGTGTTTATAATGGTTTTCATTTTACGAACTATTCCACGCGCGATGGCCTGCTCGACAATTCGGTATTTGCCATGTGCGAAGATTCCCTGGACCGCATCTGGTTCGGAACACTTAACCGCAAGGTTTTTTATTACAGCAACAACCGGTTCCGGCCGGCACTTACTGTTACAGGCGATACCATTACCGTACCCAAAGGACACATTCTGCGCCTGTTCGTAATCGGAAACGCGGTTTACATGAATACATCGTACAGTACCTACAAGTTGCTGCCGGATAAAAATGCATTCCGCCTCGATTCGATTGATGGCGGCAATACCGGCAATTCGGTTACCCTGCGCCAAATGGCACCGGGAATGTATGCCTGCTTTCACGAGCGGGGCGGATTTAAGGAGGATTTTTTTAGTATTGTACTGCACCGCGGAACAAAAACGCAGGTGTACGCGGTACCCAACAGAAACCAAACGGTTTTCCCGATGTTCTGGACCGCGCGCGAACTGCATGATACGGTGATTTACACCATCGGCAAAGCGGTATATATGCTAAGGCCCGATGGCTCCGCCACCCTGTATGAACAACCGAAAGATGTATTTTATTCCGACATCCGGCAGGGAAAATTCGTGGTTCGCTCCGAAGAACTAGGCATGCGTTTTTTTAAATTTCCCGAGCTGATAAAACCGGAAAAAATCCAGTTCCCCAATTATACCGTAACCAGTGCATTCAATGATCACGAAGGCGGTTACTGGTTTACAACACTTGAAAGCGGCGTATTTTATTCCACCTCCTTTGGCCGCGTACGCAATCCTGCCGGGGCAGTAAACAACATCAACATCCGATCCATACGCACGGCCGACAGTACGCTGTTTGTTGCCAACAAAAGCGGCACCATCACCACCTACAAAACAGGTTCCGAAGGCGAACTTTATGAGGAGCATACATTCCAGGCAGGTGACGATAATGTGCTGTTTGATTTTGAAACCGATGGCACATACCTGTATGCGGCCACCCGCAACGGCATGTTTATTTATACGCATGAAAAGGGGCAGTTCAGGCAGACCGGTCTCTACGGTGCCAAACACATGCGCGATATTTCACTGCCCGACAGGCACACCTTTTATAGCATTTCACGCAATGAAATTTTTGTGCTGAACGGAGATAATGTTACAGAAGTGCTTGAAAACACGGCGTTGCCCGAAGCATTCCAGATTTTTGCCAGTAATGACACCATTTATATGGGCGGCACAAACGGGTTGTTCCGGCTCGACAGTAAACAACCCCGTAAAATTGAAATACCCGGCATAAATAAGCTGGAACACATTCACATCATTATCCGCGACAACAAAGGACGCTTCTGCCTCGGTACCGAAGAATCGGGGCTGGTACTGTTTGACAAAGGCCGTTCACTGATTGCCGGAACTGCCGCGGGACTCATTTCAAACAATGTAACCGGGCTGGTTTTTTCGGATGATTCCACACTCTGGGTATCTACCAAACGGGGATTATCAAAAGTTATTTTAAAACAGGAACTTGCTGTATCGCGCATCGAAAATTTCGACGTCACGAACGGACTCATTAACGACAACATCAACTGCCTCGCGTATTTCCGGGGCATCCTGTGTTTCGGAACGCAGAGCGGTTTTTTCGCCATACACGAAAACGACCTGCAGCAGAACCGCACACGGCCGCAGATTTTTATTGACCGCATTGAAAACCTGAAAGCAGAACAAAAGTCAGGGCTTTTCGGGTACGATGAGAATGACCTCCGCCTGCACATTTCGGTGAGCAGTTTCCGCAATGCAGGCAACATACCGGTGAAATACAAACTGCGGAAAGAAGACACCACGTTTTATTACCAGAACATCAGCAACGGTTCACTCACGCTGCTGCAACTGGAGCCGGGCGATTACGAAATTTCTATATATGCGGCCAACAACAACGGGTTCTGGTCGGAAAAAGCGGCAACCTGTTCATTCTCCATTGCAAAACCGTTCTGGCGGCAGACGTATTTCTGGCTGCTGATTTCGGTGCTGCTGCTGCTTGCGGTGCTGCTTTCTGCACGTTTCCGGGTGCGTCAGATTACGCGCCGGGAAAAAGAAAAAGCCGAATTTGAAATACAGATTGAAAACCTGAAAAACCAGGCCCTGCGCCTGCAGATGAACCCGCATTTTCTTTTCAATGCACTGAATGCCATCCAGGGTTTTTATGCAAACGAAAACAAGGCGCTGGCGAAAAACTACATCCACAACCTTTCGCGCCTGCTGCGCCTCATTCTTGAATCGTCGAAACAGGATGAAATCCTGCTCGAAAACGAAATCGAAATTGTGCGCGCTTACCTCGATCTTACCGTGCTGCGTTTTGAAGACAAACTGGATTATTCCATCCAGGTGGAACAAGGTCTGCCGCTGAACCGGTTAAATGTTCCGCCGATGATTCTGCAGCCGTTTATTGAAAACGCATTCATCCACGGCATTGCACCCAAAGAAGGCAAAGGACATATTGCGCTTGCATTCCGCATCGAACACAATCAGCTGATCTGCACCATTACCGACAACGGTATCGGGCGAAAAGCATCCGCCGCGATGAAACTTATTTCGGTACAGCGATCTTCGGGCATCAACATTACCCGTGAGCGCATTGCCCTGCTCAATAAAAAACACGACTCCACAAACACCGTGGAAATACAAGATCTTACAGGCGAAGACGGAAGCGCTGCCGGAACGCGCGTTATCTTGAAACTCACTTTAAAAATGAATGACCATGCTTAAAGCTTTACTCATTGACGACGAAAAACAATCGCGGAACGCCCTGCGTGAAGAACTCGGCGAACTTTCCGACCGCATTGAAATTATCGGCGAAGCCGACAGCGTAAAAAATGCAATCATTGCCATTGATGAACTGCATCCCGATGTGGTTTTTCTCGATATCCATCTCGGCGACGGGCTGGGATTTGATGTGCTGGGTAAAACAACGTTCACCGCATTCAATGTCATTTTTGTTACCGCATACGATCAGTACGCCATCAAAGCATTCAATTACGGTGCGTTGCATTACATCCTGAAACCGGTACACCAGAACGACCTGCGTGTGGCGGTGGAGAAAATAAAACCGGTGGCGGCGGGCAGCAGCAACGAAATGCTGGAAATCATTAAAAAAATACAGTTCCTCACGGCGAAAAAAGTACCGGTACCCAGCAGTTCCGGCATCACGCTTTACGATCTCGACGACATTATCCGCTGCCAGTCGGAAAGCAATTACACGTATGTGTTTTCAAAAACCGAGGACAAAATCATTACCGCGAAAACGTTAAAAGAGTTTGAGGAGCTGCTCGGAAATTACGGTTTTGAGCGTGTGCACAACAGCCATCTCATCAATGTGAAACACATTAAAAAGTACATCAATAAAGACGGTGGTTACCTCATCATGAGCGACAATTCTTCCGTGCCCATCGCGCAGCGCAAAAAAACAGCGGTACTGCGTTTACTCGAAAACCTGATCTGAGTAATATGATCGTTTAAAGTAATCCGCTTTCCGAAATCCTGATCTTACAAACCCGGTTTTGTTCCAGTCATCAGGCATTGGTCGTCATGAATGCCTAATGACTGATGCCTGAAAAACAAAACCACTTTAAATGATTCTGCGTTTGTAAAAGCAGTCCGTTTTAAACGACCATCACGAAAGTGCTGCAATGCATTGTTCGCGGATGGCCCAGAATGCATGTATGCTGTACAAAAGTTCCGGATGCGCCTGTAACCAGCGCTCCAAAAATGCGCGGTGGTGATCTACTTTAAAAGTTGTAACCTGTTGCGGTGTGATGGTAATTTCTTCCAGCAGTTCGGGTTCCCATTTTGCCGGTGAAAAACCGGGTTTCGTAAAATCATAACGGGTACCGTTGCAGCGCAGGTAGTTGTGCGCTTCCGGCATTTCATGCAGCCGGTGCTGCGCCAGCGTGGCCGCAACAGCGGGTGTATTGTGCGCATTCATTTTAAAAATACCCAGCACGAGTTCAATTTCCGCATGCCCGTTTTCATCGGCCAGTGTTTTCAGCAGCGCATGTTTGGTACTGCATGTGCCGCAGTTTTCATGTATCACACATAGCGGGCTGGCTTTATCTGCATTGCGTGCATAAGCAAGTTGCTGCACATACACACATGCTTCCGCAAAGGTGTGTATGCCGCGGCTGCGAAGAGCGGCAGAGGCCGGTGCGTTTGCGTGTAAGGAAAAATCCGGAAGCATATGTATTTATTTTATTCCGAAAACCGGGCAGTTAAATAAAGTAATGCATACCTGCTTTGCCGTTACTACACCGGTTTACTTTCCTGTTTTTTTCGTTTTGTCATCCATCAGCAAATGCCAGATGTCTGTTTTAAACTCACAGGCCATGTTGTTGTCTGTAATGAGAAACAAATTTTGCTTCAGCACGGAGTCCTGCACCTCGGGCAACGGAAGATTGGCCCATATTCCCATTTTCTCTGCATAAATGGGAGTTTCATGCAATGGTTTCCCGTCTCGCCGGAATTCATAAAAGTTGGCTAGCTTTTGTTCGAATGTCAGATCGAAAGGACTGTCGCTTGCCACAACAAAACCGCCGCTGTTCGTAACGTGATCAAAAACATGCGCTGCGGTATAAAAGATATCCGGTGATCTTGTCGGATTCCAGTAAACAACACCGTTCTTGTTTAAACTGTTTTTGCACATCTCAAGAAATTCGACAGAGAGCAGGTTGGTGCTGTTTTGCCTCCAGTGAAACGTTGTATTCATTATTATCATATCGAATTTCCGGTCAGCATTGTGTTTGAGCCAGCGCCTGCCATCGTCAATCACTATCTTTACTTTTTTCTCGTTAAGAAAGGCGGCAATTTCAGGATATTTATTGATCAGATTCAGATAATCCGGATTAATTTCAATAATGGTAAGTTCTTTTACTTTAGCATAATCCGATACAATTTTCGCCCACGACCCGGAGCTAAGCCCGATCAGCAGTACTTTTTCGGGATTGGGATGAAAAGCAGCAACCATATAGGCACGTTCAACAACGTTCACCCCTTTAAGCGGATCAATGTTCATTGCACCATCGTATGTACCGCTCCCATATACGCGCTCTTCCTGGTCCACAGCAATTATCCCGCCTTTGCTGTGAAACACATGTTTATATACTTTTCCTTCATTAAAATCGGCCTGGTAATGAATGTGTTCATAAAAGTGATTGTAAAGCACACCGTTAATCAGCAGCGACACTGCAATAACTGCTGCGCCAATGCCGACGTTTTTTGCACTCGCCCTGAACGAGAACGAATAAATCCGCAGGGCAAGCGAAAGTAAAATAAGAATAACACACAGCCCGGTGATGATGATTTGTGTTTCGAAATAATCAAGAAGTATGTAACCGGTAATCAATGGACCTGTGGTGGCCCCGATAATATTTGCACCATACAGGAGCGAGGTTTGTTTTCCCACTTTATGCTCGTCAGCCGATACTGCAACATGACAGAGCAGCGGAAAAATACAGCCAATCATGCCGGAGATCCCGATGACAGCAAAAACCAGGAGCACCCCAAACACACTGTGAATGGTCATCAGCCAGCCGATCAGCGGAAAAGCCACTAAGTTGATAATACCGGCGTATAAAAGAATGTCCGCAATGAGCTTTGGCACATTTCTTCCCGGTTTTTGTATTGCCCGGTAACCGCGTTTTGCGCCGATGGCAATTCCGAAAAGAATTAATGCCAGCACAATACCGAATGTGAAGGCATGACCTTTAAACATATAACCGATGATGGAAAACCACATGATTTCCATACTGATACTTACGAAACCCGCAAACAGGGAAATGACAATGGCCAGTCTAAGATTCATGTGTTGCTGTATTTTTGCGGAGGTTCAGGTATGTGAGTGTAGCGATCAGGAAGTTGAGACCCGCAGCTGTATAAATCGCAGTCTGCCGTGTACCAAGTATAAACAATACCCCTACGGTTATGAGGCAGCCGATCGCCGATCCCAGCGTATTGATATAATAGAGCCTTGTAACTGTTCCGCCTACCGATTTGGTTTGTTTGAACAGATAAGAAACAAGCACGGGCAGGGTTGCCCCCATTGCAAAAGTGGGAATAAACAGGATTGCAAAAATGATGAACGGAAGCAGGGTTTTGTTCATACTGGTCGTAACATCACTTATATATACAATCAGTGGGTTACTGATAAGTCCGAATAAACCGATGGCCAATTCGAAAAAAACAAAATAATAAAGCAACTTCCTGCCGGAAGCGTCAGACAGGCGTCCGCCGATTAAAGAACCCAGGCCCAAACCCAGCATAAAAACAGAAACGATGATCGTTATTGATTCGATGTCTGAACCAAACGAGGCAAACAAAAGCCGCTGCCATACAATCTGGTAAATAATGGCTGAAATACCGGAACAAAAGAATAGAAGCGAAATTTTTTTGGAGACCATAATACCTCGTAATAATTCGACGCGAAGATATTAAAATGTGCCGGTATTATAGCTTAAGCAGTTCAGCCGCCCGGCTTTGTTAAACCACTATCTTTGCCGGATCGTATGCAAAACCGTTTTCAGTTTCAGAACAACCTGCTGGGCTGGCTTGTATTCCTGGCCGCGGCCGTGGTGTATGGCAGCACCATTGAACCCACCGCCAGTTTCTGGGATTGCGGCGAATACATCGCCTGCTCCTACGGCCTCGAAGTAGGCCACCCGCCCGGCGCACCGCTGTTCCTGGTTATTGCGCGCATCTTTGGTATGCTCGGCGGACCGGCACATGCGGCGTGGATGATTAACATGATGTCCGCGCTGTGCAGTGCGGCCACCATCTTATTTTTGTTCTGGACCATCACGCGCATTGCACGCAAAGTGCTGCTGAAAACGGAAGAAGACTACACCACCAAAAGCCGTCTCGTGCTGCTGGCCGGCGCAGTGGGCGCACTCGCATTTACGTTTACCGATTCGTTCTGGTTTTCTGCTGTGGAAGGCGAAGTGTATGCTATGTCGTCGCTGTTTACCGCCATTGTGTTCTGGGCCATCCTGCGCTGGGAAGCCGTTGCCGACGAACCGCATGCCGACCGCTGGCTCATCCTCATCGCCTATTTTATCGGCCTCAGCATCGGTGTCCACCTGCTGAATCTGCTTACCATCCCGGCGCTGGTGTTTGTATGGTATTTCCGCAAAAACAAAAAAATTACACGCAAAGGTTTTTTACTGGCTTCGCTGGCTGCGGTTGCATTGCTGGGCGTGGTGCAGAACGGCATTATTCCGGGCGTAGTGAAATTAGCTGCAAAAGCCGAACTGTTTTTTGTAAACAGCGTCGGCCTGCCGTTCAACTCGGGCACCGTTATTTATTTTGTGCTGCTGCTCGGATTACTCAGCTGGGGCATCTGGTTTACACAGCGCAAAGGCCGCGCCGCATGGAATACCGCGCTGCTCAGTTTTGCGGTGCTGCTCATCGGTTACTCCTCGTTCCTTGTAATCGTAATCCGCGCGCAGGCCGGCACGCCCATCAACGAAAACAATCCGTCAAACGCCATCAGCCTGCTGTCGTACCTCAACCGCGAACAGTACGGCGACTGGCCCCTGCTCTACGGACAGCATTACGCCACCCCGCTCGATCCGGAAGCACCGTACGGCGATGGTGAACCGCTGTATGCACGCGATGATAAAAGCGGCAAATACATCATCATTGATGCACGCAAAGGCGAGAAATACAATTACGATTCGGATTATAAAATGTTTTTCCCGCGCATGTGGAGCAGCAATGCTTCGCACGTTTCGGCATACAAAGAGTGGGCGCAGATTGATGGCGTTCCGACCGAGATCACTAAACCGAACGGAGATAAAGTAACCGTACTCATGCCCACCTTCGGCGACAACCTCGCGTTTTTCGGCACGTACCAGGTGTGGTTTATGTATGGCCGTTATTTCCTCTGGAATTTTGTGGGGCGGCAAAATGATTTACTCGGCTACGGCTCCGCACTCAACGGCTGGCCCGCAACGGGTTTCAGCGGAATTGACAACCGCTTCCTCGTGAACCGCGACATGCTCCCGGAAAGTTTGAAAAACAACAAAGCCTACAACGGCTACTTCGGTATCCCGCTGCTCATGGGCATTCTGGGCATCGTGTGGCTGCTCGGCCGTTCGCGGCGTTATACGTTTGTACTCTTCCTGCTGTTTGTTTTTACCGGGCTTGCAATTGTGCTCTACCTCAACCAGACCCCCTACCAGCCCCGCGAACGCGACTACGCCTACACCGGCTCGTTTTACGCGTTCGCCATTTTCATCGGCTTTGGTGCCTTGCAGGTATTGGGCTGGTTTGATAAACTGAAAAACCGCACCGTGGCCTTTTCGCTGGCTTCGCTTATTTCGGCCGGCACACCGCTGGTGCTTGCGGTACAAAACTGGGACGATCACGACCGGTCGCACCGCACCGTGGCGCAGGACATTGCCTGGAACATGCTGCAGAGTTGTCCGCCCAACGCGGTTTTATTTACGTATGCGGATAACGACACCTTCCCGTTGTGGTACCTGCAGGAAGTGGAAGGCGTGCGCCGCGATGTGCGCGTGATTTGTTTATCACTGTTCAGCAGCGACTGGCACATCGACCAGATGCAGCGCAAACAATACGATTCGGAACCGCTTCCGTTTTTACTCAAACACGATCAGTACCGCGAAGGCACGCGCGATTTTGTATTTATCGAAAACGACATCCTCGACATGATGGATGCGCGCGATGCCATGCAGTTTGTGGCTGCCGAAGATACGGCCCGCCGCCTGAAAGATTATACCGGCGAATGGCAGAACTACATCCCGAGCCGCGGCCTGTTTCTGCCGGTGAACAAAGAAAACATAAGGAAAAGCGGGCTGCTTCCGAAAAGCCAGCAGAACCGCATGGCCGACACTATCCGCTGGAACCTGCGCGGCGGCTACATGCTGAAAGACCAGGTGATGATTCTCGATCTGCTGGCCCACCACAACTGGCAGCGCCCCATCTGTTACGCAGCCGGCATGCCCGGTGCAGCGTACAGCGGCCTTAATCCGTACCTGCAGCAGGAAGGCCTGGTGTATCGCCTCATTCCCGTGTTACAGGATTCCGCAAGCGGACAGCCGGGCGGCATGGGTGTGAACAGCGAAACGATGTACCAGAACATGAAAACGCATTTCCGCTACGGCCACTGCGATGTGCCGGGTGTGTACCTGGATGAAACCGTACAGCGCTTTTTCACCGAGCCCATGCGCAGCGCCGCACTGAAACTTTCGGAGCAATTACTGCGCGAAGGACAACCCGCAAAGGCCGCCGAAATTGCACGCACCTGCCTCGCCAAAATTCCCGCCGAAAACGCACCTGTTGACGACAGTTACGCAAACCTCGTTGCATTACTCTACGAATGCGGCGATGCAAAAAATGCCGGCCCCTTTGCCGAACACGTTTTTAAAGAATACGAAAGCCAGCTGCGTTTTATCGATTACGTAGCACACACCGAAACTCCCGACAGCGAAAAATACAGCGCCATGTTACAACGCCTGCAATGGCTGGCGAAAATGAAAGGCGATGCCGCACACGCTTCGCAGTTCCGCGAACGGCTGGGAAAATATGGGATACCGGAATATGTGGAAATCCCGGACACGGTGAAGGATAGTACAACAGATTCGGTGAGAAAAGTGAAGTAAGTTTATTTGTTTTTGGGAAAACGTTTTTCGGGAGATTCGTGGGCACTAATGATGTTATAGATAATCACAGCTTCGGGATCGTTGACATACACGATCAGATATGGGAATCCTTCAATTATACCCAGTCGATAATTTGTTTTCGATAACTGATAACTTTCGGGGAATTGCGAAATTTGTTTTCGGGTTATTACAAACGACTTGTAAAATTTAATTCCAAGACCAGCTTGTTTTTCATCATACCAGCTACACGCTTCATAAAGGCTCTTTAATGCCTTTGCCCGTATGATTACCTTCTTTTTCACTTTTTGAATTTACCGGTGATAATTTGATGTACCTCCTCCGGTGAATAATTTTTGCCTTTACCTGCTCTGTAGTTTTCCTGATCTTTGTCAAGCTCATTAACCTGCTCATCGCTTAATTCATAGGCTGTGTAAGCATTATTGATGTAATTCTGAACCAGGTCATAAACCATTTCAACAAGTTGTTCATCGGCTTCCTTTTTAATAAAGTCAACCATCTGTTTTCTTTTTTCCGTAGCCGTCATTTTCTCAGTTTTATATACTCAAATATACGGCTTTCAAAGCAATTTCTGACGTATTTTTAGCCTGAAAAAAACAGCGCATGGACTTCGGCCGCCTACCCGATATTTCAAAAGTTGAATTCTCGTTACCGCCTGATGCACCGGAAAACACGGCGCTGCTGCACACGCTGGGTAATTCCGGCAGCACGGCCTTTTACACGGGCTGCCCGGTGTGGGGCGAAAAAAACTGGCAGGGATTGATTTATCCCGAACAGGTAAAACCCACCCTGCTGCTCACACATTACGCACAGCAGTTTAACGCCATTGAACTGAACAGCACCTACTACAACATTCCTGCACCGAAAACCGTGGAGGGCTGGAAAAACAGCGTCGGCAAGGGATTCCGCTTCTGCCCGAAAATTCCGAAAATCATCAGCCACGAAAAAATGCTGGTGGGATGCGATGACCTCGTGCACGTGTTCTGCAACACCATGGAAGCGCTTGGCGAACACCTCGGTGCGTACTTTTTGCAGCTGCCGCCACATTTCGGTCCGGAGCAACAGAATGCACTTTTACAGTTTGCCGAAAAATTTCCAGGCAACATTCCGCTGCACATCGAATTCCGCAACGAACGCTGGTTTACCAAACGTGACGTGTTACAGAAAACCTTGACAGCTATGCAGGACATCGGCGCCGGCACCGTAATCACCGACACCGCCGGCCGCCGCGATGTGCTGCACATGCGCCTCACCACCGCCACGGCCTTCATCCGTTTCACCGCAAACAACCTGCACCCCACCGATCACCCGCGCATATCCGCATGGAGCAAACGCATCGCGCAATGGAAAACCGACGGCCTGGAACAGCTGTACTTTTTTGTACACAGCCCCGACCACGCACAGATGCCGCACATCGTTAACCTTGCCGTGCAGGAGCTGAATGCGAACTGCAATGCGGGTTTAAACCCGTGCCGGTTTTTGGAGCGGCAGGGGGAGTTGTTTTAAATTTTTGAATAAATTGAAGGGATTGCAACACTTGGAAGCAACCTGATTTTCAGCTGCTTTTCGGTTTCAAACTTGCAGAAGTTTCATTTATCGTTTGCTGTATTAGTAACAACAACGTTTCCCCCTACTGATCTTTCAACTATCCGGCACTACTGGTTAACCGGTATATTAATCTCTTAAAATTATATTTTTTTACATTTATTGATGTTCTAAAATTTATTTCAATATATTTATTATTAATTTCAAAAAACTACCCTCATCTGTATTGCTATATTATGCTATTTAATGAAGACAAACTGAAATCTTTCGCCAAACCTCAGCCGGCTTATCAGGAGGACGCGATCAAAAGAACCCATGAGGCCATACGCAATGCGATTATTCAAAATTTCCCCAAAGAGGCAGTAAAAACGAATTACAATCTTAAGGATGTAAAACTTGAAACCTATCTGCAAGGTTCGTATATCAACGATACGAATATCCGGCATTCCAGCGATGTTGATATTGCAGTTGAGTTTATCAGCTGGCACGAAGCTGGTACTGAAAGGCTTAACATGGAAGGAAAGGAAGCCTACCAGAAAAGCAAAATCGGAATAGAATATTCTGTCAAGCTATTCAAAAACGATATCCAGTCAGCACTAGCCAAACAGTTCGGCGCATCCAACGTAACAAGAGACAATAAATGCATCCGTTTTAAAGCGCATGAAAATTATGCGAAAGCGGATATTGTTCCTTCCTGGACGTACCGTTTGTATAAAACATATAACAGTCCGCAGGTAAATACGTTTGACAGCGGAATCTATTTTGTAGCTGACGATGGCAAAACGATTGTCAACTATCCCAAACAACACAAAGAGGCATTGGCTGCGAAAAGCAAATCAACCAACGGGCAGTTCAAGGAAACTGTAAGGATGTTTAAAAACATCCGGAACGAATTAAAGAGCAAAGGGATCCTAACTCAGGATGTTCTTTCGTCGCATTTCATTGAAATTTTGCTATTCAATGTTTCCGATAATGCTTTCTCCAAATCAACCTATGCCGATAAACTCGGGGCTGTTACGGCAGAGGCTTGTGCAATAACAGAACCAAAGGGAAGTTGGCAAAACCGAAAATGCGCCAATGGAATTATTGAACTGGGCAAAGCCGCAGGCTGGAGTCAGCCGCTGGCATTCACATTTTTCAAAACCATCCGTGATAAAGTCATTAACGTATGAATTTTCGCTATTACAATACAGGCTCGCTTATTCTGTTCATCCTGGTACTTTCTGTACTGGCCGGTATTCTTATGACCAGTTTCATAAATCCATTGCTGAGCAGGCTAAACAACGAAACACGAACAGTCATTGATTATGTCGGTTTTCTTTCGGTTCCGGCTATTATCGGGGGCGCGCTATGGCTTGTGAACAGAATTGGCTGGCGCTGGACAATTTTCAAATGGCTCGTTGATGTTCCGGATATGCGTGGGAGATATATCGGGGAGTTAAATTCCGTTTACCACCAAAATTATGGTTCACAGGAGTTAAGCATGCAAATGGTAATGGAGATTCACCAGACAGCATCCGAGCTTGTAATCAGTTGCTTTTTTTTAAATCCGAAATCAGATACAAAATCGTTTTCCAGAAGCGTTGTAGAACAAATCGAAATTCAGCGTGACAATTCGATTAAAGTCTCTTATTTGTATGTCAACAGGCCGGAGCAGAAAGCAGATCCGGCTGTAGGTATTCACGAAGGAACGGTTTACTTTATTTATTACCCGGATAAGAAAAGAATCAGCGGCGCTTATTATACAGAACGGCCCAGTAATGGAACGTTTGAGATAAATTATCAGTCAGATAAACTTTTACATCGTTTTAATAACTCGTAGACAACTATGTTAGATAACAAGTATACAGGGGAGTCGAGTATATGAAAGAGGTATTGGCACTTATTAAAGATATTAAATCAACCTCTGACCAGATGCAGGGAGGTGATAAAAATGAACCGCCTGCAGCAGATGAGTCTCCCAAATAAAATAACATGATATATAGGACTCATTAATAAAACGCTGTAGCGATTGCTTTCTGGACGAAAGTGATCTGCGATGCATTTTTTACGGCCGTGCCGGTTTTTGGAGCGGCAGGGGGAGTTGTTTTAAATCCGCGGATAAACCCCATGCTCATTTGATCCGCATAATCCAGACCACCGACATGTTTTTGGGGCGTGTTTCATTGGCGATGCGTGGCACACCGTGCCCTGTATCGGAGTCAACCGGGTCGCCGAGTTGTACAACAGAAGTGCTGGTTGCATGTCGGTTATGGTGTGCTTCGTAATAAGAAAAATAATTACCATAACCACCAGGCTGGCCATGACCAACTTCACTTACCTTATGTTCGTGTCCCGGCTCGACATGTTTGTGCCCCTGCAACGCGTCCTGCTGCATCACCCCTGATTTGCCTGATGTGCCACGCAGAAACCGTTCTTCGCCGTTCAGATCCGGTATGGTTTGTCCGTTGAACGGACTGTCTGCATCACGAACGAGCGAACCATCACACTCCATCCAGCCATCGGGTAAATCGGGCGTACCTTTTAATGATTTGTACCATGCCATAATAGAGCCAATGGGCACTATTCCGAAACCGGCAATTGCACCTTTTACATCCAGTTTCGCCTGCGGTGTGTTTGTCCCGATACCTACATTGCCTCCCAGCAACCAGCTATCGCCGCGTGCAGCAATTTTATTGACGTACGCATTGTGCTGTGTCGGAGGTATAGCTGGAACGGTGTTTGAAAAGGACGGAAAGTTCGATGCATTGGGCGGTAGAAATGCCGCATCATCATTATAAGTGTACGAAGTTTTTGTTGTGGCATACGCTTCAAACATGCCGTCTGCATTTATTTCACGATAAACCAGGTAATTTTTCGCTCCCGGCACCGCGTTCCATTGGAGCAGAAAGGAAGAGTTGGGCAGGGCCAACGTTGCAAATACAGGTTCGGATGCTTTTGTCCAGCTCACGCCGTCGAATGCACATACGTAAAAGTTATACGAATTGCCCGGAGGCAACGCACCACCGGTTTGCGGAACAGCGGTGAGCCCGGTAGGAATCGCTGCTTCAACAGCGATACTTGAATTTTGCGCAAGCGTCAGTTCCATCATCGGCGAATTGGTGCCGATACCCAATCTCCCGCCGGTAATCCAGCTGTTTCCGGTTGACGAAATTTTATTTGAAAAGGCGGTAGAAACAGCAGGCGGTACCACATAAGGTGGCACATCCGGTGAAAAAGGCGCATCATTCTGATAGTTATAAAACGTACCCACAACATCAATGTATTTTATTTCCAAAGGCAGATGCGCCAGT
This sequence comes from Chitinophaga pinensis, assembly GCA_943372645.1. Classification (GTDB taxonomy): domain Bacteria; phylum Bacteroidota; class Bacteroidia; order Palsa-965; family Palsa-965; genus VBWE01. The sequence goes on along the minus strand of CALRZN010000005.1, from coordinate 63,348 downwards.
TCCCGGTACAACCGGTAATTCAATGCACCCGGCACCGCATTCCATTTTAATTCCATCCGGTTATTTGTACCGCCCAGTGTGGTGGAAGGCAGATACACCGCTTTAGTCCAGCCTCTGCCGTCAAATGCAGCAACCCAGAAATTAAAAACAGCCGGGCTCAGGTAACCGCCCGTTTTGGGAACAGCAGTAAATCCCGTGGGCGATGGCATTTCGATCGCAAAAGTGGTATTCGCTCCGAGCGTAAGTTTTTCCTGCGGCGTATTTGTTCCGATGCCGAAATTGCCTTCGGCTACACAGTCAAAAGTAACGCTGCACTTTTTAAACGTACCCGAACCGGCAGCTAGTGTAAGCAATACACTCACTTTATCGCCGGGATTTACAGGCAAACTCTCCGCCAGGTTACTTCCGGAATTGGCTGCCGCATTCCACGTCGTTTTGAGCAGTGCGGACGGAACACCGTTCACTTTTATTTCAATGCGGTTGCCGGTTCCTGTAAGTGTACTTGACTCACACTTCCAGTTGAGATTGCGCAGAAATCCGATTGCAGTAATTGTAATCGGATTTTCGTTTGCCGGGGTGGCCGGACTCGAAGTCGTGCCGCCGGGCGCTGCAAGGTGATAGGTCGTTCCTGCTGCAAGTCCGGCTGTGCCGGCATCGCCAAAGGATAAAGGAGTAACTAAGTTGTTGTAGGTGATGGGCATGATGCGGAAGATTAAAATGGTGAAATTATTCAGAAGCCGCTGCCCGTTTATGTTTTACAGATAAACGACAGCACTGCATTTCAAAAGCATTTTATTGCATCCGGATTCGGGTTGGCGGGCTCCGCCCACTAACACTAAACCGGTGTCAGCGGATGCCATTTTTGTTAACCAAACTAATAGTGGTCAAATAACCCGTTTCCGATTCCTCCCTCACTAGACAACGATGTTGAGAACGTATGTATAGCCAAATATCAACCTTTCAGGCAATTAAGACGCTTACAAACGAATACAAGTGATTGAAAACGAATATAAATTCCGTGTTATATGCAGCACATGAAACACAATGGGATTGATGCGTGTGTATTTGTCTTACACGCTTCTGATTTATTCCGGATGATTATTTTTATTAATCAGCCCCAGGAATGTTTGTTATAAAAACTTATTTTTTTACAACACGTGCATGCGACGTTCCGGCCTGGATAAAATAAACGCCGGGTGCAAATCCGGATAACGACAACTGGACAACTGGACCTTCTGCCTTTTCCTGCAGCACTACTTTTCCATTCAGGTCGGTGATGCGTATTGACGTTCCGGCAGCGGTTACTATTGTACACACATCATTTACCGGGTTCGGATAAACATGCAGCACCTGCTCCGCAGCAGCAGCATTTAAAATTGAATTCGGCACCACACTCCCCATCTTCATCCCATTCCCAAAACTCGTCACCCACACATCCGCCAGGTTATACGGATTAAAGAAAACACGCTCCGGCTGGCGGAAGGGATAACTGCTTACCGCGCTGAAGGTGGGCGTGGTGGCGTTGATGTTGCTGCTCATCCACAGGCCGTTCTGTTCCGTAGTGACATAAATTTCATTCGGATTGTTTGGATTGAAGGTGCAGGAGGCCACGCGGTCGAGCGCGTTGATGCGGGTCCACGACTGGCCGCGGTTGGTGGTTTTGTAAAGGCCGCCGAGGCCGTTTGGCGGGCCGCCCCAGCCGCTGTATACGCCCACGTACCAGGTGTTCTGCTGCGCGTCGTTCGGATCAATCACCACGTCTTTGGTCCAGTAATACATGCCCGGATCAGACACATCCGTCCAGCTGTTTCCTGCAGGATCATATATAAAGGTGCCGGAACTGTTGGTGAATGCGCCTGCGCTGGTGCGCCTTCCGGAGAATGTTGCTATCAGCTTACCGTCGTTTAACACCACCAATGAAGCCGGGTGTTTTTGTGTACGCGGCGGATCAGCGAGTAACGTCCAGGTGGAGGAACCGAGGTTCTGCAGGTCATCACAGCGATATACACCACCGATGCCATTCCCTCCATTATAATGAATCACACTGGCGTACGCGCGGTTGGCGTTGTTCGGATCGAGCACGATCCAGAATACCGGGTGACCAAAATTGTGCAGCAGTTGCCACGTCTGCCCGTTGTTGGTGGAGTACAGAATTTTGCCTTCGTTGTCGGTGCCGTCCAGTATCGCGTCCTGCAGGCGGGTGCTCTGGTACATGTCGTGGATGTTTGAAGTGGCCGCATAAATGGTTCCATTGCTGGGATGCTGCGCAATGCGATACGTGGAGTTGGCATTGAGCCCGGTGTAATTGAACGACCAGCTGCTGCCGCCGTCCGTACTGCGCATGCCGCGGATGTCGGAGTAACAGGCAAACGCGTTGTTCACATCCATCCAGTGCACCTGCCAGCACGTGGTGTTTTCAATGCCGATGCTGTGGTAATTGTCGCCGGGTGGTGTGTTTGCCCCTGCGGGATGCTGATCCGCAATATCCGTGTACGCCTGGCGCCAGTTTACGCCGCCGTTATTGGTTACGTGTATAAAACCGAAATCGCCGAAGGCCACGGTATTCGCATCGTTTGCAGCCACGGCCATGCCGAAAATACATTCGCCGTATCCCCAGCCGCGGTCGCCGCCCTGCCCGCTCCAGCCGGTGCTGATGTTCTGGTTTGAAGCGGTGTTGAACACCGGCGTCCATGTTACACCGGCGTTGGTACTCTGCAGCACATGCGGATAGCCGTTGCTGTTGCTGCCCCCGGCGTACATCGTAGTAATGTTGTTTCCGGCCATGCCCACAAACATCGGGAAGTCGTTTCCGTTTGCAGGCATGCGCGGGGTCCACGTGTTGCTGCCCCAGTCCATGGTGTAAATGCCCTGCATAAAATTATAATAATCGGAACCGACCAGCCCCACGTATATATCTGCACTGTTGCCCGTGAGGCACAGCAGGCGCGTGGTGTTCCCGCTTTTGCCCGCTGCAAACGACCAGATCTGCTGCCCGTTCGGAATGCCGGTTGAATTGTCGGTCGTCCACGTTGTACCGCCGTTGGATGAAACCAGCAGCCCATCGTTGGTGCCTACAAAAATCAGATTGCCATCGAAAAACACACCGCCCACGGTTACGCCGGCACCGTTATTCAGCGCGGTATGAAACGAGTTGAATGTGTTGCCGCCATCCTGCGAAATAAAAAGTTCACCGTAGTAGGAAAGGATTACGCGCTGCGGATTATTGTAATCAACGTTCACGGAATATGTCCATTCATTATTATCCGGGTTGCCCGCAAGCGCGCTCCACGTAAGGCCGCCATCGGTGCTCTTTACCGGGATGGAAAGATCATTTGCATAATCCACACAATATAAAAGGTTAGCTGTTGCGGTAAAACACACCTTCGAATCGTGCGAAGCCTGCAGTTCCGAAAAATGCACCTGGCCCCACGATGCACCAAAATCGGTGCTGTGAAAAAGCTCCGACATATCGCAGGCAACATACAGTTCCTGCGTGTTGGCCGGGTTAATCGAAGGCGAAAACAACGCCCCGCCGCCGCCCACACCGCGGGAATTCCAGGAAGCGGGCTGTGCACTTACAGCTGCAGAAAAAAGCAATACGTTCAGAAAAAGTATAAATTTTTTCATTATGCTATTGTTTTAAATTCGATTAATAATGTAACACAAAGACAAACTAAAAAGGCGGTAAAACGAATTTAGTAAATTTTAGCCATCCTGTTTAGGCGTCTTTTTTTCGTTCCGCTCAAATGCCTTTTGTCGCATTACACTTATCCGCAAAAAATTTACACTTATGAACAATTTCAACCAGTTATCAACAAAGCGCCAAAACAGGGGTTTCGGGCAAAATGCGGGGGTTAAAAGTTTGTAGCTTTGACACGATTTTCAAGGGGCTTATGAGCGGTTCAAAAACGATAAAAAACGCATTGATTTCGGTGTTCTACAAAGACCACCTGGAGCCGGTTATCCGGAAACTAAACGAATTGGGGGTTCACCTGTACAGCACTGGTGGCACACAGGAGTTCATCGAAAAACTCGATATCCCGGTTACGCCGGTGGAAGAACTCACCTCCTACCCGTCCATACTCGGCGGGCGTGTAAAGACATTGCATCCGAAAATTTTCGGGGGCATTCTCAGCCGCCGCGAACTGCAGTCGGATGTGGATCAGCTGGAAGAATACGCGATTCCGGAGATTGACCTGGTGATTGTGGACCTGTACCCGTTTGAACAGACGGTGGCCTCAGGCGCTGCGGAACAGGACATCATCGAAAAAATTGATATTGGCGGCATTTCACTCATCCGTGCGGCTGCAAAAAATTTCAAAGACGTGGTGATTGTTTCTTCGCGGAACGATTATCCGTCGCTGCTGGAGCTGCTGAACAGCAAGGGCGGCAAAACCGACCTCGACGACCGCCGCCGTTTTGCGGTGCGTGCGTTCAACACGAGTTCGCATTACGATTCGGCCATTTTCAACTGGTTCAACAGCAACGGGCAGGAAACGGTTTTCAAACAGAGCATCCAGGAATCGCAGGTATTGCGCTACGGCGAAAACCCGCACCAGCAGGGCTGGTTTTTTGGCAACCTCGACGGGTTGTTTGAAAAACTGAACGGCAAAGAGCTTTCGTACAACAACCTGCTGGATGTGGACGCAGCGGTGAACCTGATCGGTGATTTTACCGAAACTACGTTTGCGATTCTCAAACACAACAACGCCTGCGGCATCGCCTCGCGCCCGACGGTACTCGAAGCATGGAACGACGCACTGGCGGCTGACCCGGTTTCGGCCTTCGGCGGCATACTGATTACCAACGCGGAAGTGGACAAAGCCACGGCCGATGAAATTACCAAACTGTTTTTTGAAGTCATCATTGCCCCGGGGTACGCGGCCGATGCACTGGAGGTTTTGAAACAGAAAGCGAACCGCATCATCCTCATCCAGAAAAATGCGGCGCTGCCGGTGCGCACGTTCCGCACGCTGCTGAACGGGGTGATGATGCAGGACAAGGACATGAGTGTGGAGCCGGCGTCAGCGATGAACCCGGTAACCAAATCAGTTCCTACTGCCGCAGAGTATGCGGATCTTGAATTTGCCAACAAAGTGGTGAAACACACCAAATCAAATACCATCGTACTTGCCAAAAACGGAATGCTGCTGGCCAGCGGAACCGGGCAGACCTCGCGCGTGGATGCGCTGCGCCAGGCGATTCACAAAGCGAAGAATTTTAACTTCGACCTGAACGGTGCGGTAATGGCTTCGGATGCTTTTTTCCCGTTTGCAGATTGTGTGCAGATAGCAGATGAAGCCGGAATTCATGCCGTGGTACAACCGGGCGGATCGATCAAAGACAAAGATTCAGTTGCCTACTGCGATGAACACGGCATGGCCATGGTATTTACAGGCGTGCGCCATTTCAAACATTAAACAAACAACTATCACACCAGGAACAGGAAAGACATAATGGGTGCATTCGATTTTTTTACACAGGAAATAGCCATTGACCTTGGAACAGCGAACACGCTGATCATTAACAACGATAAAGTTGTTGTGGATGAACCGTCAATTGTAGCTATTGACCGTACAACCGGAAAAGTGATTGCGGTGGGCAAGCAGGCCATGCAGATGCACGGCAAAACCCACGAAAACATCAAAACCATTCGTCCGCTGAAAGACGGTGTGATCGCCGACTTCCACGCAGCAGAAGAAATGATCCGCGGCATGATCCGCATGATTAATCCCGGCCGCCGCCTGTTCCAGCCTTCGCTGCGCATGGTGATCTGTATTCCCTCCGGCATTACCGAGGTGGAAAAACGCGCGGTACGCGATTCGGCCGAACACGCCGGTGCAAAAGAAGTGTATCTCGTGCACGAACCGATGGCCGCTGCAATCGGTATCGGCATTGACGTGGAAGAACCGATGGGCAACATGATTATTGACATCGGCGGTGGTACCAGCGAAATTGCGGTTATCGCACTCGGCGGTATTGTGTGCGACAAATCCATCCGCATTGCGGGTGATGAATTTACCGGCAGCATTGAAGAATACATGCGCCGCCAGCACAACATCCTCATCGGTGAACGCACCGCGGAACGCATCAAAATTGAAGTGGGTGCGGCCATGACGGAGATTGACAACCCGCCGCCGGATTTTGCAGTACACGGCCGCGATTTAATGACCGGTATCCCGAAAGAAATTTATGTGTCGTATGTAGAAATTGCACACGCACTCGACAAATCCATTTCGAAAATTGAAGAAGCGATTCTGAATGCACTCGAAATGACACCGCCGGAACTTTCGGCCGACATTTACCGCACGGGCATTTACCTGGCAGGTGGCGGTTCGCTGCTGCGCGGCCTCGACAAACGCATTTCACTGAAAACCAAACTGCCGGTGCACGTGGCCGACGATCCGCTGCGCGCAGTTGCACGCGGCACAGGCATCTGCCTGAAGAACATTGACAAGTTTCCGTTCCTTATCAAGTAACGTTCTTCATCCGTAGCAGGACATGCGCAACCTCCTTGTTTTTTTAACGCGGAATTATTTTTTCCTGCTTTTCCTGGCGCTGGAGTTCTTTGCTGTCAGTTTACTTGTACGCTACAACTACTTTCACCGCGCAGGCGCTGTTTCCACCGCCAATGCACTTACCGGTTCCATGCTCGAAGCGCGCGACAACATGACCGAGTATTTCGGACTGAAAGCCGAAAACGCACGCCTTGCCCGCGAAAACGCACTGCTCCGTTCACAGCAGAAAGGTGCGTTTATGGATTACACCACCAACGTGGATACGATTAACGACACCATCTACAAACAGCAATACCAGTATGTGGAAGCCAAGGTGGTGGACAACTCCGTGAACCGGCGCAACAACTACATCACACTGAACCGCGGCAGCGCGCAGGGCATTAAACCCGACATGGGCGTAATCAGTCCCGACGGCATTGTGGGCATTGTGAAAGATGTTTCCGAAAATTTCTGCACGGTGATGTCGCTGCTGCACAAAGACATGCACGTGAGTGCGAAACTGAAAAAAGACGGCACCTTCGGGCAGCTCGACTGGAATCCGCCCGATTACACCACGGCCATTTTGCACGATCTGCCTTCGCATGCCAAGATGAAAAAAGGCGACACGCTGGTATCAAGCGGACTGGGCGATGCATTTCCGGAAGGCATACCGGTAGGCATTGTGCAAACGTTCAAAATCAAATCGGGTGACAACTTTTTTACCGTGGATGCAAAACTGACAACGGATTTCAAGAAACTGAAATACGTGTACGTGGTGCGCAACCTGATGAAAGACGAGCAGCAGGAACTGCAGAAAAAAACACTGGAAAGCGATAAAGACAAATGATCAGCGATATCCTCCGGCATGGTTTCCGTTTCCTGGTGCTCGTACTGGTGCAGGGACTCGTGCTCAAAAACATGGAGCTTGGTCCGTTCGTAAACCCGTTCCTGTATGTGCTGTTCATCATCCAGCTGCCGTTTGAACTGCCGGCGTGGATTGCGCTGATCGTGTGTTTTGTAACCGGTATCAGCGTTGATGTGTTTTACAATACCATGGGCATGCACGCAGCGGTGTGTACGTTCATCGGGTTTATGCGTCCCGCGCTGCTGCGGTTTATGTCGCCCCGCGACGGTTACGAAAACACCATGCAGCCCAACATGCAGCTGATGGGACGGCTGTGGTTTATTTCGTTTGCGGGCATCATTGTGCTTATTCACCACTTCATGCTGTTTATGCTCGAAGTGTTTTCGTTTCATGATTTTTTCTGGACACTGCTCCGCATCGTGCTGAGTTCCGTGGCCACCCTGGTTTTCCTGCTGGTAACCCAGCTGCTGTTTTACCGCAATAAAGCTGCCGAATGATTGCTCCGTTTTCCGAACGCCGGTATGGTGTTATCGCTGTTGTCGTGCTGGTTGCGCTCGCCTACATCGGGCGGCTGTATTATGTGCAGATGGTAAACGATACGTACAAACTGAGTGCACGTAACCAGGCATTTGTTTTCAAAACCGATTATCCGCCCCGCGGCGCCATTTACGACCGCAACGGCAAGCTGCTCGTGTTTAACCAGGTGGCGTACGATTTAATGTGTGTGCCCCGCGACATGAAAGGCATGGATACGCTGGAGCTGTGCAAGATTCTGAACATTGATAAAGACGAATTTATCAAACGCATGATCCGCATGTGTGGCAACCTGAAAAATGCGAAGTACGATTACCGCACCTACATTTTTGAGGCGCAGGTATTGCCCGAACTCAACGCACGCATCCAGGAGAAGCTGTATAAATTCAACGGATTCTTTGTGCAGCCCCGCACCGTTCGCAAATATCCCATGCCTGTGGCGGCTCACCTGCTCGGATACATTGGCGAAGTAGATGAGCGCGGCATGAAAAAAAATCCGTACTACAAATCGGGCGACTACATCGGCGTAAGCGGCATTGAAAAAGGCTACGAAGAATACCTGCGCGGCACCAAGGGCGTAAGTATCAAAATGCGCGATGTACACAACAACATCAAGGGCAGTTTTAAAGACGGCATTTATGATACGGCAGCCGTGCCGGGGCTTTCGCTCGTTTCTACATTGGATGCGGAGCTGCAGCAGTACGGCGAAAAACTGATGCAGAACAAGATCGGCGGCCTTGTTGCTATTGAACCATCAACGGGTGAAATCCTGGCGCTCATCACCAGCCCCACTTACGATCCGAACCTGCTCGTGGGCCGGGATCTGCGCAAACATTATGTGGACCTGCTGCACGACACCATCGGCAACCCGTTGTTTAACCGCGCATTGCAGGCGTATTATCCGCCCGGTTCCACATTCAAACTCATGAACGCACTCATCGGGCAGCAGGAGCATGTGCTCACTGCTTCCACGATGTATCCCTGCGCACGCGGGTACCCACCGCTCGGGGGCAAACCCAAATGTCACCCACACGGCAGCCCCACCGATCTGAAAGGTTCAATTGCCCACTCGTGTAATTCATATTATTCATACGTGTTCAAATCCATTGTCGAAAACCGGAAATATAAAAATTCGGTGGAAGGATTTGAAGCATGGCGCAACTACGTACTCAGTTTTGGTGTGGGGCGCAAAATCGGTACTGACCTGCCTTTCGAGTTAAAAGGCAACGTGCCCAGCGTGAACTATTACAACAAAGTATTCGGCAAAGGCGGCTGGCGTGCGTCAACAGTTATTTCGCTCGGTATCGGACAGGCCGAGCTGGGTGTAACACCACTGCAGATGTGTAACATCACCTGCATCATTGCCAACCGTGGTTATTATTATACGCCGCACATCGTCCGTTCCATCGGTGACGACAAAGAACCGCTGACAAAGTGGCGTGAAAAACATTACACCGAGGTAACCGATCCGCTGGCCTATGCCAATGTGGTTGACGGCATGTGGCAGGTAGTGGAAGCGGGAACGGCCCGTGTGGCACAGATTCCGGGAATAGAGGTGTGCGGTAAAACCGGAACAGCACAAAATCCGCACGGTAAAGACCATTCGGTGTTTGTGTGTTTTGCCCCCCGCAATAATCCGAAAATTGCCATTGCGGTGCTCGTTGAAAACGCCGGTACCGGTGCTTCCTGGGCCGCACCTATTTCCAGCCTGATGATAGAAAAATACCTCAACGGGAAAATCACACGCCCCGACCTGGAAAAACGTATGCTGGAGGGCAACCTCATCAACGGCAAAAACGCTCCGGATAAACCGGACAATCATTAAGCACCATGCGGCGACAGGAAGAAGGCAGTTTTTTCGGTAACCTCGATTGGATCACCATCGGGATGTACCTGCTGCTGGTACTCATGGGCTGGGGAAACATTTACGCCGCGGTGTACGACGAAGAACACAGCAGCATTTTCGACCTCAGCCAGCGTTACGGTAAACAAATGATTTTTATTGCCTGCGCATTGGTGATTGCGCTGGCCATCATCATTATTGATGCTTCGTTTTTTACGGCAACCGCGTATTACATATTTGGTGCAATGGTCTTTCTCAACCTGCTCGTCATATTTGTCGGCAAAGATGTGAAAGGCAGTCACTCCTGGTTTAAATTCGGCGATTTCGGGGTGCAGCCCGCAGAGTTCATCAAGTTCGCGATTGGTTTAGCCCTCGCAAAGCTGATGAGCGATGTGGGGGTGAAAAAGAACGAAGCGAGCAACATGCTCAAGGCGTTTGCTTTTATGGTGGTGCCATTGCTCATCATCATGGTGTTTCAGAATGAAACCGGAGCCGCTATCGTTATCGTTTCGTTCATCGGCATTTTTTACCGCGAAGGCATGATTCCCGGAATTGTGTTTGTGGCCGGACTGCTGCCCGCAGCGTGCGCCATCATCGGCATCAAATACGATTACCACGAAACAACCATTCCGTTTATTGTAATCGGTGTGGTGGCCGCAGGCGGACTGCTTACGCTGCTTTTTATACGCCGTACATTCTGGAACATCGTCATCGTAGGCAGTGCAATCTGCCTGCTTGCGGTGTTCACGCTCTTTACCCGCAAAGTGGTGGACATTCTTCCAAGCCACCAGACCGGCCGCATCAAAGTATGGCTCGATTACAAGGAAAAACTGGATACGGTGGACATGAAACACCGCGAAGAACAGATTAAAGAAATACAGGAACGCGAAAATAAATACGGGTACAACGTAAAACAGTCCACCATCGCCATTGGTTCGGGCGGCTTTACCGGCAAAGGCTACCTGGAGGGTACACAAACCAAATTTAACTTTGTACCGGAACAGGAAACCGATTTTATTTTCTGCACCGTGGGTGAAGAGTGGGGCTTTCTTGGCACCTCCGGGGTTATTTTACTCTTTGCGTTTTTCATCATCCGCATCATCACTATGGCCGAACGGCAGCGCTCCGATTTCAGCCGCATCTACGGCTACGGCGTAGCCGGCATTTTCCTTTTTCACATCATCGTAAACGTGGGCATGACCGTGGGCCTCGTGCCGGTAATCGGTATTCCCCTGCCTTTCTTCAGTTACGGTGGTTCGTCGCTGTGGGCGTTTACCATTCTGCTGTTTGTGTTTATCCGTTTGGATGCAGAGCGGTTGAATATTTTGCGGTAATCCGATTACGATTTCGTTATCGCTGTAAATCGTTTTTCTTCCCTGATCTAGTTTGCAGTTTTCAGTTTGCAGTTCCCTGCATCATGCCTTGCTGCGCAGCATACCTTCTTACTTTATCGCTTGCAGGGAAAACAAACTTCCTGTAACACGAACAGAACTGCAAATTGCAAACTGCAAACTATAGAACGATTCACGGCGAAGCCGTTTTACTCAAACTCCAGCTTCAATTGATCCGGTAACAACTTAAACGACATGCGGTGATGCACACACGCCCCGTGTTCACGTATCGCGTCGCGGTGGGTGAGCGTGCCGTAGCCTTTGTTTTTCAGCCAGCCGTAATGCGGAAACTGTTCGTGGAGTTCATCCATCAGATCGTCGCGGTAGGTTTTTGCCAGGATGGAAGCGGCTGCGATGTTTTTGATTTTACCATCGCCTTTGATGATGCACGTGTGCGGAATGCCTTCGTACTTTTTAAAGCGGTTACCGTCAATGAGCAAATGCTGCGGCGTAATTTTCAGCTGCGCGATGGCGCGGTGCATGGCCAGGAACGAGGCGTTGAGGATATTGATTTCATCTATTTCTTCCACGCTTACCGAAGCTACCGCAAACGCAATTGCTTCTGCCTCGATAACCGGTCGCAGCAGTTTGCGCTGTGCATCGCTCAGCTGTTTCGAATCGTTGAGCAGCGGGTGGTAAAAATCGCGCGGAAGAATAACGGCAGCCGCAAACACCGGCCCCGCAAGGCATCCGCGCCCGGCTTCATCGCAGCCGGCTTCGGTAAGGTCTTTGTGGATGTAGTTTTTCAGCATTGGTTTCGGGAACAAAATCCACCGTCAGTTCGAGCGACAGTCGAGAACAGGTTTTATACGATCGTTTTACAAAGACAAAAGTAACGTTTCCGCTGTTCTCGACTGCCGCTCGAACTGACGCGAAGGCTTTTTATAATTTCAATTCGTTTCATCTTCAACAACCCCGCACCGCATCATACTCGCCCACAACAACTCCGCACTCTTATCCCACGAAAACTTTTCACGCTGCACCTTTGCTTTTGCAAGCAATGCTGCGCGCAGCAATGGATCATTATCCAGCGCCTGCATGCCGCCCGCAATGGAACTTACTTCAAACGGATCAACCTGCAGCACGGCATCACCGCCGATTTCGGGCATAGAAGTAACGTTAGACGTAATCACCGGCACATCGCACTGCATGGCTTCCACAATAGGAATGCCGAAACCTTCAAAGTACGGCACATACGTAAGTGCATGCGCACTGCCCATAATGCGGTACAGTTCATCCTGCGGCACGCGGCCGGTAAAATGCACATCAGCGCGGAACTGCATCTGCTGCAATGTCTGGCTGAGATCGAATCCTTTCCAGTAGGGCTGACCCACAATCACGAGCTGCGTTTGCGAATCGTTTGTTTTGCGGAACAGTTCATACGCCTGCAGCAGGCGCACGATGTTTTTGCGCGGATGCAGTCCGCCCACAAACAAAAAGTACGGTTTACCCGCGCTGTATTTTTTACGCACCGCGGTTATCGTTTCTGCATCGGCAGGCACAAACCCTTCGGAAGCGCCGTTGTACACGACATCAATTTCGTTGCGGTTGATGTTATAACGAGTGGCAATATCGTTTTTTGAAAATTCAGAAACCGTGGCGATGCGTTTGGCTTTGTGCGCAAACTGCGGGAAATAGGTTTTATAATAGTCCGTAATCTTCGGCGGCAGGTCCTGCGGGTAATGCTCAAAATTCAGATCGTGAATCACCGGCAGGCTCGGCACATCTGTTTTCAGCGAAAGAAATCCGTCAGGCGAAACAAACAGGTCCGCTTTAAAATCGCGGAGCAATTTGGTTACGGAATATTCAAACCAGATTTTAAACAGCCACGTGCGCCGCGCCGGGGGAAACAGTTTCACCGGGGTGATGTTCTCCGAAAAAATAAAGGAGCTGTCAATCGGCCGGTCGAACAAAAACACAAAATGATGATCGGGCTGATCCTGCGTAATGCGCGAAAACGTTTCATACGTAAACCGCCCGATACCGTCGAGCCGGTCAGGAATAAGCAGGCGTGTGTTTACTACAATCAGCATTTCGGCAGCGAAGGTAAGGGTTTCTGAAATGATCTTTTAATTATTGCAGTATCAGGAACTGCGCTATCGCTTCGATAACCGCAATGTTTCGCAAAGTACTGCGCAAAGTAACGCTATGTACGTTGCGTGACTTTGCGTAAACCATTGCGGCGCGCAGAAGACGGGTGGGCACATTGCGGTTAGCGAAGTGCCAGTACAGTTCCACAAACAAAACCCGTAAACTCCTGTTTTACACAATTCACTATTGAAAACTCCTCTCTACCGGTTTCCGGGACAGCCCGGTGTTCCTGTACTTTCATAGCCGGTAAAGTGGGACTACTCCGGAATAAAATCCTGATCATTGCAGGGCTGCTGGTGCTCATCGGCGGCAGCGTGTGGATTTTTGTGTGGTTTTCCGGCTCCAAACCGGCCATGGGTCCGGGTATTAAAGCGGTTCCGGTAAACGCGTTTTGTGTGTTCGAATCGCAACAGGCCCGTACCACCTGGAAAAAATTTGCGCAGGGCAATATCCTCTGGGAAACGCTGCGTCAGACCAACACCATCAATACCTTTTCAGTAAACGCTGCCGCCATTGATTCGCTGCTGGGCGCCAATACCGATGTGGCTGCGCTGCTCGAAGGCAATCCCGGCTGGTTTTCGCTGCACTGCACGGGCAACGACCAGGTGAGCTGGTTTTTTGCGGCGGGACTTCCGCGTATCGGTGATGAAAGCAGCGTCCGCGAATTCATCACCAAAGCCGCGAAGCAGAAACCCCAGGAATTTGTTTTTCATAAAACCACCACGTACCGGTTCAGCAGTTGGAGTTATGCGCTGTACGAAGGCATTTTTATCTGCTCTGATAATTCCTCGCTGCTCGAAGCTTCCATTGAACAACTGGAAAAAGGCGAATCGCTGCTCAAAGACAAGGTGTTTGTAAAAGTGCGCGAAACTGCCGGTGAAAAAGCCGACGGTAACCTGTATGTGCATTACGACCGCCTGCCGCTGTTCCTCAAACGCATCAGCAACGATGCTTCGCACGATGCGCTGGAACGGATCGGTTATTTTGCATCGTGGACGGAAACCGATCTTGCCGTAAAATCAAACGCCATTCTTTTCAACGGGTTCACCGCCACCAGCGACAGCAGCCGCAATTACCTCACGCTGTTTAAAAACCAGAAACCGCAGCGCGTGGAAATGCCTGCGATACTTCCCGCTTCCACCACCAACATGTTGCACTTCGGCTTCGGCAGTTTTACAACGTATTTTAACGATTACAAAAACTGGCTCGAACGCCACAACCTCGGTGGCGACCGCAGCAGCTCCATATTGGCGGCCAATTCACAGTACCGCATCAATCTGGAAGAATACATGACCAACTGGGTGGGCAACGAAATGGCGCTGGTTACGCTCGGCGGCAATGCGCCCCTGCAGGAACGCAGCTTTGGTGTGGTGTCGGCTTCCAACGTGCAGCTCGCCCGCGAACAACTCGGCAAACTGAAATATGTAACCGATTACATTGACCGGCAGGCCACTTCGCACGACGACATGCTGCCCGACACGTCGTTTTACAACGGTTACTCCATCCGCCGCATCGGCATACTGCACCTGGTGCCGCTGATGTATGGCAACGTGTTCGATCAGCTCGACCGCACGTTTTACACCATCGTGGGGCATTACGTGGTGTTCGGCAACAGCCCCGATGCACTGAAAACATTCCTCAGCAGTTACGAAAACGGCAAAACACTGGCCACCGATCGGTTCTATACCGATTTCGCATCGAGCCTTTCGTCAGAATCAAATGTGTTTGTGTACACTGCGATCGGCCGCTCGAAGCCGGTGTATAAAAATTACGCATCCGCAACCGTAGGTGCCGAACTGGAAAAACACGATGAAATGATGCAGCAGCTGGAAGCGTTCGGGCTGCAGTTCAGTTCGGGCAACGGTTTGTTTTATACCAACGCGTTTGTGCGCCGCAACAACACCGAAACCAAACAGGAAGCCGGTTCGCTGTGGGAACAGGCGCTGGATACCACGTTCCATACACGGCCGCAATTGGTGGTGAATCACAACAGCAAAACGCTCGACATTTTTGTGCAGGACGATGCCAACACCATTTACCTTATAAGCAGTACCGGCACCACGTGGTGGAAACGCAAACTGCCCGGTCCGCTGCTGGGCGATGTGCAGCAGGTGGACGCACTTAAGAACGGAAAGCTGCAGCTGGTGTGCAACACGGCCAATGCCATTTATGTGATTGACCGCAACGGCAACGACCTTGCGCCGTTCCCCCTGAAGCTGCCGGCCGCAGCAAGCAATGCGGTGCAGGTTTTTGATTACGACAACAACCGCGATTACCGCATGCTGGTGGCGTGCACCGATAAAAAAATCTATAACTACACCATCAAAGGCAAAGCCGTGGAAGGCTGGAAAGCAGAAACCACGGCAGAACGTGTGGTGGCACCGGTGCAGCACACCGTTATTGCAAACAAAGATTATGTGTTGTTTGCAGACATCAGCGGTCGCCTTTACAGCACCGACCGGCAGGGCCGCACACGCCTTGTGCTGAAACAACGCCTGCCCGCACCGCTCCGCCGTTTTGTATTGGAAACCGGCAAAGACCTTGCGCGCAGTTACGTAGTGAGCGCCGATTCGCTGGGCGTGTTTACGCGCATCAGCCTTACGGATATCCCGGACAATTCATCGTTTACCGGTTTCGGAAAATTCCCGGAATTTGATTATCGCGATTTCAACGACGACGGTGTGCCGGAATTTATACTCGGCGATACAGCACGCGTGGCGGTGTTTACGCAGGACAAAAAGGCGTTAGTCAATTTTGTATTTGAACGTGGGGCTGCGGGACAAACCTTGTTTTTCCGTTTCGGTGAAAAAGACAACCGCATCGGTCGCGTATGCCCGGGCAGCGGCGAAATATTCCTTATAAACAGTGCCGGTGTGGCGGCTGACGGTTTCCCGCTCATCGGTGAAACGCTGTTCAGCATCGGCAACCTGAACAACGATGGTCACCTCGTGCTGGTGTGCGGGGGCAAGGGCCGCTACCTGTATGCGTACCCGGTGAAATAAACGTAATACATGTTTAGACATCTGTTTCCCGGCAGTTTCAGGTATTTTTTTACCTTTGCGGCAACTAAACACAACTAAACTATGCGTTTATTCCGAACATGTGCGCTGGCAGCGTTCCTGCTTCCGGCGGCTTTGCAGGCGCAGGACTTTCTCGGCTACCTGAACAGTAACTACGCCGGTGTGAATGGTCTTGACCTCAATCCGTCGAGTATTGTTGACAGCCGTTTTAAAGCGGACATCCTGCTCAGCGGGTTCTCATTCAACCTGACGAATAACTACATGGGCATTAAAAAAGATGCCTTTGCAAACCGCGTGGGGCCGCTGCTTCCGCCCGACAGCACTTCGGCATGGCCGGCATTTTCTGATCCGGATTTTGCGAAAAAATACCTGTTTGAAGACCTTACCGGCAAAACCAATTCGGTGTTCTTCAGCAACCAGGTTGCGCTGCCTTCGTTTATGGTTTCGATTAACGAAAAAAATGCGATCGGCCTGAACTGGAAATTACGCACGTATGTAAACGTGGACGGAGTTGAAGATGACCTGGCACACCAGCTGTACAGCGATTTCAAAGACTCGACCATTTACCTGAAACCGCTCACCAACAAAAAGATCAGCATCCAGGCGCAGACCTGGGCCGAGTACGGGCTGACTTACGGACGCACCATCATTGACGATGAGGATAAATTCCTGAAAGTGGGCGGACGTGTAAAACTGCTCCAGGGTTTTGGCGCAGCGTATGTGTTTATCGAAAACCTGGAATACCTCACCGTATCCGATTCAACAGTTACGTTGATCAAGTCGGATGTAAACTATGGTCACTCCACCAACTTCGAAATCAACAATGACAACCTGGCGTATCGGTACACCTCGAACCCGGGACTCGGTCTCGATCTCGGCGTTACCTACGAATGGCGTCCCGACTGGAAAAAGTACAAGTACGACATGGACGGGGAAACCAACCTGTGGATGCGCAACAAAAACAAATACAAACTGAAAATCGGTGCATCCATTACCGATATCGGCAGCATCAAATACAAAAAAGGACAGCTTTCGCAGAACTTCGTTGCAGACATCAACAACTGGAATTTCCGCAACATCAACCTGCCGGATTCGAACATTGTTACCAGCATCGACACGCTGATCCAGAACAACTTTCAGCAGATCGGTAACGATGATGATTTTTTCCGCATGAACCTGCCCACCGCATTCAGCGCGCAGATTGATTACAACATCTGGAAAGATTTCTACATCAACTTTACACCGTTTGTGGCGCTGCAGTTTAAAAACAACGACACCAAGGTGCACGAACTTTCCACCTTCAGCCTCACCCCGCGCTGGGATCACAAATGGTTTGGTGTGTTTGTTCCGTTCTCGTACAACCAGTACCAGGAATTTTCAGTAGGTACTACCGTACGCCTCGGCCCGGTCATCATCGGCACACAGGACCTCGCGAGCCTGCTGCTGAAAAAGAAAACCATTTACGGTGCCGACCTGCACTTTGCGCTGAAAGTGCCGATCATGTACAACCGCATCAAGGACAAAGACAAGGACAAAGTATCGGACAAAAAAGATGTGTGTAAAGAAGTTCCGGGTGTTTGGGAATTCCTCGGCTGCCCGGATCGCGATGGCGACCATGTACAGGATGATAAAGACGAGTGCCCGGATGTTGCCGGTCTCGTTGAATTCAAAGGCTGCCCGGATAAAGACGGCGACAAGATCATTGACATGAAAGACAACTGTCCGGATGATCCGGGTCTGGCCGAGTTCAACGGCTGTCCGGACCGCGACGGCGACAAAATCATGGACAAAGAAGACGATTGTCCGGATGATGCCGGTCTTGCAGAATTCAAAGGCTGCCCGGATCGCGATGGCGACAAGCTGATTGACAAACTGGATCGCTGCCCGGATAAACCAGGCCCGATTGATAACGAAGGCTGTCCGGAAACGCTCCTGCACCTGATTGACAATGCAACATCGCAGACACAGATCACCAGCAGCCGCAAATCGAAAGAAGGCGAGTTCTTCACTTACGCCACGTTACCGGCCGATTCAGTTGCGCTGTTCAAACTGGAAGGTGAAAACACCAACCTTGTTACAGAGGTAACCGTAATTGTAAACGGTGTAGCGAAGAAAGCGTTCCGCGATTCGAAAGACCAGCTCTTCCGCTTCCCGCAGAAACCGAAGCCGCCGGCACCGGTTGTACTGACCAAAGAAGAAGAACAGATTCTGAAGAAAGCGTTTGACAACCTGGAATTCGAAACAGGTAAAGACGTTATCCGCTCTACTTCGTTCGCTTCGCTGGATGAGCTGGCTACCCTGCTCAAGAAGAAACCGACCTGGAAGCTGCGCATCGCCGGTCATACCGACAACGTTGGTAAACCTGCTGCAAACATGAAGCTGTCGGAGAAACGTTCGAAAGCAGTGAAAAAATACCTCACCGAGCGTGGTGTTGCCGATGCCAACCTGATTGCAGAATGGTACGGTCAGACCAAACCGATTGCTCCGAACAAAACACCGGAAGGCCGTCAGAAAAACCGCCGTGTGGAAATGACGATCCTCGATTAACAAATTGCATTGCATAAATAAAAGCCCGCTCCCGGAAACAGGAGCGGGCTTTTTTTATACATTAGTATTGGCAAACCATTAAAAAAACCAACCAAAACCTTTTTACACATGAAAATCTTTTTTACCCTCCTGCTGGCCGTTACGGCAAGCGTGGCGCTGCGTGCGCAAACAGTGCTTACAACCTATTATGTAATTCCGCCTACAAGTGGATGTAATGGTGTACTGGCTGTCGGCCCGGTAATCGGCAATCCCTGTTTCAGCATGTTTTTTACGTATACGTACACACCTTCTTCTCCTACCCCTTGCGGCGCATTTCAGGGCGGGGGTATAAATGGCGATACTGCATTTTTTCCGCTGTGTTCGGTGCCCTGCGATGTAACAATTTTTGACCCGAATTCAGGTGCTATTTGTAACACCAACTCGCTCAGCCTGGGAACTGCTGAACCGATGGCTCTGCAAACTATTTTTATGGCATGGCCCAATCCGGTTAACAGTAACGAACTTCATGTAAAATCCACACTACCGGTTGAAACTACAATTTCTGTTATGGATGCATCTGGGCGCACGGTGCTGCAAAAACATTTTGATTTTCTGCCCGATGATGGTATTATTGATGTGACTACTGTTACAGCCGGTGTATATTTCCTGAAATTCGAAACGCCCGGCGGAAGGCCGGTTTATCAACGCATTATTCGTTTATGATCATCATCGTCAACTTCGGTAGTACCAAAACACCGGCCATTGCATCGTGCATTGAAAAAGCCGGCGCTGCTGCCACCATCATTGACTGGAAAAATCCGGAGGCCGCTGACTTCAGTGCTGCCTCCGGAATTATTTTCGGCGGCTCGCCCACATTTTTTACGGAAGTGAATTTTGAGCCGTACCGTTCGCGTTACGCGTTTATAAAAGACGGAACGATTCCAACGCTCGGAATTTGTTTCGGTCATCAGCTCATGGGCATGCTGCACGGCGCAACCATTTTCCGCGGCGAACCGGTGCGCACAACAATTCCTGTTCAGCTCATCAAACGCGATCCGCTGTTCGACGGACTGACCGATGTAACCGAGATGGCCGAAGACCATACGGAAGGCATTTCGCTGCCGCCTTCGTTCATACACCTCGCCACATCGGCATCATACACCATCGAAGCCATGCGCCACCCGGCCCTGCCGCTGTGGGGCGTGCAGTTTCACCCGGAAGTATCGGGAACCAACGGGCAGGTACTGTTGAATAACTTTGTGAAGTACTGCAGCTGAGCACGCGGTTATTAATTGCGGCCGATTACTATCTTTATCCCGCATGATTCTCAATTACATCTGGCTGTTTTTCTTTTTCACCGCGTTCGTGGTCGGGCTGGTCAAGCTCATCGCATTCGGTGATCTCGAAATTTTCAGCAAAATGATGAACGACGGTTTCGAAGGCGCGAAGGTTGCTTTTGTAAACGTGTCGCTGCCGCTGGTGGGCATCATGAGTTTGTGGATGGGCATTATGAACATTGCTGAAAAAGCCGGTTCCATCCAGGTCATCGCGCGTGTTACCGGTCCGTTTTTTTCGCGCCTCTTCCCGGAGATTCCGAAAAACCATCCGTCCATCGGCCACATCATCATGAACTTTTCAGCCAACATGCTTGGTCTTGACAATGCGGCCACCCCGCTCGGACTGAAAGCGATGGCGAGCCTGCAGGAAGTGAATCCCGACAAAGACCGCGCATCCAATGCGCAGATCATGTTTCTTGTTTTGAACACCTCCAGCCTCACCATCATCCCGGTAGGTGTGATTGCACTTCGCGCACAGGCACATGCAGCAAATCCTACGGATGTTTTTATCCCGATCCTTATAGCCACCTTTTGTTCCACCTTTACCGCGCTGGTGGTTACCTGCCTGCGCCAGCGCATCCGCCTGCTCGACCCGGTGCTGATACTCGGCTGCCTTGTTGTAATGGCGCTTGTTGCCGGACTCACTTTTGCAGTGGCATCGTTTCCGGCCGACAAAATGGGCGCGGCTTCGTCCACCATCGGCAACCTGATTATTTTCTCCATCATCATCGTTTTTCTTTTTGCGGGATGGCGGAAAAAACTGAATGTGTTCGACACGTTTATTGAAGGTGCGAAAGGCGGTTTCGAAACGGTGATGCGTTTTGTGCCGTATCTCATTGCGTTAATTGTTTCTATTGCACTGTTCCGTGCATCGGGTGCGATGCAATACCTGGTGGATGGCATTGCATGGACGTACGTACACATCGCGGCGATATTTACCGACAGCAGTGTAGATACACGTTTTGTAGATGCGCTGCCCACCGGCTTTGTAAAACCGCTGAGCGGCGGCGGTGCAAAAGCGATGATTGTGGACCTGATGGGCGAAAAAGGCCCCGGCCCCGACAGCCTTGCAGCCCGCACCGCCTGTATTATGCAGGGCGCAGCCGATACCACGTTTTACATTGCAGCCGTTTATTTTGGTTCGGTAGGCATTAAAAAAACACGTTACGCCATCCCGTTCGGTTTGCTTGCCGACTTTGCGGGCATCATTGCGGCCATCATTGTAGGCTATTATTTCTTCGGACACCAGCCCGATCCCACCTGGCCGGTGAAGTAGCACGACATTCGTCCAAGCTGCTGATTTCCAAACATTCGCTTTTACCCGTTGCGTCGTTATCAATAATTACTGATATGTAATTGTTTTTATTTACTGTTCATTTTTCTATAAATTTTCTTTTTCAAATAGTTGATTTCTGGTTTGCATATATACATTTGCATCATTAACCAAAACCAAATTACCATGAACCAACCAAAGTATGTATTCAGCCTGTTGGCAGCAGGCGCACTGCTCACGCTGGCGTCGTGCAGCAAAGAAACAGTTACACCGGCACCGCTTGCCGATGTAACAGCCACCCGCACACTGGGCGAACTGATACAGACGGCTTCGCCGGGCCTGTACAGCCAGCTTACCGGCAGCACACTGCGTGGCCCGGGAACTAATGTTACATTTTTAACCGGCAAGTTTCACATGATGGCCGACTACCCGGATGGCAGCGAACACTGGACGTGCATGCAGCTGGATAACCGGTTTTGCATTGCCATTGTAAGTCCTGCCGAGCAGAATGTACAGAATCCGGATGCGATTCTCAACGGGTTGCATGACGGAACCATTTCCGGAACGGCAATCAGTGCAGGCGAAATCAACAACCTGCCGGTGAGCAGTACCGACTACTGGTTTATTGAGAACGACGAAAATCCGTCGGCACACAAACTGGCCAGTATTTCTGCGCAGCAGAACGGAACCGGAATTGATGGTGTGTGCAGTTATAAATAAGTGAAGGCAGGTGCGTGTAAAAATAATACGGGTCACGCACCTGCCCTTTTTAATATGAAAACAATTTCAATTCCATATCGCCTGTTGTTGCTCCTGCTCCTCTGCGGATGTGCAGCTGCGCACGATCCGGTGGTTGTTACTGCGGTACAACCGGCGGAGCGTGTACGGCTGGATGAAACAGGATTTGTGTTTGTAAACGCGCCCCGGCAGTTTGCGGCAGTTAACGACAGCAGCATTGTACTACGATTTCAGCATGAGCTGGTGGTTTACAATATGCGAAATGGTAAACTGCAGCGCATACAGGATATCCGTAAACTGAATACCGATTCCATCCTGTTCCGCTATTACAAAACACAGGCGCCGGGTGTTGATTATTTTTCCGTACGCAACGACAGCAGCCTGGGCATGCCGATGGAACCGATACTGATTGCCATGCACACCGCACCGGGAAAGATTGCGGTTGCTGTTTATGCACCGCTGGGACACCGGCAACTGATGGACAGCACGCTGCAACGGCAGGTGGCGGTTTCGGGACTGAAACAGCCGCTGCCCGCAGGAACACGCAGCGTGAACATTATCGAAAACAAAACACTGCTGCTGCATTTTGATGAACTGCTCCGTTTAACAAAAGCAGAAATTATTCCGGGACCCGGCGATGTGCAGGTGAAACAAAATCAATTGATGGCCAATGCGTTCAGCGGTTGCTGCATCTATAACAACCGCCTGTTTGCCCCGGGTGTTAATCCCGCAGGCATTACCGAACCGGACCGTATTGTAACCGCTGCTGACAGCGCAGTACTCCTCTGCTCGTCAGTGATCAGCGGCGACTGCTGGGTTCCTGAAAAAACAGTGCTTGCCACACACCAGGTTGCCGGATACCGACATCCGTTTGGTGAACAGCTCGGATCAAAATGGTTCCGGATTTATGATGACACGCTTTTTGTAAACGGTGAATTCGGATTGTACACCCTGCCGGAAGCGCGGCCAGCAGCATTTCAGTTTCCGGACACGGCCAATGAAAAACGCCTGCTTCCGTTTGCGCGCATCGGCAATGCCTTTGCAACTCTTGCACTGAAAAACGATTCGTCAAAAACCGGGGTTGTGTTTCGCATTTACGATGCACACACGAAAAAATTAATGCTGAAAGAAGAACTTGTCCGCTGCAACGACATTACCGCATCAGGCCGTTCGTTTTATACCATCACCTATGAAAATGAAACCTATTACCTGCAACGGTATACTGCCCGTTAAAACCGCGCTGCTGTTGCTGCTGCTGGTATGCTGCTTTGCTGCTTCGGCGCCGCCCGCAAACCTGCGCCAACTGCTGCAGCAGGAACAGGCACCCGGCAAAAAGCAGGTGGTATTCTGCATCAATCCCGACGACTGTGTAAACTGCATTTACAATTTTCACCAGCAGTTTGAACGTGCACAGCAATCGAAAACGAGCAAGGTTCATGTCATTTTCAAATACCGCAGATCAACTGAACGCAAAAAAATACTGGCAGAAGAATTCCGTGACATCGACAGCACGCGTTCACACATTTACTGGAACGACGCGTTGTATGCCGACGCGGTAAAACAAAGCAACATTAATCACACCAGTTCCATCATGCTGATTTATGATGCACAGGGAAAACAACTGTTCAGCAAACTGGTGAAAGAAATAAACGGAACCGAAAAAGAAATCAATGCATTGAATAACTGAGGTTGTTGTGTCCGATCGAGTGTAGGCGATCCGGAGAAGCCGGTTTAGCATACGTCAAGGTATGCGGCCGGCTTTTACTTTATCCCGCAATCCGCATTTGGCAGGGGAAGTGATTTTTTATGCAAATCCTACGGGATTCTCAAATTTAAGCATTAGCAAACTGGCGATTATTAAAGCGATCCCAAACAATTTCTGTACCCTGATCCATAATCGGACCTCGCGGGGAGATCGTCCACGGCCAGTGTGAACCGGCATGTGCCCGTGTGCGAAAGAATACGAAGCATGGATGTGTGGATCGGGTAAATGGTAAATGTAAAGCGCAGGTAATGCCAGTGCACGTGCTGGTTTTTGGCCGTGGTGCCCTTTTTTTTCCTTCCCACAGCCCGGCTGCGCGCTAAAAATGTCCACCGGACATTTTCTTAACGCTTGCCCCTTTTTTTGGGCAAGCAAAAAAGTAGTGAAAGAAGATCATGACCAGATCGTTAACTGGACCAATCCAATAAATTGGAATATGTGAGAAACTTTTTTTTCTAACCCAAACCTTAATTCGAAACGATTTAATCATCCTTGTCAAAAGATGTCAGGTTGTTCCTGATTTTATTTTGAACAGATGTGGCTCCTATTAATAAAAGCCAGGCAAGTTTCGATTGCTTAAATTAGGTTAATAAAATTTAAAGCCTGCATCACCTTAAGGGCAATGCAGGCTTTAAATTTTGTAATTACGTTTTTTAAACGCGTGTTCCTGCCGGCGGTTTCGGTGTCCAGCAGCCTTCGTATTTGAATGCGAGCTTGGCGTAATAATCCGTGCTGTAAAAACCAACGCGGTCGAATGTGGCATCAATTTCCGACTGATCAATATTGTCCGTTTCGCGGATGTTGATCACGTACAGCCAGTCGTTGCGTTTACAGATCGAAGCGCCGATCATTTTGTAGTTGATCTCGAGGATGTCGAGTGCAAATTCTTCTGTTTTTTTATCGGGAAGCACACACAGCGGGCTCATTACCTGGAGGTAAAATTTGGCCGGGTTCGACTCGAAATTAAATACATCAATCCAGATGTTTGCATCTTTCAGTTTGTACGACCACTGCCCGGGCTTTTCGCCGCGACACAGTGCCGGATCTACTTTAAGGCCGGCAATGCTGGCTTCAACAAGCGGCGTAATTTGTGCGATGTTCATTTACAATGTTTTTATGGTTACGCCGCAAGGTAGTTCAAGGTTTTTATTTCTCCAAAACAGGGAAACAACCGGTCCGGAGTACAACACAGCTCCCGGCGCATGCCGCTTCCGGGCCATTATGCCAAAACCGGTTCAGGACTTGTGCTTTTGCAGGTAGATCACGGTTCCCGCTTTGGGTGTGGCTCCTTTTTTCAGCTTATTTATTTTATAAACAGATTTCAGCCGGATGCCATATTGCTGCGAAACCTGCTGCAATGTTTCGCCCGGTTTAAGCACGTGCGATGGCACGCTTCCTGCTTTTTTCTTCCGCTCGATATACAGCATCTGCCCCGGACGCAGTGTTTCATTGCGGCGCAGGTCGTTGTAGCGGATCAGTTCGGGAAAAGCAAGTCCCAGTTCTTCAGCCAGTTTAAGAAACGAATCGCCTTTTTTAACGATGATGTATTCCACACCGTTGTTTTCAAACACTTCGCGTTTCGATGGTTTTGCTGCAACCACGGCAGGCACATTTTTAGCATCGTGCTGCACCGGTTTTGCGGCAGCGCCATCCACTTTGTCGTACTGGTTCAGTTTGTACCGTTCAATCAGTTCGATGAGGCGTTCGGCATAGCGGCTGTCGGTGGCATAACCGGCCTCTTTCAGCCCGCGTGCCCAACCTTTGTAATCGGAAATTTTCAGATCGAACAGCGAAGCATAACGCGAACGCGAACGCAGGAACTCGGAATGGTCCAGGTACGAATCATACACCGTAGCGTATTTCCGGAAGCATTCGTTTTTCTCATCATCGTCCTGGATGTAGGTTTCGCCGGTCCAGCCCACATGGCATTTGATCCCGAAATGATTGTTGGCATACACGGCCAGCGCACTGTTGCCGTTACCTGATTCGAGCATGCCCTGCGCAAGTGTGATACTGGCCGGAACCCCGCTCACCAGCATTTCGCGCACCGCATCATCCTTGTAGGTGGTAATGTATTCCTGGGGCGTAAATTTACGTTCCGCCGGCTGGGCCTGCATCGCAAAACCAGTCAGCAGTAAACATACGCTGAGTATAATCCGGGCACAATTCATCTCCTACAAATGTAGAGCGGCATAAAGGGCACTTTTATTGTACCGCAGAACGGTTTTCAACAGGCTATTGTTTATGATCAAACCCCGCATTGCCCTGCAAACCGCCCGTGTGAATAAGCAGCACCCGCGCATCTGCCGGAAAATACCCCCGCGCGGCGAGGTCGCAAACGCCGTACACCATTTTGGCAGTGTAAACGTAATCAAGCGGCACAGCGTGTTCGGTTTCAAAAGCCGTTTTAAACGCACGCAGCGCGGCAGGCACTTTGGCATACCCGCCGAAATGGTAATCGCACTGCAGGCTCCAGTTGCGAACCGGTTTTGTATCACCGTTTAATGCGCGCAGGTGTGTTTCGATAGCCGTTTCGAGGAACTGCCCGTTGAGAAGCACCGGGAAACCGATCACTTCCACGCCCGGCTGCACCGCCGCTGCAATACCAGCCAGCGTGGTACCCGTTCCGCAGGCCAATGCAATATGTGAATAGTTTGCCCCGAACAGCGCCGGAATTTCCATACATCCGCGCACACCTTCCGCATTGGCACCGCCTTCAGGCACCAGGTAAAACCGGCCAAACAGTGCTTCCAGTTCAGCCAGCACAGGTGCCGTTTCTTTCAGGCGGTAAGCTGTGCGTGTGAGAAAATGAAAACGCATGCCCTGCGCGGCGGCAAACTGCAGCGTACTGTTCTGCAAAGCCGATGCTTCGCCGCGGATGATGCCTATGCTTTTAAACCCGGTTTCTTTGGCAGCAGCCGCAGTTGCCGCAATGTGATTGGAATAGGCGCCGCCAAAGGTGAGCAGCGTATCGTGGCCTGTGCTGCGGGCGGCCTCCAGGTTGTATTTCAGTTTAAACAGTTTGTTGCCACCCGCAAACGGATGCACTTCATCGAGGCGCAGCATGGTAAATTCACGCCCGTTGAGGCGGAAATTTTGCAGGCGCGGCGGAAGAAGCGGAAGCATCAGGAAAAGGACTTGCACGAATGTAACGTGTTTCTCCGAAAATGCTGAACTTTGTACCCATGAGCGATTTCAAAAAACGCATTCCGATTGAAGAAGGCGATTTTTATTACTCCGACGAAGGGTACATGGTATTCACCGAACAGTACCTGCGCAAACGCGGTTACTGCTGCCAGAGCGGCTGCCGCCACTGCCCCTACGGCTACAACAAAAAAACGGGCCGTTTCGACCTTCCGAAAAAGTAACATTTGCTCCTGTTTATCCGCGCGTGTTTGCTAATTTTGCAGGGCACATCCAAAATTATGACTACACACGAATTTCAGCAACTCATTCTCGCCGGTATTCCGGACGAACTGCCCGCTGCAAAAGCTTTTGATCATACGCTCAACCACGCGCCCAAACGCAAAGAAATACTGAACGACGCCGAGAAAAAATTAGCCATCCGCAATGCGCTGCGTTATTTTCCGGAGAAACACCATGCCACACTCGCACGTGAATTTGCTGATGAGCTGAAAACATACGGCCGCATTTACATGTACCGGTTCCGGCCGGATTACAGCATATATGCGCGGCCCATTAACGAGTACCCGCACCGCTGCATCCAGGCGGCTGCCATTATGCACATGCTGAGCAACAACCTTGATTACGCTGTTGCGCAGCACCCGCACGAACTCATTACCTACGGCGGAAACGGGGCTGTGTTCCAGAACTGGGCGCAGTACCTGCTCACCATGAAATACCTGGCGGAGATGAACGAGGAACAAACACTCGTGCTGTATTCCGGCCACCCGCTCGGCCTGTTCCCTTCACACCGGGAAGCGCCCCGCGTGGTGGTTACGAACGGCATGATGATTCCGAATTATTCGAAGCCGGACGACTGGGAAAAATTCAACGCACTGGGCGTAACGCAATACGGACAGATGACGGCCGGTTCGTTTATGTATATCGGTCCGCAGGGCATTGTGCATGGCACCACCATAACGGTACTCAACGCCGGCCGCCGCAAAATGAACAGCACCGCTGAAAGCCTCTCGGGGCAGGTATTTGTAACGGCAGGTCTCGGAGGAATGAGCGGTGCGCAGGCCAAGGCAGCAGTAATTGCCGGCGCGGTGGGTGTGGTGGCGGAAGTAAATCCGAAAGTGATTCACACACGCCACAGCCAGGGTTGGGTAGACGAAGTATTTACCGATCTCGCCGCACTCATTGCACGCATTAACGAAGCACGAAACAACAACGA
Source organism: Chitinophaga pinensis (assembly GCA_943372645.1). Lineage (GTDB taxonomy): Bacteria > Bacteroidota > Bacteroidia > Palsa-965 > Palsa-965 > VBWE01. The sequence goes on along the minus strand of CALRZN010000005.1, from coordinate 35,111 downwards.
AGCCGTTTCGCTGGCGTATCAGGGCAATGTGGTGGACCTGTGGGAACGTTTCGCAGCTGATGGTGTAAAAATAGAACTCGGCAGCGACCAGACATCGCTGCACAACCCGTGGGCGGGCGGTTATTACCCGGCAGGAATTTCATTTGACGATGCCGTAAAAATGATGGCCGACAATCCGGCTGCATTTAAAGCCGCTGTGCAGGATACGCTGCGCCGCCATGTAAATGCCATCAACACACTTTGTGCAAACGGCATGTACTTTTTCGATTACGGCAATGCCTTTTTGCTCGAAGCATCGCGCGCAGGCGCTGATGTACTGAAAGCAGATGGCACATTCAAATACCCGTCGTATGTGCAGGACATTCTCGGGCCGATGTGTTTTGATTACGGCTTTGGTCCGTTCCGCTGGGTGTGTACATCCGGTGATCCGGAAGACCTTGCTTACACGGATAAACTGGCCGAGCAGGAACTGGAAGCCATGCTGGCTGTTGCGCCCGATGAAATCAAATTACAGCTCGCTGACAACCTGCGCTGGATACGTCACGCACAGCAGAACAAATTAGTGGTGGGTTCGCAGGCGCGCATCCTGTATGCCGACAGCGAAGGCCGCATCCGTATAGCTGCTGCATTTAACAAGGCGCTGCGCGAAGGAAAAATAAAAGCGCCCATTGTACTCGGACGCGATCACCACGATGTTTCGGGAACGGATTCGCCGTACCGCGAAACATCGAACATTTATGATGGCTCACAGTTTACTGCAGACATGGCCGTACACAATTTTGTGGGCGACGGTTTCCGCGGGGCCACCTGGATTTCGTTGCACAACGGCGGCGGTGTGGGCTGGGGCGAAGTGATCAACGGCGGTTTTGGTATGGTGCTCGACGGTTCAGCCGATTGCGACCGCCGCCTGGAAAGCATGCTCTTCTGGGATGTGAACAACGGCATTGCGCGCCGCAGCTGGGCCCGCAACAAAGAAGCCATGTTTGCAATCAAACGCGAAATGGAACGGCAGCCGCAACTTCGGGTTACGGTTCCGAACATAGTTGCTGATTCAATTGTTAATGATTTGTTCCCTTAATAACGCACAATGGCATCCGGCAAACTCTACAGTATTTTTTACTCGAAATGTCCGCGCTGCAACTGCGGCAACCTGTACGAAGACAACAACGCGTTTCACCTGTCGAAACTCACACGCATGCACAAAACATGCTCGTGCTGCGGGCAGCGTTATGAACTCGAAACCGGGTTTTATTACGGGGCCATGTATGTAAGTTACGGCCTTTCAGTGGCGCTGGTGATTCCGCTCATCGGCCTGCTGTACTGGGGTTTGCACCTCGATGTGTTTTCCATTTCCCTCATCACATTCGGCGTAGTGGTAGTCATGTTCCCGCTCATTTTCCGCTGGTCGCGCAACATCTGGTTGAATATGTTTGTGGCGTATGATGAAGAATTCCGATGTGATCAATCGGAAAAGAGGTTAAGCAATAAAAGATAGTTTCTTAAAATATTTTGAATATAACTGTTTTAAACTCCAACTACACCAGTAAAATAGATACAAATGGATAATATCTCAAAAAATACTTGGCCTAGTCAAGTGGAAAGCCAGTTATAAGAATTGTTATATTTGTAAAATGCTGAAGCCATCAGACAAATTTAAAGAGGGAATAGATTTATTGAACTTTGAAAGTGACCTATCAAAGGAATATAACCTTTTGTTAACCACTGATTTTGGCAAAAACACATATCTGGCTAAAGAAATATTTATTCTCGAAGCTGCTAAAATATATATGGCAGATGCTGTATACATACGCAGATTTGAGGACAACAGATCGCCAATTGCTCAGGCATATATTTACGACAACACTTCTGACAAACTTAATGAGTCTGATATCGCCCAAATACATAAATTCTTATGGAGTAGTTGCATAATTCCTCTTTTTATAGTCATAAATAAGTCTAAAATTATCTTTTACGATTCTCGCAAACCTGTTGCTTATAATAACAATGAAATCTTTTCCTCGCCAATCGAAAGTATTGATTTTGCGGCAGAGGCTATCAAACAGTACTCATCAAGACTGTTAGACAATGGAACCTTTTGGGAGCTAAACGAAAACAAAGAACGTTTCTTGTCAAATACTTCTGCATATCAAGATTTAATAGAAGGCTTAAAAAAAATTAGAACCAAATTCATAAAAGATAGCGGGCTTCCCAAACCAACTGCCCACAAATTACTGGTGTTATGCATCCTTGTTAAATACCTCGAAGAAAGAGGTACAGATGGAGAAAGTATGTTTGCCAAAACTTTTTTTCAAAGTCAATTTGGGACAAAGGACTTTTGCGAAATTTTAAGAAAAAAGGGAAAGATTATTGAATTATTCGAAAAACTCAGCACACATTTCAATGGTAAAGTATTTGAATGGAATGATCAAAATGAAATCGACCTAATTAAAAAAACTGACCTTTCGAACCTAGCTGATTATTTAGATGGTAATAACAAAAACACTCAATTTGTCTTATGGAGGTTATACTCATTTGCTCATTTGCCTGTAGAATTAATAAGTAGTGTATATGAAGAGTTCTTGGGCAAAGAGAATAAAGATGTAGTGTATACCCCCGATTTTCTTGTGAATTTATTAGTCGATGAAGCTCTTCCAATAGATAACCCTATTGCTAATTTCCGTCTGATTGATGGAAGCTGTGGGTCTGGCATTTTCTTAGTCAAAGCCTACAAAAGGCTAATTGAATGGTGGAGATATAGTAAATATCTCGAAGCTGGCGGCAAAGGGAATTTGCCAAAACCAACGCTAAGAACACTGAAAGCAGTTTTGAAACATTCAATCTATGGTGTAGATATAAAAGAGGATGCGACAAGGCTTACCATTTTCAGTCTTGCCCTAGCGTTATGTGACATGTTAACTCCAAAACAGATTTGGACTGAGCTAAAGTTCGATGACCTTTCAGAGAATATTCTCTTTGACGATTTCTTTAACTACATAAATAATAACCATGAAGATTTCGATTTGGTTATAGGTAATCCCCCTTTTGACGAGCTAACAAAAGATAATTTTCAGGCATTAATTAATCGGTATAATCTCGAAATAAAGTTCAAGATCCCACAAAATCAAATCGCATTACTTTATCTGGATAAAGCAATGAATTTACTAAAGCCAACGGGCAAATTATGTCTAATTCTTCCATCTGGCCCGTTATTATATAACGATACTCTTGATTTTCGAAATTATTTTTTTAAAAATTACAACATACAACAGGTTTTGGATTTTACACATCTAAGTTCTGTTTTATTTGGCAAAGCCAATGTTGCTGTAGCGGCATTATTCGCAGAAAAAACACACCCTGACGATAATAAAATAGCGCATATAACTGCCAGAAGAACAAAATCGTCCCGAGAGAAGATTTTTTTTGAAATTGATCATTATGATTTTCACTGGGTAAGCAAAGAGGATGCAACAAGTGATAAACACATATGGAAAGCTAATCTATTAGGTGGTGGCCGAATTGTTGACTTAGTTAACAGACTGTCCAATGTGAGAACTCTGAAGCAATATCTAATGAGTCAAAAGAAAGAAAACGAATGGGATTTTGGACAAGGATATATTATAGGAAAAAAAAATAAAAAACATATTGCTCATTATATAACAGGACATCATACTGTTATTGATAAGCATTTTACTGACCAAGGTATTGGAAAAACAGAAATTCAAAACGAAATATTGTTTAAGGATAAGAGTAAGGAAATCATATTTCGAGCCCCACATATTCTCATAAAAAAATCAATTGGTAAAAAAAATATTCCAATAGCACTCTCTGATAGGTATCTTACTTTTAGAAATGAGATTATTGGGATTCATGCACCTTCAAACAAAATAGATTCCCTTAAATCAATTATTCGCTCTTTCAAGGAAAACAACTCAACTTATAGATTTTACATTACCGCAACAAGTTCAAGATCAGCAATAAGCAGATCAATTTCAACTCTATTAGCCGAAGATATATACAATCTGCCATTTCCAACGGATCCTAAAGAACTTAATCTTACATATAGTGAAAAGATAATTCGCGACGACGTGAATAATTATTTTATAGAAATGTTATCTAAAGGTGAAAATGCTAAAATCAACCGAGTCATGGACATTAACCTTATTGATAATGAATATGGCAATGTATACTGTAAAGCACTAAACTCAATTTATCAAGAAGGGGAAAAAAAGGTAAGGCTTAAGAAAATTTTCTCTACGAATGAATATTATGGTTGTCAGTTTGAATACAATACAAAAAAGCAATACTCTGCCGAAATCGTATCCATTTCAAAGTCAACACAATTTATTGAAGGTTTATTGAATAGGAATAGCAGGGGAAGCTTAAGAATAATTTCGGTAATAAAATTTTATGAGAAAGACAAATTTTATATCATTAAGCCTAAGCAAATTCGATATTGGCTTAAATCAATTGCATTGAGAGATGCTGATGAGACTTTTGATGAAATTCTTGATTCAAAATAGCATGCTTAAGGACAGAGAAAACGTTATTAAGGGAATTACCTTATTTAACAAAGCTAAAATATATGAATCCCTTTTCGGGTTTCTTGACAAAAATTTAAAAGATTTTCCAGCTTATAAGAATGAGATTGACAAGAATATGATTTCGGAAGATTTAATAACACAACTATTGGACACCTTTCTCCAAGAGAGAAACAGAGAAGAACAATTACCCTTTATTTTTAAAAATCAGTTTAAATACAGTTCTAGTAGAAGATCTAGTGACATTGGAATTATTTTTCTAAAGTTTTCTAAAAAGGATGCCTTTTTTGTTTTGGAAGCCAAAAGATTGCCGACACCTGGACATGGCAGAGAAAGAGAATACGTAGAAGGTAACCTTGGAGGAATTGAACGATTTAAAAGATCTGTTCATGGCGAGAATCTTCCATTTGGGGGAATGATTGCATACATTCAAAAAGGAAAACTCTCTGATTGGTTTAATAAAGTAAACAAATGGATTGATAATCTCATTATCTCTAATTCAGACAGCACTATTGTGTGGGACAAAAATGATTTATTGATTGATTTGAAAAACAGTGATGTTTCGAAATTCAAATCGAATAATAGTAGGCTCAAAAAAAAAGGTATTGTTTTGTATCATTATTGGCTAATATTGACCTCAGCAAAGTAATCTGATAATATAATTTGCTGGCCATTTTGCCAAATACATTTTAAACCCCATACATATAAAGATCACGAAATAGCATTAGTATAACAAAAGCGGCGGATGATTTTACAACCATCCGCCGCTTTTTCATTTATGGTGCTTACTTCGTAACCGTAATTTTTTTCGTGATTTTTCCTGCAGGCGAAATAACGTTTACAAAATAAACGCCCTGCGGCCAGCCGGTAACAGCAATGTCGCCTTTCACACGTGCCGGTTCGGTAAACACCACGCGGCCGGTGATATCAGCAACAGACACATAAGCATCCTGCGCAAAATCAGCTGTTAACTGATAACTGATTGTAGTGTTCGCCGGATTCGGATAGAGCGAAAGCACGTTCTCCATTTCATTCATAATGATACCTGTAAACGGAGCCACAAACCCCGTATCACAGGTGGTGCAGCCTTGCGCATCCGTTACACAAATACACATGGGTCCAACACACAGGTTTCCGATGGTTTGCGCTGTTGATCCGTTGCACCATGCAAAGGTATAAGGTCCTGTTCCACCGCTTACGTTAGCCGTTGCTGTTCCTGTACAGTTTGGTGTTGCCGGTGTGGTGGTAACGGTAACAGAAGGCCCCGATGACGCAGCCACTGTTGTAACGTAGGTTGCGATGCATCCGACAGAATCGGTTACTGTAAATGTGTAGGTTCCGGCACACAGGTTCGGCACATACTGGGTGGTATAATTGCCCGGCTGCCAGAGGTACGAGTAAGGCGGTGTGCCCGCGGCCGCAAGGCCGGATACTGAACCGTTGCACTGCCCGCATTGTGTGGGCTGGCTTTGTGCGGTTGCAACTACCCCGCCGCTTGACGTAATACTTGCAGTAGTAGTGCCCACACAGCCGTTCACATCCGTTACGGTAAGCGTATAGGTGCCGGGAACGCAGATGTTTGTTACCACAGCCGTCGTATAATTGCCGGGTACCCACAAAAAGGTATAGGGTCCGGTACCACCGCTTGCGTTTCCTGTAAGCGTGCCATTACACGAACAATTTGTAATATTTCCGCCTGCTGCAGCTGCAACTACCGGGGCCTGTCCCTGGACAGTAACCACACCAATTGCCTGTCCGCCTGCGGCATCAATTACCAATACCGTGTAGGTACCGGCACAAACACCCTGTACAAAAGATGTGGTTTGCCCGCCGGGCTGCCAGTTGTACTGATACGGTGCCGTTCCGCCCGAAGCAGAGGCTCCTATAAATCCGTTACAGTTACAGTTGGATGGCCCCGAAGTTGTCACAACCGTAAGTTGCGATTGGGCACGCAGTTGCAATTGAAGCAACAAAAAGAACAGCGGCAACAGCCGCATAAGCGTAGTTGTTTTTTTCATGTGTTTGGTTTTTTAAAATGGTTTGCCACTACGAATATAGCAAAACCGGGGAATTTTGCAATCGTGGCAGGAAAATTGCATATTTGTAAGGCATACAATCCTGAAAATGATGAAAAAATTACTTCCCGGTTCATTGCTGGTGTTTTTGCTTGCGGCTGCTTTGCCGGGCTGTCAGCCTGACGAAACAACCGAACCCACCGACGACCGCGATAAATTTGTGGCGGCCTGGAGTTGTGCCGAAAACAGCACCCAGAGTCAGAATTCCACGTTCAATATTGATATCAATAAATCCACTTCGGTAACCAACCAGGTGGAAATGGAAAACTTTTACAACGTTGGATTTGCGAACAAAGCCAAAGCAGAAATCAGCGGCAGCACGGTTACCATTCCGTCGCAACTGTACAACGGCAAACAACTGCACGGCTCGGGAACCATGGTAAGTAACAACAGCATCACGCTCACCTATTACGTTGATCTCGGTTCCGGCACCATTGATACCTGCACCGCAACCCTCACCCGCCAATAAAAAAACTATGCGCCGCATTTTCCTGTTCCTTTGTTTCAGTACCGTCCTGCTTTCTGCCTGTAAGGAAGAACTTCCCATCGGGCCTTACGTGGAACTGAAAAGCGGCAACGGGCTCATCTCCGGCGATGCCATTGTGGGCACCAACCAAACCATCACCGTACGCACCGCAGCTACAAAAACAGACATTGACATGAACCTGTTTTATGTGGAATACGCCTACGACGGCGCCAGCCTGCCACGCCTCATTTATAAAAAATACGTTTCGGGCGAAGAAGCCAGCTATTTCGAAAAAGTGTACACCTTCACCACCCGCAGCACGCCCGGCAACGAACGCTGGATTTTTAACGTGAACGATGATGACGGAACCATTACGTCGGTAGAGATTAAACTGCGCGTTGAATAACGATCTTCGACGGAATACGTAACTCCTTTTCCACTTTCTGATTTATTTAGAAAAGTAGCATACCAGGCATTAGTCATCAGGCATTAGGCATTCCTATTACCTATTACCTAATGCCTGATGACTAATGCCTGAAACAAACCATTCCGGAGCGCAGCGGAGGAATTTTACACTAAGCTATTCTACTCCAGTTCACCTGGTCTTTCAGCTCTTTATTCAGCAACTCCACCAATAACTTATTTTGCGGCTGTTCTAATTTCGGATCTTTATCGAGAATATCAGAAGCTACCACGCGTGCCTGCTGCAGCAGTTCGGCGTCGGCGGTGATGTCGGCGATGCGCAGTCCCATCAGGCCGCTCTGCTGCGTGCCTTCGAGGTCGCCGGGACCGCGCAGCTTTAAATCGACTTCGGCAATTTTAAACCCGTCGTTGGTTTCTACCATCGTACGCATCCGCAGGCGCGAATCGTTGCTTATTTTTTCGCCGGTCATCAGAATACAAAACGACTGATCGGCACCGCGCCCCACGCGCCCGCGCAACTGGTGCAGCTGCGAGAGTCCAAAACGTTCGGCGCTTTCAATAACCATCACCGAAGCATTGGGTACGTTTACACCTACTTCAATTACCGTGGTGGCAACCATAATATTGGTTTCACCTTTTACAAAGCGCTGCATTTCCATTTCCTTCTCGGCCGCTTTCATCTGCCCGTGTACAATACTTACTTTGTATTTCGGCAACGGAAAACGGCGCGAGATACTTTCAAAACCATCCATCAGGTCTTTGTAATCCATTTTCTCCGACTCGTTGATGAGCGGGTAAACGATGTAGATCTGCCGGCCTTCGGCAATCTGTTCTTCTATAAAACCAAAAATGCGCAGGCGTTGTGTATCGTTGCTGTGAATGGTTTTTATCGGTTTACGGCCCGGCGGCAGTTCGTCAATGATGGACGTATCTAGATCACCGTACAGCGTCATCGCCAGTGTGCGCGGAATGGGCGTGGCGGTCATTACGAGTACGTGCGGAGGCGTGAGGCTTTTGCGCCACAGTTTCGAACGTTGCTCCACACCGAACCGGTGCTGCTCGTCAATCACCACAAAACCGAGTTGCTGAAACTGCACTTCATCTTCAATGAGCGCGTGTGTGCCGATGAGGATGTGCATCGTCCCGTTGCGCAGCTGTTCGTGCAGGCGTTTGCGTTCTGATGTTTTTGTGCTGCCGGTAAGCAGACCCACATTCACCCACATATCACCAAGCAGTTGGCGCAGCGAATGGTAGTGTTGTGTGGCCAGGATTTCCGTAGGCGCCATGAGGCAGGCCTGGAACCCGTTATCGTTGGCGATGAGCATACACAGCAATGCAACCACTGTTTTGCCGCTGCCCACATCGCCCTGCAGCAACCGGTTCATCTGTTTGCCCGAACCGAGATCGCGGCGTATTTCTTTGATCACACGTTTCTGCGCACCCGTGAGCGGAAACGGCAGGTGTTTTTCATAAAACGTATTGAAAAAATCGCCGACCTTTTCAAACACGTTGCCACGGAAATTGATCTTGCGCTGACTCCTGATTCGCAGCAGGCGCAACTGGATGATGAGAAATTCCTCAAACTTCAGCCGGTTTTCAGCCTGTTTCAGAATCGCTTCGCCCGAAGGGAAGTGAATGTTTTTCAGCGCCTGTTCCCGCGACAGCAATTGCAATTGGTGTACGAGGTAATCGGGAATGGTTTCGGGAATATTGCCTTCGAGCTGCGGGTATAACACCTTCTGCAGCTTCATGATGCCTTTTGAATCGAGGCCTTTTGCTTTCAGTTTTTCGGTGGCGGGATAAACAGGCTGCAGTGCGCTGCTGCGTCGCAGATTTTCTTCGTTCACTTCTTCCACCTCGGGGTGGGCCATGTTCATTTTGCCGTTGAACACCGTCGGTTTTCCGAACACCACGTATTCTGTATTCGGTTTGAATTTCCCGGCCAGCCATTTCACGCCCTGGAACCACACGAGTTCAAGCGAACCGCTGTCGTCGCGGAACATGGCCACCATGCGTTGCTGTCGCTGTTTGCCCAGCACCTGCACCTGCGTAATCTGTCCGCGCAGCTGCACATACGGCATGTCGGCGTTTATTTCGCGGGCTTTGTAAAAACGGGTGCGGTCAACATACCGGAACGGATACCAGCGCAGCAGGTCGCCGCAGGTGTTTACCCCGATCTCGCTTTTCAGAATTTTCGCGCGCTCGGGCCCTACGCCTTTCAGAAATTCAATGGGTGTATCAAGTACGCTGTTCGACACGATGCGAAGGTACGTTTTTCTTTGGGGTGGTATAAACAGCTGTGTAATTCTGACCGTAATCCGCCTTCTCGATTTCGTTCAAAGTACGGATGCCACTCCGCCGCGGCGGAGGCGCGAAGACACGAAGGCTTCCCAAAAATAAGAATCACCGGTGCGCTGAAAAACCGGCACGGAAAACGACTAAGGTGTAAAACTAAAATTAACTAAACTGCCGCTTTAAACATCCGATCTTGCCATCTCCCGAAATTAAACTAATTTTCGGCGGCAAATTTATACATGAACTTCAACCGGGTACATTTATTCCGCATTTGTATTGCTGCGCTGTTGTTTGCCGGCTCGTGGGCCTGCGGCAATGATGCGCCGCCGAAAAAGGCATTGCCCCCGGTGGCGTTTGATGTGTACCTGAAACGTTTTGCCCCCACGCCCGATACCGCAACCAATTACGAACCCGGTGTAACCTCGCACAACATGCTGAAAGGCATGAACGATTCGCTGCTGCTGGCCTACATTCAGCCCCTGCACGCTTCCATGTTGTTCAGCGGTAAAGACACCGTGCTCGAACCGCCGCACCTGCTGCGCCACCCGGCACCGGTAAAAGGAGCCGACATCGCGGTGCTGCAATACACTTCGAGCCATGCGTTTGGTGCGCTGCTGCAAAAAACGCAGAATTATGTAGCCGCCGAATTGTTCTGGGGCGATCACAAGGAAGCCTACATAGTTACTTACACGCCCCAGGGCAAACTGATTGATGCGTTGCTCTGCCGCTGGGAACAGTTCGACAATTCGGATTCATCACACTACGAACGCAAAACGATTTTGCGCGGCGGCAACAAAATCGAAATCCGCCAACAGGTGGAATCGGAATTTCCCGGTCATTACAACTACCGCGCCTGGTGCCACATTACACCCGACGGGCATTTTGCGCTCGACAGCCTGCACAGTCCCGACGACCGTGCCGTACCGATTCTCGACAGCAACGAAACACCGCACCTGCGCCTGGTTGACAATTACAACACGCTTTCGTTGCAGCTGCGGCTCGATAAAACGTGGTGCGCGATTCCGATTGACAACAACGCCACGCTGCTGCAGACGGCTTCGCTGGATACGATGCAGCTGAACGGCAAAGGCAATCCCGAAGCCATTATCCGCGAACAGCGTTACACCATGCAGTCGTACGGCCCGGTGATGGGCGGCTGGGTGACGTATTACGATGCGGTGTTCATTTACGATATTGATTCACGCAAACAGCTGTTCCGTTCCATATCGCGTTTCGGGCGCACCGACCTGAACAACATGAACGAGCTTTCAGAGTATTGCGAGTTCCAGGTTGACATTAACCGCAAAGGCATTACCGTGGGCGAAGCCAAAGCCAAAAACCGCAAACCTGATCACGCCCCGGGAACATACGTGCTGAAAGGCAATGCGTATGTGCTGCTGAAGTAAACAGAAACCCTGCCGGATTAAACAATACGATCTTTCAGCAGGTAAAATGCAACAACAAGAAGCCCCTGCAGAAGCATAGACCCATCCAGTATACCATAATGATAAAACGGCAAACGCTGAACCCGGCTTACGAGCAGGAATACAACCGTTGTAAGTATGGATACAAAAAAAGCCCATATCATAAATACCTGGTTCGTGAACGCATAATGAACCACCGCAAGCACACCCATAACCAGCAATGCAGTAACCGCAACACGCAGTGCGTTACCGGCTCCTATGTGCAGGGGAATTGTTTTTAACCCGGCTTGCTGATCTGCTGCCATATCGCGGATATCGAAGGGAATGGTAATTGCAAAAACGAATAAAAAACGTTCCGTCAGCATGAGCAGGATGTGCACTGCCGGCAAAGGCTGACCGGATTTTACTACGGGAAGCAAAATGGTGGCTGCTGACCAGGTGAGTGCAATTAAAAATATTTTCAGAAAGGGAATCTGTCGCAGGCCGAAGGATTTTTTACCCCTGCCCAAGGTCGGCGTGGAATAAAAAAAGGTGAGTACGGCAATCGGGGCGAGCACGAGCAGCACGACTGCTTTTGCCAGGAAAAGTGTGATTATGAAACCCACAGTAGCAGCCATAACAAACAGGAAAAACAACACGGTGTGTTCGTTTATCCATTTATTGCGCGCATTATCCAGCCGCTTGCGGTTGGTAAGCACCAGCCAAAGCCGCGGCAGGTTATACTCTAGCAGGGTGGAAAAAAAAACGAGGCCCAGGTACGGGTGCCATTGCGGTTCCATACCCAGCTGGATCTGCGTTTCAATGGTCAGCAACAGCGCAGCCAATGCAATATAAATTTTCGAACTGATAAACAGATTTAATAGTTTCACAATCGTGTTGCATTGGCACAGCCCTGTAAAATTAGCTAATAATGCAGCACGCCCTGTGTTGTGGCGCAAATGCGTAACGGGCTTAATACGTATGCGCAGCTAAAAAAATCGCGTACAGTTCAGTAATGGCTGGTAATGTAATAGAACACCGGCATCCCCACCGTAATATTTACCGGGAATGTAACTGCAAGCGCCATGGGCAGGTAGAGGCCGGAATTGGCCTGCGGTACGGACATTTTCATGGCTGCAGGCACAGCGATGTACGACGCACTTGCAGCAAGCACCGCGAAGATGAACCGGTTCGAGACATCATCCGTAACAACCGCACTCAGCAGTGCGAACACGGTGCCGTTCACCAGCGGAATGAGCAGCGCAAATGCGAAGGGAAAAAATCCGGCGGAGAAAAATGATTTTAATTTTTTCCCGCTTTCAATGCCCATCGCCAGCAGGAAAATGGCCAGGAAGCCTTTGAACAGATCGTTTGTGAACGGGCGTATGCCTTCGGCCTGTTTCGCGCTGGCGAGGTAACCGATGACCAGGCTGCCGATGATGAGCAACACACTGCCGTTGGTTAACGAGTGCCGGAGCACATCGCGTTTGCTGATGGCTGTTTTTTCTTCCTTATTAAAAACAGAGATCAGTAACAATCCCGCAATGATGGCAGGTGATTCCATGAGGGCCATCACGGCCACCATGTGTCCGTGCAGCCCCTGCCGCTGTGTTTCGAGATACGTAACTGCGGTAACAAATGTAACTGCACTTACCGATCCGTAGGCCGCTGCAATAGCGCCGGAATCATAAACACTGAGTTTACGGCGCAGGATAAAAAACGTGTAAACCGGAATGATGATGGAAATGCCCAATCCGAACAGCATGGACCACACGGTTTCTGCGGTAACAGGTTCGTGCGAAAGCTCCTGCCCGCCTTTGAACCCGATGGCGAAAAGCAGGTAAAGGGAAATAAAACGGATGGAATTGGAAGGAACTTCGAGGTCGCTTTTCAGGTAAACAGCAAGAATACCAAGTGCAAAAAAAAGCAGGGCAGGGTTTGTCAGGTTTTCAATCAGGATGTCCAGGTTCACAAAAAAGGATTCGTTTGGTTTTGCTGTTTCTGTTTTATGGATTGCAATGATCGCAGTACATCGGATCTTCGGTTGTTTTGGTGTGCGGAAAAAAACGCTCTTCGTTCCAGCTGCATTGCCTGCAGGTATAACTGTAATAGAGTGTGGAGCGCGTGGGCCGTCCGCAACTGCTGCAGGGCAGGCCGGCCGCGGCGTCGGTTACATTAAATCCGGGAGCGGTGCAGCGCGGGCAGCAGGAACGGATCTGTGCAATCAGTTTTTCGGTAGCCTGTGCAATCACCTGCATGCGCGTGGGGTTAAAACAGGCGCGCATATCGGTTTCGAGAAAAGCGCCGCCGTTTGTACTGCTCATTTCGCGGAACACGCGCACCAGTTCGTCCCGGTCGGTAATTCCTTTTTCAAGCTGGTGCGTATCATTTTCGGAACGGCGCATGAGCAATGCGTGCGAAGGAAATCCTGCCCGTTCTGCAAAACTGTTCAGGGCCTGTTCCGACGAAATCCATTCACCGCTGAAATTTGTTTCGGTGCTGATGGTCCGGGCCATAATTTGCAGGTTGTGTTGTTTGTCAGTCAGGAGCAGGATTTCTTCATCGGCCGGCACAAAAAAAAGCGCGGGATGTGGACCAAATGAACCTTCACTGGAAACCACCAGGTCACAGTTGTAGCGACGCATGGCGGCTTCACACTTCGCACGGGCTGCTTCAGCAGCATCAGCCGTTCGTTTTATTTCGCCTGAAAAAGTACCGAATGTATCTGTATCAAAATCCGGCGGGACAAAACAGGTAACGCCCAGTTCCCGTTCAAGAAGCGGGGCGATTACCGTTTCCTTGTTATGCTTTGTGGCGATCAGCAGGCGCCTGTTCCTGAACATGTGTTTTGTTTGTTTTGACACGCTGTATGCTTATTGTTGAAAGCACCACCAGTTCATCGCCCGATGCGATGGCTTCACTGATAATTGCTGCGATGCGATCCCGGTCTGTTTTCAGTTCAGGCAGGCGGGCCGACGAGTGCGGGTGGTTTATGCCGTTGCGTTCCCAGGAACTGAAATTTTTCAGTTCGTGAAAATTGATTTTGTAGTTAAACAGGTTGAGCAGAATTTCCCGTGCTTCTTCGGCCGCAAACGTGCCGTCTATTAACCTGATCGGTTCAGTTGTGTTCATGGTTCTTTGTTGTTTTTACTGGATTAGACATAAACAGCCGGATGGTAATCAGCGCGGAAACAAGTGCAACCGCGCCGCACAGTTGCCTGGTTACTTCATCTGCTGACTGCGTGTAAACTATAATCGCGGTAACGATGCCGGCCAGGGCGCATACACCGGCCACGGCGCGCAGGGTTTCTTTCCCTGTTCTGAATTGCTGGCTTTCCATAATCAGTCAATATTTATGGTTCCGTTCAGCTTTATGTTCCGGTTTGCGGTCTGCGCCTGTTTCCGGAATTCATGCAGCTGGTGCTGCAGCTGTTTGATTTTCGATTCGCGCATTTTCACATCCTCTGCATTTTCAGAATCAATGATGCGCTGTTCGTGGAATTTTATTTTTACCTGGATAAATTCCGAAACCAGTCCGGCTGCTTCAGCGCTGCTGAATTGCCCGTCAATCAGCTGTATGTTCATCGTTCGTTTTTTTGGTTTGTTATTGGCCCTGGCCCATCGAGTACGACTGTTTTCCGTCAAACGTGTACAGGTTTTCTGTTTTAATCACGTCAATGTTTTTCTGCAGCGAGTCGGAAAGCAGGCGGATGATCTGTTCCTTCGAAATCTTCCCGTTATCCGCAGCCTTGAAACGGCAGCGCCAGTGGTCGGTGCAGAAGGTTTCTTTAAATCCTTCCGGCCACACCTTGATGCCGCGGTTGGTAATCATGGACAGTTTGATTTCTTTGCTTTCGAGTTCGCGGATTTTGGCCGAAAGTTCTTCCGGTTCGCTTCCGCCCCAGTGCACAAAAAGATCAACACCCTGCAGTTCTTTCAGCGCAGCCGGTTTGCGTTTGTACACCGGCAGGTTAAGCACCGCATTTTTGTTATAGGTTACCGGTTTCAGCGTGGCCGGTTGCTGGCCAAGGTTTGCAATTACAGCTGCAGTGAATTCGGCGGTCGAAACTTTCTTTTTGCTGGTGCCTTCCTTGTAGATGTCGTAGGTATGAATGCCGTCTTCAATGGTTTTCAGCCAGGCGTTCTGTACTTTTTCAGCAACTTCCGACTGACCGATGTGATTGAGCATCATAATTGCACCCTGCAGCAGGCCGGAGGGATTGGCCACATTTTGCCCGGCGCGGCGCGGTGCCGAACCGTGGATGGCTTCGAACATGGAGCAGGTTTCGCCGATGTTGGCCGAACCTGCAAGTCCTACCGATCCGGTAATCTGCGCGGCCACATCCGACAGCACATCGCCGTACAGGTTGGGCATCACAATCACATCAAACGCTTCCGGTGTGTCGGCCATTTTGGCTGCGCCGATGTCAATGATCCAGTGTTCGTTTTCAATTTCAGGATATTCTTTTGCGATTTCGTCAAACACCTGGTGAAACAACCCGTCTGTTTGTTTCATGATGTTGTCTTTTGTAAAGCAGGTTACTTTTTTGCGGCCGTACTGGCGGGCGTATTCGAATGCGTAGCGCACAATTTTTTCGCAACCCGGGCGGCTGATCAGTTTAAGGCACTGCACCACTTCATCGGTTTGCTGGTGCTCGATACCGGCGTACAGGTCTTCTTCGTTTTCACGCACAATCACGATGTCCATTACCGGGTGTTTTGTTTTAACAAACGGGTGCAGGCTCATGCAGGGGCGTACGTTGGAGTAGAGCCCGAGGAATTTGCGGGTGGTTACGTTAAGGCTTTTGTAACCGCCGCCCTGCGGTGTGGTAATCGGCGCTTTCAGGAATACCTTGTTTCTGCGGATCACGTCCCACGATTCGGAAGCGATACCGGACGTGTTTCCGGCGAGGTACACTTTCTCGCCTACTTCGATTTCATCAATTTCAATTTTTGCACCTGCTGCCAGTATGATGGCCAGTGTTGCATCCATAATTTCCGGGCCGATCCCGTCGCCTTTTGCTACTGTAATTCGTGTCATGGTCGTTTGTTGTTTTTGATTCCGGGAGCAAAATTGCAGTATCGGTTTGATATATTTTTATTTATCTTTGATATGCTTTCCATAAATTATTTTTATGAATTACACCTTAAACCAGTTGCAGATTTTCCTGAAAATCGTGCAAACACAGAGTGTTACCAAAGCTTCGGAAGAGTTGCACCTCACCCAGCCCGCTGTTTCTATTCAGCTGAAAAACTTCCAGGACCAGTTTGATATTCCGCTTACCGAAGTGGTGGGGCGTAAAATTTACATCACCGAATTCGGGCAGGAAATTGCGGCGGCGGCCGAACAGATCATCAACCTGGTGCACGCTGTGAATTACAAAACAGCTGCATTTAAAGGACAGCTTACGGGTCGTCTGAAAATCTCGGTAGTTTCAACCGGCAAATACGTGATGCCGTATTTTCTTTCGGGATTCATCAAAAAACACGGCGGTGTGGAGCTGCTGATGGATGTAACCAACAAAACCCAGGTGATCCAGAGCCTCGAAAACAACGAAGTGGATTTTTCACTCGTATCGGTGCTGCCCGAATCGCTGCACATCGAACGGCTCGACCTGCTTCCGAACAAACTGTTTCTTGTGGGCAACGCGCATCAGCAGGTAACTGCAAAATCGCACAGCAAAATCATTTTCCGCGATCTGCCGCTCATTTTCCGTGAAAAAGGATCAGGCACACGCGCAACCATGGAACGGTTTATCCGCAGGGCAAAAATAGAAGTGCTGAAAAAAATGGAACTCACCTCCAACGAAGCGGTAAAACAGGCGGTGCTGGCGGGACTCGGGTTTTCCGTGATGCCCCTCATCGGCATCAAAAACGAATTGCGGAATAAGGAACTGCAGATTATTCCCGTAAAAGGACTGCCGATTACCACCACGTGGAGCCTCATCTGGCTGAAAGGAAAAAAACACAGCCCGGCAGCGGCGGCGCTGCTCAGTTACATCAAAAAAGAAAAAGAAAACATCGTGAACGAATATTTCAGCTGGGCGGAAAAATATTAGTACCTGCTTTGTTCAAAAGCGCATTCCCGTGTGCATATTCGTTTGTATTATACTTTATAAATCGTACGCATCGCTCCTTTTTTGCAGTGCGGGCATCGGATCCAGGTGAGTGGTTTACCATATGCTTTGTAACGTATACCACCGATTTCCCATATGTCGGATGTTTTGCCGCAGGTACAGTCAAATTTATAGCGCATGGATTCCAGTCTGAATTTTTCAAACATGGTTTCCGAACTGAGCCATTTGAGTACCTTCTGGGCAAAGCTGAGTTTCATGGGTGCATAAATATTATTTGAGTTTCATGAAGAGGTAGCTGTAATCACGCGCATCGGCTTCGGCACGCTGTTCGTTGGTGGACGAACCGGCATGACCGCCTTCCATGTTTTCGTAATACAACACCGGGTAACCCATATCAATCATTTTGGCGGCCATTTTGCGGGCATGGCCCGGATGCACACGATCGTCGCGGGTGGAGGTGTAGAAAAACACTTCCGGGTATTTCATGTCCTTTTTCAGATTCTGGTACGGGGAATATTTGCTGATGTACGCCCACTCTTCCGGTTTGTCGGGATCGCCGTACTCACCCATCCAGCTGGCACCTGCAAGCAAATGGCTGTAGCGTTTCATATCGAGCAGCGGCACCTGGCACACCACGGCGTTGTACAGGTCGGGGCGCTGTGTAAATGCAACACCCATAAGCAGGCCGCCGTTGCTGCCGCCCATAATGCCGAGGTGTTTTGCCGTTGTGATATTACGCGTGATGAGGTCCTGCGCCACCGCATGAAAATCATCATACACAATCTGCCGCTTTTCTTTTAAGCCGTCCTGGTGCCATTTCGGCCCGAACTCGCCGCCGCCGCGGATGTTGGCCAGCACATACACGCCACCGTTTTCGAGCCAGCAGTTGCCCATTACGCCGGAATAATACGGCTGCATGGATGCTTCAAATCCGCCGTAGGCATACAACAGCGTGGGGTTGTTCCCGTTGTTCACCGCTGTTTTTGACGACACCACGAAATACGGAATCATCGTTCCGTCAGTTGATTTTGCCTGCAGCTGTTCCACTTTGTATTTCGAACCATCAAAATACGCCGGCAGCGATTTGAGCACGGTGGCCGTGTTTTTACCGGCATCGGCAACATATAACGAAGGCGGAGTAAGAAAATTCTGGAAGTTGAAAAAATACATATCCGATTTTTCGTCGGTTGCGCCAATATAAATGGAACCGAAATCAGGTGCATTTACTTTTACGCGTGCCCAGCCTTTTGCTTTGTAGGTATAAATGTAAAGTTCGTTCTTCACGTTGGTCATTACATTTACGAGCAGTTTGTTTTTGGTGTTCGATACTTCGGAAATGCTGGTGCGGTCGTCGGGTGCAATAATGGTCATTGTGATGAAACGACCTTTCAGCAGTGCACCAAAATCAAAACTGACCAGTGTACCCGACTTAAACGTTTCTTCATTGGGTGAAAAATCTGATTTTAATTTCACAATCAGCTGATTCTTCAGCAGTCCGTTGATATTGGAATCATCCGGAATATTCAGCTTCTGCATTTTCCCGTTGACCATGATATATGTTTCGGATGAGAAAAACGTCATGGAGCGCGAAACGCCGGTATAGGTTTTATCGCCGTCGCGCATCACAAAACCCCAGATGCCCACATCCTCGGTTTTGCCTTCATAAATAAGCTGTGCGCTGCTGAGCGGGGTGCCGCGTTTCCATATTTTCACCTGGCGCGGGTAACCGGAAGTAGTCATTGTACCTTCGCCGAAGTTGGTTCCGACCAGCACGGTGTTTGCATCAATGTAACTCACACTGCCTTTCGATTCGTCGAGCTGAAAACCATCAGCAATAAATTCTTTTTTGGTTACATCAAACTCACGGGTGATGGCCGCATCGCCACCGCCTTTCGAAATGCGGATGAGGAAACGGTTGTAATCCGGGTACAATCCTTCGGAACCTTTATACACCCATTTCACATTGTCTTTTTCGGCCATCTTGTCAAAATCAAGCAGCACATCCCATTCCGGTTTACCGGCGAGGTAACTTGTCCTGGAGGCCCTGCGCCAGATGCCACGCGGGTTGGTTTTATCCTGCCAGAAATTATACATGTACTCGCCGTAAATTGTTCCGTAAACAATGCGGTCGGTAGAGTTCCGTATTTCGAGGCTCTTGTTATAAATTGGTTTGTACAGCGGTTCTGCTTCGAGGCGTGTTTTTGATTTTGCGTTTTGTTCTTTCACAAAAGCAATGGCTTTTTCGCCGTCCACTTCTTCGAGCCACTGATAAGGGTCGTCATTCTGTGCGTGCATAAACGTGGTGCAATTACCGAAAGCCAATAAAACAATAACCATTTTTTTCATCGTGTCCGTTTTTCGGGTTAACTGTGATTGTAAATATAATCAAGCCTGTTGTTTTACAACATCAGCTGCCTGTGGATTTTTATCCGGCAACGGGATCAGCGCGGCGGAGCGTTGGTGGTATCGGTGTATTCGTCGGTTTCCCAGCCGCCCTGCTTGCCGGAATATTTTTTATCCGGGTTGTAGGTTCCGTTTTTCATATCCTTCATCATCCGGTCGGCGCGGCGCTGGTTGCTGCGCCTGCCCAGCCAGCCTGCAACAACAATAACCAGCACGGCCAATACGATTACCCCGCCGATACAGAGATACAATAACGTGTTTTCAGACATGGCGCTTTGATTAATTGATTAATTCCATTTTACTCTGCAGCAATGAATTTTCCGTTGGTACATTTTCCGCCGGAACTGTACAACCGGTAAAAATACATCCCGCGGGGCAATGCATGTATATCTGCTGAAAGCGTTGTTCCTGTAGTTGCATTTCCTTTATATACCAGTTCGCCTTTTGTGGTGTACAACGTAAGCCAATGGTTTTCGCTGCGCGGATTTGAAAATGTAATTGTTACGGTTTCGTTTGCCGGGTTGGGAGCAATTACAACCGGTTCCGCTGCAACTGCTGTTTCCGCCGCGGCCAGCAGTTCGCAATAGCTGCCGTACTCCATCAGGTTGTTTAATCCCCAGCTGCTTGTTTTGCCGTTGAGGTAAACGCCGTTATCAACGTAATTACATGCCATACCCGGAACATCAGGTGAATTGATCACACCGATGTAACCACTTGCATTTCGGCCCACATAAATTTTACGGTCAGGCGCCAGCTTCAGCGAATAGAGGCTGTGCGCTGTGGTGGTAAACACATTCGTGCGTGTGGCATTGATGCCGATGGAATCGTTGGAAGAAATATTGTACTGGATAATTTTACCGTCAACGTTTGAACTGGGCAGCAGCCATTGCGACACATACAACATGGTGTTGTTTGCCGAAAACGATACGCCGTATAACCCGCTTGAATTACCGAGCCCATCATAGCCGCCGGTTTCCGGAAGTACAATCGGGTTACTCACCTGACCTGTTGCATTATTAAAATCGAACAGTTCAATATCGGGGTGATGCATCGTAACTGCTGCAAGTTTACTGCCATCGGGCGACACTTTGATTTCACCGATAGCATCGGCGGTAGAAGGATCGTAATGTATTTTACCGACCGTTGAAATAACAGGCACCGGGTTAATACCGGCCTGTGTAACCAGCAACGCAATGTAATCGGCCGAATTGTACGCATGCGCCAGCAGCCACACATCAATGCCGTTGACGTGGCGCACCGCGGTAATTTTTTCGGTCACCGGTGCATTGTATATTATACTGTCTTTATACACAAAGCCGCCCAGACCACCGTTCAGCGACATGTCCACTTCATGCACACGCAGGTGCTGCCCGGAAAAACCCTGCACTTCCGCCGTAATTATAAAATAGTTTGTGGCCGATCCGGGATGCGCCAGGATGAGCACCTGCGTAATGGTGCTTCCGTTAAACACGAGATGACCGTTCGGCATCACCACATGGTTGCGGTTCCACACGCTGTCGGAGTTGGTGTAAAATAACAACTGCCCGGTAACGGGATCAGAAATGCTGGCGCAGCCTTCGAAACCGTGAATCTTTCCGTTAGTTAAAACAGTGGGACTGCAGTCGGTATTAAAATCAAGCCCGGCCCCGTTTCCGAAATACCAGGTGTAGTCTTCGCGCTGCGCGAAGCAGGTGGTGGCGGTAAAAAACAAAACGATCCAGGTTAGTTTATGATGCATGATTCCTGTTTTTATAAATTTAAGGATTAAACTTCAGCCAATACCATCGCCTCATTTATGAATTAAATTTCGGTTCACTTATCGATAAATTGCAGGTTCGTACGCTCAAACCGGTTGGCCGTTTTGCTGAACGTGTAGTTCAAATTACAATCATACTGGTGTGCAAACCCATTTGAAAAAACAACAAAAACAAAATCGGCGCTGGCTTTGGTGGTCCAGCCTACCAGGTTGATATACACGCGTGTCTTAATGGCATTCTGCAGTATTTCACCTTCAGCAGGCGAAACGAGGCGTAAGGTTGTTTTGCTGATTTTTGCAGGCAGTTCAATATCCGGAAAATCATCCGGCTGCCCGAATTTCCGTTTTCCGAAAAACAGCGTATCGTATTCCGTTCCGTTGCGCTGTTGCAACGCTGTAATAAAATCGGAAACGGCAAGGGTGTAAATGCTGGTCAGTTCGTTGTTGGAAAGCGGCAGGCTGTCCGTATTTATTTTCGCAACAGGGTCTGTTGTTTTGTCTTTGCTTACTGTACCATCACCGGCCGCGGGTGAGCAGGCTGCGAGTGCAAGAAAAACAAGGAGCCATGATGCGTTCATTTGCTTTATAGAATTATCGTTGCACTTGAATTTTTATCAGTCAATCGGTTCCCATAACTCGATTTTGTTTCCCTCCATATCCAGGATGTGTACAAACTTGCCGTAGTCGTAGGTTGCAATTTCATCAACAATGGTAACACCTTCTTTTTTCAGTTCTTCCACGAGCGCTTCGAGGTTTTCAACGCGGTAGTTAATCATAAAATCTTTCGCAGAAGGCTCAAAGTATTTGGTGGTTTCTGAAAACGGTGTCCATTGCGTTTGTGCTTTTTTTGTACTGTCCGCACTTTCGTACCATTCGAAGGTTGCACCATACGGATTCGTATCGAGGCCCAGGTGTTTCTGATACCATTCGGTTACTTTTTTCGGGTCTTTGCATTTAAAAAACACGCCCCCGATGCCGGTTACTTTTTTCATTTGCGTATGTGGTTTGTTGGTTTTGGTTTATTTATTGTCGCCTTAAGTGCTGGCCCTGTTTTTAACCTGTTTTTCGGAATGAGCTGTACATGCTGCCAGCGCAAACACAAAGACCGTCAAAATGCAAACGATTTGTTTCATTGGCATGGGCATGAATACATCAGCATGATGAACTGGTGTACAATGTACAAAACACCTTTGATTCTGGCTTACCGGGCAGTACAAAATGTAACTTAGAAAGGTGTAACCAGCTTCAATCCATTTATGTAGTTGGTATCAAAACTAATAAAGCGGCATTCCTCTTCCGTCAGTTCCAGTTCGTAACGCCATTTCGCAAGTGTTGTCAGCTCCCTGAAGTGGTAACGGTCGTTAATTAATCTTTTATACGCCACTACATCAAAAGCTTCAACGTTTTTCATGTGCAACCCCATGAGTTTATATTTATCGGTAATATACTTAAGCATCCGGTCAAGCGTATCGAAAGGAAACTCCGGTTCGTTTGTGATGGTGTATTTTTTCAGGCGAAGGATTTTAGCGGCCATTTTTGCATGGTCGTCTATCTCAAAATGTATTTTTTTATTTCTTAAAAGGAAAAATCCGTCCGGCACAAAATCCGTAAATGTTTTTATCAGTGTATAATTTGCGTTCGAAGCCAGCATAATACCATCCGTTTTAAACGTGCATCCGTCAAACGAAAACCTGTAATATTTTCCGATGCGTTTATCTTTCCCTTTTGCCATACGGTTTTTGTTTCTGTTGAAATGAGATACCGCCAAACTCCGGCTCCCGGTACGATGCAATTTAATCAAAATAGCCATCCCGGATTTCCGGTTCAAAACAAAACCGGCTGAACCTCCCCGCAGGGATGAACAGCCGGTTGTTTTTTTTAACTTACTGTCAGTTATACACTGCCGCAAGAAACCCGCGCATGGATTTTGTTTTGCGGCCCAATATTTTTTCCAGGTCATCAGCGCCTGCTTCAAATTCGCCTGCTGCAATTCCCAGCCCGAACATAATCATCATCCCGATTATTTCCGCAGGAACACCGGCTCCTTTCAGCGCTGCTTCAAACTCGGGAATAGCGGGCGAATAATAGGTAACCGCCTCACCGGTTGCTTCAGCAATGTACTGTGCAACCGTTGCGAATGACGTGTTTTCGCTGCCGTTTAACGCATAAGTTTTATTTACATGTTTTTCTGTTTCGGTAAGAATAATGGCTCCTGCTTCGGCCAGTTCGGTGCGCGGAACAAAAGCAGTAAGGCCATTGCCGGCAGGCAGGAAAACCGTTTTGGTGGCAAGCAGTTGTGCCTTGCTTCCGAGGAATAATGCAATAACCTCTGCATATAAATTGTGCTGCAGGATGGTGTACGGAATACCGGACGCTTTAATCCATTTTTCTGAAGCGATGTGAGCCGCCATAATCGGTGCCAGCGGCGCATCAGCAGCTTCGTTTTTACGGCCGGCACTGGTGTACACAATATGCCCCACCTTTGCTTCTGCTGCCGCTTCCACCACATGCTGCTGTTGCTGCATGCGCGAACCGATATCGCTTGCCGATACAAAATACAGCACATCCGTTCCTTCAAACGCCTTCACCAGCGAGGTCTTGTCGTTGTAATCGCCGGTGTGCACGGTTATACCTGCAGCGGCGTAAGCCTTTGCCTTTTCGCCCTGTGCATCGCGCACCAGCACGGCGAGCTGTGAAACGGGTAATTTTTCGCTCAAAAAAGAAACAACTGCGGCACCAAGTCCTCCGGTGGCTCCTGTAACAAGTATTTTTTTCATGGTTCTGCTTTTTTTGTTTTTGGTATTTTTTAAGTTACTTTTGGGTACTTAATTACTTTTTGTAAGTCAAAGGTAAACACAACAGAACGAATAAATCCATGGTAACGGCGGCGTACACAACTTACCCCGATGTTACTATTGCAGAGCATCAACACGTTATGATGAAAAATATTTTTGAAAAATATAACGACGCCGGCAATTGCCCGGTACGTAACATCCTCGACCGCTTCGGCGACAAGTGGTCCACGCTGGTGCTGCTGATTTTAAGTGAAAGCGAGGTGCTGCGTTTTAACGAGATTCATAAATATATCAGCACCGTTTCACAGAAAATGCTTTCCGTAACCCTGAAAACGCTGGAAGCCGACGGCCTGGTAAAACGCACGGTATACCCGGAAGTGCCGCCGCGTGTGGAATATGCGCTCACAAAACGGGGCAAAAGTTTAATCCCGCACATCCGCGGTTTGGTAAAATGGGCCAACACCCATTTTGATGAAATAACAGCTACGCGTTCAGCGTATGAAAAGCAGTTGAAGTAAGAAGTCTTTTATGGATGCAGTAAACGCTGCAGGCGTTCATAATCGCCGTTCATACCGAAGTTGTCGGTATTTCCTTTTGCCCCGACGATGAGGTGTTTTTTGCACGAAAAACAGACTTTTGCAATTCCGGCAATACGGCCGTTTTTTCTGAACACCAGGATGTCGCGGTAAACTGGTTTGCAGGCGTATGCAACCGAATCGTTCACTTCTTTTGGTGCAAACAATTCATCCAAAGTATCGAACTTGCTTGTATCCACACTGCTTTTCACAAATCCTGTTTTTTCCAGTTGCACTAAAAAAGAGGTATCTGAAATTGCCTGTGGTATATTGCCATATAATACTCCTTCATAAATGGAACCCGATTTTGGCGCGGTTGTATTTTTTGAAATTCCACCCTTCGCTGTTTTATCGGCAGCAATAACATAGTAATCAATCGCATCGTAATCAAAAAAGGGGACTGGTGCTTCCGCCGTTGTCTGCGTAACCGGTATATGCCTTTTATACTTATAAATGGTGTAGCCATCCTTCTTTTCCAATCCCGATGGAAGATATCCTTTACTTAAAATCTCTACGCCGATAATGGCCATATTTATACCAACAGAATCATTTAACGAATCAGGCATCAGGAGCACTTCTTCTGTTTCCGTGAATTTTTCAATTACAATTCGTCTTGCTGTTTCAACGGAAGTTACGGGCACTGTCCTGTAATTGTTTACGTCAGAGTCGCTATTAACTCCCGTTCCGCAGGCTAAAAAGCACATACTGAATATCACCGTGGCGATGTATGATCGTATTGATTTTACATGTTTCATAAGGGCGAGTTTTAAGTTCAGAAGATTACATTTTGTTCATTAAACAAAATGCAAGGCGTTGTTTAATTTATGGCTTGCTCCGTTTTTATTACGCTAAATTACAATTCCAGATTCAGAAACAGCAATCACTGCGGAATTCAGAAACCATCGTTTATTTTTGACAGTTCCAATATCTGTGTAGCACTCAATTTAACCACAATGGACACAATGGCATGCACAAAGTCCACCATGTAATAATAATTTTTTGTGCCCTTTGTGCAACCCTTTGTGGGTGCGGTGGAATGTGCGTGTGCCTTTGTGGTTAAATGAAAAAGTACAGTTCCTCAATCAGGATTATCGAAAACAAACGTTCCATCTTTACCCTCAGTTCGGGCGCCGGCATGTCTCCTACTTCAGGTCAGATTTACTCCCCCTTTTCGCAATAATTTCGATAAGTCGCGTTTTATAAACAGGTGCGTGAAAAAAACAGGATAGTTGGCTTTGTATCCAAACCGCATAACCGTAAATAACAACATCCCATCGCCGATGAAAAACATTCTTGCCTTTTTACGGTCCTCGCTGAAACTCAGGGGATCGGAACTGTTCAGGATTATGCAGTTGGCGGACTTACGAAATATTTCGAGTTGATTTTCTTTCGCAAGGGTGAGAATTGCTTCCGTTATCGTTTCCTTGCCATGGCTTGTTTCAATTTTTATCAGCCGTTTCTCAGTCAGCCCGCGAAAAATGCCATAAATGCCGATCAGGATGGAAACCGGGAAAACCAGGTAAAGAAAAAATAATTCATTGGCGTTTGTAAATTGCAAAGTTGCCATCATTATAACGGGATATAGAATGCATGGCACAAACAGGAGCAATGTTGTAACCCGGGCGAAAATATTCAACCAGCTTTCATTATAAGTTAGCCTCTTTTTGCTGATACTGGCTTGTATATTTATTTTACGTAACTCCCTCATGCTTTTACTACAGGCTTGCTTATGGCCATACCAATTTACAAAACAATAGTACAGCAAAAAAACCGCACGCCGTTTAAGAAAATCAAAGGGCTCAGCAGATCGTGATCATCAAATAACCTTAAATGAAATATCATAGCTGCCGGTATTGGCACCGTTTATAATATCCCACACCGAGAAACTCAACTCTATATTTCCTGAATATGATTTGGCGCTTATCGAAGTACCCGATTTTTTTATCAGTTCTTTCGGGAACAATGCCTCGATTTCAGCGACTGCCTTATTGTAGGCATCTATCCGTTCCGTATAGGTGCTCCCATTTTTAGAAATAATCGTATACGTATAAAATATCGCTTCCCCTGCCCTGTTAAACTCTATTCTGCTGGGGCCGTTTTTTACCTTGTCGTGCCTGATAAAATAAATGGTCTTGTCACCGCTGTAATTGTGCTCCATCATATTCCTGGTGGTCATTAACTTATCGGTCGCTGTGTTATAAAGCCGGAATTCATTCTCGCTTAATCGTGGTTTGAATTGATACGTAGTTGCGAGATCATTGATGTATTTGATCAGTGTCAGATCTTTGGTAATTTTTAATTTTTCCTTTTCCTGCTTTTCCGATTTTGCACTTCTTGAATTAAAATCACCACTCAGCATATTTACAAAAACACGCGTGGTGTCGTTGCCATGTACTTCTATCGTTTTATTAATGACCTTTTCATTAAAGGTAAATGTAATGTTGTAAGTGCCGGCCGGGATATTGTCGGCCGACCATTTGTCCTTTGTTTTTGGCATGTTGGTAACTCCTTCAATATCCGGAATGGTTATTTTAATCCCGATCGGCACCGACTGGACAACGAGTTTTCCCGTTTCTACTTTTGCTTTTTTATCCGTTTCACCGGTATTGCCCTGTTCCGAAATATTAACGAGGTGCTTCGTAAATGGTTTGACTTTATAGGCAAACACCTCGCCCGGTTTTACAGTAATGTATTCTTCGTAAGGGGTAAAACCCTCTTTTTCAATTTTTATCAGGTTTTTGCCCGGCGTTACATTTTCAATAATTAACCCGTTTAATTCAGCGGTGGTTTTCCCCCTTAACTGATTATTCAAATAGACAGACAGGTCGGCATCTCCTTCTACCTGTATGTATGTTCCCTGGCCAAAAACAAGATTTGACGCCAGCACAAAAAGGAAACAAAGGATGCTCTTATTCATATTTTACTTTTTTAGGTATTGGATTGCAGTGTATATATTTTTTTGGGCAGGTGTTCTGTTTCCTTGCCGGTTGCCTCGCTTATGTAATGGGATTATCGTTTCATGTTGCAATCGTTTGCGATCAGCTTATCCGTGCGAACGTTCGCCCCGGATACTGCCACTAACAGTTTGCAACTACCAGCAGCTGGAGTGTGGAACACGCAACTGTGTATAACTACAAAGTATGGAGTGAAGGTACAAAACTTTTAGTTGGGTTGCCAGTTCATGCACGGTAAGCGTGATGGAAGCGGGTGTAACAAAAACAAGGCGGTTACCCGTTTTTCATTCGCATTTGTTTTTTAACCGGCTGCGAATGAAAAAACGGTAACACAAAAAACCGCACCCGGTTTCCGAATGCGGCCGAATAATATATCCGGAATAATCTGGGCATTGCGATGGTGGTTTCGGCAAAATACCTGCAACGCGTAAAAGTAGAATCAGCCAAAAAAGCATTTGAGAACAGCCGAAAAACCATCAGCGAAGTCATGTACGAAGTCGGCTACTCCGACAACAAAGCCTTCCGCGAAGTATTCCGGCGGTTTACGGGGATGTCGCCGGTTGAATATAAGTTGCGGTATAATAAGGAGGCGGTGGTTTGAACGTTTACTCCGTTCGGACAAGACAACAGCCTGGTTAAAGTTTAATTCCAATAACACAAACGTCGTCCACTTGCTCCAGGTCGCCTTTCCATTCCGAAAATGCGTTGTCAATACGTTCCGCCTGATGCTTCAGAGGTAAATTACTATGCTTCAGCAGTAAGTCTCCAAATTGTTTGTATTTGAATTTTTTTCCGTTCGGTCCTCCGAACTGATCCGCAAATCCGTCGGTGAACAGGTAAAATACGGCACCCGGTTTATATACGACCTGATGTGTCGTGAATGGTTTTGGATCGTATGTTTTCCCGATCGGCTGTTTGTCGGCCTTGATTGCTTTAAGCTCCCCGTCTTCAATATACCATAGCGGATTATTTGCTCCACTCCAGGATATGTTTTTGTTTGCTGTGTCAATGCACAAAAGAGAAATATCCATTCCGTCTTTCACTTCGCTTTCACTTTTTTCAAATGTTTCAATTACCAGTGCTCTTGTTTTGTCAAGTATTTTACCGGTATCTGTTAAATTGAATTCTTTAACAGAGCGGTTCAGGGCATTTGAACACACCAGTGATACCATTGCGCCAGGCACGCCATGCCCGGTGCTGTCAGCCGCAGCTATAAAAAACAAATGATTCACCTGTTCAGCCCAGTAAAAGTCTCCGGCAACAATGGCCTTGGGTTTATAATAAATAAAATTCTGCAGCAGGCTTTTATCAACAAATTCCCGGGGCGGCAAAATAGCGTCCTGCAGCCTTTTTGCATAGGTTATGCTGTCTATAATTTCGTGTTGTTTTTCTTCTATCAGTTGTTTTTGTGCGGCTATTTCATTGGCCAATTTTTTCTTTGCTACATAGTTTCTGAAAATAAACAAGGCGATGATTCCTAACAATAAAAAGCCTGCTATGAAACTGTTGCGTAAATATTTTTGCTGTTTTAACTGCATGGCGGCTTCTTCATCTTTCTTTTGTTGCAAAATAATTTGCTTTTCTTTTTCCTGCTCAAACCTGTTTTGCAGATCATCTTTTAGTGTTGACTTCTTTACCTCCTCTATGTTTAATTTACCCTGGAGCTGGGTATATGCCATGTAATGTGATAAAGCGGTATTAAAATCACCAAGAGCGGAATCAATTTTAAAACACAATTGCTCTGTTTTCATAACCTGTTCCACCCCTGCAATCTGCTTCTTTAAGGTCAGCGCCCGATCAGCATGTTTTTTAGCTTCCTGCAATTTGTTCAACTGCAAAAGGTCTTTTGCGAGCTCGTGGCTTGAAATGGCTATGCCGCCGGGAAAACCCGTCTGCTCACTTTTATCCAGTGTAAACCGATGATACCACTGCGCTTTTTCATAGTTACCAAACTTGTATTCAAGACGGCCCAGTTCAATATTGATCTCAATAAAAAAAGCATTCTTGCCGCCCACACTGTCCGTATAAGACAATGCCCGTTTCAAATTCTCATCTGCACGTGTATAGTTTTTTAAAGCCGCATACGTGTTTCCCAAACCGAAATAAACAAATGCTTTTTGACGGGTGTTCTGCTTTTGATCATACGCAGCCAGGGCTTTATTATAGAAATCAATGGCTTGGGGATAATTTCTGATGTTAAAATATAAATCTCCGCCCAATTCATATCCCCTTGCAAGCCGCTCCGGGTCGTTTATTTTTCGCTCTAATTCAATTCCTTCTTCTGCATACTTCATCGCATTCAGCGAATCGCCGATACGGGCATAAAACCGCGCAGTCTGATAAATATATTTTGCCACAAAGAGATTATTGTTGTTTGCTTTTCCAAAACTTACGGCGTCTTTGAAAACCTGCAGTATCATATACATATTCCCTTCACGCAAATACTGCCCTTCGAGGTAATCGTTTAATTCTTTTAATTTATCCCAGTGCTTTAACTGTTTGTATATACTGACTGATTTATTGTAATAAAACACAGCTTTCTCCGGGTCCTGCAATTTGTTTTTATTGTAGAAGTTGTTATTCCCATAATATGCGCCAATGAAGCTGTATGCGGCTGCCTCGTTACCAAGAAGGCGTTCAAGTATTGCCGTATCCCGGGTGCTTTTTTTCAGCTCCGTAATTAAGTCAAGTGCCTGGTTGCCGTATTTCAGATTATCACTGATCTCGCAGTATTCGCAGAGTTTAATTAAGATATCGACTTTCCTGAATTTATCGTTTTCGCCATTCAGCTTCCGGTTAAGCGAATCTACTTTTTCTTTTTGACCAAAGCCGAGAACCGGTATTAAGAGGAATGATACAAAACAGAACAGCTTAACCATTGGATAGTTTTTGAAAACGATTTTACGGGGATTGCGGATGAGTTTATGCATAAAACCGTTTTGGCGCAGGGTGGAGTACAAGATTATTGATGCGACAAATTACAAACAATCTACCAAATAAATAACACTTCGCGTTGCTATTAATAAGCAAGAAACCAGTCGCATATCCGCACAAAAAAAAGCCGCACCCAAAACGGATGCGGCTTGTATAAAGTAGTCAGCTCTGTTACACCAAAATCGTAACCGGGTTCTCCAGCAGCGCCTTCAGCGTCTGCAAAAACGCGGCACCCAGCGCGCCATCCACCACACGGTGATCGCTTGACAACGTAACTTTCATCACCTTGCCCGGAACAACCTGTCCGTTGCGCACCACCGGTGTGTCTTTTATTCCGCCTACGGCAAGAATACAGGCATCGGGCGGATTGATGATAGCGGTGAAATCTTCTACGCCAAACATACCGAGGTTGGAAATGGTAAACGTGTTGCCTTCCCAGTCGGCCGGTTGTAATTTTTTGTTTTTCGCTTTGGTGCCGAGGTCTTTAGTTTCAGCCGCAATCTGCGAAAGCGATTTGTTATCTGCAAAGCGGATTACCGGAACCAGCAGGCCGTCTTCTACCGCAACCGCCATGCCGATGTGGATGTGGTTGTTGTAACGGATTTTATCGCCGAGCCACGACGAGTTTACTTTCGGGTGGCGGCGCAGCGCGGCGGCTGTGGCGCGGATCACGAGGTCGTTGAACGATACTTTTACCGGCGACACAGCATTAATGGCTTCGCGTGCGCGGAAGGCTTCGTCCATCGCAATTTCCATGGTGATGTAAAAATGCGGCGCGGTGTGTTTGCTTTCCGAAAGGCGGCGCGCGATGGTTTTACGCATCTGCGAAACGGATTCTTCGGTAAAGCTTTCCTGGCCGACGCCTGCGGTGCTGCCGCTGTACGTCTGCATGTTCGGCGCGAGGCCCGGATGAAATCCTTCGATGTCGCGTTTCACAATGCGGCCGTATTCGCCGCTGCCTTTTACAAGGCCGATGTCAATGCCTTTTTCTTCGGCTAATTTTTTCGCAAGCGGTGACGCTTTCAGGCGGCTGTCGCCATTGGTGGAAACGGTTTCGGCCACCGCAACAGCTTTCTGTACGGCCGGCGCAACGTTTACGTTTTCTGTTTTGGCAACAACAATTGGCTCCGCTTTTTTCTCCGCAACCACTTCCGCTTTCGCAGTTTCAGTTTTCGCAGGCGCAGCGTTTGCAGCGATGAGTGCACTCACATCTTCGCCGGCTTCACCGATGATGCAGAGGATGCTGTCAACCGGGGCCGACTGTCCTTTTTCCACACCGATATAAAGCATCACACCGTTGTTGAACGACTCAAATTCCATGGTGGCTTTGTCCGATTCGATTTCAGCGAGGATCTCGCCTTTTTTCACGGTGTCGCCCACTTTTTTATTCCAAACGGCTACCACGCCATCGGTCATGGTATCACTCAGTTTGGGCATTTTGACAATTACTGCCATACGTTGCTTGGTTTAATGCTTTGGTTATTCCTGGATATACGGATAGTTGGCTTCGGCGTACACGTCTTTGTACAGTTCTTCCGGCTCGGGGAAGGGCGACTCTTCGGCAAACTTCACCGACTCATCAACAATGGCAGCAATTTTTGCTTCCATGGCTTCCACACCTTTGTCGTCAATCCAGCCGTTTTCGCGCAGCGTGCGCAGCACCTGTTCAATCGGATCCTGGCTCTTGTATTCTTCCACTTCTTCCTTGCTGCGGTATTTTGCCGGGTCGCTCATGGAGTGGCCGCGGTAACGGTACGTTTTCATTTCAATAAGCGTGGGGCCTTCGCCTTTGCGTCCGCGTTCAACGGCTTCGGCAATGGCTTCGTGAACCGCTTCGCAGCGCATCCCGTCGGCCTGTACCGATGGCATGTCGTATGAAAGACCCAGTTTATAAAGATCGTGTACGTTGCTGGTACGTTCAACCGAAGTACCCATGGCGTAATTGTTATTCTCGATGATAAAGATCACCGGCAGTTTCCACAGCATGGCCATGTTAAATGCTTCGTGCAATGCACCCTGGCGCACCGCACCGTCGCCCATGTAACACAGCGTTACATTGTCGTTGCCGTTATACTGGTCGGCAAACGCAAGGCCAGCGCCCAGCGGAACCTGTCCGCCCACAATACCGTGCCCGCCGAAGAAACTGTGTTCTTTCGAAAACAGGTGCATGGACCCCCCTTTGCCTTTGGAGCAGCCGGTGATTTTGGCAAGCAGTTCGGCCATGATGTATTTCGGATCGAGTCCACGCCCGATCGGGTGTGCGTGATCGCGGTAAGCGGTAATCACACGGTCGTTTTTGCGTGTAGCCGATTCGGCCCCGGCAACGAGTGCTTCCTGCCCGATATATAAGTGACAGAAGCCACGAATTTTCTGCTGGATATACAGCTCGGCACATTTTTCTTCAAAACGGCGCATGAGCAGCATGCTCTCATACCATTGCATGTAGGTTTCTTTGCTGAAACCGGTTTTTTCCTTCGCGGAACTTTTCTGCGTTTTTGTAGCCACGGAATGCGTATTAGTGTGAACCGGCAAAGTTACGAAAGGTTTTGTACTGGAAAAATAGGGGGCATAAAGCTGCAAAAACACCAAAACTGATGGAGATTAGGCCGCAAAATTCGGGCAGGAGGTGGCAATTGTATACTTTTGCACGACCTATCAAACCAACACAAAAATGAAAAAAACGATACTGACATTTGCTGCAACCTGCGTCATTGCCGGTTCAGCCATGGCACAGCTCGATTCCGTGACATTTGTTTCGCCCGGGGTTGACACCTTTTTTGTGCCTCCATGTGTTACCAGCATTACTATTAAAGCCTTTGGTGCCCAGGGCGCGGCCGGAAACGGAACCGCGGGTGGCGCGGCCGGACTCGGTGCTTATGTAAGCGGAAATATACCGGTTACTCCCGGCCAGATTCTGCTGATTGAAGTTGGCGGTGCCGCTTCAGGTGCAGCGGGTGGCTTAAACGGCGGAGGTAACGGCGGCAACGGCGTGAGCGGCGGAAGCGGCGGCGGTGGCGGCGGATTTACCCGCGTTTCTGATGCTTCAACCACGGCCATGTTTGCCCTTGCAGGCGGCGGCGGTGGCGGAGGCGGAACAGGCTGCATGACCGGCGTGGCCGGTGGTACAGGCGGCTTTGGCGGCGGCGGAAGCGGGGTTAACGGAACTGATTCTCCAACCGTTAACGGCGTTGCCGGGGGCGGTTTCGGTGCTGTTGGCAGCGCATTCGGTGCAAAAGGCATTGGCTGCGCCGGATTTCTTGGCAATGATGGTACTGCCGGTACATCGTTCCAGGGTGGTAACGGCGGCGCGGGTCAGACCTGCTGCTGTAGCAGCAACCACACCGACCCGAGCGGCGGCGGTGGCGGCGGCGGACTTGTAGGCGGCGGTGGCGGTGGTGCCGGTTCGGCCGGAACAACTGCCTGCAGCGGTAACGATAAAGGCGGAGGAGGAGGCGGGGCCGGTGGCTCCAACTTTACCGGAACCATGACCAACATCGTTTTCATAAACGGCGTTAATCCGGGAAACGGAAAAGTAACTCTGGTTTATAACAACCCGGCTGTTTCCATCAGCAGCAGCATGCCGACCAACTACTGCGCGGCTGACGGTGCATATAACCTTACCGACGGTGTACCCGCAGGCGGCGTATGGACCGGAACCGGCGTACTTGGTAACACCTTCAACCCCTCGCTGGCAGGCGTAGGAACGTATGTGCTTACCTACACCAATTGCGGCGGCAATACCGCGCAGATAACCGTAGTGGTTAATCCGTGTGTAGGCATTACCGAAAACGGACACCTCAGCAATGCGGTTGCGGTTTACCCGAACCCGGTAAATGAAAAACTTACAATTGAAACCACCGCTACATTCGGCGCTTCGTTTGTGGTGGTATTTGATGCAAACGGCAGCCGTGTTTTCGAATCGGAACTCACCGGCGAAACACGCACCACCATTGATGCCAGCAAATGGGCAAAAGGAAACTATAAAATTCAGATCACCGGTGCAAAAGGAAAAGTAACCAAAAACGTGGTGAAATAATTTTCAGCGGAATACGATTTAAAAGGGCGGACCGGCAACGGTTCGCCCTTTGTTTTTGGTTACAAAAAGGATCATGAAACATATTAAAAATGCACCTTATATTTTTTCCTCAAGATGAAAAAGCCAAACAGATTTGCCTGTTTTGTATTTATTCTTGCAGCTAACAAAACAATATTTTGAACCGGGAACTTTTTCGGCCTCTTAAAATTCCGGTGCAAAACAAGGCGCGCGCTGGGTAAAGGCCGGTGGTGTTTGAGCCCCCGGTTATAATTTCAAACCAAAAACTTCCCGGGGGTGAGTTCAGCGGCCTGCGCTGGCATGCCGTAGCTTTTGCCCGTAATTTTAAGAAGCCTTGACTTTTTCTTTGGTCCTTTCTTTTGT
>CALRZN010000004.1:0-325414 GCA_943372645.1 Chitinophaga pinensis | reverse complement strand
CAATCAGACTGCCGACTGAAGACTGCTGACTTGTTCCCGCAATTATTTTAAAACCTATAGCAATTAGGAATAGGGGTTATTTTAAACGAACTCCTGCATCAACGCTTCTTCTTCTCTTCCCGCCTGCGCTCGGCGCGTGAAACGGTTTGTTTTACTTCTGCGTCTTTGTTCTGCGGCACAGCATTCCGGCTGAACAGTGCTTTGAAGGGATAAATCATTTGCCCCATAAACGAATCAGGAACATCATTTTCGGGAATTCCGAGCACGGGCTCTTTGTCTTTCGGCAAATAGAACGAACCGAACAGCACATCCCAGATGGCCAGCGATGACGCGTAGTTCACGCCATAGCGGCGCGGAATATTGCGCGAGTGGTGCCAGTAATGCGTTTCGGGTGTGATGAAAATGTAATTGAGGAAACCGAATTTTAGGTTGATATTACAGTGTGAGAAAAACGTGAGGAAATAACCGATCCACAGGTAATACACCACATATTCATACGACGAATAACCGAGCATACCGAACGGAATCCACAATGCCGGTTTCAGTACGAGGTATTCTCCCCAGTGGAAGTGGCGGGTAGAGGCGAAGCCCAGCGTTTCCTGCGCGTGGTGAATTTTGTGAAACTGCCACAGCCATTCCACGCGGTGCAATAAAAAGTGGCCGAACCATTGTACAAAATCAACGATCAGGAAAAAGACGATGAAACCGAGCGGGCCGGAAAGCGCACCTTTCAGGTCGTAAACCGGGAGCGAAATGCCCAGCGGACGCGTTACAATAAATTCAACGCCCGCGGTAATTGCAGCAAGCCCCAGCGACATGATGGCATAGTCAATGAAAATCACATACAGCAGGTCGGTCCAGAAACCTTTGCGCGTTACCAAACCATAATTGATTTTTTTCGGCAACAGCAGTTCCAGGAAAAATGTGGCGAGGTAAACAAGCAGCAAATAAAACAGCGGATGCTGAATAAGATATTTCCACTCCTTCAGTTGAAAAACGAGCAGGGCAAAATCGTTGTACGATTGCCAACCTTCGACGATGGTGTC
The DNA here is from genome assembly GCA_943372645.1 of Chitinophaga pinensis. Taxonomy (GTDB): domain Bacteria; phylum Bacteroidota; class Bacteroidia; order Palsa-965; family Palsa-965; genus VBWE01. The sequence goes on along the minus strand of CALRZN010000004.1, from coordinate 324,368 downwards.
GATGAAACCCGGAGCAGTTGCAGACATTGTAATTGGGTAAGGAATCCGATGCGAAATTACTGTTTTTCGCTGGAAATCAAATATTGAAAACTAAGGGAGGCCACGGAATTGCGTCGAAGTTTTACATTAATTCGTTAGGAAAGGGAATTGTTATTTGAAGCAAATGTTTTCGATAACTATTTGGGCGTCAGTTTGACCATTGTGCTTGAATTCAATATTAAAATCACTGTTATTTATGTATTTTGAAATATTGAATACAAATAAGTAAGGATCACTATTAACGAATGAGTATTTGGGGTCCTTATAGTTTGATACAAAATCTGGAGAGTAGGCCAGTGCAATTGAATCAATTTCAAACCAGGTAAATAACCTTTTATCTGAGAAAGTGTAGAAAGGAGACTTGTTTATTAGGTCGTCTGGTTCGAGCAATTTTCCATTAACGGCTATTTGAAGTGCAGCACCTGTTCCAGCTACTAGATTATAATTAAGTCTGGCAATAAAAGATAAGTGATGGTATTTATGTGTTAAAATAGAGTATTTGTTCTTAATTACAGGATTAGATTCGTCAAGAATAATATTACCTGATTTTGTATCATTTTTTTTCTTCTGGATAGATAAATGATACTGATTAATCTCAGACTTTAATTCCGGGAAATATTCTAATGCCAAAGATTTATTATGCACTAGCCGATCACCTATATTGTATTTGTCATAAACAAAAATTTTGTACGTTTTTGAATTTGTCATATTGCACATTTTTATCCAATGATCGCACGTTGGAGTTAGTGCATTATTTGTCATTAAGATAAATTTTTTGATTTTATATAAATCGGCATATGCTATACTATCGGCTATATGTTTTAGGCTTAATTTTTTCATGCTAGCCTTGCATTGAACAACTATTTGTAACTCACTGCTAACAAGATAATTTTCATCTGGTATTATTTGTCTGAAAATACTTACATCGCTACCGAGATCTTCTTCTGGAACCCATAGGTCTATACCAAAGTCCGCGCCTTTCTCACTTTTTCGGATTATTTTAAAATCAGCGCTCAAAAGCTTTTGACAGAATTCTTCAAAATAATCTCCTCGGCCTTTGAATTTATCTTTTAAATCAAATTTTACCATAAGGATGTAACTTAAAGGTTAATTTATTGTACATAAAAACATACGCCAAGATAATTATTTGAATTGAGCAAGTGGTAAACATTTAAATTGTTACAAATTAAAAAGTCCCCGGTTCTGCGAAAGAACCGGGGACTTTTATTGTTACTGAAAAGATCAGGCGGAAATTATTTGCCCAGTTTCTTTTTCAGGTTGGTATCAATCGTGTTCAGGAAATCCTCGGTGTTGAGGTAATGTTCGCCCAGCGTTACTTTGTTGCCGTGGATACATACCGCGAGGTCTTTGGTCATTTTGCCGCTTTCAACGGTTTCCACGCACACCTGTTCGAGGGCCTGGCAGAAGTTGATGAGCTCCTGGTTGCCGTCGAGTTTGCCGCGGAATTCGAGGCCGCGTGTCCATGCGAAGATAGACGCAATCGGGTTGGTCGAAGTCGGTTTGCCGGCCTGGTGGTCGCGGAAGTGGCGGGTAACGGTGCCGTGTGCGGCTTCCGCTTCCATAATTTTTCCATCGGGCGTAGTCAGCACCGAAGTCATCAGTCCGAGTGAACCAAAGCCCTGTGCCACGCTGTCGCTTTGTACGTCGCCATCGTAGTTTTTGCAGGCCCACACAAAGTTGCCGTTCCATTTCAGCGCGCTGGCTACCATGTCGTCAATGAGGCGGTGTTCGTAAACGATGCCGGCTTCTTTGAATTTCGCGGCGTATTCGTTTTCATAAATTTCCTGGAAGATATCTTTGAAACGGCCATCGTATTTTTTCAGGATGGTGTTTTTGGTCGAAAGATACACCGGCCATTTTTTCATCAGGCCCATGTTCAGGCAGCTGTGTGCAAAACCGCGGATGGATTCATCGGTGTTGTACATCGAAAGGGCCACGCCGTCGCCTTTGAAATTGTACACTTCAAACGATTGTGCCGGAGAACCATCTTCCGGGGTAAACGTCATCGTCAGTTTGCCTTTGCCTTTTACCACCATATCCGTAGCGCGGTACTGATCGCCGAATGCATGACGGCCAACGATGATCGGTGCGGTCCAGTTGGTAACCAAGCGGGGCACGTTCTGGCACACGATCGGTTCACGGAATACGGTTCCGTCAAGGATGTTACGGATGGTACCGTTCGGCGATTTCCACATCTGCTTCAGTTTGAATTCCGCAACGCGGGCTTCATCAGGCGTGATGGTGGCGCATTTGATACCTACACTGTATTGTTTGATGGCATTTGCAGCTTCCACGGTTACTTCATCGTTCGTCTGGTCGCGGTATTCGATGCCGAGATCGTAATACTTGATGTCTACTTCCAGGTACGGAAGAATCAGTTTGTCTTTGATGAATTTCCAGATGATACGGGTCATCTCATCACCGTCGAGTTCTACGACCGGGTTCGCTACTTTAATTTTGCTCATCGCTTTTGCGTGGTTTTGGTTCTGTTAACGTGTTTTTTGGCAGCCCGAAATTACATATTCTGGGCTGATCAGGAACCCGAAAGTTTATTTTTTTTTGAAAAGATGATTTCCCTCGTTTGGGACATGGCCGAATGGAAAATGGCTAATGGCTAATGGAAAATGGGTCAACATGGCGAAGTAAGCGATTGCCCTTTACCATTAGCCATTAGCCATTAGCCATTTTCCATTTAAAAAAGGTTGGTTACCCGATCCCCGTGCCATTCATATCAAACTTCCGCTCATCGTCCGGAAGCAGGTTGGCCAGGCGGTGAATAATCACACGCAGTTCGTCGTAATTCTTGTTTTCAATGGCCTTGCTGCCGGCGGCGATAAACAGTTCGGCCTGGGCCGGGTCTTTCATCTCTGATTTGCGTGAAATGGCGAGGTTGTAAAAAATACCGACTAAGTTTTCCGGTGTGCGCCACTGGATGGGACCAGCCAGGCGGCCAAAATCACTCACCGCTTCTTTTACCCGCACCGTGCTGTTGCTGGCCATGATCATTTTTTCGCGCGAAAGCAGTTCTTCGAGGCGTTTTTTCTCGTCGGCTGTGCCGTGATTTTCAACCAGGCGCGAACACCAGCCTTTGTAATCAAAATATTCTTCCAGTGCCTCGGTCAGGCTCTTGTCCTTGGTCAGCAGGTCGAGGCGGGCGGCCAGTTTGCGTTTGCGGTCTTCCAGCTGGTATTTGCTGTCGGTAATATCATCGTCGCTGATGTTGCGCAGTTCGTCCTGCAGTTCTTCCAGGTCAAGCCCGATAATGGTGAGCTGCTGCGCCAGCTCGTAATCTTCGCGGCGTTCGGCATCGGCCTTGTTCGGTTCAATGCTGCGCAGCAGGTTCTTTGTTTCGTCCAGCAGTTTAACCAGGTTCACCTGCCGTTCCGACGGGCTGAAGAGGTTGGTAAACTCCTGGTCCGTCATCAGCAGGTACGTGCTGATACGCAGATCGCGCGACTCCGACATCTCCAGCGTAATTTCCACATCCGTGCCTTTCAGCAGGTCGCGGTTCAGTTCTTTCCCGCTGATCTGGATGCAGCCGATGGACAGGTTGGTGCTCGGCAGCGAAGCGTGTGTGCCTTCAATAATATTAATCATCACATTGTCGGTGCTGCCTTTGCGGAGCGTTTTCGTGATGTTTTTTGTGATTGTTTTTTTGAGCGGAAGGATGGCATTTTTTTCGAAAATCACTTCCAGCTTCGTGGTGTTGTTTTCGTAATCATCTACTTCAATGCAGATGTCGTTCGGCAGCGGCTGCCCCAGTACGTTAAACTTGCCGTGCACAATCTGGATCTGCGCCACCGGCACATCCACCACGTTGTTCTGCGCGTCAAAAACGCGGAACGTAAATGAGTTCACATCGCCCTTGTTCAGTGGAAGCATCTCACTCAGTCGTGGCGTAAGTGCTTTCAGCCCGCTGTCGAAACCGCCGTCGTCGCGCGTAATGCGGTAAAAATAACCATCCGGATTTCCTTCCACGGCTGCCGTAAAATATTCCTGCGCATCCTGGCTCGTTTTCTGGTACGCGGTGCGTATCTGCAACCCCGATGTATTCTGAACGGCTTTGTTTTCTGCACTCGCCTGTTGCGGACTTGCAGTGCGTGTACCGGCATAATACGCCGCGCCGATGGCCACTGCTGTGGTCGGATCAATGTTGCAGTTGACGGGAATACCAAACGCATCGCCGGCCATTTTGCGCACTAGTGGAATGTAGGTACTGCCGCCGATCATCAGCACGTGTTGCAATGTTTTCGGATCAATGTTGTTCCGCTCCACAATCAGGCGGATCATGTCAATGGTGCTTGTTACGAGGTCGCGGATGGCGTCTTCAAACTGTTCGCGGGTTATCACCAGGTACGCCTCCATCGGATCGCCGTTGCGGTCTTCCATTTCAAATTCGATTTCGGTCTGTTCCTTGCCGGTCAGCAGCACTTTTGCTTCTTCGGCTTTCGAAAGCAGTTCGAAATAGAGGCGGTTGTATTTTCCTTTCGCACTTTTCAGGTCGTTGGCCAGGTTGCCGTCGAAACGCCCGGTCTGTTCGAGGTGCGGAATAATCACCTTATCAATAATGCGGTTATCAAAATCGAGCCCGCCCAGGAAATTATCGCCCTGGTGATCTACCACTTTCATTTCGCCGTCGGCAATACGAACCAGTGCCACATCAAACGTGCCGCCGCCGAGGTCGTACACGAGCCACTGGCCTTCGGGTTGTTCCTGCTGTTCGTCTTTGTTGGCATAGGCGAGGCTTGCGGCAATCGGTTCCTGCAGCAGCAGCACTTCGCTGAAACCGGCTTCGTAACCGGCTTTTTTGGTGGCGTTCGACTGGATGGTATCAAACGAAGCAGGAATAGTGATAACAGCCGCTTCTACTTTTTCGCCGGTGTAGATAAAATTTTTCAGTTCTTTCAGCACAAGTGCCGACAGTTCAATCGGTGTTTTAAATACCCCGGTGCTTTCGAAATAAAAACGTTCCGATGTACCCATTTTGCGTTTGAACGAACCAGCCACATTGCCCGGATCTTTTTCCATGTATTCACGGGCTTTGTCGCCCACAATAATCCGCTCGCGGCGAAACGCCACCACAGAGGGCAGGGTTTCTTTGTGACCCACGGGGTTTTTAAAAACTTCCACTTTGCCACCGCTGTAACGTGCAATTACAGAGTTGGTGGTGCCCAGGTCAATGCCAAAATCAATGGTGTTACGCATACCGCTCATTTTTTCGATTCAGCTATTACAACAGCTTTCTGTACAATAAAGTTCATCCCGTTTTCTTTGATCCACACAATGGGTTTCAGCACTTCGGAGATCACGAGGTTTTCTGATGATTCGCCGGCAATGCTGGCTTCGCAGTCGGTGCGCGTGTCGTTATACGGCTCACCGATGGGATTGGCCCACTGGTAACCCATTTCGTTCAGCGCATCTTTCATGCGGTTGATGTTGCGCGAAAGGGGCGCAAATTCCGTTTTGCCGTTTGTTTTCCGTTCGAGGTCAAACACCTGGTTAATCAGTTTCAGCAGGTGGTCGTGGTGCTGGTTTAATGCAATGCTGTTCATGTTGCTCAAATTTACGAGGAAAATGGTTAACCGTTGCATGGTTAGGTGATTGAACGCAGAAACGGGAATCCGCTTTGTATTATCTTCGCAACAGACCATGAACCCGTTTCTTTCCACCACCACGCTGCTCGGTATTGCAGCCTTGCCCGCTGATGCGGAAGCCCGCAGAACACTGCTGCGCGCGGCCCGGCGCCGGTGGCAGGCCGATTTTCAGCTGGAAGGCGAAACCATGTTACTGCACGGCCATGCATTTACGCTGAACGACATCATGCAACGCATTGATGCGCTGGAGCAGGAGGACGAAATAAACTGGCATGTCCTGCTGCAAAGCGTCCCCGAGTTGCATGCGTTCCTGGAAATCGGAACTGTAAGCCCGTTCCGACTCGAAAATTGCATTGAAACCTGGCCTGAAAAAGAAGCTGCGCGCGCAAGGGAGGCGTTTTCGTGGCAGTATGTGCAGCTCTTCCGGCGTGCCTGGAAAAGCGGGGATGCAGTGCTGATGAAAGCACTCGGCCGCCTGAATATTCCGGATGATTTACCGCTTGCAGATGACATAGATGAACTGCTGAAAAATTACCGGGAAATGGAAGCGGAGAAGTTGCAGCATGCATTTGATCAGCTCCTGAAAACAGGAACAGCCGGTGAAGCGCTGCAGGAACTGCTTTCGGAAAAGCGCATGCATTTCTGGAAAGTAACATTCGGAACATTTTATGCGCTGCGGAATATTTATACCGGCTGGTATTACCTGCTGAAACGCCGAAAAGCCTCCGCAGAAGAACTGGATGCAGTAATTGAAGCCCTCGAAAAAGCAGCCCCGCTGTTCGGCGGATTATCATGGGACCTGAAACAACTTATTGCCGATCATAAACGGCCCGATCCGGCACTGGAAGATGACGAAGATGCAGACGATGATGATTCAGAATTGGCAGAACTAACTGCGGCCGGTTACAACCCGGCCAAACGGAAAAAGACTGATGACGATGATGATCCGTATCCGATAAAAAAGAAGAAATGGTACAGCATTGAAGCGGCTTCGCTCATACCCATGCTGGCACTGGCGATTGCACTCGGTTTTATCGGCTGGGGCGTGTGGTCAGCCGTTGGCGGTAAAAAAGATACCGAACGGGCCGAACCGGATCGTCCGTATTTTGAAATGCGTTATGTTCCGACCGCTGCTGTGTATGAAAACAAAAGCATTTATATCAATGGCCGCCGAATCGCTTACGATTCCATTTATCTTGCCGTGTTTCATCGCCTTTCGGAAGGGGAAAACGGGGTGCCTTTGGATAAGAAAGAGTTGCTGGACAGTTTGTATCATAAAGAACTGATGCAAATGCTGCTGAATGATTCAGCACAGACAAAATCTAATGCGCGGGGCATTGCGGATAGCCTTACACCGATTGTATTGCCGCATCGTGATCCGCCGCCCTATTAGCAGGAAAGTAACTGCGCGGCTCGTGTTTGCTGTTCATCTGCTTTTGATTTTGTATATTCGTCATACGATCTGAAACAGGTGTACTACATCTCTCCGTTCACTTTGCTCGAAACCGGCGGCCGCGTGCCTGAAGCCACGGAGCTTCCTGTGCTTATACGTGACGCACGGAAACGGCATATTGTGAATGCGCAGCTGAGCCCGGAAGGGCTGGTGGAAGTAGGGGAGCGGCAGCTTTCGAAAAACGATGTGCTGCAATTGCTGGATGAACTGAAAGATCCGTTTTCATACAACCTGCATGCAGCCATTTTCCGGCAACACCAGTTTTGTGTATTCCTCGAAAACGGAACGCCCGGCCATGTAAACTGGGAAGTGATCCGCCGCCTGCCCGGCAACGAATTGTTCCTGCCTTTTGTGCGTCCGTATTTCATCCAGCGCATGGTTGATGCCCACGTGAGTGCACTGCGCAGCCACGATGCAGCGAAAATGTGGGCGCTCCGCGAAATCCGCATTCCGCGCCGCGACGAGGTGCTGGAGGTGTTTTACGACCGCCTGCTCGATATCGTGTATTCCGACCTGGAACAGTTGCGCAACAACATCGAACAAAGCAACGATCCGGAACAACTCCGCGAAGCAATGCGTTTCACCGGCCACGAAGCAATAAGCACCTGGAATGCATTACCGTCTGAAATGGAAGGCGTGCGCGACGACCTCGTCGAATGTTTTGCAAAACTGTACACCAATCTGCAGCAGCAAAACCAGTTTACACAACTCAATCATATCGCCGAACAGGCCCAGCGCCTCAGCTGCGGCAATACCGGCAAACTGTGGCAGAACCGCATCGCACGTATGCACGAAGCATTTGCAGGAAGTAACCGGCAATCAGAAACTGCCGCTGAAGAATCGAAGGCTCCGGATGAACAGGAAACACCCAAAGCAACTTCATTAACGGAAACACTGATTACTGCTGTATCTGTGATGGGGCTTACGTGGCTGCTGTTGCTTTTACTGAAGTAAATAAAAAATGCCCAACTCCCGTTACGTTGAGAATTGAGCATTGGTATTGAAAATTGAAAATTTTTATTGCCTGATCGCTTGTCGGAAAACAAGCTACACGTCTTCAAACGGTTCCACCAGCAATCCTTCCATATTCAGCCGCACTTCTAATTTTTCTTCGCCGAAATCAAGCAGCAGGCAATCGTTGCGGTAGAGTCCTTCGCGGTCTTTTACTAGTTCAATGCTGTACATGGTTTTGCCGGCGGTAAGTACCCACAGCGGGTTAAAGGTCATGTCGTCGCTGCGCAGGTCAATTTTTCCGTTGAACTCGTGCAGCAGGCGCAGGCGGGCGGCTTCGCCATCGAAATCAGGAACGATGCCGATGCCGGAATTGTCTTCGTTTGCAGCAAAAACAATGCGCCCTTTATGAAACACGAGTTCCAGTTTATCAAGAAACTCAAAGGGTTCGGCCGGGTTTATTTTATTCACCCAGTTGTGGTACACCACCTGTTTCAGCAGCTGGCCTTCCAGCTCCTGCAGCGCCTGCAATTCATCAACACTGAAATAATTCGAAATCATGGGTGGTAAGCCGGCGGCTCCTGTTATTGCTTGATGTTTAATTTCGTGGCCAGTTCTTTCGGCAGCGCTTTTTTATGAATCATAACGCTGATGGTTTTGTACTGGAAATAGGATTGCGAGGCATAAAAATAGCCGCCGCAATCATTACCTTCTTTGCCCCACGAGTTTTTTACGATGTAATACGGTGTACCGTTCTGGTCTTTTACGATGCCGGTAATGTGCATGCCGTGATCGTCCTGGGTCGACAGGTTATCAAATGACTGCTGGCGGTTATCCTGTGTAATTGCTTTTTCTTTCCCGGGTTTCAGGAAAATGGAATCGCGTTCGGTTTTGCTCAGTTTGTCCCAGTCTTTTTCAGGAACAAGGGCAAGGCCATTTTTAAACGAAAAATACGACTCGCTTACATCGCTGGCCCATGCTACGGCGTAGTTGTTCTGCAGGGCGTTGTCGGTGGCCTGCACAAATTCATTCAGCGGCACATTGTAATACGAAGCCCAGGCCCAGTTGTCCGGAATTTCGAGAATGCACGGCGCATAAAACGGGTGGTGGGTAAACGAAGTCAGTTCAATATAATCATCCGGGTTGATGCCGGTAAACTTTGCAAACGACATGGCATCATACGATTTGCCGTTGTAGGTAAATGTGGCAGGCACAGCACCGAGATATGCATCCAGCGTTGCAGTGTATGCTTTCAGCCAGTGGTCAGAAGTGCTTTTTTCCGGCATGGATATCACGGCATCGAGTATGGCCTTTAATACCTTTTCCATCTCGGCGTGGCGTGGTTTGCCGTCCGCTTCCAGCCCGGCGTAGGCTGCCTGCGGCAGGAGGCCGTATTTGCGGATGCAGTTCATCACATCGTGCTGTTCGCCGCCCTGGCCGAAATTAATTTTGCCCATCATGCGCACATACTTGATTGCTTTTTCAATATACATGCAACGCACAATGTACATTTCCGAAAGGTCCACTTCGCCTTTGCCCATGCGCATCAGTTCCGATTCGAGAAACGACTGCGTGGAAAAAGCCCAGCAGGTGCCGGAATGATATTGGTCTTTTACTTCAGTACCGGCAACTTCTTTTACAACGGTAAAATTGTAACCGCTTTCTTTTTTGTTTGTCCGCACCTGTGCATCAGCAGCAAAGGGAAATGTAAGCACTGCACCCAGTGCGAGGAAACAGAATAAATTGGTTTTCATCGGATGCTTATTTTTTAGCGAAAACGAAGTTAAATGTTTTTTAATGATATTGGTTTCTTCACCCGCTTTATGTGCGTTCCTGTCGCCGGGAAATGTGTATTTTCGTAGAGGTATGGAACTGGCCGGATTACATGGTATTGACGAAGCGATGCGGGGTACAGCAGCCCCGGCCGAACAGTTGCGTGCGTGCCTGCATGAACTGCAGCAGGGGCGCTGGCAAACTACCGGCGATTTTCTGCGCCACTATCCGAAAGCCACATACACCGGCATACAGGAATTCCGTATCCCGATTTACCCGGGTATGTTCCTGGATGTGCAGTGTAATTTTCCGTTGAACCTTTGCCGCATCATCCGCATTGCATGAGTATTAAACCTGTACGCAGTATTGCACAGTACCGGCTGGCCCTGCGCCGCCTCGACAGCCTGATGGATGCCAAACCCGGCACACGCCAGGCCGATGAAGCCCAGGTATTGTACCTGCTGGTTGCTGCGTTTGAGAACCAATACGTAGAACTTCCTGCAGTTACTCCCACCGCGGCCATCGAATTCCGGATGCACCAGCTTGGCCTTACGCGCCGTGATATGATTCCGTATTTCGGAACAGAGTCGCGCGTTTCGGAAGTGCTGAACGGGAAACGCAAACTGACGGTGGATATGATTGCCGCGTTGCATTACGGGCTGGGCATTCCGTTCGAATCGCTCATCCGCCTCAGTGCAGGTGATGCACGCCGTTTTGGCAAGCTCCGCCACGAACCGGTAGCCCGGCTCAAAGCATTCCGTATGCGGCTGCACCCGCAACGCCGCCGGGGGCGTCCGCCCGTTGATAAAACCGCAAAAGCGCCCGGCCGTCTGCCACGCGCAATCAGCACCGAACCCGGCACACTGCTGCCCGCAGATAAAAAACGCCTCCGCGAATTGCTGAAAACCTGGAAAGCCAAAAACGTTAAACCGGTTTCACCAGCTACTCCGTCGGCCGCACAACCCCGTTACGAAAAAGCCAGACGCGCCGGAACAGTACGTAAAAAAGTCCGGAAACCCGCAGCCGGTAAGGGCATTATTTCACTGCCCAAACGAAAAAAATAAAGAGATAGGATTGCTGCTGCCGATGCAGGTGAAATTCCTGCTTATGTTTTCTGCTTCTTTTTCTTTGCCGCCGGAAACAGCACGTTATTCAGAATAAGGCGGTAACCGGCCGAATTGGTATGCAGGTTCAGGTCGGTTGGCGGTTCTTCTACACGGTGCTGGTAATCTTCCGGATCGTGGCCGGAATAAAACGTCCACATGCCTTTTCCGTAATCGCCGTGTATGTAACGTGCCTCGTTGATGGCTTTGTTTTCGCCCATGATGAGCACACCCGGTTTTATTTTCGATTTGTCAAAACCGGTGGTTTGTCCCCAGAAACCTTTAATAAGATTGTCGTGATTCTGACAAAGCATGGAAGGCACCGGATCCCACTTGGCGGAAAAATCGAATAGTGAAAAATAATCGTTCTTTTCGTTCACGCCTTTGTTGCTGCGGGTGAAATACGTGTCGATATCCGAAAACTCGTAATTGTTTGGATTCGCGTCCAGCGCGAAATTGGTAAAGGCCAGCGTTTTTGAATAATCCACTTTTTTGTTCATGCCGGGATCGGCCGGATCACCGTCGAACATGCTTTCGCAGATGTCGATGCCTTCGGAAGCAAGTGCGATATCGTAACTGTCGGATGCGGAACACATCGCAAAAAGGAAACCGCCGCCGAGTACAAAGTCTTTGATTTTTTTGGCTGTGGCCAGTTTCATTTCCGACACTTTATTGAACCCAAGTTTGTGTGCCATGGCTTCGTTGGATGCCACTTCTTCGCGGTACCAGCCGGCATTACGCGCGCTCGACCAGAAACGACCATACTGCCCGGTAAAGTCTTCGTGGTGCAGGTGCAGCCAGTCGTACAACGGCAGCTTACCCTGCAGCACTTCTTCATCGTAAATTACATCGTAAGGAATTTCGGCGTGTGTGAGTACCAGTGTTACGGCATCGTCCCAGGGCTGTTTGCCTTTCGGCGAGTAAACGGCAATCTTGGGCATCTTTTCCAGTTTTACCGCATCCATGTTCGCCTCCGGATTCGAAATTTCATTGAGGATTGCCGCTGCTTTGGAATCGGGAATTACTTCGAAGGTAACGCCGCGGATGATACACTCGCTTTGAAATGATTTGTCGTCGCGGAACATAAAACTGCCGCCGCGGTAATTGAGCAGCCACTGCGCTTCAATTTCGTGCTGCAGAATCCAGTATGTAATTCCGTATGCTTTCAGGTGATTTTTCTGCGATTCATCCATCGGCAACAGGATCATCGAAGCAGATGCCTGGAAGGTGAGGAGGGAAGCGATAATAAAAACAAAAAGACGTTTCATGGGCATTTCAGCAGTACGTACGAAGTTACGCATTTTATCCGCAAAAAGGGTGCCGTTGTGATGGTTTAACAATTTTGAAGAATTTCTTCATTAACGGGGTTTTAACAGGATATCTTGCAGCGGAAAATTAATTTGAATATTGAATGAATAACGCGTAGTGTTTTTCTGTGCATCTGTTAACTTGTTTTTTTTTGCAAGCAACTTCAGTTATTCTTTGTTTCAGGTGATCACGCAGAAAGCAGTCATAATCTCATTTATTTCACTTCAATTTTGTGACCATTTTCCCCGATCGGGGAAAATGGTCTAATTGATTCTCATGTAATCTATTACGGCTAAATTATATGCGTAAAAAATTAAGGAGTTTCCTGGTCGTATAACAAAGGTTCACGGCTGGTGTGTCGAATACGTACAATATGGATGTGGTCAGACACAATGAAATAAGTAATCCGGTAGTGATATACGGTGTATGCTCTGAAGTTATTATCAGGCGGAGTGCACAGGGTGTCCAATGGATGAACCCAGGGGTTTTTGGGTAATGATTTTATTGTTAAGATGATTTTTTTGAAACAAGAGCAGCAGCAGCCGGGGATTCAAGACGAAGGTAATCGTTAATTGATTGAAGCTGGAGGAAAGCGCCGGCACTCCAGCGCACCGGCAATTTGCGCTTCTTTACCATTTCGCCATAAGCTGTTCAACCTGCTCCTGGGTGAGGTATTGACCTTCATCCATTTGTTTCATTGCGTCCTGAATTTCCTTATTGTATTGTTTTTTTGAAATGCGTTTTCCGGTATCTACTGTAGTAGCTTTTTCTTCCAGCAACGTATAGATAAGTTGCAGCAGTTCTTTGTTATTTTCCTCGTTAATACGTGAGAAAATATTTTTCTTCAGTTTGTCGAGTGTCATTGTCTGAAATTTATAAAACAAATATAATCAAAACGCATTGAATTTCCTCACCCGCGCAGCACCCCAACCCGCGCCACCAGCACCCGCTTCGTAAAATCTTCGCGCACCTTAACGCCTTCTATGATGTGCGGAATACGCATGCCGTAACCGAAATAATTCCGGTGCTCCAGCACAATCTTTTCGAAATCCACCGGGTGTAAAAGAATTGTTTGCCCCGCAACCAGGTTGTAATCACGTATAAGTTGCCGTAACGAAGTCAGTGTGATTGCCCGCGAAAGCCCCCAATCAATAATGCGCAGTTTCGATTCGTCAGAAAGCTTCATACCAGATTATGCTGTCATCCGGAGCGGAACCAAAGAGGTGTGACTAAAACGGATCTTCTTCAATATCATTCATACGCGAGCCACGAATGATATTGCTGTTCGGGTTATCAATACTGGCGTTGAAATCGCTGTTCGGGGTGAGTCCGGCGTTCGCGTCATAACTGCCCATGCCGCCCTGCCCGGCATCAAATCCCGGCAGGTCCATATCCATAAATTTCGCGAGGCGATCCACAAAACGCAGGTTTACACTTCCAACCGCACCATTACGGTGTTTGGCGATGATGATTTCAGCAAGCCCGTTTGTTGAATTGCCTTCGGCATCAACCGTAAAACCATAATATTCCGGGCGGTGAATGAAGAGTACCATATCCGCATCCTGTTCAATCGCACCCGATTCACGTAAGTCACTTAACTGCGGACGTTTGTCTCCACCGCGCGCTTCTACCTGGCGGCTGAGCTGCGAGAGTGCAATTACCGGGATGTTCAGTTCTTTCGCGATACTTTTCAGCGAGCGCGAAATGGTACTGATTTCCTGTTCGCGGTTGCCCGATCCGCCTTTGTGATCGCCGCCAACGGTCATGAGCTGCAAGTAGTCAATGATCAGGATGCTGATATCGTGCTGCGCTTTCAGACGGCGCGCCTTCGCACGCAGTTCGAATACCGAAAGCGCCGGTGTATCATCAATAAACAGTGGTGCTTCGGCCAGGCGGCCGATTTTGCTGTGCAACTGCTGAAACTCGTGATCTTCGAGCGTGCCTTTGCGCAGCTTTTCCGACGACAGTTCCGATTCACTGGCAATGAGACGTTGCACGAGCTGCAGCGACGACATCTCCAGCGAAAACACCGCAATCGGTTTGTTGAACTCCACTGCTGCGTTGCGGGCAAGGGTAAGCACAAATGCAGTTTTTCCCATCGCCGGCCTCGCAGCAAGAATCACCAGATCGCTCGGCTGCCAGCCCGATGTGATCCGATCGAGGGCCGTAAAGCCGCTCGGTACACCGGTTACACCGCTCTTCTGGTTGCGTGCCGTTTCAATCTGCTGAATGGCCTGGCCGATGAGCGTACTCATCTTGTCGTAGTTTTTGCGGATGTTGCCTTCCACTACGGAAAACAAATCGCGCTCGGCGGTATCCAGCAGGTCGAATACGTCAGCCGTGTCTTCGTATGCGTTCTTAATCGTTTCGCTTGAAATGCGGATGAGCTCGCGCTGGATAAATTTCTGCGCAATGATGCGGGCGTGAAACTCCACGTTGGCCGATGAAGCCACACGGTTGGTAAGTTGTGTAATGTAATACGCACCCCCGGCAATTTCCAGTTCGCCGGTCCGTTTCAGTTCGTTGGTAACGGTAAGGATATCAATCGGCTCCGAACGCTGGAAAAGTGTTTGAATGGCCCCGAAAATGCGGCTGTGTGCTTCTTTGTAAAAACTGCTGGGCTGGAGAATATCAATTACCGTGGTCAGTGCATCTTTTTCAAGCATGAGCGCACCGAGAACCGCTTCCTCCATATCAACCGCCTGCGGCGGCAGTTTGCCGATTTCAAATAATTGCTGCGAAACGGCAGAGAGTGCGGTGCCCCGCTTGCTTCCTGTAGTTCGTTTTTCGTCGGTTTTGCTCATTGGTTTTACGCAGGTCGTCTTTTTAAAAGGGAAGCAAAGGTAATGCCCCGGATGTTTCCAACGCGCAACTAAATTTAATTGTTATTCAATTTGGATTTAATTGCCTGAATACGATGCTTTTAAAACAGTAATTCACAAGTTTTGAACCGCTTTTTCACCGTTCCGGTGCAGCAGCTGCTTGTTTCATCAAGGTACAGCTTTCTGCTCATTTTCATGCTGCAATGGGGCTGCTTTCTGTTGTTTTTTTATTCACAAGCGCTCGCGTGTTTGTACTGCAATTGCCCCGCGTATGATTATTCGCAGTTTCATGGAAAAAAACACGGGCACAACGGCCGAAAGTGTTAACTTTGCAGCCTCTTTAAAGCACTTATGAGTCAGATCCGCCTGGGCGATAAAACATTTGTCCCGTATATTTCAGAGCAACGTATTCTCGAAAGCATAGACCTGATGGCGGTTCAGATGAACCGTGAACTGGAAGGAAAACAACCGCTTTTTCTCGTGGTGCTCAACGGCGCATTTTTATTTGCCGCCGACCTGCTCCGACGCATTTCCATTGACTGCGAAGTATCATTTGTAAAAATGGCCTCGTATCACGGCACCGAATCAAGCGGCAATGTTAAACAACTCATCGGACTCAGCGATTCACTGAAAGGACGTACCGTTGTAATTGTAGAAGATATCATTGATACCGGCGTAACACTGGAACAGATCGTAAGCCAGGTAAATGCACACGAACCCGAAGCCGTTTATACCTGCGCCCTGCTGTTTAAACCCGAAGCCTATAAAAAACTGATCCCGGTAAACTATGCCGGCATTACCATTCCCAATGCGTTTATTGTGGGCTACGGGCTCGATTACAACCAGCTCGGCCGCAATCTGCGCGATATTTATGTGATTGCCGAAACCGCTTCACAGTCCTGATTACCGTATCAATCTAACATCATACTAACACAACTTAAAATGCTGAACATTGTAATTTTTGGACCTCCCGGTTGCGGAAAAGGCACCCAGTCTGCGAACCTGGTTAAAGAATTTAACCTCGTACACTTATCTACCGGCGATATTTTCCGTGCCAACATCAATGGCAATACCGAACTGGGGCAGCTGGCGAAAAGTTACATGGATAAAGGCAACCTTGTTCCGGATGAAGTGACTATCCGCATGCTGGAAACCGTAGTGAATCAGAATCCCACTGCTTCCGGATTTATTTTCGACGGCTTCCCGCGCAACACCGCGCAGGCCGAAGCTCTCGACAAATTCCTGGATTCGCATGGAACTTCGGTAACACTGATGCTTGCCCTCGAAGTGGAGAACGAAGAACTGAAACGCCGCATTCTCGAGCGTGGTAAAATTTCAGGCCGCGCCGATGACCAGGATCCGGTAATTGTAGAAAACCGCATCAAAGTATATAACGAACAGACTGCACCGCTTATCGGCTATTACGCTTCACAAAGTAAATCGTACGCTGTTGACGGACAGGTTTCTGTTACCGAAGTGTTCGATTCGCTCTGCTTCGCGATTCGCCGTGCTACCCAAAAATCAGCTGAAAACACTGCGAAAAAAGTAGCCAAGCCGGTTGTGAAGAAAGCCGTGAAAAAAACAGCACCGAAAAAAGTAGCCAAGCCGGTTGCCAAGAAAGCCGTGAAAAAAGCAGCTCCGAAAAAAGCAGCCAAGCCGGTTGCCAAGAAAGCCGTGAAAAAAGCAGCTCCGAAAAAAGCAGCCAAGCCGGTTGCCAAGAAAGCCGTGAAAAAAGCCGCTCCTAAAAAAGCAGCCAAGCCGGTTGCCAAGAAAGCCGTGAAAAAAGCAGCACCGAAAAAAGCAGCCAAGCCGGTTGCCAAGAAAGCCGTGAAAAAAGCAGCACCGAAAAAAACAGCTAAGCCGGTTTCCAAGAAAGCCGTGAAAAAAACGGCTCCGAAAAAAGCAGCCAAGCCGGTTGCCAAGAAAGCTGTGAAAAAAGCAGCTCCGAAAAAAGCAGCCAAGCCGGTTGCCAAGAAAGCCGTGAAAAAAGCGGCTCCGAAAAAAGCAGCTAAGCCGGTTGCCAAGAAAGCCGTGAAAAAAGCCGCTAAAAAAGGCCGCAAATAATATTGATCCTGTTACACCGGTGTTTGCCGGAACAATTACAATATGTCCGATTCGAATTTTGTTGACTACGTAAAAATCTGCTGCCGCTCCGGAAAGGGCGGTGGCGGATCAGTACACCTGCTGCGCACCGCACAAACCGCCAAAGGCGGACCCGACGGCGGCGACGGTGGCCGGGGCGGGCATATTATTGTGAAAGGCAACGCACAGTTGTGGACACTCATTCACCTCAAATACCGCAAACACGTTATTGCCGGTGATGGTGAAAGAGGCGGCCGCCAGCTGATGAGTGGTGCCGACGGAAAAGACGAAATCATTGAAGTGCCCATCGGAACCGTGGCCCGCGATGCAGAAACCAACGAAATTCTGTTCGAAATAACGGACGACGGGCAGGAAGAAATAATTGCAAAAGGCGGCCGCGGCGGATTGGGAAACAACCACTTCAAATCGGCTACGCGCCAGACCCCGCGCTTTGCACAGCCCGGCGAACCCGGCGTGGAAGAATGGAAAATCCTGGAACTGAAACTGCTGGCCGATGTTGGACTCGTTGGTTTTCCGAACGCCGGAAAAAGCACTTTGCTCAGCGTGGTTTCAGCAGCCAAACCGGAAATTGCAAACTACCCGTTTACCACGCTTGTGCCCAACCTCGGCGTTGTTGCATACCGCGACATGCGTTCGTTTGTGATGGCCGATATTCCCGGCATTATTGAAGGCGCGCACGAAGGCAAAGGTCTCGGACATCGCTTCCTGCGCCATATTGAACGCAACTCCATGTTGTTGTTCCTGGTTGCAGCCGACAGCAACGACATCGTAAAAGAATACGAAATCCTGCTGAAGGAACTCGAACTCTACAACCCGGAACTGCTCGATAAAAAACGCCTGCTCGGTGTTTCCAAATGCGACCTGCTGGACGATGAGCTTACCGATGCGGTGAAAAAAGACCTCGATAAACGGTTCACGAAAAAATTCAAGATTCCCTACGTCATGTTCTCGGCGCATACCACCAAAGGAATTATGCCGCTGAAAGACAAACTCTGGAACATGATCAATACAACCAGCGATTTCGATTATTAATAACCGCCTGTTTTAGTTGCCTTTCGGCGGACGCGGCGGCTGTGCAGTGGGCGGAAGCGGGCCGGTATAGTTTCCGCACTTCGGTGAGAAAAAACAATGCTTCCGGAAAACCAGTTTGATGGTATCACTGGTTACGGCGGCCACCTTCAGTTTAAAATCACAATCGTTGTACGCGTTTTTCAGACAGGTTGTATCCCACGTGGTAAATTGTGTGGCAGCAGGCAATACAAACGGTTTTGATTTATAATCTTCCACGATGCAGTAATCGCCTTTGGGCAGACGCACTTCAAAATAACCAGTGGCATTGGTGGTAACCGTTTTTTCTACGCGCGTTTTTTCGTTATTCCGGTTTCCTTTTTTGAAATGCAGTACAAAGTTGGGCGCAGGAACAGGAATGTTGCGCTTGGCCTCCATTTCAGGGGTGGGCGCTGCACCACCGCAATACGGTTCCAGGTACGAAACTGTACCGCGGATCACCACCGTTTTTTTAGTAATGCAATACGAGGTAAGTGAAACTGCCCCGGTAAAAAGCAGCAGGAGCATTGCGGAAAAGCGGAAAGCGTTCATCTTCATAAACAAATGTAATTATTTCGGCCAAAGCGTTGCAATACTGCAACGTTTCCAAAAACAAGTATCTTTAGTTCGTGATTTCCACCTTACAACAATGGGATGCCGATCTGCTGCTGTGGTTCAACCAGTTTCACAGTCCGGGCTGGGATCAGTTTATGAGCCTCGCCACCGGCCGCTGGTTTTCCATCCCGGTGTATCTCGTTCTGCTGGTGTGGATCACCTGGAAATTCCGCAAAAAAGCGGTGATCATTCTCCCCGTTGTTGCGCTGCTCATCGTTTCCAGCGACCAGCTTTCACGCGCCTGCAAATACGGATTCAAGCGCGAACGGCCCTGTTACAACATCACCATCCAGGATAAACTGCATGTGTACGACGGCTGTGGCGGACAATATGGATTTGTATCATCACACGCCGCCAATACATTTGCCCTTGCCATGTTTATTTTTCTTCTTGGAAAAGGCAGTAAACGCCGTTATTTATTCGGACTGTTATTTCTCTGGGCCGGATTTATGGTGTACACCCGCATCTACCTCGGTGTGCATTATCCGCTCGATATTGTTTGCGGTGCCCTGCTGGGCATGGGTTGTGCGTATGCGTGGTGGAAATTATACGAACGCAAACTGCAGCACTGGATCGTTGATTAAAGCGTAGCCTCGTACGCTTCCAGCGCCTGTTCGGGGCTTGCTGTTTCACCCGCTTTTTCAAGTAACGCGTGCAGTACCTGGTCAACCAGGCTGTCGGGGCACGAAGCGCCGCTGGTAATAATCACCTTCAGCGGCCGTTTTTCCGGAAGCCAGTTCGCGGTTGTTTTTGCAGCGTGTGTATGCAGATCGAAATGCTGAATCGTATTATCCGCAAGCAGTTCCGACGCATCTTTGATAAAATACGTAGGAAATTTGCGTTCGCATAATTCCACGAGGTGCGAGGTGTTTGAACTGTTGTATCCGCCGATCACCAGCGCAAGATCTGCATCTGTTTCAAGCAGTGCAAACGTGGCATCCTGGTTTTCGTTTGTGGCATAACACAACGTGTCTTTGGTGTCCGCAAAATGCGTTTTCAGTTCGGCCGCACCGTATTTTTCCTGCATCACGTTTTTAAAATAATCCGCAATGCCCTGCGTGTCGGAAGCCAGCATGGTGGTCTGGTTAATCACGCCCACGCGCTGCAGGTGCTGTTCCGGATCGAAACCTGCACTGACGCGTTTACCGAACTGCGCCATGAAATCAGCCGCACTTGTTTTGCCAAGTATAAACGCACCTACTGCTTCAGCTTCGGCCTGGTCGTTTATTACCAGCGCATGGCTTTGTGCGGCGCTGCGCGAAAAGGTAGCGCGCGTTTCTTCGTGGTTCGGTTTACCATGTATAATAATCGTGTATTCACCTTCGCCCAGTTTGCCCGCTTTGTTCCACACGCGCTCCACAAATGGGCAGGTGGTGTTGTACTTCAACGGGTCGATTCCGGTGGCGCGCAGTTTTTCTTCCAGCGCAAGGGTGGTACCGAATGCGGGAATAATCACCACATCCTCCGGCGTTAATGTTTCCCACGGTGTAATGGCATTGCCGGTAGTATCAAACAAAAACTGGACGCCACGGCTCACCAGGTCTTTGTTCACTTCGGGATTATGAATCATCTGGCTCAGCAGGAATACGCGCTTTCCCGGATTTTCAGCCACCGCGCGGAATGCAATTTCGATGGCGTTTTCCACTCCATAACAAAAACCGAAATGCCGGGCGATATACACCTGCACCGCGCCACAATCGAGCAGGGCAGGAGCAAGGTCTTTTTTTCGCGGATCTTTTTCGCGGCGGATTTGTTTTAAACGCGAAATCACCGGGCTGCGGTAAAATTCAGGAATGGTGAAGGATTTCATGGTGCAAAGATAAACAATCGGCGGCGGTGTTTGTTCCGGGCGACAGCTTACCAGCGTCGTATACATATTACAAAGCCCGACAGGAGAAAGTTATAGGATTTTTCCCGGCGATGCGGTTTTGTCCGCACCAGCCAGATGGTGTAGATCAAAAGAAACGGAAGCCAGCCGATAAGCACCATAAGCAGCATAGCGATTTGGATATTTTTCGTGTGTAACTTTAGATTAACTGCAGTCGTGCCGCCTGATTTATTCCGTGGCACCTATGAACTGTTCGTGTTTGCGGATGCTGAATATAATTGCGAAGCAAAAAAAAGGGTTCTGCATGTCCGGGCGATACGGTTCATTTCCCTTTCTGCGTTGTCCGTTTCTTCGCAGCAGCCGAAAGCGCAAAACTTTCGCGCCGTGTTATTTTTTTGATGAACTCCACCTTGCGGAAACGCAGCGCGCTCCAGTCATCATCAATGGCCACCTGCCGCACCGGTTCGTAGTTTAATTTGCCGAGCAACGCCCAGCCGGTATCGCGGTTAAAATCGCAGGTGTAGTTTTTCGAGGTGCCTTTCGGGTAACAGATCCAGAAGATGGCATCGCCGTTCAGTTTGGAATCAACTGCTTTTGCAAACGCATCCACTTCGGTTTGTTTCGTGGCGAAGCAAATGACAAATTCCGCCGCCTTTACTTTTTTCAGGTCGGTAAAAACGTCTGCAAACGCGCGCGTGGCTTCCAGTTCCGGTGCCAATGATTTCGGTGCATTCAGGGCAACAACAGCCACCTGGTTTTTATAGTTCAGTTTTTTGAAAAGTGGTGTCATCAAAGTTTGCATTACAGTTGCAGCAATTTACAAACTATTCCATGAAAAAAAACGCCCCCGGTTCAGCCGGGGGCGTTCTGCATTTGTCCTGGTTCAGATTAATAATATACCGCGCGACGTACTTCTGCGAGTTGTTTCGAAAAACGAATGCACTGGCGGGTATAGCCGTATTCGTTATCGTACCACACATACAGTACAACTTTCTTTTTGTCGGCTGAAACGATGGTGGCCTGGCTGTCGAACACAGACGGGCACGGGTTGCCGATCACATCGCTCGAAACGAGTTCGTTCGAAAAGCTGTACTGGATCTGTTCCACCAGCGCGCCTTTGAGGGCGTAGCTTTTTACGATATCGTTTACCATTTCACGGGTCACTTCTTTTTTCACTTCAATGTTCAGGATGGCCAGCGAAACGTTTGGGGTAGGTACACGCACCGAGTTGGCGGTGAATTTACCCGAAAGCTGCGGCAGTACTTTTTTCAGTGCGCTTTCAGCACCGGTTTCGGTAATTACCATGTTCATGGCTGCCGAACGGCCGCGGCGGTATTTTTTGTGGTAGTTGTCGAGCAGGTTCTGGTCGTTGGTGTACGAGTGAACCGTTTCAATATGGCCCGATACTACGCCGAGTTCCGTTTCTACAACGTACAGGATCGGCATAATGGCATTCGTGGTACACGAAGCCGCCGAAAAAATACGCTCGTTTTTCACGTCCACGCTGTCGTGGTTCACACCGTAAACAACGTTCGGTACATCACCTTTGGCCGGTGCGGTAAGCAGCACTTTGCCGATGCCTTTGGCATTGAGGTGGCGGCTGAGTGCTTCGCGGTCGCGGTAAACGCCGGTATTGTCAATGAGTAATGCATCGCTGATGCCGTAAGCCGTGTAATCCGCATCTTCCGGGTTGTTGGCATTGATCATATAAACGGTGTGTCCGTTAATAATCAGTGCTTTGTTGGCCAGGTCTTCGATAATGGTTCCCGGGAACGGTCCGTGTACAGAATCGTTGCGCAGCAGGTCGGCGCGTTTTACAATTTCTTCGTCGCTGTTTCCGCGGGTAACAATAGCGCGGAGGCGAAGCTGTTCACCTTTGCCGGCCTGTGCGATGAGTTCGCGTGCAGCCAGGCGGCCGATGCGTCCGAATCCGTAAAGCACCACATCTTTCGGTTTCAGTTTGCCTTTGTCGGCACCGATAAAGTCTTTCAGCTTGTCGGTTACAAACGCATTCGCATCGGTGTAGTTGTTTTTCTCTTCGGTCCATTCAGCACAAAGGCGGCCAATATCAATTCGCGAAGGAATAAGATCCAGTTTGCGGAGTTCACCGGCCAGCATGGCCGTTTCTTTCACACTGATCGGGCGCTTTACAATGTCTTTGGCATACTGGTGCAGGTTCATGATTTCACTGGCGCTGCGGTCAATAAGCTGGTTGCGGAAAATGATCAGTTCCACCGATTTGTCGAACCAGAGTGTTCCGATATGCCCGATAAATTCAATGGCTGCACGTTCGTTGCTGTTCCATTCGTTCAGCTCTGTTTCGAAAGTGGTATTTGTTGGTTTAGGCTCCATGGTTTGTGGTGTCATGGCAGATAAGAAGTGGTTTAAATTAAGTTGTGATTGTTGTAAAAAGCAGACAACCGCAAAGATCAGTGGATTTTCCGTTCGGGATTCTCCTTTGTCTTTGCGGTTGTCAACGTGTTTTTAACATCCTTAGCCTAAGTAAGCTTTAAGCAGTTTGCTGCGTGAGCTGTGGCGCAGGCGGCGGATGGCTTTTTCTTTGATCTGGCGTACACGCTCGCGGGTGAGGTCGAATTTCGCACCGATTTCTTCGAGGGTGAGTCCGTGCTGGCAGCCGATTCCGAAGAACAGCTTCACCACATCACGTTCCCGCTCGGTAAGGGTTGAAAGCGAACGCTCAATTTCGCGCTGCAGCGATTCGTTCATCAGGCTGCGGTCGGCGCGGGGCGAATCGTGGTTCACCAGTACGTCGAGCAGGCTGTTGTCTTCACCGTTCAGCAGGGGCGCATCCATTGACACGTGGCGACCCGAAACACGCATGGTGTCGGCTACCTTGTCTTCCGGAAGTTCCAGAATGCCTGCAAGTTCTGCGGCGGTAGGTTCACGCTCAAACTCCTGTTCGAGGCGCGAATACGCTTTGTTGATCTTGTTCAGCGAACCAACCTGGTTCAGCGGGAGGCGCACAATACGGCTCTGCTCAGCCAAAGCCTGCAGAATCGACTGGCGGATCCACCATACAGCATACGAGATAAATTTAAAACCGCGCGTTTCGTCAAAACGTTTTGCCGCTTTGATGAGGCCGAGGTTTCCTTCGTTGATCAGGTCGGGGAGGCTGAGGCCCTGGTTCTGGTACTGTTTTGCAACAGAAACCACGAAACGCAGGTTCGCTTTGGTCAGTTTTTCAAGTGCTACCTGGTCCCCGTCGCGGATTTTCTTCGCGAGGACTACTTCTTCTTCCGCTGTAATCAGTTCTTCCCTGCCGATCTCCTGGAGGTATTTATCGAGGGAGGCACTCTCCCGGTTGGTAATCGATTTGGTGATTTTTAGTTGTCTCATTCCTGGTTCAGATTTAAGATGTCCTTATTAGAACGTTTACCCTCCGTTAAAATTGCAATTTAAAAAGTCCGGCAAAAGTACGCCTTTCGCGATTCAAAGGCAAGGAATTAACGACAGACGGCACTTAATAAACGCTTAAAGGTTGGTTTTGTTCTGTTAACTGTTTTGGATCGCCTTGTGTTTTGTTACTGTTAATAGATTGCTCATTTCTATTAAGTCGTTAATATACAGGTTTTTATTGTCCTCACCGGGGAATAAGTCGGTAAATGTTCGGTTTGTACAGGTATATGAACGTAAATCGGTAATAAATAGGTTTTCATTTTTAAAATGTCACCAGGCATCCGGAGTCGCTACCCTCCGGGTGCCTGATGAAAAAAGTTTTTACATACCAAATGCATAATAAGCGCGCATACCGTTTTGATACACCCCTTCGATTAACACACCTCCTTTTTTGTTTTCGAGTGCATCGCGCAGTTCCTGCAGCGTTTTGATTTTCTTTTTGTCAATGGTTGTAATGATAAATCCTTCGCGGATACCAGCGCTGCGCAGTTTGCCGGGCTTCAGCGTGGTAATTTCCAGCCCGTTTTCAATGCCGAGTCGTTTCATATCATCGGCACCCACGGTGCTGAATGCGGCACCCAGTGTTTCCAGCGTTTCCGATGTTTCCACCTTGTCGCGCATTTTGGTTGATCCGTTTTCGTTTTTCAGCACCACGGCAACTTCGGTTTCTTTTCCGCCGCGCAGCACACCCAGCATTACTTTATCACCGGGACGGAACCGGCCGATCTGTTCCTGCAGTTCAGGTGTATTGTTTACTTCGGTGGTACCCACGCGGGTAATCACATCGCCTTCTTTCAGCCCGGCAGCAGCAGCAGCGCCACCTTCAATGGTTCCGCCAATATATACGCCCTTGATTTTCTCTAAGTTCTTTTCTTTGGCTAAGTTGGCGTCAATATCGCGTATGCTTACGCCGAGATAACCGCGCTGCACCTTCCCGAATTCAACAAGATCGGCCATTACTTTGCGCACAATGTTTACCGGGATGGCAAACGAGTAGCCGGAATACGAACCGGTTTGCGAAGCAATGGCGGTGTTGATACCTACCAGGTCGCCGTTCGTATTTACCAGCGCGCCCCCGCTGTTGCCCGGATTTACGGCCGCATCGGTCTGTATAAACGACTCGATCGGGTTCTGACCTTTGTCCGGATTGCTTTCTATAATGTTGATGTTCCGGCCTTTGGCGCTTACAATACCGGCGGTTACTGTTGATGTGAGGTTAAACGGATTGCCCACCGCGAGTACCCATTCGCCCACGCGCACCTGGTCGGAGTTGCCGTAACTGATAAACGGCAGGTTCTTTTCTTCCACTTTCAGCAGGGCGAGATCGGTTGACGGGTCGGTGCCAATCACTTTGGCGGAATAGGTGCGTTTATCGTTCAACGTAATTTCTACCTGGTCGGCACCGTCAACCACGTGGTTGTTGGTAACAATATAACCATCGTTTGTAATAATTACGCCCGAACCGCTGGCTTCCTGCTGCCGCTGCTGGGGAACACCACCGCCGAAAAACCAGTCCTGGAACGGGTCGCCGGAGTACCCCGTGGCCTGTCGCGTATATTTTGTTTTAACGTGTACCACCGCATGAACCGTTGCATCAGCCGCTTCGCGGAAATCGGGAAGTGCCGCGGGAGGGGCGGCAAAACCGGCCACTTTTACCGGCGCTGACTGGTGAATCTGGCTTACGGCCGTTTCTGTTACGGTGTTGTTGTTCAGGAAGTGCTGAATACCCAATGCCACAGCACCACCGGCAACTGCAATGAAAAATGTGCCCAGAATGCGTTTCATAATTTTATATTGTTAAAGGTTGAATAATGTGGTGTAAATTTGCACCAAATCAAACACAAAATTTATACCTTTAGTATGTTTGTCGCGGGTGATTAACAATATTTAACCGGGCAACAAACAGGTACTGAAAACATGTCAGAAAATCCACTCCATACCAGAAGCCGCTTCCGGTCGTTTCGTGACAAATTGCAGGTGTTTTTTCTCGGCCTGCTTTCCGGTCTTGTGCTGGGCGGCGGTTTCTTTTTGCTCAAGCTGGACGAATATGTAAAACAGTTCGGCAAAACATTTACCGGCGAAAAAGACAGCACCGTTTTCAGCGAACCCCTCGTTGCTGATAAGCCTGAAAAAGACCAGAAGAAAACAAAGAACTATACCGACGCCGTTACCAAAAGCAACACCCGCGATTCGGTATATGCGGGAAACAACCCAACCGACACAATTGTTTACGATTCACTCGGCGGACCTGCTGCGGATTACGAACCGAACCCGTCAGACGAAATTGTGGTGCGCAAGGATGAGCTCCTAGGCCAACGCGCTGCCGGAATTGTGGAACTGAACAAAACCGAAACGGATACCGCACTGCAAAAACTGAGCGGCATACGTGAAGTACCGGTGAAAAACCTGCAGGTGGAGTTCTGGCGTTCGCCGCTTAATTACCGCGGATACAAAATGAGCAAAAGCAAACTCGTGCTGTTTGGTTCGGAACCGGCAGACGATCTGCAACTTTATAAACTGGACGAGGTGATTTATATGAAAAACCGCAGCGGTGTTTTCCGTCTCGATTTTACCAGTGATTTCCGGCAACCCGAACGGATTAATGATGCCACACTGCTGGCCCGACTGAACCGCTGATGAAATTTGAATTTCAGAAATACCAGGGAGCAGGGAACGATTTTATTCTGATCGATGACCGAAGCCATACATTCCCGGAAAACGACCAGGCGCTGGTTGCAAAACTGTGCGACCGCCGTTTCGGTATCGGTGCCGACGGCCTGATGCTGCTGCGCGATAAAGCAGATTTCGATTTCGAAATGGTCTATTTTAATGCGGACGGACGCATTGGTTCCATGTGCGGAAACGGCGGGCGCTGCATAACCCGTTTTGCGGCCGATAACGGGCTGCTGCGCGGAACACAAACGCATTTCCTGGCGGTGGATGGTCCGCACGATGCCGTGCTGAACGACGGAACCATCAAACTGAAAATGAACGACGTTACCGCCATTGAAACCGGTGACGATTATTATTACCTCAATACCGGCTCACCGCATTTTGTGCAGTATGTAATGAACTTAGATGCACTTGATGTGTACAGTGCCGGGAAAGCCATCCGTTACAATGCCCGTTTTGCTGCCGAAGGAACCAATGTGAACTTTGTTGAACACCGCGACGGCCGTTTGTTCATCCGCACCTACGAACGCGGGGTGGAAGATGAAACACTGGCCTGCGGTACCGGCATAACGGCAGTTGCACTTACCGCTGCGCTGAAAGGTATGGCCGGCGAAGGCCGCTGCACCATTGAAGCACGGGGCGGAACACTGCAGGTGTATTTTACACAGCAGGGGCCGCAATCGTTCACAGACATCTGGCTTGAAGGAGAAGCACGATTTGTTTATAAAGGAGAAATTGCATTATGAAACCAGTTGACAGCATTGCCAATGCCGACCGCATCAACTACCTGAACATCGGGCTGCTTATTCTATCGTGTATTGTTGCATTTATTATTCCGTTCGAACTGTTCCTGTTCGCGTATGCCATACTCGGGCCGGCGCATTACCTTACGGAGATTTCGTGGCTGCACGAACGCAAATATTTTACGAAGGGCAAATACGATTTTGTGCTGCTTGGTTCCTTAGCCGTGGTGCTTTTCCTGCTTTCGTATGCCATCAAAGATTCTGTTTTTCCGGATGATACACCGATGCGTTATGACCTCATGGCCATTACTATCGTTATTGCTTTTGCCGGCGGCCTGCTCATGGCTTTTGCCAAAAATGTATTTCACCGCCTGCTTGGTTTTCTGGGCATTGTCATCCTGGCGACGTTTGCAAACAGCAAGTGGGTGCTGTTCACGGTTTTTCTGCCCACGGTTATCCATGTGTTTGTTTTCACCGGTTTCTTCATGCTGTTCGGGGCGCTCAAATCGCGCAGCCGCAGCGGCTACCTTTCCATGATCGTATTCATCATCTGCCCGCTGCTGTTCCTGTTCATCCGCCCCGGGGCGTATCACCTGCATGATTACACGGTGAATTCCTATACCTATTTTTCCACCCTGAACCTGCAAACCATGGATGTGTTCGGATTGATTGACCCGGAAGCGAAATCGAATACAGAACTCGTTTTCCGTTCCGAGTGGGGGCTCATCATCATGCGCTTTATTGCGTTTGCTTACACCTATCATTACCTCAACTGGTTTTCAAAAACATCGGTTATCGGCTGGCACCGCGTTTCGAAAAAACGGCTTGCGGCCATTGTGGTGCTGTGGTTTGTAGCTATCGGCCTGTATGCGTACGATTACAAACTGGGTTTTGATTACCTGTTCTGCCTCAGTTTCATGCACGTGTTTCTTGAGTTTCCGCTCAACGGCATTTCCATTGTGGGTACGTTTACAGAAATCAAAAGCATTATGAGTGGAAAACCTGCAGCCGGTAAAATGGCGGTTTCGGGCGGACAACAACAGCGCGGTAAAAAGAACAAATGAGCATTCCCGTTTTTGTTTTTGAACACCTGTTGCCCCTGCCGGAAGAGTTACCGGATGGATTATACCTTGCCTTACTGAAAACCGATAAAACGCCGCCGCACCTCGGCCTCGTTGCCGGGAACAACTGGTACACGCTGGATGTAAAAGGCCCAACCAGCGGTGCGGATGCAGAACGCCTGCTGCAATCGCTGCGGCGGAAAAATATTCCATCCGTATTTGTACAACTTGCCTGGCCCCGCGGTTTGCAACAGGAACAAATGCAGCAACTGCTTCACGAAAAATTCAGCGCCTATCCCGCACTCGGTGATAACGAACACACCTGCGTTTCGCCCATCCGCGATGTGCTTGCCCACATTTACGATCCGCAATTATCAACCTGCGATTTTGTGTTTGATTTGCTGCGCATCCTGGCGGAGAAGAACTTATTACTTCATGCTTATCAGCTTGCACACACGGCCGCGCGCTGGGAAATGCCGGGGTATGGGATGATTGATGTGCGGCGCGGGATTACAGAAGCTTCTTTCGCTAAAATGAAGTAGCTGATTTTATGTTCATAGAACTGCCCGTTGGCACTTAACTGCAATGTTTCGCAATGCTTTTGCGTGACATTGCGCAGAACATTGTGGTGTGTGGTAGGTGTGAGGGAGACATTGCGGTTGAAAAATTACGGGAACTACAACCCATTCACCTTCATCCACGCCGCAAAAGCGATAAACTTAAACGTGCGCCCGTTTTCCGGCTTACCGGCCACATCAAAAAACGCATCGTAATTGGCGAGCAGTTTTTCTTTGTCGAGAATACCGCCGAAATCCTGGCTGCTGATTAAAAACTTCCAGTCGCCTTTCAGCTGTGTAATCCACGCATTGTTTGGTGTGGCGTATCCCATTTTGTCTTTGCGCTGTGCGATGGCAGGCGGCAGGTAGGGCGCGGCGGCTTTGCGCAGCAGGGCTTTGGTAATGCCGTTGTGTATTTTGTAATTGCCGGGAATGCTGAATACAAATTCAATCAGCTTGTAATCATCCGCAAACGGCGTGCGCGATTCCACGGAGTGAAACATGCTGCACCGGTCTTCGCATTTCAGGTACCCTTTCAGGCGCGTATGCACGAACTCGCGGTACAGTGCATCGTTTAAGGTATCGGCTGCTTTTTCGGTTTTCTGTGCGCGACGTTTGATGAAATTGGAAATGAGATCGGGGTGCAGCATTTCAATATCATTAAAATACCGTTTCAAAATCTGCACCTGCCGCTCCGGCCCGAAATTGTAAAACGTGCGCTGTTTGAAATTCTCCCGCGCCCAGTACTTCATGCCTTTCGGAATACCGCCATAGTGGCGCAGTTCGCGTAACACATCGCTGTAGCGGCCGTTGCGGCGCAGGTCGTTCCACTGGAAAATATAATACGGATGATATCCCGCAAACAATTCATCGCCGCCCTGCCCGTCGAGTACCACGCGTATGCCGCTGTCGCGCACGAGTTTCATCACGCGGTGTTGTGCATACGTACTCGTACTCCATATCGGTACATCCTGCGCATACACCAATTCTTCCAGGTCGCGCTGCAGGTCAGTAGCGGTGGGCGTTACGGTAAACCATTCCGCACCGGTGTTGTTCACCACTTCTTTCGCCCAGCGGCGTTCATCAATGGCGGCATCATCAAACGCGGCGGTAAATAATTTCAAACGTTCGCCGATGTTTGCTTTCGCATCGTTGCCCACCTGCGCTTTAATCAGTCCCGCAATGGCCGAACTGTCAATGCCCCCGCTCAGGCACGAACCCACGGGCACATCCGAACGCAGGCGCAGGCGCACGGCGTTACCGAGCAGCTCGTGTATTTTTTCGCTGTAGTCGTTGAATTTCGTTTCATCAAACACTTCAAACGCATTGTTCACCGGCAGCTCGTAATACTTCCAGGTGCGGAATGCGCCGCTGCGCACATCCAGTTCAAAGGCGTGTGCCGGAAAAAGTTCGATGATGTTTTTGAAAAAACTTTCCGGTTCCAGTTCTATTTCCCCGGCAATAAAATAATCCGCTACGGCATCGTGATTCAGCCCGGTCTGTATGAGCGGATTGGTGCGCAGTGCGCGCTGCTCCGAGGCAAAACTGAAATGAAAATTATCGAGGTAATAATAAAACGGTTTCACCCCGAACCGGTCGCGCGAACCAAACAGGCGTTGTGTTTGATTGTCGTATATCACAAACGCCCACATGCCATTGAACTGGTGCATACACGCTTCGCCCCAGTGCAGATACGCATTCAGAATCACTTCCGTATCGCTGCCGGTGAGAAATTTAAAACCATGTTGTTCCAGTTCGTTCCGCAGCTCAATGTAGTTGTAGATTTCGCCGTTGTACGTAATCCAGTACCGGCCATCGGGTGTGCATTGCGGCTGATGTCCGCCCACCGAAAGATCCACAATACTGAGGCGGCGCTGCCCGAGACCCACCACGGCGTTTTCCTGGTAGTTGCGCAGGTGGCGGTTTGGTGACCAGGGCAGGCGCTGGTTTTTATTCTGTTCAGCGGTGTTGTCGGAAAAAAGTGCGGCACAGTTTCCGGCAGCGTCAGCAAAAACGAATCCTTCGCCGTCCGGACCGCGGTGCTGCATGGCATTGTGCATCCCGAGCAGGATGGAGGGCAGATGCATTTCGCTGCCCGATAAATTCACAATACCGGAAATGCCACACATGGTGTGTTCGTATTAGTGTGCCGGGAACGTGGCAACGGCAAGCTGCATGGCCTGCGCGAATGCTTCGTTGTTTATCCCGGTTTCAATTTCTTTATTGCGCAAAAACGCCAGCACATTTTCCGTCGCCATATTGCCGGTAAGATCGTCAGCCGCCATGGGGCAACCGCCAAATCCTTTTACCGCGTGGTCGAAACGGCGGCAGCCGCTGTTCCAGGCCGCTTCCATTTTTTCGTTCCACGTGTCGGGCGTGGTGTGCAGGTGTGCGCCGATGGTGATGTCCGGAAATTCCGGGATGAGGTTCGAAAACAGGTAGCTGATATTTTCCGGGTTCGATACGCCCGTGGTATCGGCCAGCGCAATAATGCGGATGCCCATACCTGCCAGTCGTTTGGTCCAGTTTATCGCTACCTCGCTGCTCCACGCATCACCATACGGATTGCCGAATGCCATGCTGATGTAAACGACCAACTGCTTGTTATGTTGTAAACACAGTTTCTGAATTTCTTCCACGCGCACCAGCGATTCACTGATGGATGCGTTCGTATTACGCTGCTGAAAGGTTTCGGAAATGGAAAACGGGTAACCAAGGTACATGATCTCGTCAAACTTTACCGCATCTTCGGCACCGCGAACGTTGGCGATGATGGCCAGCAGTTTGGGACTGGCGGCAGTTAGCTGCAAGCCGTTCAGCACCTCGGCGGTATCGCGTAGCTGCGGAATGGCTTTCGGCGAAACAAAACTGCCAAAGTCAATGGTATCAAATCCGCAGGTGAGCAGGCTGTTGATGTATGTTATCTTTTTTTCAGTCGGGATAAAATCGTGCAGGCCCTGTATCGCATCGCGCGGGCATTCGATCAGCTGCAGTGCGTTGGTGTTGTTCATGCTTTTTTCTCCAGGATGGCTTTGTTGATGCGTTTGGCAAGCGAAGGACCTTCGTAAATAAAACCGGTGTACAGTTGCACCAGCGAAGCGCCGGCATCCAGTTTTTCAATGGCGTCGGCCGCGCTGTGAATGCCGCCCACAGCAATTACCGGGAACGCGTTGCCTGATTTTTCGCAGAGGTAGCGAATCACTTCAGTAGCACGTTTGGTAAGCGGTTTGCCGCTCAGTCCGCCAGCACCGAAACGTTCCACATCGGCTTTCGGTGTTACCAGATTTTCGCGCGAAATGGTGGTGTTGGTGGCAATCACGCCATCAATGCCCGAGTTGCGCACGATTTCAATTATATCATCCAGTTGTTCGTTCGTCAGGTCGGGCGCAATTTTCAGCAATATCGGTTTCGGAACTTTTTTTGTGCTGTTTCTTTTTTTCAGGTGAACCAGCAATTGCTGCAGCGGTTCTTTTTCCTGCAGGGCGCGCAGGCCGGGCGTGTTGGGCGAGCTTACATTCACCACAAAATAATCCACCACATCATGTAACGCATCAAAACAGTATTCGTAATCGCTTACTGCGTCTTCGTTTGCGGTGATTTTGTTTTTACCGATGTTGCCACCGATTACCACGCGGGTTTTCCGTTTGGCAAGCCGCAGTGCAGCAGCATCGGCGCCTTCGTTGTTAAAACCCATGCGGTTGATGAGTCCTGAATCGGCCGGAAGGCGGAACATGCGCGGCTTGTCGTTGCCGGGCTGTGCTTTGGGCGTAACCGTGCCGATTTCGATAAAACCGAAACCGAGCGCACCCAGTTCATCATACAGTTTGGCATCTTTGTCAAACCCGGCCGCAAGTCCTACCGGGTTCGGAAACGTAATGCCGAACACGGTGCGTTCAAGGCGTTTGTCATTCACCTGGTAAATGCCCCGCATCATCCCGGCAACGCCCGGAATACGGAAAACGAATTTCAGGAACCGGAAAACGAGGTGGTGGATTTTTTCAGGATCGACAAGAAAAAGGAGCGGCCGTATCAGCTTATACATCGGCGGCAAAATTACGCATTGATTTGATAATCTGGATACCGAATGCCTTAAAACCGCAGGGCAATCGCGTCTGAAAATTTTTATACTGCTTTAGCGGTTTTCCAAAATAGTATTGGACTAACCCCAAAGCGGGCAGTCAGTTCGAGTGCCGGGCGCACAGGGTGGCGAAATGGAAGGTGTATCGAGAACGTGCGGGGGGATTCCGGCCCACGTACCCGATACATTTCTTGCTGAAGAAAAATCAGCAAGAAACACTCGAACCGACTGCCCGCTAACACTATTAAGGGCCTGTTTAAAACCGCTTTTATAGCGTGTGTTTTGCTGTTCGTGTTGCAAAACGGCTGTTTTGTCGAAAAAAGCCTCCTTTTTCATACCTTTGCATCCTTCCGAAAAAATTATCGCCATGAACTATTTTGCTGCTTGTGCCTGGTTTGTAACTGCCACGCTGTCGTCGTTTTCACTTGCTGCGCAGGAACACGAAACCGATCCGAAAATTGCCAGTGATAAATTCACGGCCGGCAACTACGAGGAAGCACTCGAAGATTACCTCGACCTGCTGGAAAAAGATCCGAAGAACGATAAGTACAATTATCGGGTCGGCGTATGTTACCTCAACACGAACATCAGCAAATCCAAAGCGATTCCGTATCTCGAAATTGTGATCCGCGATGGCAAGGGCGAACCCGATGCACAATACCTGCTCGGCCGGGCGTATCATTTTGCATACCGCTTTGATGATGCACTGGCAGCCTACAATAAATTTAAAACAACCGGCAAAGGCACACCCGAAAACCTGGTGGATGTGGACCGCGAAATACAGAACTGTTACAATGCAAAAGAGCTGATGAAGTTTCCGCTCAATGTTACGTTCGAAAACCTGGGACCGAATGTAAACTCATCGTATGCGGAATATTACCCGTTTGTGCCTGCCAACGAATCGGTGCTGCTGTACAACACACGCCGGCCTGAAGGCGGAAACCTGCGTAACCGCGATGGAAGTTACTTTGCGTCTGTATATTCGTCGGCAGTTACTGATGGCGTTTTTACCCGCGCACGTAACATTGGTTCGCCGGTGAGTAATGAAAAAGGAAACGTAGAAGTGATCGGTCTTTCGGCCGGCGGCGACCAGTTGCTGCTGTATTATGATAATCCGGACGGAACGGGTGATATTCACCTCGCCGAGTATGACAAAACGAAAGGCTACTATAAGAAGCCGGTGAAACTGGATGACAATGTAAACTCCATGCGCGGGTATGAAATTGCGGCAGCTATCAGTTCAAACGGCAACGTACTCATTTTTGCAAGTAACCGTTCCGGCGGTGAAGGCGGCGTTGACCTGTACCGCTCCAACCGTTTACCCACGGGCAAATGGAGTCCGCCGGTAAATATGGGTAAAGAAATAAACACCGCATTTGATGAAGATTTTCCGAGCATTTCGCCTGACGGGAAAACACTTTATTTCAGTTCGAAAGGACATACGAGCATGGGTGGTTACGATATTTTTAAAGCCACACTTACCGAAAACGGCGAAACATACACAGCAGTAAAAAACCTTGGTTACCCGATTAACACGCCCGAAGACAACAGCAATTTCTGCATCAGCGAAAACGGCCGTTACGGTTACATTGCGGCGCTGCGCGAAGGCGGCATGGGCGATTACGATATTTACCGCGTAACGTTTAACGATGTGGAGTCGCGTTATTCCGTAATTACCGGGCTGATTACTGCTGAAAACAAAACAGCGGTTTCGTACAGCGGCATTTTTATTACCGTTACCAACGCAGCGAACAACGAAATTGTAGGCAATTATCTTCCCAATCCGAATACGGGCCGTTACGTGATTATTCTTGCGCCAGGTGAATACACGTTCACGCTGGAAGCGCCCGGTTTCAGTGATGTTTCGGAGAAGCTGAACATCATGGACAAGTCATCGTTCCGCACCGAGATTGAAAAGCCGATTGTGCTGAAATCAAAATAATATGACAGTACTTACAGTAACTGACAAGGACTTTCTTCGCAATCTGATTACCGGAAAAGATGAAGAAGGGATCGAATTCCGCGGCGGCATCGTTGCTTATGTAAGCGGCTTCGAGCAAGGCAGTAATGGGTTATCCGGTATTACGGGCGCAATTTCCATACACCTGTACAAAAAGTACGGTATCGGCGGTGAAGGCCATGAAACCTGGGATCAGCAGCTGGAAATACTTGCAAATAAACGCCGGAAAACCTGGGAAACTGTTTTTGCGGAAGTAGTGAAAGAAATTTTATAAAACTATTCCGGTTTCAGTGCAGCTTTGTAAGCAGCCAGGCAGCGTTCACGCGCCATTTTATGATCCACAATAGGTTTCGGATATTTTGCCGTACCATATTCCGGTACCCAGTGCCGGATGTATTTTTCATCGGGATCAAATTTTCGTTGCTGTTCCGACGGATTAAAAATACGGAAATAAGGCGCAGCATCGCACCCGCCCGAGGAAGCCCACTGCCAGTTGCCGTTGTTCGCCGACAAGTCGAAGTCAAATAATTTTTTCGCAAAATACGCTTCGCCCCTGCGCCAGTCAATGAGCAGGTGTTTGATTAAAAAACTGGCCGTAACCATGCGCACGCGGTTGTGCATAAAACCGGTGGCATTCAGTTCGCGCATGCCGGCATCTACAATCGGGTAGCCGGTGGTTCCCGCGCACCAGTGTGCAAACTCGGTTTCGTTGTTGCGCCAAAGCACGCGGTCGTAATCGGGTTTAAACGACTGGTTTACCACGTGCGGAAAATGCCAGAGGATCATCATAAAAAATTCGCGCCAGATGAGTTCGTTCGTCCAGGTATCGCTCTGGTTTAATGATTGCTGCAGCAAGCGGCGAACGCTCACGGCTCCGAAACGCAGGTGCAGCCCGAGCTTGCTGGTACCCGCAATGGCCGGAAAATCGCGCTGCTCCTTATACGAAGCGAGCAGGGCAGGGGTGAAGGTGGTTTCAGGAAACGGAAACCGCGCGGTTTTAAAACCTACCTGCGCCAGCGAAGGAAAGTCAAACTTTTCGGTACGCTGCAGGTTGGAAAAATAGGTTTCGGTGGGATACGATTTGTAATAAAACGGGTTGAGTTTTGCGCGCCACTTTTTGCTGTATGGGGTAAACACAGTGTACGGTTTGCCGTCGTCTTTCAGCACTTCGTTTTTTTCAAAAATCACCTGGTCTTTGCAGGTGTGAAACGGGATGTTATTTTCAAGCAGCAGTGTGCCGATGGTTTTGTCGCGGTGGCGGGCATAGGGTTCGTAATCGTGGCTGGCATACACCGCATCAATTTTAAATTGGGTTACCAGTTTTTTCCAAACGTCTTCCGGCGTACCCTGCATCACCAGCAGGCTGCTGCCCATGGCGGTAAGCTGTGCATGCAGGTTTTGCAGCGTATGGTGTATAAATGCAACCCGTGAGTCGTGCCGGTCTTCAAGCTGACCGAGAATAGACGTATCGAAAATAAACAACGGCAGCACTGGTTTTCCCTGTTTCAGGGCGTGGTAAAGCGCAGCATGATCATCGAGCCGTAAATCGCGGCGCAGCCAGCATATAATCATAAATTGACGGGTGTAAAACCAATAAACACTTCAAAACGGGTTTTGTTTACGGTTGCAGACGCTTCGGAAACTCAGTATTTTGTCTTCCGGTTCACCCATGCGGAGTTGCCCTGGAACTTAAACGTCCATTGGTTTACATCAAAAATTTTCGGCAGGTACCGTTTATACAAATTGCTCCGTTGACTGTCTTTGTTCTCCGGTTCGCCCTCTTTCGGAATGCCGTTGAACTCGTACGTCATTATTTTCGGATGTTCTTCAATGAATATTTTGATGATGTCCACAATCGTGTTCATCACTTTAAACACTTCGCCGCGGTTGGTAACCACGTATTCTTCACCCTCAAATTCGTCGTTGATTACCCCGAACACAATGGTGGCGTGCAGAATATTGTCCTGCCGCCGCCCGAAACGCACCTCGTATTGCAGGCCGCTGTCGGTGGTAAAAAAATAAATCCCGGCAGAACTGATCGCAGGTCTGATAATCGGGTATTTATGAATTGATTCTTCCATAAACGGGGGGCCGTGATGTTTACGAAAGTACGCTTGCGTTTTCAACTTTGCAAATAAGATGGAAGCCGTTTTTTTTTAAAACGGCATCAGGGCTTTAATTTAGCTAAATGTTGTTCCAGTTCATTTGCGTGTTCAGCTTGTTTCCAGCCAAAACAGGAGTAATGAGCAGCATATTCAGAAATCGTCATCACGGTTTTGTAAACACCGGGAGCAGAACCGATTTTTACAGTGTTTGTAACAAAAGCAGTCTCTGTACCACCGTTTGCTGTTGGAATAATTACCATATTGATATCGGTTGATTTATGATATCCATACAGTGCCGCCACCGCTTTGCCGAATGCCAAACTGTTTTCCTGCAGCTGGCTTGCGAAGTTGCGTGCCTCTTTGCGGGTAGCTGCCTTCCGGATAGATTCCGTCAGCTGCAAACTCTGTGCGATATAGGCTTCAAGTGCCGGTTTTAAAATTGCGGCCCGTGTCTGATCCAGCCCCGAATAAATCATTTCGTCTGGATTCTGGGAAAAACCGGCTGCCGGAAAGAGTGTGAGGAGAAGGAGAATTAACGTTTTCATAGGCTTGTTTTTTCTGAAAAATTAAGCCGGTAAACATTGCCGCGCCACCCCGTTCCAATATTCGGCCGGGCGCATTTATTAAACGGGGCGAATTATGATTTAATTGGTAAAACCATTCCCGCTCAGTTTTTCTTAGGGGCGGGCGGTTTGATGTCGGAGCCGGATTTCTGATAAAACTCCACTTCACAGGGCACGCTCAGCTGGTGGTCTTCCACTACCACATCGCAGTCGGTGGTGCGCATGTAAATTTTACGGACGCTGTTGTCGGGCATGGTAAAATCCATATCTGTTTCCATCGTGGCGGGGCCGTCGAACGTAAACGGATCAGGGAAATATTTGGCCAGGTCAATTTCGGTGATGTGTACTTTGGAGCCAAACACCTTGGTGTAAATTTCAAAAATGGCTTTTGTAATTTTTACGTTGATCTGGTTTTTTTTGCCGTCGTACCACACTTTAACATCGCCTGCACAGAGGCTGGAATAATCGAGTCCGCCGGCTTTGATGTTTACATCAGTTACAAAATCGGCTTTGCCCGGGCGCAGGCGGATGCGCGGATTTTTTAAGGTCCAGGTGTAAGTGCCTTTCATCAGCATCACCTTGTATTCTTCGGTGCCGCTGATGTCGCCGAGCGCTTTGAACACTTTGTTCAGCGACTCTTCGTGCAGCACAATGCGCATGTCGTTACGCACACCCGGTTTAGGCGGCGGCTGCTGGGCAACGGTGTCGGTTTTGGGCGGGGTGTAGGTGCTGCTTTTTTTATGCCTGCATCCGGGTGCAGCTGTTAACAGCAAAGCAAGGACAACAGCAGGGGCGCATTTAATCGTGATGTTCATTACGGCAAAGATAATGTGGTTCTGCCGCAGATTGTGCAACCGGTTTTGTGGAATTTATCCACAGGCGGCATCGTAGGGTGGTAAACGTTAAAAAAACACACCATGCGCTACACCATCCGTTATTGTTTCCTGCTCCTGCTGTCCCTCCTTTTTATTCCTGCTGCCTTTGCGCAGACCGGAAAAGTGAAAGGCCGTGTAACCGACAACGCCACCGGTACCGCGGTTCCACTTGTATCGCTTATTCTTGAACAGAACGGTGTGCGTGTGCATACCGGTTCAAGCGACATGCAGGGCAATTACCTGCTTACGAATGTAAAACCCGGTACATATACGTTAAAAACACAAGCTGCAAAATACAAATCCGAAATGCGCACCGGACTGTCGGTGCAGGCCGGAAAAGACCTGGTGGTGAACTTCAGCCTGCTGCCCAATGTGCCGGTAGTGGTTGCTGATTCTGCTAAAGTGATTACGTCTGAAAGAAATAAAATGCCCATCGCCAGCGGTAAAAAAGAGCTGAAACTTGGTTTGTTCGCAAACGGCGGTACAACCTATGGCTGGACCACACCGGGCGATGCAGGCATTGACCAGCCGATGAATACGGAAGATTACAAACACATTGATGATAACGGCTACAAATTAGTGAGCAAAGAACCGCTCTCTACATTTTCGGCCGATGTGGACCGCGCCTCGTACAGCAATGTGCGCCGGTTTATCAACGGCGGCAGCCTGCCCCCGCCCGATGCCGTGCGCATTGAAGAAATGATCAACTATTTTAAATACAATTATGCGCAGCCGAAAGGTGACGATCCGTTTTCGATTACCATGGAACAATCGTATTGCCCGTGGAATCCGAAGCACCGCCTGGTACACATCGGGCTGCAGGGCAAACGCATTGAAACCGAAAACCTGCCCGCCAGCAACCTCGTGTTCCTTATTGATGTTTCCGGCTCCATGCAGTCGCCCGATAAACTGCCGCTGGTGAAAGCATCGCTGCGCCTGCTGGTAAACGAACTGCGTCCGAACGATCGTGTGGCACTGGTGGTGTATGCCGGTGCGGCCGGCGAAGTGCTGCCCCCGACCCCGGGCAATAAAAAAGAAGAAATTCTGCAGGCCATAGATAAACTGGAAGCAGGTGGATCAACAGCCGGCGGTGAAGGCATTAACCTGGCGTATAAAGTAGCCCGCAAAAATTTTATGGAAAGAGGCAACAACCGCGTAATCCTTTGTACCGACGGCGACTTTAACGTAGGCGTAAGCAGCGACGGCGACCTGACCCGCCTGGTGGAAGAAAAACGCAAAGACGGTGTTTTTCTCACTGTGCTCGGCTATGGAACCGGCAATTACAAAGACTCGAAAATGGAAACGCTGGCCGATAAAGGAAACGGCAACTATGCGTACATCGACAACCTGCAGGAAGCCAACAAAACACTGGTAACCGAGATGGGCGGCACGCTGCTCACCATTGCGAAAGATGTGAAAATTCAGGTGGAGTTTAATCCCGCAAAAGTAAAAGCCTTCCGCCTGGTGGGTTACGAAAACCGCATACTTAATCACGAAGATTTTAACAACGATAAAAAAGACGCCGGTGAAATCGGGGCAGGGCATACTGTAACTGCGTTGTATGAAATTATTCCTGCCGGATCTGATGAAGTAGTTGGCGGTGTTGATCCGCTGAAATACCAGCAGGCAACGGCTGTTACACCGTCGGCTGCAGCAACGGATGAAATGCTGACGATTAAATTCCGCTATAAAAAACCGAAAGAAGATACAAGCATACTGATTACCCGCACGCTGGCCGATGACAAAGGGGCCGGAACCGGAATTACATCCGATGACTTTCGTTTTGCATCGGCAGTCGCTTCGTTTGGTATGCTGCTCCGCAATTCGGAATTTAAAGGCGATGCCTCGTACGATAAAGTACTTGAACTGGCCCGCGGCGCAAAAGGCAAAGACGATGAAGGGTACCGCGCCGAATTTATCCGCCTGGTGGAAGCGGCAAAATTGCTGAAACAAACTGCAGCTGCAACGGATTAACTGAAATGTGTTTCTAAAGTGTAATAAAAGAGAAGTATGCCTTTGTGTCTTTGCGCCTTTGTGGCAAAAAAAGAAGCATACAAAACGTCTGTTAACAATTGAACGGGCATTTTATTTACGCTGTTCCCAAATTACGTTAAGCCGGTGCAATACCATTGACTTGCGCGTTTGATCGCTTTATTTTCACTTCATAAAACGCTACCACCATGAAAACAAGATTTGTTATTGCCATCTGCAGCGCAGCAGTACTTGTTGCGTGCGGCACTGCGGAAGAATCGCGCAGAATCGCTGATTCACATTATGCACCGTTGCCCGATCAGGCTGCAGGTACTGACGCAAACAAAAACGGCTATGTGCAGACGGAACAGCAGCAGCAGTTAAATACCGCTGATGAATCGTACAAACAAAAAGAGGAAAACCGGTTTGCTTCTGTAGCAACGGCGCCGCTTTCTACGTTTGCCATTGATGTGGACAAGGCTTCGTACAGCAATGTGCGCCGTTACCTGAACGAAAACCAGCTTCCCCCGCCGGAAGCTGTGCGCGTGGAAGAAATGATCAATTATTTTACATACAACTACCCGCAGCCGGAAGCAAAATCAAAACATCCGTTTACGGTGAGCAGCGAAGTGGCCGTGTGCCCGTGGAATCCCAAACACAAACTGGTACACATCGGCCTGAAAGGAAAAGAAATCAGTATGAAAGAGCTGCCTGCAAACAACCTCGTTTTCCTGGTGGATGTTTCCGGTTCTATGCGCGATGTGAATAAACTGCCGCTGGTGAAAGAAGGACTGAAAATGCTGGTGGAAAACATGCGTCCGAAAGACCGCGTAGCCATTGTTACCTATGCCGGTGATGCGGGACTGAAACTGCGTCCGACTGCAGGCGATGATAAAGAAGAAATAAATAAAGCCATTGATAACCTGGTGGCCGGCGGATCAACAGCCGGTGCGGCCGGGCTGCAGGTGGCGTATGAAGTGGCCAACCGTTTTTTTGATAAGAAAGCAAACAACCGCGTAATCCTTTGCAGCGACGGAGACTTTAATGTGGGCATGAGCAGCGACGAGGAAATGGAAAAGCTGATTGAAAGCAAACGCGACGCAGGCATTTCGCTTACTGTACTCGGTTTCGGTATAGGCAACCTGAAAGATTCGAAGATGGAAATTCTGGCGGATAAAGGAAACGGAAATTACGCATACATTGATGATCTGCTCGAAGCCAAAAAAGTACTCGTGAATGAAATGACCGGCACGTTGTTTACCATTGCCAAAGATGTAAAACTGCAGGTGGAGTTTAATCCCGCAAAAGTAAAAGGCTACCGCCTGGTGGGTTACGAAAACCGGATGCTGAATGCCGAAGATTTTAACGACGACCACAAAGACGCAGGCGACATGGGTGCAGGACACACGGTTACGGCGTTGTATGAAATCATTCCTGCCGGGTCGGATGAAAAAACCGCAAACGTTGATCCGCTGAAATACCAGAAAGCAAACGGCGCTGCTTCGCCGGAACTGCTCACCATCAAGTGCCGTTACAAACAGCCGCACGATACCACGAGCGTGATGTTTGATCAGCCCCTGGCCGATGCAAATACCAACTGGATTGAAAGCTCAGAAAATTTCCGTTTCGCTATTGCTGTTGCCCAGTTCGGGATGCTGCTGCGCCATTCGGAACATACCGGTGTGGCCAACTTTGAAAACACCATTCTGCTGGCGAAAAATGCACGCGGCAAAGATGAAGACGGTTACCGCGCCGAGTTTATCCGTCTGGCAGAAAAAGCGCAGCTGCTGGCCAAGGTGGATAATTCGCCCGGAACGGATAGTGATCGGCTGAAGTAGATTGTGTGAAATTTGCATCCTTTAATTAGTTTGCAGTCGGCAGTTTGCAATTTGCAGTTTTGCCCGTATTTCAAGGAAAATGATCCTGTTCCGGACAAAAATCGAAACTGCAAATTGCAAACTGAAAAACTGCAAACTCAGCATAGGAGTCATTGTATAAATACTAAAATTTTCTACGTACTATTTTATAAGATCATTTGGTGTAGTAAGGTGTGCAGTCCCGGACTGTTCCTGTTGAAATGCAGGACGGCGAGGGACTGTTTTTTTTACATGGTGAAAATACGGCTGAAAAAAACAGTTACGCACAATATCCGGTTACGGTATAATGTTTGTATTATTATGACGACAAATCAGCACCTATGAAAAAAGCAGCAGCATTCAGCATCCTTTTCCTGGCCGCGGGCCTTGGTCTTTCGGCACAAACCGGGCAGCAGTTCCCGGCCCTGAAAGGCGAAACGATGAACGATAAAACACTAACGATTCCGGCCGATACGAAAGGCAAATTCACCATAGTGTGTATGGCCTATTCCGAAGATGCGGAAAAAGAACTGCATACCTGGTTTGAACCGGCTTACGACAAGTTTATTGCCAAATCGGGCATGATGGATGATGCATTTGATGTGAACCTGTTTTTTGTGCCCATGTTTACCGGGGCCAAAGCGGCTGCCGCAGGAGCCGCCAAAAAGAAGATCGTTGCTGAAACCGACGCCACGCTGCACCCGCACATCCTGCTTTTCAAAGGCGATATGACCACGTACCAGAAAGAGCTGAAAATGGACGACAAAAAGAAACCGTACATTTTCCTGCTCGATAAAACCGGCAAGATTGTGTATTCCACTTCGGGCGGATTTACCGAAGAAAAAATGGATGCGATTGATGATCTGATCGAATAACAGCGCATGTATAAAAGCAAAGCCCCCGCACATCGTATTGTGCGGGGGCTTTTTCATTCGGGTGGTTCAGACAACGCTTTTAAGCGGCATCCACAATGCGTGCATTCGGATAACGTTCCATCCACATGCCTAATGATTTTTTGGTGCGGAGGGTAATCACGGTTTTGCGGTCAATCTGCAGGCGGATCATGGCAGCTTCGTCCATGGCCGGCTTGCGTTTTACTTTTTGTTTGTTGTAGAAGTTCATTGGTTATGTTGTTTTGTCGTTTGTGCTGTTTTCTGTATCAAAGTAAACACCGTTTTTCCGCATTTTGGGCTTACTTTCTATTGGCGGGAGGAACTTCCCGATGAGTGGGAAGAAACATCCGATAAGCGGTTTGGAGAAATAAAAAACGGGTATATCTCCGGTTGCCCGGAAATACACCCGCGGGGATGTAAAATGCTGAAATACTACATTTTACGATTCAATGATCTTAGCCGAGGGATATTTTTCCATCCACATATCAAGTGCTTCCTGGGTACGAACGGTAATAATGGTACGGTAATCTACCTGGAGTTTGA
This sequence comes from Chitinophaga pinensis, assembly GCA_943372645.1. GTDB lineage: Bacteria > Bacteroidota > Bacteroidia > Palsa-965 > Palsa-965 > VBWE01. Next base: position 280,416 of record CALRZN010000004.1, on the reverse strand, counting down.
TGCGGGCCCCTGTGGCTATTTTGGCTTTGTTTTTTGCACGTTTCATGGCGATAAATTTTTGATTCAACACATATACGACAACTTTAAGGCCGAAAAGTTGTGCCGTTAACAGCATTTAACACTGTTCAACCGGCATCTTCATGTTAAAGACGCAGAATCAGCAGGTTAGTTGCTTCCTGAGTTTTCAACATTTTACGGTATTTTCTGCGGTCTGCTTCATTAAAAACGATGTTATTGCGTATCTTAAACCAAAATATATACAACTATGCCTGCAATGATCAGCGGTAACTTCTCCGTAAACGGGGTTCCTTTTGCCCAGTGGTTCAATAAAACCGTAAAACCTGCCAATCCGGCACCTTTTCCGAATGTGGTGGCAGAACCCACGTTTAATGCGCTTATGGCCGATCTCGCACTTCTTACCGGCAAGCCCCAGGTTACCCTGAACGAGTTTATCGGGCATTTCTGCATCATTTACAACGAAACCGGCGGCACATTTAAACCGTTGCGGGAATATGGCGGCATTGAGTATATGTTTAATGCCATTCCAAACAAAAAACTGAGTTACAATACGCTTTCATCTAACCGCAAAGCCGGCGACCAGCTCAAAGCCTGGAATGTAATCAGTACTCCTGCTGATGTTACGCTCTGGAACGGGACCGCCTGGCCCACTAACGCCCCGCAGAATGTAAAAGATGCCGCGGTAAACTGCGACTTTTTCAAATACCGGGGCTGGGGTCTCAACCAGCTTACCACCCGCGCCAATTACCTCAACTGCCTGCAGCCTTTTGTGCAGCAGGACATTGATAAACTCACAACCGCGCAGTTTGACGCCATTCTGAAAAACAATGTGGACCTGGCGTGTAAAGTGTTCAACAAATTTATCCTGCAAAGCAACAAAGCACAGCAAGCCATCAACGACCTCATTGCCGGTAAATTTGATACGTATGGATACCTCGTGGCCGGTGGCGGTGCAAAAAAATACGTCAACAGTTTTTACCTGCCTCGCGTAAACGTGCTGCTGCCGTTGCTTTCGGGTGCGACGATTGTGAAGATTTGACGGCTATTTAGCATCCTGCAAGAAAAAAGTATTCGCTTCTGCCTTGGTTTCGTGTCAAGATGGCAGAATCCAATGTATATATTATTAATATTTTTTTCGGAAATTGTAAAAGTTTCGGAAGGCACTGTTAGTGAATCTAAAACTAAATTCAGAAATAAAAGGATGGACAACAAATCATCATTAGCTGTATTTGAGAATAAGCAAGTAAGACGTTATTATGACGAGGAAAATGAAACATGGTATTTTTCCGTAGTTGATATTGTCGGGGCTTTGACTGATTCGGCTAATCCAACTGATTATCTTAAAAAACTCAGAAAACGGGATACCGAACTCGGATCCTACCTGGGGACAAATTGTCCCCAGGTAGAAATGTTAAGTAACGGGAAGAAACGCAAAACATTGGCAGGCAATGTAGAAGACATTTTTAGAATTATCCAGTCTATTACATCGCCTAAAGCAGAACCTTTTAAACAATGGTTGGCAAAAGTAGGATATGAACGCGTTCAGGAGATAAACGATCCATCATTAAGTATGGACAGAGCCAGGGAAAATTGGCAAAAAATGGGTCGCAGTGAAAAATGGATTCAGCAACGTATGACTGGCCAGGAAACGCGCAATAAACTAACTGATTATTGGAAAGAGGCTGGTATAAGCAAACAGGATGAGTTTGCCCTATTAACAAACATCATACACAAGGAATGGACAGATCTGTCAGTGCAGCAACATAAAAAATTAAAAAAAATAAAGTCTCAGAACCTAAGAGATCACATGAGTGAAGCAGAACTCATATTTACTGCTTTGGCAGAACTTTCAACCCGTCAAATTGCTGTCACTGAAAAAGCAAAAGGGTTATACGAAAATGCAAGAGCAGGTAAGAAAGGCGGTGCTATTGCAAAAAATGCAAGAAAAGAACTGGAGTCAAAAACAGGAAAATCCGTTATAACAGGAGAAAACTTTTTGCCACCTGAGAAGAATAAAAAGCAATTGAAGATCAAAAACAAATAAAACAATTCCCGGACTTATTTCACCCTTATTCCGCGCGGCGCAAACTCGCCCAGTTGCGGCGGATTTTCTTTGAACCAGCGCATGGTGCGTTTAAAATCGCCCTGCACGGTTTTGTTCAGGTGCTTCAGCCATTCCGGTTGCTCGTCTTCGTTAATCCACGCATACAGCGCGAGGGCGTAGGCCCAGGTCTCCTGTTTGAAATACCCTTTTACGCGGTACGACCATGACATTACATTACTCCCGAAGGTGAAAGCGCTGTTCGCCCCGAAAATGCCCAGTCCGAAATACACGGTAATGAGTTCAGTCATTATTTCGTTGTCGGCCTCATCGCCCTGGTACCAGCCTTCGCCCATCAGTTTGGCGTGCCCGAGTTCGTGCGCAATGGTTCCGGTAAGGCTTACGGGTTCGTTCAGTTCGGATTTGTTTACGAGTACTTCCAGTTTGCCGTAACTGTTGCGGCCGGTGTAATAACCCGCCGCGCCTCCGGTTTTATCCACATAAATATCGGTAATACCGGCATTCAGTTTCGCGGGGCCTTCATCAAAAAATCCGATCACGAATGTTTCGCGGTCAATTTCCATCTGCCGGCAAACGATGTCGGCGATGTCGCCGGCGGCTTCCGGAACACCGTATTCAAGCACCGGGAAATCGCTGAATGTGGGTGTAAGCACGCGCTGATAAAGGAGGCGTTCGCGTCCGAAACGGCGGATGAGCCAGCAGAATGAATCGTCAAGCAGTTCCCGTGTTTTTTCAGGAACAGCACACCGGGGTTTTGAATTGAACCAGCCAAACATCCGTGCAAAAATTATCAGCCGGCAACAGGTGCTTCGGCGAGGTTATACAGGGGCGTGTATTTTTTGCGGGCATACGCCATAAAATGTTTGAAGTCGAGTGTGCTGCCGGTTACGCGCGTACACAGTTCATCGGCCGTATAGGTTTTTCCGTGGCGGTGAATGTTGGTGCGCAGCCATTCGAGCAGGGGCAGCAGCTGGCCCGCAGCAATCTGCTGTTCCAGGTTCGGGATGGCTTTTGCAGCGGCATCATAAAACTGCGCCGCATAAAAACTGCCGAGCGAATACGTGGGGAAATAACCGAAGCTGCCGTGCGACCAGTGAATGTCCTGCAGCACGCCTTTGTCGTTTGACGGTACATCAATACCGAGGTATTCTTTGTAACGCGCATTCCAGTATTCCGGAAGTTCGGCCACTTTTATTTTTCCTTCGAACAGCGCTTTTTCAATTTCGTAACGGATGAGCACGTGAAAATGATACGTCAGTTCATCCGCGTTTGTGCGGATGAGTGAAGGTGTAACTTTATTCATTGCTTTGTAAAACTGAATGGCATCGCAGTTGGAAAGTTGCTGCGGAAAATAATGTTGCAGCAGCGCAAAGTTATGCTGCCAGTAGGGCAGGCTGCGGCCCACGTTGTTTTCCCACAGGCGCGATTGTGATTCGTGTATGCCGAGCGAAAGGTATTCGCCCGAAGGCAGGCCGTATTCCGAAGCGGGAATGCCTTGCTCATAAAGTGCGTGGCCGCCTTCGTGAATACAACTCCAGATCATCTCGGCCAGGTTGTGTTCATCAATGCGCGTGGTTACACGTACATCTTCGGAACTGAAATTTGTGGTAAACGGGTGCGTTGAAATATCCTGGCGCCCGGCATCAAAATCGTACCCCATCTGTTTCAGCAGCGCGATACCAAAATCCCATTGTTTGTCTTTCGGGAAAAGCTGGTTCATCACACGGTCGTCGTTTTGCGGTGCATCGGCAATCTGTTTCAGCAAACCCTGCAGCTGCTGCCGCACATCGCTGAACACCACATCCAGCGCGGCGGTGCGGGCGCCGGGTTCGTACTGGTCGAGCTGTGCATCGTACGGATGCGCATCATATCCGAGCAGTTCCGATTCTTTCTTTTTCAGATCCATCAGCTTTTCGAGGTAGGGCCGGTAGATGCTGAAATCGTTTGCTTTGCGGGCTTTGTCCCACGACTGAAACGCATTGGAAACCGCCACGCTCATGTTCTCCACAAAAGCGGTGGAGTATTTCAGGTTCTTTTCGTAGCCGCGCAGTGTTTCCTGCACGTTGCGTTTTTCCACTTCGCCCAGCGAGGTATCGGCAACGAGTTCGCGGATGAGTTTGCCGAGTGCCGGATCGGTAATCATTTCATGTGTAATACCGGAAAGCGTGGCCAGCTGCTGACTGCGGAGTTCCGCACCTTTCGGTGGCATGTAGGTTTCCTGGTCCCAGTTGAGTACCGATGAAGCGTAGGAGAGGTCGGCAATGCGGCGCAGGCGGCTGCGGAATAAGTCGTAATTCGGATTCATAGCGGGAGAAAATGCCTTAAGTATTTGTTTTTTGTTTCCACGCCGACCAGGCAAACAAGGCCCAGCCCGCAATAAAACTCAGTCCGCCGAATGGTGTAATGGCACCGAGCCAGTGCCAGTGTGTCAGCGTTTCACCCGTAAGCGGGCCAAGGATGTAAAGCGAACCGGAAAACAGCAGTATGCCCGCGGTAAAACACCAGGCCGCAGCATGCAGTCCTTTTTTGTGGGATGCAAAACCGGCAAACAGTGCAACAGCTATAATACCGAATGCGTGATACATCTGGTAGCGTGCGCCGGTTTCAAAAATCTGGATGCGTTCCGGCGGAAGCCCGAGGCGTTCTTTCAGATAGTGCGTGGCCATTGCGCCGGTTATTACAGCAACAAGGGCAGCAAGCGCACCGGTTACCAGCCATTTGCGGTACATCGGCAGTGTTGTTTATTAAACAGCAGCGCTGTTTAGTGGGTGGACATGTAATTGTTCAGCTCGGTGATGGATGATTCATACTGGAACGCATCATTCAGCAGGAAGTAGTTGCCACGGTCGGTGGTTTTGCCGTACGCAAATTTGGCCCAGTCCAGTTTGGTTTCTTCATACGTAAACAGTGTCATGATTTCTTTCACCTGTGCCGAAGAAAGGCAGTTGGTGTTCAGGATCTGTTTGGCTACAGTGAGTTTGCTGTCTTCAAACGTTTTGGTAGAAACCGATTCTTTTGCTTTTGAAAAATCAGCAGGAGCCATCGGGTAATAACATCCGTTCGGATTAACAGTACCGCCGTTTGTGGTTGTTGTGGTGGTGCTCTGCGTGGTGGTTACACCGCCGTTGGTGGGCAGTGTAACATTTACACCTACGCCGCCGGCATTTACACCAATGTTTACGTTATCAGGCGAACCGTTTGTTGTAGTGGTTGTAGTTGTTGTTCCGTTGGTGGTAGTGGTGGTGGTGCCGTTGGGCGTTACCACCTGCTGCCCGTTTGTGGTGGTTGTTCCGTTGGTCGTGGTGGTGGTTTGGCCCATGCCGATGGTTACACCGCCTACGCTGATGCCCGTTGAGGTTGTGGTTTGCTGCACTGCGTTGCCGTTCGGGTTAAACACATACACCACCTGGTTGGGCGCTGTTACCGGGGCCTGCGGAATGGGGGCCATGCCGTTGTAACGCAGTTTGTATTTCCCTTTTTTATTCATCAGCGCATAGGTAAACTCCGAGTTGGAAACGGTATTGCCGCCATCCATCAGGTAAACCGTGCCGTTGAAATCGGGCTTTTTCTGTTCGAAAATAATTTTGGCTTTGTAGTTCTGGTTGTTCAGGCCGTTCACTTTTACATTGGTTTCGGGTTTTTCATTCTGGCGGAGCCCGTTCAGAATGAGGTAAAAACGTTCGCCGTTTTCAGAAAAAACAACGAGGGTGTTGTTTTGCGCGGCCAGCGATGCTGTGAAGAGAACAGCAAAAAGTACAAGTATTTGTTTCATGTTGTGTTTGTTTTTTCGGATACTAATTAAGGTAATTCCTCCGTCAAATGTCGTGAAAATATGGAAACAAGAGAAACTGCTACCTTCGCACCGAAATCTGAGCGTATGAAAACCATTTTAGTAATAGGCGCAGGCCGTTCGGCTTCGTCGCTGATCAGTTACCTGCTCACCCATGCAGCCGCCGAAAACTGGCAGGTGCGGGTGGGAGATATGTCGGCCGAACTGGCTGCACAGAAAACGGCCGGCCACCCGGCTGCAACCGCATTTGTTTTTGATATCAATAACGAAACCCAGCGCGAAACGGAAATCAGCGGAGCCGACCTCGTGGTTTCCATGCTGCCGGCTTTTATGCACGGGGCAGTGGCGCGCGACTGTGTGCGGCTGGGCAAACACCTGGTTACTGCTTCGTATGTTTCGGATGAAATGCGTGCGCTGGATGCAGAGGCGCGTGCGAAAGGCATTATCCTGCTGAATGAAACAGGTCTTGACCCGGGAATTGATCACATGTCGGCCATGCAGCTGATTGATGGCATTCATGCCGCCGGCGGAAACGTAACGGCGTTTTACTCATACTGCGGCGGATTGGTAGCACCGGAGAGCAACGACAACCCCTGGGGCTACAAGTTTTCGTGGAACCCACGCAACGTAATCCTGGCCGGGCAGGGTACGGCACAATACATTGAAAACGGAACGTATAAATATTTACCGTACAGCAGGGTGTTTGCACAGGCCTCCACCATCACCGTTGATGGTTGCGGTTCGTTTGATGCGTATGCCAACCGCGATTCGCTTTCGTACCGCACACCTTACGGCCTGGAACACATTCCGACCATGGTGCGCGGCACCTTGCGCATGCCCGGTTACTGCAAGGCCTGGAATATTTTTGTGCAGCTTGGTTTGACCGACGATACGTGGAAAATAAAAGCAGCCGGTAACCTGACTTATGCGCAACTGGTGGATGCATTTCTGCCGGCCGGTAACGGAACACTGCGGGAGCGTCTCGCTGCTTTTGCGGGACTTGCAGCAACTGATCCGGCGATGGAAATGGTAGCGTGGACCGGCATTTTAGATGAAGAACGCATTCCGCTTGACGATGCATCGCCCGCACAAATACTGCAGCAACTGCTCGAACGCAAATGGCTGTTGCGGCCCGGTGATAAAGACATGATTGTGATGCAGCATATTTTCCGCTACGAACAAAACGGAGAAACAAAATCGTTAACCAGCTCGCTCGTGGTAAAAGGCGATGATGAAATTCATACCGCCATGGCAAAAACAGTTGGTCTGCCCGCTGCAATTGCAGTAAAGCTGATCCTGAACGGAACAATTACGTTAACCGGTGTACAGATTCCGGTAATGAAAGCGATTTATGAACCGGTGCTGAACGAACTTCGTTCTAACGGTATCGTTTTCAGCGAAAAAGAATAACTCGTTTTTAAATACAATTGCCCGTACAAGTTCCGAACGCTAACGGAACAGTACGGGCAATTTTTATTTTGAGGTGGTTAAAATCTACCAGGGATGGAACTGCGAGGTATCAACCGGTACATATTTTTTGTTTGCATCCACCACCGGAACCGGTTTAACCGGGATGATTACCTGGCCTTTGTTACCGCCTTTACCGGTTGAAGCAGCAGCGGTTGTTGCACCCCATTTGCGGGAAGTAGCGCTGCCTTTTTTTGCAGTTTCAGCATTCTTTTTTGCGGCTGTTTTTGCCTGTGTCACTTCTTTGATTTTTTCACGCGCCTCTTTTGTTGTTGTTTTGATTACGGCGCCTGCAGCTGACTGTGCTTTAGCCGGCATCACAAAGCAAATAGAAAAGAGAACGATCATTACTCCGAGCATTTTTTTCATGGTCAATTTGTTTTTAGTTGTTTAACTGTTTATGGGTATGCTTTATTCGGGTAAAAAAAATTAATCAGGTTCCGATTGTATCCACCGGGGGAGCGTGCCTGCGGGGAAGCAGCACCGGGTCAACCGGGGCGGGGCGTGTCGGTACGATGATTTGTGTTTTTGTATTCCCGTTATCCTGCCGGGCTGCAGCTCCCCACTGCTGCGTTTTAACTGTTTTAACGGTTGCGGTACTGGCCGGTTTTTTTGCCGTGGTTTTGGCCTGCGTTACTTCTTTTATTTTTTCACGCGCTTCTTTGGTTGTTGTTTTAATTAATGCACCGGCAGCCGATTGTGCTTTAGACGGCATCACAATGCAAAGCGAAAGGAACAGGACGATAATCCCGGGCAATTTTTTCATGTTGGGTCGGTTTTACGTTTGTTTGTAAAGAAGAATCAGGTGTGTAATTCCAATTGATCCCTTCGAAGCCGATCAGCGAATTACTTTTTCAAATGTATATTATGAACTAATCGCCGGGATAGGACAAAAATCGTTTTTGGCAGAATAGAAAACCTGTACATCGTTCAAAATGTCCGGAATCATTGTGTTTTAATTTAGGTGGATTGGACAAAAATCCGATTTCGTGTCAGAATTTGGTTTTTAGGCGTTGCAGAAATGGTATCGCCCCGGCGCTTACGTACACAAAAAAGCCCGTTCCGGGTTGAAACGGAACGGGCATTGGTATGAAAACGATTTTAATGTGGCTTGACCTGCGAGGTATCAACCGGTGCGGGTTTCACCTGCGGTGTGTTTTTCGTGGTATCTGCAGGTGCGGCGGGAGTTGGTGAAGGAGCGACAAGCTGTCCTTTGGTATCCCCTTTTTCACCGACTGTGAAATCTGTTTTGGTGTCACCTTTTTCACCGATGGTGAAATCCGTTTTGGTATCGCCTTTTTCACCGATACTGAAATCGGTTTTTTCGGCAGCAGCAGACGATTTTTTGCGGCCTTTCTTTTTTACTTTATCAACGGCTTTGTCTTTGGCTTTATCTTTTGCTTTTTCGCCGGCTTCCTTGCTTTTATTCTTCAGAATATCGCCTACCGTTTGTGCCTGCGCAGGGGCAACGGCACAAAGCGAGAAAAAGAGGATAAGTACTCCAAGCAGTTTTTTCATGGTGCTGTTTAACTGAAATGTGTTAAACAAAGGTACGTTTTTTCAGTAAACAGGGATTTAACCGGCAGGTTATTCACCGGTTTCTTCAGAGCGCGGCTTTTGCGGATCACCGGCTGTTTTTTCTTTTTTCGGTTTGTCGTTAGGCGTACCACGTTCGCTGATGGAGATTTTGGCATCGCCTTTATCTTCTTTGCCGGCTTTTGCCTTGCGTGCTTTTACGCGTTTTTCTTTCCGGGTGGTGGTATCACCGTCACCGTTTCCGCCGTTGCGGGCGTGGATTGGGGCATTTCCGGCCAGCATAAACAGGCCAAGAAAAAGGAGCGGAAGTAATTTTTTCATCGTTTTTGCAGTTTAGACCATGAGCAACAGGACAAATTTAGTGCCAGTAATCCGTTGTGCTAATTATCACTGCCCGGATCCGGGAAGCGAAACGCGTTTCCCGTTTTTGTAAGCAACAATAAATGCGCCTTTATAACCTTTTACCAGCAGATCAATTTTACGCCCTGCCGCATCATCAAAGCTCGCAAACGAACCGGAGAGGTAACGGAACAACCCGTCGTCACCTTTAATTTCAATCAGGTCCGGTATGTCTGCAAACGTTCCTTTCGGTTGCCGGTTGCGGAATGCGCCCAGCTGCACACGGTACACCAGTTTGTCATTCGAAGGCATAATATCCGTTGCAGTATTGGTTGTGCTGTTGTTTGTTCCTGCGGAAGCGTTGTTTGTGGTTGCAGTATTACCCGCGCTGTTGTTTCCGCCGGATTCGCTGCCATTGCTGAACACATTATTTATTTCTTTAAATGTTCCTCCGGGTGTTTCATAAACCACCGTGGCCGCGGTTACGCCCTGTTCCTGAAGCGACCGTTTGCGTTTTTCGGCAGTACGCAGGTCTTCGTATTTACCAACGGTATAAATTGTTGAGGAGTCCGGCAGTGTTTTGCTGCTGATGTCTTCGATGTTCAGGAATTTACTCATCACATCGTTGGGCAAGCCTGATTTATACTGCCCAAGCGAAACCGAATAGATTTTCTGTTCATTAACCGGGCCGGAATAAGGTGTGCCGCCTGCGCGCAGCACCACTGTTTTTGCAAACTTCCCGGTAGAATCCCAGTACATTTCGTGTTGCATGAGAATGGCCGAATCGGAAAGCGTAACGCCACGTTCATTTACAATTGCGTCCGGGGCCGATGCGGTTTCGTCATCACGGTAATCCGGAACCTGGTCTTTGTCTGCATCAAGCGGGCAGCCGTTCCGGTCAACCGGAACACCTTTGGGCGTATCGCCACAGTAGTCTTCCGGATCAATCACCCCGTCTTCATCATAATCCGATTTTGCAAGTTCTTTATAGTCTACGCCGGTATACAAATCGTTGCCGGCTGCATCTTTGTCTTTTTTCGGATCAAACAGGTTGTAACGCAGCGTAACCGATGTCATCATAAAATGATCTTTCCGCGCATCGCCCTGGCGTGTGCCGAGGCTTTTTTCGGTTATGCCGTCAATGTAATCGCTGAATGAAAAATGCATCACGGCGCCGGCTTTAACTTCCCAGTGTCCGGTCAGTTTCAGCAGTATGCCTGCTCCGGCCGGAACAGCAAAGGAATTTACCGGGTAATTGCCAAAACCATCGAGGTTGAGCGCGCGGATATCCGTTTCAAAATTATAATCGCGTTGCAGTATTACGGCGTTTATTGCATTCGGATCAGTTTCATCCAGGTTGCGTATGGAACCATCAGACCAGTAATAGTACGTATTGCCGTTCGCATCTTTAAGATCGGTTTTGCTGTTGTAAGAAAACCATCCGAAACCGGTTGAAATCCACGGAAACACACGGGCCTTTTCATTGAGCAGGTGTGCGAAAGTGTATTCGACAGATAATCCGCCCGAAAGGATCTTCGATTCAAAATTGGTATTGCGGCTCACCAGGCGTTCATTGGCACCGAGTTTACCGGCCATTGCATATAACCCCACCCGCAGCGAAGGATTAAGTGGCTGGCTGAAACTGAACTCATAGCCGATGCGGCTTACCTGCGGACTGATGAAATGTTTCTGATAGAGATCGCCGTAAAACGAAAGCATGCCGGCTCCCAGCCCGATGGCAGGCTGAAATGTAAAACGCGCCGGCGCGGCGGTTTCTGCGGAATCGTTTTGCGCTTGCAGGCGCACCCCGAAAAGGAGCAGCAGCAAAATACTGGAGTGAAATTTCATGCGGTTCTTCATTTTAGTAGCTACAATTACAAACCGATTTATTTCCTGCGCACAGGTGCCTAACGCACCCACGGCTGTTTGCTTATCATCAGTGCTTCCTGCACTGTAATGCGGCGCCCGCTGTTGTATGCCGTTACAAATGCATCCGAAGCACCTTTGCCGCGGATGTCTTCGCGTTTGTTGCGGGCTTCCTGGTAAGCGGTAAAGTTACCTACGAGGTATTTGTTAAGTCCATCGTGTTGTTCTGCATCAACACGGTCGCTCAGTCCGAACCGGTTTGTAAATTCGGATGGTGATGCATTGCGGCTGAGTGCTGCAATCTGAACGCGGAAACTGAGGCCGTTTTCAGCTGACGGAATAGTGGTTACCGGTGTTTTGTTTTCATTGGCTGCGGAAGCATTGTTTGTTGCAGTTGCGTTCGTGTTATCACCCGAAGCCGGTGTGCTGTTTACGTTGGCAGCAGTGTTGGATGTTGTATTGGCAGCAGTGTTGTTCCCAGTATCCGGCGTTTTGTTTCCGCCATCGCCCGAAGTTGTATTGGTATTCGCAACCGTTGTTGTGTTTTCATTCACCGGACTGTTGTTGTTGCCATTGTCCGGTGTTTTGTTTCCGTCGCCTGTGTTTTTTGAAGTATCTGCAGAATTGTTTCCTGAAGTGGTTGTGTTGGTTGCAACTGCGTCAAACGGCAACGTGATTTCGATGGCTGAAGCGGCGATATCGGTTGTTTTGTTTTTTTCATTTTCGAGATAAGAAAAGTTGCCGCTGATCGATTTGTTGCCGCTTATCCCGGCATCAACAACCACTTTATACGAAATATGCAGTACTTTTTTCGTAGGCAGGTTATACCACACAAATTTAATTTTCTGTCCCTCTTTCGAAAATTTGGCACCATCGGTATTTGTTGCGGTTGCAGTAAATCCATCAGGCAGGGTTTCTTCATATTTGGCAAACGAGCGAATATCATCCTTGTTGATGGTAATGTCCACATCAAATGTGTTTAATGCTTTCGGTGGCATTGAACGTTTTATTTCCACGTCGGTTGCCGGTTTGCCCATGGTATCAACGGGGATTACAGGTGTAGTTGTTACAGTTGTTGTCGTATTTGTATTGGCGGTTGCATTAACTGATTCGTTGCTTATCATTATGGTAACCGGATCACTGGTTATTGCAGTCGATGTACCATTTTCGAGATACGAAAATTTTCCGGTAATCTGTTTTTCCCCGGAAGCATCGGGAGCAACGGTTACGCGGTATGATACCTTCAGTTCGCTTTTTGCAGGTGCAGAAAACCAGATGAATTTTACTTCGCCGTTTTCAAACAGGAATTTGGCATCATCCCGTTCCACTTCGGTTGCGGTAAAACCTTCCGGCAGTTTTTGCAGCAGGCGCGCAAAGTCTTTGTAATCACCTTTGTTTATGGTGATTTCCACGAGAAATGATTCGCCGGGTTTTGCAGCCGAGGGCGCTTTGGATGTAACAGAGGGTCCACCGGAGAAAAATCCCCAGAAGAAAAAAAGTACAACGTTTGTTATTCCGATTAAAATGTTGCTCATAGCTACTCGTTTTATTATTGATCAAAAAAGAAATCGATCAGTTTGTTTATTTTTTCAACGGTCCAGTTGCCTTCGCCGTCAAAAAATTCATCTATCGCTTTTGTAATTTCTGCTGCCGTAATAAAATTGTTGTTGTCCTTATCCGCCGGCTGAATGTCAGGCGGTAATATTGATGTTGTTGTGCCGCCGTTGGCCGGGTTGCTGTTCTGCTGTTTCGAAAGTTGCTCAATGCGGTTGAGTGTGGCCAGCGACGGATCGGCGCGGAACATCGAATCTTTCAGGGCGCTGATGGAATCGGAATAGGCATTTTCCGCAATCAGTTTGTAATTCAGCGCCACGCCGTTTTCGTCCACTACGTATCCGCGTTTCGAATCGGGTTCTTTGTCGCGGTAATCCGGAACGCCATCGCGGTCGCTGTCAACCGGGCAACCACTGCTGTTTACGGTAACGCCTTTCGGGGTTCCCTGGCAATCGTCGCGGTTATCAGGAACTCCATCCTGATCGTAATCGTCTTTGTAAATCGATTTGAAATCCACATCATTGTAACGGCTGCGGTCCACGGTTTTTTCGCGTCCGAAACGGTAAAACAGTGAAGCAGAAAGCAGCATATAGCTGTCGTTGCCGCCGGTCTTTACGTTATCAATGTAATCGGTAAAACAAAGCGTATAGGTTGCCGAAACCGAACCGCCGAAATTGCGTCCCGAAGCGAAACGAAATCCGAGGCCGAGCGGAACCACAATGCTGTTGCGTGCGTAAGCTGCGGAAGAATCTTTCAGCTGCGTTTCGTACGTGTAATCGCGCTGCAGCTGTTGCGCGGTAAGCTGGTTGGCCGGTGTTTCCGGCAAATCGCGGATGCTGCCATCGGCCCAGTAATAATACGTGCTGTCGTGTGCATCTTTCAAATCGCCATACGGATCGAAAAGCAGAAACCCCACACCGGCTGTGATAAACGGCGCGAGCGGCGCATCGCGTTTCAGCAGCACATCGTTATCGAAATGAAAAATTCCTTTTACACCAAACTGCAACGCCTTCGATTCAAAATTGCGGTTGCTTATTAACGACCGCTCGTTGGTGGCTAATTTGCCGTAAAGCCCGTCAACGCCTGCGCTTAAAAACGCACCCAGCCGCTGTTCCACACCAAACACGAGTGCGGGACGCGTTGCTACCTGTATGCCATTATCCTGTCCATAATCGCCACGGAAATACATTGCACCAATGCCCACGTGCACCGACGGAAGTTCTTTCGGCGGAATTACACGCGTACTGTCGGTTTGCGCAAAACCCGTGAGGACTGCGTTTACCAGGCAAAATGTAGCAACCTGTTTTTTCATGGTGTCGTTCAGCTGCTTAGGCTTCCGGCACGTGTTTCCCTGCACTGCTGCAAAGAATCACCTTCTGTTTTTTTACTGCAAAACTGCAGGCTGTGCGAAGCTGTTAAGCTGCATACCTTGTTACAGGCGGTTTGCAGCGGAACGCTTGTACAGCCTTCCAAGCAAAACTATTTTAAAGCAGCAGGGATAGCCGGTGAATCATTTTTCAATTACAAACAGTAAAATGTTAATAGCCCTTGCGTTGAACCGCTGAAAGGCCTGCCAGGTAAGGGTTTGGGCATGTGCCCGAAAATGTTGATAACCGTTTTGCCGGAGGGGTAGTTGTTAACATTACGCTGTTAAAAGCAAAAAGCCGCCATGCATAATGCATGACGGCTTCCGGCAGTTGTACTTTTCAGATCAGAAGTTGGGCTTGAGCAGGTAGCGCGAATAAAAATCATCAATAATGCGCACTGCATCATCGGCTGTGTCTACGATGTGGAAAAGATCGAGGTCCTGCGGACTGATGTTTTTCTCTTTTTCGAGCAGCGTGGCTTTGATCCATTCCAGCAGGCCGCCCCAGAATTCGCTGCCCACCAGGATGACCGGGAACGTTGCTATTTTGGAGGTCTGTACCAGCGTAAGTGCTTCGAACAGCTCATCCAGCGTTCCGAATCCGCCCGGCATCGCGATAAATCCCTGCGAGTATTTGAGGAAGATGGTTTTACGTACAAAGAAATAATCGAAGTTGATGGATTTATCCGGATCAACATAAATGTTGGTGAACTGTTCAAACGGCAGCCGGATGTTCAGTCCCACCGATTTGCCGCCCCCGGCTTTGGCACCCTGGTTGCCGGCTTCCATAATGCCCGGACCACCGCCGGTAATAATGCCGTAGCCTTCGCGGGTAAGTTTTTCGCTGATTTCTTTGGCGAGTTCATAATATTTTGTGCCGGGCTTTGTGCGTGCAGAACCGAAAACGGATACACACGGACCGATGCGGGCCATTTTTTCAAATCCTTCAACAAATTCGGACATGATTTTAAAAATGAGCCAGGAGTCCCCGGCTTTAATTTCGTGCCATTCTTTTTCCGCAAATGCGCGGCGTATTTTGGCTTCTTTTTCCTGGTTAGTCATACACTGTTGTTATTTCACATAAATCATAAACACGTACAGCAAATATAGTGCTATACATTGGCAGCAAAGATAAACAAAGGTGATTCAGGGGAGATTGCAGACTGCAACTGAACAGGGAATGCTTATCGGGCGGGTTGATGAATTACATGGTATTATTAAAATAAGGTTAGTGTGTTTTTTACGATAGTTGCACCGGAAAGTTTCACCCGTCCGTTATTCCGGGAACAGAAAACGGTAACCGACGCCTTTAACCGTCATAATTTCCACATCCGCATCGGCTTTAAAATAACTGCGCAGTTTGGTAACATACACATCGAGGTTCCGGGAATTAAAATAGCTGTCGTCGCTCCATATTTTTTTCAGGATCACGCGGCGGTCGGCAATGGTGTTGCGGTTTTCATACAGCAGCTGGAGCAGTTCACATTCGCGGTACGAGAGTTTGCGTTCACCGCTTTCATGCAGCAGTACCTGGCGTTTGAAATTAAAACGGAACGAACCGATATTTATTTCTTCTGCGGCTTTGGCGGCCGGTTCGGAGGGCAGGCGCGCGGCGTTTCGGATACGGACGATCAGTTCTTCCATACTGAACGGTTTGCGGATGTAATCATTGCCGCCGTTTTCAAAACCTTCTACCACGTCGGTGGTTTGTGTTTTGGCCGTGAGAAAAATAACCGGTGTATTATATCCGGCTTCACGTATACTGCGCGCAACACTGAACCCGTCTTTACCGGGCAGCATCACATCCAGCACACACACATCGGGTTTTACATCATAAAAAAGGGCGAGTGCTTTTTTGCCGTCAGTTTCGGCATACACGGTAAAACCGCGTGCTTCGAGGCTTTCCCGCACAATTTTCGAGAGAAATGGTTCGTCTTCGGCATAAAGAATACGCAACTCAGCCATTTTATTTCGGAAGAATTAAAGTGAAACTGCTGCCTTTGCCCGGTGTGCTTTCAACGGTAATGCGTCCGCCGTGTTTTTTTGCAATGCCTGCCGCATACGCCAGCCCGAGCCCGTAACCTTTCACATCGTGGCGGTTGCCCTGCTGGATGCGGAAGAATTTTTCAAATACTTTTTCGCGGTATTCCGGCGCAATGCCGTTGCCGTTGTCGGTAATAACGGCGCGTACTTCCCTGTTATCTGCAAAAAGTGCTACACGTATCTCCGGTTTTTCGCCGCCGTATTTCAGCGCGTTATCAAGCAGGTTAAAGAGTACACCGCTGAGGTGCAGACGGTCACCGGTGATGTGAAAGTCGTTCCCGGTGCGTTCGAGGGAAAACGCCACATTGCTTTTTTCAAACTGCAGTTTCATGGCGGCACATACATCGCCGGTCAGTGCATCAAAATCAAGCGACTCGGGATGAATTTCGAGCATGTTGTTTTCGAACATGGAAAGTTTCAGCACCTTGTCAACAAGCAGGCCCAAGCGTTGCAGTTCTTTCTGCGAAATGTCAAGGTACTCGCGGGTGCGTTTCGGATCATCAAGTACATTGAAATTTTGCATCGCTTCCAGCGCAACGCTTACGGTTGCTATGGGTGTTTTCAGTTCATGCGTCATGTTGCTGATGAACTGGTCTTTCTGTTCATTCAGTTTTTTCTGGCGGATGAGGGTGCGGTAAATGAGCACAAACGAAAACACCGAAAAGCAGACGATGAAAAGCGAGATGAGCAGCTGCGACCAGATGCGTTTCCAGATGAACGGGGCATAACCGGTAAATGTGGCTTTGTAAAATAGAAAATGTTCTAGCCCGGCGGGAATGGGGTTGGTGGAAAAACCTTCAGCCTCTTTGCTGTTGAGGCTGTCTTGAGGCACTTTTCGCAATACATAGTTTTCAGGAAAGTTTCCCTTCCGCAGTGCGGTGCGGAAGGCCGAATCCAGTTTGTTTCTATTGACCGGGCGCATCAATGTAAAGGTTCCTGACAGGTCTGATTCCTGCCCTGGTTCAACCCCTTTGATATCCTGTGTGAGCGAAACTTCTTTATTACCGGAATCACGGCGATTAATGGCTATAATTACCTGCGTGTTTTTGGTCATGCCTATACTGTCGCTTTCAAATTGGAGTACTTTCTTGTCCATAATGTGCGGCTTGGAAGCGATTTCGTCTTCTTCATTATCCAAATCAAAACCAATCCGTACGCCCGGCACTTTACTGAGCTCACCAAACTGCAGGTTGAATCCTGTTTCGCGCAGGATTACTGAAACTTCTTTGCGCAGCAGCTGTTTTTCACGGCTGTAATTCTGCATGATCCAGTACACCTGGAAACCGCAGATGAGCAGGATGGTGATAAACATGGCACCGCGAACGAAGTGCAGCCTGGACGATTTCATGCCGCAAAGATAGACGGCCGCCAGCGGATAAACGGTGCATTAACCAAAATTAACCTCAATGGGCCACGCATTAACCTCGTGCTGTTCATACCGAAATTAATTTTGTTCCATAAAATCACCAACCTATGAAACGATATTTTAGCATTGCAGGAATTCTCCTGGCCGCATTTGCAGCAAATGCCCAGCAGGGAACAATCACCTATACCAAAACCGTGAAATTTGAAATCCAGCTGCCTCCCGAAATGCAGGCACAGGCCGCCAATTTTCCGAAAGAACAGAAAAGCGAATTTGAATTGCTGTTTAATGCAGACAAAACACTTTTCCGTCCGCTGGTGCAGAACAGCGGCGACATGACCATTGATAACGGAGACGGGATGGTGATAAAAATGATTGCGCCCGGTGCAAACGACCTGGGTTACTGCGACCTCGGTGCCAACAAACGGCTCGATAAACGTGAACTCGGTGTGAAAGAGTATGTAGTAGAAGACACACTGGAAAAAGCAAACTGGAAACTCACCGGCGAATCGAAAGTGATACTGGGGCACAACTGCAAGAAAGCCACTACACATAAAACGCAGAAAAGCATCATTATGGATGATGCCGGCGGCAAAATGGAACAGAAAGTCATCACCGATACGCTCGATGTTACCGCGTGGTATGCAGAAGACATGCACACACAGGCATCACCCGAATATGCCGGTAACCTGCCCGGAACCGTGCTCGAACTGCACATCGGCGATATGTTTTACACCGCAACAAAAGTGGATGCGAAATGTGATGTTAAAGCCATTGCGCCACCGAAAGGAAAGAAAATAACAAAGGAGCAGTTCCGCAAAGAACAGGATGCGTTCTTCAAAAAGATGGAAGAACAAAACCAGCAGGGGCCTCCGCCCGGTCATGGCCCGAAGGGCAATTAATCCGGCATACGGTAAAGGGCATTTCTGAAAGCCTCAAGTTTGCGGTTTTTTAGAGATGTCCTAAACGATTTTACATCCCCGGTCGTTATATTCGTAGTCAGCAACAGGGCTATGCGTATAACGACCATTTTATTTTTGTTGTTTCTGAGTTTCATGGCCTGTGTGCCCATGCGTGATGTGCCGCGTAAAACGGTTGCCGGTCCGCCGGGAACGATACTGCTTCGCGACAGTGTGTACATGGACAGAACTGAAATCACCAACCGCGACTGGCGTGAATATGTGTACTGGCTTACGCTGAAATACAACCGCGATTATCCCGAAATTATTGACAAGGCGTTGCCCGATACGCTGGTGTGGCTTAACCCGCTGGCATACGGTGAACCCTACCGCCTGGCGTATTACCGGCATCCGGCGTATGCGGATTATCCGGTGGTGGGTGTCACTTACCGGCAGGTGATGGATTATTGCAAATGGCGGAGCGAACGTGTGGCAGAAGTAATAGCAGGAGGAGATAAACAATGGAAAAATTTCGCCGGTAAAAAAGTGACGTATCGTTTACCATCACCCGAAGAATGGATGTTTGCTGCCGCCGCAGGACTCGACACCACGGTTTACCCGTTTGGTTATGAAGAAGAAGCCGACCGTTTCGGGATTACGAAGTATCAGCTTAAACGTCCCAATGTTTCCACGTATTTCAACAAAAATACGGACGAGCCCATCCCGGTGAATGCAGGCAAACCCAACAAATACGGGTTTTACAACCTTACGGGCAACGTGGCCGAAATGACCGCCGCACAGGGTGTTGCAAAAGGCGGAAGTTATGAACACACGCCGCATGAATCGCGGATCAGTCAGTCCATATCATACGAAGCCGCCCAAAAGTGGCTTGGTTTTCGATGTGTGGCTGTTATCAGTGAAAAAAAATAACGTATGCGCCAGTTGATTTTGAATGTACTGCTGTTAAGTTCCTGCGCACTTGCCGCGCAGGATACCGGTAAAAAATACCCGGACGGACACGGCAAAGAAGTGTATGTGCCGCTGGGCGATGTGGCTTTTGCCGATGAAGTGGTACGTTACATTCCCGGCAAACCTGCCGCTATTGCTTCTGCTTCCGATTCATCGCTGTGCCGCGGACTTCCTGATTTTGATGGCATGGATGGAGGTTTTCTCACACTCGGCTGCGGCGGAAGTGTGATTCTCCGTTTCACAGACAACGCCCTCATCAATGTGCCGGGTATTGATCTGTATGTTTTTGAACTCGGCAAATACGTGGAAAAAACACAGCTCAGCATTTCACGCGATGGGAAAACCTGGATCGTGGTGGGCGAGATTGAGGGCGGCAATGCGTCCGTGGATATTGACAAAGCCGTAAAGCCTGGCGAAGTGTTTAATTACGTAAAACTCACCGACCTGAAAACGGATTGCAAAGGTTCGTGGCCCGGCGCTGATATTGATGCGGTGGCGGCGATCGGTTCCGGTAAACAGTTTAACCTGAATGCCGCCGTTTTATTTGATACCGACAAAGCCCTGCTGCGCGCCCAGGCCCGCCCGCAGATGGATTCATTGGCCGAAGCAATTAACGGTTTCGCGGTGAAGGAAGTGATCATTTCCGGTTTTACCGACAGCCTCGGCACCGACGAACACAACATCGCGCTCTCGAAAAAACGCGCAAAAGCCGTACAGGATTACCTGAAACCAAAGATCAAAGACAAAACGATTACACTTAACCTGTTTGGTTATGGCGAGCAATACCCGGTTGCAGCAAACACCACAGAGCCGGGACGGATGCGGAACAGGCGGGTGGAGGTTGTCGTAATACCCAAGTGAAGCCAAATCGTTGATTTTTGATTGAACGTATTAAACGCGGTCTTCGACTGCCGATCAGCCTGACGCGTAATACCAATTCAATCAAAAATCAAAAATCGTAAATCAAAAATCGTAAATCAAAAATCAGTTAAAGATCAATCTTCAACTGTTCTTCCGTCCCTGGATACCTGGGCGGATTTTTTTTTTGCTGCTCGCGACGGAGGGTTTCCATCGGGGACAGGCCTGATTCTTCTTCTGCAATTTCCTCTTCGGGCAGTTCGGCAAACGGATCGATGAGCCGTACCTCCTTCACTTTGTTGGGTGAGAGGCGGTTTCCTTTCGCTTTCAGGTTGCGCAGCTCAATGAAGTTCTCCATGTCAATGCGCTCGGTCGGAATGTCTTTGCCTTTTTCTTTGCCGTATTTCACTTCGGCCTGCGGATGCATGGCGGTGCTTACGGCTTCGAGGTACGAACCTTCTGCTTCCGAAATAAACAGGTTCTTTTTTTCGGTCGGCTCCAGCATAAACCGTTTTACGAAATGCGTTTTGCTTTCTGCATCAAAGTAAACTGCTGTTACCGGGTGCGTAGGCTCGTACTTTTCAATCAGCACAAGATCCGGCTCAAAGTGGGCGAGCAGGTCAACCGTTACAAGGCGGTAGTGGCCGCTGGCGGTAACAACAAGTATTTTATCATCCGGACCAAAATCGCCGAGGTACGTGCCGCGCACATCAAACGTGATGCGTTGCACTGCTTCGTCAAACCACACTTTACGTTTGCCGAGCGTTGATTTGCCTTTTTCTTTCAGCGTTACTTTCTGCACCTGGTAACGGGTAAGGATGTTGCCCATGCTGTCGCGGCCTTTGATGGCGAGCTGCGTCAGGTCAACCTCAAAATCCAGTTTGCGTGCGCCGCTGTTCGGGTGCAGTTTTACGTTCAGTATTTCCGATTCCCCGTTCGGGTTAATCGAGAGGTACAGCACTTTCGAATCTTTGGTGCCGCGTGTAAGCATGTATTCCTTGTCGCGGGTAACGCCGGTAACGGTAAAACGTTTCATCATCACGTTGCCGCGCAGTCCGTCGCGGTACACCATATTATATACGGTGCGTTCGTCGTTGCGTTTAAACAGCAGGATATGTGTGATGTCTTTGCCCACATAGGTTTTTTCCGACACCTTGGTCACCATCATGCCACCGTCAGCACGGAACACGATCAGTTCGTCGAGGTCGGAGCAGTCGAATACAAACTCGTCTTTTTTGAGCCCGAAACCGATGAAACCTTCTTTTTTGTTGGCATACAGCTTTACGTTGGCTGCTGCCACCTGGCGCGAATCAATCACATCGAACGGACGGATTTCCGTTTTGCGTTCGCGGCCCGGACCGTATTTCTTTTTCAGTTCTTTGAAATAATTCACCGCGTAATCCACCAGGTTGTCGAGGTGATCCTGCACACGGGTAATATTTTCATTCAGGTTGCGGATCTGCTCATCGGCCTTGAATGCATCGAAACGCGAAATGCGTTTGATACGGATTTCGGTCAGGCGAACGATGTCTTCCTGCGTTACCTCGCGCACAAATTTTTTCTTGTACGGTTTCAGGCCGTTGTCAATGGCTTCGAGCACGGCTTCCCAGGTACGGCATTCTTCAATGTCGCGGTAGATGCGTTTCTCGATGAATATTTTTTCCAGCGAAGCAAAGTGCAGTTGCTCGCGCAGTTCGTGCATTTCAATATCGAGTTCGAGCTTCAGCAGTTCGAGCGTGCGTTTGGTACAGATACGCAGGATCTCGTTAACCCCTACAAAACGCGGCTTCTCGTTTTCGATGATACACGCGTTGGGTGAAATGCTTACTTCGCAGTCGGTAAACGCATACAGCGCATCAATGGTTTTATCCGGCGAAGCCTCCGGGTGCAGGTGTATTACGATTTCAACAAATTCGGCGGTGTTGTCCTCAATTTTCCGCACCTTGATTTTGCCTTTTTCGTTCGCCGTGATAATGGTTTCGATAAGGCTTCCGGTAGTTGTTCCGAACGGAATTTCGGTAATTATGAGTGTTTTTTTATCCTGCTGTTTGATGCGTGCCCGTACACGGATTTTTCCGCCGCGCAGGCCGTCGTTGTACTGGCTGAAATCGGCCATACCCGCTGTGTAAAAGTCGGGGAGGATGTCGGTTTTTTTGCCGCGCAGCACTGCAATGGATGCGTCAATCAGTTCGTTGAAGTTGTGCGGCAGCATTTTGCAGGCCAGGCCCACCGCAATGCCTTCCACGCCCTGTGCCAGCAGCAGCGGGAACTTCATCGGCAATGCAATCGGTTCTTTATTTCGTCCGTCGTAGCTACTCTGCCATGCGGTGGTTTTCGGATTAAAAACAACGTCGAGTGCAAACTTCGAAAGACGCGCTTCAATATAACGCGGAGCCGCTGCGCTGTCGCCGGTATACAGGTTGCCCCAGTTGCCCTGGCAATCAATCAGCAGGTCTTTTTGCCCGATCTGTACCATGGCATCGCCGATAGACGCATCACCGTGCGGGTGATATTTCATGGTGTGGCCGATTACGTTCGCTACTTTGTTGTAACGTCCGTCTTCCAGTTCCCACATCGAATGCAGGATGCGGCGCTGCACCGGTTTAAGGCCGTCTTCAATATACGGAACGGCACGCTCCAGGATTACGTACGAAGCGTAATCGAGAAACCAGTTTTCATACATGCCTTTCAGCTGTATGGTGTTCACTTCTTCGTGCTGCTGCTCGGCAGGTGTTTCGTCAAATAAATCGTCGTTGTTCTCCATAATGCAATTAATCCTTCACAAGTGGTTTCAGTATCTGCTCCCACACCGCGTAACCTGCCGGTGTAAAATGGACACCATCTTTCGAATATTCTTTTTTCAGCCGCCCTTCCGACACTAACCCGCTGTGCATGTCCACATAGGTAACGCCGGAGCGCGTGCATATTTTTTTCAGTTCGTCATTCAGTTCAACAACTGTTTTGTTTACCGCGTTGTCCCAGCGCAAAACGGTGCCGGGCAGATCAACCGGCATGAGGCTGAGGAAAAACACCTGCGTTCCGGGACTTTCTTTTTTCACCTGCGCGATAATCTTTTCCCAGTTCGCCGTGATCACCTCGTTGTCCACGCGTTCAATCACATCGTTGATACCGATTTCAATGAACATTTTTTCCGGCTTCAGCTTCGTGGCCTGGTGCAGGCGGTGGAGCAGGGGGCCGGTCATGTCGCCGCTGATGCCCATGTTCAGCAGCTTTGGTTCTTCCAGCACCGACGGATCGAACCAGTCGGTTAAACTGTTTCCGATCATAATCACCTTCACGGTGTCGGTTATGGTGCCGAATGATTTCACTTTTTCATTCCAGTAAGCAGATGAACGTATATTTTTTTCAGCTTCAGCAGCTGTTGATTTACAGTAGCGGCTGTACATCAGCGGCGACAGTGCGGCGGGCAACACAAACAACAGCAGTATTACGATCCGCCGCCGTTTCATGCTTCGGCCGGTTCCTTTACTTCGGTCGTTGCTGTTACTTTTTCATTTACAATGTCTTTTTCCACGCGCAGGTTTTCGATGATGTGTTTCTGGCGCTGCTCCGTATTTTTTCCCATGTAATAGGAAAGAATTTCGGGGATGTTCGCACCCAGCCCGATAATCACCGGTTCGAGGCGGATGTCTTTCCCGATGAAGTTTTTAAACTCATCCGGTGAAATTTCACCCAGTCCTTTAAAGCGTGTAATCTCCGGCTTGCCGCCCAGTTTGGTCATGGCCTGGCGGCGTTCTTCTTCGGAGTAACAGTAAATTGTTTCTTTTTTGTTGCGCACGCGGAAGAGCGGCGTCTGCAGAATGTACACGTGTCCCGCACGGATCAGTTCCGGGAAAAACTGCAGGAAAAACGTAAGCAGCAGCAGGCGGATGTGCATGCCGTCCACATCGGCATCGGTTGATACCACGATGTTGTTGTAACGCAGGTTTTCCAGTCCTTCCTCAATATCAAGCGCGGCCTGGATGAGGTTGAACTCTTCGTTTTCGTAAACTACTTTTTTAGTCAGACCGTATGCATTCAGCGGTTTGCCCTTGAGGCTGAACACCGCCTGTGTGTTTACATCGCGCGCCTTGGTAATGGAGCCGCTGGCCGAGTCACCTTCGGTGATGAACAGCGTGCTTTCTAATTTGCGGTCGTGTTTCGTATCGGTCAGGTGAACACGGCAGTCGCGCAGTTTGCGGTTGTGCAGGTTCGCTTTTTTGGCGCGTTCGCGGGCTAATTTCTGGATGCCCGAAAGTTCTTTGCGTTCGCGTTCGCTCTGCAGAATTTTGCGGTGCAGCGCGTCAGACGTTTCCGGGTTTTTGTGCAGGAAGTTATCCAGTTCCGTTTTCAGGAAATCGAGCACAAACGATTTCATCGAAGGGCCTTTCGGCGTTACATCCTGCGAACCGAGTTTTGTTTTGGTCTGCGATTCAAACACCGGTTCCATTACTTTCACGCTCATGGCGGCGATAATGGAAGTGCGGATGTCGGTGGCTTCGTAATCTTTTTTGTAAAAATCGCGGATCACTTTCACAATCGCTTCGCGGAATGCGGCCTGGTGGGTGCCGCCCTGTGTGGTGTGCTGTCCGTTTACAAAGGTGTAATATTCTTCGCCGTACTGGCTGTCGCTGTGCGTCATGGCCAGTTCAATGCCTTTGCCTTTGAGGTGCATCACGGGATAGATGATCGGACCGCTGATGTTTTTCTTCAGCAGGTCGAGCAGCCCGTTTTCTGAACGGAACTTGTTGCCGTTGTAATTCATCGTCAGCCCGTTGTTCAGGTAGGCGTAATTCCACAGCATGCGTTCCACATATTCGTTAATGAAATGGTAGTTCACGAATATGGTATCGTCCGGCATAAAACTTACAATGGTGCCGTCCTGTTCATCGCTGGCGCGCAGTTTCTCGTCTTTCACGAGTACGCCGCGTTTAAATTCGGCGATTTTGGTTTTGCCTTCGCGGATGGATTGTACGCGGAACCAGGAACTGAGTGCGTTCACCGCTTTGGTTCCCACACCGTTCATGCCCACCGAAAACTGGAACGCATCCGAATCGTATTTTGCACCGGTATTTATTTTCGAAACGCAGTCAATTACTTTGCCTAACGGAATGCCGCGGCCGTAATCGCGTATGGTTACAACGCCTTCTTTTACGTTCACGTCAATGCCGCGCCCGTTGCCCATCACAAATTCATCCACTGCGTTGTCAATTACTTCTTTCAGCAGGATGTAGATACCATCATCTGCCGCCGATCCGTCGCCCAGTTTACCGATGTACATACCCGGACGCAGCCGGATGTGCTCGTGCGGTTCGAGCGATTTGATATTGTCTTCCGAGTAATTTGATTTTGTTGCCATAGTCTCAAATGTGTTCTAAATCGTCGTTGTTCCCTGGGTTCTAAAATATATTACAGCCTGTTTTAATGTTCTTTTAAAATGGTTTTCAGTTAGCTTATAGTTCATTTTTTACTTTTCTGACAGGTCAGTAACCCTGAAAACACGCTGAATTGATGGAGTGATTCCGCTATAGAATATCCGTATATAGTGTTGACGGATTTTCTCCAAAGCATCCAAACGTTCCGAAGGAGAAACAGAAAGCCAGTACCCCTTGTCATCCGGCTCCTCCCCCAGGTTATATTTATTTACCTTTTTAATCATCATGGCTTACACATTAAAACGGAAATGCATCACATCTCCGTCAAGCACGATATATTCTTTTCCCTCGATGCCGAGTTTGCCGTTATCGCGGCAGGCCGACTCGGAACCGAACTGGATGTAATCGTCAAAATGAATCACTTCGGCCTTGATAAAGCCTTTTTCAAAATCGGTGTGAATAACCCCGGCGGCCTGCGGTGCTGTCATGCCTTTGGTAATGGTCCAGGCGCGGACTTCTTTTACACCGGCCGTGAAATACGTCTGCAGGTTCAGCAAACGGTAGGCGGCATGAATGAGTGTATTCACCCCCGGTTCGCTCAGCCCGATTTCTTCGAGGAAGGCTTTGCGGTCGTCATACGACTCCAGCGCGGCAATCTCGGCTTCCATGGCGGCGGTAATCAGCAGGACCTCGGCGTTTTCGCTTTTCACGGCTTCTTTTACCGCTTCGGTATGTTTGTTCCCGGTTTGGGTAGAAGCTTCGTCCACGTTGCACACATACAGTACCGGTTTCACAGTAAGCAGGTGCAGGTCTTCAATGTATTTTTCATCTTCCGCCGGCAGTTCCACCGTGCGGGCTGAAAGGCCTTTTTCGAGTGCTGATTTGATCTGCACCAGGATGTCGTACGTTTTTTTCGAATCCTTGTCGCCGGTTTTTGCCATGCGTTCCACCTTGCTGATGCGGGCGTCCACACTTTCGAGGTCTTTCAGTTGCAGTTCCATGTCAATTACTTCCTTGTCGCGCACCGGGTTTACCGATCCGTCCACGTGTACCACGTTCGGATCTTCGAAACAGCGGAGTACGTGAATAATGGCGTTACATTCCCGGATGTTGCCCAGGAACTTGTTGCCGAGTCCTTCGCCCTTGCTGGCGCCTTTTACGAGGCCGGCAATGTCCACAATTTCTACCGTGGTGGGCAGGATGCGTTCCGGGTTGACAAGTTTGGCCAGCTGATTCAGGCGCTCGTCGGGAACGGTAATCACCCCCAGGTTCGGTTCAATGGTGCAGAACGGAAAATTCGCCGCCTGTGCCTTTGCATTGGAAAGGCAGTTAAAAAGGGTCGATTTTCCCACGTTGGGCAACCCCACAATTCCACATTTTAATGACATACGATAAAAGCTTGCTAAAATAAAGGTCGGGCCGGGTGTCCGTTCAAAGGCGGAGCTTCCCAAACCAGCGGACAAAGATATTTAGTTTCACGGCCTTTGAAAAGGCTGAAATGCCCGTCAGGATTGGAGTTTTCAACAAGATTGGAATGTTTTCAACATTGCAGGCAGCCCCTGTTAAAAGGTGTACTTTTGAACCCAAATCGTTATTTTTTCCTCAAAAGCGCATTATGATCACTGTGAATGAACTTGAAAAACTGTGCACGCAGGTGCGCCGTGACATTGTACGTATGGTGCATGCCGTTAATTCGGGGCACCCGGGCGGCTCATTGGGTTGTACGGAATACTTCGTAACGCTTTATAACGGTATTATGCACCACAACCCGAAGCCGTTTTCGATGGACGGCATCGGTGAAGACGTATTTTACCTCTCGAACGGCCATATATCACCGGTTTTTTACAGTGTGCTGGCCCGTGCCGGTTACTTTGATGTTAAAGAACTGGCCACCTTCCGTCGCCTCAATTCCCGCCTCCAGGGGCATCCCACCACACACGAACACCTGCCGGGTGTGCGCATGGCTTCGGGTTCGCTCGGGCAGGGCATGTCTGTTGCCATCGGTACCGCCCTCGCCAAAAAAATGAACGGCGATAACCGCCTGGTTTTCAGTCTCCACGGCGACGGTGAACTGCAGGAAGGCCAGATATGGGAAGCCGCCATGAGCGCCGCCGCCCACAAAGTGGACAATTACATCGCCACCATTGATGTAAACGGGCAGCAGATTGACGGTTCCACCGAAAAAGTGCTTTCCCTTGGCGATCTCGGTGCCAAATTCAGCGCTTTCGGCTGGGATGTGATTCACCTGGCAAACGGCAATAATGTGAAAGATGTGCTCGAAACACTCGAAAAAGCACGTACCCAACATACCGGGAAAGGTAAACCAGTCGTTATACTGATGAAAACCGAAATGGGCAACGGGGTTGATTTTATGATGGGAAGCCACAAATGGCATGGTGTTGCGCCCAACGACGAACAATTGGCACAGGCTTTGGGTCAGTTGGAGGAAACATTAGGCGACTATTAAAATGAAGAAACACGCTACAGTGCGCAGGAGTTTATTGCTGACGTTGGTATTTACAGGATTTTTCCTGGCACGGGCGAACGCGCAACCCTTTAACCGCAGTTTTCAGAACATACCGCCCACGCGCATCCTGTTTGTGTTCGATGCCTCGTTCAGTATGTTCGGGCAGTGGCAGAGCGGTATTAAAATGGACATTGCCAAAAACATGCTCGGCAATTTCCTCGACAGCCTCAAAGGCATTCCCAACCTTGAAGTGGGTTTCCGCGTTTACGGCCACCAGTATTACCTGCACCCGCAACGCAACTGCGAAGACACCAAACTCGAAGTGCCGATTACCCGCGCCTCGCTGGCCATTCCCGCCATCAAGAACAAACTGAAAGAGATTGTACCCCGTGGTACCACGCCCATCGCACATACCCTCGAAAAGTGCGGGGCCGATTTTCCCGACGCACGCAGCCGCAACATCATCATCCTTATAACCGACGGCATTGAAGAATGCGGCGGCGATCCCTGCGCGGTTTCGCTGGCACTCCAGTCCAAAGGCATTGTGCTTAAACCGTTTGTGATCGGTGTCGGACTCGGCGCCAATTTCGAATCGCTGGGCTGCATCGGTAAATATTACGATGTTTCGCAGGAAGCCAATTTTACGAGCGTACTCAACATCGTTATTTCGCAGGCACTGAACAACACCACTGCCCAGGTGAACCTGCTCGACCAGTCGGGACGGCCCACGGAAACGGATGTGGAGATGACATTTTACGATGAAACATCGGGTGCCATCCGCTACAATTACATGCACACCATTAACAACCGCGCAGTGCCGGATACGGTTATTCTTGATCCGTTAAGCACGTATCACCTCGTGGTACATACCATTCCGCCGGTTGAAAAACACAACATCACCATTACACCGGGTAAACACAACGTAATTGCACTGGATGCGCCGCAGGGCTTCCTGCAGCTGCAAACCAGCGGTGTAAGCAACTACCCGAACCTGCAGGCCATTGTGCGCAAAAGCGGCGATATGAAAACGCTGAACGTGCAGGGTTTTACGGGCACCACGAAATACATTACGGGCAAATACGACCTTGAAATTCTCACCCTGCCGCGCACCTACCTGAACGGCGTAGACATCAGCCAGAACAAAACCACCAACATCATGATTCCGCAGGCGGGTATGGTTAGTATTTACAAACCTACTGACGGGCCGGGACAGATTTTAATGGAAGACAAAAACAAACTGGTGTGGGTGTGCAACCTGAACGAAAAAGCACTGCAGGAAAACATTGTGCTGCAGCCCGGAAACTACCGCGTGTATTTCCGTTCGAGCATGGCCAAAGAAACCATTTACACTGTTGAACGCAAATTTAAAATAGACTCCGGGGCCAGTGTGCAGCTCAAACTGTACTGATGCCGGGATAAACCAAAAGAAGTAAATACGATTCTATGTCGAACAAATACGCTACAACCGACAAAAAAGATACCCGCTCCGGATTCGGTGCCGGCCTGCTTGAACTGGGACGCACCAACAGCAATGTGGTGGCCCTGTGTGCCGACCTTACCGGTTCGCTGAAAATGGATGCGTTTCTGAAAGAATTTCCGGAACGTTTTATCCAGTGCGGCATTGCCGAAGCCAACATGATCGGCATTGCAGCCGGTTTAACCGTGGGCGGCAAAATTCCGTTTACCGGCACATTCGCCAACTTTTCTACCGGGCGTGTGTATGACCAGATCCGCCAGTCGGTGGCTTACTCCGATAAAAACGTGAAAATATGCGCTTCGCATGCGGGCCTTACGCTGGGTGAAGACGGTGCCACGCACCAGATACTGGAAGACATCGGCCTGATGAAAATGCTGCCGGGCATGACGGTAATTAATCCCTGCGATTACAACCAGACCAAAGCCGCCACCATGGCCATTGCCGACCATCACGGCCCGGTGTACCTGCGTTTCGGCCGTCCCTCGGTTCCGAACTTTACGCCCGCCGATCAAAAATTTGAAATCGGTAAAGCGGTGATGTTGTACGAAGGCAAAGACGTTTCTATTTTCGCTACCGGCCACCTCGTGTGGAAAGCCATCCTGGCGCAGGAAATACTGGCAGGCATGGGCATCAGCGCGGAAGTGATTAACATCCATACCATCAAACCGCTGGATAATGAAGCAGTGCTGGCCTCGGTGAAGAAAACACGCTGCGTGGTTACTGCAGAAGAACACCAGCGCAACGGCGGCCTCGGCGACAGCATCGCCCAGCTGCTGGCCCGCGAAAATCCGGCCCCGCTCGAAATGGTGGCCGTAAACGATTCCTTCGGGGAAAGCGGAACACCGGACGAATTGCTGGTGAAATACGGCTTAGATACCAAAGACATTGTGGCCGCAGCGCAGAAAGCAATCAGCCGGAAATGAGAAGGATTTTCGATTTTTGATTTTTGATTGAAACAGGTATTACGCGTCAGGCTGAGCGGTAGTCGAAGTCAGCGTTTACCTCCAATCAAAAATCAAAAATCGGCCAGATCCCTATTATATAGGCTCATCCCGCATTTTACAGCCTCCAGAATCTCCAAAAAATAATTTTTTCGTTCCCCATTAAACCTTTACAGTTTGGCGGCGTCTGACCGGTTAACGCGCCTGCTCCTGTGCCGGAAGTTGGTATCTTGGAGCCGTAAAAAAAGCAACAGCCGCTTTCGATGAACGAACCGACCGACAAAGAACTGCTTGAACGCTTCCGGGATGAAAAGACCCGCAATGCCGCATTCGGCCAAATTATCCAGCGTTACCAGCGCAAACTGTACTGGCACATCCGCCGGATGCTGGTGGATCATGACGACACCGACGACGTGTTGCAGAATGTATTCATCAAAATGTGGAAGGGCCTCGAATCGTTTAAAGAAGATTCACAGCTGTATACCTGGCTGTACCGCGTAGCCACCAACGAAACACTTACGTTTATCAAACAACGCAAAGCCGAACTGTTTGTGCGTTACGGCGATGTGGAATACAACATCGAAAGCAAACTGACCGACGATAATTATTTCCGCGGCGATGAGATCCAGAAAAAACTACAGCTGGCCATCCAGACGCTCCCGGAAAAACAGCGCCTCGTATTTAATATGAAGTATTTCGAAGAAATGAAATACGAAGACATGTCGGCCGTACTCGATACGTCGGTGGGCGCGCTGAAAGCCTCGTACCACCATGCGGTGAAGAAGATTGAAGAATACATCCGCAACTCGAACGAAGCAAATATGCAGGCCTGATTAAACCAATGCCGCCGAAAAGCATCAAACCATCAAATGAACGAATACAACGACATACTACCTGACGATTTCGAGAACCTCGAAAAATACGCGCCCACGCTGTTAGCGATCGGCCGCCGGGATGGTTTTGTCGTTCCCGAAAATTATTTTGAAGAGCTGCCCGCCCACCTGCAGGCCCTGCTCACAGTTACGCAGGCCGCCCGCGACAAGTTTGCCGGTATGTATGCAGAAGAAAATTACTTCACCGAACTGCAGCAGATCGTTGAAATACTGATCGTAATTGACAAAGCCGCCCGCGATAAAAACGCTGGCCTCACCGATCCGGGTGAAAATTACTTCGAAGAACTCACTGCGAAGCTTGAAGCACTCAACCGCCTCAATGCCATTGCAGGCGACAAGAAACCATACGAGTTACCGGCTGCTTATTTTAACCAGCTGAATGATGAATTGCTCACCAAACTTGCTCTTGATAACCTGAAACAGGAAAAAGAAAACCTGTTTGCCGTTCCGGATGGTTATTTCGATCAGCTGGCCGGTAAAATGCAATCGTTTGCTGCGCTGGAGCAGATGAAACAGGGCGATGAAACGGATGTGCCTGCTGATTATTTCAGCACGTTTGCATCGCGTGTGCAGGAACGCATTGCTGCAGAAGAAAAAAAGGATGCGCCTGCACCCAAAGCCGGGAAAGTGATTTCATTCTCAGTGCACTTCTCGAAAAACGTGCGCACCTATTCGGCGGCCGCTGCGCTGCTGCTGGTGCTCGGCGCCGGGTATGTGTGGTACAATGCCGCAACCAATGGTGTGATTACGCCGGGAAACAACATCGCCAAAAACGATACCAGCAACACCAAGCAACAGCAGCAGGTTATTGATACAAACACTACACCGGAAGTAAACCCGAAAAATATTGCGAACAACACTACCATTACGCCGAATAACACACCGGTTGATACCACCAAACCGCAGCAGCCTGATCTGCAGCAAAACCCGGTAGTGCAGAACGATGTGAAAAAAGATTCGGTGAAAACAAACAACGAACCGCAGTACGCAGTAAATACCGAAATGCCTGCCGAATTTGATGCAGAACTACAGCAGGCGGCAATTGATTACCTGATGGCAAACGAGGCTGACCTCGGTGAACTGCTGGATGAAATCGGATCGAAAAAATGAAAACGCTGAAATACATAACGCTCCTGTTTGTACTGCTCCTTTCGGCAGAAGGCTTTGCACAGCCCAAACAGAAACCTTCCGACCGCATTGATGCGATGAAGGTGGCGTTTATTACCAAGCGGCTTGACCTGACTTCGGAAGAAGCTGAAAAGTTCTGGCCGGTTTATAACGATTACCAGGACAAACGCGATGCGCTGCGCGAAGAACTGCTGCGTGCCAAACGCAAAGTGAAAAACGGCGATCCGAATGTGCTTACCGATGCCGATTACGAAGCCTACCTGCAGGCAGAAACCACCTACCAGCAGAAAGATGCCGATCTGCAGAAAGAATTTTTAAACCGGCTCCGCAAAGTTTTACCGAAACGAAAAGTCGCCTTACTTTTGATCGCTGAAGATGATTTTAAAAAAGAACTGCTGAAGCGCATGAGCAAAGACGACAAGCCTAAACCATCGGGCAAAGGACAGGACTGAGCATGCAAACCATGGAACCGGAATTAAAACATATCATGCCGCCTGTGCTGCACCGCAAAACGAATGTATTGCTGCTGGTATTCCTGCTGCTTTCCGCGGCGGGTTTTGCATACAGCGGCGATTCCCTCGGCAAAGCGCACGATGTGTTGCTGCTGCCCAAACCGGAAAAAGCACCCAAACATTACATCCGCAGCGAAGCGTTTTTTTCGCGCTACGGCACCGGCTTTCGCCCGGCCCAGGGCAATGTGATGATTTTAGATCAGCGGCTGGGCGAGTATTCGTTTCAGCATTACAACGTTGGTTTTTATGCACCGCTGATGACCAAAGCCTGGTTCCGGAAAGACAGCGTTTCGTTTGCGAATTTTCACCTGCTCTTTACGGTGAACAGCAATACCGCCGTTCCGCAGTTTACCGGGCTTGATGATCACCGCCTCTATAAATTCGGGATGGGCTTGCGCGGCATTTATAATACCGGCAAAAACTGGATATGGTTTTTTGATGCATCACCTTATTCGGTGGGCGACCGTTATAACACGCGGCAAACACGCGAAGGCCGGTATGCTTCTATTCTTGTTGCCAGCTGGAGCCGCAGCCCTGAATTTTGTGTACGTGTGGGTGTTACACGTACATTTCTGTTCGGCGACCGCCTGCACCTGCCGGTAGTGGGAATTCGCTGGGGGCGCCTGGACAAAATGTATATATCTGTTTTATTCCCGCGCCAGGTAACAGCTGCCTGGGTGATCAACAAAACGTTTACGGTATCGGCATTCTCTAAACCTTTTGGCGGTTTGTACCGCTTCAGCAACAGCGATTCCATTTACATTAACCAGAACGTAAAAGTGCTGGAGTTCGGGCGCTGGGAACTTACCAATGGCCTGCGCGTGGATGTGAACTGCGGCAACAGTTTCAGTTTCTTTGTTGCCGGCGGGAAGTCGCTCAACGGCCGGTACAGTTTTTCATCACCTGATTTTCAGAACAACAGCAAACCGTTTGCGCGGCTCGGCACATTTTATGTGGCCAAAGTTGACCCTGCGCTGTTCCTGCATTTTGGTATCAGCGCACGTTTCGGAAAAGCGAAACGCATTGCCGGCGACCGTCGCCTGTATGAAGTAATTGACATGAACGGACAGTTCGATCCCGGCGATAACAACGACGGACCGGGCAACACGCAGATACCGGCCAAATTCGGGGAGAAAGAAAAACTGAAGTACCGCGATGTATCGGATCTGTTTGATACGAACGATTTGTATTAAGTTTGCCGGAACAACCAACCGGAACACCTGTGGCATCCACTTTCCTTCGTGCCGAATGGCGAAAACTGCTGATGGCAAACTATGCCGTTGATCCCAAACTACTGTTGCCATTTCTGCCCGCACAAACCGAACTTGATTTATGGAACGGTACCTGTTACGTAAGCGTGGTTGGTTTTATGTTTGTGAACACGCGCATCAAGGGAATTAAAATTCCGTTTCACATCAACTTCGAAGAAGTGAACCTGCGATTTTACGTGCGGCATAATGATAACGGCGAATGGAAGCGGGGCGTGGTATTCATCAAAGAACTCGTTCCGAAACCGGCCATTACTTTTGTTGCGAACACGCTTTACAACGAACATTACGAAACGGTGCGCATGCAGCACGAATGGAAAACCTCCGGCGATCGGCTTTCGGTTAACTACCAGTGGAAAAAACAAAACACCTGGCAAAGTATAAGCATCAGCACCGGGACACAAAAGTTGCCGATAGCCATTGGCAGCGAAGAAGAGTTTATCACCGAACATTACTGGGGTTACACGCGCCTCAGCCAAACCAAAACAGCCGCCTACGGCGTGGAGCACCCGCGCTGGGAAGTCTATAAAACAATTGATTACACCATTAACGTTGATTTTGCCGCAACCTACGGCGAACACTTCCGTTTTCTGAATGCAGAACAACCGAAGTCGGTTTTCCTCGCAGCGGGTTCAGATATTGTGGTGAAGGGTGGGCGGGTGTTGTAAGGTTTTATTATTACCGTCAGTTCGAGCGGCAGTCGAGAACAGGTTTAATAAGATCTTACATCACTGTTCTCGACTGCCGCTCGAACTGACGTGTGTCTTTTTATTTCATAAAACCAAGTTGTTACAGCGTTTTATTCCTCCTCCTTCCGCCGCATCATCATCACCGAAAAACCACCGATGAGCAGAATAAGCACACCCATCAAGGTGTACAGCCACGCTTTGTTGATAAACAGCGGCTCGTCTTTGCCGGGGGCTGCAGTTTCAACCGGTTTTACAATTACGCGTTCTGCGCCGGGAGTGAGCAGCGGCGCGTTGGCGGGCACATCAAAATTGACGATGTCGTAGCGCGGGGCGTCGGCGTTGGGTTTGCCGTAAACCACTAAGTAATTGCCGTCAGCCGGAAAACGGGCCATGAGGCGCTGTTTGGTTCCGGTTACGCGCACCGAATCAATCGTAAGCGGGGCGTTGTCGTCGTTGCTGATTTCGAGGCGCAGCTTGTTACTGAAACGCGGTGAAAAGGTATAACGCGCTGTTTTGCCGGCTTCCAGGTCGTCTTCGGCAATGCGGTCCATGCGCACGGTCTCGGTTTGCCTGCGGTTCTGCGTGTTCCGGTAATACACCGAAGGCGCCAGCACCGTGAGGTGGCGGTGATACGCCAGTGTATCGTGTACATACAGCTGCACCGCATCAATCCACGAATGGTCGGGCAGCAGCACTTCAATTTCTGTCTGTTTCCGTTTTTTGTTTTCGGTAATCGTCAGCCTTTCCGGGAAACGCATCCGTGCATTGTGAATGAGCACGAGTTTGCCTTTTGAAAATACCGTATCCGGAATTTCATTCTGCAAAATGTACGGCACCTCGGTGGTGTCTTTGCCGCTGATGCGGATGATGCGGATGTCGTTCAGGTCGTCGTTCATCTGCGGCATAAAATCGCTGTTGAGCAGCAACGTGTGCCAGCCGGCAGTTACATTATCAAGCGGGCGTAAATAACCGTATCCGGATTGTGCAGGCGCATTTTCCTGCGGTGCATAACCGGGACCGGATTGTGCGGAAGCCGCAGTAACCATTCCGGTTACTGCGGCCAGCATCACAAGTTTATTTTTCAGCGGGGTGCGCATATCAGTCGTTCTTTTCAGGTTCATCATCGGGGAACATCGCATTTTTGTATTTGTTGTAGAGGAACGAAATCACGAGGATAACGATACCGATTACAACAAACACGATGGTTTTTGAGAGCGTGGGCAGGTTCACCAGGTCGTAGAAGAACAATTTGCCCACGATAATACCGAGCAGCAGGAATGCACTGATGCGCAGGTATTTTTTGCGGCGCCAGATGCCCATTACCACCATGTACAGGGCGTACGTTCCCCACAACAGGCTCAGTCCGAGTTTGTAACTTTTGTTGTCGTTGCCGGTTACATCCATCCAGTGCAGCAGTTCACTGCTCAGGATGTGAATCACGCAGTAGTGCATCACAAAGTCGAACGCCACACGCAGCCATTTGGCCATATACGTACTGTTGGCCTGCAAAAATTCAACGATGATGGCAAACAGCACAATTGGAATGGAAAAGTAGCGCAGCATGAGGTGGCCGCTGTCGTGCGGGTACGGATTATCTGACGAAGGAATAAGGTAACTTTCGCGCAGCTCGCTGATTTCGTACAGTCCATAGAAGATGAAGATGAAAATACCGAGCACATTCAGCACAAAACTGATGTTGCCGATAAGCGCATCTTTCATCACGCGCCAGTTGAGCAGCGAGATCACGGAGAAGTACAGCAGCGAGAAGTTAATCAGCCACACGCGTTTGAACAGCAGCAGGTCTTCGTTGTATTGGGTGTACTGGTAACCTACACCGTACGTATTGTCCGTAACCTGCATGGCCGAAGCCTGGTAAAGCTGTTTCCAGTACAGGTTAATCTCGAACCCGAACGTGAAATAGGAAAGCACGAAAAACAGCAGCCACGAAACGACGTGTATGGTGGACTGGTTGCCTGCTGTAATGCCTTCGGGCAGGGTAAAACGTTTGCTGCGGTTCACCAGCGCAATTACCGCGTACGATGCAATAACCATAAATGAGGTGAGGAACCATTTGTTCATGAAGATCGGCGTAATTCCTGCTTCACTCATCACATTCATGTGGTAGTGGCGCATCGCCCAGTCGTGCATCATGCTGAAGAACGCCACCGCAATCATCGGGTACGAAAAAATTTCATACATGAGGATGCGGCGCGTGCGGCCGATGGTGAACAGGATGGCGGCTTCTGCGGCCCAGGCCATGGTTACCCAGTTGCCGTCCATCTGCACCGGGAAAGCGATGGTGAGGAACAGCAGCACAAGGCCGGTCGTAAACCAGAACAGGTTTTTGTCGCCGGTTTTTGTTTTCCAGATGGCAAACGCAGCGATACTGTGCAGTGCCGCATTCATTACCGTAAATAGGCCGGTGTACTGGTCGCCGTCGGGATGCGTGTGCAGCGCGAAATAGCCGAGTCCGTAATAAAACGCCGAGTTGAGCAGGATGAGTGTTACATCGCCGGCATCAAATTTTTCTTTGCGGTAGAGTTTATACGTAAGTGATACCGCATAAAAAATGGCGAAGAAAACCGACGAGAACCCGATGGCAATGCCAAGGTGCTGATTCGGATCGTAACGGCGCCAGAACCACGTGGCGAAAATAATCCACGTGAGTGAATACGTTACATAATACAGCACACGCCAGTTTTTCCGGAAGGAAATTACCAGGATGCCGATGTTGATGAGTGAAATGTAACTGAAGAAAAGCGCAATGCGTCCCGAGTCGTTGCTGAGCAGAAACGGTACGCCGTAAGCGCCCACCATGCCAATGTGGGCAATGGCCTGGATGTTATACCGTATGGCGGAGAACACCGTAAATATGGTAAAGATCACCATCATGCCGAAGGCAGCGCCCTGTGGTATAAGGTCGTAAAAACTCCACGCCACGTACGTCACAAAATAGAAGATGGCCATGGCCCCGCTGAGCAGGATGGCGCTGAAGGTTTTGTAATTCTTTTTCAGGTAAATCGCAAAACCGAGCAGACCAATGCCGAGCGTGTACGAAAGCACAATGCGCGTGAGCTCATTAATAAGGTTGTGTTCAATGGAATATTTTACACCGATGAACACGCCGATGAGCAGGATACCGATACCGATAAACGTAAGCAGTTTACCGCCGACAAATTTTTCGAAACTGTTTTTGTCGTTCGGGCTGTTTGGTTTGGGCGGCTGCGGGGCAAACTGCGGCGGCTTGGGCGGAGGCGGATTGTATTGTTTCTGCCACTGCTGTTGCTGCTGCTGTTGTTGCTGCTGCCACTGCTGCTGCGGATTCGGCTGCTGGTATTGCGGCGGATAGTTTGGCTGCTGCTGTTGCTGCTGATTGGGCTGCTGATATTGCGGCGGATAATTCGGCTGCTGCTTTGGTTGCTGTTGTTGCTGCGGCGGAACTACGGGCGGCACCTGCGGCGTTTGTTTTTGCTGTGGCGGAACTACAGGCGGCGTCTGCGGATTCTGCTGCTGTTGCGGCGGAACCACGGGCGGTGTATACTGCTCCGGTGTTGGTTTTTTGGCCGACAGGGGCGGAACCGGTGGCTGATACGGATTTACAGGTGGATTGGGCGGCAGGTTTTTCTGTGCCGCAATCTGTTTTTCCAGTGCTTCGATTTCAGCAAGCAGGCGCTGGATGTCACCGAAGTAACTCGCCTGGTGCTGCTGCAGCTGAAACAGTTTCTGTTTCATTGCATTAATCTTACCTGACAGATCGTCGTTCATGGTATGGTGGTTGATATAATTACAATATTAAGGAAAGATTGTTCGACTTCCCCAATGAAAATAGGGAAGTTGCACCGGACCGGCCGGGAGCTGACAAGGACTTTTCCGTTTTCAGGAAGTTTTGGAAACCATGCAGCGCAACAGGTTGTTCGCTGTGCCCGGAACAGTCAAAACAGACTCTGCATCGGGCGGCTTCCGGCGTACTGGGTGTGTGTGGGTACATACCGGTTTGGCGTGTTCTACTCCGGCACAACGCGCCGGGTTGCAAAAAACAACCGCTTTCTGTTCACATTGTTCACTGCCGGTTTGACAGCAAAAAGGTGTTAAAATGGTTTGGAAGAACCACTAATATTGGGCTGCAACGGATTGTCAGTTTCCGGAAATGGGTTTGGGGCTTAACAAGAGTTAACAACAAACGGTTGATTCAGCAAAGTGGAAAGTTATAGGTTATTGTCGAAAGTTTGTGGAACTGTGCTATCTCGATTTAACCACAAAGGCCGCCCCTCATTCAAACGCACCCACAAAGGATTGCACAAAGGGCACGAAGAGTAATTATTTCATTGTGTCCATTGTGCATACCATTGTGGCCATAGTGGTTAGATTAAATGCATAACAGTTATTCTAACTGTTAAAAAAAACTTTACATATCCAACCCAATCTGTTTCACGAGGGAAGCATCAGCAGGTAAATAAATGCGTTCCTGCGGCACTTCGAGTAAATCAAGCTGCCGGGCATCTACGTGCTGCTTTTGCTGGCGCACGAATGGTGTAACATCTTCTATCTGCAATGCCGTTGTACCAAATTTATAAAGCACGTCATCTTTCAGTCCGAGCTGAATGGCGCGGCGGGTGAGCGGTTTGCCGTGCGGGTCATGATCCGGATCCCATTGCAGGCGCACCGGTTTTACAGCAAGTGCTTTTTTCCATTCGTCATGTGAAGTATATACCGCCGAGTTGAATGACGAATGCGCGGCCTCGAAAAGAATTTCATCAAAAAGCTGACGCGTAATCGTTATCGCCAGCACGCGTTCCTGGTTCTGTTTTTCGCACCAGCCGCAGCGGTACATCATCCACAAAAAGTTGGGTTTAATCCACGACATGCGGCTGAAACTGAAATTGGGTCCGCCGAATTTTTGATTTTTCACGGCATAATCGGCAATGGCCGGCATGTACGCCTGGTAAACCACAATCGTTTCCGTCGTGTGCTGTGCTAAAATGTGTTGTCCGCTGTGCGGGATTTGATTTTGCTGGTCGTTCCAGCGTTCGGTAAGCAGGGGCATTATGTAATTGTATTCGGGTTATTGAATAATCAGCCGTTGTAAAAACGTTTCATCACCGGCTGTTATCCGCAGCAAATATACACCTTTTGCTAAATGATCTGTTCGCAGCACCAATTCATGTTTTCCGGCAGGCAATGAAAATCCGTTTTGCTGCCGGATGATTTCACCGGCAAGATTTTGAATTGAAAGCTGAACGGTTCTTGCTTCAGGAAGCGATATAAATACCGCTGTTTTTTCGTTTGCGGGGTTGGGATAAACGCGGCACGTGTTTTTTGCAATGGCCTGTTCCTGCGTAGCATTGGGCAAAGCTTCCGGCAGTATAACCAATGCAGCAAACAACGGCGCGGTGTGCGGAAGCGCAGTCATGCCGTAAGCAGCAGCAGTTGTTAATCCTGAAAGATTCAGATTCACGAGTGTGTTCTGGTTGCTGAATGTTCCCGTATACACCGGCGTACCGAAAAAGTTTTGCGCATCTGCAATGGTAAATGCCTGCCCATTCACCAGCCCGGATGCTGCAAGATCAACCGTAACACTGCTCAGTGAATCCCAGTTGTAAATAACCAGGTTGGCGCGGCCCTGTTCGTACAGGTTTGGCTGTACAACATAATGTAACCCGGACGGAAATCCCGCCTGGAACGTGCTGCTGTTATCAAAACCGGTTTGTGTTTGCCACGTCGTAAAATTGGTTGATGCGTTGTACTGATACGAAAAATGCAACGCGTTGCTGCCACCATAATACGTGTTGTTGTTCCAGGTGTATGCTGCAACTGTACTGGTTAATGGCAAGGCAGCGCCGATGGTGCCGTTCGCATTGTAAGCGGTCGTGTTGCCGGTAAATACAACCGTGTCCCAGTTCAGTGCTGCAATGCCCGCGCGCCCGCGACCCGCAAAATAATTGTCAGTTACATTTAAGCCGGTGCAGGTAACATTGGTTGCGCCCAGGAACACATCCGCTTCGTAAACCGAAGTGTAATTATGACTGGCCTGGCTGTCGAACGTATTATTGTTGCTCACGGTAATGTTGTCAACGGTATAACCCGAATAGGTATTGGCAAGCAGGTTGTTGTACCGCACGCTGCTCCCGGTGAGTATGCCGTTATTGTATAGCGTATTACCGTCAAGCACGTAACCATTAACATGACCCGGGTTGGGGTAGAGGTGAATGCCGAAACCAAACTGGTTGAAGATGATATTGTCGCGGATGTTTTTTATCCCGGTATCGTTCTGCGAATAGATGCCATGCCCGTGCGTCTGGTAATTGCCCGGACTGTTTGCTGTGCCGCAGTTGTAAATGAGGCAGCCGTAAATTTCGGCATCCACCGCTTCTTTCCAGAAACCAAACCCGTGACCAGTGTCGTGAATAATAAGATTGATGAATTTGGTATGCGGCGCCTGCACCTGCAAACCCATGGGGCGAAACGAATTCGGACCGGAAGAGGTGCGGTTGGTATTCGTGTTTGTGATTTCAAAATTTTTGTAAATCGTCCACGAACCGTTTACCTGCAAGGTTGCACCGGAAGCGAATTGCCTGTTATCTGCAACCTGCGCAAACTCGCCGGGATATTGCAGTACGTAAATATATTGACCGTTTGTTCCGTTCAGGTTGCTGGTGAAAAATCCGGCGTAGGTACCGCCACGTAAAAAGAGGGTGTCGCCGGGCTGCAGGGTCAGGGGCTGATTCAGCGCGGTCTGCAGGTCCCACGGCGTGTTTATGCTGCCGTTTGCAGAACTGCTTCCATTTGGAGCCGCATAAAATGTGTTGGCAAAACCGGTGAACGGAAAAATGAAACTGAGTGCAAAAACAATCGCGGCGGAAAAAAGTTTCTTCATGTTTCCCTGGTAATGGATACACGAATATAAAAAAATCAGGCTTTAATTGCCCAACGCAGTTTGGCTGAGCGTGCACGCGGGTTGGCGTGCGATTCTTCTGCCGTGGGACGGATCGGTTCAGGAGCAACAGCGCTGTAAATGCCTGTGCGGTTCAGTGCCTGGAATGATTTTTTTACGCGCCGGTCTTCACCCGAATGAAAGGTGAGAATGGCCACGCGTCCGCCGGATGCAAGTACATCGGGCAGTTTTTCAAGAAAAGTTTCCAGTACCCCGAATTCATCATTCACCGCGATGCGTAACGCCTGGAAGGTGCGCTGGCAGGCTTTTTTAATGTCTTCATTGCGCATGGATTCCGGCAGAAACTGCAACGCATCGCTGATGATCTGTTTCAGCTGCGTAGTAGTTTCAATCGCAACTCCTTTTTTGATGCGTGTGCTGATGGCCTGCGCAATCGGTTCGAAATACGGTTCGTCAGAATGTTCTACGAGCAGTTCTTCCAGCTCATCGCGTGAAACAGTTTTTAAAAGCGCCGATGCGGGCTGCCCGCTTTTCGGATTGAGACGCAGATCGAGCGGACCTTCCACCTTGAATGAAAAACCGCGGTCGGGATTGTCAATCTGCATGGACGAAACCCCGAGATCGGCAATCACAAAATCAAGCGGACCGGATTCGGCTGCGATGCGATCAATGCCGGAGAAATTCATTTTCTGAATGGAAAGCACATCCTCACCAAAACCCATGGCCGCAAGGCGTTCGCGGGTGCGGGGCAGTTCAATCGGATCCACATCAATGGCGTACAGTTTTCCGCCGGGAATAATGCGGCGCAGCATTTCGGCACTGTGTCCGCCGTAACCGAGTGTGGCATCGAGGCCGGTCTGACCGGGCTGCAGTTGCAAAAAGTCCATGATTTCGTTTACGCAGATGGAACGGTGCATTCCGGCCGGTGTGCGGCCCTGCTGTTTTACTTTCTCCACATCAGCAGCGTACTGCTCCGGGTTCAGTTCCTTGTATTTTTCTTTAAATGCTTTCGGATGTGTGCCTTTGTAACGCACACGCCGTTTGGGTTTTTCACCGTCCATGCGGCAAAATTACGGATTTAAGTTTGAGGAACTGTACTTACAATCATTAACCACAAAGCCAGCCCACTGCAATTCGCACACACAAAGGTTTGCACAAAGCACACAAAGAAATCCGTCGTGTACTTTGTGGTTAATTGGAATGCACTTTTAGAACGCAGCTCCGAAACTTACATACAGCGTGCGGCCGTTGCCGGGCAGGATGCCGGGACCGGGATAGCCTCCGGAGCGGCGGGTGGCGTATTTTTCATCGGTGAGGTTATTCACGCCGGCTTTTACATTGTACCGTTTTAAAAATCCGCAGGCAACAGAAACATCCATCACGCGGTAACCTTCCAGCTTGCCGATGGTTCCTGCAGCGTTGGGCAGTTCGGTGTTGGCGGCATCAGTAAATACTTCCCCAACATCACTCAACTGCCACGTGGCTGAAAATGTTTTCACGCTGTACGTTGCGCCCATGCGGTGAATGGTGGCCGGTGCGTTTTCCACTTTTTTGTTTTCGATGGATTTTGTCGGATCGTTGGCGATGGCCGGGTTGTTCCACTTCACGTACGTGGCATTCACAAACGCGTTGGATGCAAACAGGCGCACACTGCCGGCTTTGGGATTTTCAACAAAAATGCGGACCGGATCAAATTCAATAAACGATTCCACGCCTTTGCTCACCGATGTGCCTATGTTGGTGCGGAACGGCAGCCCGTCCTGCGTAATTGTTCCAATACGATTATCGTAATGCAGGTAATACAGGCTGATATCAAAGTTCAAAATGTTTTTCCACGTGCCGCGGTAACCGAGGTCAGCGTTAAAGCCGCTGGCGTCTTTCATGTTCGGATCAATCACATCGGTTGTTGCAGAAGGCGTGAGTTCCGAAAACGTTACCGGGCGGTAGGCCTGCGCAAAGTTGGCATAAACCGTGGTTGATCTGGTGGCCCGCAGTTCTGTGCCGATGCCCAGCA
This sequence comes from Chitinophaga pinensis, assembly GCA_943372645.1. GTDB lineage: Bacteria > Bacteroidota > Bacteroidia > Palsa-965 > Palsa-965 > VBWE01. The sequence goes on along the minus strand of CALRZN010000004.1, from coordinate 236,630 downwards.
GCAGCACCTGGCGTGTGCGTGTTTCCGGCGTAACAGTTCCGGTTGCAGTGGTGTTGATGTATCCGCTGATGGAATTGGCGAGGTATTCAAAACGCGCACCGGGAATCACTTTCAGGCGTTCGCCGATGTAAAAAATATTTTCTGCAAACACGGCCATGTTGGTAGTTGAAAATTCCAGCGAACGGCCAAACTGCGGATTGATAAGCGTAAGATCGAACGATGTGCCTGTTGTTCCCACACCGAGCTGGTTGCGTTTTGTGCCGCCGGTGTATCCACGCAGGCCACCCGCAAGCGTATGTTCTTTGCCGAACAGCGTATAGGTTGCTGCCAGCCGCGCTTCTGCACCGTAGTTGTCGTAATTGTCGCGGTCAACCTGGCGGGCGGCATATTCCAGCGTAACTGCGCTGATTGTATCGGCAATGTTTATGGCTTTGGTAAAACCTACGCTGTTGCGCTGCGCGATGGTGGTGAATGTTTTGACCTGCAGGTTCAGTTTCGGATTAAGGGCGTACTTAAATGTCATGGCCGCCACATTCCAAGGCGTGCTGAACCAGTTGCGGTCGCGCAGCGACTGGCGGTGATCGGTTTCAAACTGCGTGTCAGTTAATCCGCCCGGCTGCTGGCTCACGTAATTCATGCCGGTGTATTCAAGCTCCAGTTTTATGTTCGAAGTAAACTGGTAGCCCGCAGAAACGTAACCGGTAAACGTATTGTACCGGCTGTTTGCGCGCCAGCCCTCCGCGGTGCGGTGATGCATAAAACCGTAGTACGAAAACTTGTTGATGATTCCGCCCAGCGCGGTGTAGGTATTCACCAGCCCGTATGAACCAAACGTTTGCTGTACTTCAGCCGCAGCCGCTTTATCGGGATTTGCTTTTTTAAACTGGTAGTTCACCACGCCGCCGAACTGCGGACCGTATTGCAGCGAAGCCGCGCCGCGCACCACTTCAATGCGTTCCAGCGCTTCCATGGGCGGATTGTAATACGCTTCCGGGTACCCGAACGGATCGGAACTGATATCGTATCCGTTCTGGCGCATGTTAAACTCCCACGAACGGTTGGGACTGAGTCCGCGCGCGGCAATGTTTACCTGGATGCCGGAGCCATCGTTTTCCCACACACTTACGCCCGGCACCTTGGCCAGCACCTGGCGCATGTTGCCGGAACTGAGGTCGGCGTGGGTGTTGGCGAGCACCACCACTTCTGTTTTTTTACCAGCAAAAATCACATTGTCTTTTACATCGGGCTGGCGTTCGGTACCACCAATGGGTTTGTGCCCGTTTATTTCAATTTCGCCGAGTTGCTGCACCTTGCCCGTATCAGGAACGATCTGCGCCATGCTGCGCGAAGTGAAAACAAAAAGACAAAGCACCGGGAGAATATAGGTATGTTTCATAAAAGCAGTTTGAATGGTATTTTATTTCAGGTGCAAAGGAATGTACTGGCTCCTGCCGCAGCAATACCTTATACGGGGTATTTTTAGAATGATTATTAATAGATGGGCTGGAGGCTTGTGTCTACAGGGGTTTTGGCGATACCGTGTAATGGGGCGGGAATGGGGTTTTGGGTGAAAATACCTAGAAAAGGGTATGGGGAAATTGGCCTTGTTCGGATTAATAAAGAGAAATCGGATTGTATTATCTCAACTGATTTTGGAACTGTGCTTACTCTTCGCTAACCGCAGAGTCCCGCCCACATTCAGCGCGCCGCTAAGTTCACGCAAAGTTCCGCAGCGTTATTCGTATTTCAGGAAAAGAATCTGTTCCATAATAATTACAAACGCTGCGTTACTTTGCGCCTGACGCTGCGTAACTCCGCGGTTAAAGCTGTTAGCACAGTTCTGCAATTAATTTCGAAAAATAAATTTATTTACCCCTACCCAAAAATATTCTTAATCACCCGCAGATTATGCGTGTACCCGCCGCGCTCCGGTGTAAAAATACCGTAGTGATCAAAATGATCCACACGCACGCGGCCGCTGGCGTGAATCATGCGGTTGGGGCCGGCCACGATGCCTACGTGGGTGATGCGGCCTTCTTCGTTGTCGAAAAACGCGAGGTCGCCGGGCTGGGCTTCTTCCACAAAACTGTAACTGTTGCCGAGTTCCACCTGCTGGTATGCATCGCGTTTTAAACGGAATCCGTTTGCCTTAAACACGAGCTGTGCAAAGCCGGAACAATCAATCCCGAATGGTGTGCGGCCGCCCCAGAGGTAAGGCGAATTCATAAACAGGTAGGCCGTTTCGATGATGGCCACACGATCGTTGGTTTCGGTAAACGGCCGCGCGGTGCCGTGATAGATATATGTGCGGTCTTCAATATGGCAATGCCCGCCATGAAAAAACGGGAGCGAACTGCCGAGCGAAATGGGGAAGGAGTGCCCGCTTTTCTGATCGGTGATTACCTGCACTAATTCGTTGGCCACCGGGGCCGGATTCTGCTGCAGGTTGTCGAAGGTAACTTTGGAAATGGTCTGGTACTGCTTGCGGTCAATCCAGCAATCGTAATGGTCCCAGCCGGTAACGATGCGTATCCAGTTGCCGTTTTTCTCCACGATCTCAAAATGATCGCCGAAGAGCAGCTGGGTAACCAGTTCGCTTTTGTCGGATGGTTCGCGCCTGCAGGGAACCGCGCTGAGCTGACAGATGCCGTACATAAACCTGTTTTAAAAAAGAAGGGCAGCCAAAGCCGCCCTCCAATTTACATGATATTTTCAATCACCAGTGCACTGGCCCCGCCGCCGCCGTTACAAATTCCGGCTGCGCCGTAGCGCGCATTGTTTTGTTTTAACACATTGAGCAGCGTAACCACGATGCGTGCACCCGAAGCCCCGAGCGGGTGTCCGAGCGCTACTGCACCGCCGTTTACGTTTACTTTGGCGGGATCAAGTTCCATTTTGCGGTTGTTTGCAATAGAAACAACTGCAAATGCTTCGTTGATTTCGAAGAAGTTGATGTCTTCCATTTTCAGTCCGGCCTTGGCCACTGCGCGGGGCAGGGCAAGCGAGGGGCTGGTGGTGAACCATTCCGGCGCCTGTTCGGCATCGGCGTAGCTGCGGATGATAGCGAGCGGTTTGATGCCGAGTGCTTCCGCTTTTTCTTTGCTCATGAGTACGAGGGCTGCTGCGCCGTCGTTGAGCGTGGAGGCGTTGGCTGCTGTTACGGTACCGTCTTTCTGGAACACCGGTTTCAGTCCCGGAATTTTCTCAAAATTTACGGCTTTGTATTCTTCGTCTTCCGACACCACCACATCACCTTTGCGGGTGGCAACGGTTACGGGAACAATTTCGTTGGTGAATTTACCTGCGCTCCATGCAGCAGCGGCACGTTTGTACGACTCAATGGAGTAGGCATCCTGCTCTTCGCGGGTAACGTTACATTCTTTGGCACACAGTTCGGCCGAGTTGCCCATGTGGTTGTTGTGGTACACATCGGTGAGGCCGTCTTTCACGAGGCCGTCAATCACAGAGCCGTTTCCGAGGCGGTAGCCGTTGCGGGCTTTGTCGAGGTAATACGGAACGAGCGTCATGTTTTCCATGCCGCCTGCAACCACTACATCGTTATCACCGAGCATAATGGACTGTGTACCGAACATGATTGATTTCATGCCCGAAGCACATACTTTATTTACGGTGGTGCAATGCACGTTATCCGGCAGGCCTGCAAATTTGGCGGCCTGGCGTGCGGGAGCCTGTCCGAGGTTGCCCTGCAGCACACAGCCCATGAGTACTTCGTTTACGTCTTCCGGTTTGATGCCGGCACGTTCAACAGCGCCTTTAATAGCGGCTGCGCCGAGTTTGCCGGCAGGAACTTCAGCAAGTGCGCCGTTAAACGACCCGATGGGGGTGCGTACAGCGGAAACAATATATACTTCTTTCATAAGATGCGTTTTCTTTGGATACGGGTGCAAAATTACGGATTATTTTACCCCGTGATTTGGGGCTGTTGATATTATTTGATATAAATGAGCATGCCATTTCACCCATGCCCCGGTTTGTATAAAATTGGAGTTAGCGCGGATTTTGTGTGTGGTTCAGTGCGGTTGTTAATCCGTGCTGAACCACAGGCTTATGCGCGTGGAGCCGTGAACAGGAAGGTTACTGTACGCGCGCAAATCGTATGCTGTCACGGATTAGCCCGCTCACCTGCACCCCACAAAATCCGCGACAACATCAAAAATGGAAATAGTGAGGTAGATTATTTTGCTTTTTAGACGCGAATGGCCTTTGGCGACTAACGGAGCAGTTACACAATCCCATCGAAATGTGTATTTTCGCCGGTAACAGGCACGCTTTTCATGAATCAGTTTATCAGTTTTTTCCGTAACCGGCACAATACGTTTTACCGCTTATTCCTTTTCGGGATGGCGGCGGTTGTGATTGTTTACCTGTTGCCCAAGGCACCTCATTTTCCGTACGACCTTACGGAGCTGAAAGGCAAAGTGTGGCAGCACGAAAACTTTGTGGCGCCGTTTGCTTTTGCCATTGAAAAATCGAAAGAAGAACTGGAAGCGGAAAAGGCACTTACCATTCAGAACCTGGAACCCTGTTACCTGCTGAACGAACAAACCGCCGAACAAACCAAAAAAGAATTTGCGAGCCGCTGGTCGGAGGTTAAAACCACGGCAGATCCGCGCGCGCAAAACATCCCGGCATTTTACGACTGGCTCGATTCGCTTTACAGCCGCGGCATCATAAAACGGCATGCCGGGCACCAGCAGATTTTATATATCAAAGGCAGTTACGGGCAGGACATGAACGTGCGCGATTTTCCGGACGCACAGCAGGCCGACACGTTACTCCGGCAGAAAATGGACGCATTGCGTTTTGCACCTTCCCTGCGCGAAACGGCTGTAAACGTTGTAATTCAGCCCAACCTCGTTTACGACAGTGCATACACCTACCGCATGCGCATGCAGGAGCTGGAGGGACTTGCACTTACGCGGGGCGGAAAAAGCAAAGGGCAAACCATCATCCGCGAAGGCGATGTGGTAACCGAAGAACGGTACGAAGAACTGCTTTCGCTGCAGGCGGCTTACACGCTGCAGGGCGGGGGCAGCAAATCGTGGGTGATTACGCTGGGGCAGGGACTGCTGGTGATCAGCTGCCTTGTTATCCTGTTTATTTTTTTGCGCCTGTTCCGCCGCGAAACGCTGGGCAGTGATACGAAGGTGATGTCTATCCTGATTATGATGGTGCTGATGGTGATGCTGTCGCGCATACCGGCCGTGTTTATTACGGTGCCGTTGCTCGCCCTGCCCTTCTGCATTCTGCCGGTGGTGATGCGTGCGTTTTTCGATACACGCACGGCGCTGTTTACGCACCTGCTCACGATGTTTATGATTACGATGAGCGTGCCCGACAAACAATACGATTTTATTTTCATCCAGGTCATTGCGGGTATTGCATCTATTTTCAGCATCGTAAACATGCGCAACCGGTCGCAGATCTTTTTCTCGGTGGTGATTATTTTCAGTGCGTATGCGGCCATCTGGACGGGGCTGCAGACGGTGGAAGAAGGCACACTGGTGGTACCTGATTACAAACCGCTGCTGTATTTTGCGTTCAGCGCATTCCTGGTGCTGCTGGCGTACCCGCTCATTTTTATTTTTGAAAAACTGTTCGGTTTTGTTTCCGATGTAACGCTGCTCGAACTTTCCGACACCAATCACCCGCTGCTGCGCGAACTTGCTTCGAAGGCGCCGGGTACGTTTCAGCATTCGCTGCAGATTTCGAACCTGGCCGAAGAAGCCATCCACCGCATCGGCGGCAATGCGCTGCTGGTGCGCACCGGGGCGTTGTTTCACGACATCGGCAAAGCCGATATGCCCATGTATTTTATCGAGAACAAAGTGGGCGACGTGAACCCGCACGATGAACTGAGTTTTGAAGAAAGCGCACGCATCATCATCAGCCACGTCGAAATCGGTATTGAAAAAGCGAAAGCCGCGCGTCTGCCCGATGCGGTAATTGATTTTATACGCACGCACCACGGTACAACGAATACTGCGTATTTCCTCACGATGTATAAAAAGAATAACCCGGAGCAGGAAATCAATGAAGAGTTGTTCCGTTACCCGGGACCGATTCCGTTTTCGAAAGAAACAGCCGTGGTAATGATGGCCGACGCCGTGGAAGCCGCTTCACGCAGCCTTGCGCGCTACGATCTTGCCGCAATTGATGACCTGGTTGACCGCATTATCGGGCACCAGATGGAGCAGGAGCAGTTTAACAATGCAGATATTACGCTGCGCGATATAGCGCAGATCAAAATAATTTTCAAGAAAAAGCTGCGGAGTATTTATCATGTGCGGCTGGCGTATCCGGGGTAAGTGAAATTGTATTCCGATCTGAATATGATAAGAAACCTGTTTCGTTTTTTGTGGCTGTATTCGGCGCTGCTGGGGTTGGTGGCGGTGTATGTGGCGTGGAAGTTTAACTGGCCCCCGCACAACAACCGCGACTGGATGTACTTCCTGCTGCTGGCCGCGGTAGGACTGGGGCTGGCGTTTCTCTCCGTATGGGAATTCCTGGCTTCGCGCAAAAGCCTGCACGTTTCTGCCGAAGGCGTAAAAATAAATGCGCAGGAACGTATTCCGTGGATTATGATTCGCGAAATCGTCATCCACACCAAACCCGGTCCGCAAACAACCGAAGTTCCCGCAATTTTTATTTTCCGTTTCGATAACGATTCGCCCGCCATTTATGTGATTGATGAACGCCACGAGTCTGTAAACGCCTTACGGCATAAATTACAACAGGCTGCACCGGAACATTTAGTGATCCGGGTGCAAGGATAGTATGTGAAATTAGTGGCAGTGGCAGGCGGCAGCGGCAGTCGGATCATTTACTTTAAACGTAACTGGTACGTGCATTAAAAAAGGCAGCGAAGCTGCTTTTTTAATGGATGGTTTAGTTTCGTCAAAGAAAATTGTGGAGCTGTTCTTGTGCTTCGCTAACCACAATGCCCTTCACACATGCTATCCCACACACAAAGGTTTGAACAAAGGACACAAATAGCTGTTTTCCTTCGTGTCCATCGTGCATGCCGTTGTGTCCATTGTGGTTAAATCAAATGAAGTACAGTTGTAATAACTGTCGAAACTCAACCATCATTATGATCGTAGAAGACTGCCACTGCCACTAAATTAAAGGATCTTTAATTGTTACTGTTTCAACTTCGGATCAAGCGCATCGCGCAGGCCTTCACCAATCAGATTATAAACTGTAACCGTGAGGAAAATTGCAAAACCCGGGAAGAGCACCAGCCACCAGGCCTGGAAATGTTCTTTGCCCTGGAAGAGCAGTTTGCCCCATGTAATTGTATCAGGCGGAACGCCCACGCCGAGGAAACTCAGGCTCGATTCAGCAATTACAGCGGCGGCTACACCAAACGCAATGGATACCAGCGAAGGTGCCAAACCGTTGCGCAGCGCGTGACGGAAAATGATGCGGCGTTCACCGAAACCCATGGCCCGTGCGGCCTGGATGTATTCGAGGTTGCGGATTTTCAGCAGCTCGGCGCGGGTGAAACGGGCAATGCCGGTCCACGAGGTGAGCCCGATGATGACCATCACATACACAATAGACGGTTCTTTGGCAATGGCCGCCAGTGAAAGAATGAGAATCAGTGTCGGGATGGAATTCAAAATTTCGATACCGCGCGAGATGTACGAATCAACCGGCACGTAAACCACCTTGCCGAGGAATTTGCCGCGGCTGATGAGTTTACCGAGGTATGAAAACAGCACAATGACCAATGCAAAAATGAGCAGGCTGAGTAAAAACTGCAGCAGGAACTGGAAGCCGGAATCAGCAATCGCATCTTTCAGCGCAAACGAGCGGAGGTTGAATGCATAAAACCACGCAATCGGAATAGAAATGATAATCATCCACTGCCGCGCACGTGTGGTCTGCAGGCGCACATCGCCGAAATAACCGGCCAGTGAACCCAGCAGCAGCCCGATGATGGACGCAATGCCCATGGAAATTAAACCGATGCTGAGTGAAATGCGTGTACCGTGAATGAGTCCGGATAACATGTCTTCGCCCGAGGAGTTGGTTCCCAGCAGGTGGCGGAAGCGGCCGGGCATTTCCATGCTCACGCCTTTGCCGTCGGTAAATTTCTGCTCCCCGCCCGGTTCAATGTAATCGCGGTTGTCCGGATCCATTTTGCCCGGCGACCAGGTGATGGGTGCCCACACCACCGATTCGAATTCCATTTTTTTCCATTCGGCAATGTCGATCTGCAATTTTTCCACTTTGCCGGTGGCGGGATCTTTTATTTCGTAATTCTTTTCAAAGGTAAAGGCGGGCCAGAACGTTTCGCCTTTGTATTTCATGTACAGCGGGCGCTCGTTGGCAATGATGGGCGCAAAAATGGCCATGATGACCAGGATGCCGAGAATGTAGAGTGAAATGTATGCGGGTTTGTTTTTCTTAAACTGCCCCCACGCATATTTTTTGAAATCGAACTTATTGGTTTCGCCCGTTTCCTGCTCCTCAATTTTATTTACGTCTTTTTCTTCCTTCATGGCGTATTATTTCGAATTGGAGTAGGAAATGCGTGGATCAACAAGGGCATACAGGATATCTGCAACGAGGTAACCGATCAGCGTCATAAATCCGGATAAGGTAAACACAGCGATAATCATCGGGTAATCTTTTGTCTGGATGGCCTGCAGAATTTCCTGGCCCATACCGGGAATACCAAAGATGTATTCAAGAATTACCGAGCCACCGATAGCCACCGGGAAAATGTTGGAGAACACGGTGATTATGGGCAGCAGCGCGTTGCGCAGGCCGTGTTTGTAAATCACGGTAAACTCCGAAAGTCCTTTGGCGCGGGCGGTGCGGATGTAATCCTGGTTCACTACTTCGAGCATCCCTACGCGCATGGTGCGGCTGAGGAAGGCGAGGGAACTGTAGGTGTAACAGATCAGCGGCAATACGAGGTAGGGTGCCGTGAGCGAAATTTTTTCCCACAGCCCTGCATCATCCGGGTAACCGGTTGCCGGTTTTACCCCGTTGGCCGGGAAAATATCAAACACATCCGGGTTGGCAAACGCCATCAGCAGCAACGTGCCCATAAAAAATGAAGGCAGCGAATACAGCATGAACAGCACAACAGACGAAGCCCGGTCGAACAATTTGCCGCGGTTGGCTGCTGCGTGAATGCCTACGGGAATACTGATGAGGTATGCAAGAAATACAGAAAGCAAACTCATCAGCAGCGACCAGGGAATGGCACGCGAAATGGTTTTGGTAACCGGCAGTTTGTTGGCATACGACAATCCGAAATCGCCGCGGATAACGCCGCTGGTATGTTCCGATCCTTTCCCGGTAAGCCAGTTGCCGTCGCCGAACATCCAGCGGTGATACTGGTTGTAGCCGTAATAGTTTACGCGCGGTATCCAGTTTTTCCAGGTGGAGGTATTGTTTTTAAGTGCAGTAAACGCTTTGCGTGCTTCTTCCAGCGGTGCATCAACTGCACTTACAAACGGGTTGACTTTCGACTGGCCGGCAATGGTGTTGAACTTTGATTCGATTACGACTGCGTCATAACTGATCATAAGTGCCATACTCTCATCGCGCACCACGTTGAGTGTGCTCTGCACGCGGTCGTTACCGTAACTTTTAAGCACGTTCGTATCCGGTTCGATGCGCAGTGCGGCGGTTTTCAGCGCCTGCAGTTTTCCGAAAAACGTGCTGATGTATTCCCAGTTACCATACTTGTCAATGAGGCGCTGCAATGCTTCCGACTGGTTGCGGTCGTGAATTTTGTAAAACGTATCGGGCACCGACAGGCTGCTCATGGTAAAATAAAACACGGGCAGATCAAGACCGAGTTTATGGCGCAGCGTATCTTTTTCGCGCAGCATATTTTCACTCAGCGATGATGCACCGCCTTCACTGCCACCCTGTGCTGTGGACATGGTTTCCACCGGGTCGCCGGGCGCATTGAGGCTGATCACGAAAGCAATCAGGGAAATCAGGAACAGCGTCGGTATAAAAATCAGTATCCGGCGGAGTATGTATTTCAGCATCGTTCTGGTACTCCGGAATTACATTGCAGGTTTTGAACTGGTACCGCTGTTCTGCTCAATCAGTTTCAGGTTGTTCAGGATCAGGCCCGGCTTGTCGTAATAGAAGTCGGCATTTTCAAACCGTTTGTGCACTGCAATTTTGCGGGGCGGAACGTACAGGAAAACGTACGGCTGCTCGTCATAAATTAATGCCTGCAGGCGTTTTTCGATCCCGATGCGGGTGGAATCGTTAATGGTAACACGGATCGAATCAATCATCCGGTCGCTTTCGGGTGTACCGAAACCAACGTAGTTCGAACCTTTGTTTGCCCAGTTGCTGTAATGCCAGATCTGTTTCGGATCGTCCGGGAAAAACGAACCCGACCATGCACCCATGTACATGTCAAATTCGTGTACCTGTACTTTTTCGTAGAAGGCACCGAATTCGAGGCTGCGGTAATTCACTTTCACACCGGCCCTGTAATAGGCGGCTGAAATGTCTTTGGCTATTTTTTCGGTTGTCGGGTTGCCCGACATGATGAGCAGTTCAAATTCCATCTGCGTTTTTTTGCCGTCAATCACTTTATCGCGGATGTTGTCGCCGTCGCTGTCTTTCCAGCCGGCTTCGTCAAGCAGTTTTTTCGCTTCTTCGGTATTGTACGCAATCGGCTGCAGGTCTTTGTTGTAGCTGATTTTGAGCGGCGAAACGTTAGTAACCATGCGGGTGGCTTTGCCGAGCATGTGCGTTTTAATGATATCCTCAACCGGTGTAAGCAGGGCCATGGCGCGGCGTACTTTTTTATCGGTGAACAGGGCAGGGCGGTTGGCCGACTGCGGCTTCATGTTCATACCGAGGTACTGGTAAGCGTAGTTGTCAACAAAATCCGATTTGTAGTTCTTGTTGAATTCGGCATCCTCCTGCAGTTCCACCAGTTTGGCGGTCGAAATCCAGGTGGAGGCATCAATTACCTGCTTTTTCAGCTCCAGCGAAATCGCATTATCATCGGTAATAATTTTCAGGATGATTTTATCCGGGTAGCTGCGGTCATAAATGGTCGGATTCGCAATTTTGGTGGTCCAGTGGTTGGTTTTGCGGGTGAGTTCAATACGCTGTTTTTCTTCCCATGCAGTTACTTTGTACGCACCGAGTCCGGAAAGCAGGGCCATGTCGCGGCCGTATTTCGGGTCGTTAAATTCATTCGCCCATTTTTCAAGATCGGCGTGTTTGGTTTTTGCAAAGTTCGGATCGGTAAGCTGTTCGATGGAATAATTTGCCAGGATGTTTTCTTTGTCAAACATCTTGCGCTGCATCACGACCATGTCTGTTGAAAACGCCGTGTTCTGGATGTAACGTTCCTTCATCACGGTGGTAAACTTCATCGGGTTCGAAGGATCTACAGTAATGGATTTCAGGAACTCGAAATAACTTTTGGCCTGCGGGTCGTTTGTGAGCGGGCAGATGTAGGCTTTGAACGTGAACAGGATGTCTTCCATGGCCAGGGGCGAACCGTCGTCCCATTTCGCATCGTCGCGCAGCTCGTAGGTGTAGCTCAGCCCGTCTTCCGAAACGGTGGGCAGCGCTTTCACGAGGTCAGGGCGCAAGGCTTTGTTTGCGAGGTCGGTGCTCAGCAGGAAACGCTGCGTAAAATCCATGATCACGCGGCGCGGGTCCGACTTGCCGTTGGTCGGGTGCAGGTTATCGGGCTCGGCACGCCAGTGGTACACGAGGATATTATCTTTCGACCAGTTATTACCGTTCGCATCTGTTTTCGGTTTATCACCGCCGCAGGAAGCTGCTGAAAAAAGGAGCAGCGCAGTTACCGGCAGGGCCAGCAGGGAAAAGGTTTTTTTCATAGTTTTTCGGATCGCCATTTTAAATGGTTAACCTGCAAATATAACACTCCGTTTTTAACCGGGGCAGCCTTTTTTGGTTAATCGACAAATTAAGAATTTGGGGGGCTGAAAACGTGCAAAACAGCGGCTGTTTTCTTAACACTACCCGGTTAACGTGGTTTCAGCCTGAAATTGGAGAGCAGCAGTCCCGGTTTTTCGTTATAAAATGCCGTGTTTTCAAACCGCCGGTGCGCCACCATTCTCCGTTGCACCGCATACAGGAATATATACGGCTGCTCGTCGTACACGAGGTGCTGAAACCGGTCCAGGATGCGGTTGCGCGCTGCATCGTTCGTGGTTACGCGGATCGAGTCAATCATGCGGTCACTATACGCATTGCCGAACCCCACAAAGTTGGAACCGCCGTTCGCCCAGTTGCTGCTGTGCCACACCTGTTTCGGATCATCAGGAAAAAACGAATTGGCCCAGGAACTGATATATGCATCAAAATCATGCGATGTGACTTTTTCCGATAGCACCGGCGTATCCAGCAGCCGGTATTTCATTTTTATACCGGCCTTGTAATACGCTGCTTCCATCTGCTTCACCATTTTTTCGCCCACCGGATTTTTTGATACCGTAAGCAACTCAAACACAAATGGCGTTTTCACCCCGTCAATCACTTTATCGCGGATGTTATCGCCATCGGTATCCACCCAGCCTGCAGCATCCAGCAGTTTTCCGGCCTGTTCCGGATCGTACGGAATGGGAGCGAGGTCTTTACTGCATTCGGCTTTCAGCGGCGAAATACAGCTGACCATGCGGCGCGGCTGTACCCGGAAACAGCTTTGCAGCATATCGTCCATCGGTGTAAGCAAAGCCAGGGCGCGGCGCACGTTTTTATCCGTAAAAAACGGCTTGTGGTTGGAAGCCGCCGGTTTCAGGTTGAGGCCCACGTAAAAATAATCGTAGGTATCTATAAAAGCCGATGTGTAATTCGCATTAAAAGCGGAATCCTGCTGCAGTTCAAGCAACACATCCATATTCAGCGAGCCGCTGGCGTCTATTTCCTGCTTTTTCAGATCGTTGCTGATGGCAATGTCTTCTGTGATTTTACGCAGGATGATCTTTTCCGGGTAATGCTTTTCATAAATGGTTCCGGGCGTTCCGGCAGAGGCATTTTTTTTCAGTTGCAGTTCCATGCGTTCCTTATGATCCCACACGCTTATTTTATATGGACCAAGTCCCTGCAGAAAAGCCGGTTCATGCCCGTATTTCGAATCGTTAAAGTTATTCGCCCACTGCTCCACGTCCGGATGCGGTTTTTGTGTAAACGCGGGATCATGCAGTTGCGGAATGGAATACGCGGCCAGTACATTTTGCGGATCGTAAAACGTACGCTGCATAATCGGCATATCCACCAGGTAGGCCAGGTTCTGGATGTACTGTTGTTTCATGCGCGTGCTGAATTTCAGCGGGTTGGAAGCATCCGGCACCACATCATCCAGGAAATCGAAATACGGTTTGGCCTGCGGATTATTGGTATACGGACAAAGGTTCGCCTTGTACGTAAACAGGATATCGTCCAGGGTCAGCGGCGAGCCATAGTCCCACGTAATGCTGTCGCGCAGTTCGAAGGTGTACAGCAGTTCATCGGCCGAAACGGAAGGCATGGCTTTAATAAGGTCGGGCCGCAGCGTTTGTTTTTCAATATCGGTGGCGATAATAAACCGCTGCGTCAGGTCGAGCACGGTACGCCGCGAATTCGATGACGCGTTGGTGGGGTGCATGTCATTCGGGTCCGATTTCCAGTGAAAAATCAGGGTATTTTCGCTGAGCCGTTCGTTACCCGGAGCAGGCGAGGAGCCGCCCCCGCACGAAACAAGGCAAAAGAAGAGTGATGCCGCCATTACGGGATGGAAGCGATACACCCGGGAGAAGGTGTTTTTCATGGGTAGTGTACGTTTGTGTAAGTAATCCGGTCAAAAGTATCGCAGCAGGTTGAATGCTGTAGTGCAGAGTAAGGCTATAAATAACTTTTCCAGAACCCCGGAAAACATTTTTGAAGAATAAAAATCTTTCTCTACATTTGCAGCCCGCTAACCCGGAGAGTTGCCTGAGAGGCCGAAAGGACATGTTTGCTAAACATGCGTACGTGAAAACGTACCGAGGGTTCGAATCCCTCACTCTCCGCACCACCAATGGCCTTCATGCGCAGCATGAAGGCTTTTTTTATGCGCTTCCCGGAAACGAAAGCAAGAAAAAGGATGTTTGCTATTATAAATCGTTTGTTTTCGTTTCCGGGAAGCGCATAAAAAAAGCATGGATGCCCGCAGGGCAGACATGGCTTTGGTGGTGAACCTCCCACCCGGGGATCATGCGGTGGGGGTGCGTAATCCGGAACTGATGGGGAAAACGATCAGTATATCTTTCCTATTAGAAATCATTTACTTTCGTTTCCGGGAAGCCCATAAAAAGCATCATAATGTACCGACACATGTAATTTCCCCACTGTCCTGTCAAAGAAATGTGTTTTGCATTTTCTGATAAGATAGAATGACTGAAAAAGTAATGTTGGGGCACCCCAACGTGTTATGTTCTTAAATGTAAAAAATGAGGTCACTTTAAGGAATGGCAATTTTAATTGATACTGAAGACCACATCCTGAAAAGTGCCAAAGCCATTATTTTCCTGTGCTGCAGGTATAACAGTAATCGTATTTATTTGAAAATTTGTTACGGAGACTTCTTCAATAATCAGAATTAGTCCGATGTCGTTTTTTGAGTATAACTCGTTAGGGTTTTCCATGATTAAATCTCCAGTAGTTTTTAGCTTATAGTTTCCCATATTTGCTGGGAGATAGTAACTGGAAACCGATCGGGAGGGTATTTCTTTTTGCGAAGTAAAGTCAAATAATTTGGCAGTTATCTTAAAATTGTCCATTGCCGGATTATAATTAATAACCTGTATTATTGAGGTGAAATGAACGGTTATTTCGACTTGGTTTTTATCTAATTGTTTGAAGGGAGAATCGTTGTTATATTGAATTGGATTTTTATACTGCACAGTCCACTTCCTGGGAGCGCTCGACGTTGGTTTAACGTCAACCTGGTTTCTAATTCCAAATGATTTTATTTCCAATGGATTATATTTATATGTTCGACCAAACCTGGCAATTTCTGTTTTCATGCCCTCTATTCGCGTGGCAAAATCGGGAGGGATTGCACAGCAAGATGTGATATTCTGACAGTTACCGTTGCAAAGCGTTAAAAGTTCCAGGAGTTTGTCTTTCATGTTTTCACATACAGCAATGCTATCTTTGTAGGCTGCCAAAAGTGTTTCAGGAAGAAAGGCAACTACTGTATTTTTTAAGATCTGATTGAAGGTATTATGAAGTTGGGAGACTTCCAATTGCTGAGCAAGAATGATGTCACGTTTTTCAAGTTTTCGTTCAAAGTTGGTGTAATAGTCTTTGGGTAATCCAAGCGTTATATAGTTGGAAAATGTGTTGTTCTGATAGTAATAGTGCGTTTTATTGGCGTCATCTTTCATTAATTGGATCAGGTTCTTGGTTAGCGAAGAGAAAAGATCAAAACTGTTATTGGTTTTACTTTCGTTTTTTATAATAGCTGGTATTTCTGCAAGCAGTATATTGTCGAAAAGCCCCAGTGTAATGAGCGAAATATGACAATGATCGTTTTTATAAGCATTACTGATGAGTTGTGATGAGCTTACATTTAAAGATCCGCCAACCATCGGAAAACTCACCCCCCCTCCTATGGATGATGTGATGGAGTTTACTTCTGAAGCATTCTGGCACTCAATATCAATAAAGACTACTAATTTTTTTACCACATCAGCAGAACTCACATAATAGTCTCCATACTTATCTACAAAGGCTTGCGGATTTGTGCTCATCAGCCTTTCTGCTTCCGGTTTTAGTTTGGTGTTTTGCATTGACAACTTACCATAATCATAATTTGCGCTCATGCAGATTCTTAAGGATAACCCGGAAGAAGCGTATTGATACGATTTATTAAGCTGCATATTTGCTTTTACAAAAAAAGCATTGACGTTGGCTGAAATACTTGACTCTAAAGATTTTGAAACTTTGCTTTGGTCTGAAGCCAGAAAGATTTCAATAGATTGTTTGGGATTAGTTAAAGGGGTTGCCACATTTTCGAAAGGACACTGCATTTGAGAATAATCCCCCGAGAGAATGTTAAGAATATTAATGGGATAGCCAACAGGTTGCAACACATCTTTCGGATCAATGCCCTGCAGCTCCTGACTCTGTGCAATAGAGGATAGGCTTATCAAAAGAAAAAAACAGGCAAATTTGTTCATGGCATTTTTTTTAGTTAGCTAAAACTAAATAAAATAAGCGAAATGAAAATATGGTAGTCTGAATATGAAGAAAGCTATGTTGTTAGTTGTTAGCAATACACAAATACGATTTTAAAGAATATCATCACTATTTTTTGTTTCGTGAATGAAAAAACAAGAAAACAAACATGTTCTCTGCATATTGCTTAACAGAAGCGTTATTCAAGCCTAAGAAAACGAAAATGGCGCAAAAGATTGAATGCAGATCGAACTCTTTTTATCATTAAGAAAAAAATATCGTTAATGATTTTACAAAATCATTGTCCCTTCACCCCTCCCGGCGCAACCCCAAACCTCTTCTTAAACGCCCCACTAAAATGCTGCAGCGACGAATACCCCAATTCAAACGCAATTTCAGTAACCGATTTATCCGTATGCAGCAAATCATTTTTCGCCAGTTCCAGCCGTGTTTCGGCTAAGTATTCGAAAACGGTTTGGCCGAAGGTTTCTTTGAAGCCGCGTTTCAGTTTGAATACGTTGATGCCCGCGATGTTGGCCAGTTCGGTGAGCGTGGGCGGGTAGTCCATGTTTTTCAGCAGGTAGTCGCGGGCGAACAGGATGCGTTCGCGGTCGTACTCTTTTTTGAGGTACAGCGATTGCGGTTGTTTGGAGCGCGTGTAACTTTCAGTAAGCAGCACGAGCAGTTCCATGACTTTGGCGTTTAAAAACAGGTGCTGCAGTCCGCCCGTGAAGGTACTTTGCCGGATGCTGTTTATGACCGTTTGCACCTGCAGGTTGGTGTTGAGCGGGGTTGCGGAAAGCGCGGCGCTGCTGCCGGTGTTTACCTGCTCGCAAAAGTTTTGCAGTTCATCGGGGCATTCGCTGAGCAGTTGCAGGAATTTTTGTTTCGGAAACAACACGGCAAACAGTTCAAGGTGCAGTGCTTCGGCGTGGAGCGTGGCGTTACCGGCGGTGTGATAAAACAGGTTGTGCTGGCTGCCGGCCAGTTCGTGATTTCCGTTTATATGCAGTTTTCCGCGGAGGTTGAAGAGCAGTGTTATTGCTTCGCCGTGTTCAGACAGGAGCAGGTGGAGCGGTGCGGTGAGCGGTGCGCGGAGGTGTGCGATGTTTATTCCGTCAGACTGCCAGGTGGTGCTTTGCAGCGGGCCTGCGGGGTGCGGTGTTTCAACGGTTGCCGTGCGGAGGCGGGCGGTGGCCGGTGCTTCAGCGGTGAAAAGAGAAACAACAACGTTACCGGTTACATCAAAATGCATTGCTCCCTTTAATATAAGTTATGCTCCCGCTGGTGTAAGTCATCCGTTGGTTGCGCCGCTACTTTTGCCCTGAAAACAAACAATAAAACGACGCGCGCAAATGGTTGAAGTTTTCAAAACAAATGTAACGCAAAAACCGAACGCGGAAAAAATCGTTGAACACCTGCTTGCTGTTTTTCCGGATGCAAGCGTTAATTTTGACCTGGAGGATTGTGATCGCATTCTCCGGGTAGAAATGAACACGCTTCCGGATGCAGTGCAGATCATGAAACTGGTGCATGCAGCCGGTTTCACCTGCGAGCTGTTAAACGATTAAAAAAAATACGCGATGGTTAACTTTAAAAAACTACGACAAATGATTGAAGTTAAAGGAAACGGGAACATCGTATCCCGCGAAATCAGCGTAAGTTCGTTTCTCCGCCTGCACATCGGCTGCAAAGGCATCGTTGAACTGATCCAGTCCGATGAAGAGAAAGTTGTACTGGAAATGGACGAAAACCTCCAGGAGTTTGGCGAAGCCGGCAACGCAGGCCGCACGCTGTATGTCAGCACCGAAGGCAAACTGCGCCGCCCCGCACCCACGCACTGCATCGTTCGCATTTACCTGCGGCAGATTGATACGCTGGTGATCCGCAATGACAAGGGAGACCTGGTGTGTCCCGCCCCGCTTACGCTGAGTAATCCGCTGGATGTGAAACTGCAGACGGTTGGCGATACGTCACTCAACGTGATTGCGCCTTCCATCAAAGTGCTTAACCAGTCAACCGGAAACCTTACGCTGGCCGGGCAGTGTGGCATCATCAGCATTAAAAACATGGCCCAGGGCAACCTCGATGCGTCTGCACTTCGTGCCGGTGAACTCACCATTACAAACATGGCCGAAGGCAATGTGGATTTATATGCTGAAAAAAGCATCAGCATCAGCCACTACGGCCAGGGCTACGTGCATTATGCGGGCGATGCAGCACTGAAGGATGTAAAACAGTTCGGCGACGGGGAAGTGAAACACGTGAACAAACCGGCTGCTTCGATTTAAAAAAAACGACAAGCTGCAGGAACTGAAATTGCCGTCGCACCGTGGCGGCAATTTCGTTTCCAACCGTTCCGGCCAATTTCATAGCTTTGTCATTCATCGTTATCGCAATAAACCCATGTGGCAGGAACAGAATAACCAGCTTTGCAACACGTTTACGTTTAATGACTTTCGCGAAGCCTTCGCGTTTATGACGGAAGTGGCCTTTATCGCGGAAGCGCAGCAGCATCACCCGGAATGGACAAACGTCTATAATACGGTGAGCGTAAATCTTTCCACGCATGATGCAGGGAATGTGGTAACCGATAAAGACCATGCGCTGGCCAAAGCCATGGATGCGGTGTATGCACGTTATGCAAAATAATGGTTCGTGTTTTGTGTATTTCCGGGTAAGAGCAACCGTATGAAAAAAGCACTGTTTCTTTTTTTTATCGCATGCACTGTTTCGGCTGCAGCGCAATACAACACAGGCAAACTGCAAAATGAAATCAAAAAACTGCAGAACGATCCCGCACTGAAACACGGTTCGTGGGCGGTGTGTGTGCTCAGCGCCGACAGCGGCAAACAACTGGCCGGGTTCCGGGAAGAACTTTCACTTACACCGGCCAGCACCTTGAAAATTATTACCACCGGCGCAGCGTTCGGCATACTGGGCGCGGATTACCGGTACCGCACCACACTCGAATACACGGGCACGTACGACAGCATTGCGGGCATCATCACCGGCGATCTGTACATCCGCGGTGCGGGCGATCCTTCGTTCGGATCGAAAGCGATGGGCGATGCGCTGCACGATTCATTTCCCGATCCGTTTGTGTTTTGGGCAAAAAAGCTGCAGCAAAAAGGCATACGTACCATCACCGGAAAAATTATTGCCGATGCGTCGTGTTTTGATGAAAACCCGGTTCCGCCCGGCTGGCAGTGGAGCGATATGGGCAACTACTACGGCGCAGGTGCGTATGGTTTGAATGACCGCGATAACCGCTACCGCATCTATTTCGATTCGGGCAATGCAGGTGATACGGTGAAAATAGATCGCATGGAACCGCCCGTGCCGGGACTGCGCCTGGATAACCGCGTAATTGCTTCGGGCACCAAAGACGATGCGTTTATTTATGGTGCACCGTATGCATTGTATCAATTGGCGAGCGGAAACATTCCGCCCAACCGGAACGATTACGATGTGGACGGCGCAGTGCCCGATCCGCCCCTGCAGGCTGCGCGGCGGTTGCAAAACGAACTGCTGAAAAGCGGCATTACCGTGAAAGGCGAAGCAGTAACCGTGCGCCAGAAAAACGATTCCAATTTTAAAACACGTAAACAAACCACCGTGTGTGCCGAACACCTTTCGCCGCGGCTCAGTGACATAATTCATTACGTAAACCTGAAAAGCGATAACCTGTATGCCGAATGCCTGCTGAAAACCATTGCGGTAAAACAGGGACGGCCGGGGCAGGTGGACGACGGCACGGAAGAAGTAAAAAAATACTGGGAAACCAAAGGACTGAATACGGCCGGTTTTTATTACAACGACGGAAGCGGCCTTTCGCGGTCCAATGCGGTTACGGTGCAGCAACTGGCCACGGTGCTGCAACTCATCGCCAAAGAAAAATGGTACACTGATTTTTTAAATTCGCTGCCGGTTGCCGGTGTAAGCGGTTCACTGGCGGGAATCGGAAAAGGAACGTTGGCCGAAAAAAACATGCATGCCAAAAGCGGCTACATTACCCGTGCCCGCGGCTATGCCGGTTTTGTGAAAGACAAAAAAGGAAGGCTGATCTGTTTTGCAATCCTGGCGAACAATTACACCTGCACACCCACCGAGATGAAAAAACGGCTGGAAAAGGTGATGGTGGCGATGGCGGAAATTGATTGAGTGTGGTTTACAATTGTTTACTTTTAATATATGGATCAGTTACTCGCGCACATACAAACCATTTACCCGCTCAGCGTCCAGGCGCAGAAAGCACTTGAGGCCATTTGTCGTGTACAGCAATTTCGCAGGGGTGAATCCATTCAGCAGTTCGGGCACACCTGTAAAACGATTTATTTCGTGGAAAAGGGCATTGCCCGGATTTATTACATGAAAGACGGTAACGACATTACAGAAAGTTTTGAATTTGAAAATGCGTTTGTGGCCCGGGCCGAAAGTCTTTTTTCCGGTAAGCCATCGCCGAAAGCCATACAGGCCATTGCCGATTGTACGCTCATTGCAATTGATGCACAGAAACTTTTTGCGCTGTTTGATGTTTTACCGGAACTGGAGCGGCTGTTCCGGAAAATAATTGAACAGGCCTATATAAACACGGTTAACCGCGTAGAAAGCCTTCAGTTTTATACCGCTGAAGAGCGTTACCATGCGTTACTTAAATCAAACCCGGATGTTTTGAAACGGGTGCCGCTGAAGTATATCGCATCGTATCTTGGTATTACGCAGGTAAGCCTGAGCCGTATACGTGCGCAGCAGTGATTATTTATCATATGTAAAATACATCCTGCAATGTGGCCGGTACTTTTGTGTACAATACAAAAGACATGGAAGCAACCGCACGCAAATTACATTGGGAAAACATTTATCAGACACGCGCTTTCGAAAACGTCAGCTGGTTTGAACAGGTACCGCTGGTGTCGTTGCGGATGATTACAGAAAATGCTGCAGATTCTGAAGCACCGCTTATTGATGTCGGGGGCGGCGACAGTTATCTTGGCGCAGCTTTATTAGGTAAAGGCTATAAAAATATAGCGGTACTTGATATTTCCGAACATGCACTGCAACGCGCACAAAAGCGGCTTGGTGCGGATGCCGCAAAAATAAACTGGATTGCGGCCGATATAACCGCTTTTACACCGGGCACAAAGTATGCGGTATGGCATGATCGTGCTGTGTTTCATTTCCTGAATACGGACGAAGAGATCGCAGCGTATAAACGCACAGCTGCAGCCGCTGTTATGCCCGGAGGAACACTCATTATAGGAACATTCAGCATTGACGGCCCGGAGAAATGCAGCGGTTTGCCGGTAAAACAATATACCGAAGAAAGCCTGGCTGCGGTGTTTGAAGGAGCATTTACACCTAAAAAATGTTTCCGGATTAATCATACCACTCCTGCCGGAATGATACAACAGTTTGTGTTTTGCAGTTTTAAACGCAATGCCGTTTGATGAAATGCCCGGCTGCTAAAGCGGTGCGTTTGATGAAAAATGCGCCAGCAGCGTTTCGCAATAATTTTGAATACTGAACCGGTTTGCACTTCCGCGTGCGGCCTTTGCTAACGCCGAATATGCTGTGTCGTGCATTTCGCGCAGCAGTGTGAGGTACGTTTTAAAATCCGCTACCGTTGCACAGCAGAATCCATTTACGCCGTGTTCAATAAAATGGCTGTTTTCCGGAATCGGGCTGCTCAATACGGGAACGCCGTTGTTCATGTATTGTTTCAGTTTAAACGCCGATTTCGAACGCTGAAATTCATTGTCAAGCAACGTGGCAATGCCCGCGTCGAACCCGCTGATGCGTTGCTGTATGGCGTTTTCATCCTGCCAGTTAATCTGTTCCGGCAGTTCCAGCTGCACCTGCGTACTGTTTTTGAAATACGCCCGTATTTCATCGCGGTCGTTTTGGGTGGTAACACCTACGAGCACCAGTTTCACGGGGAAACCGAGTGCTGCAATTGCGGGAAAACAAAGCTGCTGCAAACTTTTTTTATGATCGCCACCGTACCCCCCGATCCAGCCCACCGTGAACACTTCATTCCGTTTTTCCCGGCAGATGTGCAGGTCGGGCACAGGCGAAGTATTCAGCAGCGTGTTCGGATTGCGTGTGCGCAGGTTTTCGGCCATGGCATGGCTGCCCACACTTACCACGGCACTGAGCCGCATCATGCTGTAAATGGTTTCGGGCGGATACTCCAGGTAATCGGCATCATCGAGGTCGTACATCGTATCTTTTTTCCGGATGCGCAGCAGCAACTTCAGCAGGTTGGCGTAAATAAAATTGGAATGTACCCGCTGCACCACGATGAGCGAATCTTTTTTCCGGAAAAAAAGCGCTGAACAATAGGCAATGGCAAAACGCATCATGGCCTTCGGATGATATCCCGGTACAATAAATGCGGAACGGATGCCGTGCTGTTTTTCCAGGTACTGCAGCGGATAATGCCCGCGGTAACGCACACTCGGCGAATCGATGTTGTAATACGCAAACCAGTAGATGTAGTTCAGTTTGCTCATTGTTTTCGCCAGTAAACACATTCCCGGTCTACGGAAATAATAGGTTCGTTTATGCCCTGCCGTTGCCGGTAATCATCAACCGCTTTTTTGCAGAACGGGAACGCGTTGTAATCATCAATAATTACAAAACCGCCGGGAACCACTTTCGGGTAAAGTGCTTCCAGTGCCACGGCCGTTGATTCATACAGGTCACCGTCGAGGCGGAGCAGGGCTAATTGCTTTACAGCAGCTTTCGGCAATGTTTCGGAAAACCAGCCTTCGAGAAAAACAACCTGTTCATCGAGCAGGTCATAGTTTTCAAAATTTTGTTTCACTTCGGCCAGCGACACGTTTAATATTTTTTCACGGTATAACGTATTGCCTTTATCTGCCGGGTAAATTGCTGCATCGGGTTCGGGCAGTCCGCAAAACGAATCGGCCAGCCATACACGCCGGGTGCTGCACTGCAGTTCGCGCAGCAATGCCCGCATCAGTATGCCCGCGCCCCCGCGCCATACGCCGGTTTCCATCAGGTCGCCCGGAATGTTTTCTGCATGCACGGTCCGGATGCAGGTTTCAATGTTGTTGAGCCGGCTCATACCTATCATCGTCAGCGCAGCTGCGGGCCAGTCGTAACCGTTCATACGTTCATCGGCCTGCACAAACATCCGTTTGGTAATTGCAAAGTTGCGTGTGCGCAGCAGGCGGTCCAACGGATACAGCAGGAACGTTTTGAAATTGGGTTTTACCTGTGTCAGCGGATGATATTCCCAGCGGCCGATATTACGGAAGTCAGTAAGGCTTTTTTTCAGGAGGTTAATATAATCTGAAGACATCGGGTTGGTTTATGCTGCTGTTTCAAAAATACATATTTGCCGGGAATGTGACTGCCGCATGTTGCCGCTGCAATGACAAACGGTTACCGCCATCGCCATCTTAAATTTTGGAATTATCTTCGCTCCCGTGTTTAAACGCATATTTACCGACACCTTCCAACGCACCGAACTCGAATCGCTCGAATTCCAGCAGCAGCATCCCGGCAAGGCGAGCCGCAAGGTGCTGGTGATCGGTTTCCAGGCGGCGTTTTCGCTTTCGTGCATTTATTATTTTGCGTCGCCGCAATTTACGGCCGAATTTTTCAAAGCCATTGGTCTTAACGGGCTGGCATCGTCGCTGCTGGATGCGGTGGGTGGCGGACCGCATGCGCGGCTGTTCCGGCTCATGCACTGGGTGGTGGTGCTCAACCTGTTTTATTTTATTATCCCGGCCATCGTTATCAAAACCGTTTTCCGCGAACGCCTCAGCGATTACGGGTTGCGTATAAAAGGTGCGTTTAAAGACTACTGGCTCTACATCATCATGCTGCTGGTTATGCTTCCGCTGGTGTGGTATTTTTCAGGCACCAAAAGTTTCCAGGCGCGTTACCCGTTTTATTCGCTCATGCCCGGCGAGGGACTGACCACCGATTTCTGGTGGTGGGAGTTGCTGTATTTTTCGCAGTTTTTTACGCTCGAGTTTTTCTTCCGCGGCTACATGACGCTGGGTTTACGCCACCGCTTCGGGTATTACAGCGTTTTTGTGATGATGATTCCGTACTGCATGATTCATTTCGGCAAACCCATGCCCGAAACCATCGGCGCCATACTGGCCGGCATTGTGCTCGGCACTGTCAGTTTAAAAAGCCGTTCGGTACTGCTCGGCGTGCTCATCCATTACAGCGTGGCCATTACCATGGATCTATTTGCGCTTTGGCGGAAAGGTTTTTTTGGGGAGTGATGGAAATAAGTAATTTTTGAAATGCATCACCATGCAGACACAACAAAGAGAAGTTAAAGCAACTTATTATGGCATTGGGCTGCTGGCTGTAACGTTGTTTATTTACATAGCAGGACTATTTCATCTGACAAATGAAATTATTAATTATTTGTGTTTTGCTGTCCTCGGGGCAATCCGGTTGGGCCTTATTTTTTACGGGCAAACAGTTGTAAAAAAACTGAACCGCGATTACCTGCTCTGGGCCGCATTTTTGTTCCTGTTTACCTCCATTGCTTTGATTCTCCTCGGGCAGGTTGATAAAATTAAAAAAGCAATTTCGGTTATTCAATTAGATCCGGAAGCTGAGCCTGAAAATCCGAATAGCCTGCCATCATTAACGTTGGGAACCGATTCCGGTTTATTGCTGGAAGCCATAACCAACGATTCATTTACATTGAAACACATGCTGAACAACTACCGTGATTTTGTCAAAGAAAATACAAGCTTATTCCCGGTTCTTGCGGCATATCAGCTGAACAAACGTAAAGTTGTTTTTGAAGAGGAACTTTGGAAATCGCTCGACCGGTTTGCAACCGAAAAAGGACATGAATCGTTCCGCCGGCTGTTGGCGCATCTGAAGACATTGTCACCTGAAGAAATCGCCGGTAAGTACCAATAATATTACTGATCTTTGCCCCATGCGCATCCTCGCCATTGATTACGGAACCAAACGTGTCGGCGTAGCCGTTACCGATCCCGGGCAGCTTATTGCCACCGGGCTGGGAACAGTGCATTCCAAAGACATTCTTGTGTACATTGAAAACTACCTGGAAAAAGAAGCCGTGGAATGCATCGTGGTGGGCGAACCCAAACGCCTGAACAACGAAGCCACGCAGGCAACGGTGCACGTGGAAGGGTTTATCAAACAGCTGCGCAAAAAAATCCCCGGTATAAAAATCGAACGCATGGATGAACGCTTCACTTCCAAAATGGCGTTTCAAACCATGATTGACGGCGGACTGAAAAAGAAAGACCGGCAGAACAAAGAGCTGGTGGATGAAATAAGCGCTGTGATTATTTTGCAGTCGTACCTGGAATTTAAAGCGAATTCGCGTCCATGAACGATCTTAAATAGTAAACATCGTTTAATTAGTTTGCAGTTCTGTTTTGCGTCCGGAACACGAACGTATTCCTTGAAATAAGTCTCAAAACTGCAAACTGCCGACTGCAAACTCAGCATAGGAGTTATTTTATGCTTTCCGAAGTTAGTATGCTTTCTGTTTTATACGATCAATCACTCTTTCCAGCTCTTCCCTTCGCGCGTTTCAATCGTTGCGTCTTTATGCACGATGATATACTTATCCGCATAATACGTAACCGGAACAGGAGCCGGGGCATCATAATTCATCCGGTGGCTGATGCTGAAAAAATAGAACGTGGAATCGTCTAACCGTTTGGAATAGGATTGGTTGTACACCGGTGCAGAAAAGGTAAGCGTGCTGTCGTTGGGTACGCTCACCGGGCTGGTGCGCATACGCATCGTGTTGCCGCGGAACGCCAGCTGAACGCGTTTTTTGATGGTTCCTTTTTTATCCATCAGGTACATATTGAGGCTACGCATGCCTTCTTTTTCATGCCCGATTAACGTTACCGGATAAAAACCGTTCACCGGTTTGTCAATGGAAAAATAGGAATTGCGCTGCAACGTGCTGGTGTAAATGGACGTTGACGATGGCAGCACATTTTCATATTTCAGAATTTTCAATGCCATGAATGAATCAATGCGGTGTATCTTTTTCGCTTTCAGCAGCACCGAATCGAGGCGATACAATTCCGTGCCGAAAAAGAGGATTTTCTTTTCTGCTTTGTTAAACGGCTGATAGGTTGGGGCAGGCCAGGAGCGGATTACGTCCTGTTTTCCGTTGTCGGTTTGGGCTGCGGTAAACAGCATCATGGCAAAGGCAATTAAATAAAACGGAAGGGCTTGCCTTGTTTTCATGGTTAAAGGTAAAACCGTTCTGACAGGAACATGGCAATATCCAGTTCTTCCTGGGCGCGGGTGCTGCTTACCGTATGCGATACATTATCTTTCAGCGTAATAACCGTCCACGATTTTGCATTCATGCCTTCGCCTTTTGCTTCGGCTACGCGTGTTCCGTCAGGCAGCATAAAAACGATGGTGGTAATGGTTTTGCCATATTGGCTGCTGCTGTTTTTAGTAAACGTAGCAATGGTTTTGTTGTCCTGTTTTATTTCTGTGCCGATACTGCGCATCATGCTGTTGCGGTTGCGCTCAACGGTGTTGTAGGTAACTGCAGGGGCGGTGTTGATGGTAATGTTTACCTGCCCGTTGTTCGGATTGGTGTATTTGGCCGGGTAACGCAAAAGAAATTTGTTTTCACCGGCCGGGTTAATGGCGTTGTTTTTTACGAGGTCGTATTCCACAACCAGTTCTGCTACGTCGGTGCCGATCAGTTTGGGTACTTCGCCGCGTTTGCCGGAAGCAATAAACAGGAAGGTCCAGAAACAGCGCTGTGATCCGGGTTTTGCCGGGTCGTCCACACATTCGGTGGGAATAAGCACCAGTTCATTGCCGTTCAGATCGTGCAGCGTGTAATTATTGGTCAATCCCTTTTTGGTAGTGTGCAAAACGGCATACGCTGTACCGCTGCTGAAAATGGTATCGAGGCTGACGACCACTTTGTTTTTCGCCAGCGATTCGGCTACTTTATCCTGGTGTTTTTTCAGCTCTTTCGCTGAAGGCGTTTGGGCCTGTGCGCTGCAAAAACAGCAGAACGCGGCAAGCAGGGTGAGGGTGCGGAGCATGTGGTTGTGTTTTTGATTTAGGAACCGAAAGATAGCATATATCCGCCGGTATTTCTAATTTTGCAGGGCTGTTCCGGAAACGGCGCAGCCGCAAAAAAAACAAACAGATGATCGTAGTAACGGGTGCCGCAGGGTTTATCGGTTCATGCTTAGTAAGCCGGCTGAACAAAGAAGGATTCAATGACATTGTGGTCGTAGATGATTTTTCCGACCCGGAAAAATTAAAAAACCTGCAGGGCAAAACGTTCAGCAAACAGGTACACCGCGATGCATTTATCGCCTGGCTGGGTGAAAACGAAAAACTTGTACAGTTTGTGTTTCACATCGGCGCCCGCACCGACACCACCGAATTTAACCGCGAAATTTTCGACCGCCTCAACCTCAACTATACCAAGGCCGTGTGGAACGCCTGTGTGCAATATGGTCTGCCATTGGTGTATGCCTCATCAGCCGCAACGTATGGTATGGGTGAGTTCGGCTACAGCGACAGCCACGAAATTGTGCCGCAACTGAAACCGCTGAATCCCTACGGCGATTCGAAAAACGATTTTGACAAATGGGCACTGCAGCAGGAACAGCAACCGTATTTCTGGGCAGGACTCAAATTTTTTAATGTGTACGGTCCCAATGAATTTCACAAAGGCCGCATGGCTTCGGTCATTTTTCATGCCTTCCGGCAGATCAGCGCGAGTGGCGGAATGAAACTGTTCCGTTCACACAACCCCGATTACAAAGACGGGGAGCAACTCCGCGATTTTGTGTATGTAAAAGATGTTACTGACGTGTGCCTGTTCCTGATGCAGCACCGCAAAAATTCAGGACTGTATAACCTCGGTACCGGCAAAGCCCGCACCTTCCTCGACCTGGCGCGCAGTACCTTTGCCGCCCTGCAGCAGCCGGAAAACATAACGTTTGTTGATACGCCGGAAGACATCCGCGACAAGTACCAGTATTTCACCGAAGCGGATATGCACAAACTGCGGTCCATCGGTTACAGCCTGCCGTTTCATTCGCTGGAAGAGGGCGTGAAGGATTATGTGCGGAATTACCTCGTTCCCGGAAAATATTATTGATCGATTGTTACCGTCAGTCTAATAATTTTTATTTAAAAAACAACACGTCAGTTCAGGAGCGTCAGTCGAGAACAGTGATGTAAGATCGTATAAAACCTGTTCTCGACTGCCGCTCGAACTGACGGTAACAAACGACCCATCAAATCAGCCTCATCAAAATCAAAAAGCCCTGTTCCGTAACAGAACAGGGCTTTTTTCTCGCTAAACAAACAATCAACATTGATTACTATTTACTCACCGCAAGTTTGCGCATGCTGTGGCTTTCGCCGTTCACTACTTCAATGTAATACATGCCGTTGGTATAAGCAGCCGTATTCAGCGTAATCAGTTTGCTGCCCGTGCCCATGCTGCCGTAATTGGCCGTTGAAACGAGTTCACCGATCATGTTGTACACATTAAGCACCACCGGTTCGTTGTTATCAAGACTGAAACCGATATTTACTTCAGCTCCTGCCGGGTTCGGATATACCGTGAAACCGCTCAGTTCAGCAGCAATGCTGTTTTCGCCCAGTGTGCAGGATGTTCCGTTAATTTCCACATCATCAATGTACAGGTTGTTGCCGTACATGTTTGTGGATTTAAATTTCACAAACAGGTTCGGGTTGCCTGCGTAGGTGTTCAGGTTGATACACTCTGCACGCCACTGGCTTGAAGTGGGTGTAAACGCTGCCGTTTGTGCGGGCTTGGTGGAAAGTGTGGAACCGGCTTTGTTGTAAACCGATGTCCAGGTAGAACCGCAGTTGGTTGATACAAACACTTCCAGTTTGTCCTGCTCGTTCTGGTACTGGCAATACGCCACATTGAACTTCAGCGAAGCTACGTTGGTGCTGCTGAGGTTTACGCCTTTGTACACCATTTCGTCGGACTGGTTGGTTGCGCTGTAGCTGTAAAAATCAACCTTGGTACATTCCTGCGAGTTGCCGAAACCGCCGGTGCCCTGGTACAGATCAAATGTAATGTCACCGTCAGGATTAGAAACAATAAAGTTATTGCTGTTCGTAAACGGATCGGTAAGCGGTGTGGCAACACCCGTAGTACCGCCTGCAAGGAACGGAATAATCACCGGGTTGTTGGTGTTGTTCTGATCGGTTGAGTTATTCGGGTTGATTACTTTAACCGTCATTGTATGTGTGCCTGCGCTTACACCGTTCAGTGCTGCAAGTGTAATGTTTGCTGTTGCATTCTGCGCCAGCGAACCGCTCCAGGCCTGTGTCTGCGGCGTGTTGCTGTCGAGCTGGTACTGGATGGTAGCCGAAGTGAGCGCAGTTGAACCGTTGTTTTTCAACGTAAAGTTGGGCAGCGGAATACTGGTCTGGCAGTTCGGGCTGGCTATGCTGCCGGTGGTGCTCAGTGCAGCGTCCAATGTCCAGGCACAGGTACCGATAGAAGCCACCAGGCTGCCTTCGCCCACTTGTCCCACTTCGTATGTTTTTTTATCCGGGCAGATGCGGTAAATGGTCGGGAAATAACCGATCTGGTAGTTGCTGTTAAACGTGCTGACCGTTGTTCCGGTCGGGTTGCAGATCGGGTAGGGGGTGCCAGTAACCCAGTCGCCCTGCGTATTTCCGCCGGTTCCCTGCAAATCGGCAAGCGTGGTGGTGCCATCCCCTTCAATAAAAAATACCATCACATCCTGCGAAAGTGTTCCTGTTGGGCCATGATCTTCCCACAGGTGTTCAAGTGCATGCGAGTTGTGGTAACCCCAGCACGGGCCGCACCAGGTGGCCGATACATCAATAAAAACAGTTTTGCCCTGTGCCAGCAGGGTGTACAGGTTCCACGTTGTTCCGTTCAGATCGGTCAGCGTAAAATCGGGAGCGGTGCTTCCGTTCGGAAGCTGTGCATACGACGTAAGGCATAACACCGTACCTGCTAATGCGGAAAGAATTTTTTTCATTGTGTGCTTGTTTTTTAGTTGAACAGTGCAATGGTAATTTTTGAATCAAGGCCGGTCAAATTTTTTCCCGCTTGTTCATTAGCCTTTGATGCGCATTAACTGGTTCCCCTTTTTTTTCAGCAGGAAAATAAATCGGGTTTCTGATTTTGTACGAAGGACTGTATTCCTCGATTTTAAAGGCAATCCGGGAACGTGCCTGCAATTACAGTCAGGCAGAAACCTTATTTACAATTCGCCGTGCTTTTAGTTGATTAGAAAATTACGGGCCGCTTATAAAGGTTTAAATCCGATTTATGCTTCCTGAAATTTAAACAGGCACCGATTCAAAACATTTTCTACATTTGCCCCGCAATTGGTTCCCGGCCGTTATACTGCCGGGATGAAAAGGGAATTCCGTTAAAATCGGAAGCTGTTCCCGCAACTGTAAGCCCGTTTCGCAAGAAACCACGTGCATTTTGATGTCACTGTCAGCATCCGGCTGATGGGAAGACGCACCGGGCAAGCCAGGAGACCTGCCAGTCTGCAATAAATTCATGCTTCGGGTAAAAAGCAGTGAATGGAAACAGGGCTTCCTGTTTTCCTTCCACTTTTTACTCCTTTTGTCACATTTTAAAACTTGCATTATGCAAAAGGAGAAAAATTTTCAGTGGCTTTACAGCCTTGCGGGCGTACTCACCTTGTCAGCTTCAACCGCGGCTGACGCACAAACGACATTGCCCGACACACTCAAAGTGAAGGAAGTCGTTATTACACCCACACGCAGCGAAAAAGATCCGTCGCAGACCGGCCGCAGCGTTACGGTAATCACAGCCGATGACATCAAAAAGAACGGCGACGCCACCCTGGCCGATGCACTTGCCCGGCAGGAAGGCATTTACATTGTGGGCGGCACACAAACACCCGGTTCGAACCAGAGCCTGTTTACCCGCGGTGCAGGCAGTAACCAAACCGTGATTATGATTGACGGTGTGCGTTTAACCGATCCTTCTTCGGTAAACAACACGCCCGACCTGTCGGAACTTTCGCTGGCCGATGTGGACCGCATCGAAATTGTGCGCGGCACACACAGTACCATGTTTGGTTCGGCGGCAGTGGGTGGCGTGGTCAACATCATCACACGGCGCGCTATGCAGCCCGGGTTTCATGCGGCTATTCAAACCACGGGCGGTACGTTCGGCAAATCAACCAGCGTGTTCAGTGAAAATGCGGCGCTCAATTACACATTCAAAAACGGCATTTACATCAACGCCGATCTGTACAACACGAACGTGAGCGGACTGGATGCCACGGTGGATACGGTTACCGTTCCCCAGCCCAACACACCTGCCCGCGACCGCGACCGGTTTGATAAAATGGATGTGGCTGCGCGCCTTGGTTTCCGCAATGGGAAATGGGACACCTACGGCAGTTTCCGCATGAGCCAGCAGGTGGCAGACATTGACGACCGCGCTTACGGCGACGATCCGAATTACACGCTCGATTTTAACCGCAACCTGTTTACGTACGGGCTTGCATTTAAACCCAGCGATAAATTCAGCGTTCGTTTTTACGGTGGCTTTACGCAGCTCGAACGTTTTTCGGTGGATGACTCCTCCATTGTAAATACGGCTACGCAGGAAACCGATCATACTTACACGGACGGCTTGTACACCGGCACGCAGGCCACCAACGAACTGCAGGTGAATTATCGCCGGAAAGGCATTGAACTTGTTGCGGGCGGCGGCATGTACAGCGAAACGATGAACAACCTGCTGCACACACACATTTCCAACTGGGGCTATCACGATACGATTGACCTTGATTCGCTTGATCTCGGCGTTTCAACGTTCAATGGATTTGTACGTGCGGGGCTCGACGGTGGGCTGTTCAATGAAAAATGGACACGTTTCGGCCTCGGGCTGGGGGCGCGTTTCAACCAGCATTCGGTGTTTGGTTCGCAGCTGACGTATGAAATCAATCCGACGATTAAACTCAGTGATGATGCATTGCTGTTCGGCGTGTATTCCACCGGCTTTAATGCGGCTTCGCTGTACCAGATGTATGCGCCGGATAAAGATTTTACATCCGGCCTCACCCGCGGAAACGACAAACTGAATCCGGAAACCTCGCAAAGCTGGGAGCTGGGTTTTAAAGAACAGCTCAACGCAAAAACCAGTATCGGTGCTTCTGTATTTCATACCGAAGTGAAAAACCTGATCGAGTATGTTTACCTCTGGGAAAAAAACACGCCGGTTGATTCGCTGACGTATCTCGATTACCGCGGCGACCGTTACCTCAACGTGGGAACAATGATCAACCGCGGCGCCGAAGCGTATATCCGTTCGCAGCTGAATGAAAAAGTAAGTGTGGAGGCCCAGTTTTCCATTGTGGGCGGAAAACTTTCGTATCAGCCCGACGAAGTTGATACGGCGCAAACACACGGCCACCATGTGCAGCTGTATTCCAACGGTTCGTTCATTTTTAAAGATGTGGAGTCCGTTGGACTTGTGCGCCGCCCTTCTACTGCCCGCTTACAACTGAACTGGATGCCGGTGAAACCGCTGCGTCTGCAGGCGGCAGTGCGTTACGTGGGTGCACGCGGCGATGTGTTTTACAATCCGTTCGGCGGCCCCTTCGGCAGCCTTGCATCGCAGGCCGTGGAGGATTACACGCTGCTGGATTGTGCAGCGCATTTCACCTTTAAAAAATACGCTACGGCTTTACTGCGCGTGGAAAACCTGCTCGATAAAAAATACACAGAGATAAATGGTTTTACGACCCGCGGACGGGGAATTTATCTTACGTTCCGGTTTGAGATGTAATTGCAGTGTGTTTATATTTGGCTCTAACGGGATACATTTTATCCGTTAGAGCCAATTATAATTTTGTACCAGGTAAATAATGGCACTTCAAACCACGGAAAAAATATGTGACATCTGCAGCAAGGTATTTAGCTGCAATGCCGCAGCTATTGCCAGTTGTGCCTGCAGTACAGTTACAGTTTCACCGCAAACGCGTTTGTATCTGCAGGCGAATTATGCCGATTGCATTTGCCCGGATTGCCTCCGGCGGATCAATGCGCAGGTGAACGCAGGAGAATTGTTTTCAGGATAATATGGAATGTCCCGCAGGTCAAAAATGTCCTTGCAGGAAAAAACAAACAGCACCATGAAAAAAGCAGCCATACTGTGGACCGGCGGAAAAGACAGTTGCATTGCGTTACATGAAGCGGTGAAGCTGGGCTATACTGTTGCGGGGTTGTTTACGTTCACGCCCGAGTCGCCTGATTTCCTGGCGCATCCGTTGCATGCCGTGGAACTGCAGGCCGAAGCGCTGGAGCTGCCACACAGGCGCCTGCTGGTTACTGCGCCCTACAGGGAAAGCTACACGCAGCACCTGGTTCGTTTGCGGGAAGAAGAAAACATCGGCTGTGTATTTACCGGCGATATTGATGAAGTAGACGGCTGCTCCAGCTGGATGGAGCAGTGCTGCAACGCGGCGGGTATGCAGCTGATTCGCCCGCTGTGGAAAATGAACCGCCGCGCAGTGTTTGATCGCGCAGCAGCCATTAACATGCAGTTTGTAATGAGCTGCGCCATGCCTGCCCATTTTGATAAAAGCTGGCCCGGCCGCACATTTGATGCTGCTAACCTGGCTGAACTGGAAACCTACACCGCCGCCAATACCATTGACCTGTGCGGCGAAAACGGCGAATACCACACCATGGTTACCGATGCGCTCCTGTTTAAAAAACGCCTCGTGCTGCAGGATGCAGTTACCGAAGAACGCAACGGCTTTTATTATGTAAAAGCAGCGGGGTACCACCTTGCGGCCAAATAAACCCTGTTCGCAACCAGCTGGACGGATGTCCTGCAGATTTGTTTTTCTCCCGGCGTTTTGCTTACTTTAGAAAACCATAATCACGCATTTTCTAAAAACAGGTTCCATGAAAAAACGCTTACTGCTTCCCGCATTGTTGTTTTCAGCTGCACTTGCTGCGCAAACGGTTCATCCGGATTACCAGGATGGTAAAATCTGGTTCAAGGTAAAGGACAATTATAATATGCCTACGCTTACGCAGAATCATCCGGATGACCTGCCCATAGCCTCGCTGCCTCTCCTGGCGAATATGCACGCGTATGACTTTACTGCGCTTTCGCTCCCGTTTCATGCTGCGAAAAATTCGAACACGCTGCAGCGTACTTACCTGCTGCAGTTTGCAGACTATGCGCATGTGGATGCCATCATCGCTTCGCTGAAACAATCGGGCGCCGTGGACTATGCTGAACGTGTTCCGCTCGACCGGCCCACGCTTACGCCGAACGATCCGAGTTATTCATCGCAGTGGCACTTAGCCACCATCGGCGCATCTACTGCGTGGAATTATTTTTCCACCGGATCGAATATTGCCATCGCCATAGTAGATGATGCGGTGCAGCGCAACCACCCGGACCTGTCGCCCAACGTGTGGGTGAATCCCGGCGAAATTGCAAACAACAATATTGACGACGATGGTAACGGATACATTGATGATATTAATGGTTACGATGTAGCCAGCAACGATAATAATCCTGATCCGCCGAGCACGGCATACAGCCACGGAACGCACGTGGCGGGCATTTCCAGCGCTGCAACCAACAACAATGCGGGCATTGCCTCCATCGGATTTTCGTGCAAACTGATGTGTGTAAAATCCACCAACAGTTCCAGTGTCATCTCGAACGGCTACGACGGTATTGTGTATGCGGCTTCCAGCGGCGCACGTATCATTAACTGTTCGTGGGGCGGAACCGGTTCCTCTACCACCGCACAAAACGTGATTACCTGGGCCTGGAACCAGGGCTGCATCATTATTGCAGCAGCAGGCAACAACAACGTGAATACCCAGTTTTACCCTGCCGCATATACCAACGTGTTTTCAGTTGCCGCTACCACCAGCACCGATACCAAAGCCAGTTTCTCCAACTACGGCAGCTGGGTGGATATTTCAGCGCCGGGCAACAATATTTACAGTACGTACCCGACAAGCACTTATTCTACACTCTCCGGAACGTCGATGGCTTCGCCGCTGGTGGCGGGGCTTGCGGGGCTGATGGCGTCGCTCAATCCGGGCATGCCGAACAGCGCTATTCTGAATTGTATCACTTCCACAGCCACCAACATCAATACACAGAATCCGTCGTACATCGGGCAGCTGGGTGCGGGCCGTATTAACGCCGCTTCTGCGATGAACTGTGTGAGCCAGACGCTTACACTTCCGCCGGTTGCTGCATTTACAGCAAACGTTACCACGGTAACAGCGGGCGGCAACGTATATTTCACCGATCAGTCCACCTATAACCCGACAACATGGAGCTGGTCGTTCCCGGGCGGAACACCGGCCTCGTTCAACGGGCAGACACCACCGGCCATTGTGTATAACACGCCCGGCACCTATAACGTGTCGCTCACAGTAACCAACGGCAACGGTTCCGATGTACAGACCAATACCAATTACATTACGGTAACTACTGCTTCCGGTTGCCTCACCATGAACCTTCCTGCCCCTGTGGGCTGGACACCGGTGAACTATTACACCGGAACTACCGTAGGGCAGGATGGCTGGATCAATGGGATGAACACGTATCTCGATAAAGAAAAAGCGATGTACTTTGATGCATCATCCAGTCCGTACACCCAACTCGTAAACGTATGGGTAGCGTTCGGCCGTGCCTATTCAGCGAATCCGAACAAAATTGTGCCGATGAAAATTTACGATGGTTCAAGCGGTACACCGGGTGCGCAGATCGGTTCTACGGTTAACGCCACCATGGGCAGCATCATGCAGGATGTTTCCGGTAACTATTACACCGAGTATTCGTTTGTGAATACACCGGTAACACTGCCTCTTTCGAAAAAGTTTTTTGTAAGTATTGACCTTACCAACCTGCAGTGGACCACCGGCGTACACGATACGCTGAGCATTGTTTCCAATTCAGCCGGGCAAACCACGCCTTCGGCCATCTGGGAAAAACAGAGCAACAACACGTGGTACCAGTACACCACCTCCGGAAGCTGGAACCTGAGTGCTTCGCTGTACATTCATCCGTTCCTGACGAATGCAAACACCACGGCCACGTTTACACAAAGCGCCACCTCGGTTTGCCAGGGCAGCAGCATCACCTTTAATGCAACCGGATCGACGTATGAAGATACACTGCTGTGGTATTTCCCGAGCGGCACCCCGCTCACCTCAAACAACCTGATTGAGACCACCATTTACAACACACCGGGAAATTACCAGGCGATATTGTACATTGTTGGTGGTGGCTGCAGCCTGTTTGATTCGGCCTTTGTAAACATTACGGTAAACGCCAACCCAACGGTTGCGATTTCGGCCACACCAACTACAACCATCTGCCCGGGTAATACCGTAAACCTGACAGCATCAGGAGCAACCAGCTATGTGTGGAGTCCGCCTACGGGACTAAGTTCAACCACGACGGCGGCAACAGTTGCCAGTCCCACCGCAACGATAACTTATAATGTGCAGGGCACCGCTGCCAACGGCTGCCAGAACAATACCACCATTACGATTGATGTGGATAATCCCCCGGTTGCAGTGGCCACGCCGGCTTCCACGAACATCTGCATCGGGCAGGCGATTGTGATTGACGGGTCATCGAGTACGAATGCGAACAACTTCAGCTGGTCGTTCCCGGGCGGAACACCGTCCACATCCACCGCACCATCGCCATCGGTTACGTACAACACAGCCGGCAGTTATACGGCTACACTTATCGCATCAAACAGCTGCGGCAGCGATACCGTGCAGACCGTGCAGATTAATGTGGGATGTACCGGCATCGGGGAGCTGCATGCTGCAAACCAGGTAACCACACTTTACAGCGAAGATGCTGCGCAGCTGGAAGTAAACCTGCTGCAGATGCAGGCCGGTGAAAAATACGTTGTACGTATTATGGACATAACCGGGCAGCTCATCACCATGAAAGAAATACAAACCACAAACGGCCGTGCGCGCTTGCTGCTGCCCATGAACGGTGCAGCTGCAGGTGCATACATTGTTGCAGTAACCGGCGAAGGTTTCCGTTACAATGATCGTTTTGTGAAAACACGCTAACCGTTTTTTTTCTCATGAACCCGGCAACAGCAATGTTGCCGGGTTTTTTTGTGCCATAAAAAATGCGTTTCCGTTTGCACGATTTTCCGCTTCGCTTGCACAGCCCTGCTGCAGCGGCTGTTTGTCCTGTGCTGCTGCCGCATCATCCTATATCCTTCGTGTTTTTCGCACGTAACGTTGCAGCAAACAATCGCAATTCATTTATAAAAACACAAACGAAAAAATAAATCAGATGAAAAAAAGAGATGCTTATAATATGTTTTCCGGTGTGAAAACACTCACCTTATTGGTATGCACCGTTTATGCATCGCATGTTGCGGCCCAGGTTCCGGCGTATTATCAGAAACGGTATGGATTATCTGTAGCCGACAACGTAACTGCAAGCAGCAGCCTCGGATCGTCGCTGATAATAACGGCAAACGGTAAACATACGTTGCCTGCTGTGCCCAGGGATTTTGTCTGCCTCCTGCGGTCGGATGCACAGGGATCAATTGCGCCAACAGCAAATACGTTTTCTTCGCTTTATGAATTAAAACAGGGAACAACATCGTTGCCCATTTCTACACGGGGCGTAGCCTCTCCCGGCTCCACCGTTGCCACACCGGCCAATGTAATTACAGTAGCAGGCAATATCGGTTTAACGCCCGATCTGTTCGTTTTAACAACCAACGGAGATGGCTCCGTACGTTCTGCAAAAAAGTTAATTATTCCGCCGTTCTCAACCCCGGAGTGCAGTATTACCGCAGTTACAGGAAAGGCATTCACCAATAACAATGTGTTTGTTTCAGATATCGTTTTTCTTGCCGGTCATGTTGATGTGAGCAGTGCTTTTCCGAACTCGGCCACTGTTCCTTTTGTTATTGCCATGAATTCAACTACCAATACGATTATCTGGTCAAAAATTTATGACATCAGCTCATTCGGTGTTGCCGGGGAACGGGAAGAGGTTGCGGATATGATGCTTTCCGACAACGAACTTATTGTTACCGGTAATGCCCGCGGCGGTTCATTCCAGGGGCGCGGTTTTGTTTTAAAACTGAATCCTTCAAACGGAAACCTGATCGGAAATCCGTTTATGATCACATTCAAATACCCGACCAAAATAAAATCAATCAGCCCGACCAACACCTTTTCAGCGCAACTGCACCAGATTCACCTTTGCGGTGAAACGCAGGACATCGTGCTGAATAACGGCCGCGCTAACGATACATGGGTAGCTACGCTGAACACGGTTACACCAACGGTGGTATGGAGTAAACAATATGATTATTCCAACCTCGGCGATAATGGTGCCAATGACGTAAATAATCTCGGCGGCAGGTTGCTGGTTACCGGATCGGCTGCACAGGGAACAGTGGGCGGCGACCAGGATATAACTGTATTACGCCTCGATCCTGCTGACGGCACAGTTGATTTTGAAGCCACGTATGGAAAACCGGGAAAAGACATCGGCATTTCAGCAGAACATCATTTCGGCAATGCCGGATTCCGGGCCGTGGGAAGCGGTGATATTTTGCCACAGGTGCAGGGCGTTTATGCCGTAAGCGCTTATTATAACGGCATTTCGGGATGTAATGAAAATATCACATCGGTTTCACCCGTTAATATGTCCATCAATACCAGTTTTACAACGGTGCAGTCTTTTGCAATTGCCCCGGGTGTACAGGAACTGACGGTTGTGAAACTCAATGCAGGTGTAACGGTTACTAATTGTTCAAGCACTTCTGTTCCCGGCGGCGACAATTCGCACCAGGCAGAGTTTGAAGAAGAAACCGTTACCATCACTGCCGATCCGGAACTTGCTGCTTATCCGAATCCCGTGAACACAGCAGGCGCACTGTTTATTGATTATACCGGTGCAGGTGCTGCTGCTGTTGATCTGCAGGTGTATGATGCAACCGGCCGTGAAGTAATCAACCGCCGGGAAACAATACAGTCCGGAAAAAACACATTCCAGCTTTCGCCCGGAAATCTTGTTCCGGGTTCATACCTGCTGCTGATCCGCGAGGGCGACCGCGTCAGCAGGCAGCAACTGCTTGTGCACTGATCGGGGGATTCGGGCATGAGCGCCGGCAGGAACTTTAATGTTCCTGCCGTTTTTTTTCAGAAACGAAAAAGCAATGATGCAATGATGCGGTTTTCATCTTTCACGAGGTCAGCCGTAAAACCGGCGGGGGTTCCGATGGGCGCATTCCAGCCGTTGGGCGAAGTAACGCCGCCGTGCCCCGAAAAATAAGGTGTATCGGTATGACGTGTAACAAACTCCAATCCGAAGGTGAGAAATTCGTTCGGCATAAACTGCACGCCGGTGGATGCATCCCAACCGGAAAACGGATCGCCCGGATTTTGTGTAACCACACCGTTGCCGGCAGGCAGCAGCGCGAGGTAACGTCCCGGATTATTAATTACACCGCCGCCGGTAGTCCAGGCCCAATGCTGTTTTTTTCCGAACCAGAAGCGGTTGTAAACCATGGCACTCAGAAAATGCTGCGCCGGTGTAATGCTGTCGCCATTGAAAGGCACCACGCCGCCGCCGTTTTCAAAACCGAGGTCAGCGGTAAGTGACAGGGCGGCTTTCGGAATTCCTTTTGCATCCGGGTTATTGCGGTAACGGATCACGGCACTGTTGTCGGTATGAAAACGCATGCGCTGTTTGTTGTCCGGCGTATCCCAACCCACGTACGAACTGGAGAGCAGTGAAATCCATTCCTGCGGACGCCACATCACCTGGTAGCCCACGCCGGGCGCTTCATTAAACATGGCGTAGGTCTGCCATCCGTTTACCAGCCAAAGTTCCACTTTGATGCGATCAGTCGGAAACAGCTGCACACGTCCGCCCGTGAAAAACCACGGCGTATTGTCACTCGTAAACGATGGCTGGTAATTCCAGTTTTCAAAATTGTTGTACGAAAGCAACCCCACATACGATTTGAAAATACCGAAGTCAATATTGATGCCGTGCATTTTTTTAAGGTGAATGCCGGCGTAGCCTTCGGTAACATAACGCAGCGCATTGTATAAATCAAATTGTCCGCGCAGGGGCGTGTTATCGTTACGTGGAATGCCGGTGGCGCGTGTACCGAACTGGAGCATGAGTTTGGCGCGTGCGCCGCTTTCCGTGTCGT
The DNA here is from genome assembly GCA_943372645.1 of Chitinophaga pinensis. Taxonomy (GTDB): domain Bacteria; phylum Bacteroidota; class Bacteroidia; order Palsa-965; family Palsa-965; genus VBWE01. The sequence continues at coordinate 196,161 of CALRZN010000004.1, read as the reverse complement.
GAAAATCGCCGCCCGCTTCGATGTACGAAATATTAAACTCGTTGCTCCGGAACGTGGCCGTGCTGCCGCTGTTCGTGTGATCCACCGGGTTGTTGAACGAATAGTTGTAATTGCAGTCCATGGTGATTCCGCCCGTAACGTATTTGCTGTCGAGCACCGCACGCGTTTGCCGGTTATTGCCCTGTATCCAGGAAAAGTCGCCCCAGGCAAATGGTTCCGCTTTGGCGGTGGTGTCGGTTTGCTGCGCTGCAGCATTCCCGGCCAGGAACAGCCATGCCGGCAGTATAACTATAAATTTCATAGTGATTGATTTTTTTTTAATCGTCAATTCGTTTCAGTTCGTGACAGGTGGCCTGCTGGTAAATCAGCGGCACATCTTCCGTCAGCACATCGTTTTTGTCAATGCCGAATGCTTTTTCATCGCGCTGCCCGAGCCGTTTCAGGAAAAAGTAAGCGTTAAGCAGCAGTCCTTCGCGCACGGCAAATTCGTTTTCAACGGAAAGGAACCGGCGGATGACCACAAAGCGGAAATCCGGTTCGGCATTGAAACGTGTTGACCCGTCGGGGCGGAGGTGCAGGTTCAGTTCTTTGTTTGCCACCAGTTCCTGCACTATTTTTTTGAAAAAGAGTTCGGTGCGTGGCTGTACCCGGAACCCGATGTGCAGGTTGATTTTGATCACGGTATCATCCACCAGTTCCGAAACGTCATACGCCAGCGTGTACGGATGTTCGGTGCGGTGAATGTGTACAAACCAATACACATCGGCCCGTTTTGGTCGCGGTGCAAAAATGGAACGGATGATTTTATCTTCGATTTCGTGACGTGTATTTGCCTTGGTGAGGTAAATGAGGTGCGTTGCCGTTTTCGGAATGCTGGAGTCTTCACGCAGTTCTTTCAGCTGCATCACATGTTTGCCGAGATCGGTGAAGGTGGTGAACCGGTTGTTTATTTTCCGCGCATAATACCACACATACATGGTTCCGAAAATGAGCAGCTCGAAAAACAGGAACATCCAGCGCTCTTTTATTTTGGCCACGTTTGCTACAAAAAACGATACTTCGATGGTGCCGAAAACAAGCAGCACGCCGATCACCAGGACCAGGTTCCACCGCAGTTTGTAGCGGAGGAAATAACTGAGCAGCACTGTGGTCATCATCATGGCTACGGTAATGGAAAAACCGTAAGCCGCTTCCATGTGTGCCGATGACTGGAAGTAAAGGATCATGAGTACACAGCCGATCCATAAAATAGTGTTCACACTCGGGATGTAAATCTGTCCTTTCAGTTCGGTGGGCTGGCGCACGGCCACGCGGGGCCAGAAGTTGAGGTTCATGGCTTCGCTGATGAGCGTGTAACTGCCGCTGATGAGTGCCTGCGACGCAATGATAGTGGCCGCAGTTGCAATAAGTATGGAAGGAATAAGAAACCAGTGCGGCATCATTTCAAAAAACGGGTTGCGGCCGTGCAGCGTGGGTTCCCCCTGCTGAAGTACCCACGCGGCCTGGCCCATGTAACACATCACAAGGCAAACTTTGGCAAACGCCCAGGTGATGCGGATGTTTTTGCGCCCGCAATGCCCGAGGTCAGAATACAATGCTTCTGCTCCCGTGGTGGCGAGGAATACCGCACCGAGCAGCCAGAAACCGCCGGGATACTGGACCAGCAGGTTGTAACCGTAAACCGGGTTTAGCGCTTTGAGTACTTCCGGAAAGTGAATAACGTGCGCAAGACCTGTAATAAAAAGCATGCTGAACCAGACCACCATCACCGGGCCGAATACTTTGCCGACCTGCTGCGTGCCATAACGCTGGAAGAAAAACAGCAGCGAGAGAATTACAATCACAATGGGAACGGTTGGAATATGTTCCATCCCGTTTACCATCGTTAATCCTTCAACGGCCGATGCGACTGAAATCGGCGGCGTAATAATACCGTCAGCCAGCAGCGTGGTGGCGCCGAGTATGGCGGGAATAACGAGTTTTTTACCGTAACGGCGCACCAGTGCATACAGCGAAAAGATACCGCCTTCGCCTTCGTTGTCGGCCCGCAAGGTAAGCCACACGTATTTGATGGTGGTCTGGAAAACGAGCGTCCAGAAAATACACGACACCCCGCCGAGGATGAGTGTTTCATTGATCGTACGTTCACCTGCAATGGCTTTGAGTACATACAGCGGACTGGTACCGATATCGCCGTATATAATTCCGAGGGCAACGAGCAGGGAGGCTGCTGTGATTTTTTGCGTGGTACTTGTTTTGATTTTTTTCATGGCTGCAGAACTACACAGCAAAATTACCGGGCACGCCATAAGCAGGGTATAAAAGCTTGGGCACGCGGTATAAAGAAATTATAAAGCGTGTTGCTGTTCAGGCAAAACGATAACCGACGCCGCTTTCGGTGATGAGGTGTTGCGGGCTGTTGGGGTTGTCTTCAATTTTTTTGCGGAGCTGCGCCACATACACGCGGAGGTATTGTGTTTCGGTCTGAAAACCGGTTCCCCATATTTCGCGCAAAATATACTGGTGCGTAAGTACGCGGCCTTCGTTGCGCGCAAACAGTGCGAGCAGTTTGTATTCGGTGGAGGTTAATTTTACAAGCTCGTCATTTCGTTTTACTGTGCGTGCACCAAAATCAATCTGCAGGTTGCCGCAGGTGGTGGTGCTGCTGCCGTTTTCGGTATTGCTGCGGCGCAGGCACGAGCGGATGCGCGCAAGCAGTTCGCCGATGCGGAAGGGTTTGGTGAGGTAGTCGGTGGCACCGTGATCGAGTGCGCGCACAATGTCTTCTTCGCTGTTGCGCACCGAAAGCATAATCACCGGATTGTTGTACCAGGTGCGCAGCTGTTCCAGTATTTTGTGCCCGCTTTCATCCGGCAGCCCGATGTCGAGCAGGATGAGTTCGGGCGGATGATTGGCGGCGAGGCGTATGCCGGCTTTCCCGTTTTCGGCCTGCTGCACGGTGTAGCCGTTGCTTTCCAGCGCAATTTCCAGCAGCTTCCTGATCTGCGCCTCATCATCAATAATCAGGATGCCGGGTTTATTCATTTTTCAGGTTGTTGAGGAATGATGTTTCTGCTGGCAGGGAAATGGTAAACGTTGCACCGCCGGATGCATTGTTCGCGAGTTTAATGCTGCCGCCGTGCGCTTCTGCAAATCCGCGCGCAATGGAAAGGCCGAGCCCGGTGCCGCTGGTTTTGGTGCCGGGCATGCGGTAAAATTTATCAAATGCGTTGTCAATGAATTCCTCCGGGAAGCCGGGACCGTTGTCCGAAATCACTACAACAAAATGTGCCGGATCAGGAACAGCGCGTATGCGGATGTGTGCACCGGCCGGTGTGTACTGCACCGCATTGATGAGGATGTTATAAAGGATATGTTCGGTTAAACCGGCATCAATGCGGAAGAGTGGCAGGCCTTCCGGTATTTCGGCCAGCAGTTCGTGGTGTTCTGCCTGACCGGTTTTTTGCAGCACGTTGTTGATCAGTTCATGCACATCGCACCAGTCGCGTTTTACGCGAAGCATCCCGTTTTCGATGCGGCTCATGTTCAGCAGGTTTTCCACCTGTCCGTTAAGGCGTGCACCGGCACTGCCGATCTGCTGCAGCAGCTCCGCCCTGCTTTCCGGCGAAAGCGTGATTGCATTGTCGGTCAGTGTATCCGTTGCGCCGATGATGGTGGCAATGGGCGTTCGCAGCTCATGCGAAAGCGAATTGAGCAGGCTGTTGTACATGCGTATGGCCTGTTCTTTTTCTTCTTTTTCGCGCGCTTTTTTTTCCGCTTTGCGCAGCTGCCAGGTGAGTACCGTGTTTAGCAGCGCAATGATAAAATACATGGTGAAAAGCAGGATGTCTTCTGCCGCGCTGATCCGGAAAGTGAAAAACGGGGGAATAAAAAAATAATTCCAGAGCAGCGCACTGGTAACGGCAGCCACCATCACCGGGAGCATGTCAAACAACATGGCCAGTACCGAAACGGTAAGCAACAGCAGCAAAGCTACCACGCGGTAACCGATAAAATCAGTTGCAAAATAACAGGCTCCGGAAACCACCGTTACGAGCGTCATGCAGGTCAGCAGTTGCGTGCCCGGCTTCAATGCCCGTGTTTTTAATGTTGTCATTTTCCGGAAATTGATTTCCGTTACAAAGATAGCTTCCGGCGCATAAAGATTTTATAAAAATAAGCGGTAGCGGGGCAGCAAAAAGCCGGGCGTGTAACGGAATGCATCACACGCCCGGGCCTGTTTTATTCCTCCTCTTCCTTGTTTTTCAAACTCATCAGCAGCGTGTAGGCGCCTTTGGTGACAATTTTTTTGCCTGCAAACACGGCTGTGTTTTTGATTTCAGTGAAGCTGTTATCACAGTTTCCGGTTTCCGCTTTCAGCATGGTGTACTGCGACGGCCCGCTTTCAATAAACAGGTAGTTGCTTCCACCGAAATTAACGAGCGCATCATTTTCAATCGTCATCACCGGGCTTGTCTGTCCTTTCACAATGGCGTTCATGTACATACCCGGAAGCAGTTGTTCACTGTACGCTTCAAAATGGCAATGTACTTCGGCGGTGCGGTCGGGCGAAATGTTGCGGCTGATGAGAATGATTTCGCAGTTGTAGGTTTTCTCCGGGCTGCTGTTGGTAAAGGCAGTTACCTGCTGCCCGATAAACAACTTGTCGAGGTCCTTTTCATACACATGCAGGTTGAGGTGAATGTCGGCCGGGTTCACCAGCTCAAAAATCACATCCGACGGATTTACATATTTGCCGGTGTTTGCATGCACCGCGGCCACATAACCATCAATAGGCGAATAGACGCTGCTGTTTTTCGACAGGTTGTTTTCCGTCAGCTTTTCGGGATTGATGTTGATGAGTTTCAGTTTTTCACCGAGCGCTTTCAGCGCAATTTTCTGGTTGGTAAACTCCATCTGCGTTTGCTGCAGCACCTTGTCGCTGCTGGCTTTTCCGCGGTTCAGTTCCTGCTGCCGCTGCAGTTCGGCTTCGGCAAAAGTGAGCCGCGAACGGGTAACGAGGTATTCTTCCTGCAGCTGGATGTATTGCGGGTCATCGAGTATTGCAATGGATTCGCCTTTTTTTACTTTCATGCCGGGAAGCAGGTGCGTTTCGCGCAGAAACCCGCCGAGCGGCACGCTTACCGAAACACTGTTCTGCGGCGGCACATCAATAATGCCGCTCACTTTTAATTCCGCACGCAGGGTTCGTTCCTGCAGCATGCCGGTTCCGGTTGCTGCCAGCTGCTGCTGCGCCGGGGTAAGCGTTAACATATTTGTTTCTGCTGCGTTTTCGTTCTGCTGCGCCGGTTGTGTGCTGCTTCCGCACGAGGCGAGGCCGGAAAGCGCTATGGTGATGATGATGTATGTTTTCATAATGCGATTAGTTAACGGTTAAAAACTGAAGGGTAATCTGCTGCTGATTCAATTCATCCAGTGCATCGAGGTAACCGGCCTGCACATGCAGCGCCTGGTTAATCAGCATGCTCCATTCAAAATAATTGAGTTCGCCCGAAGCAAACCGGCGGCCTGCACTTTCAATCAGCAGCGCGGCATCGGGCAGTGCCTGCGTTTCGTAATACGCCACGGCAGTTGTTGCCGCACGCAGCTGCAGCAGGGCGCTGCGGTAACTGTACTCCAGTTTTTCAAGCACCTCGCGGTAACTGTTTTCGGCCGCCTGCGCATTTACACGCGCAGCACGTATGCGTGCCTGCTGTGCACCGAAAAAGAGCGGGATACCCACACCCGCCTGCACCGAACTGAACCGCGCCGAGGCATCGTACGTAATATTATCTGCCCCGGTGCCCCGCATGCTCATGTTGTAATACCCGATGTTCAGTTCCGGCAGCAGTTTCGATTTTTCGTAGCGCGTGTATGCAAGCGCCGTTTTCAGTTCGCCGGCAGCGGCCAGTACCTGCGGATGTTTTTGGAGGGCCGTGCTGTCGCCGGATACTACTTTGCTGTATTGCAGTTCAGCCGTTGCCGGTTCGTAACGGATGTTGCTGTTGAGCAGCAACTGCAGGTGCAGCAATTCCAGTGTAATTTCCTGCCGCAGCTGGTTCAGCTGTAAACCCGCTTCACCGCGCAGCAAACGTACGGTTGCATTTTCAGGCGCCGATACTTCGCCTTTTTCGAGGCGGAGGTTCATGCGTTGCTGCATGTTGCCGTACAAGCTGTCGGTGCGCAGCAGCAGTTTTTCTTTTTCGCGGAGCAACAGCACCGTGTAATAACAGGCGGTAACCGCTTTGCGCGTTTCGTTTTCCTGCATTGTCACACCCGAAAGTGCGGTGCGGTATTTTTCCTGCAGCACTTTTTTCTGGCGGCTGTACACCACGGGTATGCTGAACGCCTGCGATACACCCAGCCGGTTATCGCGGTAGGCGCTGTTCAGCTGCCCGGTTTCGGCAACCACGGTGGTTTGCGGCAGGTCGGCGGCGGTGTGCAGTAACTGCTGCTGATATGCTGCAACGAGTTTTTCGTTTTTAACGGCACGGTTGTTTAATAATGCCGTATCAATGGCCGCCTGCAGTGAAATCTGCTGTGCGTTTGCAGGAGCTGCTCCTGCAAACATCACAAGGAGCAACAGGGCTGCTGCCGCTTTCGGGGGAACCGGTTTCAAGGTGTTCTTTTCAAATAAAACATACAATACAGGAAGAATAAACAACGTGAGGAACGTTGCAATCAGCAGTCCGCCGATAACCACGGTGGCCAGCGGGCGCTGCACTTCGGCCCCGGCGCCGTTACTGAGTGCCATCGGCAGAAAACCGAGCGAAGCCACGCACGCAGTCATCAGCACGGGACGCAGGCGTACCTTCGTACCCATCAGCACGATGCGGCTGAGGTCGGTGAGCCCGCTTTTTTTCAGCCGGTTAAATTCGGCAAGCAACACAATGCCGTTGAGCACCGCCACCCCGAACAATGCAATAAAACCAACACCCGCGCTGATGCTGAACGGCATCTGCCGCATGGCAAGAAAAAGAATGCCGCCGATGGCTGATAACGGAATAGCAGTATAAATAAGCAATCCCTGCCGCACCGAACGGAATGCGAAGTAGAGCAGGATGAAAATCAGCAGCAGCGAAACAGGCACCGCCACCGAAAGGCGTTTGCGGGCTTCCACTAAATTTTCGAACGCCCCGCCGTAGGTTACGAAATAACCCGGCGGCAGTTTCAGTTTGGTATCGGCCAGCTGCTGCAGTTCATTTACAATACTCTGCACATCGCGGTTGCCGACGTTGAAACCGACCACGATGCGGCGTTTCGCGTCTTCGCGCTGTACCTGGTTCGGACCATCTTTAATGGTGATGGAGCACAGCTGCGTGATCGGAATCTGCTGCCCGCCGGGACCGGGAATGAGCAGGCTGCGCAGGTCTTCAGGCGATTTGCGGCTGGCGGTATCAATGCGCACCACCAGTTCAAAATGTTTTTCGCCTTCAAACACCTGGCCTGCGCTTTTGCCGGCCATGGCGGTATTGATCACCGTATTCACATCTTCCACGGTAATATTGTAACGTGCGAGTGCTGCGCGGTTGGGCTCGATGATGAGCTGGGGCAAACCGGTTACCGGTTCCACATACAGGTTTTTGCTGCCTTCCACCTGGTTTACGAGTTTGCCGAGTTTTTCGGCGTAGCGCGTCAGCGTGTCGAGGTTTTCCCCGAAAATTTTGCATACCACATCCTGCCGTGCGCCGGTCATCAGTTCGTTGAAACGCATCTGCACCGGGTACTGAAACCCCGCGGTAATACCCGGCACATCGCGCAGCGCAGCGGCCATTTTTTCGGAAAGTTCATCAAATGTCCTGGCAGAAGTCCATTCGCTTTTTGGTTTCAGAATCACCATCATATCGCTGGCTTCCATCGGCATGGGATCGGTGGGCACTTCGCCGCTACCGATTTTGGTTACAATTTTTTCCACTTCGGGAAAACGCGTTTTCAGGATGTGTGCCGCCTGCTGCGTGTGTTTGATTGTTGTTTTTATACTGCTGCCCGTAAGCACACGCGTGTCCACCGCAAAATCGCCTTCTTCCAGTTCCGGGATAAATTCACCGCCGAGTGTGGTGAATACAAAAACGGATACAGCAAAAAGTGTAACAGTAATGAGCATTGCCGTTTTCGGAATCTGCAGGATGCGCGAAAGTGCAGCCTGGTATACCCGTTCGATGCGGAACATGACACGATCGGACAAGCCGGGTTTGTGTTTTATTTTTTTACTGAGCACCAGCGCACTCATCATCGGGATGTAGGTGAGCGAAAGTACAAATGCACCGAGCAGTGCAAACGCAACGGTTTCGGCCATCGGTTTAAACATTTTTCCTTCGATGCCGCGGAGCGTGAAAATGGGCAGGTACACAATTAAAATAATAAGCTGCCCGAATACCGCGCTGTTCATCATTTTGCTGGCCGAATCAAGCACGGTGCTGTCCATCTGCTGCGGCGAAAGCAGGTTTGTTTCCCTGAACTTTTTACTGTGTGTAAGCTGGTGCATCACGGCTTCCACTATAATTACCGCACCGTCAACGATGATGCCGAAATCAAGCGCGCCGAGGCTCATCAGGTTTCCGCTTACGCCGAAAATGTTCATCAGGATGATGGCAAACAACATGGCCAGCGGAATAACCGAAGCAACAAGTAATCCTGCACGAAGGTTGCCAAGAAAAAGCACGAGAATGAGTACCACGATGAGTGCACCTTCGAGCAGGTTGGTTTCTACCGTGCTGATGGCATTGTTCACCATTTTGGTGCGGTCGAGGAACGGTTCAATGACCACGCCTTCGGGCAATGTTTTACGGATGATTTCAATCCGTTCTTTCACATTTTTGATCACCTCGCTGCTGTTTGCGCCTTTCAGCATCATTACGATGGCGCCGGTGGCTTCGCCTTCATCGTTGTAACAGAGTGCGCCGTAGCGGGTGGCTTCGCCTATTTTTACATCGGCCACATCGCGCACAAAAAGCGGGATGCCGTTTTCGCCGGTGCGGATGAAACTGTTTTCAATGTCGGCTTTGCTGCCGATGAGGCCCTCGCTGCGGATGAATAATACGGAAGGCCCTTTTTCAATGTACGCACCGCCGGTATTCTGGTTGCTCTTTTCAAGCGCGGTAAATACATCGCTGATGGTAATGCCCGCCGCATGCAGCCGCGCGGGATTAACAGCTACCTCGTACTGTTTGAGTTTGCCGCCGAAACTGCTCACCTCGGCAACGCCTTTCACATTGAGCAGTTGCCTGCGGATAATCCAGTCCTGGATGGTGCGCAGTTCGGTGGCATCGTATTTTTTTTCGAAGCCGGGTTTGGCGCGCACCACGTACTGGTAAATTTCGCCGAGGCCGGTGGTAACCGGGCCCATTTCCGGGGTGCCGATGCCTTTGGGTATTTGCGCCTGCACCTGTTGCAGCCGTTCGGCCACCTGCTGCCGCGCCCAGTACACATCGGTTTCGTCTTCAAATACGAGTGTTACAAGCGAGAGGCCGGAGCGCGAAAAACTCCTGCTTTCTTTCAGCCCGCTGATGTTGCTGGTGGACTGTTCCACCGGGAAGGTGACCAGCCGTTCGATGTCGGTTGCACCAAACGAAGGTGCAATGGTGATGATCTGTACCTGGTTGTCGGTAATGTCCGGTACAGCATCAATCGGAAGTTTTGTAGCCTGGTATGCGCCGTAACCAATAAGCGCAAGTACAAACAGACCTACAATGAGTTTATTACGGATTGAAAATCCGATGATCTGTGTTAGCATAAAAAAATGTTTAATCAATTGTTCATAGTGTCCGGCACATTAGTTTACAGGCAATGCTGTTGCCTGCGGTGCTGCCGGTTTAAACAAAACGATTACGCGCTTTTTGGAGGCTGGAAAATGGTGCCGAGAAATGGCGGGGGGAATGAAAAATCGCTTGGAATGGGGAAGGGGGCGCGGCTGTTGGCGAATGGTGTAATGTTCAGCTGCTCTTCTGCGGAGGAAACCACGCCGGTTACAGTAAGATGGCCGCAATCGTCAGTGGTTTTAAACGGCAGCTTCATGTCATCTTTGTAATCTTCGTCAGCCACTTTGCCGTGTGAATAATGCATATCCAGGAATTCCCAGAAACTGATCTGCGGATTTTTCTCCCGGTGTTCAGCATAATGTTCAGCCAGCTGCGGGAGCTTCAGGAGCTCCTGGAATTCAGCCGTTGCAAACACATACAGGCTTAATAAAAATATGCTGACTGCTTTTTTCACCGCACCAAAGATAAGCAAGGATTTTGATGCACCACACTGCAGGCGGTTCATTCTTTTGATGTTGCAACATTTTTGTGTTTATCTATGCCGCTGAAAATGAATGATTAACAAGTGGCGCAGGTTTTAAAAATGCAAGCAAAGCGGAGCTAATGCAATGTGGATGAAAAGCGGTTGCCTCGGAAAAAATGGACGTGTTTGTCAGAAATGAATGGTACGGTAACGTTTAAAATAAATTTCTGTTTCCCCTTTCGCTATGCTGTAACTTACCGAAACGAGATCGCCTTTGTGAAACAGGCCTGAATTTACATAACGTGTTTTGCGTTTGTACCGGCGAATCGTTTTGCCGGTGTGCAGATCGGTGAGCATTGCCCTGCCTTCATTCAACCGGGTTATGATAAAGTCGTGGCTTCTGAAAAATACTTCGCGGTCAATTGCTTTATCGCAGATGCTGTCAATGGAAACAATGCTTCCCGGGAAAAGCAGTTCGAGGCGTTTTACTTCGGCGCGTATGGAACTGTCGGCTTTTAATGTTTCGAAAAACGTTGCGCGGTCAAACACCAGTTGAATGCTGTCGTCTGAAATCAGCATTACTGTTTGTGCCGGCATCGTAATGTTTCCGGAGTTATGCGTTGAGCGGATGGTTTTTGTGGTGGTGCGGAACATGCACGAGGAAAGCAGCAGCAGGGCAACCGCAATGCCTGTATGCAGCATACCGTTATTTTTTCGAAAACATCTCCACATCGTCCACATACATCACTAATTTTTCGGTGCCACTTTTGGCTGTAATGCCCACCTGCACGCGTTCGTAATACGATTTGGTATCCCACACCAGGTTGGCGTGATCTTTTGGCATGGTAATGATGTTGTTGCGGTACAGCAGTTCTTTTCCGTCTAACCACATTTTCACCGAACCCTTGCGGTACTGCGACAGTTTTATTTCGAGTTCGAAATGCGCCCACTGGTTTACCGGGAACAGCGTGGCCGGGCTTTCCTGGAACAGGTTGGGCAGTCCGATTTTATTGCGTTCCAGCTCCAGGTTTTCTTCCCAGGCCATGGCGCGTATTTCCAGCGAGCCGTGCGCAATCTGCCCGAGGTCCCAGATAAAAAACGTACCATATTTGTTATCGGGGTGTTCAATGTAATACCACGCCGAGTAGTACATCGTTTCGCCCTGGCGGAAATCGAGGTTGCCTTTGTTCAGGTTGCATTTGGCCACTTCGGTGTAACCGGCATCGTCCTGCACGGCTTCAAAACGTACCGACTGATTGCCGCTGTGTACAATGGTGGTATCAATGCTTACGGGGTTCGTGCTTTTATTGATTTCGTTGATGTTGAGTTCGGTCCATTGCGAGGCATCGCTGCCGACGAGTTGTGAAACGGCGGTGTACGATTCGAAATTGTCGGAGAACGTTTTCAGGTAATCGGCAGGCGCATCTTTCTGACACGAAAGCAGCAGCAGGGCAGGCAGTATAAGGAGCAGTTTTCGCATCGTTTTATTTTTACAGGTAAAATCCCCAGGCCGCACCAAACCAGTTGTCGTATTGCAGGTTATGGATGTACGAATAAAACGGGGAATAGGAAAACAACCAGTAACTGCGGCTGCCTGGTTTTTCATACCGGTATCCGATGCGGATATTTCCGCGGATGGTGCCGCCTTTTCCGCCGCCGAGGTCAAGTATCAGCACCTGGCTGGTACCAATTTCCAGTTTGTGTTTTGTTTTTCCAAACACCGCATTTACACCAACCGGAAAATCAACAACTGCTCTGCCGGAAAGCGGAAGTACAGAAAAACCCGCAGTCCAGTTCAGGCGGAAAGCCTGCATTTTTGAAAACCGGTTTTCATAATTGAGGGAATAGATACCACCGTGTCCGCCGAGTTCCGCAAATACATTGGCGTATCGTGTGCGCGTGCTGTCCTGTGCCGATGTACGCATTGCTGCAAATAATAAAAACAGCAGCATAAAAAATGGCAGGAGGGTACAGCGCATTACCAAATATAGTTTTTTTGGCCCGCACTCAGTCGTTTTCGTTCTCCCGTTCCACCTGCAGAATGTGGAGGACACGATGAACCAGCGGCGCAAAAAAGACGGCGGTAATACTCAAAAACGCAACGCCGCTGTACAGCGCATAAAACGAAGAAAACAGTTTGCCCCCGGTGGTGGTCATTTCAGAAACCGGTCCCATACCGGTAAGAATCATGGCCGACATGTACAGGCTGTCAATCCACGTCAGTTCGCAGATGTAATGATACCCGAAAATACCGATGGCCAGTGAAATGATGATGAGCCCAAGTGCAAAAAACATGTAACGTAAAACGCGGACAAGAAAACGATGCAGTGGTACGACTTTTTGTTTGCGGTGTTCCAGTTTCATTTTTTCTTCAGTTCGTTCATTAAATCTTCGAGGTAATCCGTTTGCAGTTCCTGTATTTCGAGCAGGCGTTTGTTCTGGTGTACCAGCAGGTGATCCATTTTTTCATTCAGCAACTGGATTTCAAGTTCAGCCTTCAGGTTGATCTTGTAATCATGCTCGCTGCGCTGCCGGTCTTTCTGTTCCTGCCGGTTCTGGCTCATCATAATGATGGGTGCCTGTATGGCGGCAAGACACGATAAAATGAGATTAAGGAGTATGAACGGATACGGATCAAACGGTTTTGCAGTGATAAACCATACATTGATTGCGATCCACACCACGATAAACGAAAAGAACGTAATGATAAATGCCCAGCTTCCGCCAAACGTAGCAATTTTATCGGCCATGCGTTGCCCGATCGTGAGCGTGGATTCAGCATCATCCCGGATGTTTTCCGAAAGAATGGAATTATTTTTTATCGCGTTCATCACATCGCTGTCAATCTTTGCGATCTGGCCTTTCTCATCTTTTATCAATGCCGTAAGATACAGGCGGCGGTAGTGATTCAGCTCATCTAGCGAAATATAACTGTCGGGGGCGAAATCCGGAAATTCGTTCCGGATCATTTCAAAAACCCCGGTGCGGATTTCCTGTCCTTTTACAGATTCACCCGGGTTTATCGGTTTGCGGGAAATATGACTTTCATGCATGTTGATTTTGTTTTACTGTTAAATCAAACGTTGACAGTCGGTATGTAACGATGCGGTGCCGCTTTTTTCAGCAACGGAACCAGCGGCTGTGTTACAAAGGTATCGGTTTTATCGGGCTGAAAACAGGATTTTAAACAGCTGGATCGCAGCACCCCGTTTACGAACCGGTTTTAAATTGCAGCCCGTTTGCAGCAAGCACTGCTTTCAATTTCGGAACAGAACCCGGACCCATACCATGCAATGCAAGCAGTTCTTTTTCCGACAGGCGCGCAAGCTGTTTAATTGTTTTTATCCCTGCGTTTTCCAGTGCGCGCCGGGCGGGAGCAGCCAGCACGGCGAGAAAATCCGTTCCAGGGATTTTATTTTTTTCGCACACCGGGCAAACCGGGCACGTACTGCTTTTGTAATACACATGCCCGTTTACACAGCTACGTTTGGTTCCTGCTTTTTTTGTCATCCGTTTTATCGTTTACCGGCAGGAACTTATTTTATACGTGTGCCGGTCGCCTGCTGCATCTTCCAGCACCAGCAGGTAAATGCCGTTTTCAGTATTATCAAACTGCAATACGTTTTTTCCGTTCACCGCCTGTTCAGTTATGCGTTTGCCGTGCAAGTCAAAAATTGCAGCGCGGGTTATCGTTCCGGCTTTGCGCAGGTCAACCGTAAATGCACCCGCATTCGGATTCGGGAAAACAAGCACTTCCGGGTTTGTGTTGCTGATTTGCGGTGTTACCGTAATCAGGTTGCAATTCGGAACGTTTGCCGGATAAAGCGCCTGGTTATCCTGGCTGAAACAGGTCAGGTTGTATTGCGGAAAGTCGGTGAAATTACCGGGTGATGGCTCCACCAGCCCGAATGTTGATCCGATGCCTTCAATAACATAAACCGAATACCATTGGTTGATGAACCAGCGTTTGCGATACGAACTGCCCACCAGCACCGAATCAATTGCAATTACTGTATCCGGATCGGTAACAAAAGCGCGCAACACGCCGGTTACCGAATCGCCCACCTGCCAGTTATAGTCAAAATACAGTTGTTCCGTATTCTGCGATGGAGCTACATAATACAGTTTGTGCGCCGTGGTGTCTTCGCGCATGCCCCCGCGGTAACCGGTTGGCGGCTGATAAACACAATTGGTGATGGTGTTGTGCTGGATAAACGGCGTGTGCAGTTTGTGATACACCTGGCTGTTGATGAGCGTGTCACCCATTAGTGTAAGCGAATACTCAATATCAATCCAGCCGCCAAACCAGCAGGGCTGCATGATACGGAAATTCCAGGTGGCATTGCTGTCCGGGAACTGGTGGTAAACAGACGTTTGTGCAGGCGCTTTAAACAACGGTGAAAGTGCAAGCAGGAGTAACAGTTTTTTCATGTTTACCGGTTTTAAAAAAACAGGTGCTGGTTAAACGTTGGGGAGACAACATTCAAAAGTATAAAAAAATGCCCCCGTTTTACCCGAACACCATTTGCCCGAAATCCACCTCAAAAATGGTTTTGCCTTCGGTTGTTTCTACACTCCACGGGCGCGAGGTGCTGATCATTACAACTTCGCTGCCACCTGCAACCGTATACTGTTCCATAATTTCGCAGGCAATGAAACCCGGGCGCGGGTAGGTGCTGTGTTCATCCAGCTCCTCGTGGGTGATTACCGGTACTTTTTCATGAATGATATGTTCTTTGCCCAGTACATCCATGAAGCGGCATTCGATAAAATAAGGATTGTCTTTGCTGATGAATCGCGTGATGGTTACTTTCAGCATTGGATGCCTCGGTGCTGCATCTACTGTTTTTTCAGGCGCGGGAGCTACCCGCAGCAGGAGGTGTTTTTTGTGCAGGTTATTGCGTATAAATGCGGCAATACAAACCAGGTCTGCAAATTCATCCTGTGTGTTTTCACGCCCGCTCAGAGCCAGCCACGCATCATACCGTTTTTCAGTTTCACCGGGGGTAAGGCAATGTTCGCGGTAAGCAGTCAGATCCATTATTTCTTCCTGCGCATAACTGAAAATGATTTCCGGGGAGATGTTTTTTTCGAACAAAAATTCAAGCAGCATTATCCGTTCACTGTGACCGTTAACACGCATGGTAACGAACCCGGGACCAGCATCGCCGGAAATATAAAACGCATCAAAAAATGCATCATAGTTGCCAAACGCCGCAACCGGAATCTGATCGGGTGCGAAAAAAAGGAGATCGAGTTGAGGTGTATTTAATTCGTTCAACTGGTTATTTCTTCGTGAAATATAAATCCCAAAGTTCCTGGATCGGAACAACACGGCGTGTGTTTTTGTTGATATCCTGCTGCCCCTCCAAACTCCAGAGGGTCGGAAACATGTAAACACCCTGGTTTCCATTCATTGCCTGTACTTCTTTTTCCCAACCGGTCCAGCGAAATCCTTTGTAAAATAGTGCAAGGTCTCCCGAAAAACAAAATTGCAGGAAAGCGGAGTAGGTAAGACCGGTGCTTTGCCATTTGATGGCATCGGGTGCAAAATAATAGACTTCTCCAAAACCGGTGCTGTCAATTCCACCATTGTTGATTGCAAAAAATCCGCCCAGTACATCATCTGCAATCAATAAAAAGGAAATCTGCTGCCCGACTTTTTCAAACGATTTGCCTTTATTCCAGCCCATCAGGCTGCGGTCAAGTTTTGGTGATCCCGAACCGAGTATGCGTATCCAGCCCCCGTCAATCAGTATGCCACCGGTTTCGTACACAACGGCACCCATCGGCGAACGTGTGGTAACCTGTGTTTCGTACAATGCGCTGTCTGCGCGTACGCTGTCTTTAGGTAAAACCTCGACCCGGTTTTTTGCTGAAGCAATACAGCCACTTAAATAAGGCCATGCCGGTTCCTGTTTATTAATCAGCTGGGGCAGGGGACGCGGACCGGTTGCCTGTGCCTGCGAAAGGAGTGCAGCACACTGGAGTAGTAAAAGCAACAGGAATTGCATACAACGCCCGCGCATCAGCTTTTGCATAGACTTAATTTTATTGGTACACGATCAGATAATAATATCGCCAGTTACCTTCCACGTAAACGGCTCCTTAAAAGTACCAAGTGTTTTCAGTTCCTGCAACTGCAAGGTGTGCCAGGTGGCTTTGGTGTGGTTGCTGTCGGCATTACCATCGTTGCCTTTTTTCTCCGACCATTTTTTCGTGAGGAAATTAAAACTGTATTCGGTAAAATCATGGCTGGCGCGGTGAAAGTCGCTGCAGTCGGCGCCGATGAGGGTAAAGGCGTTGTCCTGGTAACGGAATTTATAACTATTCGAAGAAACGTTCCAGCTGCCCATGTAAGAGAAAAACTGGAAATCAATCTGCAGCACCCCTTTGCGGATGGTGATATCCGCCAGCGGATCTTCTGCCACGTTCGGCTCCACATCATGCGTCAGGATAAATGTGTTGTTCTGTTCCGCAAGCCGGTAGCCGCCGCTGTCCGCAAACAGCAGGAGCAGTATGCGCGGATTGGTCATTACGGTATCGGAGTAGTGCGCATTTTTTTTGATGAGTTGCTTTTTCTCTTTGTGCTGAATCACCAGCGCGAAGTCGGTGCGGGCATCTTTATTCAGATCGCCGGAAGCGGAATCACGGATTTCCCAGCCGGAAGGAATAAACGCCGCCACGGTTTTGCCTTTTGAAGGAGCAACAGGATAGTTGAAATTTTGCGCCCCGGAAAATACAGCAGGGCAGAGCAGGAGGAGCAATAAAAATTTACGCATGAAGTTTCGTTTTATAGTTGAACGAAAGTAACAGAAACCGTTCCGGCATTGCGGCACAACAGGCAGGTGCGCTGCTTTTTGAACAACTGTTCTCCGGGTGGTGATTAGTGTCTATTTCAACACTTCGTCCATAAAAGCAAGTAGTGCTTTCCACGAACGTTTCGCGGCTTTTTCGTTGTATGCAGCTCCTTTCGAAGCACTTTCACCTACGAGCGCTTCGTCGGTAAACGCATGCACCGCATCTGCATAATACACCATCTGCCAGTCGGCTTTGGCGGTTCGCATTTCATCCTGGAAAGCGCTTACTTCCGTTGCAGGCACATACGGATCATCAGCCCCGTGCAGCACAAGCACGTTGGTCGTAATGGGCGCAATGGTGCGTGCCGTATCGCGGCCAAGCCCGCCGTGAAAGGAAACCACGCCTTTTACGTTTATGCCTGCGCGCGCCGCCTCCAGCGCACCGGTGCCGCCGAAGCAATAACCGATCACAACAATATTATTCGAATCAGCACCTGCTTTAATAAGTTGCTGCAGCGCGAGGCGGATGCGGTGCTGGTATTCGGTAATGTTCTTTTTGTAGTAACCGGCCTGCGCACCGGCTTCTTTGCTGTCTTTCGGGTAATGACCTTCGCCGTAAATGTCAGCTACAAAGGTGTAGTAACCGAGCGCTGCCAGTTCTGTGGCCGACTGTTTTGCACGTGCATCAATGCCTTTCCAGGCGGGCAGAATAAGTACGCCTGCTTTTTTGGGGTTGGCTTTTTTCGGGATGCCGGCCAGGCCGTTCAGTTTTTGCGCGCCGTCGGTGTAGGCGGTGTTTTTAAGCTGTGCGCTTGCGGTGGTGATGGTAGTGAGTATGATTACTGTAGTGGTGATGATGCGGTGCAGTTGCATGGTTGCTGGTTTTTAAATCGAACAGCAAGATACGCATTCACTATAAAGTTTTGGACGCTACCCGCATTCCGCGAGCAGCAGCCCTTCGGTGGTTTCATCCAATGCGGCAATCAGTTCCCCTTCCGCATTCCAGCAGGCGCTCCGGCCGGCGGCTTCGTACGTGTAGGATGCACCACAGTAGTTGGCCATCAGCACATGCATGCGATAGGTGCGGGCATAATGCGCAAGCTGTTCATACGCTTCGCCGATGCCGCCCGGGGTGTAAAAAATACTGGCTGCGTAAATGGTGGGTTTCAGTAGCTGCGCCGCTTCCGGGTGTTCCGCGTGCGTGATGTCGGCGCAGATGGCGTTTGCTATGCGCTGCTTACCGGTGAGCAGCAGCGGGTTGTGTGCGTTACTGCCGGTAAAAAAATCCGACTCGCGGCCGTGCAGAAACTGTTTGGTGTAAAACGTGGTTTGTCCGTCGGGCTGGAAAATAAACGAACCGATGTGTAAGCTGTTTTCGTTTTGTACCGGTGCGCCCGCAATAATGGTGATGCCGCGATACACGGCCAGCTTCTGCAACGGTTCCAGTTTCGGATCGCCTGGTGCGATGGCCTGTGCGGCGACTGTTTCCAGCACGTAACCGGTCAGCGACATTTCCGGAAACAGGATCAGCTGTGCGCCTTTGGCTGCGGCGGCTTCGCAATAACGGAGGTGCTGCTGCAGGTTGGAAGCAAAGTCGTTATCGGCAGGTTTTAGTTGTGCGGCGGCGAGGAGCATAAAATGGAAAAACGTGTTTTCAAAATTACACAATTTGAAAAACCGGGTCTGCGGATTTCAGCATAAAACAAATAGCCATAACCTGAACCGTATCAAATTTTGAAATGCTCCCGGTGATTTTATTTCATAAACACCAAATGCAGAAATACAGCCATCCTTTGATTACCGGATGGCTGTATGTATCTGTCAAATGAACATGCTGTGTTAAGCAGTTGTCAAACCTGCCGTATTACCAAACATTGCTTTATCGCCGGATTCGGTCAAGGCATTGAACCAGAAATATCCCGGATAAAAGTTTCCAAATAAACTGGCACCTTTATAGGTGTCTGTAACCAGTGCAGCTACATTGCCCGAAGCGCCGATCTGATCGTCTTTACCCATTTCTATATTTTTGGGTTCCGCCCATGTGCCTGTTTCTGCATTAAATCCATGGAGGTTGCCCGTAGAAGGGTTGGCGATAAGTGCTACATGCGATCCGGCGGCATATTTTGATTTGTAATCCGGAAAAGCTGGATCATCTGCTCCTTTTTCGGTTTTTTCCCAGGTTCCGGAAGCCGTACTGAAAGCGTATGCATTGGTTTCTTCCGGGGTTGCCGCAAGAATACAACAGCCTGTTGCCGACAGCCTGGTTCCGCTGCTGATCGTCATATCCAGTCTTTCCCATTTGGAGGAGTTGCTGCTCATTGCAAACAGAACACCATAATTTTCGGAATAAACAAGCACCACATGTGTACCAGCAAGCACATTGAGGTCAACGGGAACATTGCCGTTTTTAGTAATCGGATCGGTAGCAATCCACTGATCATTTAATGAATTATACGCATAGGCGGTTTCACCGTTTGATGCAATAATTCCGGCAATGGTGCCACCCGAAAAAAGGTTGCCGTTTGCAGATGTTCCGGGAAAGCCGGTATTCCATTTCTGCATTATTCCTGAAAAGGCGAAAACTTTTTTCTTTGCTGTGCAGGTTATTACACCAACAGTTGCGCCACATATTTTGGTGTCCTGCAATGTTACAGGAGCAATACCTGCTTCGGTTGGAATCAGTTTGTTTTTGGTAGCATCGTAGGCGATTACTTTTTTGCTCTCAGGCGAAGCAACCAGGGCTACCCGCGGGAATATGTAAATCGGATTTAATTCTGACATCGGTTTTTTTTTAAGGTTTTTAGTTGATTGGTTTGTATTACATATTGTTCATGCCCCTGATTTCACCCAGTTCGAGCGAAAGCCCGGTGAAATCGGTAATGCTGCTTTCGATGGAATGTGAATGCATATCGGCACTGTAAGCTGCAATGGTTTTGTGCGATCCGGAAATAACGATGGCAACATTGCCCGAAGCATACACATCGTCTGTTGATTCTACCGAAGTTGAAATAGTATATGCATTGGTTTTGAACGCGCTGAAACAACAGATTTTGTTGTCCAGGGGAACTGTAACCACTGCAACGTTTGAACTGATCGCATAATTCGGCCGGGTATCGAGTAATGCAGCGGGTTTTATCCACAGCTCATTAAAAGCATTGAAACTGTATATAAAATTGTTTTCCGGGTCAATTACGAGTACGATATTTCCAACCGCTTCAACAATCATTGAAGAATTGATTTCATTCAATATCTCCAGCTTTGTAAACGATTGATCGTTATACGGCGAAAATCCATACAGCGTTTTACCTTTCATCACCACTCCTGCGCCGCTTCCTGCAAGCATCGGGAAGGCCGGATCCAGTTCAATGTTTTCAATGGATTGCCACTCGCACTTTTTAACATTAAATCCATATACTTTTTTCTCGGCGGAGGAATAAATAAGAGCCACATTGCCTGAAACGATATACGGATCATCAGCACTGAGCTGTGCATCAATACTACTCCAGTTGACCGCAGTCGTGCTGTAACCATAGAGTTTATTGTTGTCAGGCGAAATGGTAATGAAAATGGTTGTTCCGCTTTCCAGGATATCAGTTGAATATGGACGTTTAAGTTCGATACCAATTCCATAGAAAGGATCTTCCGGCACGGTGGTGAAAGCCTGAAGCCGCGGCCTGTTTAATTTTGCCAAAAGCAAGCTGCTTGGAATATAATATTCCGGGTTTAATTCGGACATAAAAAATGGTTTTTAGAGTAAATAGTTTAGTGAAACCGGGCTGTCAGTAAAGGTGATTTTGCAACCGTTTACCCGCCGGGCGGATGATAATGAAACGCTTTTCACAGCAGTCTTTTCGCACATAACGTGATCAGGGTTTATGTGCTTAAAGAAAACCGGTTACTGGCTGCTGTTTATTGCGCATGTTCCGGATGAGGCAAATGTATATCCTCCATGTAAACATGGAAAAGCAGATTGGCTGTATTATTAAAATTTAAAGAGGTATTTTAAAAACAGAAAAGAATGTGTTTTTACCCGGATCCGGAAATTAACTTGTTGTTTATGAGGTGCTTATTATTGCGATTCAGCCGGTAAAGTTTTGCGTAATTTTTGAATCTGACTGGCTTTTACGTGCAGTAAATTTAAAATGCAGCAATACTACAGGACCTGTAATCAGATCTTCATCCGCTTCGCATGCCGCGATGATTTCGCCGGGTTCCACGGATCGTCGTATGATTTTTTGAAAAGCAGTTCCTGCACGTATGCTACCGAACGAATGATGCGCAGGTAATACCCGAAATAAATCACCATCGCCGGCAGGTACGGAATAAAATATCCGATGGGTTCGTTGCGGTCGGTGCGGAAGAGTGAAAACAGCAGGTACTTCACCGTGTTGCTTACCGTGTACAGGAGCAGGTTCAGGATGAGAATAAAGGGAATGTAGGATGCGAAATTTACAACCATGTCGCCGATGTAGAAATACCATTTGATGTTGAGCAGCAGGTTGTAGAATACGTTTTCCACAAACGAAATAAAATTCGACCAGCGAAATGTTTCGTTCGGATAAAACACATCGCGGTGTTTGCGCAGGCGGAAACGGATAAGCGATTTATCCCAGCGCAGCCGCTGCCGCACCAGTTTGCGGAACGTATCGGGCGCATTGGTTTTGCAGATGGCCGTGGGCTCAAAACGGATTTTATACCCCAGTTTGCGCACCTTCACCGTAATGTCGCCGTCGAGGCCCGGACCGATGTCCCAGCCGCCCACGCGCTGCAATGCTTCGCGGCGGAATGCCCCGAATGCGCCGGAGATAACACGGTAAATTCCCAGTTCGCTGGTGGCAATGCGGCCCACGGAAATGGTATCGAAATATTCAATAGCCTGCAGCGTGGCACAAAGGCTCTTGTCGTAGTTGCGCACCTGCACGTTGCCACCCACCGCACCTATTTTTTCATCGAAGAAAAACAGGACGAGGATGTTTTCAATGGCATCGCGGTCGTACGAACAATCGGCGTCGAGGTGAATGATAAACTCGCCACGCGCAAACCGCAGCCCGAGGTTGGCTGCCGAAGCTTTGCCGCCCCGCACTTCGTTGCGCAGGTACAGGTCAATCAGTTTGCTCCGTTTCAGGCTGCTGCAGATCGCGGGGGTATCATCGTCCGATCCGTCGTCAATAATAATCAGCTCAAAGTTGGTGTACGTCTGTTCGCGCAGCGACTGCGCCAGCTGGTAAATGTGTTTGCCTTCGTTTTTACCGGGAACAATAATCGAAATGAGCGGGCGGTGGGTGAGCAGTTCTTTGCGGGCCGCGTTTCGCCGGTCGCGTCGGAAACGGCGGGTGAACCACCAGAGGCTTACCGTGGCGAAGTCAAGCACAAAAAACCGCAGGAACTCGAAAAAAATAAAAAACCAGAACACCCGCACAAACTTGGCGAAGTCAATGGACGTTACGTAATGATAAAATTCGTCAAGGAAGTTCATGGGGTTTTTATTCCGCGATCAGTTAAACAGTTCCTTGCTCAGTTCCTGCATCTGCGTTTCGCCGGGTTTCCCGAAATGCATTGCTGTGGTTTTATACCGGATACTTGCATCAAAATCGCCGAAGTTCTTGCTGATGGCACTGCGCAGCGCATTGTAAATATGCGCCGAGGCGGCATCCGCCGAAGGCAGATCGGTATCCACATAACAAATGTAAAACGTGGCCGCACTTTCCAGCCCGATGTAATCCGACGGCCGGATGTTTTCACGCACCAGGTTCATCAGTTCGCTGATGAGTGATTTGCGCATTTTCGGGCCGATGCGGTTATACAGTTCGTAAATGTTTTCGAAATGAAAAATGGCCATGCATGATTTGTAGCTGTTCGACCGTTTCATGCGTTCCAGTTCGTAATGCAGCATCACCTTCATCACCTCCGGGCGCAAGGTTCCGAATACGTCATCTACTTCCTGCGAAACGGTAAACAGCCCGTTTACCGCAGCGGTGCGGCCTTTTTTGGTAAGCTTGTACAGGAAAATACTTTTCGGCACAAGGTATTGCACTTCGGTGTCCTGTTCACACGACAGGCACTTCGCCTTGATGTAAAAATCCTGGAAATTGCTGTCGCAGTTGTTGCAGTGATTTACCACCGACGGTTTATCGTAATCCACACCGATGTGGCGAAGTGTTTTGCTGCATTTCGGGCAGGTGAGCGTGCTGTCAACTCCATTCTTAAAATCCGAAATCGGTGCAATGTGCGCGCAGGGAAAGTGGTGCACAAGGTCCTCGCTTTTTGCATTCGACGACTGGCAGTGCGGGCACACTTCGCGGTAACTGAGAAAGCCGCTGCTGCAATGGTTGCAGAGGTAAATGCGTTCGTAAAAATCGGGCCAGATGAGGCCTTCTTTTTCGGCCCAGGTTAAAATATCCAGTGTTTGAGCTTCTTCCCGGTCATCAAAACTCACGCTCAGTTCGGGGTAGGTGTAACCGATAATCGAGTTTACATCCACAAACGGTTTCAGCGTTTTCAGCTGCCGCGTGTACATGTAATTGAATACTTTTTTGATGGTCTGTGCCTCAAACGAATTGGGCAGGTTGTAATCGAGCTGCGTGGTCAGCAAAAATATCTGCTGTACTATTTCGGCCAGTTCGGGCACCTGGTCAAACGAATAAATTATACCATCGTGCAGGTGATTTACCAGCGGATCTTTGGTGGTACGCAGGTTGAGCAGGAACAACGGTTTGAGGTAAAACTCCGGGTTGTAATGCGTGCGGATGCGTTTAATGATGAGGCGTGTATAATCCAGGTCACGTGCATCCAGAATCAACGCATCGTACCCCATCATCTGTTCAATATTAAACGAACTGTTGCTTTCGATGTGATAAAACAGCAGTTTGCCGAACGCGATACGCCCGTCTGTAACTGTAATAGTTCCCGGTGTTTTGGCTGCAGTTTCCATGGACGGCATCAGTATTTGAATTTGCTTACTTCCACACTCATTTTATAAAACGCACGCCATTGTTTCTGCATCGTGCTGTCGGCCGGATATACATCGGCTGCAATGCTGCGCTGCACGGGTTCGTACCGTTTCTGAAACTCTTCCGGCATAGGTATGGTGGAATAATAAAAACGTTTCAGTATGCCCTTGCTTTTCGATCCGTCCGGAAAATGAATGGTGAGCACATCGCCTTCCGAAAAATGTTCCATATCGTCCTGGTCGAAAAAAGCGCGTACATAAATCGGTGAGTTTTTGTGAATGGACATGACCACCTCCGATTTCAGTGCGGTTTCAAACTGGCGTGTATAAATGCGGTTAACTGATCCTTCGATGGGTGCCACAAATATGCGCGGCTCCGTTACGTCTTCACCCGAACCGCCGCCGCCCGCAGCGGCTGCTGTTCCCGAACTGATGCGTTTCTTTTTGTCAGCCGGCAGCATGGCAGTAAGCTGTGCAATCAGTTTGCGCAGTTCGCTGTTCTCTGCATTGATGCGGGTAACGGTTGCATTCAGTTCGGTAATGTCGTGCAGCCGCAGGTCTAACCGCGCCTGGGGCATGGCATCCAGGATCACTTCGTTTTTCAGTTTCGGAAGTTCCGATTCGTAGGTGCGGATGAGGTCCTGCTGTTCGCGGATTTCGGTATTGTTTATGGCCATTTTTTTGCGCAACGCATAAATTTCGCGTTCCACCCAGTCGTAGCGGTTGCTGCCGGAACTGCTGTCCCTGCTGCCTGCCGCCGCCGCGCCGCCGCCATCGTCTTCGTCCACATCCTCCACGTACATAAACAGCGAATCGCCGGGCTTCACCGTATCGTCTTCGTGTTTGTAATAACTCAGTACGCGGCAGTCGTTCATCAGCCGCACATTCACATTTTCGAACAGCACCTGCCCGTTTGCGGTAACATAGAATATTTTATCGAACAGGTACCAGCTGAGAAAACCAAACAGCAGGGCAAGAAATGCAAAATACACGAGGCGGTCCCAGTTCCGTTTGAGTTTGGGTGAGCCACTCTCTTCGGGCATTACCCGGATTGCAGAACCTTTTCGTTTGAAGTCAATGCTTTTCATAAGCTATTCGCCTCCTCCCTTGCTGCCCGCGGCAGATTCTTCCAGTTTAATAAGCGTGCTGAAATCGTGCAGCGCGAATGTATTGAGATCACCTGCTTCCGCCAGCTGATTAATAAGCGTTTCCAGTTCCTGCCTGTTTTTAAAATCTTTGGCACGAAGGGCAACCGTTGTTTTTGCCGGATTTATTTTTAGTTCCTCTGCAATTTTTTTCAGAATATAATCCGCCTGCGGATGTTCGTAGGCCATCAGCACCACTTCATCAGCAACGGCATAAATTTCGCGCAGTGTTTCTTCGGGATAAAAAACGGGTATCGACACCGTAAGCTTCCAGCCTTTACCGTTGCAATACGTGCGTGCATTTTTCAGCATCGTTACATACTGCGCCAGGTATTCCTGTTTTTTCGTGTCCCAGTCGGCAAACGTGTGCGGCTCCACATCGAGGTGAATGCCGTTGATACGGTGTGTGCCGATGGCTGCGGAAAGCGAATCGAGGTAAGGCCGGATGTCTTTCTTTATAAGATTGTTGTTGCCTGCCAGTGCTTCCACCGCAATTTTCGCATGGTTCAGCGAATCAATCAGCGTTCGTGTTTTCACCAGGTTATTTTTATCGCGTGCATTCACCGAAACAAATGCTGTGCTGATCTTGTGGAAGCGCAGGTACTCCACGATCATCACATTGGAATGTTCGCGTATGGCGGCCGACCAGATGAAAATGCTTTTATCAACCGGGCGTTTGGTAAATGCCGAAGAAACCATTTTATAAGGCTGGATGTATTCGCTCACCGGAACACCCGGAAGTTCCTGGCGGATGTCGAGCAGTTTCAGGTACAGTTGCTGCGTGATGTCTGCAATTTCAATATCAATGCTGATCAGTTCATCAAGCAGCGTAAGCGCGGTAAGCGGATTAAATTCAAGATCACCGAACTGTTCTTTCACCCGTTCGATGCGCAGCAGTTCCACATACAGTTTGCGTTTCTCACTGAAATCGGCATACTGTTTCAGTTTGTACCGGAACTCGTAAAAATAATTAGCAATGGTAAGCCGCTTCTGCTGATCGACGTACCGTTGTTCTTCCAGTTGCAGGTCCAGCTGTACCGAGTTAATGGCATTTGCCGGGTTTTTGCTGAAATAAACCGGCATGGAAAAATTCAGCCCGGCGGAAATAAACCCACGGTTGGCGGTACTGATCATGTCGTAATAATTGTAACGCACACCCGCGCTGAGGCGGATGCTGTTGATGCGTGCAGCATGCAGTGCAAAGTTTTCGCTTTGCAGCATCCGGATGCTGTCAGCAGTGGGGTGTATGCCGGTAATCAGCATCAGTTTTTCCTGGTCCACATCAAAGGCCGGAAGCAGTCCGCCGGGCAGCACCGAAGCGTTTACCTCATTTTTCAGCTGATCGTTATATGCCTGGTACAGTTGCAGCTGGCTCGCAATCTGCACCTGCTGCTGCAGCGACTCCATAAATTTTGTTTGCGGCACCTGGTGGAGGTAATACAGTTCGCCGATGGCATTCAGTTTGGCTTCGCTGATGGTTTTGCGCTGCGCGATAAGTGCTGTTTTACGGAGATTAAACAGGTAAATAATACTGTTATAGGTATAAAGCAGCTGATCGGGTGAACCTTTCTCCTGGTCGCGGAGCCGGGCCAGCGTGGTTTCGTTGGCCAGTATTTTTTCCTTGTTCCGGTTTTCGTAGTAGCCGCTGTTCAGGATGTTCCATTCCACACCGCTCTGAATGCGTCTTTTATAAATGAGATCATCGTCGGCCGGGGCAGGGGCAAAGTTTTCGACATAACTGGCATTTACAGAAAGCCCTTTGTCGGCCTGCAGCTGCGCCAGCCGGAGCTGATAAAGTTCCTGCTGAAACTGCAGGGCACTTTTGGGCGGTGAAGATGCAACAGGAGCAGCATCAAATACCCGGCTTACAGCCGGAAATGCCTCTGCCGGTTGTGCCTCGCTGGCATACCCCTGGTGCTTTTTCCACACACCGGTAAGCGAAGCAATTTTGCCGGCCACGAGCGAATCGCGCGATTGCGCACACGCAGCAGCAGGCAGCATAAGCAGTAGGAATGCGAATGAAAGGCGTATCATGTAATGTGTTCCTGGCAACTGCCGGCCACCGGCAGCTGGGTCTTATCCCGGTTTCGGATCACCGGAAAGAGCCAGGCCGCAAATATATAATAAAATAGCTTATCGGTTAAAAAGCTACCTTTGTCTTTGATTATCATACGTTCGGAGGAAGGTCGTATTCCGACTGAAGTAGCTGAATGTGAGAGAGATCAGAAAAAAAAGGATGGATTTTTGATAATCCGGCGGGAGTTATTATCTTTGCCGTCCCTAAAAACAGGGGCAATCTAATATTCACTCACTAAAAACAGTACTATGCAATCGTACGAAACCGTCTTCATTTTGACTCCCGTTTTGTCTGATGACCAGGCAAAGGAGGCGGTGGGCAAGTTCAAAAAGATTTTGAACGACCTGGGCGCAACAATCGTCCATGAGGAAAGCTGGGGCTTAAGAAAGTTAGCCTACCAGATCCAGAAAAAGTCCACCGGTTATTACCAGTTGTTCGAGTACAAAGCCAACGGCAGCGCTGTGGCTGATCTCGAAATCGCATTCAAACGTGATGAGCGCATCCTGCGTTTCCTCACTGTGTCGCTCGACAAGCACGCTGTAGTTTACAACGAGAAGCGCCGCACCAAAGCGAAGAACAAAAAAGAGGCCGCCAGCGCCTAACGTAGAACCGTTTTAAAAGGACAAAACATGTCAGAAACAACTGCAACACCTACACCGTCAGCTGCACCGGCTTCAAACTCAGGCGAAATCCGCTACCTGAACCCGCCGACAGTAGAGGTGAAAAAGAAAAAATACTGCCGCTTTAAGAAAGCCGGTATTAAGTATATCGATTACAAAGACGCAGACTTCCTGCTGAAGTTCGTCAACGAGCAGGGCAAACTGCTGCCCCGCCGTCTCACCGGTACCTCTGTAAAATATCAGCGCAAAGTGTCACAGGCCGTTAAACGTGCCCGCCACATCGCCCTGATGCCTTACGTAGCCGATCTTCTTAAATAATTTAATCCGGAGAACGAAACCATGGAAGTCATTCTGAAACAAGACGTAAAAAACCTCGGCTACAAAGACGATATCGTTAAAGTAAAACCGGGTTACGCACGCAACTACCTCATCCCGCGCAGCATTGCTATCGCAGCGGATGCCACAAACCGCAAAATTCACGCTGAAAACGTGAAACAGCGCGCACACAAAGAAGCCAAAATCCAGGCCGAAGCAGCGAAAAATGCTGAGAAGCTCAAAACAATGGCTGTAAAAGTTGGTGCAAAAGCCGGCGAAAACGGTAAAATCTTCGGCTCAGTTAACGCCGTTCAGATTGCCGACGCACTCCGTACCCTCGGTATGGATGTGGATCGCCGCAACATCACCATCATCAACGAAGAAAACGTAAAAGCCCTCGGCACTTACACTGCAAAAGCCCGCCTCCACAAAGAAGTGACGGTAGAATTTGCATTTGAAGTGGTTGCAGAGTAAGTTTTTTACTGCTCATTTAAAAGATCCCGTCTCCTTTAGTGGAGGCGGGATTTTTTTATGGGCACCTCATAAAACGCCAATCTCTTCGTTGGGCTCATTTCGAAAATGCTCATCTCGGCTCAGCCGAGACTCCGCATCCGATCATCGCCCGCCTCAACCTTGTCGTTTTATAAGATCCCCATGTACTTATTACTCATCACGCAGCACGCGCATCAGCTTTATTGCAGCCTCCACCTGTTCCTTATTCGTCACACCAAAATGATGCGCGAGGTTGGTGTAAAATAAATCACGTGTGATGCCCCGGTTGTAAATCCGGAAATTAAAACGGGAAGGGTGGTAAATGCGCCGGCGGGCCAGTTTGTCTTTAGGCGCTTCTTTTCTCATGTACATTTCTTCCGTAGGAAAATTACCGCTCCGCAGTTTGCACGCGAAGGTCATTGCCAGTTTTTCCTGCATACCGGTGATCGTGGTTTCAGCAATTTCAGTTGGCACATCTTCTCCAAAATCCGGATGGTACAGCGTTACTTTTTTCAGTTGGTCGCCTTCGGGGAAAATAACTACCATTACCGGATTCAAAAACATGTCCCATGGTCCGTATTCGTGGTAGCTGATGGCCCAGGGGGCACGTGTTATCTTGTCTGAAATGAATGCCGGTGGTGCGTACGGATAACAGATGCGCCTGTAACTAACCGCGCGTCCGCGATGCATGGGCGGTTTTCGTAGCGTATAGTTTCTGATATAATGGATGTCCGGGAAATCGGGTAAAACGCGTATGGGCAGCGTATCGTTTACTGCTTCATTGCGGTATTGAGATTCGTGAACATATTGTTTTCCATTTACTGTATAGGTGTATTCAATACTTCGAATGAGACTTTTTTTATTCGTTCTGAAATACACGTTCGTAACCGTAGCGCTTAGGTTAATTCCATTCCGTTCAACCTGCCTGTTCTCAAACCGGTAGAATGAAACCTGGAGGACAATGAAAACGCCACTAATCAATAAAAAAATTAATGTTTTTATCCCTGAATGCCGCTCTTCTTCAGGAGACGGTATTTTGTCTTTTAAAGAGATGAATGCAGCCGGTTTTTTATCCGGGACATAATGATCTGCTATTGCGTTTGCGAGTGTTATAGAGCCACTCAGAGCCATGGCGACGCTGACAAATACAACCAGGTACTGGTCATGCATATTTGCAAACGGGAAAAGGATGGCTGAAACAACCAAAATAATAATACTGCTAAGTACCTTGAGTTTTCCCGTTCGCATCTATTGAACGACTAAAATATGAAATTCGCATGCCGTTCAGGAATGTTTTCATATAAAACGCAAAAGCCACAGGTTCTGATATCCCTGTGGCCTTTGAAGAAACATGATGTCAATATCACATTTTGTTACCCCGTCTTCCGAACAAACTTCGTCAGAATAACAATCTGCTGACGCGGTACAAAAAAAGCCGCCCTTAATTGCTTACCGGCGGCTTCAATGCATATTATATCTGCTTAATTGGGCAGGTAATTTTTATTGGATAACCATTTGAACAGGCTTTCCCGTTCGGTGGGTACATCGAATAAAATCGTATAGGTTTTGTTATCACTTATAATTTTGATTGACCATTCCTGCGGATTAATAACCGGGGCAGAGGCTTCTGCTACTTTTTCACCTTCTTCCGAATATACGGTTATCACAGTTGATTTCTGCGAATAAGTTGAAGTAGTTGTGTCTTGCTTGAACTTACCGATCAGTTTATCGTCGCGGAAAATCTGGTTGCCTTTGATTACCACTGGCGATTTGGATTTCGGCGGTGCCGGTGTGGCGGCTGGTGCAGTTCCGCCTGCGGGTGCGCCGCCTGCATTGTTGTTAATATTTACCACAACAGCCGGCTGCGGTTCGGCAGGAGTGGCATTGCGTACCGATGCCAGTGATCCGTTATTGAGGAGGATAAACCGCTTTTCAGATTCTGCATCTACGGCGTTGTCTTTCACCAGGTTGTTTTCTACGATCAGTTTCGCAAAACCGCTGCCCGTGTAGTGTTTCAGGTCAGCCTTGTTGCCGGTGGCAATGAAGTTAACCTCGTAAAACATTTCCTGTCCGCTTCCATATTTGAAGCCGGTTCCATACCAGTCTCGTAATACTGATTTGAAATAAATCAGTTCGGTTCCGGTAAGCGCACTAACCACATAATCGTTACGCATGGGGCCAACGTTTTTCTTTTTCATAATCGCGTATGGCTTGCCGTCAACACTTACTGTGTCGTTATCGTATTTTACTTTCTGTGCAAAGGTGTTTTCTGCGCCGAAAAACATCAGCCCCAGCAGGAGTGCCAGGAGGAACAGACTTTTTTTCATATCGGGATCCGGATTAAGGGATTTAAACGTTTTCTGACTGGAATTGTAGGGCAAATTTATTAAACTTCTTTGCTGGTAATAACACCTGCGATGAATAAATTGTTCACGCGGGTTGTTAACAGGAATAACAAACAGCTCTACCCCGTCTTCCGCACAAACTTCGTCAATATCACAATCTGCTGCCCGTCCACTTTGCCTTCAATCTGGTCGGTGTTATCATGCACCAGTTTGATGTTGCGCACGGCGGTTCCCATCTTGGCGTTGATGGAGGAGCCTTTCACATCGAGTGATTTGATGAGCGTAACGGAGTCGCCGTTTTTCAGTTCGGTGCCGTTGCTGTCGCGGTGTACATCGGCTTCGGCGGGTGCGTCGGTTTCTACGGCGGCGGCACCGGCTTTGGCCCATTCCAGCAGCGCATCGTCGAGGTACAGCATATCGAGCGCGTCAGCGGCCCAGGCTTCGTCTTTCAGGCGGTTCAGGACACGCCACGCCACCACCTGCACGGCCGGTACTTCGCTCCACATGGTTTCATTCAATATGCGCCACGAATTCGGATCCATTGCCTCTGCACCGGTAAGCTGCGCAACGCATTTTGCTGAAATATAAATAGTGTTGTTCGCATCGTTCGCATCCGAAGGCGCTACGTGGTAAACGGTTAAGTTTTCTTTGCTTTTCGAAAGTTCGCACTGGTTGCCACTGCGCTCAATAAGTTGCTGTTCGATGCTCATGGAATGTTTTATTACTGTTGCGGCGGCAAATGTAACAGTTTTGGGCAGAAGTTGCGGGGTGATACGAATCAGGAATCAGGGCACTCGGGTCTAAAAAATAGTTCGAATTATGATTTTAAAAGCAGGTAAATCATACGATGATAGCAGATCGTACGGCTGATGCCGCCCCGCTGGGGCTCAAACACAAACACAAATACTGTTTTCTATTATATGCCGTCCCGCCGGTACTACTTTTTGGTCCGGATTTATTACCGGAATAGGGAGTAGTCCCAGCGGGACGGCATAAGTCAGAAGTGAATGTTAACAAAACCAATGAGCCCAGACAGGGCGGCATCAACCGTACGATCGTAATACGTAAAGAATCTGCCAGCGAAGAAAAACAGCAGTCATCCCATAATGCTATTTTTCTTCTATTATTTTAGACGCGATTGCCCTGAATCAGGAATTGGTTACACTTCCATTAACTACGATGACTTCCCGCATCCTGCCGCACCAGCAAATTGCCGCACCGGAATTTAATGCGCAATCAGCACGCGTTGTGTTAACATCCCGGTATCGTAATAAATACGCAGCAGGTACATACCGGCAGGAATCGTTTTTACCGGCAGCACCGTTTTGCCTGTAAACCGCCGCCGCAGCACGATACGCCCTTCGCTGCTGCACAGTTCAATCCGCAGCTCACCTGCACCAGCGGGTGCAACAACCGTAAGCTGTTCGTTTGCCGGATTGGGCCCGCAATACAGCGCATATACCGGATTATCCGTTACGTCTGTACAAATTTCAACCCGTACAACGGCAGAGTCGGAATTACTGCAGCCGTTGCTGTCGGTAGAGGTGTAATAAAGCGTGTACGAACCGGTACCCACTGTTTGCGGATTAAACTGATTGCCGGTTACACCGGGGCCGTTAAAAATTCCTCCGCCCGGAAGTCCCGATAACAGGAGTGGAATATCCGTACTGCAAAGGGTATCCTGGGTTAAATTCATTTGTACAACAGGAACCGGATGAATAATAACGCTCACCGAATCGTGTGCAGTGCAACCCGCGGTATCCGTTTCTGTGAGCGCATACATACCGCTGGTTTGAACGGTTAACCCGAGTGTGGTATCGCCTGTGCTCCACAGGTAACTGCAGTTGGTGCATGCCGTTTGCGGATTAAGCACGGCTGTGCCGCCGCATTGCACAATGTTATTTCCCAGGTTAACGGCATTCCCGTTATTCGTTGTGAAATGTTGCACCGGGCCGTTAACGGTGGTGTTGCCATCACTCACCGTGGTGTACCATTCATAGTTTGTATAGGAATTCAGTCCGTTCCAGTTCACCGTTCCCGTATCGCCCGAATTGATGGTAACTGAACCGATCAGTTGCCAGGGCAACCCCATGTCGTAACTGAAGGTAAACTGGCTGTTGGCATCGGTTTCAAACAGGTTGAGGGTGGGCGAATAGGTTTGCACAGCCACCTGGTTGAGCGACGGACTGAAAGTCATGATACGCATCCAGCCATCGCCTCCATTGCTGCGCGACTGGTAGTCGGAAAGCAACGTACGAATGGTGTTGTTATTAAAAACATCGCTGCGCATGGCCTCGCCGTTGGGTACGTGGCCACACAGCATGAGGAACAGATTCGGATTTGATTTCAGTGCGTTGTAGGTAAGTGTTCCCTGCGCGCTGTACGTGCCCGCTGCATCAAGCAGGTAATGACTGAAAATAATTCCGCGCCTGTTGGGATAGGCGTTTAATAAACTGTCGGCCCAGTTCAGTACGAGTGCGTTGGCAGTTACATCATATTCAAGACTTATCGCAATAAAATCGAGCGATCCGGCACTGAACAGCTGGAAGTTATTGTCGCAGTTCACCTGCCCGTAACAGCCACCCCAGTAGTTGCGCCCCGCGAAACGCGCCGCACCAAAATACTGGTTGAAAAAAGCAGTGGTGCCATTCGGATCACCAAACGGCGACTGATCGTGGTTACCTACATTCATGCCGTAAGGAATACCATCGGGCAGTGTGGTTGTAACCGGATTTTCAATGATTTTCATTGCCGTATCAGCACGTTTCCATTCGATATCGTTGCCGCCATTGTCACCGTTCTGCACACAATCGCCGAGGTGCGGAATGAACACAATGTTTCGCGATACGCGGTTCGCCACAATCCAGTTGGTTTGCGCTTTATAATGGGCATTGGTACCGCCATTCAGTTCGGACGTGTAAAACTGCGTATCAGGAATCGGGAGCAAGGTAAAATCAGGATCGGTATTAACCGGCCGCCCGTAAAAGTTCAGCGTAAGTGTTCCTCCCGAAACATCCGAAGCTGTTGCATACAGCGGAGCAACGGTGGGCACACAGGTCGCGTTGTCAGCAGGAGTAACAGGTATCGGCGGGGCTGGCGGAATATTAATGTTAAACGGCGCACCGCCTGTCCAGCTCCAGTTTGTGTTCAGTATGGAACCACCCACATTGTTGCCCGAAATATCGCCGGTGGTTGTCCCCGTGCCTTCGTTTAACCCCCAGCAGGCCACAAGTCCGGGCTGTGGTGTGCTCATCTGCTGATTGATGCCGCTCTGAATCTGCTGCTGGGAACGTGCGGTATTCCAGATCCGCACTTCATCTATCGTGCCGTGAAAATAACCCGAAGGCGCGCCGGTTGAAGTGAGTGCCGATGCGATGGCCGCGTGTTGAATGCTTCCCGACTGCGGAGTAACACCAACGGTGGTTTGTGCTTCCGTTTGCCCGTTGAGGTAAAGCGTCCAGGCTGTGCCGTTATATGTGGCTGCTGCGTGATACCATACATTGCGTAGCAGCGGTGTAATGCCGATAACCGGGTGATTAAGTCCGGGATTAGGACCTGGAGTTATTTCTTCAAAGTCAGCAACGAGTACCGAATCCGTTCCGCGTATGCCGAGAAACCAGTTCATGTCAAGGTTGCTGCCATCGGCTTCGCCCCGCCCTTTGCTTACGAGTGGAACTGCAACTACACCGCCTGTACCTGTTGATGCTGTAACACCGCTGCCGCTGCGCATAAACCAACATTCGATTGTAAACTGCGGCAACCCGAGTGTGGAGGTATTTCCGAATGTTACATACGCATTTGTTCCGCCAAATTGCAAAGCCGATTGTGCGTGTAACGGCGCTGTTACAAAAATGAAAAATACAGACAGGAGCAAAAGTCGCTTGGCATGGATTATCATTCGCGAAAGATAGGGCAGAAACAGATGTATTTGCAAACGCGGCAGTTACATGCGCACCAATTTCAGCACACGCACGTCGGAAGTCGTTTTTATTTCCAGGAAATAAACGCCCGCAGCAGGTACATCGCCGGGATTGAACTTTAGCTGATTAATTTAGCCCTGTTGTTCTTTGCTGCAGCGATACGCAACATATTGCCGGGGAAATTATTTAGGCAGACCAACTTTTTTGAGTACACGGTTGGCTTCCGCAACTTTTTCAGAGAAAAGCACTTTCTTCGCCACTTTGTTCAACGTTTTGTTGATTTTGACGATAGGTGTTTTTGAAGTGTTAAGTTGTTTGATAGTCATGATAGTACGAATTTACGACTTTTTCCGGGTAATTAAAAATGCATCATAGGATTCGTTTTTCTGGAATGTATGCCACTCGTTATTCTTTAACCCAAATATTTCAAAATCGGTTTGTATTTCTTCCAGATTCGATTTTAGTCCGATTTGGTACATTCGTGTTCTTGAGTCGTTGCTTCCCTGTGCATAAACCCATGCCTCCGGATATTTATTTGTAAACGCTTAAACCGTAGACGCAACTGTTGCAAGCACTTTCGTACTATCACCGTTATTTGTAACAATCCGATCGTCAATATCTCCGGTTGTTTCATCTTTATCTCCGAACCCCAGGTTGTAAATATCTTTTATGTTGGTTGGTGTATACTGAACGAGTTTTTTGATCTTTCCTTTGGGCCCAACACTTTCAAACTCAAACAGAAATAAATCAGTATCAGATTCTAGCTGGTATTTGTCGTACTTCATAACTCGAATAGTCCTTCGTTTTATATAATTATTAAATAAAGTAGTTTGCTTTCGTTATTGGATTTGAATAAATGCTTGTTATTTAATGTTTAATATTCATGTAACAATCAAATATACGAAAATTACATACATTTAAAAGTGTATTGTTGCCTTTTACTAAAAGTTGGATCAGTAAATTCAATTAGATTTTTGACAGCTTCAGTACATGCTGTGTGGCAGCAGTAGTAATACGGATAAAATAAAGCCCCGCAGCAGGAACATCACTTCCATGAATCTGAAACTGCTGCACGCCCGCGGTTTGTTCGCCGCTGAAAAGTACCTTCAGTTGTTTGCCCGACATATCAAACAGTGAAATGGTAACAGCTGTGCGTTCACCAAGGCTGTACGATAACATCGTTTCTTCTGCAAACGGTTGCGGGGCCAGCGTTGCCGTTTGTAAAGGTTGTGGCTGCTCCGGCACGTTCACCCCCGACGAACAGATGCGTATAATTTTTCCGCCCGGATAAAAGCCGAGCACGCCTGCATACACACAACCGTCCGGACCCTGGTGTAGCGCGCTCAGTCCGTTGGCGGCCACGTTGGGCAACCACACGCTCTGTGCGGTTACCGTGTTGTAGAAAGGCGCATTGCCGAGCGTAAGGTCATAAATATCGTGGTGATCAAATTCCGCAAGCAGCAGGTGGTGATCAAACTCCGGCATGATGGTGCTGTGGTAATACGTGATGCCGGTGATGCCGAGGGTTGGATTAAACCCGGCGATGGGGTTGGTGTAGGCCGGGTTGTTACACGCCACCGTGGTGGAGTTCCAGGCGTACGCACCTTCACACGCGGGCCAGCCGTAATTGGCACCTTTGCGGCCCATGTTTATTTCATCCCACGCGAGGCGGCCGTTTTCAGAAATGTACAGCGAATCGGAGACCGGGCTGAAACAAAACTCAAACGGGTTGCGGTGACCATAACTGTAAATGCGGTCGTCATTTCCTGTTAGCGGATTGCCGTCGTCGTAAAACGGGTTGTCGGTGGGAATGCCGCCGGTTTTCGTAATGCGCAGCACCTTGCCATACGGGCGATCGAGCGGCTGCGCGTTGGTGGAATCGTTCAGTTCACCGATTACAAAATAGATGTTGTTCGGTTCCGTGCTGCGGAAATGCAGGTTGCCCGCCACATGCGCGTTGAGGTGCGTGGTGGCCGGATGATGAAACAAAATGGTGGGGTTGGTGCCGGTATTGTTCACATCGGTAAGCCGCACAATGCGAAAAGCCGTATCGCCGTTCAGCCCATGAATGTAGTAGGTGTACACAAAATGATTGGCCGCAAAATCCGGATCAAGCGCGAGGCCGAGCAGCCCGCATTCGCCCGTAGTTACCACCGAATCACTGAAATCATAAAACGTGCTGATGAAATTTCCGCTTGCATCATATACGCGGATTTCGGCATTACTCACGGGCGTGTTGTACGTTCCTTTCTGCGTAACAAACACGCGGCTGTCGGGGGCAAATTCAAAAGCAATGGGCAGATCGAGGCTGTCGATGAAACTGGTTACGTTGTATTGTGCGTTGGCTGTGGCGGTGATGAACAGCGCGAACACGAGTAAATGAAAACGGATTTTCCGGTAAGGCATGATTGCAGATTTTATTTTTTACCGGGAGCAGCTTTCGCTAAGTTAACCATTTCCTGTATAAACGCCGTCTTGCTCTCCGTATACTGTTCGCGGTGGTTACGGAATGTTACGGCCAGATCCTTTTTCAGTTTTTCGTAAGCGGCAACTGCTTCGGGATGCGTGCGCAGGTAATCGCGGAACACCAGTTCGGATTGTTCACCCGCATACCGCACGTGTACATGCACGGCCTGTCCTTCAAAACCGTTTGGTCCGTAACCTTTCATCGCCACCAGGTGGGGCGGGGGCAGGGTGGGGCGATCAAGGCATTCGTAACCGGTGGCGGCAAGTGCGGCTTTTACCTGTTCGCGGTCATCCGGTGTTTGATTAATCTGCAGTAAAATATCAATCGTGGGTTTGGCGACGAGGCCTGGTACCGCGGTGCTGCCGATGTGTTCGATGTTTAATACGAGCTCCGGGGGCAGGTGTTGCAGCAACTTGTTTTTCTCCGCTTCAAACACCGCGGGCCACGCAGCATCTGCTTCGGCCATGATGATGGGAAACAGTTTGCCGAGTTCTTCCGGGGTGAGCTGATCGAAGTTTTGCATGAACTATTTATTTCAGCAAAAATACAACTTACGACGTGGTTCAGCCCGTTACTTCTTCCGCATATAAATATCAAACTGAATAGCCAGGTTGCCGTGCGTGTCTTCCGGGCGTATTTCGAGGATGCGTTCTTTCGCTTTCTGCTGCGAAGCCCACGGATCTTTTGTGATGTGCGGATCGCCCTGGAAATAAATCTGCGAAATAAGTTCTTTATGCCCGGTTTCTGAAACCCGGAAATGAATGTGTGATGGCCGGTACAATTCACCGTTGAGGTACTTGCCCGGTAAAATGGTTTTGAAACTGAATTCGCCCTGCGCGTTGGTGAGCCAGCGGGCGCGCTGCCGGTATGCAGAGGTATCGTTATCGTAGTTGCCTTCTGTATCGCAGTGCCATATTTCAACCAGTGCGTTGGCGAGCGGCGTGGTGCAGTCGGGCTGAAACACTTTTCCTTTAACGGTGATGCGGTTGCCCGCAAGTCCTTCGTACGTGAGGTCGCTGCGCAGCGGGGCATCGGGGCGGTAAAACGGACCGAGAATATCGTTCGTGGTATCACAGTCGCCGCCGAAGGTGCCGTCTGCGGCTTTCACAACGGTTCCGAATGCGGTAAGTGAAACAGCGGTGATCGCCGTATCGCGGATGAAATTTCTCCTGTTCATAAGGTGCTGGTTTGGTTTATTTATTGACGCAAGGATAGCGCAACAATTGTGCAGAAAAACCAGCGTTCGGAAATGTTAACAGGAACTTCCGGATAGTGCAATGAAAAAGGAGCTCAAATGTTAACAGCTGTTATTCACTGCCTGGTATGCGGTTGTAAAATGTGATCAAGGTGATGTTGCAGGTGCACCAGGTAATCATCAATCAGCCAGCTGAGCGTGTGCAGCTCCGGGCCGGGTTTGCCGGTGTTCACCAGGTTATCGAGGTGTTCATCGGGCATGTGCATCACAATGCCGAGGAGGCGGCGGTTGATGGTTTCCCACTGGGCGATGACTTCTTCGCCGGGTGTGTGGGCGTAATCCATTGCCGCTACCCACGCATCCGGATCATACACAATGTGCGGTTCGTTTTCATATTGGCCGCGCACAAAACGCTGGATGTTGTTCAATGCGGAATCAATGAGATGACCGAGTTCCTGTTTCGGACTCCATTTGCCGGGTGCCACGGGCGCACTGAAAACGGAATCAGGAATGGCGCGCAACTGTTCCGGCGCTTCATCGAGCAGTGTGCCGAGTTCGTGTATGAATGCTTTTTTCATTTTAAATGATCGTTTAAATTCAACATCCGATATGTAGTTTGCAGTTTTCAGTTTGCAATTTGCAGTTCTGTTTTTTCGTCCGGAATATGAACGTATTACTTGAAATACAATCAGACTGCAAACTGCCGACTGCAAACTGGATGCAGGAATTATTTTACACAAAGCACAATTATTCCTTGTCTATTTTATAAGATCGTATGTTTTATTCAAAACGCAACGCATCAATCGGATCGAGCCGCGAGGCGCGGATGGCGGGATAGAGGCCGGAAATGATGCCTACAAAAATACAGACCACCACACCGGTCAGCATCCAGAGCCATGGAATTATAAATGCACCACCCGTAAAAAATGCGAGGCTGTTGCCGATGATAATTCCCGCGATGATGCCGAACAGACCGCCGAACAAACTGATCACCACGGCCTCCACGAGAAACTGCGTGCGTATTACTTTTTTGGTTGCACCCAGCGCTTTGCGGATGCCGATTTCGCGGGTGCGTTCGGTTACCGAAACCAGCATAATGTTCATCAGGCCGATGGCCGCACTTAACAAGGTAATAATACCAATCCACGTTGCGGCCTGGAAAAGCCAGCTCAGGTTTTCGTTCAGCAGTTGCGACAGGTTATCGCTTTTGGTAACTTCAAAATTATCTTCTTCGCCCAGCGCCACTTTGCGCACCACGCGGAAATAACCCATGGCCTCGCTCAGGGTCGATTCCAGCGTTTCGGGAGCGGCAGACAGCACGTTAATTGTAAACGTCATATCGGGCCGCGAAAAATACTGGCGCACATTGGGTACGGGCAGAATCACAATTTTATCGCCCCCGAAACCGAAGGAGTTGCCTTTTGATTTGAGCAGGCCGATAACCGTGTATTTGCCGTTGCCCACCGAAATCACTTTGCCCAGCGGATCTTCTTTATAAGGCGAAAACAGTTTGCTTACCATATCCGCCCCGAGCAGGCACACGTGGGCGCCGTCGGTAATTTCCTGCTGGGTAAAATTGCGGCCCTTTTTCAGTTCGTATCCGGAGGTATAGAGGTAGTTTTCATCGGCACCATACACCTGGATGTTCGGATTGCTTTTCTCCGATTTGTATTTCAGTGTGCCGGTCCATGTGGCGATGCACGACACCGAAACTTTGGCGTTGTAGGCAAATTCGCGCTGAAACCGCATGGCTTCGGTGTAGGTGATGGGGCGGTAGCGCCGGGGCCGTTTGCCGCCGCGGCCAATACGCACGGTCATTTCCCGGTTACGGATGGTAAACGTGTTGGCCCCCATGCTCTGGAAATTGCTGTTGATGGCTCCAGACATGCTGTCAACCGCCGTGAGGATGCCCACCAGTGCAGTAATACCAAGCGCGATGATAAAAATGGTGATGAAGGCGCGCAGGCGCTGGGTTTTTATGGCATTGCGGGCTATACGTACATTTTCACGAAACGGAAAACGGATGCCTTTGCCCGGTGCGGAAACGGTGTTTGCGGTTGCTGCTGCCATCAGAGCCTGTCAGGAATTTGTTTTTCGAGTTTTTTAGGAGGGATTTTTTGCTCAATCGAGGCACTTTTTGAGCAAGTAGTTGGATACTACAGGCGAAAAAAGTAACGAAGAGTGGGCAAAAAATATCCCTAAAAAGCCGGAAGGATAATT
Organism: Chitinophaga pinensis; assembly: GCA_943372645.1. GTDB lineage: Bacteria > Bacteroidota > Bacteroidia > Palsa-965 > Palsa-965 > VBWE01. Next base: position 155,395 of record CALRZN010000004.1, on the reverse strand, counting down.
TCCTGTCAGGCTCTCAAGGTACAAAGCTAATCAATTTGTATGGGTGATGTTTTTTTTGGCTGTGAAATCCACCCGCCGGTTTTTCCGGCTTATTTATACGGCGTATAAAGAACAACCCGCATTTTCATTTGTTTTAGAGGTGTGAAAACGACAGCTATATTTCTTACTTTTGTACCCGTTTTCAAATCCATTGCAAACCAAAACGATTCATAAAACTATGGCATTCGACATCGCGATGATCCGCGCCCTGTACGCAGGACTTCCGGCCAAAACCGAAGCAGCACGCAAACTGCTGGGCCGCCCGCTCACGTTAACTGAAAAAATTCTGTACAGCCACCTCTCCGGCGAACTTCCGGGTGCGGCGTATGAGCGGGGCAAATCGTATGTTGATTTTAACCCGGACCGGGTAGCCATGCAGGATGCCACCGCACAGATGGCGCTGCTGCAGTTTATGCAGGCCGGCCGCAAACAGGCTGCTGTACCGAGCACCGTGCACTGCGATCACCTCATCACGGCAAAAGACAGTTCTGCAAAAGACCTCGAACGTGCCATTGAAGTAAACCGCGAAGTGTTCGACTTCCTTTCGTCGGTATCCAATAAATACGGCATCGGTTTCTGGAAACCGGGCGCAGGCATTATTCACCAGGTGGTACTTGAAAACTATGCATTCCCGGGTGGAATGATGATCGGTACCGATTCGCATACCGTAAACGCCGGCGGCCTCGGAATGGTTGCTATCGGTGTGGGCGGGGCAGATGCCTGCGACGTAATGGCCGGGCTGAACTGGGAACTGAAAATGCCGAAACTGATCGGCGTAAAACTCACCGGCAAACTCAGCGGCTGGTGCTCTGCAAAAGACGTTATTCTTAAAGTAGCCGGTATCCTCACCGTAAAAGGCGGAACCGACAAAATCATCGAATATTTCGGCGAAGGTGCTGAAAGCCTCTCGTGTACCGGTAAAGGAACCATCTGCAACATGGGTGCGGAAGTAGGTGCTACCACTTCTACATTCGGTTACGATGCTTCGATGGAACGTTACCTCCGCGCCACCGGCCGGGCTGATGTGGCCGAACTGGCCAACGCTGTAAAAGCACACCTCACCGGCGACCCGGAAGTGTATGCCGATCCGAAATCGTATTTCGATGAAGTAATCGAAATCAACCTGTCGGAAATGGAACCGTATGTAAACGGTCCGTTTACCCCCGACCGCGCCACACCGATTTCGCAGATGCGTGCCGAAGCCGAGAAAAACGGCTGGCCGCTCGAACTGAAAGTGGGCCTCATCGGTTCGTGCACGAACTCGTCGTATGAAGATATTTCCCGCGCTGCTTCGTTAGCCAAACAGGCGGCCGATAAAAAACTGAAAGCGAAAGCCCAGTTTACCATCACACCGGGTTCGGAGCAGGTGCGTTACACCATTGACCGCGACGGCTTCATCGGTATCTTCAACAGCATCGGTGCAAACGTATTCGCAAACGCCTGCGGACCGTGCATCGGCATGTGGGACCGCGACGGCGCTGCGAAAAAAGAAAAAAACACGATCATTCATTCGTTTAACCGTAACTTCAGTTCACGCCAGGATGGCAACCCGAACACGCATGCGTTTGTGGCTTCGCCTGAAATTGTAACGGCACTGGCCATTGCAGGTGATCTCGGATTTAATCCGCTGACCGATTCGCTGATCAATGAAGAAGGTGTTGCCGTTAAATTTGACGCACCCACCGGCACCGAGCTTCCGCAGAACGGTTTTGCTGTGGGTGATGCCGGTTACCAGGCCCCTTCGGCCGACGGCAGCAATGTAGAAATCATTGTAAGCCCGACCTCGTCGCGCCTGCAGCTCCTCGATCCGTTTGCCGCCTGGGAAGGTGTTGACCTGAAAGGACTGAAACTGCTCATCAAGGCGAAAGGCAAATGCACCACCGACCACATTTCGATGGCGGGTCCGTGGCTGAAATACCGCGGCCACCTCGATAACATTTCGAACAACCTGCTGATTGGTGCCACCAACTTCTTCAACGAAAAAATAAACAGCGTGAAGAACCAGCTTGACGGCAGCTACAACGAAGTTCCGAACGTACAGCGTGCCTACAAAGCCGCCAAAATCGGTTCTATTGTGGTGGGTGATGAAAACTACGGTGAAGGTTCATCGCGCGAACACGCAGCGATGGAGCCGCGCCACCTCGGCGTTCGTGCTGTACTGGTAAAATCGTTTGCCCGTATCCACGAAACCAACCTGAAAAAACAGGGCATGCTTGCCCTCACGTTTGCCAACCCGGCCGATTACGATAAAATCCGTGAAGACGACGAAATGGACATCACCGGCCTGCAGTCGTTTACACCGGGCACGCCGCTTACATTGGTGCTCAACCACAGCGACGGCAGCAGCGAGTCAATCTCCGTTAACCACACGTACAATGCACAGCAGATCGAATGGTTTAAAGCCGGCGGCGCGCTCAACATTATCCGTGCTTCGGTAGCGTAAAAAGTAAAACAGTTTGTATACAAAGCGTCCCGGCCCGAAATTATCGGAAAGCCGGGACGCTTTTTTTTATTGCGTGCGGAGTTTAGTAACCAGTCCGTTTGAATATATCCGGAACAACCTGTACATCGGAATTCGTGCGCAGCCAGTCCGGCAGTTTACCATCATCAAACACGATGATGTGCAGTTCCGGGTGCGCTGTCTTTATCTGCTGCACCGATTCTTCCAGCAGTATATAGCCGTATGCGGTTTGGCCGCTGTAAAACATGGTGGCTACCGTGGCCTGGAAAGGGCAGTTGAAAAAAACATACGAACCGGCGGGTAATGTTGCACAAAAAGTTTCTACGGCCTGTTTATTATAAATGCGGCTCTGCCGGTAAATGTCTTTTCCGTCGCGGTCGCAATGTTTGTATTCGATGAAACCGAGGTTCAGCCAGAAAGCCAGGGAGACAAATACCAGGCCGTAACCGATCATTTTTGGAAGATATTTTATATGCAAAAGCAGCGGAATAAATTCGCTGAGCAGCGCACCCACCGCAAGGAACAGGATAAACGCAACCGGCAGGCAGAACAGGGGCATGCGTGTTTGAACAAGGCTGTAAAACCCATACACGATTAACGTTGCAATGCCGAGTGCAAGAACATAAGGGCGGTTCGTGCTTTTGCGGTACAAAAAATAAAAGCCGGAAACAATACACAGGGTAAACAACCAGCCGTAGGCATTCACAAGTTCCGCGAAATGAAAATACCACGGTCCGCCGTGTCCGAGGTCCTGGATAAGATGACCGTTGTAAAGCTCCGCTACGGCAGCGCTTTCGGCAGGCCAGCGCAGGGAGGTATATATTTTCCAGGGTAAAAATACAGCAGCACAAAGCAGCGTTGCAAGCGACAAATTAATCCAGTGCTGCCGCTTTGTCCGCCACTGCGGATGGAGTAAGAGCAGCAGCCCGAAAATGCCCAGCGGTAACAGTCCGGGCAGGTATTTGGTAAGCACCGCACAGCCGGCGAACAAACCGCAAAGCAGGGCATAGCGGCGCAACTGTTTATTGCAAACGTATTCGGTAAGTGCCCAGCAGGCCAGTACAACAAGCGCGGTAAAAATAAGATCGTTGTGATCGGTATTCAGTTGCCCCGATACAAGGTGAATCTGAAAACCGGAAGCCGCATACAGCAAAGCAGCCGCATAACCGGTTGCGTTATTGACGAGCAATTTGCCGGTGCGATAAATCACCGGTATCAGCAGCACACACAACAGCAGCGAAGGCAGCCGCACTGCAAAAACAGTGGAGCCAAAAAGGTTGATCGATCCGGCCATGAGCCAGAGAAAAAACGGCGGCTTGTGCAGCCAGGTGTGATTGGTAAACCAGTCGGCCGGGTTCACGGGCATTACCGGGTGTTCAATGAGTGTGGGATGCAACGGGTGTTCCACCAGGTTTTTCGCCACGAGCGCATGAAACTGTTCATCCCAGCTGTGCAGAAACGGATCCATCAAAACAAGCAGGAGGCGGAACGTGGCACCGCCCAGCAGCAGCAGCACTAACGCCGCGTTTGTTTTACCGCGCTGAAACAAAAGCAGTGAGGCTGCAAAAAACAACAGGCCACAACCGATAAACCATAAATCACGGACAGCAAAATGCGTTTCAATAAAAGGCATGGTTGTGCTGTTGGTTATATAAGGACAAGGCGTTTTTTTGTTGCACGATCAAAAGTAAAAAATTAAAACATGGCCACTTGTATATTTTGTTTTACCACTTATCGGCAAACCCGGTACATGTATCGGGGTATCGGGCTGGAAGTCCTATTTGTCCCGCGTATTGCGCCTTGATGTTGTAACTGTAACGTAGTTTTGCATCGTAAACATGACCTATGAAACAATTCCGATCCTTTGTTTCCAGCCTGTTTCTCCCGCTTATACTGGTAACGTTTAATTCCGCAACAGCACAGCGCCGCTGCGATGTTCATGTGGTTCGTGCTGAAACAAACACGTGGCTGCATAAAAACTTCATGTCGTTTGCGTATGAACGCAGTTTCGGCCCTTCATCACTCACCGTTGCTGTGGGCGGGGGCTGGATGGGCAAATCGGAACGATACCTGTCGCCTGATAAAGCAAATTCAGCCATTGACCGCGTGGATATCAACAACAGCCAGACGATTTTCCCGGCTGTGCCGCGTGTAAACCAGGAACGGCCTTACCTGCAGCGCGTGAAAACAATTTACAGGGGCGGACTGATGCGTTTTGGTTATTCGTATTATTTCAACGGCAGGCATTGTGCAAACCGCATGACCGGATTATACACCGGGCTCGACCTGTTACTCATCCAGACGTTTGAAAACCAAACGCTCACGTATCATTACCTGAAAGCTAATACCTCCTATACCGTCAGCGGTGAAAATAAATTCTGGACAGGCGGCGCGGCTTTGTTTATCGGCTATCAAAAACGTTTTCTGAACGATCTGCTGGTAACCAATGTGCGTGTGCAGCATCCGTTTTACATGCCCTTCAGCGAAGAGATCAACATCAGCAGCCCGTTTGTGGGCAACCGCTGGGAAGTGAATGTGGGCATCGGCCTGCGGATTAAAACCTGAATTAAACGGCACCATAAAACAGGGACAGTTTCCAAAGGAATTTGCGATTGTCCTTATCGTTTTGGTTCGCCCGCTTCCTGCGGGACTCTTGTGACGAACGGGACGGTTTGATGTAAACGCGTATCTAAACAACATTTCACACCTGTTCCGCTGGTTCCGCCAGTCAGCACTATAACGAAAAAGAGACTGTCCTTTTGAGACAGCCTCTTTAGTGTGCAAGGTCCGTTGGTAACGGAAGTATTACGAATTCAGGTTACTCACAAAAATGTTGTTTTTGTTCTGCCCGCGGAACGCCATGAGCAGGCCGCCACCGGCCGGTGTAAGCGCCGGGCCGTTCTGCGACTGCATGCCGGTATCAACCTGCGGTGCATACGAAATACCATCTTCCGACCACGAAACAAAAATGTTCGGGTTGTTCGGTGCATTCAGTCCGTGCCAGCCGGCGTAAAACACATTCAGTGAATCCGAGTGTGTAAGGCCCGGGCTGTCAACCGTTGCGCTGGTGGTAATTTCATGCTGCGGGCTCCAGTTCGTTCCGTTTTTCGAATTCGAAACCCAGAGGTTGTCCTGGTCCAGGCCGCGCCAGATCATGGCGTACAGTCCGCCCATGGTGGCTGTTCCGGAAATGGCCGGTCCGCTTTGTGTGGCGCGGTCGTTCAGTTCTACCTGCGGGCTCCAGTTTACACCGTCTTTCGAAGTCGAAACCCAGATGTTGGCCTGGTCGAGGCCACGCCATGCCATTACAGCACCGTAACCGTCAACACCGGCAAGGCTCGGGTTCTGCGTGGTGGCGCGGTCGCTGAGTTCTTTCTGCGCACTCCAGTTCAGGCCGTCTTTCGAGGTCGAAACCCAGATGTTGTCCTGGCCGAGGCCGCGCCATGCCATGATAAAGGTACCGTTCAGTACAGCCATCGCCGGTGCGTTACGCGTTGCACGGTCGTTCAGTTCTTTCTGGGCAGACCAGGTGTGGCCGTTGTCGTTTGAAACCGAAACCCAGATGTTGTCCTGGTCCAGGCCGCGCCAGGCCATGCAGATGGTGCCGCCGTTTGTGGCCAATGCCGGTGCGTTACGTGTGGCGCGGTCGGTCAGTTCGCGCGGTGTTGACCAGCTTGATAATGATGTTCCCATGATTGTGCAGGTATTTATATTGTTGTGTTCCTACTCGTAACGCTTTTCGGATTCCGCGGATGCCGTACCAGCCCCGGCATTACGGGCAATGCTTCGCCAGGCATGCCGGAAGAGCGGATGCAGGTGGAGCAGGATAAAGTCGTTGAATAATCCCGTAGTGAAATGTTGGTTATCCCTGCGGCAAATGGTTTATGCCGTGCGCAGTTCTTCCTCCGGAATTTCAGTTGTTCCTACAATCTGGATGCCGATGGAAACAATATTCTCATCGATAACAAACGGAATCTGGAACGAAGAGGTGGTATTGGGCAGGTAGTTGCACTTTACAACATTCTCCTGTTCGTTGATTTGTACATCCCATTCGTTCGGAACCGGTGTGGCCGTTGTTTCATAATTCGTTGAGCCTTCAATCGGGTTAATCACCAGGGTTATGGGTGTTGTTTTTTGTCCTTTGCTGTTTTTCAGGGTAATGGTGAAATCAGTTCCCGTGGTATAATCAAATTCAACGGCCGGGGGAGTTGGTACACCGCCTTTTGCAGTAAATAAGTTGCCGTTGAAATCGGCCTGGATCTTGCTCAGCGGCGATGTGGACAAATCGCTGAGTTTCATTTCAAAGGTTGTGTTTTCGTTCGTCATGATGCTTTTTTTTTAGTGAATAATAACCTGCAACAATATTATCCGATTAATTAGAGCTGTTAAAACCAATTGTATCGGAAAATTATACAATCAGACCAGCCCGGATGATAAATAAAGCCATGTTAAAATTATTATATTCGGTAAAATATAAGGTATATGCATAATAATCATGGAAAACACGGATGAACTGAATCGCTGGGTAAATGCACTTTCTGTCGCCGAAAAACGATTTGTAAAAGTGCTGGGAAAGGCGCGTTCCGGCACCCGGCCAAGCCAGCAGCTGATGCTTTTTGATTGGCTGAACAAAACCGAAGAACCGGGTAAACAGGCATCGGGGATACCTTTCAAACATAACCTGCCCACTGTTTCTACCCGGCTGAAAGAACTGATACTCGACAGTCTCCGCATATTAAACAAAGCAGAAAATGCCGATGCTGAAATACGAAACGGCATTGAAAACACGATTCAGCTGCTGGCCAAAAAACTGGTTACAGCTGCACAGCGGGAACTGAAACGGACAAAAAAAATAGCCCTGGATACCTGCCGTTATGCAGAGGTGCTGCAATGTATTGCGCTGGAACAGCAGTTACTGCAGGCCCAGCCGGCCGGCGATGTAACAGCAGCACTGCGGGAAATGCAGCAGGAAGAAATGGCCCTGTGCCGCCGCCGGAGCGAACAGCGCGAACTGCAGTACCGCCACGACCTGATGCTGGCACTCGTGAAAAAATTTCCGTTTCACCGCGATGCCAAAACGCTGCGCGAAATTCATGAACTGTCGGAAAGTGAACTGGTATACCGCAATGCCGAATCGGGCGGTTATCTCGAACAGGCGCTGGCCGTAAACCTGCTCGGCATCAAATACCTTTACGAACGCAATCCGTATGCGGCCGTGCTGGTATATAAAAAACTGCTGAAAAGCTGGGAAAGCCGCCCGGAATGGCAGATTGACCAGGCCCCGCTGCTGCTGCACATCTGTAAATTTTACCAGAATGCCTGCCTGTATTGCCCGGTTGACTGGGAAGAAACGCGGCAGTTTATTACCATGGCGTACAATTTCAAAGGGCTTTCGCCCGATGTGTATCGTGGTTTCCGGCGCATGCTGTACTGGAACCAGTTTGCACTTGCACTCAATACCGGGAAATTTGAAACGGTACAGACGCTCATTCCTGAAATTGATCAATGGATGGAGGAACAGGGCGATGAACTTTCGGAAGCACAGCGCCTGCCGTTCCTGTACAACTTTGCGGCCGCCGAATTTCTGCAGGGCAATTACGTTTCTGCAAACCGCTTTGTGGTTCGCATATTAAACATGCCCAACCGCAATGTGCGCAAAGACATCCGCGAATTTGCGCTCGTGCTGCAGGCGGTGCTGCATTACGAACTGGGTAACACCGAACTGAATGAGTACCTCACACGCGCAGGCAAACGCCATTTTGCAAACCAGTCGTTTGAAATCAAATTTGAACTCGCCGTGTTTAAGTACCTCGATGTGCTCAATCGTGCCGAGTCGCCGAAAAACATGCGCGAATCGCTGGGCCGTTTCCGCGAAGAACTGGACGAACTGGCTGCACAGCTTACCGATACCATTCCGCTGCTCGGGCTGAATGAAATCCGCATGTGGGCCGAAGCACGGCACAGCGGCAAACTGCTGCGTGATGTGTTCCTGGAGGAAGTGAAAAAAAACCTGGAAGCACTTGAACGTACTGAACGTGTTTAAAAAATAAAAACCGGCACGGATAAAAATCCATGCCGGTTTGCAGGCCCGGCTGTTCAGTTACCGGAAGAGGCGTGTGCCGGGAGCCTTTGCTGCAGCGGTGTTACCCTGCGGTGTTCCAGGCCACGAGTGAAACCCACACGTCGTTGAAATCAAGATCAGAACCATCTTCAATTGCAACATTGAAGTATTCCCCGATCACGTTTCCGCCCGCATCCATAATGTTGCCCGAACTGATGGACGGAATAAGCGTTTGGGCATTAGGTACATTCACCGTCAGGGCAAGGTTGCTGCCTCCGATGGTTTGTGCACCCGAAGGCGGTGTGGGAAGCGGGTTGGTGTTCTGCCGGCACACGTTGTTGATGTACGCTGTTGACGAATCTTTCAGGGTAACACAAACATTGTTTGCAGCCTGTGTGGTCCACGACCAGAACATGAACTGGCCATTGTTGAACGGAACGTTAAATGTTTTACTTGCCATTGTGCAGGTTGTTTTATCCCTACTCGTAAGGCTTTTCAGGAATCGCCCCTGCATCAGGAACCCGTGCAGGCAAGGTCCGTTTTTTACACCGCTCCGCGGAAGAAGTGTGGTGGTGGCTGGCTCCACGCTGATCTGTGCAAACTGTTTTTTAATTTGTTCCCGTTTGCTGATGCAACATTACGGGAAGCATTGGCGGGATGAAAACCAATGTTTTTGTGATTTTATACAATCCGGATTTGCGGTTGGCGGGGGGCGTGAGCCTTGCTGATTAAGGAAAAGTTTGGGGCAGAAATATACAATCAGGAGGGATGGCCGGGTAAAACAATTCATCCTGCAAACGGAGCGGGGACTTTAATCCTGTGAATCCTTAAATATAAAAGCCGGAGCTGCATGTGCCCCGGCTTTTATACAATAACGCACTTCAAAAATAGCAGTTGCGTTTGTTGCTGCTGATTACACTGTCTGAAAATAACCGGTCATCAGGCCCTGGCTGAAGAGTAACGGACTTGGCTGGGAGCCTTTTATGTATGGCATTGTGACCAGCAGACCGTTAAGTGTAATAACTCCCCCGCTTTCTGAATAGCTGATCATGCAGGTGTCGGTTGTATTGGTCTGCGACCCGATCATATCCAGGTTGTTGGGACCGTTCAGGAGTACCAGCTGGTTTGCAGTTGCCACAAAGCGAACGGGCCCCGGCGTTTGTTGTATGTATTGATACTGAACGCCCGGGACTCCGCTGCTGGGAAGAATTGCCGTTCCGTTAACGGTCAGACTGGTCCATTCAAAAACGTCAAGTGTAATAGTAAATAAACCTTTCGATTCGGTGATATTAATATTAGCCATTGTTTCTTGTTTTTTGTTCCTACTCATCAGGCTTTTCGGAAACCGCCCCTGTTTTTTTTGACTGTAACAGCCAGTTCGTACGGATTTGTCGCGAACACGCGAACTGCAGGCCTGTACTGCTTACTGATCGATAATGGTTACGTTGTAGTAATCATTATAATCCAGGTAGGTATTGTCGCTTCCCCGGGCCAGTGTAATGGTGTTTTTGCTGTTGGGGGCAAGAGCCAGCGGAATTGCTCCACTTATGTAGGCCATGTGCTGGTTAGCGGGATTCGCCCAAACCTTGATCGAGCCGGCCACAGTTCCGTTGACCATGATGTTCATTGTGATGAGGCTGTTTGCAACGGTGCTGCAGCCGGAGCCGCTAACCAGCAGCAGTTGCCGGCTGCCGGTTGCTTTGTAATTCCACGTAGTGATCTGGGAACCATTTCCTGAAAAAAGTGTAGTAAAATTCATGGTATAATAGTTTTTGATTTTTTGCGTACTCTGTTTTGGATTTTCTGCAACCTCCAGTTCCTACTCATCAGGCTTTTCGGAAACCGCCCCTGTGTTAAACGTTTGCACAGGTCAAACCCGTTTCAGTCCCAGCGGGGGGATGTGGTTCGGCTCCACGTTTATTAAAAGCAGATGCGGTTAACTTAACCGGCCAGAGTCACCACCTGCGTTGTAGCTGCAGGTATGCTGCCCCGGAAAGCACTGGCAAAATCCGTAAGCCATTCCCGGATTGCTGTAACGGTTGTAAGGTTCCTGTTCGTGGCGTACCAGTGACGGATCAGTGGCGGACAAGCGTCGGCATAATTTTGCAGCCGGGCCGACGGATTTACCAGTGCTTTCGGATCAAATGTTACCACAAAGCCCAGGTTCGTCAGCATGTCGCAGAACGCCATAAACGCAGGTTCGGATTCTTCGTCATCTATTTCGAGTTCGATTACCGGGAAGGCTGCAAAGGCCTGGCGCATCAGGTGGAAATGCTGCTCAACCAGTGTACCCGAAAACGATTTATTGTTCGCCTGGTAAACAGCATTCAGCACCTCGCACGATTCGTAAAAAGAGGCTACCAGCACATCCACCAGGTCGGAGCTGTGCACAAAATGCCTCAGCGTTTCGGGCAGCATCACGCTGCCGGTGTACTGCCCGTTTTTAAAAAGGATGGTACCGTTAAACGTAACAGCATCGCTGCTGATGCCGAACCGTTCGACGGTAAGCGCACGGGCAAACGGTTTGAGGGTTGGCTGTGCCTTTAATGGGTGAACGGCTGCGTGGCTGTTTCCGGAAGATGTTGCTGTGGTGTTCATGTTTTTTTGACTGTTTAAATGGGTTTGTGTTTTTCAGGAGCGGCTGACGAGGTAAAAGCAAACGTGCAGCAGGAAAATGAAAAAGGAAATAGTGCCGGCCCCGGTAGCGGAATACCGTATGCCTGGTTGTAATGGTGCTTTTATTTTCATGTTACTTTTTTTGTTGTGTTGTTTTACACTGCAAAAGAATAACAGGATCAGCCTGAATTTCAGCGCAGAAGCACGGGAAAAGGGGAGGGGGATTTACGGGAAATGGGGTGCGTAGTTATACGTATGAGGTCGGAAGGGCCTGAAAAAAGCTTTCTGCTTATCAAGAAAGATTTGCGGACTATTTCGGCAGCGATGTATGCATTTAACAGGAACTGTTACAACTCCACCAGTTTGTTTTTTAATGCAAACAGGACAATTCCCACGGTATTCCGCGCCCCTGTTTTTTCGAGAATGTGCTGGCGATACCCTTCTACTGTGCGCGGACTCAGAAATAGTTTCTCCCCGATCTCTGCATTGGTAAGTTCCTTGCAGATCAGTTTCACCACATCCAATTCGCGGTCCGTAAGTTTGGGTTGCGGGTTAAACGACGACTGGAATTTTTTCTTTTCTACAATGCCCCTGAGCAGCAGGTGCGACACATCACTGTTAAAACAAAATCCATTCTGCATAACGGTATTAATTGCGTCTATCAGTTCATCCGGGTCTGAATCTTTCAGCATGTAACCCCGTGCCCCGTTTTCAATGGCATGCAAAATCATATCATTGTTATTATGAGCGGAAAGGATAACCGAACGTACTTCCGGCATGGTTTCGCGCAGGAGGCGTGTTGCTTCAATGCCGTCCGTGTCGGGCATTTCCACATCCATCAGTACCACATCAACAGGATGATTCCGGATAAGGTTCATGAGTTCGCTGCCGCTGGCGGCTTCAAATGCAATCTGCATATTCGGCTCAGACTCCAGCAAAGAAACAATGCCTTTGCGGAATAAATTATGATCATCTGCGATTGCGATACGGATTGTTTCCATAAAATAGGTGGTGGGTTTTATGAGCTGTTTTTTTCAGGTAGATGTTGAAGGTAAAGTAATAACAAAACGGCAACCCTGCCCGGGAACGGATTCATATATAAACGTTCCGCTGGCCAGACTGATACGGATTTCCATATTCCGGAAACCAAGGCCGCTGCTGTTTACTGCCTGCTTCGTGGTGTCAAAGCCTTTGCCGTTATCAGTGTACGTTACAACCAGTGCGGCTTCTTCAAAATGCAGGTGAAGGCTGATTACGGTGGCATCGGCATGTTTTAGCGAATTGGCAAGCAGTTCCTGGCACACGCGGTAAACGGCCAGCTCGCGGCTGAATGCCAGGCGGTAAACGGTGCCGGTTACTTCGGCGGTCGTGTGCAACTCCTCACCCTGGTCGGTTTTACTGAACAGTTCTCGCAGGGCCGTTACCAGGCCAAGCCGTTCGAGGGTAACCGGCATCAGGTCTTTTGAAATGTTACGCACACTTTCAATCGCGTCCTGCACCAGTTCTACCGGTTCCGCGGTAAGCGACGCATCCAGTCCCTGTTTTTTCAGCAGGTTACGCATCATGTTCATTTTCATTTTGGCCGATGCAAGGGTAACCTGTATATCATCGTGCAGGTCTTTTGCGATGCGGCTGCGTTCTTTTTCCTGTGCTTCAACCGTTGCTTCCAGGCGGATGTGTTGCTGTTTCCGCTCAGCTTCGCGCTCCGAATTTTTTTTCCGATTGGCGCGCCTTACCTGCCAGCGGACCAGCAGCAGCAGCAGGCCTGCACCCGCCAGGCCCCATGCCAGGTAAGCCCACCAAGTGCGGTACCACGGAGGCATGATTGTAAAAGTATAAGCAGCTTCTTCACTTACGGTGTCGAACAGGTTCCGGGCACGCACATGAAATGTATAGGTGCCTTCGTGCAGGTTGTTGAAGTTTTTATTGCTTTCCGGTGTCCATTGCGACCAGCCCGCATCCAACCCTTCGAGCCAGTAACTGTAACTGGTTTTCTCCGGGTATTCATAGGAAGTGGCTGTGTATGAAAACGAAATCTTATTCTGTGCCCATGCCAGTACCGGTTTGTAACGGTCAGGCTGGCGGAGTGTAAGTAAACCATCCGGCCCGGCGTAATTCCCATAAAATACCACATCCGAATCGTTAACCGTCACCTGGTCAATCAACGCATTAAAAGGAACATGGTAGTTTTTGGTTATGCGCGTATCGTAACTATACAAGGTGGTATTTGTCCCGATCCAGATCAGGCTGTCGGGCGCGGGGTAAATGCTCCATACCACCTGGTCGTCCATACGGCGCAGGGGCAGGTCATTCCACTGCCAGCTGCCGCGGGAGTCTTTGCGCAACACACCGGTGCGTTTACTGTCGTACAGCCATATATTGCCGTACAGGTCATGCACCATGGCGTGTGCCCCGTTTCCCCTGTCAGCAAAACGTTCGCCGAACGTGGCATCGGGCACTAATTTTTGTTTTGTATCATCAAAATGAAAAATACCGCGCCCGGTTCCGAAATACAGTTTGCCTGCATGCATAAACAAATCGTAATCGCCATGATCCGCTGTAAAGCCCTGTGCGGAATCGAAGGTGGTTACCGCAGGTTTGCCCGGCGCATTGTTTTTAAACGTAACACGGCTCATGGTGGTAAACCCGGCCCACACGGTGCCGTCGGGCAGTTCGGCAATATCGTAAACCGGGTGATTAAAACCTTCAACCGGCGTTCCTTCCTGCCAGGCTGTTCCATTCCAGGAAATGGAGGTGAGGCCGTTTTCGGTACCGATCCACACTCTCCCGGGGTCGGCAGACGAACGAAGCAGCGCAGTTGCGCTGCCGCTGAACACTTGTTTTTTCTCCTGCCTGTCAAAAAGAAAAACACCATTCTGCCCCGATGCAATCAGCAGTTTATCGTCAAAATAAATTATGCTTCGGGTAAGGTCATTTACCCCGGGTATTTTTTTGAATACAGGATTGCCCGGGTTCAGATCAAGTATCCAGCCGCCGTCATTCATCCCTGTAAATAATTTGTTGTCGTACAGGGCCATTGCAAACGCCTGCGTTTTCGATTTCCGGGTTGTATTCAGGCTGCGTATCTGTGCCGGGTATTCCACACGGCTTGCACCAATGCCGGAAGCCACCCATGTACCCGCCTCAGCATCTGCAGCCGGAAAAACGGTGGCATTAAAATAAAGCCCGTGCTGTTCATTGATTTGTTCAACGGCAGTTGTCTTTTTATTTAAAATGCATAACCCGTGACCTGCAGTAGCCAGTGCAATTGTGCCGTCTGCCAGTTCACAGGTATTCCATACTTTAATAGTATCAAGCGGCGATGGAATTTTATTCAGTACATGTTCGCTGAACCGGTAAAGCCCCTGCTCATAAGTTATGACCAGTAAGCTGGTATCAGTTTCGTTTACCCGTGATATTCCTTTTACCTGTAAAGTGTTCAGCCGGAAACTGCCCGGCACCGTTTCGAACCGGTCGGCAGTAAACATGCTTATTCCGTTATCTTTTTGCTGGATATACACCCTGCCTGCATAAACCATCGCTCTCCGGTAAGCGGTTGTACTTTTAAAGGCCTGCATCTTTTTACCGTCCCAGACAAACAGCCATGTTTTATCCATGAAGAAAATGCGGCCACCGGCATCTGAAACGATATTGAATATTTTTTCAAAAAGACGTGCTTCACCTTTCAGTTCCGGTAGCAGTGATATAAAACTGTTTTTTCCAAGACTGTCGCAGGTAAAAAAGCCCAGGTCGCCAAGCCCCCCGGTATATAGCACACCGGCATTGTCTTTTGCTGTTTTGTAGAATAACCGGCCTGCTGTCCCTTCCACCGTACGCCACTTTTTGCCGTTCCAGGCCAATGTATTATCCTGGTTTGAAAGATATATTATTCCCCGGCTGTCCTGGTTGATACACCAGTTCTGCGGACTGCTGTTGTATGAATCAGACTGGTAGGCTGTCGGAGGAACATTGCGGATAAAGGGATTGCCAACCTGCGCGCACACCTGTTGAACGAATAGAATGGTGCAGATGAGCAATCGAATAAATGATGACACGGAAATTTTCATAGGCCCGGTACCCTGACAGCAATTTGTTTCTGGTTATCTATTATTACAGAAGACAAAATCAATACGCTATAATCTGCAATTGCTAAATATAACAGAAAACAATTAAAATGCGTAGTTCTACTTAACGGAATTGCGTACTTCTACGGTGATAAATTGATGGAGATTGATTTAGGTTTGCAGCAGTCAGTTTTTTTAACGCATTAATTTAAAAAAATAAAATTATGGCATTTGGAACAGTAGTAACAACAAGCAACGGACAGTCCGGAGGCGTTCGTATAGCAAAACTTGACGGAACAGAGCCTGGGGGAACAGTAGCAGGACAAATTTGTGAATTGTCCAATCCTGATCCCTCTCAATATCCTGATGGCACTGCTGTGAATATTTCATATGTTGGCAATACAAATAATCCGCCTCAGTATCATATATCATCCTCGGGTACATCAGCATCTGGCACGTTGCTAAGCATGGGCAACGATATTGATCCGGCTGTAATAGATGTTTCCGATTGGGGAGGCTACCCACCAGAAAATCACTCAGAACCATTGAAGCTAAGGATTCTCCCTAACCCGTTGAATTTTGGGCAGGTTTGTACACCGGGTTCATCCGATAACAAATGCAAGCAATGGTACCTAAATAACAACACTGAAATTGATTTATACTCAACTGTTAATTGTGCTATTATTTACGACAGTGCAGGAGAACCTGTTGCAGTTGATTTTCTTGTATAACTACCTGATAATGCGTGACCGGTTTTCATCAATATTAAATTTCATGCCGGCCATTTGTGCGACAGGATAAGATAAAAACAGTTCAAATGAAACCACATACTACTGATGCTCAGACAGCTGAAACGGCAGACATCTACAAGGTAGAAGTTTTAGGCGTAAAATTTTCCTTTGATTCCGGTGGAAATACATCCCCGGCAGTACCTGTTACAACGAACCAGGCCATTCATCTTTATGGTAATCTGTCAAATGTGGATTCGGCAGAAACTTCTTGTACTGTTGCATACCCGGTTTCCAGCTTACAGCAAGGCAATTATAGCGTGATGTGCAGTTTTTTCATCGTCAGCAGGGGCGTAATCAGCACAGCAGTCAGGGCTTATGTACTTGACGGGCATCAGTACACCAAAGAAAACTTACCTCCACGCCCGGCCATACAGGGGCAGGTTAACATAAGCGAAGCTTATACAATTGCCGGAAACCCGCCCCAGCCAAACGATTCATGCACCGATTACATTTCCTTGCCGATTGACTTATCCGCTTTTTTTCATAACCAGAAAGTGGGTAATCAGAAAGTTCAATTGTATTGGGAGTATTTTCAACCGACCAAACAAACGTGGGTAGAAATCGGATGTATGAATTATAATATCAATCTTACGATCGATGTTCCATCCTACCCATGGCTTAACCGTATTTCCTGGGAAAATGCGATGCCGGGCCCGTATAATGCATGGGATGTGCTGGTCAATATTGGATGCAGTTTTGTGAATGATCTCAAAAAAAACGAATCTGCGGTTGCCGAAATTTGCAGAAAAATCAGCACAATTACACTCAGGGATAAAATACCCCTGAACTACGGCATGTTTGTTTCAAATTATGCAGTTGAAAAGTTAAGCTATAAGAATATTCCCGAAATGATTGTCTTTTACGGTATTCCTTTCGTCCAGTTATTGCAAAAAAACTATGGCAATGGAATGCAGGTCGACTGTACAGATATCGCTCACATGACCATGTTTCTGGCAAATGCGATTGGCTGCAGCGTGAAGATTTTTCGGATCAATCCGGTTAACGGAAAAGTGAAATTTAAATACAATGTGGTGCCGTTAGGAAGCCAGGTTTCAACTCCCGGCCCGGTTTCACTGGATTACCATGACATCGCCTGTATCATTGAAAACGGCAAAATTGTTCGGGTTTATGATCCGTGTTTTAAATTTCAAACAGGCGATCAGGAATTACATTCTGCGATTGGCATAAAATTCGAAAAATATTTGTCATACCTGGATTGTGAATATGAAATTACCATTTACTCCGACAGGTGTATTTACTTTCTGCTGTAGCGGCTGTTCAATTTATTTACTTCAGCGGATAGTGTTATTCATCCGGCAACACCGGTTCAGAAAAATCGCCGGGGTGAATGCAGGCAGAAGCTTTTCACAGTAACTGCCGTTTCCATCTCCCGCCACTTTCTTATCTTCGTTCCGCCAAATGCAAAAGCGAAGCATATTTACAATCCTGTTTTCGGTGCTGCTGCTTACCGCACACGCCCAGGAATCCACCCGCAAAGAGCGTCACGATTCGCTGCGCCGGTACCGCAATACGCAGGATACGAACTATGTGCGCAAGTACCCCGACCGGCTCATTATTACCTTGTACCAGTCATACCGCCAGTACGATGTGCGGTTCAGCCAGGGGAATATGATGGATACCAATGCAATTTCGAAGCACCAGTTTATTGCGGATGCGAATGTGTCCACCGGTCTCGCTGTTGATTTCGATAAAATTTCGTTTTCGTTTGGCATCAAATCCGCGCCGCCCACAGCTTCTGCGGTGAAAAAGAAAGGCAACACGGATTACAGCACATTCAGTGTTTCGCTCAATGCGTACCGGTTTCGTATTGAAACATCGTACCGCAAATACCAGGGCTTTTACGACATTAATTCGCCGAGGTACCTGCCGGGTTATGCGGACTCAACGCCGTATTTTAATCCGCCCAATATGAGCGTGCGTTCGTTGCGGGCCAAAACACTTTTTATATTCAACAAGCGGCACTTCTCGTATAATGCAGCGTATTCGAATACGTTCCGGCAGGTAAAATCAGCGGGCTCGTGGCTCATGATGGGCAATCTGTATTCGTACCGGTTTTCTGCAAACAACACGTTCTTCCCACTGCAGACGCGTTATTTTTACGATGAGTGGGGTTTTCTCGACAAGTTTTATGTTTCCGGGCTTTCGGTTGGACCGGGTGCAACGTACAACCTTGTTATTTTTAAACGCCTGTACCTGAACATGACGCTGAACCTCGGGCTTGACATGCAGCGGCATTACCTGCACACCAACCTGTTCGACCAGGACATTGTGCGCTGGCGGCCGGGCTTTGCATCTGATTTCCGCGCCGCGCTGGGGTTCAACAGCAAAAACTTCTTTATGTCAGGCACTTTTAAAATTGATTACAACCTGTACAATACACAGTTCTTCGTGGTGGAGCCGCGTTATTTTGCAACAGACCTCAACATCGGTTACCGCTTCCCGTTCAAGAAACGGAAATGGGTGAAAAAGCTCCAGGAAAACGAGTGGTATAAATTGCTTTAGAAAAAGCCTGCCGCACTACCGGCCCGCATTTTTGATTTTCGATTTTTGATTCTTTTGGTAAAATATAAACCCCGTCAGTCTGAGCTTGTCTTCCGGTGCGCAGTTCGTGCGAATGCAGGAAGGCGATAGTCGAAGACGGCGTGTGATAAATCCAATCAAAAATCGAAAATCAAAAAATCAAAAATCAGTACACTACTTATTATTTGTAATAATATAGTCCGCTACCTTCTGCAGCAAATGCACGCGGTCTTTGCCCATTACATTATGCAGGTGTCCGGGATACACAAAGTAATCCACTTGTTTGCCGGTTTCTACGGCTTTTTTCAGGTAGAGCAGGCTGTGCTGCCACACCACCACATCATCAGATGTACCGTGAATGAGTAACAGTTTGCCCTGCAGTTTGTCCACGTAATTCAGCAGGTTGTTGTTTTCGTATCCTTCTTTGTTTGTTTGCGGCGTATCCATGTACCGTTCGGTGTACATTACTTCGTAGTAGCTCCAGTCAATTACCGGACCGCCGGCCACGCCGCAGGTAAACAATCCCGGTTTGCGTGAGAGGAGTGACGTGGTCATAAATCCGCCGTAGCTCCAGCCATACACGGCAATGCGTTTGCTGTCCACATTCGGAATGCTGCGCAGGTACTGCACGCCTTTTTCCTGGTCGTCCATTTCCACGGTGCCGAGTTTGCGGAACGTGGCCTGTTCAAACCCAAGCCCGCGGTTATCCGATCCGCGGCCGTCAACCGTAAACACGATGTAACCCTGCTGCGCCATGTAATAGAGGAACATGTCTGCACCGCCCAGCCAGCTGTTCCTGATCAGCTGCACATTCGGACCGTTGTACACATACACCAGCGCGGGATATTTTTCATCTTCGTTAAAATTGGCCGGGTAAATGGTGCGGCACCACAGGTCGGTAGCACCGTCGGCGGCTTTAATGGTGTGCAGTTTAATTTTACACTGTTTGTAATCCTTCAGCGGGTTTTCGGCTTCCAGCAGCACGTTCAGCACTTTGCCTGCGGCGCTGCTGATGGATTGTTTGCGGGGCACATCAACAGCCGAAAAATTATCAATGTAAAACGTGGCCTTGCTGTTGAACGTAATTTCATGCGTGCCTTCACCAGTAGTAAGTTGTGTTACTTTGCCTGCCGGAAGTGTTACCACATACAACTGTTTGGTAATATTTCCCATCGGCGTTGCTGTGAAATAGAGCATGTTTCCTTTTTCCGAAAATGCCAGCGGCTCATAAACAAGAATGGCTTTGCCTGAAGTCGGATCGCTTTCGGTGAGGCGGCGGATCAGTTTGCCGTTTGTATCATAGAGGTACAGGGCATCCAATCCATCGCGTTCGCTCATCCACACAAACTGTTTCGCATTGCCCGGTACAAATTTCAGCGGGTGCATCGGGTGTACATATGCCGCACTCGTTTCTTCAAACAACGTTTTTTCAAACGCGCCGGTAACAGCATTGTAACGGTTCATCCACAGGTGATTCTGATCGCGGTTTAAAACGGCCACATAAATGCTTTGTTCATCGGGGCTCCATGCAATGTTGGTGAGATACTGTTCGCGCGGTTCGCCGGTTTTCAGGTAAACGGTTTTACCGGTTTCGGTATTAAACACACCGATGGTTACTTCATGGCTTTTTCCGCCGGCCATGGGGTATTTCACCATGTTTACGGTTGCCGGCTGTGTATTCAGATCCATAATCGGGTAATCCGTTACCATCGTCTGATCCATGCGGTAAAACGCCAGCTGTTTGCCCGAAGGCGACCAGAAGGTGCCTTTGCTGATGCCGAATTCATCGCGGTGTACACTTTGTCCGCACACCACGCCCGCATTTTCTTCCTGTGTTACCACCACATCCTGGTTGCCTTTTCGGATGAGCAGGTTGTTGTCGCGCGTGTACGCAATGTAACCGGTAAGCGGTGCCGCATCAGCATGATCCATGGCGCCGCCGCGCGTGTTCTGTTCGTCAAGTGCTTTAGCCGTAAGATCGAATGTGTATTTTTTTTCACCGGCTGCAAATGCGAGCAGTGCCTGATTTTTCCACGTCAGCGCAGGAAATGTTTTCAACGGTTTTTCCAGCTGCAGCGCCTTGTTCAGTTCCGAAAGCGAAAGCAGTTGTTTCACCTGTCCGCGCCCGGGTGTACCGCTCCACAGCCATGTTTCCGTGCCGTCGCTTTTGATGTAATAATATTGATCGGTGCCCGGAATCCAGTTCAGCTGATCCAGTTTCTGCGGGGCCAGTGTGCTGCGCTGTTTCAGCACGGCCTCTTCGATGGTTAACACTTTATCCTGCGCAAATGATGCCGTAGCAAGGGCCAGCGCACAAAGGAGTAAAATACGTTTCATGGTGGTAAACTTGTTTTGTTACAATGACATCACACCTTCGATCTGCGCAGCTTCGCGGTAAATGGCGATCACCATTTCGGGACTGAGCATCACCTGGCGGATGGTGATAGACGTGTATTTTCCGGCGCTCGATTCCTTGGTCTGAATTTCGGCGCTTTCATCAAACAGGCCCTGAACGCGGGCAATGCGGTTATTGTCAGACGGAACAATAAACTTAAACATATACACATGCGGCCACGTGGCCAGTGTTTTAAGTTTTTCGTACAGGTCATTAAACTGATCTTCAGCCATAGTTAAAAAATATCATCCAGTTTACGGCGGTCGCGTTTGGTGGGGCGGCCTTTGCCGGTGTGAAACACGGGCGGCCCGAGTTCACGCATGTTTTTCAGTTTCTGGTACTCCGATTCGGGGGTAAGATCTTCCATGTACCCGGCAACCAGTTTGGCGGCGAGGCGCTGCGGCGGAAAATCGAGCACGCGCACCGTTTTCGTAATGATACTGAATTTAAAACTGACTTCATCACCGGGTTTCAGTTCTTTGGCAGGTTTTACGCCTTCACCGTTCAGTTTTACTTTCCCGCCCTTGCACGCTTCGGTGGCCAGCGTGCGCGTTTTATACAGGCGCACACACCAGAGCCATTTGTCGATACGTTTGTGTTCACTCATGCGGTGATAAAGTTAAGAAAACGGATCTTATAAATTGAACATCCTGGAATAAGTGGCAGCAGCAGTCAGCAGTGGCAGTCATCTGTTTTAAGGAACAGTATCTTTTTCTGAAAAACGCACGGACTGCCACTGCCCCCTGCCACTGCCAACACAGCATACGAGCTATTTTATAAAAGGCTAAGTTTTATGCTGTTTATTTTATAAGATCGAATAAAAATCAGTTACTGCGCAACCGTTTCCACCTGCTCATTGCGGATAAACAAAACATCCACTGTCATCCGTTCCTTGATATACCCGGAAGCCACATTGGCCTGCACAAACCAGTATCCGTTTTCAGGAATCATGCGCACCACGATGCCATCCATGGGTGCATCGGCAACCTGGTAGGTGCCGGTATTAAAACCGCCGACGATGGCTGTAAATTCAGAAACGGTTACGCCGGTGTTGTAATACACTTTTTCGGTATCAAATTTATACGTGGTTCGCACAAACGGCTTTTTGCCCGGAAACGTGCGTTCTTTTTTGGCTGCCGAAAAACTGTCCATGCGGGTGTACCCTTCCAGCACATACCCGCGCACCGACGAATCGAGGTAGGTGTTGCGTTTCCCGCTGGTGGTTGCGTTCGGAGAATTGCTCCCTGTGTTTGCCGTAACAGCAGTTGTGTTTTGTTTTGCGGCAGTATCGGTTTCCGGCTTGGTATCGCTGCTGCAGGCGCTGAGCAGCAACATTGCCGGGCAAAAAAGGAAAAGGCTTTTAAACTTTTGGGTCTTCTGCATGTTTATTTGTTTTTGATCGGATCATAACACCCCGTTCAAAGATATAAACATTGTTTATTTTTGCCCCGCTATGGTAATTTACAATCCGAAAGACTGGTTCAAACTTATTTTCCAGTTTCACAAAAGCGACACGTTCCGCATGCTTACGCCGGCCATGCTTGGCCTGGGCCTGCTCACCGGTATAATTGAATACGTTATCATCGGGGTATATCACCTCGAATTCAAGAGCACGATAATGATTCATTCGTTGCTCGGTTTTGTGCTGTCACTGTTACTCGTATTCCGAACCAATACCGCTTACGACCGCTGGTGGGAAGGGCGCAAAATGTGGGGCGGTTTTGTAAACTCGAGCCGTGCGCTGGCCATTAAACTGGCAGCATACCTGCCCGAAACAGAAAAAGAAGAACGCCGCAAACTGGCCTTGCTGCTCGCCAATTATTTTACCGCGAGCAAAGACCACCTCCGCAATGAGGTGCATGCCGATTCGTGGGAAAAAATTCCGGGGATTGACAATCAGCAGCTGGCACTGAAAAATCATGTGCCCAATGCCATCATGGCACTTTTTATGAAAGAAATTGTGCAGCTTACACGGCAGGGAAAACTGTCGGAAACCTATCTGCGCACCATCGATCTTGAAATCCGCAACTTCAGTGAAAACCTCGGCGCCTGCGAACGCATCCGCCATACGCCCATCCCGTATTCGTACAGCCTGTTTATCAAAAAAATTATTTTCCTCTATTGCATCTCGTTGCCGTTTGGTTTGATTTCCGATTTTGGCTACTGGACCATTCCCATTGCCATGCTTGTGTTTTATGCATTCGCCAGCCTGGAAGTGATTGCGGAAGAAATTGAAGATCCGTTCGGAACCGATTCCAACGACCTGCCCACCGACGAAATCGCGGAGCGCATAAAAGGCAACCTGCTTGAATTACTCGGCTGAGCGTTGTAACTTGTTATCCTTAAAAAACAAAAACGTATGGATGAAATAACACCCGGCACGCGTGTTGATCACCGGCACTACGGCAAAGGTACCGTGGTTTCGGTGCAGACGCTTTTTTACACCATTGATTTCGGAACACGCGGCATTATGGATATATCGCGCCGCCAGGAAGAAATGCTTGATATTGTTACCGACGAAGAACCCGCCGCCGAAGGCAAAAACACGTTTACCATGAATGAACTCGAAGCCACGCTGCGCCGCGTGATTGAATCGTACAGCGACATTACACAGGAAGTGGAACTGGGCAGCAAGTGGGAGGGAGGCAAACTCCTCCTGCAACCCGCCGATGCCAGCCTGAAACCGAAAGAAGTGCCGGTGGAAACGTTTTTCCATAAAATCACCATGCTGCGCGACCGCCTCCGCGTGATGGAACAGAAAATAAATGCGCACCCGAAACTTTCGGAAGAAGAAAAAATTGACATGCAGCAGTACATCACGCGCATCTACGGCAGCCTCACCACGTTCAACGTGCTGTTCCGCGACAGCGCCGATTATTTTGTGGGCGAAAAAGGAAAGGAATAACTACAGCTTTTTCGAAAGCGAAAAAGAAAGTAAACCCAGGGTCAGCATGACCAGTGTACCTGCAAGTATAACATACAGTTTCACCGGTTCCGGTAACAGGTGCGGCATGCTGGCGCCGAGGGAAAGCAGCGGCAGCACCACCCAGATCAGGAAACGCATATACCTGCGCTTGATAAAAAAGTCGGTGATGTCTTCGTTCTCCGTTTCGCTGATGATGCGGTAATTCCCTTTCCGCGCCTCCAGCAGCATCGCATAAATACCCGCCAGCATGAAAATAAAAAACGCAAGGGATACGAGGGGAAGCGACGTGGTGGAAATGGATAAACCAAACACATCCATCCGTTCATACGCTTCCATGTAATCTTCGCCCACCAGCTCCAGCGCCTTGTCCATCGGAATCTCCCCGTAATTTTTAACCAGCTTCTGTATTTCGTGCCCGTTTCCCACTTTGCTGTATAATGTACTTACGCCGTACAGGATGTGGAGCTTGTCCATGGGCAATGTTGCGGTTTGCACGGGAACAGCAATCGAAACGGCATCTTCATCCAGCTGATCCTGTTCTCGTAATCCGAACACAAACCGGCAACTGTCGCCATCCAATAGAATTTGCATCAGTACCAGGTTGCTGAGCAGGTGTGAATGGCTTGTGGTATCAACCTGCTCCACTTTTTTCAGTGCAGCTAAAAATGAAGCATTCCGTTCTGCAATTGCTTTTTTTACATCGCCGGGGCGGAATGCAGTGGCGTATTTTAGCACTACCTGGTTTTCAAGGTAGTTAAACTGTTCCGCAAAATAGCGCAGTTTGTTATTGTCCTGCAACGTGCCCGGCGGAAACTCCGGGTGAATGCTATCGCTGATGACCGGGATTGCGAGGCTGATACGGAATCCGCGCATGCCTTTGCCGCTGCGGATCTGCCTGCCGAAACCGGCGCTGTCTAATTCGCGCAGCAGGTTTACACGCAGATCGAACAGTTGCTGGTGTACGGCTTTGTTGTTGGTCCTCAGCCAGTCGTTGTAAAGTGCATCAATTGTTTCCGTTTGTTCAATGTCTTCCGGCAGCGACGTGATGCAGTTATGCAGGCGGTTGAGCGTGGTGTATTCTTTTTCCTTGAACGATGCATCAACGCGGTGAATGAGCGCAAGAAAACCGATGGCACATAAAATGAGCAACGTATTGGTAAGCAGGATGACCCGCTTGGAGAGGATTTCGTTCATAACGTGCTAAAATAAACCCAAATTAAGCAACAGCCAAATTGATGCGGCTTTTATCGTATTACGGGTTTTTGCTGTTGTTAAAATTTGAGCATCCTGCAGCATTTGAGTCAAAAAAACATTTTCCTGATTCAAATGCATAACCATAAAAAATCCCCGGCAAAGTAACATGCCGGGGATTTTTTAATTTTTTTGTAAAACGATTATCGTTTGATCGCGATTTTTTCCACGCGTTTTTCGGTTGCTGTTTCCAGGTGCATGTAATACACACCTGCTGCAAACGTGCTGGTATTTATCGGGTGCACAAAACCAGTTGCGGTTGCTTTTTCAGCAGCGGTATAAACCACACGGCCTTTCACATCGGTAATGGTGATCTGCATTTCAGCGGAAGCACCTTTTACTGCAAGTGTTACCAGGTCGCTTCCCGGGTTCGGATACACAACAAGTGCAGATCCCCTGCTGCCATCTACAATGCCGAGGCACAGGTTCACGGTAATGGTTACAGTATCAGCACCGCTGCAGCCATTGCCATCGGTATAATTGTAAATAAGATCGTGTGTGCCGCTGCCGGCTGCCGAAGGATCGAAAATGGTACCCGTTACACCAGCGCCCGACCACGTGCCGCCTGCCGGTGAACCGGTAAGCGTGATGTTCACATCATCCACACAAACGGCGGGAGGAACGCCGCCTGCAATAACGTTCGGTAACGGGTTAATGGTTACCACCGCTGTATCAGAAGCGGAGCAGGTATTGCCGTTTGTAACGGTAACAACATACGTTCCGCTACTGCTTACGGTAACCGATTGTGTGGTATCGCCATTGCTCCACAGGAACGAAGAACCGAAATTGCCCGCATTCAGTGTAGCTGTTCCGCCGCACTGGGTAACATCAGCACCGAGCATAACAACCGGAAGCGTGTTAATAGTTACAACTGCGGTATCAGAAGCAGAACAGGTATTGCCGTCTGTAACAGTAACAATGTACGTTCCGGAAGTGTTAACGGTAATGGATTGCGTGGTATCGCCGTTGGTCCACAGGAACGAAGATCCGGCATTGCCTGCATTCAGCGTGGCCGTTCCGCCGCACTGGATAATATCAGCGCCCAGCGACACGGTGGGACGCGGATTCACTGTAACAGTAACTGTATTTGTTCCCACGCAACTGTTGGTTGTTCCGGTAATCGAATACGTAGTAGTAACCGAAGGCGAAACTACAACCGGCGATCCGGTAAGGTTACCCGGCATCCAGGTGTACGAATTAGCGCCGCTTGCTGAAAGTGTAAACGAACCACCGGCGCAGATGGTACCTCCGCCTGATGTGATTGTAATTGTTGGTGTAGGAGTGATGGCAAGAAACGCCGTAAACGGTGCACTTGAGCCACAACTGTTGTTGGCCGTAACAGAAACGTTACCGGGCGTTGATCCCAGCGTAACAGCGATATTGGATGTGCCCTGTCCCGAATTGATCGTTGATCCCGGCGGAACAGACCAGGTGTAGGAAGTAGCACCGATCACCGGCATAACAGCGAACGATGCATTGTCGCCTGAGCAGAACCCAATAATACCGCTGATTCCGGATGGCTGTGCGGGAGCGCCGCCGCTTGTTGTATATGTAATTACAACCTGGCCTGCGCCGGTATTAAAACCTTGTGTATGTGTAACACCCGTAACCCCCGGTGCCGTGTAGCTGCTTCCACCACCGCCGCCTGCAAAGCATGATCCGCCGCCGCCGTAGTAACCACCACCGCCGCCGCCGCCGCCTGCACCATCGCCTGCGCCGTTACCACCCTGTGCAACAGCACCGGCCGTAGTATAAGTAGGGCACGAACAGCAGGCTATACCTGCCGCACCGCCGGCGCTTTGTGTTCCGCCTTTGCCACCGGAGCTGGGAAAAGTAACATAAGGAACACCGTCCTGGCCGATAAGTCCGCCACCGTGCCCGCCGATGTTCACATAACCTCCGCCACCGCCGCCGCCGGAAACCACCAGGCGGTCAGCATTGGCATAAGGTGTGCGGCGAATGTCACTTGCACCGCCACCAGTACCTGCTGTACCGCCGGATACATAAGAAAACACACCACCGCCACCGTTAAAAACGGGCGGATTGCTTGTGGATGTGCTCACGCCCTGCTGTCCAACCATAATCTGCAGTATTTCGCCCGGCGTAACCGGAACAGTGGCCTGCACGCGCCCGCCATTGCCGCCGGCATACGAACCATTGTTGCCCGCTTTTGCGCCCCGCACGTCAACGGTGATGCTGGTAACACAGGCCGGCACTGTAAACGTTTGTGCGGCTCCCGTATAATTAAACGTAACCGTTGTTTGTGCCATGCATGCCGTAAATACAGCAAGACCCAGTAAGGTCGTAATTGTTCTTTTCATGAAGCTGATTTTAAGTTGTGTACTCATGTGTTTGTGCAGGCCAATCTGCGACCAACAAATGACTGGAAACAAATATAACTTTTTAGTCATAATTAAAAATATGCTGGCTTGTAACTGATGGTAAATGGTATTGCCGCGCATGCGTTGAGCAGGGTAAACGATGGGAAATGAAGCCTCCGCGCAAAGCGCTTCGCGCATGGTTAATGGACTATGGTTTCCGCCCGCTAAAAATCAGCCCGTATGGAAAATGGTTTAGTCATTTATACAATCAAATCCATTTTCCATGCGGGCGGAAAGGTGCGTGGGTTCCATCGTCCATTGTCCATTTTCCATGCGGGCGGAAAGGAGGGCGGGTCCCATTGTCCATCGTCCATTCAGGAATGTTGTATCTTTGGCGCAGTGCAAAAAATTCTGCTCATACAAACCGCTTTTACCGGCGACGTGGTGCTTGCAACGCCGCTCATCGAAAAACTGCACAAACAGTTTCCGGATGCGCGTATTGACTTCCTGCTGCGCAAAGGCAACGAGGGTTTGCTTAAAGGGCACCCGCTGCTGCATACCGTGTATGTGTTTGATAAAAAATCGGGGAAGCTGAAAAACCTTTTCGGGCTCCTGAAAAAAATACGCGCCGAAAAATACGACCTGGTGGTAAACATGCACCGCTTCGGCTCTTCCGGGTTTCTCGTGTGGCTTTCGAAAGCCAAAGAAAAAATCGGGTTTGATAAAAATCCCTTTTCGTTTTCCTATACCCGCAAAATCACACACGAAATCGGGACCGGCAAACACGAAACGCGGCGCAACCTCGAACTCATTGGCCACCTTGTAGGTACGCAAACCGAGCGTCCGAAGCTGTATCCGAGCGCTGACGACGAAAAACTGATTTCGTTTCATAAAAACCAGGGCGCGTATGTGTGCATGGCTCCCACGTCGGTCTGGTTTACCAAACAATGGCCGTTTGAGAAATGGGTGGAACTCATCCGCCTCGTTCCCGAATCCATTAAAGTCTATCTCATCGGCGCACCGGCCGATACGGCGTTCTGCGACAAATTAGTAAAACAGGCCGGGATGAAAAACGTGTTCAACCTCTGCGGACAGCTCTCGCTCCTGCAGTCGGCCGCACTCATGCGCGATGCGAAAATGAATTATGTGAATGATTCCGCGCCCGCACACATGGCCACCGCCATGAACGCACCGGTAACCGAAATTTATTGCTCCACGGTTCCTGCATTTGGTTTTGCAGCACTGTCGGATGTAACACGCATCATTGAAACCAAAACCGAACTCAAATGCCGTCCCTGCGGACTGCACGGTTTTAAAGAATGTCCCGAAATCCATTTTAAGTGTGCAAAAACCATTGCCGCTGCTGATGTGGTGGGGGAGCTTTGATTTATCCGCCTGATTTAATATTCCGTTATGCGAAACCTGTTGCTTTTTTTATTGCCTGTGTTCGTATGGTTGAGTTGCAGTTCTTCCCATGAAAAAACAAAAGATGCCGGAACAGCAATTGCTGCTGCACAAAACGATTCCGCTTCTGCTCCGGAAAAAATAAACACCGGAGTTGCACTGCTGATGCAAACCACAAAGCCGGTATATGGTATTTTGCAGGACCGTGAGGGCAATTACTGGTTTGCTACCAACGGCGATGGTGTATTTCGTTACGATGGAAAAGTGTTCACCCATTTTACGGTTAAAAACGGGCTCTGCAATGATTTTGTGCGGGGCATTGCAGCAGACAAAAACGGCAACGTGTGGTTTGCAACCGGCAGCGGGTTGTGTACTTATGACGGCAACAAATTTACAACCATAAATCCCGGTTCCGCAGGCAGCAGCATTACCGATAAATCAGGCAACACCTGGTTTTGCGGCGAAGGCGGTGCGTTCCGTTACGACGGTAAAACACTTGACTTTGTGGAATTGCCCATGGTGGACGCAGACGTTGCATTACACAAATCGCAAAAAAACTTCAACCTGTTTCCGTACGAAGTTTATTGTATGCTCGAAGATGGTTCAGGCAACATCTGGTTCGGCACCGCAGCCCGCGGGGTTTGTCGTTACGACGGAAAAAACGTTACGTACTTCACCGACAACGGTCTCAGCCGCGCCGCCATCCGCAGCATGGTTAAAGATGATGCAGGCAACCTGTGGTTCGGAAACAACGGCATGGGGCTGTACCGTTACGATGGTAAAAGCTTCGCCAATTTTACAGTGGAACAGGGTTTAAGCAACACCGATTTTTTGAACACCTCGCACGTAACGGATAAACCCGGAACACTTGCGCGTGTGTTTGCAGCCGCAAAAGACAACAGCGGCAACCTGTGGTTCGGAACATTTGATGCCGGCGCCTGGCGCTGGGACGGACACGCACTGGTGAACTACACAAAGAAAGACGGACTGAACAGCAATGCCGTTCATACCATTTACATGGACCAGTCGGGCAACCTGCTTTTCGGTGGCGACAGCGGCCAGGTCTTCCGGTTCGAGGGGAACCGGTTTGTTCGTTTTGCAGCTCCCGGAATCAATCGCTGAAAAGCTGCGTTTTTCTTTTTTATCTTGGCAAAATGTTGCAGCCTCCCTTTACTACATTTCCACAACGCGAACACCTGCACATCGTGCTGCGCGAAGTAACTGCAGCCGATCTGCCCGCGCTGATGCCCATTTCATTTTATGATGGCAAGCAGGCCGCTTCAGTAGAAGATGCCGCAGCCATGCAGCAAAAAATAAACGCAGATTACGCAGCCGGAAATTCCGTGCATTGGGTCATCTGCAACTCGTTTTCAAACGATGTGGTGGGCACCTGCGGCTATTATCGCGGCTTTGCAAACAACACCGGCGAAATCGGTTTCATCCTGCTGCCGGCATATCGCGGACAGGGCTATATGAAAACGGCGCTGGATGAAGTGATTTATTTCGGCCGCAACGTGATGGGACTGGATAAAATTTGTGCGCATACAACGGCGGATAATGAACGTGCTATAAAATTATTGCGCAGCCTGGGGATGGAAGAAGTAACCGGGAATCGGGCAGGGTATATTACGTTTGAGTGCAGTTAAAAAATGGGAAATGGTTTTCCACCGCACATCCTCCGCTTATGGAAAATGGACGATGGAATTTGAGTGTACAATTTCCATCGTCCATTTTCCATAAATCCATTTTCCATAAGTCTGGTAACATCGTGCATCAACACAGCGCAATTGGAAAAAAACATTTCCGATTCCGGTTGCAAAATGATTCCGTAAAATAAATTCCCCCAATCTTATTACCTTTGCCGTCCCCAAACCAATAATTCCCCACGAATTGGCGGTTTTAACCTTTTTTGAAGTATGAAGTCATTTTTAAAACATCCCGTATTTGAAGTCGTTTCGGCCGCAGCAGATGAACTCGGCCTGGATGCCTATGCCATCGGCGGTTTTGTGCGCGATGCACTGCTGCTGCGTGAATGTAAAGACATTGATGTGGTGGCCGTAAGTCACAAAGGCCATGCCGAAACCCGCGCGGTGGGCATTGACCTGGCGGAAGCCGTGGCCCGCAAACTGGGTAACAAATACAAAGTGCATGTGTATCGCAATTTTGGTACGGCACAAATCCGTTACGACGATTACGATATCGAGTTCGTAGGCGCACGCCGCGAATCATACCGCTCGCAGTCGCGCAAACCGGCCGTGGAAAACGGTACGCTGCAGGACGACCAGAACCGCCGCGATTTTACCATCAACGCGCTCGCCATCAGCCTCAACAAAGCGAACTACGGCGAAATGCTCGATCCGTTCAATGGCATGCGCGATATGGAAGACCGTATCATCCGCACACCGCTCGATCCGGACATTACCTTCAGCGACGACCCGCTGCGCATGATGCGCGCCATCCGTTTTGCCTCGCGCCTCGGTTACACCATTGATGATGAAGCACTGAAAGCGATTACGCGCAACAAAGAGCGCCTCAAAATCGTTTCCATGGAACGCATTACGGACGAGCTCAATAAAATGATTCTCGCACCGCTGCCGTCGGTGGGTTTCAAACTGCTGTTTGATACCGGCCTGCTGCACATGTTTTTCCCCGAAATGGTGGCGCTTCATGGTGTGGAACGCATCCAGGGCAAAGGACACAAAGACAATTTTTACCACACGCTGCAGGTGCTTGATAACCTGTCGGCAAACACCACCAACCTGTGGCTGCGCTGGGCGGCGATATTGCACGACATTGCCAAACCGCCAACAAAACGTTTTGAACCGAATCACGGCTGGACGTTTCACGGCCACGAAGACCGCGGCGCACGCATGGTGCCGGGCATTTTTGCACGCCTCAAACTGCCGCTGAACGAACACATGAAATATGTGCAGAAACTTGTGCAGCTGCACCTGCGCCCGATTGTGCTTTCGAAAGAAATTGTAACGGATTCGGCTGTGCGTCGCCTGCTGTTTGATGCCGGCGATGATGTGGACGACCTGATGCTGCTGTGCGAAGCCGACATCACTTCGAAAAACGAAGAGAAGGTGCAACGTTACCTGCACAACTTCGGTATCGTTCGGGAGAAGCTGAAAGAGATTGAGGAAAAAGACAAGATGCGCAACTGGCAGCCGCCGGTGAGTGGTGAAGACATCATGGCCGCGTTCGGCATTTCGCCCTGCCGCGAAGTAGGCGTAATAAAAACCGCCATCCGCGAAGCCATCCTCGATGGAATTATTCCCAACGAACGCGAAGCCGCCTGGCAACTCATGCTGGACGAAGGCGCGAAGCTTGGACTGAAACCGGTAACAACATAACTGATGCAGGTGCTTTCTCCCGGATTCATTGGGAGAAACGACGCTCCCGTCGATAATTTTAACAAAAAAACGAAGTACAGAACCGGTAAAAACACCTTTTTCTTATCTTCGCTCGTTCATTTTTGAAGTACAATATGGCCGTTTACAGATTCCGTATCACCGTAGAAGACAATGAAGATGTTTACCGTGAAATAGAAATTCAGGGGAAACAGAATTTCGAAGACCTCCATCGCGCCATCCAGGAAGCGATCGGTTTCGACAATTCCAAAGACGCGTCGTTTTTTATAAGCGACGATTTCTGGAAAAAAGGGCAGGAGATCGCGCTCAATCCGCCGAAGGTGGATGACGACGATGATGATGACGATTACCGGAACCGCAAGCCGAAACCGAAAATCATGAACAAGGCCCGCATTGTGGAACACATTGATGATCCGCACCAGCGCCTGCTGTATGTTTTTGATCCGGCTGCCAAATGGACGTTTTATGTGGAGCTGATTAAAATCGGAACAGATGATCCGAAAGTCAATTACCCGAAATGCCAGAAGACCGTTGGCGCTGCGCCGAAACAATACAAACAGGTAGTGCTTCCGCCACCAGATGAAGACCTGGAAGAAGAAGACGCACCAAAACCCGAACGCGTTTTCCAGGCCGAAGAAGCCTTTGAAGAAGACGGGGAAGAACGCGAAACCGACGATTCACTCGATGCACCCGAAGCCGCAGAAGAAAGTGAAGAAGGCGGCGATGCGGAAGAAACACCGGATTTCGATCCGGGAGAATTTGGCGGAGCAGGCGAAGACGATTTTTAAATCAACAAAACATACAGGCCGGGAAACGTTTTATTCCCGGCTTTTTTATTTCCGAACGTGGCTGCACCAAAAACACTTTTTGTAATTGCCGGTCCTACTGCTGTGGGTAAAACCGCTGCATCTGTGCTGCTCGCAAAGCACCTCGGCTGCGATGTGGTTTCTGCTGACTCGCGGCAGCTGTATCGCGAAATGCACATCGGTACGGCTGCGCCTGATGCAACGGAGCAGGACGGTGTAAAACACCACTTCATCGCATCGCACGCGATCACTGAAAATTTTGATGCCGGTCGCTATGAAAATGAAGCAATCGCCCTGCTGGAAAAACTGATGGAACAGCAGCCCGTGCAGGTATTATGCGGGGGATCGGGCCTGTATGTGGATGCGGTGTGCAACGGTTTTGATGCGCTGCCACAAAAAGATGAAACCGTGCGCGCGGAACTGCAAACACTGTTTGAAAACGAAGGTGTTGTTGCCCTGCAGGAAAAACTGAAACAACTCGATCCTGATTTTTATGCCGTGGTCGATCTGCAGAATCCGCACCGCCTCGTGCGCGCCCTCGAAGTGTGCATCGTAAGTGGTAAACCGTATTCCGCGCAGCGCCTCAATAAAGCGAAAGATCGCCCGTTCCGCATTGTCAAAATTGCGCTCGAAATGGAGCGTGAAGTGTTGTATAACCGCATCAATATGAGGGTGGATGCGATGATGCAGGCCGGGCTGGAAAAGGAAGTGAAACAACTGCTCCCGTACCGCACACACAACGCGCTGCAAACCGTGGGATATAAAGAACTGTTTACCTATTTTGATAACAGGTGTTCCCTCACGGAAGCCGTGGAAGCAATTAAACAACACACGCGCAATTTTGCCAAACGGCAGATGACCTGGCTGCGCCGCGATGGCAGTTACCACTGGATAAAGGCCGGCGATCATGAAGCATTGATAAACTACGCGGAGGCGCAACTGCGTAACTGATCATGGCATTCCGTTTCATCCGCGAATACGCAAAAATTGAAACCCCGATCAAACTCGTGATCGCGGCCGAGTTTTTTATACAGCTTGTTAACGCCACGTTTCTCAACCTGCAGCCGCTGTACATGAAAGCAGAAGGTTACAACGATGCCGCTATCGCCGATTTTATTTCGTGGCGGTTTGGTGCGGTGTTCCTGCTTGCCTTTCCGCTCGGCCTGTTTATCCGCGGCCGCAAGGTGCGCAAC
The DNA here is from genome assembly GCA_943372645.1 of Chitinophaga pinensis. GTDB lineage: Bacteria > Bacteroidota > Bacteroidia > Palsa-965 > Palsa-965 > VBWE01. The sequence goes on along the minus strand of CALRZN010000004.1, from coordinate 121,152 downwards.
TGGTTTTACCTTTCAGCCATCGGTGTGCCGGTGTTTGCGTTGCTCATCATTTATGCAACACATGCGCACCACGACAATATGCTGCGCGTGGTGCAGGGCTTCTGGGGCATGGCGTTTACGTTTATGCAGATTCCCGTGCTGCCGTTTATTCTGCGCAACACTTCGAAAGAAACACAAACGCTGGCCATTTCGCTCAGCTTTTCAACGTGGAGCCTGGCCGGCATTTTCGGTTCGTCGCTGGCGTTTATCCTCAACGGCGTTGATCCGCAACTGTTTAATGAACGTAACCTGCTCACCGGTTTCTCGCTGCTTTCGTTTGCGGGTGTTTTTTTCCTGTTGCGGGTGCGCATGAACGAAAAAACAAGCGGCGATGGCAAAAAACGCATGCCCGTGCGCGATCACAACTGGAAACTGATTCTGCACACGCTCATTCCCACGCTCGTTATTGCCATCGGTGCAGGACTTACCATTCCGTTCATCAACCTGTTTTTCTCGCGGGTGCATCACCTCGAAACGGATACGATTTCGTTCTGGAATTTTGTGGCTGCATTCCTCGTTGCGGCTGCCGCGCTTTTTGTTCCGCGCATCAAACGCGGAATCGGGTACAAAATTGCGATTCCCACCACGCAATCGTTTGCAGTAATTTCCCTCGCGCTGCTGGCCACCACCGAATATTACAGCGAACTGCACATTGCGGCCTACATTGCCGTGGGCTGTTACCTGCTGCGCCAGCCGCTGATGAACATGGCCGGACCGATGACGTCTGAAATTTCGATGAAATACGTCGGCAAAAACAACCAGGAAATCACCAGCGCACTCAACGCCGCCATCTGGTCGGGCAGTTGGTTCGTGTGCGCCCGCCTCGTCAAAGAAATGCGCGAAGCCGGCTGGCCCTTCGTCCAGATTTTTTTAATCACCTCTGCGTTGTATGCTGTGGGCGTTATTCTTTTCTACCTGCTGATATTGGCTTACAACAAACGTGAAGAAGCGGGACTGATAGAAGGGGAGAAGGAGTAGGATATAAGTTTTATTAATCACAAATAAAATCGCTTTTTTACTTTAATGTAGATATTAGAATTGTTTTCATTTATACTAAACTAAGCCCTTTGGTAAATGATTTTAATTACAATTTTCGTAGTGTTTTTTATCCCTTCAATAATTGAAAGCTCATCTAGTAATTTAGTGAAATTTATAGTAATTTCAGGAGCATTTGCTTCTATTTCATAGAGGAAATGTGTAAAATAAAATGTAGTTAAATATCCTTTTATTAACTTACCTTCTTTTATTGTAGGGTGTGAAATAATTATTTTTATATTACTTGGATCGTATGCTTTATATGTAATTGGAATAATAAAATCTCCAGTCAGTAATTTGATTTCTGATAGCTTTAAAGTCATGCTTTGTTCTTCCCATATTAAATTATTTACGGGTCTTTTTAGGGCTTTATTAATTTCTGTTTTGCCCTTAAGGTGAAAAATCCCTAATGGACGTCGTTCAGAAACTCCTTTTAGGTAAATTTCATCGTATTGAAAAGCATCCTTTAATTCTGTAGGCAAGAGATCAATACCGAATTTTTTATCAAAAATAATACCTTCAGGTCTTGCGCAATCCATCAATCTTGATGCAACATTTAAAGTATCGCCAGAATAGTCAAGTATTTTGTCATCTGATCGTAAGCAAGTAGCAGGACCTCTTGATATTCCGATTCCACATTTTTTTGGTACATCAAAGTTGATCATCGCTTCGTTTAAACACAAAGAGGAGAAATTATTAACAATTTCAATTGCATTTTTAATGACTTTTTCAGATACCTCTCTCAGTTTTTTCTCATCAATATCATAAATTACAATGAGCCCATCTCCAGTGGACTTATAATATGACGCATCATTAAAATATTCGGTAATCAATTTGATGAAAATTTTTTTAATGTAAAGAGCAGATTGAGCAGAGTCAACTATCTTGCTGAAAGCTGAAAAACCTCGGACATCAACATTTATGACAATTACAAATTTAGATTCACCAATTGCATCAGGAAGCGAATCACGAAAAATAGTATGCATAGTGTATGTGGTTAGTTGCTCAAATGTAAGCAAAAAAATAAATAATTAATTACAAATCGGTGTATAATGAAAATGTATAGGGGAGAATGCTATGGTCAATTTACGATGCATCGGAATGCCAATAAGTTGGAAATCGAAATCTCTATGCTGAGTATTATGACAAATCTAATCGAGCATTGGACATAAAAAAGAAAAATGATCAGCTATACCCCAAACTGCTTCAAATGATGATCCAAATGCTTCCACATCAAAATGCCCCATTCCTCCGCGGTAAGCGGACCAAAAAACGGATGTGCAGCGTGTCCTAATCCGGCCGGGCCTTCGCGGGCAATGCGATCGATGAGCGTGAGTAACTCTTTTTTCGCTTCGTCAAAATTGCAGGAACCCTGCACCAGGAACTGCGGGCTGGTCTGGAGGTTCTTTTTAAAACCGGCCATGTTATTTATAATGTATTCTTTGGAATCGCTGCCCAACAGTTTTGCCGTCCAGCTGTCAGACGCTTCGCCGCCGCCATAAGCCGTGGTAAAAAACTTTTTGCAGTGCGTGAGCATTTGTGCCACGTCCATTTGTCCCCATTCCGGCGTGCTGTACGAACCCAGTTCGTTAATGCGGGCGATGATTTTGGTGCGGTCCTTTTCGTCGTAAATACTTTTCATACGTTCCTGTAATGGTGCGAAGTTATAAAGCTTCGCGTTTCCTGCGGTATTTTTCAGTCTTACGTATTTTACCGAGATCGGTATAACATCCGATAATTTGTTCGTAGCGTAAATCGTACCAGTTGCCCCGGGCATAACCGCACCCAAATTTTTGTTTTTTGCGTGTAACTTTAACCAGTTGTTTCACTGCTTTCTTTTTGTTGCTATGATCGTAATAGTATTGAAACAGGCTTTCGCGGGCATTACGTTTTGAAATCAGTTTCATGTCCATTTTTAAACTATAACCCCATACACCTGGTTTCCGGCAAATTTTTCGCGCCACGCGTCTAGCGGAGCGGATATCGTCTTTAACGAGATAGGCACGCATGATCGTAACCTGGTTGCGGCTGTTGCGTGCTTCTTTGCGATCTGTTTTTTGCAGGTTACGGTAGAGTATAATTACACTGTCGGGTTGTTCGCTGCGCGATGCACTGCGCAACTGATTAACAAGGTGATCCGTTTCACTTTCCTGTGCGAACACAAAAAGCGGAACAAACAAACCACAAAAAAAGAATAACAGGCGCATGAGCAAGTTGGGTGATTTGGATTATAAAGTTAACAAAAGGCAGATGTTAAACAATAACCTATTTCCTGCAGATTGTGGAGGCGTATGAAATGTCCCACAGGTCAAAAAAAGTCCCTGCGCGCAGCAGCAAAACACCTCACATCGGCAACGTAAGCGCCAGCGTTTTTCTTTTTTTCGGAATATCAAGCAGCACCGGTTCGGGATTATTCGCAAAGTACATCCACCGTTTTTTGGCTTTTGTTTTTACGAGTGTAAATGCTTTTGAACGGCTTAGACTTTGGATAACTTTCCCTTTTTCATCAACGATCTCGAAACGTGTGGTATCGGAAAAGGTAATCGTGGTTTGTGTGGCATCATACTGCCAGGTAATTGGTGGAGCCGGATTGTAATAAACGACAGAGTCTGAATACCAGCTGCGCTTCCCCATATATTGATAGGCCGCAATACGGTAAACATTTTTCCCGGGATAGGAATGAACCTGCGCAGTGTATGTTCCAACTGGTTTTGGCTTCATGCCCATAAGCGTGTCACGGTGCCAGTGTTCCCGTCTTTTCGATTCAATACCAATGAGCGGTGCAGGGCCGCTGCAATCAAAACGAACGCTCCATTCCAGTTTGCCGGTTGAGTCAATTGTTACTGATGTAAAACCGACTTTCCCCCCGGGCGGATGCATCTCCGTAATCAGTTTCGGTTTACAGCCGCAGTCGTGCATAAAAACGAGTTGCATCGTATCGCACGGTTGAATGTTATACGCGGCCGGATCAATTTCAAAGGCACCGGCTTTTTCAAATGCCACCGGTTTGCCGTTCAGTTTAATGCTGTCGGTACACCACGATCCATCTGCTTTGGCCGGATGCTGCACATACAGCTTTTGGCCGGTACAGGTGCCGCGCAGTTCGGTATGGCATTGGGCGGGTAACAACAGGCTGAAGCATAACGTTGTTGCAAGGAGTAAAATGCGCACAGGCGTAAGGTTCATATTCAAAAATACATATTTAATTCTGCTTTTTTCTATCTTTCGGAATACAGTCGTTTTCGGCTGTAAACCGCGCTGCCAGAAGCAATTTGTGCCGGTGCGGCTTCGTCAGATTACAAAACTGGACAAAGGTTGCGTTGCATCCCTTACAATGAAGCGCCTACTTTTCGCAAAAAAATAAAATGCCATGAAACGTTTTTTACTCTTCATCACCCTTTTGTTCACTGCAGGAATAACTAAAGCCACGCACATCCATGGCGGCACCATTACCTATAAAAAGCTGGGTAATACCACCTACGAAATTGTGGTACGCCTCTACCGCGACTGCCCGGTGGGCACGGCCCAGTACCCGCTGCTCAACCTGCGCATCCGCGATGTAAACGGCAATGCATTTGTTCCTTCCAAAGATGTACTCAACCTGCAGGTGGATGTCATCAACCCCGTAACGCCGGGCCTGTTCTGTGTAACCAACCCGGGTTTTTGTCTCGACGAAGGCATTTACCGCGATACGCTCACCGGCATGCCCCCGCAGCCGGGCGGTTACCACATTTATACCGACTACTGCTGCATCAACAGTACGGTGCAGAATATCCAGAACCCGCTTGCGGAAGGGTATTCGTTTTATGCCTTTATCCCGGATACCACGGTTGCAGTAAATAACAACACCCCGCAATGGAACAGTCTGCCGCCTGTATTTCAATGCCAGGGTGTGCCAATGAATTACGATTACGGCGCAACCGATTCCGATGGCGATTCACTGGTATTTGCGTATTATCAACCGTTTAATGAAAACCCGCCCACGTTTCCGGGCGGCGTTGCCACGTTTCAGCAGGTGCAGTGGCAGGGCGGCTACGGAACCACAAACCCCTGCGGCGGACCGTTGCTGACGATGAATCCGCAAACCGGGTACATTACGGGTGTTCCACAATCGCAGGGCATGTTTATGATCGGCGTTTCGTGCAGCGAATACCGGAACGGTAACCTGGTCAGCACCATTTACCGGACTTTCATCCACAAAATAATTTCCTGTCCGCAGGTGCCGCTGGCCTTGTTCAGCGGCCCGCAATTGATCTGTCTCGGCAATACGGTGCAGATTGCAAATAACAGCATGCTGGCTTACACGTATTTCTGGGACTTCGGCGATACCACAACCACAGCCGATACCTCCACCCTGCAAAATCCGGCGTGGTTTTATACCCAGCCCGGGGTGTACAACATTATGCTCATTATTAACCGCAATACGTCCTGTACCGATACGGCCTGGCAGCAGCTTACGGTGGAAGCCGTTTACCCGCAGTTTACCACATCCGGGCCATCCGTTACCGGGCAGCCCATCACGTTCACAGACAATTCCTACACCAGTACCGGTTCACCGCTGGTGGTCTGGAGCTGGGATTTTGGCGACAGCAGCCCATTGAACAGCCAGCAGTCGCCGGTTTATACGTATAACACACCGGGAAACTACAACGTGGTATTAACGGTAATAAGTGCAAACGGCTGCACGAATTCCGATACGTTACCGCTGAACATCAACCTGGCAAATGCGTTGACTGCGTTCGAAAAAGGCGGGTTCAGCATCCGTCCCAATCCATCCGATGGCCGTTTTATACTCCAAACCCCCGAGGCGGGGCAATTGGTGGTGTGTGACCTCACCGGGCGGGAACTTTTGACGATTAATATACCGCAGCCGGGTGAATTGCCGCTTGTTTTGGAAATCCGGCCAGGCACCTGCCTGCTCCAGTTCCGGGGCGAAACCGGCGTGTTTACCCGAAAACTTGTTATCCGCTGAAACAAAATCCCTATTTTTGCCCGTCAGGAGCGTAAAAAAGAGCAGATTGTTTTGTGAAACGGAAAAAACGCTATATTTGCACCCCTGAATAAATTTAAAAGCGAATAAAACAATGGCTAAGAAAGGCAGCCGCATCCAGGTGATCCTGGAATGCACCGAACACAAAGAAAGCGGTCAACCGGGTACTTCGCGGTACATCACCACGAAGAACAAGAAGAACACGCCTGACCGTATCGAGTTGAAAAAATACAACCCGATCCTCAAGCGCATGACTGTGCATAAAGAAATCAAGTAATAACGGCGAAAGCTTTAATTTAAGTTCAAAATGGCAAAGAAAGTAGTTGCTACGCTGAAAACCGGAGAGGGCAAACAGTTCACCCGCGTTATCAAAATGGTGAAATCGGGCAAAACCGGTGCTTACACGTTTAAAGAAGAAGTGGTTCACAACGACCACGTTAAAGATTTTCTTTCAGACAAAAAGTAAGGCTGAACAGATGAAATTATCTTAAAGCTTCTTTCTTAACCGAAGGGAGCTTTTATCGTTTTACAACAACAACACTATGGGCCTTTTCGGTTTTTTCAGTAAAAAAGAAAATAAAGAAAACCTCGACCAGGGACTGGCAAAAACCAAGGAAGGGTTTTTCCAGAAAATAGCCCGTGCCGTTGCCGGTAAATCGGCCGTGGACGCCGAAGTGCTCGACAGCCTCGAAGAAGCGCTCATCACTTCCGATGTGGGTGTAGAAACCACCATCAAAATCATCAAACGCATCGAGGACCGTGTTGCCAAAGACAAATATGTAAGCACCGCCGAACTAAATACCATCATGAAAGCCGAAATGGCTGCACTGCTGGCGGAAAACAATACCCAGGATTTAAAAGATTTTGACGTTCCCGAAGGCAAAAAACCATACGTGATTATGGTGGTCGGTGTTAACGGCGTGGGCAAAACCACCACCATCGGCAAACTGGCGTATGCATTTAAAAAAGCCGGGAAAAGCGTGGTACTCGGGGCGGCCGATACGTTCCGTGCAGCTGCCGTTGATCAGCTTACCATCTGGTCGCAGCGCGTAGATGTGCCGATTGTTTCGCAGGGCATGGGCGCTGATCCGGCTTCGGTTGCGTTTGACACACTTACTTCGGGTATGGCCAAAGGCGCTGATGTAATTATTGTGGATACCGCAGGCCGCCTGCACAACAAAATAAACCTGATGAACGAGCTCACCAAAATTAAAAAGGTGATGCAGAAAGTGGTTCCCGATGCGCCGCACGATGTGCTGCTGGTGCTCGACGGTTCAACCGGGCAAAATGCAATTAATCAGTGCCGCGAATTTACATTAGCCACCGATGTTACTGCACTGGCCGTTACCAAACTGGATGGCACAGCCAAAGGCGGCGTGGTAATCGGTATCTCCGATCAGTTTAAAATTCCCGTAAAATACATCGGCGTAGGCGAAAAAATGGAAGACCTCCAGGTGTTTAATAAATCGGAGTTTGTGGATTCGCTGTTTAAGGGAGTTGAATAACGATCTTTTTTCCAGATTTCAGACTTATAGATATGAGATTTGAGATTGGAATACGTTCCAAATCTCATATCTGAAAGTCCAACATCTCAAATCTGGAATTTAAAATTCCCGTAAAATACATCGGCGTAGGCGAAAAAATGGAAGACCTCCAGGTGTTTAATAAATCGGAGTTTGTGGATTCGCTTTTTAAAGGAGTTGAATAACGATCTTTTTTCCAGATTTCAGACTTATAGATATGAGATTTGAGATTGGAATACGTTCCAAATCTCATATCTGAAAGTCTAATATCTCAAATCTGGAATAAAGATCATTTTTCACAAAGCGTTTTCAGATTCTTCAGCCCCACCGCAAATTGCGTATTCAGCTGCTTCACAATCATCGGTCCCATTAAACGCGCCATGGGCCAGGCGAGGGGGCCGTTGTTGCTCCAGGTTACTTTGCAGTTTTTGTCATCGCCTTCAAATTTCCATTCGTCGGATGCAATCGATTTCCACGGTTTGAAAAACTCGAGTTTGAATTTCACTTCATTTCCAGGGGTAATGCTTTGCAGCGTGAGTTTGCCCGCACCGATTTTTTTGCCTTCCCAGGCATAACTGTGACCGATTACGTGCGGCGTTCCTTCAATCTGCTGTTTCGAACCCGGTTCCATCTGCTGCCAGGGATTCCAGTCGCGGTAATGATTCAGGTCGGCAATGTGATCCTGCACTTTGCGTTTCGGTGCATCAATAGTTGTTTCCGCTTTAATGGCATAGGTGCCTGGCATGAAGGCAGAGACGATGAGAATGAGCGCGACAAGGCTGCCGAGCACAATGGCGAAATACATTAAAATCTGCATGTGTGGAATGGTTTTGTTTACAGGCAAATGTAAACCAATCCCCAAAAGTCCAATTACCGCTCATGGAATTTTAGGATATACCCCTCGAACCCGGAAGCAGTCCGGAAGAAACGGCATCCATCAACCCGGACTATTCCGTACCTTTGCGCCCTGCATGAAAACCAAAACACTACGCAAAAACAAGGTCAATGTGGTTACATTGGGCTGTTCGAAAAACATTTACGATTCGGAAGTCCTGATGGGCCAGCTGAAGGCGAACAATTTTGAAGTGGAACACGAAAGTGTCCGCGACGATTCGGCCATCGTTATTATTAACACCTGCGGCTTTATTGATAATGCCAAGCAGGAGAGTATTGACACCATTCTGCGTTATGCCGACGCGAAAGACAAGGGCCTCGTTGACAAAGTATATGTTACCGGCTGCCTCAGCGAACGATACAAACCCGAACTGGAAAAAGAAATTCCGAATATTGATGCGTGGTTTGGTACGCGCGACCTGCCCCGCCTGCTGAAAACACTGAAAGCAGATTACAAACAGGAACTTGTGGGCGAACGCCTGCTCACCACGCCCCAGCACTTTGCATATTTTAAAATTGCCGAAGGCTGCGACCGCCCCTGTTCGTTCTGCGCCATTCCGCTCATGCGCGGAAAACACGTCAGCACACCCATTGAAACACTGGTGGAGCAGGCGAAAGGACTCGCGAAAAAAGGAACCAAAGAACTTATTCTCATTGCGCAGGATTTAACGTACTACGGACTCGACCTGTACAACAAACGCGCCCTGGCCGACCTGCTGCGCCAGCTTTCGGATGTAAACGGCATTGACTGGATCCGTTTGCACTACGCATTTCCGAGTGGTTTCCCGATGGATGTACTGGATGTGATGCAGGAACGCAAAAACATCTGCAACTACCTCGATATGCCGCTGCAACATATTACCGACAACATGCTGAAAAGCATGAAACGCGGCACCACCAAACAAAAAACGATTGACCTCGTTAACGCCATGCGCGATAAAATGCCGGGCATGGCCATACGCACCACACTCATTGCCGGTTATCCCGGTGAAACCGAAAAAGACCACCAGGAAATGCTGGAGTGGGTAGAACAAACGCGTTTCGACCGCCTCGGAATTTTTGCCTACTCGCACGAAGAAAACACGTCGGCCTTTAAACTGAACGACGATGTGCCCGACGAAGTAAAACAGGAACGCTGCGAAGCCGTGATGCAGGTACAACAGGGAATTTCGTTTGAAATGAACGAAGCCAAAGTAGGCAATACCTACAAGGTGCTGTTCGACCGCAAAGAAGGAGATTACTTCGTAGGCCGCACCGAGTTCGATTCACCGGATGTGGATAACGAAGTGCTGGTGAAAGCAGACGAAGACACGTTTGTACGCATCGGCGATTTTGCCGACGTGAAAATAGAACAGGCCGAAGCGTATGACCTGATCGGTAAGCTGGTGTAAACCGCCGACCGTTCCGAACGCTATTTCACCGTTTGTCGCAAAGCCATTTTGCATCCCGGTAACTTCTTTATTTTTGATTACATAAAACAACGTATATGTTTAAACGCATTCTTGTAACGTTCGCACTTGCAGCTTCACTGCTGCCGGCACGCGCCGACGAAGGCATGTGGCTTCCGCTGCTGCTCGAACAGAATATCGAATCGATGCAGGCCAAAGGCCTGAAAATTTCGGCCGCAGATATTTACAGCATCAATAACGGCAGCCTGAAAGACGCCATCTGCCAGTTTAACGGTGGCTGCACCGCCGAACTGATTTCGAACGAAGGCCTGCTGCTTACCAATCACCATTGCGGTTACGGCCAGGTGCAGTCGCACAGTACGGTGGATAATAACTACATCGAAAACGGGTTCTGGGCCATGAACAAAGGCGAGGAAAAACCGTGTCCCGGAACCACCGCAGCATTCATCATCCGCATGGAGGATGTTACAAAACAAGTGCTCGAAGGCGTGAGCGCATTAACTTCTGAAAAAGACCGCGAAGAAATCATTGCACGCAACAGCGCCGCCCTGGAGAAAAAAGCAGCCGAAGGCACGCATTACAAAGTGTTCGTTCGTGCGTTTTACAGCGGCAACGTGTATTACCTCTATGTTACCGAAGTGTTCACCGACGTTCGTTTGGTGGGTGCTCCGCCCATCGGCATCGGTAATTTCGGCGGCGATTACGACAACTGGGTGTGGCCGCGCCATACCGGCGACTTCAGCATGTTCCGCATTTATGCCGGCAAAGACAATAAACCGGCTGCATATTCCGCTGACAATGTGCCGTACAAACCGCGCCGCCATTTAGCCATCAATATGAAAGGCGTAAACGAAAACGATTTCAGCTGGGTCTACGGTTTTCCGGGCCGCACCACGGAATACCTGTCTTCGTATGGCGTAAATCTGATCCAGAATGTTTCCGACCCGGTGAAAGTAGAACTGCGTGGTTCGCGCCTGCAGATTATGCAGGAAGAAATGGACAAAAGTGCAGCCGTGCGTATTCAGTACGGACCGAAACACAATGGCGTTAGCAATTCGTGGAAGAAATGGAAAGGCGAAATGCTCGGCCTGCGCGTGAACGATGCGGTGGGTAAAAAAGAAGCGTATGAAAAAACATTTGTAAGCCTCGTCGGTTCAAAATCGGCAGCGGAAGCTACAACATACATGTCGCTGCTCGGTGAACTGAAAAAAAACTACGATGCCATAACGCCCTGGCAGAAAGCCGTGGACTACATGAACGAAGGCTGCCTCTCCGTAGAAATGATCCGTTACGCCGAAGGTTTCCGCGCACTCGTTGAAAAAAGCAAAACGCCCGGAACGCCGCCCGAAGAAATTACAAAACTGGTGGCATCGCTGCGCAAAGCGGCCGACGGCTGGTTCAAAGATTATGATGTAACCACCGACAAACGCATCGCCGTAAAAGTGTTCGGTACGGTACAGGCCGGTCTTGATATTAAACTATGGCCAGAGGCGATGAGCATGGTGGAAGCAAAAATGCTGGGCAACTACCAGCAGTATTTCGATGGCATTTATGCAAAAACAATGTTTGCTGACAAAGCAAAAATGATAAAGTTGCTTGACAAATGGAGTTCTTCTTCCTGGAAAAAAGTGGAAAAAGATCCCGGTTATGCCCTGGCCACCGGCCTGTACACACATTACCGCAACAACGTTGCGCCCGAGTACAACAAATACAACGGCGAAATAACACGCCTCAACCGCCTGTACATGCAGGCGCAACTCGACCTGGTAAAAAACCGGAAGTTTTACCCCGATGCAAACTCCACGCTGCGCATCACCTACGGAAAAATTGAAGGCTACAATGCAAAAGACGGTTTAACCTACAACTGGTTTACCACGCTCGACGGTATTATGGAAAAAGAAGATCCGGCCGTGTATGAATACCGCGTGCCCGCCAAACTGAAAGAACTGTGGCTGAAAAAAGATTACGGCATGTACGCTGACAAATCGGATAACCGCATTCATACCTGTTTCATTGCATCGAACCACACCACCGGCGGAAACTCCGGAAGTCCCGTGCTGGATGCGCAGGGCAACCTCATCGGTACCAATTTCGACCGCGTGTGGGAAGGCACCATGAGCGATGTGATGTTCGATCCGAACCGCTGCCGCAACATTGCAGTTGATGTGCGTTACACGTTATTCATCGTTGATAAACTCGGCGGTGCAGGATACCTGCTGAATGAAATGACGCTTTTGAAATAATGTTAAATGGCTAATGTGCAATGGCTAATGTGCAATGGCTATTGTGCAATGGCTTATGGCTAATGGGTTTTGATTTATAATAGCCTAAGCTGTTGGTCCATTAGCCATTATCCATTACACATTAACCATTAAACATTGTCCATTTTTTGAAGTTGTAGCACGAAGCGTTAATTTCAGCTACTGAAGCCGCAAAACCGGTGAATGGAATTCGTTGGAATTGAAATACCTTCGAAAAATGGAAAAGTATCACATCTATTTTCTCAGCGTTCACATCACAGCCGGAATGCTTGCGCTCCTCTGCGGACTGCTGGCCATGCTGCTGAAAAAAGGCAGCAAACCGCACCGCCTGGCCGGTAAAATTTATTTCTGGGCCATGAGCGTGGTTTTCGTTACGGCAGTTATCATATCGCTTTATAAAGTAATTCCATTCCTGCTGATGGTTGCAGTATTCAGTTTTTACGGTGCAGTTACCGGTTACCGGGTGCTGTACTGGGCAAAGAAAAACGGGAACGGCGTGCAGTGGTTCGATTGGGTAGCAAGCTGCTTCAACGCGGTGTTTTGTGCGGCACTGCTGGTTTACGGTATAATGAAATTGGTGGACGGAAACACATCCTTCGGTATAATCGCCATCGTATTTGCATCTTTTGGTATTACCGGCAGCCTGCGCGATATCCGCAGCTTCCGGATGAAAACAATCAAACCCGGTTTCCGAATCGGTTCGCACATCGGCAACATGATCGGGGCGTACATTGCTACGGTAACGGCATTCGTGGTAACCAACATCACCGGCGTACCCGCAATCATCCTCTGGCTCGGACCAACGGTATTGTTTCTCCCGGTAATTTTTTACTGGCAACGGAAAATGAAACCTAAAAATGGCTGATGGGCAATGGTTAAGGGCTAATGGAAAATGAAAACTAAAAATGGTTGATGTGAAATGGCTAAGGGCTAATGTTTTTGATTTATATTATCTTAAGCTCTTCGTCCATTAACCATAAGCCATTGTCCATTAGCCATAAGCCATTAGCCATTAACCATTGTCCATTAAACATTTCAGTTTAAAGAAGGGTCTTCCGGAAAATTAGCCATGATCGCAAAAGGCTGACCCCATGTGTTTCACCGTGTTGGTCTAAAAATAGCTGATGGGCAATGGCTAAGGGCTAATGGAAAATGAAAACTAAAAATGGTTGATGTGAAATGGCTAAGGGCTAATGGGTTTTGATTTATAATATCTTAAGCTCTTCGTCCATTAACCATTAACCATAAGCCATTGTCCATTAGCCCTAAGCCATTGTCCATTAGCCCTAAGCCGTTGTCCATTAGCCGTAAGCCGTTGTCCATTAGCCATTAACCATAAGCCATTAACCATTGTCCATTAAACATTAAACATTAACCATTTCAGTTTAAAGAAGGATCTTCCGGGAAATTAGCCATTATAGCAAAAGGCTGTCCCATGTGTTTCACCGTGTTGGTCCACAGCGCATCCGGGTCGGGATTAAAAATCAGTTTTGTTTTTCCGGGCGAAACATACCACGAGCGTTCCTGCATTTCACCGGCCAGTTGGCCCGGTTCCCAGCCGGAATAACCGATAAAAAAGCGGATCTGGCTCGAATCGGCCTGGCCGGTGGCAATAAGTTCGCGCACCTGGTCGAAGTTGCCGTTCCACCATAGTTCATCACCAATCGGGTTGCTGTCGCTGATGAGGTGGCCGAGGCGGTGGATGTAAAATAACTGGTTGCGTTGTACCGGACCACCAAGAAAAACAGAACCGTTATACTGCGGAAAATCGTTTACCAGTTCGTGCAGCTTCATGTCCACCGGTTTGTTCAGCATAAAACCGATTGAACCTTTTTCATTGTGCTCTGTCAGCAAAATAACCGCACGGCGGAAGTACCCGTCATTGAGAAAGGGTTCTGCCAGCAATATTCTGCCCGCGGCCGGTTCCAGTTTGTTTTCTACAGGAAGCATGATGAACAAAAGTAGGATTATTTTCAGGTAAACAAACGTATTGCAGGGCAATCGCCTCTGAAACGGGAAATCAAAATCTGCAACCGGCAAGCCGTAAACTCCGTAACTTTGCACCGCTACACATTTTTATCATGAACGATAACCGCGAACGTATTCAGCAACTGCGCATAGATTATGCCCAACATACCCTGCTCGAAAAAGATGCACCGGCCAGCCCGGTTGTGTTTTTTAATCACTGGTTTACCGAAGCGTTGAATGCCGATGTAAACGAACCCAATGCGATGGTGTTATCAACTGTGAATGCGGAACACAAACCATCGGCCCGCGTGGTGCTGCTGCGCAATTTCAGTGATGACGGTTTTGTTTTTTATACCAACTACAACAGCCGCAAAGGTGCTGAAATCAGCGAGAATCCATTTGCCGCGCTCACGTTTTTCTGGCCCGAGCTGGAACGGCAGGTGCGCATTGAAGGCAAACTGGAAATGCAGTCGGCCGCGGAGTCGGATGAATATTTCAACAGCCGGCCAGAGGGCAGCAAACTAGGCGCGTGGGCCTCACCACAAAGCCAGGTTATTGAAAGCCGTGAAACATTGGATGAACTGATTGAACACATGACTAATATGTTCGCCGGTAAAACACCGGAGCGCCCGGAGTGGTGGGGAGGTTACATCCTGAAACCTGAACGCATCGAGTTCTGGCAGGGCCGCCCCAGCCGCTTACATGATCGCCTGCAGTATGCGTATGAAAATGGTACGTGGGTGATGAAACGGCTGGCGCCTTAGTACGATCGTTTAAAGCAAATAATGTAAGGACAGGAAATTTTAAAGCAGTAGTCGAACCGTTGGCAGCAGCAGTAAGCAGTGGCAGTCAGACTGAGCGATAGTCGAAGGCGACTGCCACTGCTTACTTATTTCGCGCCGGCGGGCATATACTTCCGCCAGAAAAACTCCGGCACCTTTTCCGAAAACTGATCGAACAACTGGCTTGCTTTAATTTTAGCTTCCAGCGCGGGCGGGGCATACACCACGGTTACCGCATTGTCGGTGTTGGCCACGATGTAAAACAACCCTTCCTGTTCACGGCCGAGGGTGCGGATGAGAATATTCACATCTTCCAGCGCATTGGGATCGTGCATGCCGTTTGATTGCTGATAAACCCGGTTAAATGTCGTATCACCGATCTGCAGTTTCATACTGAAAATGCGCAGCCCCGCATTCGCCACTTCTTCCGCTGCCGCCAGTTTCAGCTTGCCGCTGCTGATGGTGTTCAGGTTCTGGTACATGGTTGTAAACGGATCAATATCGTTCAGCGTATCAAAACTGACCGTAGTGAACAGCGTATCAAAAAAGTCGTAAAAATCCTGTTTCGAATACAGGCTGTTGGCATGCAGCTCCCGTTTTTTATCACGCACACTGTTGCTGTCGGCAGGAAATAATCCGCACTGCTGCAGTTTGCCGAGCCAGGCATCGCAGCCGCTGAATGCAACAAGGTCGAACTCATTGTAGTCCCATTCCAATGCAGCAATGGGTTGCAGTAGGTTGTACTGCGCTTCATCCAGCAACACGAGCATCATCTTCTCCGGGTCTTCGCGCAGGCGTGCGGGTGCTTTCGGATCGTCTTCGTAATTGTAACGGTACGGAACTGCAAACAGGCGTTTGGTGCTGCCGGTTTCCACGAGCAGGCGGTTATACACTTTCCAGAAATCCGGATCGAGGCGTTTCGATGTGGCCGTGTCCATCACATTGCGTGCGTAGGGCACATAGCCGAGACCGAGATCGCGTTCGCAGGTTTGCTGCTGCCGGGTAATTTTTAATGTAACGGCAATCGTATCCTTGTTTGTGGTATCTGCAATGCTGTACTGCAACTCAAACGCATCGCATTTTATTTCGGTGAACTTCGAAGTGATCAGCTGGTGCTGTGCCGTATACGCCGCAGTCATTTTACCGGTTCCGGCAAGACGCATGTCAAGCGAAATACTTTTGCCCGATGCTTCCAGCAGCAGTGCAATACCGTTTACCGAATCGGTACGGCATTTATCCACCAGCGTTTTATAGGTAGCGGCATTCACGGTATCCACCAGCCCGGCTTTTTTCATCGCCGCAAGTGCGTTTTCAAATTGCTCTTGTGCAGGTGTCAGCGGTTTGCCGTTGCGGCTGTTGCATGCAGCAAACAGCAGCAGCAGGGAGAGCAGGGCAGGGTACAGGTTAGTCCGGCGCATATTCATCGTGTTGTAAACGGGCATCGGTGCTGTCGAGCAACGCTTCCCAAACCAGGTTCGGATTTTTTTTCAGCAGTTCTTCCGCGGTTTTGCGCAGCACCGCCTGTTCACTTTTGTTCATGCCCAGCCCGCTGAGTAACGCCGTGTCGGCTTTCCATTCGCCCAGGTTTACGGGCAGCATACGCAGGCTGTCGAGCAGGTGCATGCGGCCGCGGACCAGTTTGTAATCATCGGTCAGTTTAAAGCGGCGCAGGCGGTCAATCAGCATCTGGTACGTAATGGAATCTTTTCCCGCAATGGCGGCATCGGCCATCACTTCGGGAATGAGGTTCGGCACCAAATAATTCACATCAAACTGTTCCAGCAGTCCACAGCGGATGAGCTGATCGAAATCGGCTGCCCACGTGCTGTCTGGTGCATCGGCATTCATCGTTTTGGCAGGCACAAACACACAGGGATCGGGAACACCCGGGCCGTGGTTTACACTGTCGCTGCCGTCGCCGCCTGATGCATTATTGCATGCAGGAACAAAAAACAAAACGGGCAGCGCAAGAAGGAGCAAACGGTAACGGATCATAAAACAAAGATAATGGGAAAGATCAGTGCTGAAAATGAAAGATACCGGAACTGTGCCAACTTATTTAACCGCAAAGTGCTGCTCACCTGCCTCGCGCCGCAAAGTAATTCGCGAAGTAACGCTAAGCAGCATTGCGGTACTTTGCGCAAAACCTTGCGAAACCTTGCGGTTATATTATGGGATGAAGATTTTCAGATCACAAAAAAAGCCTTCCGTTTTGCAACGAAAGGCTTTTTATTCTTCAGAATCGATTCTATTTGAGCGACTCCACTACGGCTTTGAACGCTTCCGGGTGGTTCATTGCTAAATCGGCAAGTGTTTTGCGGTTTAACTGAACTCCTTTTGCGTGAATCTTGCCCATAAATTCGCTGTACGACATTCCGTAGTCACGAACACCGGCATTGATGCGCTGAATCCACAGCGAGCGGTAGTTGCGTTTTTTCTGTTTGCGGTCGCGGTAAGCATACACCAAACCTTTTTCGAGGGTGTTTTTTGCTACCGTCCATACGTTACCGCGTGCGCCCCAGTATCCTTTTGTGTGTTTAAGGATCTTCTTGCGGCGAGCACGTGAAGCCACGTTATTGACTGATCTCGGCATTTTGTTTTTGTTTTTTGGTTGTCAGTGTTTCTCTTCCGGAGAAATCTTGTTCGAACTGAAAACCGGGTTCTACATTTGTTGTTTTTCCAGGTAAACCGATTGGTTGCTTGCTTCGAACGCTTATCCGATGGCCAGCAGGAACTTCACGTTGTCGCTGTCTGCTTTCGATACAAATGCATCTTTGGTCAGGTTGCGTTTACGTGCCGTTTCCTTTTTGGTCAGGATGTGGCGCTTGTAAGCGTGCTTCCGTTTCAGTTTGCCTGATCCAGTTACCGAGAATCGCTTCTTGGCGCTGGAATTTGTTTTCATTTTAGGCATACTTCTATGGTTGTTTTAATTGAACTTACTTTTTCTTTTTCGGAGCCAGTGTCATCATCATCCGCTTGCCTTCCAGCTGCGGAAGCTGCTCCACTTTGCCGAACTCTTCCAGCTCCTGCGCAAAACGCAGCAACAGGATTTCGCCCTGCTCCTTGAACATAATTGAACGGCCGCGGAACATTACATACGCACGCACCTTGCAACCTTCTTCTAGAAACTTCACGGCGTGATTTTTCTTGAAGTTAAAATCGTGGTCATCCGTATGCGGACCAAAACGAATTTCTTTTACAACAACTTTCGCCGCTTTGGCTTTCAGTTCCTTCTGTTTCTTTTTCTGATCGTACAGGAACTTCTTGTAATCAACAACGCGGCAAACCGGCGGCTCGGCATTCGGTGCAATTTCTACCAGGTCGAGACCCGCATCTTTTGCAATTTCAAGCGCCTTTTCAATAGAAAATACACCTTGCTCAATGTCTTCACCTACTACACGTACCTGTGTGGCACGGATTTTTTCATTGATCTTGTGTGCGTCTTCTTTTTTCGGCGGACCAAAACGGCGGGGCGGGAAGGGCGGACGCGGACGGTTAAAACCGCCGGTGTTGCCTGTGCTGCCTGTACCACCTGTACTTCCGGTTCCGCCGGGTGTACTGTTGTTGTTACTGTTGTTGTTATTCGTGTTGATAATTCCTCCGCTTTTATGTTTTAACTATTTAACGACGTGAGCCGATCTTCAATTTCTTTATTAATCATCGCTGCGAAATCTTCGATACTCATGGTGCCTTTGTCGCCATCGCCCTGCTTACGCACAGCTACGGTTCCGTCAGCTACCTCTTTCTCGCCGAGAACGAGCATATACGGCACTTTCCGGAGCTCTGTATCACGGATTTTCTTGCCGATTTTCTCGTTACGGTCGTCAACGAAGGCGCGAATATCGTAATTTTTCAGTAAATCCGCAAGTTTGTGGCTGTGTTCGGTGTATTTTTCGCTGATCGGAAGGATTCCGACCTGTTCCGGGGTCAGCCACAGCGGGAATTTGCCGGCACAATGCTCAATAAGCACGGCTACAAAGCGTTCCATCGAACCAAACGGCGCGCGGTGAATCATTACCGGGCGGTGTTTCATGTTGTCGGCACCGGTGTATTCCAGTTCAAAACGCTCGGGCAGGTTGTAATCCACCTGGATGGTGCCCAGCTGCCATTTACGGCCGATGGCGTCTTTCACCATAAAATCGAGTTTCGGACCGTAAAACGCGGCCTCGCCGTATTCCACCACGGTGCGCAGTCCTTTTTCAGCAGCGGCTTCAATGATGGCGTTTTCGGCTTTCTCCCAGTTTTCGTCACTGCCGATGTATTTGCTGCGGTCTTCTTTATCACGCAGCGAAATCTGCGCGGTATAGTCCGTAAAATCAAGCGCACGGAATACGTACAGCACGAGATCAATCACCTTGCAGAATTCTTCTTTCACCTGGTCGGGGCGGCAGAATAAATGCGCATCGTCCTGTGTAAAGCCACGCACGCGGGTAAGGCCGTGCAGTTCGCCGCTCTGTTCATAACGGTAAACGGTACCGAATTCAGCAAAACGAACCGGCAGGTCTTTGTACGAACGCGGACGGCTCTTGTAAATTTCGCAGTGGTGCGGGCAGTTCATCGGCTTCAGGAAAAACTCTTCCCCTTCGGTCGGTGTTTTAATCGGCTGGAACGAATCCTTGCCGTATTTTTCATAATGCCCGGATGTAATATACAATTGTTTGTTCCCGATGTGCGGCGTAATCACCGGCAGGTAACCGGCCTTGAGCTGGGCCTTCTGCAGAAACTGCTGCAGGCGTTCGCGCAGCGCAGCACCGGCGGGCAGCCACAGGGGTAAACCCATGCCCACTTTTTCGGAAAAATGAAACAGGTCGAGTTCACGCCCGAGTTTGCGGTGGTCGCGTTTTTTAGCTTCCTCCAGCATCACGAGGTATTCGTCGAGCTCTTTCTGTTTCGGGAACGTGATGCCGTAAATGCGGGTGAGCTGTTTGTTCTTCTCATCGCCGCGCCAGTAGGCACCGGCCACGTTCAGCAGTTTCACGGCTTTTACAAAACCGGTGTGCGGAATGTGCGGCCCGCGGCACAGGTCCACAAAATTGCCCTGTTTATAAAACGTAATCTCCCCGTCGCTGAGTTCTTTCAGCAGCTCCAGTTTGTACTCGTCTTTCTTTTCATAAAAATGCCCGATGGCATCGCCTTTCGAAATTTCTTCGCGGATGTATGCGTTTTTCTGCGCAGCCAGTTCCAGCATTTTTTTCTCGATGGCAGGCAGGTCATCAATCGAAAGTTTGTGTTCACCCGGATCAACATCGTAGTAGAAGCCGCTTTCAATGGCCGGGCCGATACCGAATTTCATGCCCGGATAAAGTGCTTCCAGGGCTTCGGCCATCAAATGCGCCGACGAATGCCACATCGTTTCTTTACCGGCCTGGTCGTTCCACGTCAGCAATACAAGTGATGCATCACCCGGAATCGGGCGCGTTGCGTCCCAGGTCTGTCCGTTTACTTTTGCTGCCAGTACATTGCGGGCAAGTCCTTCGCTGATGCTTGTAGCCACATCCAGCGGTGTGACGTTCGGGGCATATTGCCGCACCGAACCGTCGGGGAGGGTAATGTTTATCATAAATTTTTTATCGCCTGCTTACAACGCAGGCTTTATTTGTTAGGGCGCAAAGATAAGCGTTTTTTTCTTCCGCCGAAGCGATGAATTGCCATAGCAGGGTGGATTGTTTTGGGTGCGGGTAAATGTCCCCGAAGCCCCGCATTTCCCACAAAAAAAGCGCAGGAATAAAAGGGTGGTTAATCGATGAAAATCCTTTCGCGATTTCTTGGCAGGATTTTTTGATCCTGAATGGCCTGAAAGCAGCGCAAACAAAATTCATTTCCGTAAACGGTAATTTCCGTTCCGGCTTTTCTTCGCGAAGGAAATTACTTATTCACAAACACACGCTGAACGATGCGCTGTCCCTGCGTGTTTGTTGCCGTGAGCATATACATTCCCGATTCACCGATTTCGAACAAATGCGATTCACCCGGGAGTAACTGGTTACTCATGACCAGCTGCCCGAGCGCATTGAAAATCTGTACGGATAATCCGCTGCCGCCTGCTGTCTGAAGGACAAATGAACCGTTGTTCGGATTCGGCACAATACGAACCTGGAACGGATTGGTGGCCGCCGGTATGCCCAGGCACAGATCAACCCACACCGAATCGGAGGCGGTTGCTGCGCATCCGGTTGTATCCGTAAATGTATAAGTGATTACATTAAACCCGGTTTGTGCCAGTGCGGGATCAAACTGGTTTGCATTTACCCCGGGGCCGCTGTACGTTCCGCCCTGCGGCAAACCACCGGTAAGTGCAAACGGTGCAGTGGTTGACTGGCAAAGTGTATCGGGCGCAAGCACAAAGGTAACCACCGGTGCGGGCGGATCGCTCAGTGTTACACCCGCCGGTATGATGCAACCGTTTTCATCGGTAACAACGCAACTGTACGTACCTGCCGCAAGCCCGTTAAGAACTGCAGTGGTGTCAGTGGTATTCCAGAGGTAACTGTAAGTTCCTGTTCCTCCATTTACTGCAAGATCGATTGCGCCGTCAGTGCCGCCGCAGGTGGTAGGTGCTGCAGCCGTAACAGAAACTGTAAGCACCGGGGGCGAAGTAATAATTTCAGTTCCGCTGATTACGCAGTTATTCGTATCGGTTACTGTCCAGGAATAGGTTCCGGCCGAAAGACCTGACAAGTCTTCGGTGAGGTACGTTCCATTGTTCCAGCTGAAAGCATAAGGAAGCGTACCACCACCCGGTGAAAGGTCAATGGAACCGTTGTTTCCGCCAAAGCAGGACACATTTACCGGTGTTGCCGATACGCTGAGTGCAGCCGGCTGTGTTACGGTAATGCTGGCCGTATCCGGGCAGGTGTTTGCATCAGTAACCGTGTACGTATATGTGCCTGCTGGTACCGTGAACGTACCTGTTCCGTTGTAACCCGGTGTTCCACCGCTGGCGGTAACAGTTATCGTTGCCGTGTCTCCGTTGCACAGCAGCGTTGATGCAGACAAACCGATAATGAGCGCAGGAGGTTCTGTTACCGATATGCTGCTTGTGCTTGTGCATCCGTTTGCATCCGTTACCGTATACGAATAAGAACCTGCCGTTACCGTGAAACTACCTGTACCACTGTAAGCAGGTGTTCCGCCATTGGCTGTAACCGAAATGGCAGCCTGGTCGCCGTTGCAATAAATAGTGGTTGCAGCTGTTCCTGCAGTGAGTAAAGTTGGTTGTGAAATGCTCACGGTTTGTGAAGTTGTACAGCCCCCGTTATCGGTTACGGTACAGGTGTAGGTGCCTGCAGCAAGTGCGCTTGCCGTGGCGTTAGTGCCTCCTGCCGGTAACCAGTTGTATGTAAATGGACCTGCTCCCCCTGAAGGAGTAACAGTGGCGCTGCCATCGGATCCGCCGAAGCAGTTTACATCCGTTATCGAAGTAATACCCGCGGCCAGGTTGGATATTACGTTTACGGCAGCAGTGCAGGAAGAAGAATTTCCGCTTGCATCCGTTACGGTAAACATAACGTTATTTATTCCAAGGTTGCTGCAGTTAAATGTGGACGGCACAACGGTCATAGATGCAATTCCGCAGGCATCGGCTGAACCGTTATTCACAGCAGATGCAGCAATTGCGGCCGTTCCTCCGGAAAGGGTAACATTAATATTCTGGCATATTGCAACCGGGCGAACCGTATCCAAAACGGTAACAATGCTGCTGCACGTTTTGCTGTTGCCGTTCACGTCGGTAACGGTTAACGTAACATTGTTTGTGCCGATGTTCGCGCATGAAAATGAATTGGTGCTCACCGCCAGCGATGCAATGCCGCAGGCGTCAGACGAACCGTTGTTGAGCATGGGCGCAGTGATGAGTGCTGTTCCCGAAGTGTTCAGGTGCAAGCTGATGTTCTGACATTGTGCCACTGGCTTCACGGTATCGAGTACAGTAACAATGCTAGTGCACGTTTTGCTGTTGCCATTCACATCGGTAACAGTTAACGTAACATTGTTTGTGCCAATGTTCGCGCATGAAAATGAATTGGTACTCACCGCCAGCGAAGCAATTCCGCAGGCGTCTGTCGAACCGTTGTTCAGCATGGGCGCGGTGATGAGCGCAGTTCCTGAACTGTTGAGGTACAAGCTGATATTCTGACATTGTGCCACTGGCTTCACGGTATCGAGTACAGTAACAATGCTAGTGCACGTTTTGCTGTTGCCATTCACATCGGTAACAGTTAACGTAACATTGTTTGTACCGATGTTCGCGCATGAAAACGAATTGGTACTCACCGCCAGCGATGCAATACCGCATGCGTCTGTTGAGCCGTTGTTCAGCATGGGCGCGGTGATGAGCGCTGTTCCTGAAGTGTTGAGGTACAAACTGATGTTCTGACATTGCGCAACCGGTTTCACCGTATCGAGTACAGTAACGATGCTGCTGCATGTTTTGCTGTTGCCATTTACATCAGTAACGGTTAACGTAACATTGTTTGTGCCGATGTTTGCACATGAAAATGAATTGGTACTTACCGCCAGCGAAGCAATTCCGCATGCGTCTGTCGAACCGTTGTTCAGCATGGGCGCGGTGACGAGCGCTGTTCCTGAAGTGTTCAGGTGCAAGCTGATGTTCTGACATTGCGCCACCGGCTTCACTGTATCCACAACAGTAACGATGCTGCTACAGGTTTTGCTGTTGCCGTTCACATCGGTAACGGTTAACGTAACATTGTTTGTTCCGATGTTCGCGCATGAAAACGAATTGGTGCTCACCGCCAGCGAAGCAATACCGCATGCGTCTGTCGAACCGTTGTTCAGCATGGGCGCAGTGACGAGCGCGGTTCCCGAAGTGTTCAGGTGCAGGTTGATATTCCGGCAAACAGCCACCGGCTTCACGGTATCCACAACAGTAACAATGCTGCTGCAGGATTTGCTGTTGCCGTTCACATCGGTAACGGTTAGCGTAACGTTGTTTGTTCCGATGTTGGCGCATGAAAATGAATTGGTACTTACCGCCAGCGAAGCAATACCGCATGCGTCTGTCGAACCATTGTTAAGCATGGGCGCGGTGATGAGTGCAGTTCCTGAACTGTTGAGTTGCAAGCTGGTGTTCTGACATTGTGCCACCGGCTTCACGGTATCGAGTACAGTAACAACGCTGCTACATGTTTTGCTGTTGCCGTTTACATCGGTAACAGTTAACGTAACATTGTTTGTTCCGATGTTGGCGCATGAAAACGAATTGGTGCTCACCGCCAGCGAAGCAATACCGCATGCGTCTGTCGAACCGTTGTTCAGCATGGGCGCAGTGACGAGCGCGGTTCCTGAAGTGTTCAGGTGCAGGTTGATATTCCGACAAACAGCCACCGGCTTCACTGTATCCACAACAGTAACAATGCTGCTGCAGGATTTGCTGTTGCCGTTCACATCGGTAACGGTTAGCGTAACGTTGTTTGTTCCGATGTTGGCGCATGAAAATGAATTGGTACTTACCGCCAGCGAAGCAATACCGCATGCATCAGTCGAACCGTTGTTCAGCATGGGCGCAGTGATGAGTGCAGTTCCTGAACTGTTCAGGTACAAGCTGATGTTCTGACATTGTGCCACTGGCTTCACGGTATCGAGTACAGTAACAATGCTAGTGCACGATTTGCTGTTGCCGTTTACATCGGTAACGGTTAACGTAACATTGTTTGTTCCGATGTTGGCGCATGAAAATGAATTGGTACTCACCGCCAGCGAAGCAATACCGCAGGCATCTGTCGAACCATTGTTCAGCATGGGTGCAGTAACGAGCGCAGTTCCCGAAGTGTTCAGGTGCAGGTTGATATTCCGACAAACAGCCACCGGCTTAACGGTATCGAGTACAGTAACGATGCTAGTGCACGATTTGCTGTTGCCGTTCACATCGGTAACGGTTAGCGTAACGTTGTTTGTACCGATGTTCGCGCATGAAAATGAATTGGTACTCACCGCCAGCGAAGCAATACCGCATGCGTCTGTCGAACCGTTGTTCAGCATAGGTGCGGTAACGAGCGCTGTTCCCGAAGTGTTCAGGTGCAAGCTGATGTTCTGACATTGTGCAACCGGCTTCACGGTATCGAGTACAGTAACGATGCTAGTGCAGGATTTGCTGTTGCCGTTCACATCGGTAACGGTTAGCGTAACGTTGTTTGTTCCGATGTTGGCGCATGAAAATGAATTGGTACTTACCGCCAGCGAAGCAATACCGCATGCGTCTGTCGAACCGTTATTCAGCATGGGCGCGGTGACGAGCGCTGTTCCCGAAGTATTCAGGTGCAGGTTGATATTCCGACAAACAGCCACCGGCTTCACCGTATCAATAACTGTTACTACCGACGTGCAGGTGGATGTATTACCGGCCGGATCGGCAACAGTAAGAGTAACATTGTTTGGTCCCACATTACTGCACGTGAAAGCAGATGGCGTTGCCGATTGCAGGATAACAGTCCCGCACTGGTCATACGATCCGTTGTTTATCATCACGGGCATGATGGAGGCCGTTCCTGAACTGTTCAGGTGAAGTGAAATGTTCTGGCAAATCGCTGTTGGTGGAACAACATCGGCATTGCCCGAGCCTTGAATAGCAAAAGTGTATGGGTTTTCATCGCAGTCGTTTGTGCTGAAACTTACTGCAGCCGAACGTAAACCTGTTACAGACGGATTAAAAACAATTCGGAAAAAGGTACTGCCTCCCGGTGCAACAGTAGAAGCGGGCGGAACGGTAAGCACATAATCAATGATATGCGGTCCGCTCAGTACCGGTGTTCCCACTGTAAGCGGGGCGTTGCCGGTATTCAGAATGGTGAAGTCGCGGTAAATCGTGCCGACGCAAACCAGCACGCTGCCGAAATTGGTGTGGTCGCTACCGGTTGGGGTGTTATCACCGTTCACAATTTCGAGGCTGTTTCCGCGCACCTCTGCTTCGGGATTATCGCCAAAACCGGTAATGGCAAATTCAAACGGATTTTCATCACAGTCGTCGCTGCTGATGTTAATTGTGGCATTGCGAACACCGGGAGCCGACGGGTCGAAGTTTATGGTAAATGTGGTTGTTCGCTGTGCCCAGGAAATGCCCGTTGCAGGTGCTGCTGTGAGTGTGAAATCGGAAGCATCCGCCCCGGTTATGGTAACAGCAATTCCGTTCAGCCCGTTACCGGGACTGTTGTTTTCGATGGTAAAGGTGCGCGAAATGCCGGCGGTGCCGCACACACCCACGTTGCCAAAGTCAGTATGATCAGCAGGTGATGGGGTTACATCACCATCGGTGATATACGTACTGTTACCGATCACATCAATTTCAGGCTCGTACCCCGTGCCAATAACTGTAAAATTATACAACCCCTCATCGGCATCGTCGCTCATGATGTTTAATGAAACGGTTTCCGTAACAGGTGCTCCCGGATCAAACATCATCTGGAAGGAAGAACTTCCGCCCGGTTCAATTACCCAGGCCGGTACAGATAGCTGTGAAAAATAAACACCCCCGGTTCCGCTATGCCAGACATTGACCAGGTGCAGGCTGTCAGTACCCGTATTATGAATTGTAAATGTGCGTATTGCTGTGGCTCCGCAAATTTTAACCAAACCGTAATCGGTATTGTCCGAATAATCAGGCGTATTGTCGCCATCCAGGATTACAATACCGTTGCCGGTTACGTGAATTTCCGGGTTCTGAGCCGAGGCGGACAACGGAAGCAAAGCAGCCATTGCCCATGTTATAAGATGTTTCATCATGTTGTACGGGAAGGAATTATAAGATTCCATACAACAAAATTATCCCTGCATTTCCGGCAACCACCTGACCAGTATCATCCTTAAATGCGAGGCAAGTCATACAGGTGGACGCAACCCCGCGCAAACAGCGGGATGCAAGGGCACCTGGATGTTATTTTGCAGGTGCTGTTACCGGTAAAATGCAAAATCGTGCACATATGTCTGTCAACAATTTCCTGGTAGGCAGGATTACTTTTTGGACGCATTGTAAAACGAAAAAAAACGGTTTCCTGATGCTAACCAGGAAACCGTTTTTCATAATCGTTTTTATTCATCCTGCAAAAACAGGAGCAAGCCTAAAACCGCCCCAGGTTCATCACCTTGTTCCATGCGGCAACAAAATCAGTCACAAACTTTTCCTTCGAATCGGCGCAGGCATATACTTCTGCGATGGCGCGCAATTCTGAATTGGATCCGAAGATGAGGTCGGCGCGGGTGGCCGTCCATTTTACTTCGCCGGTTTTACGGCTGCGTCCTTCAAACACTTCGCCGGTGTGATCGGTTGCTTTCCAGGTGGTGCCCAGGTCGAGCAGGTTCACAAAAAAGTCATTGGTAAGTGATTCCGTGTTACCTGTAAACACACCGTGTTTTGAACCATCGTAGTTGGCGTTGAGTGTACGCAAACCACCAACCAGCGCGGTCATTTCAGGTGCTGTTAACGTAAGCAGTTGCGCTTTGTCAACCAGCATTTCTTCGGTAACGGAAAAACACGTTGCATTTTTGTAGTTCCTGAAACCGTCGGCCTGTGGTTCAAGCACCGCAAACGAAGCGGCATCGGTTTGTTCCGGTGTGGCATCACCGCGGCCGGGTGTAAACGGAACAGTGACGGAGTGCCCGGCATTGGATGCTGCTTTTTCAATGGCCGCACAACCACCCAGCACAATCAGATCGGCCATCGAAACCGGTTTGGCCGATCCGGCTTTTATTTTTTCGTAAACAGCCAGCACGCTTTTTAATCCCACCGGGTTGTTGGCCTCCCAGTTCAGCTGCGGCTCTAAACGAATGCGGCCACCGTTGGCACCGCCCCGTTTATCTGAATTGCGGTACGTGGAAGCCGAAGCCCAGGCCGTGCGGATGAGTTGCGCCAGCGAAAGTCCGCCCGATAAAATTTTACTTTTTAATTCGGTGATGTCGCTGTCGGTTAACTCATTTTTTACAGCCGGCACCGGATCCTGCCAGATCAGTTCTTCCTGCGGAACTTCCGCTCCGAGGTAACGGGCAATCGGGCCCATATCGCGGTGGTTGAGTTTGAACCACGCCCGCGCAAATGCATCTGCAAACTGGTCGAAGTTTTCGTGGAACCGTTTTGAAATGGCCGCATACGTCGGATCCATTTTCAACGCCAGGTCGGCGGTGGTCATCATCGGCGCATGGCGTTTGGTTTTGTCGTGCGCATCTTCAACCGTTGTTGCTGCAGTTTCATCGGTGGGTGTCCACTGGTGAGCGCCGGCCGGACTTTTGGATAACTTCCAGTCGTATTTAAATAAGGTATCGAAATAGCCGTTATCCCATGTGGTCGGGTTCGGTTTCCATGCGCCTTCAATACCGCTGGTAATGGCATCGCCGCCTTTGCCGCTGCCAAAACTGTTTTTCCAGCCCATGCCCATTTCTTCCATGGCAGCGCCTTCAGGTTCGCGGCCCACGTTGCTTTCCGGTCCGGCACCGTGTGCTTTTCCGAATGTATGTCCGCCGGCCACCAGTGCAACCGTTTCTTCATCGTTCATGGCCATGCGTGCAAACGTTTCGCGGATGTCTTTGGCCGAAGCCAGCGGATCGGGATTGCCGTTTGGTCCCTGCGGGTTCACATAAATCAAACCCATCTGAACGGCTGCCAGCGGGTTGTCCAGTTCCCGTTCGCCTTTGTACCGTTTGTCGCCGAGCCACTCGGTTTCGTTGCCCCAGTGAATATCCTGTTCAGGTTCCCAGATGTCTTCGCGTCCACCCGCAAATCCGAATGTTTTGAAACCCATGGATTCCAGCGCACAGTTACCGGCCAGGATCATTAAATCGGCCCAGGAAATTTTCTTTCCGTATTTCTGTTTCACCGGCCAAAGCAAAAAGCGCGCTTTGTCCAAGTTGCCGTTATCGGGCCAGCTGTTTACCGGTGCGAACCGCTGATTGCCGGTGCCTGCTCCGCCACGACCATCGGAAATGCGGTACGTGCCCGCACTGTGCCACGCCATGCGGATAAACAGCGGACCGTAATGCCCGTAATCGGCAGGCCACCACTCCTGCGAAGTGGTCATTACATCATAAATATCTTTTTTAATGGCCGCCAGGTCTAAGGTTTTAAATGCTTCGGCATAATTAAAATCCGGATCCATCGGATCGGACAGAGCCGAGTGCTGCCGGAGGATGCCTAAGTTTAAGCGGTTGGGCCACCAGTCTTTGTTGGAGGTGCCGGTGCCGGCCGTCTGTTTCATCTGCCCGTGCGGAAACGGACACTTGCTTTCGTTGGAAGTGCTCATGGTCAGTGTGTTTTAAGATTCGTATAAAAATTGCCCGTAATCTGCAGTTTGATATCACGGACGTTAAAGTGTTTGATTTTCTTTTTCTTGAAATAGGCGTTCAGCAATGCGTTCAGCTCGTCGTCTTCATAATCTTCGATGCGGTCTGTTTCAGCACAATACAAATGGTGGTGATTGGTTAACACCGCATCATACCGCATAAAATCTTTTTCGGTTTTTACTTTTTCCAGCAGGCCATGCTCCACCAAAAAGTCAAGCACCTTGTAAACGGTTCCGACGGCAATGTTCGGGTGGTTTATTTTCAGGTAATCAATGATGTTTTCAGCGGTCGGGTGATTTTTCAGTTCAACCACCGCCTCGTAAATGGCCACACGCTGCGGCGTAACCTTGAGGCTTTTTTCCTGTAATTTTTTCCGGAAGAATGCGGAGCTGTTGGTTTTCATAAATATGAATAATTCCTCAAAGATAATTATTCTCATTTAGGAATTAAAATACTTATCAACAGGCGGCGGCGTCGACATGGCTTTCTTGGGGTTTTATCGGAGGGTATTTTTAATTCAAAAACGACCTTTCTCCGTAAAAAGGCCGCACCATTTAATAATAGATAACCATGATATTAGCATTTGTCATTATATATTGTACATTTGAAAGTAAATTAATTATTTAATATAACATCTTAATGCCTACTGTTATGAATATAAAGAAACTTATTTTACCCGTTTCGATGGCATTTGCACTGGTGTCTGGTGTATCCTGCAGCAAGCAGGAAATGAACATCAATCCTGCACAACCGCAACCTGCCGATTTAGGAAAGCAAGCGTCTGCACTCATTAAAAAAGCCAGCCCGGGGTTGTATCACCAGCTGGTCAGCAAAAACAACCGCTCACCCATTGAAGTGCATATCATCAAAGGCATCTTTGTTGATCTGCCCGAAGGTCCTGACGGAAATTGCGGACCCGGTGAGCCGGATTGTTATACCTGCATGATGATCACCAATGATTTATGCCTCATTGAAGTTGTAGGTTCGGGTGCGCCCATGTGTTATGATGTGATAGAAGATGTGGAAACCGGCAGTATTTCGTACACCGATGACATCAGTTCGATTAACAACCAGGATTTTACACTGAATGAGCATTGGTTTATTCCAAACAAAGAAAATCCGACGGCCCGCAGGCTCCAGTCTATTGTGCTTACGCAAACAGAAGCTGGTATTTCCGGACAAAATATTTATTATTGATTGCTGATTGGCGCAGATGTCCGTTCAGGCAGCTGCGCCAATTTTTATTTATTTGCATTTCATGCGGCAACTGGTGTATCTATCCTGCTTTGTCTTGTTCACGGTTTTATCGTGTTCCAGCCAGCCGCTTGTCAAAAACATTGTCGCACGCAAACCCGTTGCCATTGACGAATCCCGTTTCGTCTGGAACGAATCCCCTTCGAAAATAGAAGTCCTTAACGATACCGTAATCGCCTGCCTGTTCCGTTACCAGGTGGCTACGTACCATCTGAAAAAAGGAACGCTGCTCAGCCTGTTCGATATCCGCAGGTGGAACGGCGATTCAGTTGTTGCGGTAATTTACAAAACACAAAAAGCCCCGCACGATTACATCACCGCAAAACGCGATACGTCTGCTTCGTCCAATACGCTTAACCCGCTGTTCCGAAGCATGTCATCACATAACGGCACGCTGTATTTAACCTGTTACCTGCCCGTTGCATACCGGGCCGCAGACATGAGCGAGTTTGCCGGCCAGGCAGCCGACAAAAAGAAAGTGGAAGAGGCCGTTGCCGGGAATGAAAATGCGAACATTATTGTGTTTGAAAACAAAACCGTACTGCTTTCGTGCGGCACCGATTTAAAACCCCGCGAAACCTGGCTGGCATACGGCTACGATGAAATCCGCCCCGGCACCGATTATATTCCCGATCCGGGAAGCGGTTTTTTTACGGATGGTAAAACGCTCTGGGCCCCGGTGCATCAGCCTGCATACAACCAAATGGCGCAGGTGTTTACCGGAAAAGAACAACTCAAACTGTTTGCACAGTTCCGGCTTGATGGTCATGCCATGCTGCCTGAAAAAGCACTGCTCGGCACGGCAAACATTCCTGGCTACAGCCACAAACTGATTGAGAAATTCCAGGCCAAACGGTTTCAGCTGGTAAACGACAGCCT
Organism: Chitinophaga pinensis; assembly: GCA_943372645.1. Classification (GTDB taxonomy): domain Bacteria; phylum Bacteroidota; class Bacteroidia; order Palsa-965; family Palsa-965; genus VBWE01. Next base: position 89,835 of record CALRZN010000004.1, on the reverse strand, counting down.
GTTTGTGAACGACCATTTCGGCCTGTACCTGCTGCCCGAAGGCAAACCCGCCCGCGCGCAACTGCCCGACACCACCGGCGAAAAAAAAGGAATACCGTTTGCCCGTTATGCCAATACAATGGCGTACATTTCATACCGTAAAAACCCGGCCGACACCACCACCCGGCAAATGGTTTTACGTATTACCGACCGGGCAACAGGCCGCCTGCTGCTGAAAACACCGCTCGAAAAATGCCGCGATATTGCAACATACACCAATACATTTTACACCATCACCGGCAATGAAGAACATTATTACATCAACTGCTATGAAGGGCAATAAACTGCTACTGCTCCTGCTGTTTACGGGTGTTTTCACTGCGTTTACCATTAAAAGCAGCAGCGTAAACGAACTGGTTCCCGAACTGCAGCGCAACGCTGCCGGCAAATCCATCGCACTGTTTGGCGTAATACCAAACGATTGCGTGAGCTGCCTCTACAACTTTCACGCACAGCTGAAAAAAATGCAGGCGCTGCCAAACACGCAACCCGTACTCGTGTTCCGCAACCGCCGCCAGGTGGAAAAAGCCGCCCTGCTGAAAGACGAATTTGCCGATGTGGACACCACCAAAACGATTGTTATCTGGAACGATGCGCTCTACAACGACATCATGAGCAAGGGCAGCACCGCCAGCAAAGGCTCGCTGCTGCTGGTTTATGATAAGGCGGGCAAACCGGTTTTATGCAAACGCGTGAAGGAGATAACGGGGGTGGAGAAGGAGTTGGGGGAGTTGCGGTAGGGGGGGAAGTATCCAGATTCCGCGCCAACATCTAAATTCGAAGATGTTAGCGCAGAATCCAGGCTTCCGGCAGTCATATTTTTGGTACTTAACCAATTTACTTCACACTAAGCCGGTTCCTTCGATTTATCGTAATTGCTAACAATACTCAGTAACGATTCAGCATGTTTGAATATCTCATCGATCGAAGCAATTTCATTCTTAACTTCTTTCTTCTGTTCATCCAGCGTTACGAAATATTTTTTAGAACCGTTTAAATAAAGCCTGCAGATGGTCTTGCGGTTATTGTCGTCAAGCAGAATTGCAAAATAAGATTGCGCATCACGATAGGTAACGCGTGTTGCATTGATGTTTTGACGAAGGATTGTTTTAACTATCATAAAACCTTCCAGTTCTTCTTCTGTAGTTAAAACTTTGTTTTCCTCGGCTCGGGCTTGTTCGGCCTCAATTGCTTCCTGCTCTTTGGTTTTCTCGTCCTCTTTTGTCAGGGCTGTTTTCAGGCGTTCTGTAATTAAGTCGCTGATGTGTTGCTGAATTGATTTTTTTGTCAAGTTTGTAAATTGCTCAAGCACTCTTGCAGAAATGTTACTTGGATAAACCTGTTTTGCGAAATGTTTTACAAAATCAGGACTTGGGTTTGCAAGTTCCTGCTGGAATAAATGCCTGAGTTCATTGGTGTATTTCAGTTCGCTTGCTGTGTTCGTAATGCTTTCCGCATCAAAAACGGTTTTGTGGAACTTCTTCAGTTCCTCAATCTGGTTGTCTTTTATTTCATTGATGTTGAACTCTAAAAATGGTTTTTCGTCCATTTTATTTGTTTCCACCAGGTCAGAATAAAAACGATATGTTATGCCATTCGTTAAAAGACCAAATTTGGCTTTTGAAACGTGGAAATAACGAAGCAATTGGCCATCATGTAAGTTGAGATTCTGTCCCCAATGTTTACACTCAATTAAGATAGTTGCATTTCCGTCTTTGAAAATGGCGTAATCTATTTTTTCACCTTTCTTGATGCCAATGTCTGTCACGTATTCCGGAACAACTTCAATCGGGTTGAAAACATCATAACCAAGTGCCTGCAAAAAGGGCATTATGAACGCGTTTTTTGTAGCTTCTTCGGTGTGAATTTGCTCTTTCAATTTTGTAACCCGGTCGCCCAGTTGTTTGATTTGGTCTTTGAAGTCCATGTTTGATTTTGTTGTAGGTTAATTTGAAATATAATGCAAAGTGTTTTTTTATTCAACGATCAAGTGTCGTGCTTTTTTTTGTCATAGTTCAGTTTCCCTCTTCACTTTCACTATTTCGTCAAACCCGTTTCTAATTGAAAGTTTTTTTAAAGTAGAAATAAAACGTATAAGCTCTCTCTCTAGTATTGAGTTGTAGTCAGGGCTTAGCATATTAAAGTCTTTTGGAAGTAAATTAGAAATAGCATGATTAATTCCTGTGATGATTGTCGGAAAGTCAACGAATTCAAGTGTTTCATTTTTTATTTGAGTGTCAATACTAATGTGTCTTGGTCGCCCGGCATATTTGAATGAAACAATTTCTGTTGAAATTGACGACTTTAGTTTTTCAAATTGAAGGTTTACATCTTCATTTATTTGGTTTGGTATAATTATATTGATAATGCAATTTTTATAGTGGGTTTCTTTAGAAGTGAAGCCATTGTTTTCAATTATAAATCGGCATATTGGAACAATCAAATTTTCAAAATATACGGATGCAAGGGTTGCAGACGGAAAAAAATTGATTTCATCGTCTGAACTTGTAAGGAATAGACTTCTTATGTCATTTACTGCTGAAGTAAATGTTTCTATTTTTGATTTGTCAAAATAAGCTAAGCTAAGTCCATTGAAATCGGATAGAAGTTTTACATCTTTCTCGATTAGAAATGCACACTTGGATGTTCCTAATCGCCCGGTAAATAAACCAAGCTCAAATAATACATTGTCCCTAGGTTGCATAACTTCGTTACCTCTGAAAATAACTTTGTCGTCATTTGTCCCTAAAAGAATACCGAAATCAAATTGAAGTGATGCTTTCAAAAGGTCTGATAAAAAATTTTGATTTATTTTGAAAACAGAAGTATCCCATACTTTCTCGTTCCAAATAGTAACATCAAAGTCCTTTTCCAAAATCGATTTTGCTGCTTGGGCTAGACCAAGTTCTTCTTTGGATGAGCCAATGAACAATTTCTTTTTTATCATATCCTGACAATTGTCTTAAAATCAATAAAGATTGCTTCTACCTCTGCCAAAAGTAATTTTAGGTTAGATAGCTTTTCCAAATTGTTTCTGAAAATATATTCTTTACCGTCAACAGAAACTAAGTTGTCAGAAAGAGATTGATTAGTGCAAATTCCTTTCATTTGGTTATATAAAACAGGCAGAAGTTCATAGAAGGATAAATTCTGATATTCAGATACTTTAATGTCGTAACAAATAGCATTAATGTCAAAACTGCTTAAATCTATTTTATGGTCAGAATTCGCTTTGCTGTTTTTTAAGAACCGGATCATTTTCTTAAGACGCCCATTGGTTTCTGAACTTCGTTCATTTATTCTTTTAATACTTAAGAACGGGAAGTCTGCATTTTCTCTTGAATGTGTTCCTTTGTTGTAAATTTGAATTCCCCTGTAATTACCTTTATCATTAATTACAGATGACACATCGTCATACCAATTGGCAATGACTATATCAACTTCACGATTAAGACTCAAATTTTTAATTTTAATAGCTTTGGATTTTGTCAAGTCTCTAGATTGGTATATACCAGATAGTATTCTTTCGCAATCAAGTCTCAAACTTCTTAAATCCTCCACAGCATTTCCATTATATGAGGTTAAATTAACTTCTTTTTGAAGCTTATCAATAGATGATTGGCTATACTTTGCTCTTTTTTCAGGTGTTTCTAATATTGATATAAATTTATTTGTTTCAGGCTGATAGAATTTTTCGCATATCGTAAGTAAATCAATATCACTATGTCCTTTTATATGGGTGTCCGTCATTACCGAGCCCTGATATTTAAATGTAACATCTTTTAATTCATTTCCAAGATGTTCTTTGACTCTTTCACCAGCGTCTCTGCTTTTCTGAGTATATTCAGGTTCAACACCTTTCATTGCAAGTCTGATATAGGTCAAAACGTCGCTGTAGGAAATTGTTGCTAGTTCGTCCGCGAACGCTTTTTTTAATGCGAAGTTTTCAGGATTAAGTTGTCCTCGAATACTTTGAGCTAATTGTCGATAGTTTTTTGCCATTTTTATATTAATTAATATTTTGCAGCAGTTCTTTTACCCTTGCCATTGCTTATGTTCATGCTCGTTTGCATTATAAAAAAACATGTGTAATCAGTTACGAGTAATGATATTTAATTGTTTTTAAAGAAGTTAAACTCACCCTAATCCACCTCCAAACTCAAAGCCTCCCAAGGAAAATCAAACCGCGTGTACGTAGTCCCATTAAACCACACACAGTTCACGGTATTTCCATCAACGGAATAAACAGTCATCTTCGGACCACCCGACTTCAGGCTTACTAAATTCCCCGCAACAAACGAATTTGGCATAACAACAGGTTTTGGTTTGTACAATAATAATTAAAAAAGTGTATTATAATGCAAATCGGTTTCAAAAAAGGATGAGGATATGGCGGTATGTTAAGGCAGTTCCGGCAAAGCACCTGTCCAAAAGGTCCCGCAAGTCCCACGACCCCAAACCAGTCGTACCAGCCCCAACCCCCACCCCCACGGAACAAAACCCAACACTGCCGCCTACGCGCCGGCCGCCCCCTGCATTTGCATCCTACAAACATCCCAATTACCTTTACCCCATGGCAGGCAACACCCTCGGCACCGCATTCCGTTTAACCACCTTTGGCGAATCGCATGGCGTGGCCATTGGCGGGGTGATTGACGGCTGCCCCGCGGGACTGGAAATTGACCTGGAGTTTGTCCGCCACGAGATGCGCCGGCGCCGGCCGGGGCAATCGAAAATTGTTACGCAGCGGAAAGAGGAGGATGAGGTGGAGTTTTTGTCCGGCATTTTCGAAGGCAAAAGCACCGGCACGCCCATCGGGTTCATCATCCGCAACAGCGACGCCAAATCAAAAGATTACGAACACATCCGGCACGTCTATCGGCCTTCGCACGCTGATTTTACGTACGATGCCAAATACAAAATACGCGATCACCGCGGGGGCGGACGCTCCTCGGCCCGCGAAACCGCCTGCCGCGTGGTGGGCGGGGCCATTGCCAAACTGCTGCTGCGCAAAATGGGCATTGAAGTGAAAGCGTATGTTTCGCAGGTGGCGGATATTGTGCTCGATAAAAATTACAAAACACTTGATCTTTCGCTCACCGAAACGAACATGGTGCGTTGTCCGGATATAGAAACCGCGCGCCGCATGATCGCACTTATTGAAGACGTGCGCAAACAGGGCGATACCGTGGGCGGCGTAATTACCGGCATTGCCACCGGCGTACCGGCAGGCTGGGGCGAACCCGTGTTTGATAAACTGCATGCTGACCTGGGCAAAGCCATGTTAAGCATTAATGCGGCCAAAGGATTCGATTACGGTTCGGGCTTTGGGGGCGTTACACTGAAAGGTTCGGAACACAACGATGCGTTTATTCCCGGCAGCGGCGAACGTAAAATTGTAACGCAAACCAACAATTCCGGCGGCGTGCAGGGCGGCATTACCAACGGCGAAGACATCTATTTCCGCGTGGCGTTTAAACCCGTGGCTACAATTATCCAGAAACAGCTCACTGTAAACGACCAGGCCCAGCCCGTAGAAATGATGGGCAAAGGCCGCCACGATCCCTGCGTGCTTCCCCGCGCGGTGCCCATCGTAGAAGCCATGTGCGCCCTGGTACTCGCCGATCACGCCCTCCGCGCGGATTGAGGAACTGCACTATCGCTTCGACTAACCACAAAGTCGCGCAAGGTCTTTCGCAAAGTCGCGCAGCTTTCTTACTATTTTCATATCAGCCTGAAACAATTTCTGAACCCAAATCACCAAATGAACCACGCGGGGAGATCGTCCACGAGCGGTGTGAACCAGTGCGTGCCCGTGTGCAAAAGAAACCGAAGAATGGATGTGTGGATCGAGTAAATGATGAATTAAAAGAGGTAAGCAATCCCAGTGCACGTGCTGGTTTTCGCTCGTGGTGCCCTTTTTTGGCTACTTTTTTGGGCAAGCAAAAAAGTAGTGAAAGAAGAGCCCGGCCAGATCTTCAAGTGAACAAAAAAAATCAAATGAACTAAGAGAAAATCATTTGATTTCATCGTTCCTGTTTGTTTCTCCGGGCCGAATTGGAAAAACCTACCACCAACAATCGTTAAATAACCCACTTTCTTTTATGGAAAGGCCCCCGTTTTTCTATCTTTGTCGCATATAATCATATCCTATGTCTGAACAGCCCAAAAAGAAAAAAAGCCTGCTCCGTCGCATCCTCAAGTGGAGCGGTATCACCTTCCTCCTCCTGCTGATCACGGTAATTGTACTGCCGTTTATTTTCAAAGACAAACTGATTGCCCTCGCTAAAGAAGAGGCGAACAAAAACCTGAACGCCAAGGTGGACTGGGGCAACTTCGATCTGTCGCTGTTCAGTTCCTTCCCCGATTTCCGGTTCTCGATTGATAACGTGCGCGTTTCGGGCATCAAGGAATTTGAGAAAGACACCCTCGCCAGCATTCCGAACCTCAAGCTCGATCTGAACCTGATGAGCGTAATCACCGGCGATTACAAAATCAACTCCATCACGCTCGAAAGTCCGCGTATCATGGCCAAGGTGCTGAAAGACGGCAAAGCCAACTGGGACATCACCAAACCCGACAGCAGCGCCACACCTTCGGCAGAATCGTCCGGGTCAACCGCTTTCAAACTGGCGCTCAAATCGCTGGAGATCAAAAACGGTTACATCGTTTACGACGACAAATCGCTGGGCGTGCTCACCATTCTCGACAGCCTGAACCATACATTGAGCGGCGACTTTACAGCCGACAATTTTGACCTGGAAACCATGACCACGATCAAGCGGTTCACCCAGGAGTATGATGGCATGCGTTACCTGAACAAGGCCAACATTGAACTGAAAGCCAACCTGGGCATGGACATGAAAAACATGAAGTTCACGTTCAAAGAAAACAGCGCACGCATCAACGAACTTGGTCTCGGCTTCGATGGTTACTTTGCCATGCCGGGTGATGATTACGATATGGACATCAAATTTGCCGCGAAAGAATCGGAGTTTAAAAACTTCCTTTCGCTGGTGCCTGCGGTTTATACTGCCGATTTCAAAGACGTGAAAACAGCCGGTAAACTGGCGTTCAGCGGATATGCAAAAGGCCTTTACAGCGAAAAACAGAACAAAATGCCGGGCTGGGGCATCAACCTGAACATTGCCGATGCGATGTTCCAGTATCCCTCGCTGCCGAAATCGGTTACGGGCATTAACATTGATGTGAACGTGGACGATGCCAGCGGTGATCCGGACAAAATGGTGATTGACGCGAAAAAGATTGCCATGAACATCGGCGGCAACCCGATTAACGCCAACCTGAAAGTAACTACGCCGGTTTCGGATGCAAACATTGCCGGTGCGGTGAATGGTAAAGTGGATCTGAAATCAATGCGCGATGTGGTGCCGATGGAAAAAGGCGACGAACTGAACGGCGTGATTACGGCTGATATCAAGATGAACGGCCGCATGTCTATGATCGAAAAAGAACAGTACGATCAGTTCCAGGCTTCGGGCAATCTTGGGGTTACCGACATGCTTTACAAAACCACCGGTTCGCCGGATGTTACGGTTAAAGCGATGGCCATGAACTTCTCGCCGAAGTTTGTAGAACTCACCACGTTTGACGGCAAAATCGGCAAGAGCGACATTAAAGCAAACGGCCGCATTGACAACCTGCTGCAGTATGTGTTTAATGATTCGCTGCTGAAAGGCACGTTTGATATGAAATCGGGTCTGATGGATCTGAACGAGTTTATGAGCGATGACGAAACGGCTGCAGCTCCCGCCGCCACACCGGCCCCGGCCGAATCGGACATGGCGGTGATTGAAGTGCCGAAAAACCTTGACTTTACGCTGAACACGGCCATCGGCAAACTGCTGTATGACAACTTTACGATGGACAACGTGAGTGGTGGTGTTACCATCCGCAACAGCGTGGTTGACCTGAGTAAACTGGCCATGAACATGATGGGCGGTAAACTGGTGCTGGACGGATCGTATTCTACCAAAGGCAACGTTCCGACCATTGATTTTAACATGGACGTAACCGATTTTGATATCCAGCAGACGTTTAAAACATTTAACACCGTGCAGAAACTGGCGCCGGTAGGTGAGCGTGCGACGGGCAAATTCTCCACCACGCTGAACCTGAAAACGGACCTCGATAACAAGATGATGCCCGTGATGCAGTCGGTAACCGGCCTCGGCAAACTGAGCACACGCTCGGTGGTGCTGGATGGTTTTGAGCCGCTGAAAAAATTAGACGATGCGCTGAAGCTGAACAAATTCAAAAAGATTACGCTCACCGACATTGCGCCGATCGGTTTCCGCATCAAAGACGGCCGCGTGAGTGTTGATCCGTTTGATTTCAAACTCGGCAACAGCACCGCGAAAATGGAAGGCGGTTCAACCGGTATTGACCAGACGATTGATTACAAATGGAACATCGTAATCCCGCGCTCGGAATTTGGTGGTGCAGCCAACAGCGCGCTCACCTCACTCACCTCGCAGGCCAGTTCGAAACTCGGCCGCCCGGTAACACTGAGCGATAAAGTGGACCTGGCTGTACTCTTCGGCGGAACAGTTACCAATCCGACCGTTAAAACCAGCCTGAAAGAAGCCGCTGCTGATATGAAAAATGAGATCAAGGATCAGGTGAAAGAGGAAGTCAATAAACAGATTGACAACGCCAAGGATAAAGCCAAAGCCGAAGCCGACAAAATTATTGCCGATGCCCAGAAACAGGCCGACAAAATAAAAGCCGACGCTGCAGTGGCTGCGCAAAAAGTAAAAGATGAAGGTTACAAAAGAGCGGATGAGATTGAAAAGAGCGCCAAAAATCCGATTGAAAAGGTAGCCAAGAAAAAAGCAGCCGATGTGGCCCGCAACCAGGCCGATGTAGCCGCGAAAAAAATAACCGACGAAGCGAATCAGAAAGCCGACGCCCTTATGGCCAAAGCCCGCGCTGAAGCGGATGCGAAACTGAAATGATTTTTTTAATGCGAACTTTCAAAAGCAAGAAGTTTGAGGCGGACTGAAGCCGGAAAAGCGGAGTTTGCTCGTGTAAATGAGCATTTTCCGGCGAAGTCCAACGAAAAAATTCGCCGCTTTTGGGAGTTCGCATTGTAATTTTTTGGTATGATTATCGTTATACCGTTGCTGATAGCATGAACGGAATGAAAAAGAAACTTTACCTGCTGGCTTTTGCCGCAATTATCGGATTTACTGTTTCCGCCCAGGACAAAGCCCCGCTTTGCCAGGAAATTGATAATAAAGACGCCCTGAAAAATTACGAGAAGGGCCTCGACAAAAAGAAAAATCCCAGTTTCGAAGACCGCTTCGGCTACATGAAACAGGCGCTGGAAGCAGAACCTGATTTTGCAGAAGCCAACCTGGAAATGGGCAAGATGCTGATGATCGTAGCCAAATCGCAGGGCGACGAAAACAACTACGGACCCGCATTGAAGTACCTGAAAAAAGCGGTGGAGGTATGTCCCAAAATCAGCGCAGAACCGTATTACTGGGTGGCCAAACGCTATTACATTGACGAAAAATACGAAGAAGCCATTCCGTACCTCGAAAAGTACATCAAGTTTGATGCTGACGATTCGAAACAGCTGGGCAAAGACTACGAGTTTAACGTAGAGCAGTCGAAAGAAATGCTGCGCTGGTCCAAATTCTACCGCGATATTTATAAAAATCCGAAACCGTTTACGCCTTCGCCGGTGAGCGACATCTGCACCACCAACGATGAGTACCTGGCCATCATCACGCCTGACAATTCGCAGTGCTGGTACATACGCACACAGCCGTACAACAAACGCGATGCGGTGTTCAACAGCGACAAAATGGTGGAAGTAATGACCATGAGCGAACGCCAGCCCAACGGCACGTTTTCGAAAGGCAATATGCTGCCCCCGCCGTTTAACCGTAACCCGAATGAGGGCGGTCCTACGCTGACGATTGATAACAAACACCTCGTTTATACCATTACCATGGCGGGGAAAGAAGGCGACAACACCGATCTGTACACCACCGATCTTGTAAGCGGCGAATGGACCGAGATACGCCCGCTGGGCGATAAGGTAAACGATCCGAAATACTGGGATTCGCAGCCGAGCATGTCGTCCGATGGCAAAACACTTTACTTCGTGAGCGATCGTCCGGGCGGACTGGGCGGCACCGATGTGTACGTTACGCGCAAGGGCGCAAACGGCGAGTGGGGCATTCCCGAAAACGTGGGTGCGCCCATTAACACGCCGGGAAATGAACGTTCACCGTTTATCCACTCCGACAGCCAGACGCTTTATTTCAGCAGCGACGGGTTGCCGGGCGTTGGCGGACTCGATATTTTTTATGTGCGCAAAGACGACAAAGGCAAATGGCTGGAACCGGTGAACATCGGTATTCCGATTAACAGCGAAGAAGACAACCTGAGCTTTTTTGTAAGCACTGACGGACATACCGGTTATTTCTCCACACGCAATTCAAACATTGCCGGCACCAAAGGCGGTTACGACCTGTTTTCGTTTCCGCTTTACAAAGAAGCTCGTCCCGAAGAAGGCATCATCATCGCCAAAGGCGAAGTACGCACCCCGGAAGGTGAGAAGTACAGCGGCAAAGTGGATGTAGAAATCAAAGGCGCAAAATCCGGCGAAAAAGTGGACGTAGTGATTGACACCACCAGCGGCGATTTTGCGGCAGCCATTAAAACCACGAAAAAAGAAGACTTTGTGGTAACGCTGAAAAAAGAAGGTGTAGCCTTCAGTTCGCAGCTGATTGAAGTGGAAAAAACGCCGCCCGCAACTGATGTGCCGCTGAAAGTGGCGCCCCTGCAGGTGAAAGAAATAAAGCTGGGCGAAACGTATACGCTCAACAACATCTATTTCGGATCCAATTCCGCTTCGCTTGAATCGCGTTCAAAAGCCGTGCTCAAAGAGTTTGCGGGGTACCTGAAAAACAATCCGAACCTGAAGATTGAGATTTACGGCCATACCGATAACGTGGGCGACCGCGAAGCCAACCTCGGCCTTTCGAAAGAACGTGCACTGGTGGTGCTGGAAGCGCTTACCGAAGAGTTTGGTGTACCTGCTTCGCAGGTGCGCGGCTTCTCCGGTTTTGGTCCGGATAAACCCGTTGCTGATAACGGTTCCGAGGCCGGCCGCGCCAAAAACCGCCGCACGGAGTTTGCTGTGGTGGAGAAATAAGGCCACGCAGCAGAAGGCTGATATACCCCTAAGTTTTTTTCAGCGTTAAAGGGCGATCCGCTATCTTTGCATTTCTAATTCATTTTATGATGAACGTTTACCTTGACAACGCGGCCACCACGCCGTTGGACAAAGAAGTGCTGGATGCCATGCTCCCGTACATGCAGGAACATTTCGGCAACCCGTCGTCTATTCACGGATACGGCCGCCGCACACGCGCAGCCATTGAAATGGCCCGTAAAACGGTTGCCAAATGCCTGAATGTTTCGCCGGCTGAAATCTTTTTCACCTCGGGCGGAACAGAAGCCGATAACATGGCCATCCGTTGTTCCATTGAAGGAATGGGCATTAAACACGCCATCACTTCGAAAATAGAACACCACGCGGTGCTGCACACGCTGGAAGTGCTGGCCGAGCAGGGTAAAACCAAACTGAGTTTTGTAAACCTCACGCCCGATGGTCATATTGACCTCGATCACCTGGAAGAACTGCTGAAAAACAACGAACGTTCGTTTGTGTCGCTTATGCACGCCAACAACGAAATCGGCAACCTGCTTCCGCTGAAAAAAGTGAGCGAACTGTGCCAGCAATACAATGCCATTTTCCATTCGGATACGGTACAAACCATGGCGCATTACAATTTCGATCTGAAAGCCATTAAAATTCATTTTGTGAATGGTGCCGCGCATAAATTCCACGGTCCGAAAGGCATCGGGTTTATTTATGTAAACAGCGACATTCACATCGGTCCGATGATTTTCGGTGGCGCACAGGAACGCAACATGCGCGGCGGTACCGAAAACCTGTACGGCATTGTTGGTCTTGCCAAAGCCATGGAACTGGCATACGCTCACCTGGAAGAACACCACAACCACATCCAGGGGCTGAAAACATACATGATTAACAAGCTGGAAGAAGAAATTCCCGGCGTAACATTTAACGGCGATGCCAAAGGCAGTTCGCTCTACACCGTCCTGAACGTATGCCTGCCGCCAAGCGACCAGGCGGAAATGATGCTGTTTAACCTTGATATCAATGGTATTGCAGCATCGGGCGGAAGTGCCTGCTCATCGGGAAGCAACGTGGGGTCGCATGTGCTGCGCGCCATCGGTTCAGATATGGAACGTCCTTCGTGCCGTTTCTCATTCAGCCGTTACAACACGAAAGAAGAAATTGATTACACCATTTCCAAACTGAAGGAAATGTACCCGGTGGCTGTGAAAGCATAAGCGGGAAAATAGACTCCGATTAAAAAGAACGCGTTTCACGACGCGTTTTTTTATGCCTGCAGGCGCAGCTGTTTATACACCGTGCGTGCATCCAGTTCCAGCACATCACCGCTTTTCAAATCACCAAGCTGCAGCTGTTCCATGGCTGCGCGGATGAGGCGCAGCGTGGGAAAGCCGGTGGCAGCGGTCATGCGGCGCACCTGGCGGTTTTTGCCTTCGTGCAGCGAAAGTTCAATCCACGAGGTCGGAATGTTTTTCCGGAAACGGATCGGTGGCACCCGTGCGGGAAGTGACGGTTCATCCATGCGTTTGGCTGTAGCGGGCAGGGTAAGGTACGGTTTGCCGTCAATGGAAATGGTAATGCCTTTGCGCAGTTGTTCAAGCGCTTCTTCCGTAACAGTTCCTTCCACCTGTATCCAATACGTGCGCCGGTGTTTCTTTTTCGGATCGAGCAGCAGGTTGTTTACCTTTTTATCGTTCGTGAGCAGCAGCAATCCTTCACTGTCGTGATCGAGCCGTCCCACCGGGTACACATCCGGCGGAAACGCAGCAAGTTCACCCAGGCCCGCATGGCCGCCCTCGGCGCTGAACTGCGACAACATGCCGCAGGGTTTATGAATAATGTAATAGGAGTGCGCCATCAGCAGATCAGTCCTCTGCAAGTACGATGATGCGGTCGTTTTCGGTAAACTGCAGTTTGATGTTTTTGTCCGGGTTCACCACCACACCATACGCTTTGGAAGCGTCGGTTGCATGTTCCTGGATGCGGTAACCGATTGCGGTTTCGCCCCGGTCGGCAGCGGCTTCCAGCAGCGTGTAAAAATTAACCGGGCGGTTAGTGAGTACGTAATCTTTAATCGGTTTCAGGTAAATTTCTGAACCTTCCGGGCTGAACAGGTCTTTGAACACCTTGTCTAAGTGTTTGTTTTCCGAAATCTGCGAAAGCATAAGGCTGATGAGGTTGTCGCTCACGATAAAATCATCAGCACGTGCAACGTTGGCCAGCGTCTGGTTGCGGATGTCGCGCATTTCGCTTACGATGCTGAAATCTTTTCCGGCTTTCTCCGAAATGTTGCGGAGGTGGAGCAGGGTGATGAGCGTTTTGGCATCGGCTTCCTGCACTTCAAATTCGTTGTAGCAGAGAATGATGATGTGGTTGTATGTTTCCGCCTTCAGACTTTCGAGCATGGCGCGGTTGGTGGTGTCGCCTTCAATCAGTTTGATCTGCTGCTTCTTAATAAATGTATTCAGTTTCTCCACTTCGTTTCCGGCATGATCGCTCTGGCAAAGGATGGTTACTTCCGAATTGCTGCCTACATAACTTTCCAGCTCGCGGATGATGTTGCTGCCTTTTTCGTTCCAGCCGATGATGAGGGTGCGTTCCGATCCCGGGGCCGGCGACTGTTCATGGCGTATTGCATCTTTGTCAAACACATCCACCTGCATATCCAGTTTGATGGTGTCATCATCTTCCGCAATTACAATCAACTGGTCACCTTTTTTGAGCACGTAATTCATCGGTGGGTTCAGCATCACGTTTTCGTTTTCGGTCATTACACCGATTACAGCAGAAGTCTGGAACGATGAAAGCGCATGGTGATAGGTCTGGCCGGTGAGTACGGCTTCTTCTTTGAAATAAATTTCGGAACCGTCAAAATCGCAGAGCTCGGTATAAACCACGCTCAATCCCGACTGCCGGCAGGTTTGTGCCGTAACACGGGCAATGAGGTCGCTCGACTGGATAAGCCGCGCTTCCAGTCCGTATGCAGAATGGCTCACCAGTTCGGCCGCTTCCATATTGTCGTCGTCCTGTACTTCGGCAACGATGTGATATGGCTTTTTCAGGCGGTTCGGGTTGTTGGTGAGCGCCAGGATGGATTTGATTACGTGTGTATCCGGATTTTTGGTGTCCGGCGAAAGGATGATGATGGATTTGGCTTCGTGCGGGTTCACCACTTCCAGGTCGTCGAGATCGAGCGGGCTGCCGGTGCGGCAGATGACGCGTGTGTTTCGGGTATTCGGAATTTTGCTGCGTATTTCGTCTTCCATTTCCACCTTATCCATATCAGCCATGATTACAATACGCGGCTTTTTCTGGTTCATGTTGGCTTTGATGAGTTCCGAAAGGATCGGGAAGATTTTCGGCGACCAGCCGAGAATAAGCGTGTGGTTGGATTCAATAACGCGGGAACGGCCTTTGCGCAGCTCTTCTATGCTCGATTCCATACCGGAGGTGATGGTACCGATGAGTGTACTGATGATGAAAATACCGCCCAGTGTAACGGTAAACATGAGTGCGCGGAATTTCCAGCCGGTATCACCTGCCACGGTTCCTGCATCCATGGCGCGCATCAGCGTTTGCCAGAATGCCTCGAAGAAATTATGATTTTCTTCCGGCCCGATTTTTACAAGGGTGATAATCGCAGTCGCGAGAAGTACAATGAGCACCGAAACGACGGCAAGCCAGCCGATGATGGCAATTGGACCTGCAGATAAGGTGTTTTCAAAGCGATAGCGGAGTTTATCCTTAAAGGATACCGATTTTTTAGGCATAATACTGACGAGCTGGATTTTCTTTAACCGCGAAGTTATTGTTTTCGCAATAACCCGCAAACGGAAAAGTAGCTAAAAAATCAGGCGAAAATCTTATTCCGGGTTTCGGGCATTTCCGTTTCAACGGTTTGAATACGGAGCGGCTGCAGTGAGCCGGTATGTGTAACCTGGAGCTGCAGGCAGGTGATACCGGCAACGTTATTGTACCGTGTATTGCACAGCGGTTTGTTCTGAAAGGTGAGGAGGGAAGCCACTTTTCGGCGGCATTCGAGGCGTTCGGTTTTGGCTATTTTGAGGAGGAGACGGTGTCCGGGACTGAAATGTTCCCAGTCGCCCCAGCGTTTCGATTCGGTAAGTGATTTGCGGAGGTGGTCGGATTCGCCGATGTAGAGCAGACGCAGGTTGTCGTGCTGTTCAATAAAGCTGGGTACTTCGGGCGACCGGCGTTCGGCAAGAATCATGTAAATGCCCGAGGAGTTCGGGATGGATTCAGAAATTTTTCTTCCTGAAATGTCCCAGGTACCTTCCCAGAACAGTCTTACGTTTACATGATTGAAGTAGTACATGGGATCAGAAGTTAGAGGCCATCGGGTTTGGTAATCCCTGCATCAGCATTTCCATCAGCAGGGGAAGTTCAAGCGGTTTTTCAATGCATCCGATAACGCCGTTATACATCATCAGTTTACGGAGCATGTATGATTTTTCGCGCATCATGCTGGTGGTTAAAATGATGTGCGTGTTTTTGGTACGGCTTTCGGGCTGCGCCTGGAACCAGTCGAGGAATGCCAGCCCGCCAAGGTGGGGGATGGTAAAATCCATGAGTATGAGTTCCGGGAAGGCGGATTCCTGATCCAGCTCTGCCATGGCAGCACGGGCATTGAGGAAAAACGTAATTTTGCGACTTACTGCGGCCTGGTTCAATACTTCAGAAACTTCAAAGGCCTCCACGTCGTTATCATCAATGATGAAAACGGATTGAACAATAGTCATCGGCACATCACCTTTACTGATCTCGTTTCGCATTTTTCTGCCCTCCTGTAGTTTGTTATAAAACCTTACATAACAAAGAAAGTCCGAAAAACTGTTTTAAGCAGGTCTTAAAACAGTTTTTACGGACATTCGATTCCAGTATGAAATCTAAATTTTATTGTTTACCTTGCGGTTAATTCAAACATTATGTTGATTTTTCTGATGTTATAACAATATGCACACGGGAGATGTGGATAGAATTACCGGACATTCGAAAAGTTAAATTGACTAAAGATCGATTTCGATATGCCCTACAATTTGACCTTCTGTAATTACAACAATAACCTGTTTGTTCGTGAGGGTGCGAGCAAGTGCATTGCAGGTACCATCGATCGGCTCAACTTTAACAATGTGGTATCCAAAACCTGCGAGATAATTGATAATTTCACTTTCACTTACTCCACAATATGCAACTGTGGTATTTACCGTGTTACCAGTGCTATTGTTAGATGTTTTGCTGTTGGCTGCGGTAAGGTTGCCAACACTAGTCATAAAGATAATTGCAGTTGCAACAAAAAAAGTTTTGGTGAATTTGTTGATCATTGTTTTTTTCCTCCTTGGTTTGATTTAGTGAGGCAAAGAAAGGGGGAATATCTTTGTGAAAAAGGTACAGTTTTGACTTTCTATGACGTTCGATTTTAGGAAAAGGTATATCTTAGGAGGCTTCAAATGGAAGAAATTCATTTCATACTTCATTCTCTAAACAGACAACAGGTAAAGGTGCTCAAAAAGTACCTGATCTCTTTTTCTACGCGAAATGAAAAGATTTCTAAGACGTGGGAATTAGCGGAATATTTACTTAAGTCGGAAAAGAAAATACCAACGGCAGAAGAATGTTCGAGGAAAATATATAGGGACGGAAAGGATAGCCGAATTGAAAAGTTAAAGTCAAGGTTATTAAATAAAATATTTGATGCCCTTCTTACAGATATTAATATGGACCGCAAAGGTTCATTTGATGAACGCGATTACATTTTAATTAAGGCATATAAGAAAGAAGCACTTTACCAGACATTACGACTATCGACAAAACACCCATCTATCCTGCAGCATATCCAGGATGACATTATTAATATTTCGAAAAAATATGAATTGTACTCCATACTATTGCACCAGTTGATGCACAAAAAGTGGACAACTGGATGGAGAGAGGGGATAAATTCATTTAATAAATACAACGAAGAGATAGCGTTTTATGAGCGTTGTAATTCTGCGATCAATAATGCGACCGATTGTTATTTTAAGATGGTACTGCAATTAACTTTTGAGGGCAATCCGAATAAATCAAAAATACAGGAGTTTTTAAGTGAAAGCGTTTCACAAATCAGAGCAGATTACGAATTCACAAAATCCAAAACGGTAGGTTATTTTCTACGTCTGATGGAAATGGCATATTACCAGAATATGGATGACTGGGCTGCGACAAAATCGGCAGGGGAAGACATGCTGAATCTTATTCAATCGCCTGCTGTTTTTAGAAAATCAAGAGTAGGGACGTGCTATGATAATATTGCTGAAGCTGACGTACACCTTAGAAACTATGAACTTGCGATTACGAACGCTCAAAAAGCGCAGGTATGTTTTACACCAAATTCAACAGATTATTACCTCTCCAAAGGCCTCGAATTCCACGCCAATTTCTACTCCAACAAAATTGAACAGGCAAACAACATCTGCGATATTCTGCTCCGCAGTACTGCGGCCAATCAGGGCGATTTCAGGGTGGCGAAATACAACCTGTTCAAAGCGTGTGTAAACTTCAAACTCGGTAAATTTAAAGAGGCGCTAACTACGCTCTCGATGAAGTTTGAACTTTCAAAAGACAAACTCGGCTGGGAAATTGCCATCCGGCTGCTTCGTATAATGGCACAAATTGAACTGGGGAAATTAGACGAAGTGCAGAACGCCGTGATCAGCCTGCAGAAACACCTCGAACGCAATGCACCCAAAGGCGATGTGCACGAACGCGACCGGATGATTCTGCGTTTGATGCAACTGCTCGACAAAGAAGGGTTCCGCAAAGGCTATTGTACCCCGGAAATGAGCCGCCTGCTGCTGCACCTGACCGAAACTACCGGCGCACTGGCATGGCAACCGTTCAGCCCGGAACTGATTCCGATTCACGTATGGATGATGAACCGCTTTGAACTTAACCCCGGAAAAACAGTAAACACTGCCAAAAAGAAACGCCGCCCGCCCGGAAAAGAAACGGCCGCTGCCTGATAACTGCCGGTATGACCGAAAAACAAACATTCTGCATCACCGGTAGCGGCAACAAACCCATGCTTGCCGACCTGCGCATTCCCGCACACGGCGCACCGCTGCTCGTTTTTATTCACGGGTTCAAAGGGTTCAAAGACTGGGGCCATTTTAACGCCATCGCAGCTGAACTGTGCAATCATGGTATTGCTGTACTTAAATTCAATTTCTCACACAACGGAACGACACCTGATGCGCCGGTTGATTTTGCCGACCTCGAAGCTTTCGGCCGGAATACATTTACGTTTGAACAGGATGATCTGCAGGCGGTAATTGATTATTGTTTCGCGGCGAAATGGAAAACGAAAGTTGACCTGGAACACCTGGTTCTGCTGGGGCACAGCCGGGGCGGTGGAGCAACAATACTGCAGGCAGCTGCAGATAAACGCGTTTCAAAAGTAATTACCTGGGCCGGCGTTGCGGATTATGAACCACGCGTGAATCCGCCCGAACTGAAACAGTGGAAATCAACCGGCGTAATGTACCAGCGCAACGCCCGTACCGGGCAGGAGATGCCGCTGTATTTTACACTGCATTCCGATTTTTATGCTAACCGGCTGCGGCTCGATATTCCCGCTGCACTGAAGGCACTGACGCAGCCCCTGCTTATTGTGCACGGAACTGCCGATACCAGCGTACTGCCTGCCGAAGCACAAGCCATAAAACGCATTAATACCGGTGCGGAACTGGTTTTTATTGAAGGAGCCGATCATACATTTGGCGGGAAACATCCGTTTGCGGATAACACATTACCCGACCACACACTTCAGGCCATTGAAAAAACGGCAGCTTTTATCCGCAGCGGCCTTTAATCGCTTTTTCCGGGGGTGCGCTCCATGGCGGCCTTGTAGGTGCCATACATCGCATTAAAATGCTCCACAGCGGCCTGCAGAAATGGCGCATCGGCCAGCTTTTCGATGTATTCCAGGCCGGGGTAGCGCACCTGGTCAAATTTATAGAGCTGTTCCATTGGGCCGGCTTCCAGGCGTACAATGAATTTGTCGTTCATGTGCATGATGGTTACCCGAACCTTGGGATGTGGTATCTGTCCGATTATTCGCATACCGCAAAAGTAACGGAAAAGCCGTACATCCTTTTTACATGAGTAAGGCCCGTCAATTTCGTATCTTCGTGAGCACTAAAATCTACGCCACATGAAAAAAATAATATTGACCGTAACGCTCCTCGCAACAGCAGGACTGTTTACCACTGCATTCCGCCAGCCGGCCGAAACCAAATCGCTTGAAATCGGTGATGCCGTACCGCAGGCAGACCTGAAAATGAAAAATGCAGTTAACGAAAAAGAAGTTACGCTGGCAGCATCAAAAGGAGAAAAAGGATTGCTTGTTATTTTTTCCTGCAACACCTGCCCGTTTGTGGTGGCCAGTGAAAAACGCATCAAGGAGTCGGCCGAACAGGCGGTGAAAGCCGGATTCGGAGTTGTTATAGTAAACTCAAATGAAGCCAAACGGGCAGATGACGATTCGCCGGCCTCGATGAAAAAGTACGCCAAAAAGCAGGGTTTTAAATGGGCTTATGCCATTGATGCCAATTCAACGCTGGCCGATGCCTTCGGCGCCAACCGCACCCCGGAATGTTACCTGTTTGACAAAACCAGCAAACTCGTGTATCACGGCGGAATTGACGACAGCCCGAAAGATGAAAAAGCCGTTACCGCACATTACCTGGCCGATGCCATCCGCTCGGTTGAAAAAGGCGAAGAAGTGGCTGTTAAAACTTCACGTTCCATCGGTTGCACCATCAAACGCATCAGCAAGTAGCAATATATTGCTCTTTTAAAATAGGCCGGGAATAATTACGCTCGGCATAAAATAGAAACTGAAATAAGTGGCAGCAGCAGAAGGCAGTTGCAGTCATGTTTTCGTAAGGAACAGATTCATCTTCTGAAATACCTGCCGACTGCCACTGATGCCTGCCACTGCCGACTAAATGTAAGATGTCTGCTATAAACCATCAAAAAACGCCCCGTATCATTATCTGATACGGGGCGTTTGCTTTTTTATTGGAGCTGACGTTTAGTCTTCGTCTTCTTTCAGGTTTACAACAACCACTTTCGGATGTGCTTTCACATCAAATGAAAAGGTCGTATCCGGAACTTCTGTATTCGGCGTCATGTTTTTCACCACGTAGGTGGTTTTGCTGCCGTCTTTGTTCAGGAAGGTGGCGCTGATGATCTGCTTTTTGGCTTTGTCAATAACCACGCGCACGGTATGGTATTTTTTCTGATCCGGCTTATTCGGATACAGGTTGATTACCTGCACCGCAACACCGCCCTGTACTTCTTCCTTGTCAAATTTATAGCGGAACCCTTTTTCATGAAGCACAAACAGGTCGCTCATTTTCCAGCCTTCCTTGGTGGTTGTTTTCGCGTTGTCAATGGTTACTTCATTGTTCTTTTCGCTGTAGTTCCACGACGTTTTGGTGTCGCTGATGTATTCCTCCACAAATTCTTTTTCCTTGCCGGCTTTGTCTTTGCCTTTTTGCTTCATCCGCACTTTAAACTTCTCCCCTTTCAGGGTGATGTCGCCTTCCTGGGTCTGCTTGGAGCCATCGGCATTGGTGATGGTGAGTACAAAACTGGCCTTCACCGTTTTAAAGGTCTTGGCGTTTTTACTTACCTCATCCAGGATGGATTTGGCCTTGGCGTCGTTAATTTCGGGAGCAGCCTGCTGCGCAATAGCGGGAGTAGCCAGTAAAAAGGCAGCGATAGCCAGGTGCTTAATCGGTTTCATAATATGCTGTTTTTGATTCTCGTTCGTTACCAAATTTCAAAAACCGTTCCAAAGGTACATCACGGTGTAATACCGGGCAAGTACTTTGGTCAGTTTTACGGGTTAGACCGTACTGAACCCCAAAGGTTTAACAAATATTCGGTAAAAAAGGTTTTACAGCACTTACCGCAGCACATCCGCACCACCGCCCGAAAGCATCTGGTCGAGCGTAAGTATATCTTTTACAAGTACTTCGCGGGCTTTGCTGCCTTCAAACGGTCCGATAATGCCAGCGGCTTCAAGCTGGTCAACAATACGGCCGGCCCGGTTGTAACCGAGTTTCAGTTTACGCTGCAGCAGCGATGCCGAACCCTGCTGGTGATTGACCACAATGCGGGCCGCTTCATTAAACAGGCTGTCGCGGTCGCCTTCGTCAATTTCCATTTTGTTTTCGCTGTTTTCGTCCACATACTCGGGCAGGAGGAATGCGCTCGGGTAGCCGCGCTGGTTACCGATAAACTCGCAAATTTTTTCCACTTCCGGCGTATCTACAAAGGCGCACTGCAGGCGGGTAAGGTCGTTGCCGGTTGAAAACAGCATGTCGCCGCGACCGATCAGTTGTTCCGCTCCACCCGAATCGAGAATGGTGCGCGAATCAATTTTCGAGGTAACACGGAACGCAATACGCGCCGGGAAGTTGGCTTTGATGGTTCCGGTAATAATGTTAACCGAAGGGCGCTGGGTGGCAATAATAAGGTGAATACCGATAGCGCGTGCCAGCTGGGCCAGGCGCGCGATGGGCGTTTCCACTTCCTTGCCCGCAGTCATAATAAGGTCGGCGAACTCGTCCACCACCAGCACAATGTAAGGCAGGAACCGGTGCCCGTTTTCCGGGTTCAGTTTGCGGTTGCGGAACTTCACGTTGTATTCGCGCAGGTTACGCACCTGGGCATCTTTCAGCAGGTCGTACCGCTGGTCCATTTCAATACACAGCGAATTGAGCGTGTGCACCACTTTCTTCGTGTCTGTTATAATCGACTCGGCACTGTCGGGCAGGCGGGCGAGGAAATGGCGCTCAATTTTGTTGAACAGCGTCAGCTCCACTTTCTTCGGATCTACCAGCACAAACTTGATTTCCGACGGATGCTTTTTATACAGCAGCGAAACCAGGATGGTATTCAGCCCCACCGATTTGCCCTGCCCCGTGGCACCGGCCATCAGCAGGTGGGGCATCTTGGCGAGATCGGCCACAAAAATTTCGTTGGAAATGGTTTTGCCCAGCGCCACCGGCAGATCCATCGGTGTTTTCTGGAATTTTTCCGAAGCGATGAGTGTACGCATCGGAACCATTTCCGGGTTCTGGTTCGGTACTTCAATACCGATGGTGCCTTTGCCCGGAATCGGTGCAATAATACGGATGCCCAGCGCCGAAAGGCTCAGCGCGATATCGTCTTCCAGGTTT
The DNA here is from genome assembly GCA_943372645.1 of Chitinophaga pinensis. Classification (GTDB taxonomy): domain Bacteria; phylum Bacteroidota; class Bacteroidia; order Palsa-965; family Palsa-965; genus VBWE01. The sequence goes on along the minus strand of CALRZN010000004.1, from coordinate 67,338 downwards.
TTGATTTTGGCAATACGCACCCCGGCTGCCGGGATAATCTCGTACAGCGTAACGGTAGGTCCGATGGTTGCCTTGATTTTGTCAATGGCAATGTTGTAGTTATTCAGCGTTTCAACAATCCGGTTTTTGTTGGCGGTAAGCTCTTCCGCATTTACGCCGGTTTCTTTGCCTGAATTGTACGGCTCCAGCAGTTCAACAGACGGAAACTGGTACGAAGAAAGGTCCAGTGTCGGGTCGTATTCGCCGATTTCTTTCACCAGTTCTTCTGCTTTTGCATCAATTTCATCAACGCTCAGCACCTGCGCTTCTGCTATTTTTTCAACGGTAAACTGCACATCACCATCAACCGGTGGTGTTACCTCGGCTACCGGTGTAAGCGGCAGATCAATCGGTTCGTTCTGCATTTGAACCGGCTCGGGTGTTGATTCGATTTCGAGCGGCATTTCCACTTCGTCGTGTACCGGCAGTTCAATTTCGGTTTCCGGTTCCGGCTCGGTTTTCAGGTAAGGCTCTTCTTCAATATCCAGTTCGGCCGGTTCTTCTTCGTCTGCATTTACCAGTTCGTTGCGTAACGTGTTTGCTTTCAGTTCGGCTTCCGCAGCGGCTTCTTCTTCCGCTTCTTCGGGCAGTCCTGATTTTTTAAACCAGTTGAATGACATGTTAAACGCCACAATCATAAACCCGGTAAAAGTGAAAAACAGCAGCAGGCCGGTGCCCATTTTGCCAAGCAGCAGGTTGAGCGAACGGCTGGTTTCGAAGCCGATGGTGCCACCGAGGTAGAAAAACGAATCGTTGAAGAGGTAACCCAATGTTACCGAAAAGAACACCAGTCCGAGTAAACCATAACGCATCGATTTGCCGATGGCCAGTCCACCCGAGCCGAATAAAATACGGAGGCCGGTGATAAACGAAAGGAAGGGGAATATGAATGAGGAAACACCAAACCATTTGTGGATAAAGGTATGCGCCACAATGGCTCCGAATTTTCCGAGCATGTTATTCACCTGGATATCGCCGAGCAGCAGCTCCGAAAGCGGACCCGCTACTTTGTCCTGGTCGGCCTGCCACGTAAAGAAATAGGAGGTGAACGCAACGGCCAGGTAGGGCGTAACAATAAACAGGAGGAACGCGCCGGTGAGTTTGTGCAGGCGTTCGTTGGTGCGCAGCTGGCTTATGATTCCTGCAAAGGGATTGCGGAACGGTTTCCGTTCTTTTTTTGCAGCGGGTTCTTTTTTGTCGGCTTTCGGAGTGTTTTCCGGTTTTTTACCGGCTTCGGCTTTTTTGCGCGATTTTTTCTCAGCTGCAGCTGTTTCATTCGCGTTATCCGTTTCAGCAGTTTTGGCTGCAGCCGGTTTTTCGCGCAATGTATTCCGCGCGGTATTCACTTTTTTTTCACTGTCTTTTTCAGCCATCTTTTTAGGCATAATTAACCAACCAAAATTAACCGGGCGGAGGCAGTGAATAAGCCCCTGAGTGTAAATGTTTTAAACCTGCCTATGTGGATAAACATGAATAACAACGGGCTGGTTTACAGCTTATTGTGCAAACCGGCAGGCGAAATCGTTAAATCAGCTGGAGAAAAGCGGGGCGGGCGGGTTATTCCATTTCCTTAAACATGGCTTCCAGCGCCTCGTTCGAAATCTTTTTGTAGTCGGGCAGAAGGTGAAAGGTGTTCTCGTCAATTTTAGCGTTGGTTACACTGCTTGCCACAAAGTGCAGTTCGAGTCCGAATTTTTTAAGTGTGTAATCCATCAGTACGCCATCCACTTTGTAATAGACGTTACTCCAGTTCGGATTTTTGAAATGAATTTCGCGGGTGAACCACACTTCAATGGGTTTGTTACTCGTGTCTTTAAAACGGATAATGGCTTTGGTGCAATTGTAACCGGCAATCAGTTTGCGTTCCTTGGTTTCCTCCACTTCATATTCCGGCAGGAAGTGATTGTTTTTCATCACTTCATCCATTTTCATCACGCTGTAGTATTTCTGCCCGATGAGGTTGACCATGGAGGTAAACTCTGATTTTTTCGGATCGGAAATGAACGACATGGAAGCCATGCCCAGTCCGGCTACCATTTCGGCGTTGGAATAATCGTCTTTGAATTTAACCGTCATTTTCGACGGCGCAATGGAAGCCATGGTGCTGGCCGGATCAACAGGGGTGGCTTTGTATTCAATTACGCCTTCCGAAATGCTGCCGGTATCAGAACTGCACGAATCCAGACCCAGTAAACCGGCAAATGCCAGCGCTACGATAAAACCGTTGATACGGAAATGCTGCATAATAATTCTCTCTGGTTTGCAGTTCCTGCGATTCGGAGCAACAGGTCGTACAAAGGGCCTTTTTCGTTCGATTAAGGTTGGAAAGATAGAGATAAAATCCGGATTTCAAAATTACGGGTCCGGACACTTTTCAACCTGAAATAAACGCAGGCAATACAGCAGCTTGCAAAACGCTTAGTAGCCCAATGTTTTCAGCATGGATTTGTAACTCTGCTCTTTGGCAAACAGGCGTGTAGTTATTTCACCGTCTTCATCGCGATCAATAAGCACATGCTTCGGAGCCGGGATGAGGCAGTGTTGTATGCCACCGTAACCGCCAAGCGATTCCTGGTACGCGCCGGTATGGAAGAAGCCGAGGTAAAGCGGTTCTTTTTCATTCGGTGAAACACGGGGCAGATACACGTTGTTGGCGTGCGCTTCCGTATTGTAATAATCCATGCTGTCGCAGGTCAGTCCGCCCAGGTTGATCGGCTGGTATTCCCGGTCCCAGTGGTTAATCGCCAGCAGGATGAAGCGCTGATTGATGCCCCAGGTATCGGGCAGGGTGGTGATGAAGGAACTGTCAATCATATACCACAGTTCGCGGTCGTTCTGCAGTTTCTGGTCAACCACGGAATACAGTGCAGCACCGCTTTCGCTTACGGTAAACGATCCGAACTCGGTGAAAATATTCGGTTCCGGAATGTTGTGGTTATCGCAGAAGTTTTTGATCTGCGAAACGATTTCTTCAATCATGTATTCGTAATCGTACTCAAAACCGAGCGAGGTTTTGATAGGCATACCGCCACCGATGTTTATCGAATCGAGTTCGGGACAGATCTGTTTCAGTTCCCAATACACTTTGAGCGCCTTGGCCAGTTCGGTCCAGTAGTAAATCGTATCCTTGATACCCGTGTTGATGAAAAAATGCAGCATCTTCAGTTCAAACTTCGGATTGCTCTGTATTTTTTCGCGGTAAAAATCGCTGATATCCTTGTGGCGGATGCCGAGGCGCGAGGTGTAGAACTGAAAATTCGGCTCTTCTTCCGACGCAATGCGGATGCCTAATTTCACTTTGTCTACCCGGGCGTGTTTGTTATAGTATTCAATCTCGCCCTTGCCGTCGAGCACGGGGATTAGGTTCGAAAAGCCTTCGTTGAGCAGTTCGGTGATATTCTGCTGGTAGGTTTTGCGTTTGTACCCATTGCAGATGATGTACTTTTCTTTGCCAATTTTTCCGCGGCGGTGCAGGTCCTTGATAATCGGAATATCAAAAGCCGAAGAGGTTTCGAGATGCACCTCGTTTTTCAGTACTTCTTCCAGTATGAAGGAAAAATGCGAACTTTTCGTGCAGTAACAGTAAGTATAAGTACCTTTGTAATCAACCTTGGCCATGGCCACGTTGAATAAACGTTTTGCTTTCTGGATCTGCGATCCGATTTTAGGCAGGTACGTAATTTTTAAAGGGGTTCCGTATTTCTTAATGATGTCCATTAACGGAATATCATTGAAATACAGTTCGTTATCAATAACGTGAAACCCTTCCTGCGGAAAGTTGAACGTTTGTTCAATGAGGTTTTGGTAAGTGTTTTCCATCGTTTTGCCCAAAGTAAGTGAGTTACTTGTGTTGTTCGGTGGCAAATGTAAATAACTTACTTTTAAGTTATTGTTAAATATCCGGAAAAATGAGAGCATTTAAGAAAGTTAAATTTATCGAGGTACGTTCCGAGATCGGGGCCGGTACCCGCGGTGCCAGCATGGGACCAGATGCCATTAAGGTTGCCGCACTCGATTATGGCAGCAATATGTTCAAAAACATTGAGTCGGTAGAGGTGAAAACCGAGAACCAGCTGCTCTTCGAATCGCCCGGAAGCCTTTACGCCAAGCGCGCCAAAGGCATACAAACCATGTACGAACGTGTTGCCGCCGAAGTGAAAAAAACACTGCAGGCCAATTCCTTCCCGTTTGTACTTGCCGGTGACCACAGTACCGCGGGCGGAACCATTGCAGGCATACGCATGATGTATCCGAAAATGCGCCTCGGCGTAATCTGGGTAGATGCCCATGCCGACCTGCACTCGCCTTACACCACGCCTTCGGGCAACATGCACGGCATGCCGCTGGCCGCTTCGCTCGGCGAAGACAACATTGCCAACCGGGTTAACAAACCGGACAAAGAAACCATTGAACAGTGGAACCTCATTAAACGGGTGGGCGGCATTTCACCCAAAATTCAGTACCGCGACCTCGTATATATAGCGGTGCGCGACGTGGAACCGGAAGAAACTTCGCTGCTGAAGAAACACAATGTGAAAATGTTTACCTCCGGCGAAGTGAAACGGAACGGGGTAGAACGCATTGCCCGCGACACCCTGGCGTACCTGAACCACTGCAACCTGATTTACATTTCGTTTGATGTGGACAGCATGGATTCGTCCATTTCAAAAGGAACCGGAACGCCGGTACGTAACGGAATCACCGAAAAAGAAGCCGGTTCGCTGCTGGTGCGCCTCATCCAGAACGAAAAAGTATGCTGTTTCGAGGTGTGCGAAGTGAACCCGACGCTTGATAAAGAGAACCTGATGGCGGAAAATACCTTTGAGATTATCCAGAAAGTCATCAGCCAGATCATCAACTAAAATCCAATCCGGGCTTACCGGGTTAACAGAAATTTAACATTATGCAGTCCATTAACGAGCTGCTTGCAGCGCAGGCAGTGAACGCGGTTAACGCGCTTTTCGGTAAAACCATTGATGCCGGGAGCGTAAATTTACAGCAAACCAGTCCCGACTTTGAAGGTGATATTACCTTAGTTACCTTTCCTTATGCCAAGCTTTCGGGCAAATCCATTGAAGAAACCGGCCATGCAATTGGTGAATACCTGCAAAAGGAAAGCGGACTGGTGGAGCGTTATAACGTGGTCAAAGGCTTCCTGAACTTAGTTATCGGGCAGCGTTATTATATGGACTGCCTGCAGCATGTGGCAGCCAATCCGCAATACGGCATACGCGAAGCGGCGGCAGATGCACCACTCGTTATAGTGGAATACAGTTCGCCCAACACCAACAAACCGTTGCACCTCGGGCACGTGCGGAACAACCTGCTTGGCTTTGCGGTAAGCAACATACTGAAAGCAAACGGCAACCGCGTATTGATGGTGAACCTGGTAAACGACCGGGGCATTCACATCTGCAAAAGTATGGTAGCCTGGCTCAAATTCGGGAACGGTGAAACACCGGAAACAAAAGGTACAAAGGGCGATCACCTCGTCGGAAAATATTATGTGGTGTTTAATGACGAGCTTTCGAAACAGCTGAAACCGGTGCTGGAGGAATTGTATGTGGGTAACGGGCTTGAGTTTTTCACCGAACGCCAGCAGGTGGAACTGAAGGCATTGTTAGCAAAGCGCCAACCGCTCACCGACAAAGTGGAACAGGAAGCGGCGCACGTGGATAAGAACAAAATTTTTGAAGCATTCGCTGCGCTTTTTGAAGAAGCGGAGAAAGAAGAAGCGGAAAAAGTGGCCAAAGCTGCGAAAGAAGGTAAAGTATATGTGCCGCAGGATAAAAAAGCGCTCAGTAATAAAGAACTGAGTAAGTTTATCGAAAAGCAGGAAAAACCAACTCCCGCGCAGCAGGAGCAACTGAAACTGCTGAAAACCCTGGTGAAAGCCGAAAACGCGCTCAGCGATAATGGTTCGGCCATTAAAGAAATTGCCCAGAACAAATGCGCCATTACCCGGGAAGCACAGGAAATGCTGCGGAAATGGGAAGCCGGCGATGCAGAAACCATTGCGCTGTGGAAGAAAATGAACGGCTGGGTGTACGATGGTTTTGCCATTACCTATAAAAACCTCGGCGTTCGTTTCGATAAAATGTACTACGAATCGGAAACATACCTGCTGGGCAAAAACATTGTAGAAAAAGGACTGGCCGACGGTACACTCACCAAACGCGACGACGGCGCCGTGGTGCTCGATCTTACAGCCGACAAACTGGAACCGAAGGTATTGCTGCGCAGCGACGGCACCTCGGTGTACATGACCCAGGATCTTGGAACTGCGCTGGAACGGTACAAAGAGTTCCCGTTTAAGAAACACATTTACGTAGTAGGCAACGAACAGGACCACCACTTTAAGGTGCTGAAAATAGCATTGAAGCGCCTCGGATACGACTGGTCGGAGGGATTGTATCACCTTTCGTATGGCATGGTGGAACTGCCAAACGGCAAGATGAAGTCGCGGGAAGGAACCGTAGTGGATGCAGATGAGTTGTTGCGCGACATCACCAAATCGGCGGCGGCAATGGCCCAGGAAAAAGGGCTGATTGACGACATGACCGAAGAAGAAAAGAGCAATTTGTATCATACCGTGGGCAGCGCAGCTTTGAAGTATTTTATGCTTAAAGTGGATCCGAAAAAGACCATGCTGTTTAACCCGGCCGAAAGTGTGCGCCTCGAAGGCGATACCGGTCCGTTTATCCAGTATGCGTATGCACGTACGCGGCAGATGCTACACAAAATCGGCAGCGGGGGCGCAATTTCGGAAGCAACGTACAACCTGGCTTTGCATGAAAAAGACAAAGCGCTGCTGAAACTCATCAGCGGTTTTGAAGCAGTGGTAGAAGAAGCCGCCGCAACATACAGTCCGTCGCCGGTTGCCGGTTATGTGTATGACCTTGCGAAGACGTATAATTCGTGGTACCACGATACGCCGCCGGTGATCCAGGAAACAGACCCAGTAATGAAAGCCTTCCGTCTGCAGCTCGCCGACTCAACAGGGGAGATCATCCGCAAAGCGATGGCATTGCTGGGGATTGCTGTGCCGGAGAAGATGTAAGATCCTTTAATTTTTTACCGCTAAGTAACACTAAGTTTTGCGCAATGTTTCGCAAAGTCTTTGCGTTACTTTGCGCCTGACTTTGCGGTGCGAGGGAAGTGCGTTTGCTACATTGCGGTTGATGAATGTAACAGTACTTTCCTGCATCTACTTCAAATACTTCTCCAGCCAGGCATGCACTTCCTTGTAAAAGAATCTGCTGTTTTCGGCTTTGTTAATCCAGTGGTTTTCTTCCGGGAAAATAATCAGTTTGCCCGGTACCTGCTGGCGTTGCAGGATGTGCCAGTTTTCGATGGAGTTATTGTACGGCACACGGAAATCCATTTCGCCTACGGTTACCAGCATCGGTGTTTTAAAATTGGCCGCGTAATTAAATGGATTTTGCTCTTTCCACACCTTGTTGTTTTCCCACGGCACGCCGCCGTTCATTACTTCGCGGTGGTAGATGCCGTCGCTCGTTCCCCACTGCGAAACAGAGTTCACCGCACCGGCGTGTGAGATGAGGCATTTGTAATGCGTGGTAGTGCCTTCCATCCAGTTGGCTAAGTGGCCGCCGTAACTGCCCCCGCCTGCAGCCTGTTTTGTTCCGTCAATAAATGAAAACCGTTTGATCGCATCTTCGGCGGCTTCGTTAATTTCGGTGGCCGGACCTTTAAACGGATCGTTGATGATGTCCTGCGCAAATTTTTCGCCGTAGCCGGTGGAGCCCGTGTAATCGGTCATCAGCAGCACATAGCCGGGTTTGGCCAGCAGGTGGTAATTCCAGCGGTAGGTCCAGGCTTCTTTCCACGCACCGGCTGGTCCGCCGTGCATCACCACAAAGAGCGGGTACTTTTTGTTCGCATCAAAACCGGCGGGTTTTACGAGCAGGCTGCGGATGTTTTTTCCCGCGCTTGATTTGAACCAGATGGTTTCCACCGGCTGAAGATCCATCTTGGCGAGTTTCTCCGCATTAAATTTTGTGATCGCCGTGTGTGTGCCGTTGGCATTGATGCGCACAATTTCAGGAGGCGCCATGGCCGATTCGAAACTGGCCACATACACGAGCGGGCCTTTTTCCGATGCACTCATTGTGGTGTAACTTCCGAAACCGGTTTTGTCAAACGCAACCGGAGTTCCGCCGTTTACCGGTAACGTCATGATGCGGTCGCGGCCCTGGTCTTCTACACTCATGTACACCGTGGTGCCGCGTACAAAAAACATGTTGATCGGGCGGTCTAATTTATCGCTGATCACTTTGCGGTTCTGCATCGAAGGCCAGTCGAAACGGCACAGGCGGTTCAGGCTGTACACATTGTACGCATTGGCCGGGTTGGTGTAGCAAAACAGGTATTTCCCGTCCGGACTCAGCACCGGGTTGTTGTATTCGTTTTTATCGTTGGTGAGTTTTGTGGCATCACCTCCGCTTACGGCTACTTTGTACAGGTCGGTGGTGTTAAACCGATACGCCAGTTTATGCAGATCGGTGGAGGCACTGAAAATAATTTCTTTCGAATCGGCGCTCCAGATCGCGGCCGAATAACCGAATCCTTCCTGACGGCTCATGGCTACATCGGTAAACAGGTCGCGGGCTTTGCTGCCGGGCGCGATGGCCTGCACAAACGGATGGCTTTGTTTTTCATCCAGCCAGTGATCCCATTCCTGGATAGGGAAGGAGGTGTACACCCGCGCTTTGTATTTCTGTTTCTTTTTTTCGTCGATTTTCTTTTTGTTCAGCGAGTCTTCGTAACAATTCGGGAAAACGCTGCTGGTGAACAAAATCATTTTGCTGTCGGGGCTCCATTTCGGGCCGGAAGCGCCGGTGCTCAGGCTGGTGAGTTTCTGCGCTTCGCCGCCGTCTTTGATGTTCAGCAGGTACACCTGCGATTCTTCTTCGCCGTCGCGGCGGGCGGTAAAGGCGATGTATTTGCCATCGGGACTCCACGCATAACCACTTTCGCCGGCTTTGGTGGCGGTGAGGCGGCGCGGGTCGCTGCTGCCGTCGGTGGCGGCAATCCAGATGTCGTTCACCTGTTCCTTTTCATCGTAAGCCGGATCTACCACCGAAAAAATGGTCCACTTGCCGTCGGGGCTGATGGCGGGTGCGCCCACGCGTTTCAGCAGCCACATGTCTTCGTGGGTGATCGGTTTTTTATCCTGCGCGGTTATGCTGAACGTAACGGCGAGGAGCAGGAGGAGGGCGAATGTTTTTTTCATGATTTCGGGTGTGTGCGCAAATGTAGGAAATGCGCGGGGAATGGGGGTGTATGCGGGGCGGAAATGTGTTGAAGGGTTGGGCAGATCAATAACCTGCCCGGAATGGATTTCGGGCGGTTTAAATATCACTGCCGGAAACATTCATAAACCTCAAAAAATCGTACATTTGCCCTCCTAATTTCAGCATCACCAATCATGTTCGAAAATCTAAGTGATAAGCTCGACAGAGCGTTTAAAGTTTTAAAGGGCCACGGCAAGATTACCGAGATCAACGTGGCCGAAACATTAAAAGAAGTACGCAAGGCGCTGCTTGATGCCGACGTGAACTTTAAAACGGCCAAGGAGTTTACCGATACGGTGAAACAAAAGGCGATGGGGGCGAATGTACTTACCTCCATTTCGCCGGGACAGTTGCTCATCAAACTTACGCACGACGAACTCGTGAACCTGATGGGTGGCGAGAAAGTGGATATCAAACTCGGCGGCAACCCGACCATCATCCTGATGTCTGGTTTGCAGGGTTCGGGTAAAACCACGTTCTCGGGCAAACTGGCGAATTACCTGAAAACCAAAAAAGGAAAAAATCCGCTGCTGGTGGCTGGCGACGTTTACCGTCCCGCTGCGATTGACCAGCTGAAAGTGCTCGGCGAGCAGATCGGCGTGGAAGTATATGCCGAACCGGAAAACAAAAACCCGGTTGACATCGCGAAAAAAGCGATTGCGAAAGCGAAACAGGATGGCCACAGCGTGGTGATTATTGACACCGCCGGTCGCCTTGCGATTGACGAGGTGATGATGACCGAAATCGCGGCCGTGAAAAAAGCCGTTGATCCGGACGAAATCCTGTTCGTGGTCGATTCCATGACCGGCCAGGATGCGGTAAACACCGCGAAAGCGTTTAACGACCGCCTCGATTTCGACGGGGTGATCCTGACCAAACTTGATGGTGATACCCGCGGCGGTGCTGCGCTTTCCATCCGTTCGGTAGTGAACAAACCGATCAAGTTTGTAGGTACCGGCGAGAAAATGGATGCGCTCGATGTGTTTTACCCCGAACGTATGGCCGACCGTATTCTCGGCATGGGCGACGTGGTAACACTTGTTGAACGTGCCCAGGAACAATTCAACGAAGAAGAAGCCAAGAAGCTCCGCGATAAAATCCGCAAGGACAAATTTGATTTCGACGACTTCCTGAACCAGCTGCAGCAGATCAAAAAAATGGGGAACATCAAAGACCTCATGGGCATGATTCCCGGCGTTGGCAAAGCGATAAAAGACATTGACATTGACGACGACGCATTCAAAGGCATTGAAGCGATTATTCAATCAATGACCAAAGAAGAACGCAGCAACCCGGACGTGATTAACGGCAGCCGCCGCGAACGCATTGCCAAAGGAAGTGGAAGCAGCATACAGGAAGTGAACCGCCTGCTGAAACAGTTTGAAGACATGCGCAAAATGATGCGGATGATGAACGACAAAGGGCAGATGGCGAAACTGATGCGGAGTATGCCGAAGATGGGGAAATAACTGGTCCACGTCGTCTTCGGTTCCGCCTGCCTGCATACGCACGAACAGCGCACGGGCAGACAGGCTCAGACGGACTTTGATTTAAAGCCCATCTGATTTTGCAACGCATCACCGTCAGTTCGAGCGACAGTCGAGAACAGGTTTTATACAGTCTGTTTTTCCAATGACTAAAGTAACGTTACACACTGTTCTCGACTGCCGCTCGAACTGACGTGTAGGATTTTTTAAATAAAGGAACAATTCTGCCCTCCGCCGCTCGAACTGACGTGTAGGATTTTGAATAAAAAAGATATGGAATTAATTGACGGAAAAAAAGTATCGCTGCAGATCCAGGAAGAGCTGGCAGAGGCTGTTTTGAAATTAAAAGCCGCCGGAAAACGCGCGCCGCACCTGGCCGCTGTGCTGGTGGGCAACGACGGCGGCAGTGTTACTTACGTCAATGCAAAAGTAAAAGCCTGCGAAAATATCGGTTACGGTTCTACACTCATACGCCTCGATGAATCGGTTTCGGAAGCGGAACTGCTGGATGTGGTGCGCAAACTGAATAACGATGTGCAGGTGGATGGTTTTATTGTGCAGCTTCCCTTACCCAAACACATCAGTGAACAGCGCGTGACTGAAGCCATTGATCCGAAAAAGGATGTGGATGGATTTCACCCGGTAAACGTGGGCCGCATGATGCTGAACCTGCCGTGTTACCTGCCCGCCACCCCGGCCGGCATCGTGGAACTGCTGCGCCGTTACAATATTGAAACAGCCGGCAAACACGCCGTGGTCATCGGCCGCAGCAACATTGTGGGTTCGCCCGTAAGTGTGCTGCTGGCGCGAAACAGCAACCCCGGCAACTGCACCGTTACCCTCACGCACAGCCGTACAAAAAACCTGAAAGAAATTGTTCTGCAGGCCGACATCATCATCGCCGCCATCGGCAAACCGGAATTTGTAACCGCTGATATGGTAAAAGAAGGCGCCGTTGTAATAGATGTAGGCACCACCCGCGTTGACGCTCCCGGAACCAAATCGGGCTGGCGCTTAAAAGGCGATGTGAAGTTTGATGAAGTAGCACCGAAATGCAGTTACATCACGCCCGTTCCCGGCGGTGTTGGTCCGATGACGATTGCGAGTTTGCTTTTGAATACGATGCAGGCTTGTTTGTAAGATCCATTAATAGTAAACTTCGTATAATTAGTGGCAGTGGCAGTTAGCAGTGGCAGTAAATCCGACTGCCAACTGCCACTGCCTACTGCCACTATTCACGATCACACGGCGTCAGCCGTTGGAACGATCATCTTATTATACTTGTTCCGGTACTCCACCGGCGTAAGCCCCGTAATCTTCTTAAAAATCGTGCGGAAGGCTTTGGTGTCGGTGTAGCCTACAGCGTACATCACTTCGTTGATGTTTTTGCGGCTGGTTTCGAAACTGCGTTTGGCGGCTTCTATTTTCACGCGCTGGATGTATTCGAGCACGGAGTTGTTCGTTACCTGTTTGAACCGGCGCTCGAAACTGCGGCGCGCAACCCCGGCCAGTGCGGCGAGTTCGTCCACGGTCATTTTTTCGTGGATGTTTTTTTCGATAAAATCCTGCACCTTTTTCACCGCCTCGTCGTTGTGCCCTTTCTGTCCCTGGAACATGGCGAAGGCGGACTGGCTGTCGCGATCAATATCAATGGCAAAATATTTTGATGCGAGAATGGCCGTTTCGCGGTCGGTGTATTTTTCGACGAGATGCAGTAAAAGATTCCAGTACGAGTTGGCCCCGCCGCTGGAGTAGATGCGGTGTTCTTCGGTGATGATGCTGCCGTCCATTACTTCTACTTTCGGAAACAGGCTGCGGAATTCCTGCTGAAAGCCCCAGTGTGTCGAACATTTTTTGCCATCGAGCAAACCCGTGGAAGCCAGCAGAAACGCACCCACACACAGCGAAGCCACTTCCGCACCGCGCGCGTATTGTTCGTTAATCCACGGCAGCAGCGCCTGGTTCTGTGCAATGGCCTGCTGCATATCACCAAAAAGGGCGGGAATAAAAACAAGATCGGTTTGTTTTACTTCATCCAACTGTTTATCCGGATGCACAGAGAAAATACCGCCGTTCAGTTTTACCTCGGGCGTAGCACCCACCAGCTGCACCTTAAAAAGCGGCTGCCGGCCGGAAATGGTGAGAAACTGGTTCACCGCTGAAAAAAGATATTGCGGATCGGCAATGGCCTGCATGACGGATGATTCGGGCACTAAAATGCTTACGGTTTTCATGCGACGAAGGTAGGCAAGGAAGTTGTCGTAAACAACCCCTTTGAATGTCGTTTTTACACATCGTGTATTTTGAAAAGACGTTGCATCTTTGCAGGGTCAATAAATCAAATCAGTTATCCACACAAATACGATACACGTCATGGAAAACACATTCATCTCAATCACTGTAACCGCAACGGTTAATGCACCCCTCGAAAAAGTATGGCAGTCGTGGACAGCACCGGAACATATTACCAACTGGTGTTTTGCATCACCCGACTGGTGCGCGCCGCGTGCCGAAAACGACCTGCGTGCAGGAGGTAAATTTATGACCCGCATGGAAGCCCGCGATGGCAGCGAAGGGTTTGATTTTGAAGGCATTTACAGCGCAGTGGAAACCCATAAAAAAATTGCATACGGCCTGTCCGATGGTCGTAAAGTTGAAATCAGCTTTGAAACAGCGGGTGATGCAACGCTTGTTACCGAAACCTTTGATGCCGAAACCGAAAACCCGGTTGAAATGCAGCGCGGCGGGTGGCAGGCCATCCTGGATAATTTTAAGAAATACACCGAGACCATTTAAACGTAAAACAAATCCGCATGGCCATTCCGAAAATCACGCCGTTTTTATGGTTTGATAATAATGCCGCAGAAGCAGCCGCATTTTATACCACTGTGTTTAAAAATTCGCGCGTTATCAGCAGCAACCCGCTGGTTACTTCATTTGAGCTGGAGGGGCAGCAATTGCTGGCCATGAACGGAGGCCCGATGTATAAACTGACCGAAGCTTTTTCACTTTCGGTGAGTTGCGATACGCAGGAGGAAATTGATTACTACTGGAACAAACTCACCGAGGGCGGCAAAGAAAGTATGTGCGGCTGGCTGGTGGATAAATTCGGCCTCTCGTGGCAGATTGTTCCGGCTATGCTGGGTGAACTGATGAACAACCCGGAAACCCGTGATCGTGTGATGAAGGCATTTATGAGCATGCGCAAATTTGATATCGGGGCGCTGAAGAACGCGTAAGCGCAGATTTTTAAAATCATATTCCGATGAAAACAACAAAACCTGCAGGCGTGGGCAAGTATCTGCTTGCCTTCCCGGAACCAACACAGGCCCTGTTTGAACAGATCCGTGTGGTGATCAAAAAAGCAGCACCGGCCTGCGAAGAAAAAATCAGTTACGGCATCCCGGCATTTATGCTGAATGACAACTACATTGTTTTTGTGGGCGCTTACAAAAAACACATTTCCATTTATCCGGCGCCGGTAAATCATCCTGATTTTATCGCGGATTTTGCGGCGTACAAAACAAGCAAAGGCACCATCCAGTTTCCGCTTGACAAGCCACTGCCCATGGCGCTCATTCGCCGGATTGTGAAACACATGCTCGCCGAAAACAAAAAACGCAGCAAACCCAAAAAAGGAAAATGAACATTTATGCGTACCTCACCTTCAGCGGCAACTGCCGTGAAGCAATGACATTTTACCAGCAATGCATCGGCGGCACAGTTCAGTTGCAAACCATCGGTGAATCGCCCCTGGCAGCAAAAATGCCCGCAAAAATGAAAGACTGCATCCTGCATGCTACGCTAAAAAACGGTACACTGCTGCTGATGGGTTCTGACATGGTAAGCGAAACCGGCCTGCAGCGGGGCAATACGGTTTCACTGTGCCTGGTTTGCAGCAGCGAAGATGAACTCCGTACCTGTTACACACGGCTTTCGGAAAACGGAACTGCAACACACCCGGTTGAAAAAACGTTCTGGGGCGCGCTGCTCGGCGGACTTACCGACCGCTACGGCAATAACTGGCTGCTGAATTATGAGCCGGGAGCAAAATAAAATTCAAAAAAGCATATTTAAAAAATCACACCAATGAAAACGATCAGAATCATTTACTGGATTGCTACCGGGCTGTTTGCCTTTTTTATGCTGGGTTCCGCCATTCCGGATATTATCGTGATGCCGATGGCGGTAGAAGGCATGCACGGCGGACTGGGGTACCCGGTTTATTTCATCCCGTTTATCGGCGTGGCCAAAGCGCTCGGGGTTATTGCGCTGTTCATTCCCGGGTTTCCGCGCGTGCGCGAGTGGGCGTATGCCGGATTGATGTTCGATCTCATCGGCGCCATTTATTCCATGATTGCTGTGGGAACACCGTTTGCACAGTGGGTACCGGCTTTGCTTCCGCTGGTGGTTGGTGTAGTTTCGTATGTGTATTACCACAAAAAATTAAAAGGCACCACGGCCGCAGCTGTTTAATAACACGTTATCATGGTTGAAATTTTCCGGACCAATGTAACGGAACAGGCGCATGCTGTGCAACTGCTTGTACTGCTTCGTGCCCGTTTCCCGGATTGTGAGCTGCATTTTGACCTGGACGACTGCGACCGTATTCTGCGGGCTGAAAGCGTAACGGTTGATGTTGCCGCAATCAGCGAAACGGTGCGCGGGGAAGGGTTTTGCTGCGAGGTGCTGGATTAGATTTTACTCCGCATTATCATCCGAAGCACTTTCCAGTTCCTTCAGAATTTTATTTACATCCTCTTCCGTAGAAGTAAGTTTGGTTTTGCAGATTTTGATCAGCTCCGTAGCGCGTTTTACTTTTTCAGAAAGTTCGTCCACGGAAATTTCGCCCGATTCAATTTCTTCAACTAATTGCTGCAGTTCTTCAAAGGCTTCGGTATAACTTATTTTCTTAGTCATGTGTGTTGTCGGTATCGGTTCGGATAATTTTGCTGGTAACGGAACCGTCTTCCAGCATCGTGATTATTTCATCGCCCGGTTTCAGTACGGTTGCTGATTTCAGCGCTTTGCCTTCGAAAAAGGTAAGGCTGTATCCGCGTTTTAAAATGTTCTGCGGACTGAGCAGGCGCACTGTGTTTTCGGTGGTTTCTAATTTCGATTTGATGTTGCGCAGCAAAAGCTGTGTTTCTTTTTCCAGCGACACTGCCTGCCGGCCGAGTTCCTGTTTTTTCTGTTGCAGCACCACCACTGCGCGTTTGCTGATGGTCTGCCTGATCAGCTCCTGCTGTTCGCGGCTGCGGCGGAGCAGGTAGCGGGCTTCGCGCACCACATCCTGCGAGTATTGTTTTAAATCGTTTTTATGCTGCAGCAGGTGATTTTCAGTAACAGATCGCATAATACGGACGAGGTGACCGAACGCCTTGTTTTCTTCCTGGAGTAACTGGCGGGCATGCGCAATTATTTTTTCTTCGCCGCGTTGCACAGGCACTGCAAAATCATGAAAATGCTGAAGCAGGAACATGGCCAGTTCGCTCGGCGTAATGGCATTGCGGTATGAAACCATTTCACTCACCGTAAGGTTGGTGGCATGCCCGATGCCCGTGAGTACCGGCAACGGAAACGTGGCAATGGCTTTGCACAGTTCATAATTGTCGTACGACGTAAGTCCTACTTCACCGCCGCCCCCGCGGATAATGGCCACCACATCAAAATGGTGCTGCACTTTGCGGATATTTTCCAGCTGTGCAATAATGGACGGAACGGATTTGTCGCCCTGGAGCAGCGCGGGAAACAGCATCCGGAAAAACGCATAACCCCATTCGTTTTTACCAATGACTTTTGTAAAATCGGCAAACCCCTTACTCGTTTCCACCGAAATAATGGCGATGCGCTGGGGCAGGAGCGGGAAGGGCAGCTGTTTATTGCGGTCGAAAAGGCCTTCCGCTTTCAGCCGGGTGATGCAGGCCTGGCGTTCTTTTTCAAGTTCGCCGAGCGAAAAAACCGGGTCAATATCGCTGATGTGCAGGTTCAGTCCGCGCACCGGGTCAAACTTCACGCGGGCACAGAACAGGATGGTTATACCGTCCTGCAGCGGCTGTTTCAGCAGCGACATAAACTGCTCATTGATGCGCTTGTAATCGGTGCGCCAGAGGATGGCCCGCATTTCGGCAACAATAACCCCGTCGCGTTTTTCAACCAGCTCAGGATAACAATGGCCGGAATGTTTGTACACGTTCAGTTTGTTCATCTCGGCTTTCACCCAGTACGACTGGTTGGCGCGTTCAGCAATCACCCGCTGAATGCTCGTGGTGAGTTCATGCAGGGAAAAAACCTTTTTATCGTTGATGATTTCTGACACGCTGAAGTCCGCTGAAAACTGTACTATTCCTGTTCCGAAATGTAGGCAAATTTACGGCTGAAACCGGCGCGCCCGCTCCGCTGCTTTCCCGCATTTATCAACACGTTGCAGCCTGCTGTTTTTAATATCCGGTTGCGTTCGCTATTTCGGAAAAGGATGTTACATTTAGCCTGAAAATACACATCCGGCTATGGCAATTACCAGCGAACAGTTCCAGTACAATACCGAAAACGACGTTTTTGAAACCACCTTTACACTCGGTGAATCAGCCATCGGGCTCAGCGTGTGCGACTTCCCGGAAACGGAAAAAGCAGCGGCCCTCGTGCTTGCACAACACACCGAAACCTGGCTGGGCAGCAACATGGAAAAGCTGAAAGATTACGCCGCCGCTGAACTGCTCGATCTGAAAAACGAAGAGTGGATTGATGAAGACGAAAAACCGCTCACGAAAAGTGAATTCAAAGCCGGGCTTACCGTTTCTGAAATTTTGCTTTTTGCCGGCAGCAGTTTTCAACTGTTCCTGGACGACAACGATATGTTCTGGGGCCATCACATTGTGGTTGATGTGGACGAAACCGGCGCCTTTACCGGGGCCAGTATCGCCGGGTAAAAAAGCGGCAAAAAGCACGACATCCATAAGCCATTTGTAAATAATTGCAACCGGCTTTAAGCTTGTTTTTTCAATAGCTTTTGGATAACCCCAACTAAGAAGCAGGACATTCACAATTTCTGCCATTGATTCTTATTTCTTCCGATTAACGTTGCTCCCGGTTAGCTTTGAAAACAAGCCCGTGCAGCGCGTATGTTTGTATTTCACCGTGCTCCTTTACTGCGTTTACTGTTACCCCTTATAGCGGGTATTTTAAGTGCTGCAGTTACCGGAGTCGTATTGCCGCTGTGGGCCGTGCTCGTACTCCTGGGAGCCTGTGCGGTAATGCTCATCGCTACGCTGCGCCGCCCCATGCTTACGCTTCGTCATCCCGGTATTGAAGGCGTGCCGGTGTATGCCGCATTCCTCGTTTTTGGTTTTGCATGGTCGTCGCTTTCCATTCCTCAAAATCACGCATCGCATTTTACGCATTATGCAGCAGGCGAAACGGCCCTGCTGGTGCAGGTAGATGAAATGCCCGTTCCGAAAACACGCAGCATTAAAACCATTGTACAGGTAAAAGCAATGCAGCAGCAAGGACAATGGCGCGCCGTTTCTGGAAAACTGCTTTGTTACCTCGGCAACAGTTCGCGGCCGCTGCCGGCTTACGGACAAACGCTGCTCGTACACGGTAACCTGCAGCCCGTAAACGGCCCGATGAATCCGGATGAATTTGATTACCGCAAATACCTGGCGATTCACGGCATCACACACCAACTGTATGCCGATTCACTTTCGTGGTCGGTAACGGCGATAAACAGCAGCGGCAACCTGCTCAAAAACAAAGCCATTGCCTGGCGCACGTACCTGCTGGGCGTGCTGCAGCGCGCGGGACTCAGTGGCACCGATTACGGGGTGGTGGCCGCACTCGTGCTCGGCGACGATGATCACATTGATCCCGGCCTTATGCATGCCTACGCGGCGTCGGGAACGCTGCATGTGCTTTCGGTTTCGGGCCTGCACGTGGCCATCATTTACCTCATTTTTAATGCGATGCTTGGCTTTATGCTCCGTTTTAAAAACGGGCTGTACATCAAAGCGGTTTTACTCATTGCCATTTTGTGGATGTATGCGCTGCTCACGGGCATGTCGCCCTCGGTGCTGCGTTCGGCGGCCATGCTCAGTTTTGTGGTAGGCGGTTCGTGCATGCGGCAGCGGCCGCACATTCTCAATACACTTGCAGCATCGGCCATCGTGCTGCTGCTGGTCGATCCCAATCTGCTGTTTGACGTGGGTTTCCAGCTTTCATACACGGCTGTTGCAGGCATTGTCCTCATCGAACCGTTTATAAGCGAACGCTACGAACCGGGCAACTGGCTCATGCGGCAGGTGTGGGGACTTACCTCGGTTTCGCTGGCGGCACAGCTGGCCACGTTTCCGCTCGGGTTTTATTATTTCCAGCAGTTCCCGGTGTACTTTCTGCTGGCGAACCTCGTGGTGATTCCGCTTTCCACGGTGGTGATGTATGCCGGTATGCTGTTGCTGCTGTTTGCCGCGGTGCCATATCTTTCCGATTGCATTGTGGCGGTGCTGAAAGGCACGTTATTCCTGCTCAACGGCAGTGTGCGGCTTACAGAAACATTGCCGGGTGCAGTTATTCACACCACGCGCATCGGGTTGCTGCAGTTGTTTTTGCTGTACACGTTTGCGGGCGGACTGTTTTTATTCTGGATCCGCAAACACCTGCGCTGGCTGCAGCTTGCCGGGGTTTCCGGAATTGCGTTGCTGCTGCTGTTGCTGGTTCAGCAGCACGGCGAATCGGCGCGGCGCGAATTGCTGGTGTACAGCCTCAAGCAGGCTTCCGGTATCGGGTTTATCAGCGGTACCAATGCCGTGCTGCTCGGCGACAGTACATTTTACAACCAGGAAAACCTCGCCGAATTTCACATCGAACCGCACCTGCAAAATTGTGGTGTAACCGGCAGCGAGCAATACGCACTTGTGTCAGACAGTGTGCTGCGCACGCCGCTCATTCACCGCATCCGCAACTGGATGCAGTTCGGTAATAAAACGCTGGTACTTGCACAAAGCGAATTGTTTCTGCCCGATTCCGTTTCACCACCCGCAATTGATCTGCTGCTCGTCAACAAATCGTGCCGCCTGAAACCGGAGCAGGTGCTGAAACATTACAAGCCGCAATGCGTGGTACTGGACGGAACCGTAAGCCGTAAACGCAGCGCGTGGTGGACGGATGTGTGCAACCGCGAAAAAATTCCCATACACGATGTAAAAACAAAGGGCGCGTATGTACTGCGCTGGTAAACCAACCCCAAAGAACCAGACACTTATCCGCCCGGGCGCAGCACCTGTTCAATCGGGTATGTGTGTTTGAACCGACCGGTTTACATTCGGGTATGAAAGAAACACTGCTCCGTTTTTTGCGCCTGCTGAAATGGGTTTCGCTGGGCGCAGTTGCGTTTTACGGCATTGTGCTGCTTACGCCGTACCGGTCGGCCCTGCCGGGATACCATTACTTTTATTACACATCCGACCGTTATACAAAAACGCTGACGGAGTTGCAGGAGCTCCGCCATAAAATTCAAATTTCCGGTGACAAAAAACAGGCCGCGCTGCTGCTGCGCAAAAGCATCAGCGATGAATTATTCCCGTTCTGGGAAGGCACGCGCTGGAATTTTAACGGCACCACGCAGGTTCCCGGAAAGGGAAGCATAGCGTGCGGATATTTTGTAACCACGCTGCTGCGCGACATCGGCGTACCCGTAAAACGCGAAACGTATGCGCAGATGGCTTCGGAGCAGATGATTAAAGCATTGGTGCAGGAAAGCAGCATTACCCGTTACAGCGGCGTGGATATGGATACGTTTATCACCAACGTAAAAGCGAAAGGCAGCCAGCTGTACGTGCTGGGATTGGATAACCACACCGGTTTCCTGGTCGCAGAAAATGATCATGTCTATTTTATCCATTCCAGCGGCCGTTTCCCCTGGGCTGTGGTGAAAGAAGATGCGGCAACGTCCATTGTCATCCAAAAATCAAAATACCGCGTTACCGGGTGCTTAAGCAGTGATGATAAATTGTTGGATGGTTGGATGAAGGAGATGAAAGAATAAAAAATGATTTAGGAATTAGTGGCAGTGGCAGGGGGCAGTGGCAGTCGGATCATTTTTCATTTCATGTTCCTGTTTCGTGCATTTATAAAAGCAGCAAAGCTGCTTTTATAAATGGATGGTGAAGATCGTGGAAAGACTGCCACTGCCCCCTGCCACTGCCACTGGTAAACGGACTACTTTAAACAGACCCCGGTTTTGTAAAAAGAACTGTTTTAAACCAATTCAAAAACTAATCGTTGTACATCCACTTTCTCCAAAGGATGTAGCGTCTCCGGCAATACGCTAAAAGCCGCACCGGGAATGGCTTTGTAAGCATTCAACGTTTCATCCAACGTTACCATTTTATCGCGATCGCCGAGCATGAGTTTTACGGGAACCTGCATATTTTGTAATGCATTCGTATTTAAATAATTGTTTGCACCGAGATCGGTCATCAGTCCTGCGGTTTGCTGCAGCAGTGCTTTCCATTTATCGGCGCCATGACGGGCGGCGAGTTCGGCGGCGAAGGCGGGTACTTTCTGTTCTATTTTTTCGGGATCAATCATTTTGAGTTCACCGGCAGCAATTTCGGGCGACCAGTGCAGTTTGGTGCCGAGTGTGGTGATGCGGTTAAACAGCTGCGGCTTTTCGAGGGCCAGCAGCAGCGCCACGTAGCCGCCCATGCTGTAACCAAAAACAGCAACCGGTTCGTTGTGCGGCAGGTGTTCTGTTATCCAGTTGTCGAGCTGTGCGGTGAGCGTGTGTATCGTCAGTTTTTCGGGAAGAGCGGATGCGCCGTGGCCGCGAAAATCGAACACGTGTACATCGTAATGCGCAGCCAGCGGAGCAGCAAGCGCATCAAACTGCACACATGAACCGAGCGCGCCGTGAAGAAGAAGTAGCGTTGGTTTCATGCTGCGAGTTACCAAAACGCGGGGAGAAAACAAAACGCCGCAAACAGAATAGGGGATGATCCGCGTCAATTCACGATCTTTGCCCCATGAATCCGCGCATTGAAATCATCAAAGCCGACATCACCACGCTTGCCGTTGAAGCCATTGTTAACGCAGCCAACAATTCGCTGATGGGCGGTGGCGGTGTGGATGGTGCCATACACCGCGCGGCCGGTCCCGAACTGCTGGAAGCCTGCCGACGGCTACGCGGCTGCGAAACCGGGAACGCAAAAATTACCGCCGGGTTTAATCTGCCTGCAAAGTTTATCATTCACGCCGTTGGTCCGGTGTGGTACGGCGGCGACAAAAACGAAGCGAATCTGTTACGGCAGTGTTACGCAAACAGCCTGCAGCTTGCGCTGGAAAACAACTGCAAAACCATTGCATTTCCGGCCATCAGCACGGGGGCATATCGTTTTCCGTTCCGGCAGGCCACGCAAATCGCATTGCAAACGATAGCTGCTTTCCTTGAAAACAATGCGCTTCCCGAAAAAGTAATCCTCGTCGCCTTCAGCGATTCGGATATGAAACAGTACAACGCCCTTGCACATGCAACCTGAAGTATATCACACCGTTTCGGTTACCGAAATCCGTTTGCGCAGCATCCGGCATATTTTTCGTTTCTTCCGGTTGGTGAAACAGATCCGGCTACAATTAGCCACCGCGCCGGGATTAAAAAAGTACAAGGTGTTTCCGAAAGGCTTCACGGTTTTTAATTCGCTTTCGGCCTGGGAATCAGACGAAGCCATGTACACGTTCATGCGCAGCGGCGCGCACGCCCACGCGATGAAACAGGCGAAACACATTGCATCGGCCACCCGTTACACGCGCCGCCGCAATGTACATTTTCCCTCGGATGTTGAGGCGCGGCAGTGGTTAGACGAAGACATGCCGAACCCGCTTTACAAATAACGGATATGCCGGTACTGCTGCATCCGAAAAAACTTGGTTTTCCGCCTTACGATTTGGCGGATGAAGAAGGTTTGCTGGCCGTGGGCGGCGATCTTTCGCCCGAACGTTTACTGCTTGCGTACCGCAGCGGTATTTTTCCCTGGTATGGCGAAGATCTGCCCATCCTCTGGTTTTGTCCCGATCCGCGTTTTGTTTTGTTTCCGAAACACCTGCGCGTTTCCAAAAGCATGAAACAGGTGCTGCAGCGGAATACGTTTACCATAACCTACGACACAGCCTTTGCAGCAGTCATCAAAGCCTGCTCCGAAATTCCGCGCCCGGGGCAAGACAGCACGTGGCTCATCCCGGAAATGATTGATGCCTACACGGAGCTGCATCGCCTCGGCTACGCGCACAGCGTGGAAGCGTGGCAGGACGGCAAACTGGCGGGCGGATTGTACGGCGTGCGCATCGGCAATTGTTTTTTCGGCGAATCCATGTTCAGCAATGTACCCAATGCATCGAAGGCGGCGTTTATCACGTTCGTAAAACAGTTTGAGCAGGAGGGCGGCGTGCTGGTGGATTGCCAGGTGCATACGCCGCATTTGGAATCGCTGGGCGGGGCTTTTATTGCGCTGGAAAAGTTTGTGGGGTTAGTTAGAGCAAATGTTTGAGGAATTTTGTTCGGTGATGCTTACGTTGTCAGCTTTTGAACCTTTTCTTTTGGTGCATGCTGGTATGTATTATCCGGTTAATCGAGACCTTGCTTGCGCGAACTTTGTAAACTACAATATATCTGAATTTACCTATTCGTATTATTCTATTCTGTCTTGATTTTATTTCTTGAGCCAAGGCATAAATTGTAAGGAAATCAATTGTTTTTCGAAACTCATAGTAAAATGTGGAGCCTAGACCGGTCCGTTGTTTTCGAGGTAATCGCTTATAACAATTAGTTCATGAAAAACCCGGGGATGTAATTGAATTACATAATTCATTTTTTAGCAGCAGACTTTTTTAATAACGCTAATCCCGCTTCAATAGCTTCGTAGGCATCAATACCTTTAACTTTTCCGCTGTCCAGTTCTTCCATCCGCTGGTCAATGATCTGCAGGTCTTTTTCGCTTAATTCAAAATCATCTTCTTCCTGTTCATTGTCCATTATTTCAACTAATTTCAATAAAGCCTCTAAACGCCGGGCATCCATATTCCGGATATGGGAATCAATCTTTTTTTTCAGTTGTATTGTAGTCATGGCACTTGTTTGTAGGTTAAAGTTAATCAAAAAATGCGTTTGATAATAGCTGGTTTATAAAAACGCTTCTTTTAGTTTGCGGATTAGGTAGTTAAGCAATTACGATAACCAGCGATTTTCCAACAGTTAATAATTTTAACTCTTACGCTTCGCCGAAATGCCTAATTTTGGAAACTCATAAACACAAACTATGGCTGCCATTCACAGCAAACTGCGCGGAACCGGTGTTGCAATTGTAACACCCTTCAATAAAGACGGAAAAATTGACTTCCCGGCCTTCGGAAAAACCATTGATCACATCATCACCGGTAAATGCGAATACATCGTTGTACTCGGCACCACCGGCGAATCGGTTACACTGAACAAAAAGGAAAAAGAAGCTGTTTTCCGTTTTGCGGTTGAA
Source organism: Chitinophaga pinensis (assembly GCA_943372645.1). GTDB lineage: Bacteria > Bacteroidota > Bacteroidia > Palsa-965 > Palsa-965 > VBWE01. The sequence continues at coordinate 42,978 of CALRZN010000004.1, read as the reverse complement.
CACGTCAACGGCCGTGTCCCGGTGGTAATCGGTATCGGCGGCAACAACACGCATGAAATAACACACCAGCTTGAAACGAGCTGGCTGGTGGGTGCGGATGCGATCCTTTCTGTTTCACCGTATTACAACAAACCGAGTCAGCGCGGCATTTATGAACACTACCGCGCCATTGCAGAAGTAGCGCCGCTGCCCGTGATTCTGTACAATGTGCCCGGCCGCACCGCTTCGAACATGACCGCCGAAACCACGCTGAAACTGGCTGCTGATTTTAAAAACATCGTGGCCATGAAAGAAGCGTCCGGCAACATGGAGCAGATCATGGCCATTATCAAAGACAAACCGAAAGACTTCCTGCTCATTTCGGGCGACGACCTGCTTACGCTGCCGATACTGGCCTGCGGGGGCGACGGTGTAATTTCGGTGCTGGGTAATTGCTGCCCGAAAGATTTCTCAGACATGGTGCGTTTAGCTATGAGCGGCAAAATGACCGAAGCGCGTAAGCTGCATTACAAACTGATGCACATTACCCAGCTGCTGTTTGCTGATGGCAATCCGGGTGGTGTAAAAGTGGCGCTCGAAACGCTGAAGATCGGCAAAGCCCACCTGCGCCAGCCCCTGTGGCCGGTGAACGATGCGGTGAAAAAAGCAATCGAAAAAGAAATGAAAAAACTGCGGAAGTAATTACTCCTTTGTTTCCGGATAGAGGTTAAAACCGTTTGCGAGCTTCCAGCCGTTTTTGGTATTGCTTACTTTGCTGGCAGAAACGGAATACTGTTTTTTATTGGAAGTGAAATACACGCTGAAACGCATCACATCCATGCCTTCCCGCATTTCGCGTTTGGTAACAACGGAGTCAATTACAGCGCTGCTCCAGGTGATTTTTTCTGTCTTTACTTTTTCCTGGATTTCATTATAATCTTCCAGTGTTTTTTTATCAAAAAAATCCTGCGTCAGCCTTTTTTTCATGGATTCTTTTTTCTCCGGCGAAAATGTGGCCGCATCAATTATAGGGTTGAACTCGTCCGGGGTTACCACATGTTTTTTAATCTCTTCCAGTTTGCCTGATTTAACGGCTTCGTAAACCGTTCGTGCAAATTTATCTTCGCCACTGTCGGCAACAAAACTGTAAAACGAAACTGCAGCAAGTACCAGTGAGGTTACGATTATTTTTTTCATGTTTTTTTCTGCAAATTAAAAAGAAAAAGATTGAAAACAATTATTCCCCGTTGTACCGGTACATCACATCGGTGCGCAGCACATATTTCAGTCCGGTGGTTACCGTGGTTCCGGTGTGCAGCAGGTGGTGGCGGAAGAGCAGGGCCGTGCCGGTTTGCGGCTTAACGCTGAGGTTTTCAAACGTGGTTTCGCCACCTGTAAAGTCCTCGTTCAGATAAATCATGAACGTGTAATAACTTTTTTCGGTTACAGAACGTTCGAAAGCGCCGTCGCGGTGAGTATTAAACGACTGGCCCGGGGCATAACGGTAATAACGGAACATTTCATTTAAACCGCAGATTGTAAAATCGTTCACCGTTTCCGGAAGCAGTGGCCGGGCGCGTTTGTAAAGATCGGCAGCCATTTTTTTGTCCGCATACATTACCCGCATATTGTTCCGCACATCTTTCATCATCCGCGGTCCGAAACGGGTGGTTACGGGCGCATCGGTATAGCCGCGTTTTTCACTTTCGGTAATGTACTGCCGGCATTCGTCGGCTGAGAGGAAATTGGTTATTACTGCTATTTCCGGGGCAAGCTGGAGGTATTCCATCATATTTACTTAACAAATATAGGGATTAAAAAGTTTTTTAATCAGGGCCGTTTCCGCGTACCTGATATTTGGAAAATGACCGGTTATTTCCGGTACCGTCCAGGAAAACCTTGCACTTATAGCCGGTTCAGCAGACTGAAAACCGTTTTACACTGCCGGAAAGGTTGCTAAATCGCGGGAGAATTACGTTCTTTGAAGTACGTCTCCATGAAATTTTTCAATCAACTGAAATAACCGAAGTAAAAAATCCAATGAAGAAATTTTACAAATCAATCGGCCTGGGCCTGCTGCTGCTTGCGCCGGCTGTGCTTTCTGCACAGGGCAGCCTGAACTGCACGCTTGCCGCAACCATGCCGATTTCCGGCAACCAGACACTGGCCAACATCTGCGGCTATGTGGATGTGGCGAACAACAAAGAATACGCCCTGCTCGGTGCAGCCGGCGGTATGATTATCGTTGATGTTACCACGCCCACCAACCCGGTACAGATCGTTCAGATTCCGATGGTGAACAACCTCTGGAAAGAGATTAAGGTTTACTCGCACTACGCTTATGTTACCACGGAAGGCAATGGCGGCGCGCTGCAGATTGTTGACCTGAATGCCCTGCCCAGCACCACGCTCGGCAACTACAGCTACCACACATACACCGGCGACGGTGCGATCAACGGGCAGCTTTCTACCGTTCATGCACTGCATATCGATACCACTAAAGGTTACCTGTACCTGTTTGGCACCAATATCGGTTCGCAGGGTGCGGTTATCCTTGATCTGAACTCGGATCCGTACAACCCGACTTATGTGGGACAGTACGGCAATATTTATGTGCACGACGGCTACGTAGACAATGATACCCTGTATGCCGGCCACATTTATGACGGTTTTTACCGCATTGTGGATTGCACCAATAAAACGAACCCCGTAGTACTGGCTACGCAGAGTACACCGACCAACTTTACACACAACGCCTGGCTGAGCAACGATCACAAATACTGCTTTACAACGGACGAGAATTCAAACTCGTACCTCGCATCGTATGATGTTTCCAACCCGGCCAACATTATTGAGCTGGACCGTATCCAGTCGCAGAATCCGAATTCCGGTTCCATTGTGCACAATACACACATCCTGAACAACTGGGCGATTACGTCGTGGTACCGCGATGGTTTTACGATTGTTGACGTTACCCGTCCGCACAACCTGGTTACCGTAGGTTATTACGATACCTACACCGGTTCGGGCAATGGGTTCGACGGTGCGTGGGGTGTATATCCGTTCCTGCCTTCCGGAACCATTGTGGTTTCAAACATTGACGAAGGCCTTTTTGTAATTGATCCGACTTACGTGCGTGCCTGCTATGTGGAAGGCAACGTAACTGACAGCCTTTGCGGAACTCCGCTTTCAGGTGTAACCGTTACCATTTCTTCGGTGAACGTTACTGATATTTCGAACATCGCCGGCGATTTTGCAACCGGAACTGCCGTGCCCGGAACTTATAATGTGTCGTTCTCCAAGCCCGGTTACCAGACAAAAACCTACACCAACCAGACCTTTGCAGCCGCACAGGTTATTATGCTGAACGTACAGCTGACCATTTTAAACTCGGTTGGTCTTACCGGCCAGGTAATAGATGCACAAACCACCAACGGACTGAACAACCTGAGCGTGCTGTACGACGGGGCAAATGATTACACCTTTGTTACCAGCGGAAACGGCAACTATTCCACCTGCGGCATTCCGGGCGGCACCTACACGGTTACTACCGGCGCGTGGGGCTATATCACCCAGTGCGCACAGGAAACACTTTCTACCAGCAACTCGAACATCATTTCCCAGCTGCAGGGCGGCTGGTACGATGATTTTACGTTTGATTTTAACTGGACAGTAAGCAACACATCGTCTTCAGGCATCTGGGAACGCGGTGTTCCGATCGGGACCACGCAGAACAACACCCCGTGCAATCCGGGCGTTGATGTGGCTACCGACTGTTCAGACCAGTGTTACGTAACCGGTAACGGTGGCGGTAATGCATCGCAGGACGATATTGATAACGGCAGCACCACACTCACTTCGCCGGTGTTTGATTTAACATCGTATGTTAACCCGCAGCTCGAATACGACCGCTGGTTTTTCAACGGCGGCGGAAGCGGCAACCCGAACGATTCACTCATCATCCGCCTGAGCAACGGTACTACTTCGGTGGTGCTTGAAACAGTAACGGCGAACAGCGTTGGTAACTCGAGCTGGGTGCACAAAACATACAGCGTTAACACGTTGATTACACCAACAGCAAACATGCAGCTTATTGCGTATGCAGCTGACGCAGCCCCGGGCCACCTGGTGGAAGCCGGCCTCGACCGTTTCAGCATTTCGAATTCGGTGGATGTAACAGAAGCAACCGCAGCAGCAAATGATATGCAGGTATTCCCGAACCCGTTTGACGGAACCGTGAACGTTACCTACAACGTAACTGCAAATGCAAACACCGCGCTTCAGCTGCGTGATGTAACCGGCCGCATTATCGGTTACTACCCGCTGCAGACCAACGCCGGCAAAGCCAGCATCAGCCCGGAAATTGCACCGGGTGTGTATTTCCTGGAACTGCTGAGCGGCAACGAAGTGATTAAAAATGTAAAAGTGATCCGCTCGAAATAAGCGGTTGCACCTTTTTTAAAACGGCGCTTTCATCTGCGGATGAAGGCGCCGTTTTTTTTATACGAAGAAACGAATGCGGGTTTGCGGGAAATAATGGATGATTTAATTTCGTCAAGAAAATTGTGGAACTGTTCTTGCGCTTCGCTAACCACAAAGCCCTTCACACATGCTATCCCACACACAAAGGTTTGCACAAAGGGCACTAAGAGTACTTTTTTTTCATCGTGTCCTTCGTGCATGCCATTGTGTCCATTGTGGTTAAATTAAAGGAAGTACAGTTGTGAAAACTATCGAAATTAAATCATCATTTATTTTAAAATAATAAACCCGGTTAAAACGACTTCAATTGCATATCATTTCATTTTAACCAACCAACCATGCAAACCATTCTCGGATCAGGCGGTGCCATCGGCATTGAACTCGCGAAATCGCTCCGGCAACATACAAACGACATCCGGCTGGTGAGCCGCAATCCGAAAAAGATAAACGAAGGCGATGTACTGCACCCGGCCGATTTAACCGATCCGAAGCAGGTGATGAAAGCCGTGGAGGGGAGCAGCGTATGTTACGTAACGCTGGGGTTTGATTACAACACCAAACTGTGGCAGGAAAAGTGGCTTCCGTTTATGGAATCCGTTACTGCCGCTTGCATGGCGCACAAAAGCAAACTGGTGTTTTTCGACAATGTGTATGCACTTGCACCTTCGGAAATGCATGCCATTACCGAAACTTCGCTCATCGGCCCTTCAAGCAAAAAAGGAGCGGTGCGCGCGGCGGTTGATAAACACATCATCAACCTGACAGAAAAAGGAAAGCTGGAAGCAATCATTGCCCGTGCCCCTGATTTTTTCGGACCGGTGAAGGACAAAAGCCTGGTGATGAACCTGATTTACGATAACATGGTGAAAGGCAAAGCCGCACAATGGTTCTGCAATGCTGATTTTGTGCACACCACGGGTTATACACCTGATCTTGGCGCCGGTACCGCACTGCTTGGGAATACGCCCGATGCGTTTAACCAGGTATGGAACCTGCCCGTTGATCCCGAACGCATTACCGGCCGGCAGTGGGTGGAACTGTTTGCAGCAGAACTGCAGGGGAAAACAAAGGTGCAGGTGCTGCCCGTGTGGGGATTAAAAGTGCTCGGCCTGTTTGTACCCATCCTGAAAGAAATGGTGGAAATGTGTTACCAATACGACCGCGATTATTATTTCGATTCGTCGAAGTTCAACAAGCGGTTCAGTTATACCCCAACCCCGAATGCGAAGGCGGTGGCCGAAACGGTAGCACGGCTCAAAGTAAACGGATAACACAACAGCTATAAAAGAAAAACGCCCCCGACTTACCGGGGGCGTTTTTCTTTATAGGATATTGCTTAGTTCTTAATCAGGTGAACGAAACCGGTTACTTCGGTTGGTGTCTGATCTTCGAGGCAGCGTGATGTCATTTTCGCAACCCAGAAATAAACACCTGGTGTTGCATCTTTTCCGTCGCTGCGAATCTGTCCGTTCCAGCCAAAATCAACCTGGTTTGACAGGAATACTTCGCGGCCCCAGCGGTCATATACACGTAACTCGTAAGTACCGATGTACATTTTGGTGAAATCGAACGCAGGAGCAGAAGCCGGCTGAACAGGAACGTTGGCCGCAACCGTGTGATCGTAGAACGGATAGAAAATGTCGTTCAGGAAATCACCATTTGGTGTAAATACGTTTGTTACCGAATCGGCCTGGTAAATAATGCCCGGAGGAATAATGCCTACAATAACCGAGTCATAAATTTCGCAGCCCGGCGGAGTAGAGTACACGCAGCTGAATTCATCACCAAGTGTTACACCCGTTGTAACGGTAATGGTGTTTGTGGTTGCACCGGCAATCGGAAGACCGTCCGGACCATACCACTGATAGAGGTTGTAGCCCTGCGGAGCAGTAAATGTAACTTCCGGATCGCCCGGGCAGAAGGTGTAGGTAATTGCCGATGTGTCAAGGCGCGGCGGTTCTGTTACGAAGGCGGTATCAATTACCTGGCAACCCAATGAATCGGTTGTGGTTACAGTGTACATGCCGGGCCCGAGTGCGGAAATGGTTGGTGAGGTTGCGCCGGTGCTCCATAGATACGTGTATGGGGGGACCCCACTGTTCCCGGCCGTGACAAGTTGCCCGTTCGCCGCTCCCCAGCAGTCAACATTCGTCGTCGTTATGGGGGAATAAATCAACGTATAAGCCAGGTTAAAGGTAAGCGATGTTACGCAGCCCGTTACCGAAGTCATTTGTGCGGTGAAGCTGGTTCCTACGGTTGCGTTCGGAATGGTGTAGGTCTGGTTGGTGGCACCGGCAATCGGGTTGCCGTTTCCGTCAAGCCACTGGTAACCGACAAAGCCCGAAGGTGCTGTAAGAACCACAGTCGGGTTGCCCGGACAGAAGTTCAGCGAAACTGCGAGCGCAGAGCAGGCCGCATCAATGTATGCATAGCCATAGTGTCCGCTCTGGGTACATCCGGCAACGGTAAAGCGGATGGTAACGTCGTTACCGATCTGTGCCGAAAGGTCAATACTCACAATGGTCCATGGCTTGTAAAAAACCGAAGGCTGGCACTGCACGAATCCCGGAACCGAGCCGCCTGCCGTTACCATGTACTGCACGCAGGTGTCAATAATCTGTCCGTTCTGATCAAGTACCTCAATTTTAAAGTAAGGCTGATCGGCAGGTGCGTGTCCGCCGTCGTTCAGTACAACAGCGTACTGATACGTGATGTTGGTCGAACTGCTGTTTACCGTAAAGGTCTGTTCCATGATTTCACCCTGGTAGTTCGGGGTGGTGCCGCCAAGACGAACCGAATACTGTCCGCCGGGAGCCACTACCGGGAAACCGCCGCAAGGGTCGGTGCCGCCGAGTACGTCCATAATGGTATGGCGGGCTGTAGCATCACCGAGGGCGGCGTTGGTGCCGTTACTCACAAATCCGGGAATCTGGTTGTCGAGCGGACCGAATGAACTGGTCTGGTTATCACCGATTGCGCCCGACCAGCCGGTAAAGTCGCCGGTTTCAAAATCGAGGTTGGTGCACGGAGGCATCACCATTTTGGTAATACCTTGTCCGCGTCCTGTACCTTCGGCGTAAATGCCGCGTTTCAGTTTGCGGTCAGCATAATCTTCTTTTACAACCTGTACGTGCAGGTCTATTTCCCACTGCTCAGTGCCTTTGGCTTTCAGAGCTTTACGGATTGAATCCTCGTTAAATCCCACCAGCGCTTCGGCCAGGATCATCTCCTCGGCGTGTTCGTGTTTGTGCTCTTTTGCAGGGATCTTGTAAATGCGGGTCGTCCGTTGTGGAATCTGAGCGAAGGCTATTCCCGCTGCCAATTGGGCTGCCAACGTCAGGCAAAGTACTTGTCTTTTCATCATGTACGGCGTTTATGTGTTTCGTTTTGCCATATTACTTTGAGTGCTAAAATAGGACTTTTTCATCCAATCTGCCAAATCTTAATCGGGAAAAAATCACAACTCAACCCTAAATACGGCTTAATGGTATAACGAACCGGTCTGAGAAAGATACACCTGCCGGGGAAATATTTTTTTAAAAATTTACTACATTGTACCCGAAAATCGCACGATCCATGACCAAAAATTATTTTCGCATCGCATTAACTGCAACGGCATTTACCCTGTCGGCTGCACTTATTGCCCAGGAAACAAGTACCATACTTCCGGCCGGATTTGCACCGGGAGAAAAAGAACAGTTCGGTGATTACCTCCGCAACCAGCAACAGCCTTTAAGTACGCAAGGCGTTATTACCACACCGCCCGGTGGCAACCTGCGTACCATGGCCGAATGGGAAGAAATACAGGCGCTTACCATTACCTGGACTTCGTACACCACAACGCTACGCGAAATTGTGCGTCATGCGGTGGCCGAAACCAAGGTGTATATTATTGCGGCTGCTTCGGATACCACTTCAATTAAGAATACATTAACCAGCAACAGCATTCCGCTGACCAATGTCCGTTTTATCGTTGCACCTTATAATAGTGTGTGGATGCGTGATTACGGCCAGAACACCGTTTACAAAAATGATGTGGATTCGCTGATGATTGTTGACTGGATTTACAACCGTCCGCGTCCGAAAGACGATACTGTTCCGCGCCGCATTGCTGCAAAACTCAGCAACATCCCGGTTTATGAAACCTCGCAGGCGCCTTACGACCTGGTGCATACCGGTGGCAATTTTATGAGCGACGGTTTCGGAACCGCCTTTTCGTCGGAACTGGTGGTTGACGAAAACCAGAACCATACACTTGCTGAAATTGATACCACCATGCGTCGTTTTATGGGCATCAACCGCTACATTAAAATGCCGACGCTGCCGTATGACGGTATTCACCACATTGATATGCACATGAAACTGCTCGACGAACAGACGCTGCTCGTGGGCCAGTACCCGGTGGGTGTGGCCGATGGTCCGCAGATTGAAGCCAACCTGCAGTATGTACTTTCCAACTTCAACTCGAAATGGGGCACACCTTACAAAGTGATCCGCATTCCGCAGCCGCCCGATCAGTTCGGTGATTACCCGGATCAGAACGGTTCGTACTGCACGTATTCGAACGCCGTGTTTGTAAACAAAACCGTTATCCTGCCGCTGTATTACCAGCAGTATGATACTACGGCGCTGCGCATCTGGCAGGAATCGCTGCCGGGTTACAAAATCCGTGGCATCAACTGCAACAGCATCATCCAGGCCAGCGGCGCCATTCACTGCATCACGCATTCGGTAGGCGTAACCGATCCGCTGCTCATCAGCCACCAGAACCTGCCGAATACCACCAACACGGTTACGCCGTACCAGGTAGATGCGTTTATCAAACACCGCAGCGGTATTCAGACAGCGACGTTGTATTACACCACTGATACGTCGCAGCCGTACCTTTCCGTGCCGATGACATTGACCAACGTTTCGGGCAACATCTGGACCGGTTTCATCCCGGCGCAGCCTGCAGGCACGAGCGTATTCTATTACATTGAAGGCACTTCGGTTTCGGGCAAAACACAGGTCCGCCCGATGCCGGCACCGCTCGGTTACTGGAAGTTCGATGTGCTCGGTTCGCTCAACGTAAACAGCGCGGATGCGCAGGCGGTTTCATTTAAACCGGCTTACCCGAATCCGTCGCATGGTATCACCTGCATCCCTGTAACACTCGGAAAAATGCAGAAAGGATCGCTGCGTGTTACGGATATGCTGGGCAAAGAACTCGGCGTTATTTTCGACGGCGAAATGCCTGCCGGTGATAAAAACTACTTCATCAATACACTCGGTATGGAAGCCGGTGTGTATCACCTCGTTTTGCAGACGGAAAGCGGCCGCACGGTGCAGCAGCTGATGGTGCATTAAGGGTTTATGCGCTTCGGGAACGCCTTTCCGGCTGCGAGCTGCAGCAGGAAAGGCGTTTTTTTTTGCGGAGGCGGATAGCGGAAAACCAGTTGCACAGCATGTTTGTGTTAATGCGATGCCGTTTCAGATCCCGGCCAGCATAATGCCGGTTCCCAGCATTAACGAAATATTGGTTCGCCCGAAATACATCGGAACCGGGTATGCCGTGCGGTAATAGGTTGCCAGCCCGATGTTGTTTTTCCATATCAGCCGGTTGTGTATTTTAATATTGAACTCAACCCCCACAGCACCCTCAACCGTAGAAAGCAGGATGGTGTTCCAGTCGATATCACGTGTCGGATTCTGCATGTTTTCTGCATTGGCCATGCCTTTCCCGAGCGGGGCCCTGTTCATATACCGTACACACGCAAATGCGTTGAGTTGCTGCCGGCCATTGCCTGATGTATTAAAATCGGTGTTGCCGTTGTTTACCAGTTCATACTGAAATCCGGCCTCCAGCCCCTTAACCTGCATCGTTCTGCGCTGCATGCAAATCGAGGCCGTAAACGATTTCCTGTACTTCTGAATGCCGATGCTTTGCATAAACAGTGTGCCGTATCCGGCTCCGCTTACGCCCATGCTGAGCCCATAGTTGATGTACCGGTGCCCCTGGAGACTCTTGTTTTGTGCATGAACAGCATTGCCGGTGGAGATACCAAGCATTCCGATTAAAACTGCCGTGCGAATTGTTTTTGTTTTCGGACAGTCTGCTTTTTGTGCGATGGGAGTAGTTGTGTTGTCCATAAGTTTTAGTGTTTAAATTTTAAAAACTACGTAACTTGTTGTAAAATAATTGACTAAAAAAAATAATGATACGCTTTTACCTTTGTTTTAATTGAATAAAATGAGTCAAATAGTAACGCTTTCTACTCCCTGCGTTGAATTGTAAATTACCCTGTTTACATAACCTGATATAAAAAAGTTTCAATAAATTTATATTTATGAATAATAATCGTAATATAATTACTCATACCGGTTAGGCTTACGAATTATATGATGTTTTTTTCGGTAGAGTTGTGCGGATACCGAACTGCTGACAGCGGATTTTAAATGTGGTGGGTAATACAACGCAGTGGTACGCAATTTTAGGATGGTACACAGGAAACAGGGAGTGGCAGCAACAAGGGGCTGTTTTTTTTGCAGGGAGGACATTTTTTTTGGACGGCAGCACATGACCCACGCAATTCTTCTGCCGGAACCCCGGTTTTTTCCTAATTTCGAATTTGCAGGGTTGTGCATCATGTAAACAAGGAATACGAACGAAAAAATATCCCGACCGGAAAGTTTCGCATGCCGTGGGTTTTGGTAGGATTGGAGAACTTTTTAGGGTGGTGGTGGCATATATAAACGAATTATGCCTCACCCTAAGAGACGACACAATTGAAAAAGAAAATACATCTGACAAGAACATATGACTAATACAAAAACAAAATATTTATTCTTTACAGGTAAAGGTGGAGTAGGAAAAACTTCTCTTGCTTGCGCAACAGCGGTTGAAATGGCAGACTCAGGAAAAGTTGTGTTGCTAGTAAGCACTGACCCCGCATCTAACCTGAAAGATGTATTAGAAAGTCCGGTTGATGAAACTATTAACCCTATACACGGAATTAATAATCTTTTTGCTATCAATATTGACCCTGAAAATTCAGCCGAAGAATATCGCAATAGAGTAACTCGTCCTTTGGAGGGTATTTCTTCAAAAGAAGAAATAAAGAAAATACGAGAAGACCTTTCAGGAGCATGTACTACTGAAATTGCATCGTTTGATGAGTTTTCCCGTTTTGTATCAGGAGAAACTGAAGGGACGAAATTTGATGTAATTATTTTCGACACAGCACCAACAGGACACACCTTGCGACTGCTTGAACTACCTGCGGCTTGGTCAAGTTTCACAGATGAAAATCCTGATGGTGCGTCTTGTTTGGGTCCAACTTCTGCATTGAAAAGCGGAAAAGAAAGATATCATACCGTAGTAAACAGATTAAGAGATGCATCATTAACTAGTTTTTATATCGTGGCAAGAGCGGATAAAGCGTCATTAAAAGAAGCTTCGAGAACCAGCAATGAATTGAAAGAACTCGGAATGAGCAATCAACTATTATACATCAATGGTGTTTTCAAAGCACTAGATAAAAATGACTTGCTTGCTCAAAAAATTGAAGCGATGGGTAATGAGCAACTCAATTCTATTCCAGGCAATTTGAAGACCTTGCCATTAAATAGTTTTCCGCTTTTGCCTTACAATGTGTTGGGAATTGTAAAACTACGTTCTCTATTTAGCACGGAGCTTCAAAAATCCATTTCAGAAAGTAATCTACTGAATTCAGAAACGCCCATTCAGGTATTAAAGGGAATAGACCAACTCGTTGATGAACTTTGCGCAAATCAACAATACGGACTTATTATGACAATGGGCAAAGGTGGCGTGGGCAAGACTATTGCAGCTTCTGCTATTGTTGTTTTATTGGCAAAAAAAGGCTTTGAAGTACTTTTAACAACCACTGACCCTGCTGCACATATTCAAGATTTTATAGAACAGTTGGGTGAACTGCCTTCAACATTAACCGTGGAACGCATTGACCCCAAAGTAGAAACACAACGATACACAGAAAAAATATTAGAACACAAAGGACAAGGACAATCCGAAGAAGCTAAAAGTCTGATTCTTGAAGATTTAAAATCACCCTGCACAGAAGAAGTAGCCGTTTTTCACGCATTTTCCAAAGCCATAAGTATGGCAAAAAGAAAATTTGTGGTAATGGACACAGCACCCACAGGTCATACACTTTTGTTATTGGATACAGCTGGAAGTTATCACCGTGACATTATGAGAAACAATATAAATTCAGGGCGACTCAGAACCCCTTATATGGCTTTGCAAGACCAGGCATTATCAAAAATAATTTTAGTTTCCTTGCCAGAGACAACCCCGATGCGTGAAGCAGGAGACTTACAAAACGATTTAAAAAGAGCTGGGATTAAACCTTACGCCTGGTTAATAAACCAAAGTCTATCAATGCTAACAGGAATTTCAGATCCTTTGCTAAAAAGTCGTGCAAATGCAGAAATTCAAGTCATAGATACAATTCAGGGAACGTATTCACAACGAACATTTGGCATTCCGTTCATTGCCGAAAAAAAACTTCTTCCTGCACTTTTAGACAGACATATAAATTCAATACCCGTTTAACACGAGGACAGAAGGGCGAAGGCATAACAGGCGTTTGGCACAATGACGCGTGATGTGGTTAAATGAACATTCTACCTCACATCAACTTTTGTGGTGTATTGACAGTTTCGTGCCCCGAAGCCAGTTTAGTGGTATTCAGCACATCACCGGCTTTTATGCCAAAAGCGCTCATTGCGCCCAGCCGTAAACAATGAGTTGCCCACTATTATACACAGTGCCGTCAGAATCAAACTACCGCAACCCAAGCCCGCGAGCCAATTCCGCCGCACAGACAGCATCACTATCGTTGCCGAACACCGGATAATGCAGTAAGCACTGAACAGCCTGGCCGGCAATCAGAAAAAAAAAAGCAATTTAAAATATACCGAACGGTATTATTTTATATCTTTGCCCGGATTATGAGCAAAACAATTTCAAAATCGGAGCGGACAAAGCAGTTAATCGTTGAACGGACAGCGCCGGTATTCAACGAAAAGGGTTATGCCGGCACTTCGCTTTCCGACCTTGAAAGTGCCACGGGGCTTACCAAAGGAAGTATTTACGGGAACTTTGCGAACAAAGATGAAGTGGCTCTTGCAGCCTTTGATTATAATTTCAACCGCGTTACCCGTTACATCAAAGACCGGATTTTAGCCACAGATCATTCCATTGATCGTTTACTGGTGTATCCGCACGTGTACCGCGATTTTTTGAAAATTCCTTTTTTGAAACCCGGCTGCCCCATTCTGAACACGTCGACAGAAGCAGACGATACCCACCCTCTTTTGCGCGAGCGTGTTGCCAGTGCGCTGGCGTTCTGGAAAACATCACTGGAAAACCAGGTAAAACGGGGTATTCAGCGGGGCGAAATAAAAAAAGACACCAATCCAACTGAATTTGCCGTGGTTTTGATTTCACTCATTGAAGGTGCAATTATGCAGGCAAAAACAACCGGAAAATCAACCGATCTCCGGGTTGCAATGAACTACCTTGAAAAATTAATCCGTCAGCTTAAAACCTGATTTTTTTTAACTATAAATATACCGATCGGTATATTTTGAATGTCTTTCAAAATGGAACTAACAACAATAGATGGTTTTCTCAGTTATTTCGAAAAAACACGGCAAAACACCATGCGTGTGATTGCGGTAATTCCGCCCGATAAAACGGACTGGACTTACATGCCCGGCAAATTTACAATCGGCGACCTGGTCCGGCACATCGCTGCCATTGAGCGAAACGTTTTTGCTGCAATTGCTGCAGGCGGCAAGCCCTGCTATACCGGCTGCGGCAAAGAACTGGCGGATGGTTATGATAACATCATTTCCTGGTTTCATGAAATGCACCGCCAGTCGGTTGAAATTTTCCGGTCGCTGCCGGATGAAGCGCTGCGGAAAAAAATAAAATCGCTCGACGGGAAGGATGTTACGCTCGGTCATTTTCTGCGGGCATTATTCGTGCATGAAATTCATCACCGGGGCGCACTGTGTATTTATCTGAACCTGCTGGGTGTTCCATCACCACCGGTTATCGGCTTAAAGGAAGAACAAGTAATTGAACTCAGTAAATAACTCAAAACCATGAACGAAGTATTCATCGTATCTGCAAAACGAACCCCGATCGGCGGTTTTCTCGGAACGTTAAGCAACTATACTGCAACTGCATTGGGCGCACTGGCAATACGTGAAGCATTAACGGCTTCTGGTGCTAATGCTGCAAACATTGATGCTGTTTACATGGGCAATGTACTATCTGCAAACCTGGGGCAGTCGCCAGCAAGGCAGGCTTCGAAGTTCGGGGGAATTCCGGATGAAACGGATTGCACAACCATCAACAAAGTTTGTGCTTCCGGGCTGAAAGCGGCAGGCCTGGCGGCGCAGCAGGTTCAGCTTGGTGCAGCACACCTTGTACTGGCCGGCGGAATGGAAAGCATGAGCAACACGCCGCATTATGTCAACCTCCGGAAAACAACAAAACTGGGACATGAACAATTTACAGACGGTTTGCTGAAAGATGGTCTTACCGATGTGTACCATAATTTTCACATGGGTAATGCCGCGGAAATGTGTGTAAAAAAGTACATGATCAGCAGGGAGCAGCAGGATGAATTTGCATTGTATTCGTATGAGAAAGCGGCAACAGCAACGAAAAACGGGAAATTCAGAAATGAAATAATCCCGCTTCATATAAGCGGAAGAGCCGGCGAAGTGCTTGTTGATTCGGATGAAGACGTTTTCAAAGTGATCCCGGAAAAAGTTCCCCGGATAAAACCTGTTTTTGAAAAAGGAGGAACTATTACCGCGGCCAATGCCAGCAATCTGAATGACGGTGCTGCGGCCATGCTGCTGGCCTCCCGCGAAGCGGTTGAAAAGTATCAGCTGAAACCGCTTGCAAAAATTATTGCTTTTGCAGATGCCGCACAGGCGCCAGAATGGTTTACCACTTCGCCGTCCATCGCTATTGCAAAAACACTGCAACAGGCCGGCCTTGAAATCAGCGATATCGATTATTTTGAAATCAATGAGGCTTATGCAGCGGTTGTCCTTGCCAATCAGCAGCTACTGGGAATACCGGCATACAAAACAAACATATATGGCGGCGCAGTGGCAATGGGGCACCCGCTCGGTGCATCGGGAGCCCGCATACTCTGCACACTGATTTCAGTACTGAACCAGGAGGGCGGAAAATATGGAGTGGCTGCAATCTGCAACGGCGGCGGCGGAGCAACGGCAATGCTTATTGAAAATTTAAACAACATATAAAATGGAAAACCTGCCTAATGTTTTAGAAAGTAAAACACGGATACAGTACCAGGACTGCGATCCGTTTAATCACCTGAACAATGCGAAATATATTGATTACATGATGGGAGCACGGACCGAGCAGTTGCTTCATCATTATGGTTTCAATGCATCGGAACTGGCTGCGCGTGAAGGTATCGGCTGGGTGGCGGCACAAACACAGATATCGTATTTATCGCCGGCATCGTGGATGGAAGTTGTATCGATAGAATCGAAACTGATCGGCTTTTCGGAATCCAGTTTACTGGTAGAAGCATTTATGTGGGATGAGCATAAAACGAAACTCAAAGCGTTGATGTGGGCAAAGCTGGTTCATTTCAATATTAAAGAACAAAAAAGCAGCAGGCATTCCGAAGCACTCATGCACCTGTTCAGGCAGGTACACGTTCCGCCGGAAACCGAGCAGCCATTTGAACAACGGGTCAGATCATTAAAACAACTAAACTGAATCGCATGAAAAAAGCATTCGTAATTGCATCGCTGTTTGCAGCTTTTGTTTTGCAGGCAAAAACGTTTACACTCAAAAGCAACGACCTCGGCGGGCAGGCCACGGGTAAGCAGGTGTTTAATGGTTTCGGCTGTAACGGCAGTAATTTATCACCGCAACTGTCGTGGGAAAATGCACCGGCAGACACCAAAAGTTTTGCAGTAACCATTTTTGATGAAGATGCACCTACCGGCAGCGGCTGGTGGCACTGGCTTATTTTTGACATTGCTGCTACGGTAAACACGCTGCCTTCCGGTGCAGGCAATGTTACATTAAACCTCGCACCCGCCGGCTCCATCCAAAGTGTTACTGATTTCAAAACGACAGGTTACGGTGGTCCCTGTCCGCCAGAAGGCAGCAAAGCGCACCGATACATCGTAACGGTTTATGCGCTGAAAACGGATAAACTCGGTACGGATGCAACAGCAAACCCGGCACTGGTTGGGTTTATGCTGGAACAAAACGCTATTGAAAAAGCGTCACTGGTGTTTTACTTCAAACGATAAAAGGCTATGCAAACGAACTACCTGGAGAGCGTAATCAAACAATTTATGTATTACAAACTGCTGGGTGAAAAAACGTTCGCCCAGCTCCCGGACGAACAACTGTTCCGGCAATACAACGAATCAAGCAACAGCATCGCCACCATTGTGAAACACCTTTGGGGAAATATGATGAGCCGGTGGACAGATTTTCTGACATCTGATGGCGAAAAGGAATGGCGCAGGCGTGATGCGGAGTTTGAAAACGATATTGCTACGAAACAGGAAATGATTGCCAAATGGAACGAAGGCTGGGATGTGTTCCTGGCAGCACTTAACTCGCTGAAAGAGGAAGACCTTAACCGGGTTATTTACATCCGCAATGAGGGACATACGGTAATGGAAGCAATCAACCGCCAGCTGGCGCATTATCCGTACCATATCGGGCAGCTTGTTTTTATCGGGAAAATGGCTGCCGAAAACTGGAATTCACTTTCTATCCCGAAAGGAATGTCGGACAGTTACAATTCCGGAAAATTTGCAAAGCCGAAGGAAATGGTACACTTCACCGATGCGTTTTTGAAAGATAAACACGATAACAAAAGCTGACACAGCCGGTACATTGTTATTCAAACCTGCAGTATAAGTCTGCAATCAATTATTTCTAAAAATGGATGCCATGGAAAAATCAATCCGGAAATCACTGGAAATTATTACAACTACACCGGCTGTAATTTCGGCCATGCTGCACAACCTGGGCGATGAATGGGTAAACAGCAACGAAGGCGAAAACACATGGACAACTAAAGAAGTTGTTGCACACCTCGTGGTTATTGAAGAAACCGACTGGTTACCGCGGATACGGATTATACTTACTGAAGGTGTTCAAAAACCATTTGCTCCTGTGGATATGCAGGCCCATTTTGAACCTGCACGGAACAATTCCATGCAGGAATTGCTGAATCAGTTTGCTGTGCTCCGCACCAGGAGCATAGAAGAACTCAACGGCTTTAACCTGCAGGAGAGCGACCTGCTGAAAACCGGGCTGCACCCGGTAATAGGCGAAGTAACACTTCAGCAGCTGCTTGCGACATGGGTAACCCACGACCTTTCGCATATTGCGCAGGTTGCCCGGATTCTGGCTAAACAACATAAAATGGAAGTCGGTGGTTTTAAAAAGTATCTCCGTATTTTAGAACAAAATTGAATTACAGAAGCAGTTCAAATCCATACACCCGATGAGTTGGATAAACCACCCCATGTTGTTACAGGGAGAGCAGGTTTCGTTAATTCCATTGCAGCTTGCGCATTTTGAAACGTTAATCGCGTTATCGAAAGATCAACGGATCTGGCAGCATTATGCCATGGACGGCAGCAAAACGGAAACATTGCAGGCAGCCCTGGCGGCTGGGTTGAGCGAACGGGAACAGGGAAGGCAATATCCGTTTGTGATTATGCGGAACGCAGACAAACAGGTGATCGGTAGTACGCGTTACCTGGAACTGCAGCCGGAGCATAAAAAACTGGAAATCGGCTGGACGTGGATGCCCCCGGACTACTGGGGAACAACGGTTAACCTGGAATGCAAACTGCTGCTGCTTTCTCATTGTTTTGAAGCATTGCATGCAGAACGGGTTCAACTGAAGACGGACGAAAACAACATCCGTTCACGCAAAGCCATCGAAAAAATCGGCGGACAGTTTGAAGGTATTTTTCGCAATGACATGGTGCGCGAAAACGGCACGAACCGCAATTCAGCCTATTTCAGCATTATCCGCAGTGAATGGGCGCAGACAAAAATAAATCTGTTGAAATTGCTGGAACGCGGCTGAAGCGGCTGGAATACGCTGAAAAAAATATGCATATTTGAATCGTTGCGCTTCGTTACGGACGTAACAGGAAAAATTAAAAAGCAGTGTGTTTTTTATAGCCGATTCCCCAATGCAAATAGCCCGGTTCTGCGGAATTATTTTTCTTTTTATCCTTCTTACGCTGCTGAGCCAGGTGGGCGGGCTGGTGTACCTGCTGGCGTTGTTTACACACCGGTGGACGGATCGGTTGTCAGAAAAGCGTGTACTGAAAATTACTTACCGCATCACTTCGTTTTTCGTATTGTATGGGCTGGCGTCTTTTCTGATCGTGCCGCTGATTGCAAAACCGCTTGGCCGTGTGCCGCTTCCGCTTAGGGAAACGAATAACCTGCAGCCGCTGAATGTGATGACCGTGTTGCTCAACCGCCACTATGTGAAAGCGGAACTGCGTGATGCTGCGTTTGAAGTTTCGGAACAAATGCACGAACAGTTTCCGGGCACCACGATGAATTACCTCGATGCAAATTTTCCGTTTGTGGATGGTTTTCCTTTGTTGCCGCATTTGAGTCACAGCGATGGCAAGAAACTTGACCTTTCGTTTTGTTACCGTGACGCAAAGACGGGTGAGGCCACCAATGCGTGTCCCTCAATTATCGGTTACGGCATTTGTGAAGAACCGCTGCCGGGTGAAGTAAATACGGCCGCAGGCTGCGCTGCAACAGGGCACTGGCAATACAACATCCTCCGGAAGCTCGTGCCGCAGGGCAATAAAACGGATTTTATTTTTGACCCTGCAAGAACCCGCGCGCTGGTGAACCTGTTTGCGGAACAACCGGCAATCGGCAAACTTTTTATTGAGCCGCATCTGCAGAAACGATTAAATCTGGCTTCGGCGAAAATCCGTTTTCACGGTTGCGGGGCGGTGCGGCACGATGATCATTTGCATGTGCAGCTGCGGTAAATACGATTAATCGTTGCGGAACCATATCTTTTGCAGCATACAGGGAAACGCGCATCGACAGTGCAATTGTTTTTTAACCGTTTTATCCGTTAAAGGCAACTTTCCGGGATTTATCCGTCATTCAGTTAAATAAATCAAAAGCCATGAAAACACAGCTGATTATATTCGGATTATCAATGGCGTGCTTGTCCCGCCTGGATGCGCAGAATCCTAACCTGGACTATAAATTTGCGGTTAAAGTGTATAACCTCACCCAATATGATACGTATTCGGGGTTCACTGAAATTACAGCTAATTATAAAATCCGTAGCACAACAGAAACATTGCAGCTTTTTCATCCCACTGTTGCAATGCAATGGAAATCGAAGAGAAATAATTTTCATGAAGTGGAACTGACCGGTTTAACGGTTGGTAAAAATACCACCACGGATAAATTCGAAAACAGCTTAAATCCTGCCGGGATTTTGATGAGCGGCAGTGAGGTGCGTTCCACAAAAATTGCAGTGCGGTACGAGTACATTCTGAACTTTAATAAAACAAAAGACAAAAAAGTAGTTGCGTCAACGGGTTTTGGCGTTAGCCCGTACCTCGATCATCAGAAATTTACACCCCTCACCTCGGCTGAATACCCTTCTGCTTATACAGCGGCAGGAATCAGGGGATTTGTTACGCCACGGCTTACTTATTTTATCCGGCCAAAAATGTTCATCGATTTAAATCTGCCGCTTTGTGTTTTTGATTCCGCTGTGCAGAACAATGAAACAGAGTCGCCTGTAACTTTGCCCGCAAGCCGGTCAATTACAGCATACGATATGGAAATATTTCCCCGGCTTTTCAGCGGCCGTATCGGTGTCGGATTAAAAATTTAGGGGAAAGGGCAGCGGAATTTCAACGGAAATGCGCTAGTTTCGGCTTACAGCAAATAACCGTTAAAGCAAAAATCAACCGCTTACAATGAAAAATTTCAGGCCAATAGCACCGCAGGAATTAAACGACAGCAACCGCTACCAACTGGTGGAGGCGGGAATTTACAACGACCTGCAGGATAGCGGCGGTTATTCAACGCACCGTATGGCCATGGCGATGGAGCTGGAAGATGGGGAAGACAGCCAATACCCGCTGGAGGATATTTTAGATCATTTCCTGGTGCATGTGGAACTATTCCTGGACGAAACAGAACCGGGCGTTTTTCAGTGCGTTTTTGGCGGTGAACTGGATGACCTGCAGAAACTCAAAACCATTATCGGCAAACGGGCTTTTAATGAAGATTTTGTGGATGATGATGGGAAAACGCGGGTGCGGCTGAAGATTGAATGACAAAAGCCAGTGCATCAGAAAATGTTTTACAGCTTATGAAACAAGGACAGCGAACGATTTCTTTGATGGAGCGGGAAGGTGCGGTGTAAAAGGCGTAAATATATATGCAGCTTTTTTACCTCGGGGTGTTTGTTTTACCCAGCCCCTGTGGGACTATTATGACACGCGGGACATGTGTAAAGCGGATGCAGTCAATATACTTCACATGTCCCGCGTGTCATAATAGTCCCACATGCTTCGCTCAAAAGCTTAAGCACACCAACCCTTTTGCACAGCCCTGCTTAACCTTACACCAGCGGCATACTGTTAAAAATTCCCCCGCTTTTTCCCGGCGCATCCCGGTCGTAATTTCTTGTTATCTTTGAAGACTTACGTAAAACAGCAAACCGAACAGTTTTTATGAAATTACTCGAAGGCAAAACAGCCATCATTACAGGTGCCACACGGGGCATCGGCCGCGGCATTGCGACACTTTTTGCACAGCACGGCGCGCATATTGCATTTACTTACGTTTCGTCCGATGAAAAGGCGCGTGCGCTGGAAGCCGAACTGGAAGCGTTCGGTGTAAAAGCAAAAGGTTATAAATCAGACGCGGCCGATTTTAAAGCTGCCGACGAACTGGTGAACCAGGTGGTGGCCGAATTCGGCACCGTGGATGTACTCGTGAACAATGCCGGAATCACCCGCGATACGCTGCTCATGCGCATGAGCGAACAGCAGTGGGACGAAGTGATTAACGCCAACCTGAAATCGGTGTTTAACCTTACGAAGGCCGTGCAGCGCCCGATGCTCAAACAACGCAAAGGTTCTATCATCAATATGAGTTCCGTGGTAGGTGTGAAAGGCAATGCCGGGCAGGCCAACTACGCGGCTTCAAAAGCAGGTATCATCGGTTTCAGCAAATCGGTGGCGCTTGAACTCGGTTCGCGCAACATCCGCTGCAACGTGGTGGCACCGGGTTTTATTGAAACGGAAATGACCGGCGCACTCGACCCGAAAGTGGTGGAGCAGTGGCGCGAAGGCATTCCGCTGAAACGCGGCGGCACACCCGAAGATGTGGCCAACGCCACATTGTTTTTTGCGTCTGAAATGTCAGCGTACGTTACCGGGCAAACGCTCACCGTATGCGGCGGCATGCTGACCTGAGCCTGGAAATAAATCGAACTGTTATTTAACCCGCATTTTAGTTGAACATCGGAATCGTAACGGAAGCGCCCAAGTGGTTTATCCTGCTCTGCCTGCTGGCCGGCGGTGTGTATGCTGCTGTGCTGTACTTCCGCGACAAACGGCTTTCGGAAGCACCGGCGTGGATTAAACGCACCATGACCGCACTCCGTTTCCTGGTGGTGAGCGTGGTGGCATTCCTGCTGCTTTCGCCGTTACTGAAAATGACTTCGCGGGAAGTACGCAAACCGATTATTGTAATTGCGCAGGACGAATCGGAATCCATTATCCGTTCCAAAGACTCTGCGTTTTACAAAACGGAATACCGCACGCAACTCGAAAAAACAATTGCGGCGCTTTCCGAAAAATTTGAAGTGCGTACCTATTCCTTTGGTGAAAAATTCCGTGAATCCATTTCGTATACATTCGGCGACAAGGAAACGGATATTTCCACGCTTTTCGGTGAAATCGAAAACCGGTTCAGCGGGCGCAACCTCGGGGCTATCATCATTGCGTCTGACGGGTTGTACAACAAAGGTTTCAGCCCGGTTTCGGCGGCGTCGCGCGTAAAAGTGCCGGTGTTTGCCATCGGCCTGGGCGATACCACGCTGCGCCGCGACCTCGTGCTGAAAAATGTAATTCACAACCGCATTGCGTACCTCGGCAACACCTTCCCGCTGGAAGCGGTGATAGAAGCGAAACGCTGCAAAGGTGCTGCAACCACGCTAACGGTTTCTAAAAACGGGGTGAAGTTGTTTACGCAGCAGGTGCCCGTTAATGCCGACCTGTTCAGCATGTCAATCCCGGTGCAGCTCGAAGCCAAAGAAGCAGGATTGCAACGCTATCGTGTAGCGCTTTCGCCGGTTGACGGGGAAGTAACCGAAGCCAACAACGTAATTGATATTTACATTGATGTGCTCGATGGGCGTGAGAAAATCCTCATTCTTTCGGCTGCCCCGCATCCCGATGTGGCCGCGCTGAAAGAAAGCATCGAGGCAAACGACAATTACGAAGTAGAAAGTTTTGCCATCAGCGATTTCGATCAGCCGGTGAAAAACTACAACATGGTTATTCTGCACAGCCTGCCTTCGGCGGAAAACAATGTGCAGCGCATACTCACCGACCTCGAAAGCGGCAACATTCCCGTGTGGTACATTACCGGCGCACAGGAATCATACACCGCGTTTAACCGCCTGCAGGCGGGGCTGAACATTACCAGTTCGGGATCGCGCAACAACGATGTGGAAGCAATTCCTGCTCCCAACTTCCCGCTGTTTACACTCAGCGATAAACTGCAGGGCTATGTGCCGCGTTTCCCCGCGCTGGCGGTGCCGTTCGGAACGTTAAGTGCGGCCAACAGTTCTACGGTGCTGTTCAGTCAGAAAATCGGTTCGCTGAAAACAAACTACCCGCTTTGGGTTTTCGGTCAACAGGGCGAACGCAAAACCGCGGTGCTGGCCGGCGAAGGTCTGTGGCGCTGGAAACTGCGCGACTTTGCCGATCACCAGAACCACGACCTGTTTAATGAACTGGTGAGCAAAACGGTGCAATACCTTTCGGTGAAAGTGGATAAAAGTTTTTTCCGCATCAATACAAAAACCAATTACCCCGAAAACGAGCCGGTGCTGCTGGATGCCGAAGTGTATAACGACAGCTATGAACTGATCAACGAGCCGGAAGTGAGCATTAACATTGTCGATGCAACGGAAAAACGGTTTCCGTTTACGTTCAGCAAAACCGGCAACGCCTACCGTTTAAATGCAGGCCGTTTTCCCGCCGGCGAATACCGTTACGAAGCCCGTGTAAAAGTGGGTCAGAAAATTTTTACACAGAACGGCCGTTTTTCGGTAAGCAAACTCATCGCCGAAATGACCAGCACCACGGCCGATCACCAGGTATTATACAGCCTTGCCAAACAGCACCAGGGCGAACTGCTGCAGGTAAGTCAGCTCGGTGAGCTCACCACGCGCCTGCTGGCCCGCGAAGACATCAAACCGGTTATTTACAATCCGAAACGCCTCGAGGATTTTATCAACCTGAAATGGCTGTTTTTCGTGCTGCTCGGCATGCTTACGCTGGAGTGGTTTTTACGGAAACGGTTTGGCGCGTATTGATTGTGTAAAATGAATTGCGGTACACGAACTGTTTGTATAAAATAGATACTGCTCCAGTTGGCAGTCGGCAGTTTGCAATTCTGCTGGTTTTTCCAGGGAATAAGATCAAGTTCCGGACTAAATAATTTAATTGCAAACTGCCAACTAATTATACAATTTCGATTTAACAGGATCCGGATTGAAAATGGATTTTACAGCACTAAACATAACCGGCGGATGGGTTGCACTGGGGGGGTTGGTCATCTACATTGCTGCCGAGCTGGTCATCAGTATTCATAATTTATTTTTTGTGAAGTCCTTGCAGACGGGCAATTCTGCCGGGGAAGAATCAACACCGGGCGTACGTTCAACAACTGTATATAAAGTAACCGGTCTGCTGGCGATATTATCGGCGTTTATATTTAACCTCTGGTTTTTTTTCGGTGGCGGACATGACCTGGTCATGCGATTTATATCCTCAATTACCGGTTTGGCTGGATTACAGGGCGTGCTGCTTATTGTTATACTGACCTTTACCGCTTTTTTGCCATGGCTTTTCGTGCGGATATTTATACCGGAATTAGCGCGCGGAATGCGCACAGCCGGGTCAACATTCTGGCAAACCGAGAAACTGAAAATGGTTGTTTTCGTTTTTATACTTATGCTTGGTTTGCTCTTATTGCTCTGCTGGCTGTTATGGCGGTTCAAATTTGTTGCCACGGCATTGATTGCGCTTATTATTTTTTATCTTTTTTTCAGGAGAACACATTGGTTTTGCGAACGGCGTTTTTCAGCGGACAAAAAAAAGCAACCGGTGAGCAGCGATGACAGCCGTTATGTCTTGCTGTCGGCCTGGCTGAGCCGGGTGGGGAGTGGAGTTACTGCCATATTTTACGGGCAGGGCGGAAAGGGCGCATTTATCCGTGAAAACAAAGGTGAAAAAGTGCTGCTTGTCCATTTTTTCGAAGATAATCCGCTGTCAAGTGAAGAACTTGTTTTTTACAGTGCCCGTGCCCTGGTGCATAACCGTTCCGCAGCAAGGCATAAGCGTTCACGGGCTTTACTGTTTGCCGGAATTGCCGGTGCATTCATTTATTTCTGGGCGGGATATACTTCGGCCATACCCGTTGCGCTGGGATTAAAACTGCCGTATTATTTTACCGGGCAAATCCTGGCTGCAGGAACAGCATTTGTTATTTGTTTTCACCTGGTACAGTGGCTTGCTTTTGCTGCGGCACGTCAGATGGAAGATGAAACCGACGCATTCCTGTTTGCAAATACAGAGCATGCCGTGCAGCAGGTGCTGAAACGAAAACTGGAGGAGCAGCTTAAAGATGCGGGCGATGTTCATTTATCAGAAAACAGCTGGCTGTTAACTCCGAAGCGTGGTGCCTTCTTATCAAAACGGTTGAAACGCATTAATGATCATTTAGAAAAATACACATAACCATGAAGTATCTCATGCACCTGCTGCTGTTGTTGTTCAGCACAACGGCATCTGCCCAATCCATCAAGCTGCTCGATTCCATCCCCGGCGTAAGCCTGCGCGGCCTTTCGGTGGTGGATGATAACACGGTGTGGGCCAGTGGCAGCAAGGGCCATGTGCTGCGCAGTGTTGACGGCGGCAAATCGTTTCAAAAAATGCAGCTGAAAGGCTACGAAAAAAGTGATTTCCGCGACATCGAAGCATTCAGTAAAACCAATGCAGTGATCATGAGTTCCGGAACACCTGCGCTTATTTTGCGCACAACGGATGGCGGTGTTTCATGGAAAGAAACGTATCGCAATGCCGATACGGCCATTTTTTTGGATGCGATGGATTGGATGGATGAAAGAAGGGGAGTGGTCTTGGGCGACCCAGATCAATGTGCATATTGCTTCTTCCTATTTCTGACAACCAATGATAGCGGTAAGACTTGGTCAAGACGAAATGAGAAAAGGGAATTTGGTGAAGCAAATCCCAAAATCCATATTCCCGGAGAAGCTGCATTTGCTGCCAGTGGAACATGCCTGCGAACAAGAAGTGATAATTCGATTTGGTTTGTAACTGGTGGTGTTCAGACGCACCTGTGGTATTGCAGGGATAATGGTGAACGAATAGAAGGAGGGGATATAACTATTCCGATGCCCAAAGGCAAACCCGGCACCGGTGCATTTTCGGTTGCGTTTGATGAACAAAAAAACATGGTCATCGTGGGTGGCGATTATGAAGTGCCGGACCGCAACGACAGTATTGCGTATGTAGTACACAACAGTAAAAAAGCGGGGCAGTCCTACCTCGGATTGCCCCGCACCATGCCCGGCGGTTACCGCTCCTGCGTGGAGTTTATCGATAAAAACAAACTGCTGTGTACTGGGCCCACCGGAACGGATATTTCAACGGACGGCGGGTTAAACTGGAAGCCATTTTCACCTGTTGGCTTTCACGTGGTGCGTAAAGCAAAAAAAGGGACGGCCGTATTTTTTGCGGGGAGCAACGGGCGGGTAGGGAAGATGCAGTAAATGTATCCCGTTTTCGGAAAGTGAAAAGCCCATTTCGGAAAGAAAATTTCGGAATTACCAGCCCGGAACTGAATTTCACACCATGATACTTGGACCTTTCGGATTGGGTGTGGGTGAAATGATCATCCTCCTTTTTTTTTTATCCTGGGCTTGCATTTGCTGCAGGAGCTATTGCATCGAATAAAACCATCGGTTTCTGGGGCGGTTTTTTGCTCTCGCTTTTTTTTACACCGGTAGTCGGTTTTATCGTTGCGCTTGCAGCACCTGTAAAGCAAGCTACTCAGCCGGTAATAAACAATAATAACTACTACAATCCGCAGGCGCAGCAGCACACTGAAAAGTCAGCCGGTCAGCATCAACCAGTTCAGCCCGATAAATTCCAGGTACTTGAAAAACTGGCTGCTTTGCGTGCACAAGGCGTGCTGTCAGAAGAAGAGTTTCAGCGCGAGAAATCAAAAGTGCTGAACAGTTGAAAGATTAATCTGCCGGTTCTTTCACAGTTGGAGCGATTATATGGCCGTCTGAAATGAACCAGTCCGAACTAGTATAAAAAATCCGCGACAACATCAAAAAAGAAAATAGCGAAACGGATTGTTTTCTGTTTTCAGAATCGATTGCCCTGCAGCCATTGGAAGAAAAGTTGCATAAATGCAAAACTTTACCATATTTGCAATACAAACATTAATCAACGTTTATATGTCAATCTCGTGGCTGCTGATGAAATCTCCATCAACGCGATGAATCCGCCGGAGAAAAACATACCGCTGTATGAAAAGTACCTGCTCTTTGCCATCGCAACCGATTGTGAAGTGGAGTGGGGCAAACAGTTCGAAAAAATGATTGATTCGTCCGGTGTTAACCCGGAAGTCGCCCGAAGCGTGAATTCGGAATTTCACCGTAATTTTTCGCAATCGTTGCGCAGCAGTCTTTCGGCTGCCATTTCATCGGCCGGAACACTGCCTTCTCCCTCATCGGGCGGCGGCGGGGGAGGCTGGTAAAGCAGGAGCGCGATGGACTTTTGAGATTTAATTTTCAGAAACATAAAAAAAACAGAAACGATGGAAAACACAATTCCCTTTGACACCTGGTACGCCGAGTTTAAAGCTAAAATTACTGCACTTGGTTTACCACTGCCCGAAGACATTGAAATGCTCGAACTGGCGCACATGGAAGGACTTTCGGTAGATGCCGCTGTTGAACAATACCGGTAACAACGCAGTTGTTTAATCTGCACCGGGCGCTTCTTCCGTAACCGGTTTACCGCTTTTATCCAGCATCTCCCAATGCTTGCTCCCTTTTTTGCGCACGTAGGCAATTACATCCGGAGCATCTGCAAAATCGCCGGTATCAATTGCAGTAAAATCAAAGCCGGTGATAAATGTTCCGCCCGGACCGAGGAACGCGTATTTGCCTTTTTTCTTCACGGCCATGATGCGGTACGTACCTCCGTTGCAATAATCCACAACCACTTCGCTGTAAATACACGTTGCCAGGTTTTTGCCCTGCTGATCAAAAATGCCATATTTTTTTCCGCTGCGCACCACGAAAACGGTTTCGCCGCTGCTGAGCAGGTTGCCGGTTGAAAAATCGAACGCGCTATAAGCATATGATGTAATTTCATCATACAGGGCCGGGATAAATATTTTTCCCGAGGCATCGGCCATGCCGTGTTTGTTGTTGATGAGCGTATCGTGGTAGGAGTTTTGGGCCTGTAACTGAACCAGTATGCAGCAACAGATTAGCAGAAAAATAATTTTACGCATACATGCAAATTACAAAAGCGTATTGCGCTGCACAACAGGAAGGCGTTGTTTTTATTGAAATTACGGGTTTATACGTAGCGGTGGCATATGGGTTATCCCACGTGGAGGGAAAACGACAGGGCAGGTATATCTTATTTTCCGGATACTGTAACATCATTTAAAACATCTATAAAAACGCAATTATATATTTGTATCCCAATAGTTGGATATCATGACAGGTTGTTGAATGGGATTATTCTCATTCTCTAAGTACTTGAAAACCATTATATAAAAAAAAATGATTAACCGGGAGTAATATATTGTATCTGATCACTTGTGTTATATTGTTTTAAGGATTACATTTATGCCCTCAGATTAGTGATAATCTGAAGCCAAACAAACTATCACCTGCTTTTTGTATAATGGCTGTAGTGCCAGGTATTGTACACTCGGAGTTATAGGTTGAGATAAATCAATGCATTTCTGTTGGTTCTCCGACTATAATTATTGCATAGTGAAGGTCTGTCGCGAATGTTACTTGTACTTCAGGGCATTTGTGATTTGATCTTGTTGTGAGTGAGGAGCTATTTACCGTATACAACAAATGCGCTGATGCTTAATTGCGGTAATGGAATTATATACGTTGTCTACTTCGCAGAGATCGATTTGGCTTTTCCAACAAGGCCATTCTAAATCTCCTTTATTTAATATAGGTGGATATGCTGTTATAAACGACAATGTCGATTTCCAGGTTTTTTATGATTCATTCTGTATTCTTCTCAAAAAGCATCCTGCTTTGCGGTTAAGAATTGTTGAGCATTCTGAAGGGGTAAGCCAGTACGTTAGCTCGTCATCCAATCCCGAGGTTAAATTCGCAGATCATAGTGGTGAAGGCACTTCAAAAGAGAAATGCCAGCAGTTTATTCTTGATAACATGAAGCTGGCATTTGATATGGATGCTCCTTTATATGAATGTTATCTGCTAAAGCAATCCGACCACAGCTATTACTGGTATTTGAAACTCCACCATATCATTGCGGATGGATATTCCCTGAGCTTAGTTTTTAATGAAATGAGCGAATTGCACTCGGGGAGTAAAGCTGCGGGGATCAGCTGGGGCAGTAAAAGCAAAT
This sequence comes from Chitinophaga pinensis, assembly GCA_943372645.1. Taxonomy (GTDB): domain Bacteria; phylum Bacteroidota; class Bacteroidia; order Palsa-965; family Palsa-965; genus VBWE01. The sequence continues at coordinate 13,467 of CALRZN010000004.1, read as the reverse complement.
ATTCCTTTACTGACTTAATCAGAAAAGAAGAGGTTTACCGGCATTCGGTCTTTTATCAGGCAGCGAAACAATTTTGGCTCTCCACACTTACTGATCCCGTTTCGCCTGTAGAGCTTAGTAAAAAAACTTTAAAATCACAGCCATCATTAAAATCATACCGTAAAGAGATTGTTTTGGCGCGAAGCGCATTCAATGACGTTTGTAAATACTGTGCAGCTAACGGTATTTCTGTGTTTAATTATTTACTGGGCTGTTTATATATCCTGGTAAGCAGTACTTCGCAAACCTTCGATTTCACTATAGGTATACCGGTGCTCAACCGCTCATCCCACCAGGAAAAACAATCGGTAGGGCCTTTCTTTAATGTTATTCCCTGCAGGTTCAATTACCGGCCGCAGGACACAGTTAGCAGCATTATACATAATATAAAGCGAGACATCGGCTTATGCCTGAGAAATATGCATTTCCCGATTCTCGATCTTATAGAGGCACTTCAGGCGAACACAAATTTGTACAATATCACATTTTCTTATCAGAAGATATTTTACCAATCAACCTTTAATGGCAACCAGGTGGATATCGTTTACCTGAAAAGTGATGAACAAATGAATGACCTTGATGTGCATGTCTTGGATTTTAACCAGGAGTGGGATGTGAAAGTGATATTCGATTATAAGATCGATTTTCTGGAAGATAATGAGGCTGCTATGCTGCTCGAAAGATTAAAGGAGTTGATGATGACGCTTCCTTCTGCTATGGCAAGAAAAATATACGAAATAGTTGACGACAGTGATGATGGATCAGAAAAACTCGATGAACTGGGAACCTTCACATTTCAGTAAAAATCTAAACTACGTGCTATGAAATTGTCGTTATCAGACAGAACCATCGATGTTTTCACTATCAGTCCCCGTACTACTGACACGGATAGTTACTGGAAGAATATCAGGGATACGATGAGCCTTAGTGAAAAGTATGGTTATTCCGGCAACTTAATATTCACCGGTAACGACATTTTTGTTGATACCTGGCTCGTTGCTCACGCAATTATGGCCGAAACCAGCAGCCTGTCTCCATTGGTAGCCGTGAATCCCATATATATGCACCCTTTTTCGGCTGCCAAGATGATTTCCTCATTTGCTTACATTTTCGGCAGGAAGACTTATGTTAACTGCGTTACGGGCACATCAAAAAACGATCTTCTTTCGTTCAACGATACACTCGATCATGATGATCGTTATGAGCGATTGAGCGAATACATCGAGATCGTTAAGGAGCTTCTTACGGGCGTTCCTGTAAGCTATTGCGGAAAATTTTATACGATCAACGATTTGCAGCTTCAGCCTGAGATGCCGAAAGAACTCATGCCTGAATTTTACATTGCCGGAGCATCTGAAGCGGCCCGCAAGGTGGCTCAACGGATCGGGGCGATTCACATGGTAATGGGTAAGCCGTTTACACATGCAGCCGGCAGTTCATTTTCTGCTTTAAAGAACGAAGGCGTGTATCTCGGGATAGTGACCCGGGCCACAGCCAGGGATGCCTGGGAGAGAGTAAATAGCTTATTCCCCGAAAGCGAGGAAGGTAAGATGATGCTTGAGTACTCGATGAGCAATACGGACTCGCAATGGAAACACGAACTGAAACGTTTTGCCGATAGTGAGAACATAAAGGATGAACGTTTCTGGATGAGACCTTTTAAAGGGTTTCAGGCAGATTGTCCTTACTATGTGGGAGATTATGAACAAATAGCTGAGCTTATTTCAGCTTATCTGATGAGCGGTATCAGGTCGATCATTCTCGATACTCCTTCGGATGAGTCCGACTACTTTCATCTTCAGAAGGCATTTTTAAAAGTGAACGAAATGCTTTCTGGCACTGCTGCCAATACAGAGAACGATTTTCCAGAGATAACATTTCGATTTAAATAAAACCAGATACAATGAACTATACCGTAATGAATGCTAAAATTCATAGTGCTAAAATCACGAATGCTGATCTGTACTATGAGGGGAGCTGCACTATTGATATGGATCTTGCAGATATGTGCGGACTTAATATCAATGAACAAGTGCATATTGTAAATGTCAATAATGGCGAACGATTTGTAACCTATGTGATCCCCGGTGTGCGGGGTTCGGGTATTATCGGGCTGAATGGAGCTTGCGCGAGACTTGCTCAGCTTGGCGATACGGTTATAATTATGAGCTATACACAGGTGAACGAGGTAGAGTTACCGAATCACAAGCCTAAAGTGATCATTCTTGGTGATCAGAACAAAGTTGTTCAGCACAATCTGGAGTTTGCTTAATCAAATTATAATTAAGGTTTATGCTTAATAATCTCGCGACTGAGAATTATTGGAGCCGTAAGTTATCTGGTAATCTAAGCATGCTGGATATTTACAGGCAGGATAACGCTGATGGCTCCGATAGCGTACAATATGAATTATTGCTGCCCGCAGAAGTATCTGAAAAGATCGCTAAGCTTACGGCAGGATCGGCTGCGGGACGATACATCTATTTCCTGTCGGTGTATAAGGCGCTATTATTCAGGTTCTCGGGAACCGAAGATATCATTGTGGCAGCCGGAGCACAGCACCTCTCCGGAAAAGTGCCGGAAGAGCCCAATATACTTTTCCTCCGCAGCTCGCTTTCCACCGGGCATACAGCCAAAATACTGCTGGAAAATACAAGGCAGGTGGTTATCGAGGCCTATAAGTTCCAGAATTATTCATTTACCAATATTATCTCCTCGATCTTAAAGGATGCAAAGGAGAGTACTGATGCCCTTTTCCAGGCCGGGATTACTGTAGAAGGAATAAATTACCCGCCTTTCGGGCTTGCAGATAAGTGCGGTATACATGTTTATATAGCAGCAGATAACAAGATCACGTTTACGTGCAATAATGTGCGCGAAGAGTTGTTTGCCAGGCAGCTTTCCGATCACTTTTTATTTCTCAGCGATGCGCTGGCCTCCTCTCCCGATATTGCGCTGGATCAGTTAGCGTGGGTTTCTCCGCAGGAAAAGGACAGGATGGCGGACCAGGTATGTAATGCCCTTGCAATGAACAGCAGCCCGGCAACAATCCTGCACGCGTTTGCTGAAAATGCAGCCAGCTCCCCCGAAGCTCCGGCCGTTTACTTTAACGGATCATGCTTAACATACGGTGAGTTAAACGAATACTCAAATGCACTTGCGGGATACCTGCGCGACAAATGCAACATCAGGTCAGGCGATATCGTTGCCATATCGTTATCCTCTTCCTTCGGGCTGCTGATCTCGATAATCGCGGTGCTTAAAACAGGCGCAGCAGTTCTTCCTGTCGATCCGGCAACTCCGGAAGCACGTATAAACCAGCTGCTCGGGGATAGCAGGTCGGCTGTTTTTATAGGAAACCTTTTATCCTGTGAGCGTGCTGATATAGCATGTATCAACCAGGCTTCGGTGGAAGAAATCGCGCGTACGTTTATTCCTTCATCGGCACCTGAGCCCGGGGAGCCGAATTCAATTGCATACATAATCTATACTTCGGGCAGCACCGGCCAGCCTAAAGGTGTTCAAATCACACATGGAAACCTCGTCTGCCAGTTTGAATGGTTCAGGGAGTATTTCAATTTCCGCCCGGATGATGTACTTGCCCAGAAAACCACTATCGGTTTTGTCGATTCCATTCTTGAGCTCTTGTTCCCTGTCACAGTTGGGAGGTCATCTGTTCATCTCAGACCTTATGACGATATCACGCGTGATGTTCCGAAACTGATGCAATGGCTCGCTGATTCGGGAACTACAATCGTTCAGTTTGTTCCTTCGGTATACGATCATATTGCTTCGGCAGCGGATGTGAGTATGCTGTCGTGTCTTCGCGCGCTGATATTAAGTGGCGAGGAGTTGAAGCGGACCTATGACCTGCCTTTCGAAGTATACAACATATATGGAAGTTCGGAGTGCAGTGCTTACTCGCTGGTGTATAAGCTTACGGGTTCGGAAACAGGGAAGATTCCTATAGGCAGGCCGGTAAAAGGTACACACGCTTACATTGTTAACGGGCAGGGAGCTTTGCTTCCCCCGTTCATCATGGGTGAACTTTATATTACAGGTCATACCGTATCACTGGGATACCTGCACCAGGCGGGGCTCACCGGTGAAAGGTTTTTCAGTGATATATTCAACCCTTCTTTTACGGCTTATCGTACCGGTGATTATGCGAGGATGCTGCCGGACGGAAATATCCAATACCTGGGTAGAAAAGACCGTCAGCTTAAGATAAGGGGGCAGCGAATAGAGCCCGGTGAGGTAGAGGCCGTTATACGTTCGCACCCCGCAATAAGCGAGGTCGTTATTACAGCCACGGGCAATGAAGAAGGGCGGCGGCTTTTGGCTTATATCACTGTAAAGAGTGATGTTGCATACCCGATAGGGCAGGCGCTGAAAATGAACAAGCGCAATCCCCGAAAGTACGAGCAGCTCTATAATCTGCCAAATGGTCTGCTCGTGTATCCGCTCAATAAAAGAGAAGCCGAGCTGTTGTATAACGAAATATTTTCGGATCATACATACCTCCGTCACGGAATAACGATCAGGGAAAACGATGTGGTGTTCGATGTGGGTGCCAACATTGGCTTGTTCTCTTTATATGTTGCGCTTAATTTTCCGGGCACGCAGCTTTACGCCTTCGAACCGTTAAAGCCTATATACGATGCATTAAGTATCAATACAAGTCTTTATGACATTAACGTTCGCACATTCAACTTTGGTTTATCTGCAGCAGATGAGGAAGTGGAGTTCGTGTACTACCAGCATAATTCCGCCCTTTCGGGAAGATATGCGATAGAAGGAGTTGAAAAGGATGTTGTACGGAATTTTATAAAAAACGACAGCGCCAGTGATCAACTCACCGAGAGTGAGCTCGAATCCATGATCGAGGACCGCATAAGTGGGAACGCATACAATTGCCGGGTTAGACGACTCTCCGATGTTATTGAAGAGAACAATATCACGCACATCGATCTTTTGAAAATCGATGTAGAGAAGAGCGAGTTAGATGTGATTATGGGGATTGATGACCGTCACTGGCCAATTGTGCGCCAGGTGGTGATCGAAGTGCACGATATCGATTCGAGGGGTGACAAGATCGCTGAAATGCTCAGCAAGCAGGGATTCTCCATTTATATCGAGCAGGAAGACTTGTTCCGCAACACAGGGATAATCAATATCTATGCGACCCGCGACACTGCATCGCACTCGGTTGTTCCGCCGGCGCTTCGCTTCAATAAAGGCGGGCTTTATACGAATATCGATCTTCTCCTGGAGGATGTTGCAAACCATTGCACGAAAAAGCTTCCGGCTTTTATGGTGCCATCCGATTTCAGGATGATGGAATCCATTATGCATCTTCCGAATGGAAAAGTAGATTTGAAATCGATGGAAAAGGCATCCGAAGCTGTCGTTGCCGGAAGCCGCAAAATAAAGCAGCCAGGCAACAGTGTTGAGGAGAAGCTGCACGCGATATTTTGCAGCGTCCTGGGTAAGGACATCGGGACAGATGATAATTTCTTCCGTAACGGAGGGCATTCGCTTAATGCAACCCGTGTGGTGACCCGCGTAATGCGCGACCTGGAGGTAAAATTAACGCTCCGTGACATTTTTGATAATCCCAGTGTGGAAGCGTTAGCTGCGGTGGTTGACAAACGCGCGCATACCGCCTACGAGCCGATAGCGCCCACTCCTGCCAGCGATAAGTACGAGGCCTCCTATAGCCAGCGAAGACTTTGGATTTTATGCCAGCAGCATGAAATGAGCATCGCGTATAATATCACCGGGGCTTTTAGCTGGGAAGGGAAATTTCATGAAGCGACATTTTCCAGGGCCATAAACATGCTTATCGAGCGTCATGAAATACTCCGGACGATATTTGTAAGCGAGGATGGCATCCCTTTTCAAAAAGTGCTATCAGTATCTGAAGCGATCTTCAGCCTGGCATACATAGATGCCTCCGGCTCACCGGATAAGAAGGGAGTGGTGGAAAGCGCCATTAAAGCCAGCGCAGAGGAACCCTTCGACCTGTCCCTTTTCCCGTTGATGCGTGGAAAATGCATTGCGCTCGATAGCGATAAACATGTTATCATTTTTTCGCTTCATCATATTATAAGTGATGGGTGGTCTGTGAACCTGATGGTAAAAGAACTGCTCTCGTTGTATAACCAACTGGTGATAAATGGCCGGCATTTCATTCCTGCGCTCGAAATTCAATATAAGGATTTCGCTGCATGGCAGAGGAAGATGTTGGAATCGGGAAAGCTGTCTGCTCATAAAGCATACTGGCTTGAAAAGCTCAGCGGTATCCAACAGCCATTGCAGCTGCCTTACGATCACGATACATCAGCAAGATTTTCGACCCGGGGAGATACACTGACCTTTGTTGTCGAGGGGCAGCTGCTCGATAACATCCGGTCGATATCCGAACGATACAGTACATCTGCTTTTGTTGTTTTTCTGGCCATCTTTAAAATACTGCTTCGTATAGAAACAGGACAGGCTAAAATTCATGTAGGAGTTCCGGCTCTCGGGCGTGAGCATAAGCACCTCGAGCAACAGCTCGGTTTCTACGTAAATCTACTGCCTGTGATGACCAGTATTCCACCTGATGTTACATTCGAATCGCTGCTTAAAAATATGCGTGCTGATACTGCAAAAGCTTTTCAATATCAGCTGTACCCGTTTGATCTTCTTGCAGAGGAACTTCAATTTGCCCGTGAATTTGGTCGCTCGGCATTCATCAATACCGGCTTTACGTGGAATCCCGAAAGCAGTGATCTCGGTTTAACGACTGAAGGATGGAGGTTGAGGCCGCTGCCCGTAAGCATATCAGCCGTAAAACACGATCTGTGGCTGGTAGCCGATGATCTTGGATCGCACGTGCGGTGTACGTTCGAGTATCGTTCAGATCTTTTCGAGCGTACTACCATCCAGCGCATGGCATCCGCACTTTTATGGCTGGGGGCGCAGCTGATGAATAAGCCCGACAGGCCTGTTACGTCGCATTCGCTTACTTCCGGGGCCGAACCCCAGGCTGAAATAGAAATTGAATTGGATATTTAATACCTACTGCTTTGAAAAACGATAACGTATACCTGAAGCCAAACTTTGTAGCGGAACCCCTGATAGCGCAGTGGTACGCCTGGGCGCATCTCATTTCGCCAGCCACTGCCAGCCTGAACATCAAGAACCGCCATATACCAATCATGAAGAGCTACATCAGTGATCCGGGGGCGCATGCTGCAGCCTGCCGGGATCCTAAAATGCTCGGAGGGCCCTTTATCGATCTTAATGGCGAAAAAGTTAGCGAGATTAAGAGGCTGTTATCAGCTACGATTCAGCACCATTCGCATCTTATCGCTTTCGCGGCTGCCTTAGAAAAGCTCGACCAGATGCTGATTAATGAAGCTTCCGGTTATACTATGGAAAAGTTATATGACAAGGTTCCTGACATCTTAAAAGGATATGTAGAATTAGTATATGATCTTCATAATAATCCGAGCTACCGCATAAAGGAGGGCTTGCTTTATCACAGCAAGTATTATGACAGGTCGATCCAGAGCATGCTCTTATACCAGATATATGATGATGCAAGACCTTTCGTATTCAGCACACCTCGTGTTACAAGAGAGAACGCTGTGCATCTTAATATTCCATTTGACCATCCTGGTATAGATATCCTTTACCAGATGGTAAGGGAACCGGGCTCATTCGAAAAAATCAGGGACATCCTGGGTATTAAGCCTGAAGATGAAGAAACCTTCCGGAGCTTTTTCACCGAGAAAGCTCCTGCTCCGTATTCGCGATATACAGGTGATACGGCTCGCACCCGATACTTCGGGCACGCATGCATTCTTATAGAAACAAAAGGAATAAGCATCCTTGTCGACCCCGTTATCAGTTATGGATATGACGTTGAGTTATCCCGGTTCACTTACTGTGATCTTCCTGATGAAATAGATTATGTGCTTATTACACATAATCACCAGGATCATGTACTTCTTGAAACGATGCTGCAGCTTCGGCATAAAGTAAAGAACTGGGTAATCCCGCGCAATGGTACCGGTGGGTTGCAGGACCCCAGCCTTAAGTTTTTGCTTAAGCATACGGGCTTCAATAATGTATGTGTGCTTGAAGACCTGGACGAACTACCCATTCAAAACGGAAAAATTATCGCATTACCATTTATAGGAGAGCACGGTGATCTGGATATAGGAACCAAACTCGGTTACCTTGTTGAGGTGGACAGCTATAAGGTATTGTGTCTTGCTGATTCCCAGAATCTGGAGTTCAGAATGTACGAGCATATCCATAACATCTATGGTGATGTAGATGTCTTATTCCTGGGAATGGAATGCAACGGGGCGCCTGTGAGCTGGATTTATGGTCCTTATTTCCCTGAGCAATTGCAAAGAGACAAGGATCTTTCACGCAGCATTGCCGGATCAGATTACAGCCGTGCGATAGATATTGTGAACAGGTTCAATATCAAGGAGGCCTATGTGTATGCAATGGGAATGGAACCTTGGGTTAAATTTCTATCGGCCAATATTTATACTCCCGAATGCAATGCGATCGTCCAGTCGAATAAGCTGTTAAATGACTGTTCAGAGCGAGGGATTATTACAGAGCGGCTTTTCGGTGAGAAGATAATTCTTCAGAGAAAGAGCGAGATGGTAACCGGTCAATATTCTTAGCCTTGGAAACAGTACGACCCGAACAAAAAATGACGATCGAGTATTGGCTGAACAAGCTCGGTACGGCAGAGCCAGTTCCAGCGGGCAGCTCCGCCGGAGCGATCGCTCATCATTCATTCGGCATTGATGAAGCGGATTGTGCCGGGCTTCATTCTATTTCTAAAGGGAAACCACTTTCAGAGTTTACGGTGCTGCTTTCCCTGTATTCCCTGCTGATCCAAAAATATTTTGACTGTGCGAACGTGGTCGTTGCAGTTCCTCCGCTGGAGCCGGTCGCTGGCGGTTCGGATGGTGAGGCGCTTTATTGCAGCTTCAATTCATCTGCCAATGACACCTTCAGGGATTATATTAAAAATTGTCAGGCGGAGATCCGGCAATGCTCGCTCTATCGTGAATACGATGCAGTATTACTCGAACGTGCCCTGCAAGAACAGGGTATAAACCCAAACGGAATTATTCAATTCAGCTTTTCTTATGACACGGTAAACGTTCTTCAAGGTGAGCCTGCTGTTATCGGTCTTCGGGTGAGCAAAGGAACTGATAACAGCTTTAACTGCAGTATATGCTATAATTCGGCTGCTGTATCTCCGGATCTCATTGAGCATATTCCCGGCCATTTCAGGAATTTGCTCGGGAGCCTTCCATCAGGATTGGACACTTTACTATCAGACCTTGAGGTATTAACTGCTGAAGAAACCACACAACTGCTTTCATCTTTTTGCCCTTTATCTTACGATTTTCCGGTCTCAACGTCAATTACAGATATGTTTAAGGAGCAGGTGAAGTCATCGCCTTCTTCAGTGGCAGTGCGGATGGGCGAAACAGAAATCACTTACAGCGAGCTTGACGAACGGTCAAGTAGCATGGCTTACCATCTTGCCCAAAAACATAGTATTAAGAGCGGTGATCATGTAGCTGTGCTGACAGGTTACAACGAGCTCAGCGTGATCGCATTTCTTGCTGTAATCAAAGCTGGCGGCATCTATGTGCCGCTCGATCCGGCTCTTCCTGCAGAACGGCTCCAGTTCATGCTGGAAGATACTTCAGCGAAGGTGATTCTGCTGCATTCCGATCATCTTGAAAAGGTAATCCTGTTCGGGATACCATTCATCACGGTCGACTTAGATACCAATGAAACGGAAGACTTTGCATGGCCTCATGCGGAAGCAGGCATGGATACGCCCCTTTATGTAATGTATACTTCCGGGTCAACCGGCAGGCCAAAGGGAGTTCGTGTAAATCATGGCGGTGTAATCCGCCTCGTAAAGAATGCGAATTATATTTCCATCTCCGCAGGAGAGCGATTGCTGGGGCTTTCGAACTATGCCTTTGACGGATCGACCTTTGATATATGGGGAGCACTGCTGAACGGTGGAACCCTGGTGCTTACCGTTAAAGATGTTTTTCTCGATCCCGCAGGCTTCTCCGATCTCCTGCTGCAAAATAAAATCGATATACTTTTTATTACGACTGCTTTTTTCAATGTTGTTACAGATACAAACGTTTCCTGCTTCGGGAAGTTGAGAAAAGTTCTATTCGGTGGCGAGGCCGTATCGGTTCGCCATGTGAATGAATTTATCAAAGCAAATGGCCCGGGCAAGCTCATTCATGTTTATGGTCCAACGGAGAATACTACGTTCTCTACATATTTCCCGATAGATGATCTCCAGTATGGAACTACGGTTCCTATCGGAGCCCCGATAAGTAATACGCAATGCCTGATATTTGACAGGTATTTTAAACTTCAGCCTGCAGGGTGCCTGGGTGAGCTTTGTGTTGCCGGTGTGGGCCTGGCTGATGGATACCTGAACGCCCCTGAACAAACAGCCGCGAGCTTTACCGATCATCCCTTTGTAGCTGGCAGCAAACTCTATAAAACAGGAGACATTTGCAAGTGGCACGCTGACGGAAATATAGTTTTTGCCGGGCGAAGAGATCACCAGGTGAAAATTCGCGGCTTCCGTATTGAAACAGGAGAGATACGTGAGGTTATCCTGGGTTATCATTCGGTTCAGGAAGTATTTATAGATGTAAGGAAAGCAGGTGATACCAATTTATTGGCTGCCTACTTTGTCGCGGATATGGAAATTGATATCAGCCAGCTTAAGAACCAGCTTGGTGCAACGCTGCCTGTGTACATGATCCCCACTTACTTTATTCAGGTAAAAAGCATACCGCTAAACCGGAATGGGAAAGTAGATAAAACGAAACTTCCCGATCCCGGAAGTGTTGATGCAATGCAAAAGCGCAAGCTGTTATTGCCGCGTACCGATATGGAGCAAAGGCTTTATCAAATATGGACTGCGCTGCTTGGACGTAAAGACATAAGCATTGATGATGTGTTCTTCGATATAGGAGGTCATAGTCTTAAAGCAACACAGCTGATCTCTCGTATCCACAGTGAACTCGGGATAAAACTGGAGCTGCGGCAGGTGTTCACATGTGAAACGATCGAAACGTTGGCAGTCGAGATCTCGTCCATGCAAAAAGAGCATTCGGCTATTCCGGTTGTAGCTGAATCTGAGTTTTACGAAATATCCCGATCACAAAAAAGGCTCTGGCTGCTTCAACAGGTCGGAGAAGCACAGACCGCATATAATATGTGTGGTGCTTTTGTTCTGAGCGGCGAATTGAACATAAATCAACTGCAAAGCGCCCTTGATTCCGTTGTAAAAAGACATGAAGCATTGCGTACGGTTTTCTGCATGAACAATGGCAGGCCCATGCAAAAAATACGCGCTGCCGATGGCACCGGCACCCGCCTGGAATTGATAGACCTGGAGGAAAAGAACGATGCCTTAAAAGAGGCCCTGTTGAAAGTAAACGAAGAAGCTCAGAAACCGTTTGATCTGTCTGTCGGGCCTCTGCTGCGTGTGAAGCTCCTGCGCGTAGGGCACAGCGAGCATATACTTGTTTTTACGGTGCATCACATTGTTGCAGACGGCTGGTCTGTGGGGGTAATATTCAAGGATCTGGTCGCTTTTTATGAAGCCGGAACGGAAGGGCGTACAGCCGGTTTGCCTGAGCTACCGATCCAATATAAGGACTTCGCAGCATGGCAAAACCAACAGGTGCAGGAAAAAATAAATGATCATGGGGAATACTGGATTGAGCATCTCCGGGATGCGCCCGGGCTCCATCTTCCAACAGATAATCACAAATCATCCGCTGAATCATCCCAGGGCGAAGTGATTACATTTTCTCTTTCTTCTTCGGTAAGCACAGCATTTAAATCGCTTTGCCGAAGCAGCGGAACGACGCTTTTTTGTGGCCTCACGGCTTTGGTTAATACCCTGCTTTCGAAGTACACTGGCCAAACCGATATTGTTCTGGGGATGCCGGTTTCAGGAAGGGAGCATAGTGCCCTTGCCAATCAGGTAGGACTTTATGTAAATACGCTGGCGCTCAGAACGACCTTCGATTTTTCCTGTTCGTTCAGGCAGTTACTCGTGGCGGTGCATGAGGTCATGCTTGCGGGATTCGACAGGCAGGAGTACCCATTCGACAAAATAATAGAGGAATTAGAGCGTGCCAGATCCGGAGAAGGTCCTTTATTCAATGTGATGGTAGTAATGGAGGACAAGGAGCTTGAAATAGCCGGGGGGCGGATGTCCGGCATAGCGATTGAACCTTTGAAGCTTGCAAGGAAGACAAGCAAATTCGATCTCACTTTTATTTTCAGCGAAAGAGACGGAAGTATAAACATCGATATTGAGTATCGGACAGCGCTGTTCAGTAAAGAAAAAATATCGGGCATGATCCGTCATTTCACCAGTCTGGCCGATGAAGTGCTGCCCTCGGGCGAGCTGCCGCTGAAGAATATCAATATGCTCAACAGCAGCGAAAGGGAATTGATAGTGAATGGATTCAATAAGACCTACCGTTCCTTCCCGGATATCACTGTGACGGAGATGTTCGAATCGCAGGCGTTGAAGCATCCGGACAAAATCGCGATCCGGACCGCGGGCATGGAGATGAGCTATGGTGAGTTGTATGCAAGAGCCCATGGCTTGGCGCAGTATATGCAATCGACTTATGGAACGGGCAAAGGTGATCTTGTTGGTATAATGTTAGACAGATCGGAGTGGATGGTGATCAGCATGCTCGCGATCCTGAAGACTGGCGCTGCATATCTTCCTCTCGATACGAATCATTCTGATAAACGTAATAGAAATATCATCGCAGATTCCGGTGCAAGCCTTGTAATAACTGCTTCTTCAGTTGTTAAAGAATGGCCCGGAGATATACGATACTGCTTTATCGACACGATAGGACTCCGGGAGTATCGGGGGCATATTCCATCACCGTCTCCTGACACTCTTGCTTATGTTATTTATACATCCGGCTCCACGGGTTCTCCGAAGGGGTGCTGTGTCGGGCATAAGAGCCTGAGCAATTACATCAGCTGGTGCAACGAATATTATTTCTCATCTCCTGAAGAAGGACACTTCGGGCTGTACACTTCGCTGTCATTTGATCTTACGGTAACAAGCATTTTTTGTTCCCTTACACGTGGTTGCACGTTATACATTTATGGCCAGCAGGAAGATCTTCCCTCGATCTTCCGTCACATGTTACTCCATGACAGCGGTATCGACAGCGTTAAGCTTACCCCTTCGCACATCAGCCTGCTGGAGTATTTGGGCAGCAGCACGACTTCGGTTAAGGTTGCGATTGTAGGTGGAGAGGAATTGAGTACACGGCAGGTAAACCAGCTTAAGTTGATGAACCC
>CALRZN010000003.1:0-365580 GCA_943372645.1 Chitinophaga pinensis | reverse complement strand
CAACGGTGGTATTGACATTGATGCTTCCGGCAATATTTATGTGGGAACAACCACCGGTGTGCAGAAATTCAACTCGGCATTAAGTCCGGTCGCTTTTGCGGCCACCACGTTTGCTGTATATGATGTGGATGTAAATGCCAACGGCGAAGTAATTGCCTGCGGCTGGAGCGGCGGCGTGGGCCGTGTGCAATCCATTTCCACGCTTTCGGCTGGTGCGCAGATGAGTTATATCTGTTCGCTTACCTCGCCACTGAGTGTTACCAGTTCACAAACCAATGTTACGTGCAACGCGCTGTGCAACGGCACTGCAACGGTTACGGCTTCCGGCGGCACATCACCTTACACCTACAGCTGGGCACCGAGCGGCGGCAATGCAGCAACAGCAACCGGGCTTTGTGCAGGAACGTACACCTGCACCATTACCGATAATCTCGGCGCCACCACCACCGCCAGCTTTAACATCACACAACCCGCAGTACTCGCTGCCAGCGCATCATCACAAACAAATGTGAGCTGCAACGGCGGTGCAAACGGTGCGGCAGCAGTAAACGTTACTGGTGGTACAACAGCATACACATACAACTGGACACCGGGTAATCCCACCGGCGACGGCACCAACAGCGTTTCGGGTTTAACAGCAGGATCATGGACATGCACGGTAACAGATGCAAACGGTTGCACCACCACGCAAATATTCAACATCACACAACCGAATGCGCTTGTTGCATCTGCTGCATCACAAACAAATGCATTGTGTAACGGCGGCGCAACGGGAGCCGCTGCAGTAAACGTAACCGGTGGCACATCGGCCTACACTTACGACTGGACACCCGGCAATCCCACAGGCGACGGCACCAACAGCGTTACCGGTTTAACAGCAGGATCATGGACATGCACGGTTACGGATGCAAACGGATGCACCACCACGCAAACATTTAACATCACGCAGCCGAACGCATTACTTGGCACTTTGGGATCGCCCACACCGGCAACCTGCGGAAACAACAACGGCAGTGTTACAGTAACAGCAAGCGGCGGAACAGCAGGTTATACCTACAGCTGGGCACCATCAGGTGGCACCAATGCAACAGCTTCCGGACTTGCAGCCGGATCATATACAGTTACAATTACCGATGCGAATAACTGCACAACGACCGCTGTTGCAACCATTCCTTCACAAGGCGGGCCAACTGTTACGGTGCAAAGTACAGGTGATGTATCGTGCTTCGGCGGAAACAACGGCAACGCCACGGTGAGTGCAACCGGCAACGGACCATTTACTTATGCATGGGCACCAACCGGTGGCACAAACCCGGGAGCAACAAACCTCACTGCAGGAACATACACGGTTACCGTAACGGATGCCAGCAACTGCCCTACGCTGCAAACCATCACCATTAATGAACCCACGGCGCTTTCGGGAACAACCGTTGTTACCAATGCCACCTGCGGAAACAGCGACGGAAATATTACCGTAACACCGGCCGGCGGTACAAGTGGTTATACGTATAACTGGCTGCCATCGGGCGGTACCAATGCAACAACGACCAATATTCCCGCCGGTTCATACACTGTTACCATTACTGATGCGAACAGTTGCACCGTTACTGTAACCGCAACAGTTGCAAACAGCGGCGGACCGGTGGTTACCACACAATCGCTGAACGATGTGAGTTGTTCCGGCGGCAACAATGGCAGTGCAACTGTTGCTGCAAGCGGCAACGGACCGTTTACGTATGTATGGGCGCCTTCTGGCGGAAACGCGGCAACAGCGAACAACCTTATTGCGGGAACGTATTCGGTAACTGTTACAGATAACAATGGATGTTCTGCTGTTTACACCATTGTGATTTCAGAACCGGTTGCATTAACTGCTTCAGCAACATCTACTGCGGCCACCTGCGGCAACCCGATCGGAACAGCAACAGCAGTACCCGCAGGCGGAACAGGACCTTACACGTATGCTTGGAGCAACAGCCAGACCACGGCCACGGCTACCGGTCTTGCCGGTGGTTCATATACAGTAACCGTTACCGATGCCAACGGCTGTACAACGGTTGCAACAGTTGTGGTTGCAAATACCGGTGCGCCGGTGGTTACGGTACAATCATCAACCAATATTTTATGTGCCGGTGGCAGCACCGGTTCGGCAACAGTGAATGCAAGCGGGGGCACATCGCCTTACACGTATGCGTGGTCACCAACCGGCGGAACAAATGCAACCGCGAACAACCTTACCGCCGGAACATACACGGTAACAGTTACCGGCAGCGACGGCTGCAGCCAGACCCAAACCATTACCTTAACTGAGCCGCCAGCCATACAGGCTGTTACAACAGTAACCGATGAACAATGCGCCAACGGAAGCGGAAGCATCAGCGCAACGGTAACCGGCGGCACACCGGGCTACACGTACAGCTGGAGCAACGGCGCAACCACGGCAACCGTTACCGGGCTAAGCGCAGGTTCCTATACACTGATTGTAACAGATGGCAACGGATGTACACAAGCCACAACTGCGGCAGTAAACAACACCGGCAGCGCGCTGGCCGATGCAGGAACTTCCGTTACCATTCAGCAGGGACAAAGCACCACGCTCAACGGCAGCGGCGGAACTTCGTACAGCTGGTTGCCGGGAACGGGACTGAGCTGCGGCAATTGTCCTTCGCCGGTTGCCACACCAACCGTTACCACAACGTACACGCTTACGGTTGTTGATTCACTTGGCTGTACAGACAGTGATACGGTAACGGTGTTTGTTGACATCACCTGCGGCGACCTGTTTGTTCCTACGGCATTTTCACCAAACGGCGATCAGCAGAACGATGTGCTGTATGTGTACAGCAACTGCATCACCGAACTGCAGTTTGATGTATTCAACCGCTGGGGCGAAAAAGTATTCTCCACCACCAATCCGCAGCAGGGCTGGGATGGGATGTGGCGCGACAAACCGTGCGAGGCAGCAGTGTTTACGTACCTGCTGCGGGCCACGATGCTCAACGGCAACAGCGTTGAACAAAAAGGAAACATTTCACTGGTTAAATAAAACGGCAGCTGATCATGAAAACCAAAATCAAAACCTTCGTACTCGGCATTTTTATTCCGACCATTATCCTGGCGCAGGATGTACACTTTTCGCAGATTGCTGCCACGCCCCTGCTGCTTAATGCATCGCAGGCCGGCCTCGGGCATGATGCACTGGCCATTGTAAATTACAAAAACCAGTGGCGCAGTGTAAGTGCTTCGCCCTACCGCACGGTAAATGTTTCGGCCGATTTCGGTGTGATGAAAAAGAAAAGCGGCACACGCCTCGGGCTCGGACTGGATGTGTTCAGCGACAAAGCCGGCGACGGCAACATGGGCAACACGGCCGGTTCGCTGCACCTCGCGGGCATTCTCGGTGCAAACGACAACAACCTGCTGTCAGCCGGTATCAGCAGCGGTTTCGGGCAGCGCGTGCTGAACGTCAACAACCTGAGTTGGGGCAACCAGTACGACGGCGTACAATACAGTGCAGCGCTTCCGTCGGGCGAACCGGCTTCGTTTAACAACTATTCCTATTTCGATCTTGGCGCAGGCATCTCGTGGTTTTACAGTGCGGGACATTCCACACTCAGTTCCAACGACGCACGCCGCGTGAACATCGGCCTTGCGGTGCAGCACCTCAACAAACCGGTGTACAGTTTTTATGGCAACAGCGACGAACGTCTCCCGGTAAAACTGGTTGCACACGGCAATGCGGCCATCGGCATAAAAAACTACAGCCTTATTCTCGAACCGTCGTACCTGGTAATGATCCAGGGCGGACACCGGGAAATTACGCCGGGCTTTTTTGTTAAATATGTCAACCAGGAATCATCAAAATACACCGGGCGTAAAAAAACATCGGCATTCGGTGTTGGCGGGTATTACCGTTTCAAAGACGCGTTTGTGGCCGAAGCCCGTTATGAATTTTCGAACTGGTCCATCGGCACGAGTTACGACTTCAACATTTCCGATCTCACCGCAGCCAGCAAATCAAAAGGCGGATTTGAAATTTCATTGCGCTTTATCGCGCCTGATCCGTTCGGTAAAAAAGCCGGCAGTACGTCTTCATTCAACTGAACCTGAAATGGCGGCGTAAAAAAAGAAGGCTGTCGTAACGGACAGCCTTCCTGCATTTATAACGTATCTGGATTTTATTTCACGATAAAACTTTTCACCGCGCTGATGCCTTCACCGCTCAGTCGTGCATAATACATGCCTGCGCCCACCTGCACCTGCTGCTCGTAACGCGGGCGTCCCTGCAGCTGTTCCTTTGCAACCACACGACCCATCACATCAATAATTTCGAGCTGCAGTGTTTTGTCTTTCAGCTGTTCGTTGATTTCGATGGTAAACGAACCGTTGTTTACTGACGGATAGAGTTTCAGTCCGCTGTCAGCAGTTACAGCAGAACCGGCATCGGTAAACACGCTCAGGTCGTTAGCCCAGATGCCGCGGCCGAACGTGGAAACGTAAATTTTATTGGCCGGTACGTTGAACTCGATATCCGAAATAATTACGTTCGGCAGGCCCATGCTCTGGTTCACCCAGGTGTTTGCATTGTAATCCAATTTGTAAACACCGATGTCGGTGCCGATGAGCATATCACCGCCTGCCGAGGGAATGCCTTTGATGCAGTTCACAGGCAGGTTGGGCAGGTTGTAGGAAATGTTCTGCCACGTTGTTCCGCCATCCACACTGCGGAATACTTTCTGTCCTGATACGAATCCGGCCATGGTTACGTAAACAATATCCGCGTTCGTTTCATCAATTTCGATACCGGTGTAATACAGCGAATCGGGCAAACCGGCCGTGATATTGGTCCACGACGAACCACCGTTAATGGTTTTGTACAGCACACCCGGTTCGTTGTATTCATAACGCACGCGTTTGCCTGCATAAATAACGTTGGCATTGGAATTTGCAACCGCGATTGCAACCACTTCGGTGCCGTAAAAACCGGTCGGGAAATTGGAAATGGACGACCAGCTGTTTCCGCCATCGGTTGATTTGGTTACGTTTTCAAACCCGGCATAAACGGTTCCGCTGGTGTTGTAATCCATAATGATAGGCGAAACCCATTCCGCGTTTTCATTCCCCACGTTTGCATTGGCACCGAACGAACTCTGTCCGCCGTCAAACGTCAGGTAAAAATTACCGTACTGGCTCGAACCGATCGTGGAACCGGGCGTGTTTACATACATCGCATTGTCCATACCGTCGCCACCAAAAATAGTATACCACGAAGTGCCGTCGTAATAAAACGAAGCATTGTCCTGCGCACCGCCAATGAGTTCGGCCTGCGACGATTTTGAACTGGAGATGCGATAGAACGACGTGATCTGTAAATTATCATTCAGCTTTGTCCACTGCGTGGGCCAGAAGTTACCGTTGTTCGCCTGGTTCCAGGTAATGGACTGGATGGCATTGTTTGCGCGGTAAATACCGCCGTCGCTGCATACAAAAACATTCCCGGTTTGCGGCTGGCGGTCAATGTAATGGATATCGCCATGCAATGTGGGACCGTAGTTGGTTGTCCAGTGTGCAACGGGGTTAAACGTATTTGCACCATCGGCAGACAGCCACATGTTTACACCGCCTACGAATACCTTGTTGGCATCGGTTGCATCAATGAGTAAACCAATGTCATACGTTCCCTGACCGCCGGAACCTTGCCCGTTATTGCCATCCAGTACATTCACATTTGCTGTGATGGAATTCCAGTTGGTACCGCCGTTTGTTGTTTTGTAAAAACGGTAGAGTCCGCTTTGTGCATCCACAGCAAGTGCATACACCGTATTTGTATTCGAAGGTGCGATGGCTAATTTAATGCGCTGTACCGTTCCGGTGGTGGGAATGCCGGTGTTCAGCAAGGTCCATGTTGCTCCAAAGTCGGTTGATTTATAGATTGCTGCGTATCCCATGTTTGAATTGAGTACCCAGCCCGATGATGCGTATAATGTAGATGGTGTGGTCGGATCCTGCACCATGTCCCAGAACAATGTATCCATCAGCTGCGTCCAGTTGGCACCGCCGTCGGTTGAACGGTACATGCCGCTCACGCCGCAGGCCACCACCTGGCTGGTGTTTGCCGGGTTGATTACAATTTTGCGGATGAGCGATGCATCACCATCGGTAAGCTGAAAACTGAGCCCGGTCGGGTTCCACGTAGTGCCGCCGTCAGTTGTTTTGTAAACACCAACACCATAATGCGTGTGGCGTTTCCGCCCGTTGAGATAGAGACCGAAACCGATGTATTCGAAATCGCATACCGAAACAAACATCGTGTTTGTGTTCGTCGGATCAATGGCGATGTCGCTGATGCGTGTGATGGGCAGGTTGTCGGTGAGCGGTGTCCAGCTGGTGCCGTTGTTTGTTGTTTTCCACAAACCGCCCTGGGCCACGCCCACATAAAATGTAGAAGAACTGATCGGATCGAACGCCATGCAGTTGATGCGGCCCACGCCGTTTTCCATATAACCGGTGTAGTTGTTCGGCAACACGTTTGGTCCAACCGGGTACCAGTTCGACATCATGCTGCGCGACTGCTGTTGCTGTTCTTTGTAGCGGGCCATTTCAGCGGCCGCTTCAAAGTAACCGGTCGGATCGCCGGGTTCGCCGTTGCCGCCGGTGTGCATTTGCATTTCGTATTCCCAGCGTTTAAAATGTTTCCAGTTGCGTGTCTTGCCCAGGTCTTTGTCTTTTTTCCAGTCGTTAAACTGGCGCTGGGTTTCACGGAAATCAACCGGTTTGTTTTCTGTTTTAACAACAAATGGCTGTTGTCCGAACAGGTTTGCTGCAACAAAAAGGCAGCAGAGAAAGAAACAATTTTTCATGGTAGCTGTATTTTTTTCCGGTCCCGGAATTGTTTTTTCGGGAAAAGGCCGGAAACATAAAGACTAAAAATACTAATTCTCTCCTTATCTTTCGATTCTGATAAACCGATTATGCAATATAAACTACTTGGACGCAGCGGTCTGCGCGTTTCTGAAATATGCCTGGGCACGATGAACTTCGGCACCGAATGGGGTTACGGCGCCGACAAAGAGGCCAGCCGCGCCATTTTTAATGCCTACCTCGAAGCCGGCGGAAATTTCCTGGATACGGCCAACCGGTACACCGAAGGCACCAGCGAAACCTGGCTCGGTGAGTTTGTAAACGAAAGCGGGCGGCGCGATGAACTCGTGGTTGCTTCCAAATATTCGCTCGTTACAAAAATGAACCGCATCAACGACGGCGGCAATCACCGCAAAAACATGATGCAGTCCGTAGAAGGCAGCCTGAAACGGATGAAGCTCGATTACATGGACGTGCTGTGGGTGCACATGTGGGACTTTACCACGCCCGAAGACGAAGTGCTGCGCGGCCTGGATGACCTCATCAGTTCCGGCAAAGTAATGTACATCGGCATTTCCGACACACCGGCCTGGCTTATCAGCCGTATGAATACGATGGCCGAACTGCGCGGCTGGAACCGTTTCATCGGGCTGCAGATTGAATACAGCCTCCTCATGCGCGATCCCGAACGCGACCTGCTGCCCATGGCGCACCACATGAACCTCGGCGTAACGGCCTGGGGGCCACTCGCGGGCGGCGCACTCACCGGCAAATACCTGAAAACAACAGACGAACCGAAACGCCTGAAAGAAGGCGCCAAACGCCTCAACGAACGCAACAGCGCCATCGCTGCAAAAGTGGTGGATATTGCCGAAGAAATCGGATGCACACCGGGACAGGTGGCCATTCGCTGGGTGATGGATCAGCACCAGCAGATGATCCCGATTATCGGCAGCCGCCATGCAGAACAGATCAAAGAAACGATTGCCAGCATAAACGTAAACCTGAGTAAAGAACAGCACGATGCGTTGAACACCATCAGCGCAATCGAACTTGGTTTCCCGCACGATTTTTTGAAAGGCGAAGGCGTACAGCAGGTAACGTTTGGCGGTTACCAGGGTAAAATTCAGAACCATTACAAGATTTAAAACAGCACCATGAAGGTTACGATATCATTCAAAGAAGTGAATTCCGAATTTGATGTGGAATATGCCGAACGTTCACACGACGGACAGGAATCGGAAGACAACATTAAATACAACTGGGAAGACGAACTGGAAGTGGCCGGCGATGTAACGGATTTTATGATCCGTAACAACACCACCTACACGCTTGCCGGGGAAATGGATGGCGATTCGTTTTCGTACGACATTGATGGCATGACGATATGCGACTGTACCACGGCCGACGGCACGGTGTCGCGGTTTGCCGTTTCGCGCAAGCTGATTAAAGAAACCAAAAAGGCCACGCAAAAAAACGGGAATGTGCACTTTTTCTTTTTCCTGAAAGACAAACACCCGCACGTAAATCCGATGCCGGGTATTTACATCAGCAAAAAAGATTTTCCGTCTGCGCTTCCCCGCCCTGAAGAGGTGGAGGTTTCGGACAATGCGGCGGATGAGGAAGAGTAAACGTTCAAACACATTGCAGACATGAAAACCAAATCCATCAAACAAACCGTTTCATTCAAAGCAGCACCGGCTGAGTTGTACGACCTGCTGATGAATTCAAAAAAGCATGAAGCGCTTACCGGCGGATCTGCAACGATTTCAAAAGCAAAAAATGGGAAGTTTGAGGTGTTTGATGGTTACTGCCACGGCTACAACATCGAACTTATTCCCGGTGAAAAAATAGTGCAGGCCTGGCATTTCGCCGAAGAAGGCTGGCCTGCCGATCATTTTTCGGTGTGTACGTTTGTGTTTGAAAAAACAGCAGGCGGTACCAAACTGCATTTTACACAAACCGGCATCCCGGAACAGCACGCCGCTTCGCTGAAAGATGGATGGAAAACCTATTACTGGGAACCGATGAAAGAAATGTGCTGAAAGCTGATTTCAAAAAACTATTCCAGCCGGATGGTGAACAGGAGCGTTTTATCCCAACGGCTGTTTGCATCGCCTTCTTTGTAATACACTTCAAAAGTTTTTTTACTGGTGGCAGCGCTGAATGCCAGCACATCGCGCAGCGGAAACGAAACCGGTTTAAACGTGCCTTTCCCGGAACCGCTGGTGATGATGCGGTGTTTTTCGTCTTCTACCGTTACGGTTGACGGGCAATCGAAGCAAGGTGTATCACGGAAATAACGGATGGTAACAGAGTCGCCGCTTTGTACCAGCCGGAGATCAATAACAAGTTCATTTTTTCCGAACCCGTTGAACTCTTTCACCTTAACACCGTTTTTATACACGTGCCAAAAATCAATGGTATCGGCTTTCGCGGAATGAATCAGTCCAGCAAAGAGCAAAAGAAAAAATAGTTTTTTCATTGGCATTTGTTTTGCGGGCAGTCAGTTCGAGTATTTCTTACTGATTTTTCATCAGTAAGAAATGTATCGAGAACGTGCGCCGGCTTCCCCTCACACGTTCTCGATACACCTTCCATTACGCGATCCAACGCGCACGGCACTAGAACCGACAGCCCTCTTACTTATTGATTAAAACTCACTTTTAACAAAAACAGCTGAAGTCATCCGCTTCATCAGCTCAGGCGCTTCTGCCCCGCCCCACTCAATTACCGTGAATCCGCTGCGGTTTGCTTTTTCCATTTGCTGCGGTTTTATTGTTGCCGCATCCAGGCCGTTTGCATTGGACCACACCATAAACATGCGGAACAGGTTGTCCGGCTTCGGTGTAATGGCAATTTCCGCGAACTGATCGTAGCCTTTCGTAAATTCAAAATGCACGAAGTTCGTTTCGTTCACGTCCATCAGCGGACACCAGAAGGTGATAAAATCCTGCGCCTCGCGCGGCGATAAACCCATGGCGTAAAGTTTGTTTTCAAAAAACGGAACGAGGCTGTCTTTTTGCACAATAAATCCTTCCTGCATTTTCGGGTCAGCGGCGTTTACGGTTACCTGTCCGTCCCAGAAGAGGTAATCGTATTGTTTACCGTTTGTGTGAATGGTTCCGTTTGGCTCAGCCATAAACGTCCAGCCATTGTTATATGCCGGGTAGGTAAAATCCAGTTTGCCTTTTACATTCAGCTTGATCCGCACATCGATCGGCGTTTGCGGATAGACATATATAACTGGTTTGTAGGTATAAATTAACACGTTTCGCTCCGTGATATAAACTGCAACAGTTGTTCGCATCATTGGAGTTACTGCAATCGAATCCGTCACAACTTCCGTATGCAGGGAATCATAAAAAAAAGTGAATTTGTATTTCCCTTTCAGCAACTTAACAAGTCCTTCGCCAGCTGCACCGGTTTGCAGATCAGACCAGGAGCCATTTATACCAATGCGTATTTTTTTATCGATTAATGCAATGCCATTCTTCTTGAACAGAAATTTAAAGCCTCCGTTTTGTGAATCAAGCAACGGATCGAACTGTGTTCCCTGGATTTCCCATTGCATCGGATTTGCTTTCGCTTCTGCACGGCTGAAAAAACCGGTGCTAACCAATACGATTACGATTAGAATAGCACGCTGTATGTGTTTCATCAAGTTGTTTAATTGTTTTTGTTCAGAACTTTAAAATCTACTTCCGATCCGCCCCACTCAATTACCGTGAAACCGCTGCGATTTACTTTTTCCATTTGCTGCGGTTTTACAGTTGCCGCATCCAGGCCGTTTGCATTTGACCACACCATAAACAGACGAAACAGATTATCCGGCTTCGGTGTAATTGCAATTTCCGCGAACTGATCGTAGCCTTTCGTAAATTCAAAATGCACGAAATTCGTTTCGTTCACTGCCATCAGCGGACACCAGAAGGTGATAAAATCCTGTGCTTCACGGGGCGATAACCCCATGGCGGAAAGTTTGTTTTCAAAAAACGGAACGAGGCTGTCTTTTTTAACAACAAAACCTTCGTTTGCATTTATGTTTTTCGTTGCAAAATCAGCTGTTCCATCCCAAAAGAGGTAATCGTATTGTTTGCCGTTCATCGCAATTGTACCATTCGGATCAGCGGTAAACGCCCAGCCGTTGTGGTATTGCGGATAGGTAAAATCAAGCGTGCCTTTTACATCCAGTTTTATTTCTACGGCCGTTGTTTTTTCCGGATACACATAAATCACCGGCTTTTTCACGGGGCGGGGTTCATACGCATCACTGAAATTAACATAAGCAGTAACTCGTGTGTACGGTTTCGCCAGGATGGTATCGGTTTCAATTTCAACATACCGGCGGTTGTAATAAAACTGGAACTTCGGATACGTACCGGAAGGAATGCGCACCGTTGCAACACCTCGCTCGTTGGTTACAATTTTCTTTTCCTTCGTGCCATATCCAAAACGGATGGTATCGTTTTTTAAGGTATCGCCTTCGGTATAAATATGAAAAACATACTTAACCTGGTTCGGCTTCAGCGTGGAGTCTGTTTCAGTACTGGTAATGTTAAACGACGGAACAACTTTACCTGCTTCGCAAAATCCGGGCACAGCTGCCAGGAACAGCAGGCATACCAACAGGCCTGTTTTTTTCATGCGTGTTTTTTTTATTTCGTGAATACCAATTCCTGCGGAATGTTTTTCAGTTCAGTGCCGCCCCACTCCACTACCGTGAATCCACTGCGTGTAACTTTTTCCAGGTGCTGCGGTGTAAACGTCACATCCTGCAGCCCGGCCGCATCGCCCCAGATCATGTACATGCGAAACAGGTTGTCCGGTTTCGGTGTAATCTGCATCGTGGAAACCGATTCATAACCGGAATTAAATTCAAAATGCACAAAGCTGCTTTCGTTGGCCTGCATGCGCGGACACCAGTAGGTAATAAAATCATTCATCTCGCGGGGCGATAACCCCATCGCGGAAAGTTTGTCTTCAAAAAACGGGATGAGTTCGTTTTTCTTCACGAGAAAACCATCCTGCAATTTAGTGGTGGAAAGATTTACCGTGGTTGCGCCATCCCAGAACAGGTAATCGTATTGTTTCCCATTCATGCAAATGGTTCCGTTTGGATCTGCGGTAAAATCCCAGCCCCCGTTGTATTGCGGATACGAAAAGCCGAGCGTGCCTTTTACGTCCAGCAGTACGCTGATGTTTTTTGTTGTTTCCGGATACACATAAATCACCGGTTTGTCTGAAATCTGTTCATGAATTGCCGACTGAAAAATCACATCTGCAGAAGTCCGGTAACGTGGTTTAATCTCCACAGAATCGGTATATACTTCAAAAAAGAAACTGTTAGCGAAAAACTGGAATTTGTGTTTGCCCGGTTTTACCGTCAACGTAACCATTCCGGCATCATCGGGTTTCACTTTTTTTGCTTTGCCGTTGTCCGAAAGCTGGATGCTGTCAGTAACCGCGAAATCATTGATCTTAAATTTAAAAACAAAAACCGATTCGTTCTTTTTCAGCGTGGGATCTGCCACCGTTTCGCGCACAAAAAATGACTGCGGCGATTTTCCGGTGTCGCCTTGTTCTGCAAAAGACGGAGCAGCAAACAACAGAACAAGTACGGAAAGAAATGTATTTTTCATCGTTTAGTTTTTTTATTTATTTGGTAACCATTTGCCGGGACAGATTTTCAACTGCTGCGCCGCCCCACTCCACCACGGTAAAACCGCTGCGGTTCCCTTTTTCAATGCGCTGTGATTTCATTGCGGCACAATTTACTTCCGCGGCATCGGCCCACACCATAAACACGCGGAACAGGTGATCGGGCTTCGGTGTGATTTCCATACCGGCAAACTGATCGCAGCCAGCATTAAATTCAAAATGGATCACACTTTTTTCGTTTTGCATCATGCGCGGGCACCAGTAGGTGATAAAATCCTGTGCTTCGCGCGGGTTCAGTCCCATCGCAGCGAGTTGTGTTTCAAAAAACGGGAGCAGGCTGTCGCGCGCAACCACGAAACCGGTTTGGAACACATCGGAACGAACGTTCGTTTGTGCATCCCAGAACAGGTAATCGTATTGTTTTCCGCCGAGCTGAATCGTTCCATCGGGGTTTGCGGTAAACGACCAGCCGTTTTGATAAGCGGGATAGGTAAACTGCAGTTCACCTTTCACATTGAGGTTAATTTTCACCTGCTGTGTTTTTTCGGGATACACATAAATCACCGGTTTTTCAGCGACGGTGGGAATGAGCGATGATTCAAAACGCACTTCAATGGTGGTGCAGAACCCCGGCTGAACGGCGATGGAATCGGTGTAAATTTCGAGGTGCTCGGTATTGTAAAAAAACTGGAATTTATAGTTGCCCGGTGTCAGTTTCAATGTGGTTTCCCCTTTCAGATCAGGGTGTACTGTTTTTTCGGTGCCGTTGTACGACAGCCGGATCGCATGTGCCGCAACCGCTGAACCGGAAGCGTTGAACTGGAAAACAAAAACGGCTTCTGATTTTTTCAGCGCCGGGTCTTCAACTGATTTCACAATCGTATACGGCGGAACCCATTCGGGCGTTTTTGCATCGCGGGAAAAACCCGCAGCGGGCAAAAAAGGCAGGGTGATGAGCAGCGAAACCAGTTTTTTCATACAGTGCGTTTTAAAGAGGATGCTTTATAAGGTGCGATTGCATAAGTAAATCGCTATTTTTTTAAAATAAACACCGGCCCTCCGGCGACATTCATCACGAATATAAACCGTTCATCCAGCCGGAAGCCTGATTTTGAGTTTTTTAACAGGCCCTCACCGGCAAAAACAGGCGGATTACCGCAAGGCGGCGCGGTGGTTGCGGGCAGATGCTTACCTTTGTCATAATAATGTCATTCCAAACACGCATTTTTTCCATGGCCATCCGTTTTTCGCTCCTGCTTTTGCTGTTAATTACTTCACTTACAGGCTTTTCACAACCCGGTGGCGGGGGTGGCAACCGGGGCGGGGGCGGAATGAACAACGGCCGCTTCTATGGCAAGGTGATTGACCAGAAAACGGGCAAACCGGTGGAATATGCCACCGTAACCCTGTTCCAGAACCGGTTCGACTCGGCTGCGGGTATGATGAAACGGAAACTGATCACCGGCCAGCTTACCGAATCGAACGGCGATTTCAGCCTCGAAAACCTGCCCGTACGCGGCGAATTTATTATGCGCGTAATGGCTATCGGCTACGATTCACTCGTTCAGAAAGTAAAATTTACCATGCCTGCAAACATGCAGGACCGGCAGGCGCTGATGGCTGCTTTAGACAAAGACCTGGGCAATATTGCGCTTACCGCGAATGTAAAACAGCTGAAAGAAGTTGTGATTGACGGATCAGCACCCGCTGTGGAACTGAAACCCGACCGCCGGGTTTATAACATGGAAAAAACAGACATTGCTGCGGGCGGAACGGCAGAAGAAGCGTTAAAAATAATTCCTTCGGTAACGGTTGACCTCGATGGCAATGTTACGCTGCGTAATGAATCGCCGCAGATTTTTATTGACGGACGTCCCACCACGCTTACACTGAACCAGATTCCGGCCGATGCCATCCAGAGCATTGAAGTGATTACCTCGCCCTCAGCCAAATACGATGCTTCGGGCGGCGGTGCGGGCATCATTAATATTGTACTGAAAAAGAGCCGCCGCACCGGTTACAACGGCAGTGTGCGTGCAGGTGTGGATCAGCGCGGAAAAATAAACGCCGGCGGCGACATCAACGTGCGCCAGGGAAAAATAAACGTGTTCCTTTCCGGGAATGTAAACCAGCGCCGCTCCATTTCGCACGGCGAAACCGAACGGCTCAACCTGTTTGAAACACCGCAGACCGATGTGGCGCAGATTAACGACGGACGAAACGACAACCTGTTTGCACACAGCCGTGCCGGGATTGATTATTTTATGGATAACCGCAACACGTTTACATTTGCCGGCTCGTACATGACCGGGCGTTTCAAATCGCTGGATGAACAGACGGCTTCTACCGATACGCTTTATAATCTTGTAAGTTCAAGCCGTTTCGACCGCAACACCAATTCGAGCCGTATGTTTCAAAACATCGGCGGAACGGTGAGTTACAAACGCCTGTTCACCAAAAGCGGAAAAGAACTTACAGCTGACGTGAACTACAACGAAGTGAAATCGGACAACACCAGCCTTACAAACACCATTTATTTTGATACCAACCAGGACATAGCCAACCGCTCGGCGTTACAGAAACAGCTTGGCGGCGGCGGCACCAGATTTATTACCAGCCAGGTTGATTTTGTAAATCCCATCAACGAAAAATCGAAAATTGAAGCCGGTGCCCGCCTCGCCATCCGTTCATTTGACAGCAAGGCCGAAGTTTACATCTACGACCTGGATAACGGCGAATACGTGGATTACACCAACCCGTACAGCCAGTACAGCTACACGGATAATGTGTATGCCGCTTACGGTACATTCAGCCGTGCAGTAAATGACAAATTCAATTACCAGCTCGGATTGCGCGCAGAGAGTTCGGATTACAACGGCAAACTGACTGCAACCGGGCAAACGTTCCGGAACCTGTACCCGGCGAGTTTGTTCCCGAGCGGTTTTTTGAGTTACAAACCGAATGATAAAAACGATTTCCAGCTGAATGCTTCGCGCCGCATCAACCGCCCGAATTTTTTCCAGCTGATGCCCTTTACCGATTACAGCGATTCACTGAACCTGAGCCGCGGTAATCCGTCGCTGAAACCGGAGTTCAGCTACAAAGCGGAATTTACATGGATGCATTATTTCAACAAAGAAAATAACGTATTGCTTTCGATGTATTACCGCAACACGCAGGGCATTATTACCCGTTACCAGCTGACTGAATACGACAGCACGCTGTTCCGCGATGCGTTAATCAACACCTACCAGAATGCCAACTCGAGTTACATGTATGGCGGTGAAATCAGCACCACGCTTGCGCCCAAAAAATGGATTGATCTTACCCCGAGCATCAGCGCCTATTATGCGGGCATTGACGGATCAAATATTTCAGCGAACCTGACCAACGAGCAGTTTACCTGGTCGGCAAAAATGTTTTTGACTATTCGTCTTCCGAAAAACTTCACGTTCCAGGCCAACGGCGATTACCGTTCACAGACTGCGGTAGTAACCGGCGGCGGCGGCGGATACGGTGGCGGCGGAATGGGTATGGGCATGGGCGGCAACTCGTCCACTTCCGTGCAGGGATATAATATTGCCAACTACAGTGCAGACATGTCGCTGAAATATGCGTTCCTGAAAAACAAAGCGGCCTCTATCACGCTGAGTGTTTCAGATGTTTTTAAAACGCAGATGAGCGGTACGCACAACGAATCCATTTATTTTATCCAGGACACCTGGCGCATCCGCGATCAGCGTTTCTTCCGCCTCAATTTCTCCTACCGTTTCGGTAAATTTGATGCAGCACTCTTCAAGCGCAAAAACAACCGCAGCGAAGGTGTTGATGTAATGTAGGCATCAGTCATTAGGCATCAGGCATTAAGTAACATAAGTTGTTAATTTCCTTAATGCCTTATGCCTAATGACTGATAAGTGATGAACCAAAACACCAACCAATGAAAACACCTGAAACGACCATTTTATATCGCCCGGTTAACCAGGCCGAGCTCGACCTGATTGAAGCCTCCGGTTGGAAAGCCTTTCCGCCGCGGCTTCCGGAACAACCTATTTTTTACCCGGTAACCAACCGTGCTTATGCAGAACAGATTTGCAAAGAATGGAATGTGCCCGCTTATGGAATTGGATATGTGCTGCAGTTTGCCGTGGATAAAAACTTTCTTGCGCGATACGAAGTTCAGAATGTAGGCGGAAAATCACACGATGAATTGTGGGTGCCTGCCGAAGAACTCGATCAGTTCAATGCCAACATTATTGGATTGATTGAAGTGATTGCGACGTTCCGGAAATAAGATCAGCGAAACACATAACCCAATTCCAAACCCACATAGTTACCGCTCAGTGAAGTGGTGGATGTAATCGCAGCCGGTGTGTCGGGGAACAGCTGGTAATCGCCTTTGTATAACGGCACCGGCAGGTAACGTGCACAAAAATGCACCGTGATCAATCCGTTTTTCTTTTGCTGTGAATACACGCCAAGCGAAGCCGCCAGCGCTGCCGAAACCGGAAGTCCGGGCCGGCGCAGTGAGTGAATGAACGTTGAAGTCTGCTGCCCGCTGCTGTTGGCCGACGCATTCAGAAATATTTCCGTACGTGTTTGCGGACCTGGCGCAGCATACACCGCCATGGCCCCGATGCGCAGCGCCTGGAAATGATTCACCCCGCCGCGCCGCCGCAGTTCGAGTTGCAGCGGCACCTGCAGGTGAAAGATGCGGTAGTTGTAAATGATTTCGCCCTGCAGATCGTTTATCAGGTCGTTGCCCGGGCGGCGATACAGGTTCATGCGCATGCGGTAGGGATTAAAACCCAGCTGCACCCCGGTACGGAATGCGATGCGCCCGCGGGAACGTTTTATTGGTAAAACAAAATCGTAACCGAGATCGATGGCCGGGGTGGTGCGCGGAAACACCTGCTCCGAATTGGGCAGGTTGTCCAGTTTCACCGCCTGCATCAGCACCGGGGCTACCCACATCGCTGAAATGCGTTTGCTGTAAAACAACGAATCTGCATCCTGCGCGTTTCCGCAAAATGCAAACAACAGTAACAGGATAACAGCAGACAGACGCATTGTTTTAAAATAAAAATCCCGTTCCTTTCAGCTGCAATTAACAGCACCGGAACGGGATTTATAGTGTACCATTATATAGCGCATCTCTAAAAACCTCAAGATTGAGGCGGACGAAAGTTTCGAAAAGCGGAGTTTACTTGCGTAAATGAGCATTTTCGAAATGAGTCCAACGAAGATATTGCGTTTTTTAGAGTTGCGCTAATTACTCGCGCGGAATCATTTTAAGCTGCGCCTTCAGTTTATCTACTTCTGCTTTGGCAGCGTTAATCTTATCCTGGTAATCCGTAACCAAACTCTGCGCACCTTTTGATTTGCCGAAAAACCCGATGTTGTTTTCCAGCGTATTGATTTCGGTCTGCAGTTTTTTGATTTTATCCTGGATGTTCATCCGTTCGCGGTAAATCTGGTCGCGCCCTTTTTCGGTCTGGCCGAGCTGTTCGTATTTCAGGCGCAGCAGTACGTTTTCATCGCCGCCCGCTTTTTCTTTCAGCATTTCAAACACTTTGCTGAGTGCTTCGCGGAAGGCATTGTCGAGGCGGTTCTTTTCGTTGCGCGGCATTTCACCAAGCGCGTGCCAGTCGTCCTGCAGTTTTGCAATCACGGCCTTGTTCGCTTTCATGTCTTCGGTGAGTTCGGTACCGGCCATAGCGGCGATAAATTCCTCACGGGTTTTCACATTATCAGCAAGGGCTGCGTCGGCAGCGGCAAACTGTTTGTTGCGGTTTTCGAAAAACGTATCGGCCGCTGTTTTAAAACGCTTCCACACCTTGTCGCTCACTTTGCGCGGCACCGGGCCCGTGGTTTTCCATTTGTCCTGCAGGCGCTTAAATGCATCGGCTGTTTTTTTCCAGTCGGTGCTCACCATCAGTTTCTCCGCTTCTTCGCACAGTGCAATTTTCTGATCGAGGTTTGTTTTCGATTCGTCGCGCTGTTTGCCGTAAAACACTTCGCGGTTGCGGAAGAAAATATTGCGTGCTTCTTTAAAACGTTTCCAGGTTTTGTCTTCGTCTTCTTTCGGAACAAAACCAACTTTGCGCCAGCGTTCAAAAATTTCGTCGCATACTTTGTTGCCGTCCTGCCAGCCTTTGTGTGAATCGTAGGTCGTTCCGGAGAACTTTTCCATTTCTTCGCACAGGGCAATTTTCACCACGAGGTTGGCTTTGCGCTGTTCATCAAATTTCGCTTCCAGTTCCTGGCGGCGGGCGTGTACTTTATCCGAAGCCGCGCGCAGACGTTCCCACAGGCTGTCGTTTACTTCTTTGGCCGCCGGACCAATTTCGCGCCACTTCACGTGAATTTCACGCAGTTTGTTCAGCGCGTCTTTCAGCTGGGTTTCGGCAGTAAGTGCTTCGGCTTTGGCCAGCAGTTCTTCTTTCGCTTCCTGGTTTTTCTTCATGTCCAGGTCGCGGAGTTCACGGCTTATTTTTACCACATCATAAAAACGGTCGATGTGGTGGTGGTAACTTTTCCAGAGGTCGTCTGCATATCCCTGCGGCACCGGGCCGGTTTCTTTCCAGCGGTTCTGCAGTTCCTGCAGTTTGTCAAACGCTTTCTGCATGCTGTCGCTGGTTTCGTGCAGCTGTTTCAGTTCCTCGATGATGGTGAGTTTCACCTGGAGGTTCTGCTTCAGCACTTTTTCGCGGTCGCGGCGGAATTCGGTGCGTTTGATATTGTATTTGCGGACAAATTCTTCAAATTTTTCATCGCGCGGATCAACGGCCGGCATAAACGGATCGTTGTCGTCTTCTTTCGACTCTTCCCAGGCGCGGCGTTTGTTTTCAACGGCTTCGCGGGCAAGCTGGCGGTAGTTTTCCTTGAGTTTCTGAACGATGTGGCGCAATTTCTCCGGCTCGGCCGAAGCGAAGGCTTCCTCCATTTTTTTCAGCAGCTCGTCTTTGCCGAGGGCCGAAAAATCTTCTTCCGGATGAAGATCGTCGAGATTTTCATCATCATGTTCCGAAAGGTGATCCGTTGATGTTTCGTTCACCGTTTCATCGGCAGGTGTCGTAATTTCGGCACCTGTGGCGGGTACAAGCGTTTGCTCGTCGCCCGGCTGGTTTTGCTCGGTATGTTCCATATTTTAATCTATAAACAAGTAAAGACAGAATGACCGGGCATAACCCGGTCGTTCTTGATTCTCAAAGGTAAAAATTTACCGGTATTACCATACATCCGCATTTAAAATTTTAAAACGCGGATTCCGCCCCGCTTTTCTTAATTTTGGGGCTGATTTCACCAAACAGCATCGCAGTACCAAAACACACTTATTGAACGTATGGCCACCCGATTAAAAAACTACGCCCTCGGCGAATGGATTGAAGGAACCGGAACAGGAACTGTATTGTATCATGCCGTTACCGGCGAAGCCATTGCCGAAGCCGGTTCCGCCGGGCTCGATTTTAAAGAAATGCTGAAATACGCTCGCACCGTGGGCGGACCGGCACTGCGCAAAATGACGTTTCACCAGCGCGCACGTATGCTGAAAGCACTGGCGCAATACCTGATGGAGCGCAAACAACTGTTTTATGAACTGTCGTGGGCTACCGGTGCCACCAAGGCCGATTCGTGGATTGATATTGAAGGCGGTATCAGCACCATGTTTGTGTTTGCCAGCAAAGGCCGCCGCGAACTGCCCGACCAGCCGTTTGCACTCGACGGCAAACCGGAACTGCTTTCGAAAGGTGGAACGTTTATCGCACAACATATTTATACGCCGCTTGAAGGTGTAGCCATTCATATCAATGCGTTCAACTTTCCCTGCTGGGGCATGCTCGAGAAAATTGCCGTGAACCTGCTGGCCGGTGTTCCTGCCATTGTGAAGCCGGCAACTGCAACATCGTTTCTCACCGAGCTGATGGTGCGCGAAATTGTTGCTTCCAACATCCTGCCGCCCGGCGCACTGCAGCTCATCTGCGGCAGCGTGGGCGATATGCTGAATCATGTGGATTGCCAGGATGTGGTAACCTTTACCGGCTCGGCAGGAACGGGACAAAAACTGAAATCGCATCCGAACATTATTGCAAACAGCGTGCGTTTCAATATGGAAGCCGATTCGCTGAACTGCTGTATTCTCGGACCGGATGCTACACCGGATACCGAAGAGTTTAAACTTTTCATCAAAGAAGTGGTACGCGAAGTAACGGTGAAAGCAGGACAGAAATGTACCGCTATCCGCCGCGTGATTGTTCCTGAAAATTTAGCGGAAGCCGTTTCGAAAGCAGTGGCCGATCGTTTTAAAACCACGGTAACCGGCAACCCGCAAACCGAAGGCGTGCGCATGGGTCCGCTCGCCACGCGCGAGCAGGTAACCGATGTGCAGGAAAAAGTAAAAGCGCTGCTGCAGTCGTGCGAAGTGGTGTACGGCAACTACGACAACCTCGAAATTATGGGCGCTGATAAAACCAAAGGTGCGTTTTTCCCGCCCACGCTGCTCTACTGCAACGATCCGTTTCATAAAACCGGCGCACACGAAATTGAAGCCTTCGGTCCGGTTACGACCATTATGCCTTACAAAACATTGCAGGAAGCCGCCGAACTCGCCAAGATGGGTCGCGGCAGCTTAGTGGGCAGTATTTTTACCGGCAGCGATGATGTGGCTGCGGAGTTGTTGCTGAACAGTGCCTGCATGCACGGACGTATGCTGGTAATTAACAAAGACTGCGCTGCGGAAAGCACCGGCCACGGTTCACCGCTTGGTCACCTCGTACATGGCGGACCGGGACGCGCGGGTGGCGGCGAAGAAATGGGCGGCATACGTGGTGTGTTTCATTATATGCAACGCACCGCTGTGCAAGGTTCGCCAACTACGCTTTCGCATATTTTCAAAAACTACATGCCGAAAGCAAAACAAACCGAAGACCGTGTTCATCCGTTTAAGAAATACTTCGAAGAACTCGAAATCGGTGAAACACTCGTTACTGCAAAACGTACTGTAACAGAAGCCGACATTGTAAATTTTTCCAACGTAAGCTGGGATCATTTTTATGCGCATACAGATGCCACTTCGCTCGAAGGCACCATTTTCACCGGCCGCGTGGCGCACGGTTATTTTATACTGAGTGCGGCTGCCGGTTTGTTTGTGGATGCGAAAAAAGGACCTGTGCTGCTCAACTATGGAATTGACGAGTGTCGTTTCACCAAACCGGTTTATCCCGGAACCACATTCGGCGTGCGTCTTACGGTGAAAGAAAAAATTGACCAGGAAAAACGCACACCGGAAGACGTTGCAAAAGGAATTGTGAAATGGGTGGTGGAAGCGTACGATGACACGAACGAAACCATTATGATTGCAACGATTCTTACGATGGTAGCGAAGAAGGAAGCATAGGCTTCTCCTCCAACGGGCGAAACATGACGTTAAACAGGAATATGGTTTATCCGGTCGATTAAAACCGGTTAATCGGTTTTAAATGACTACTTTCGTGTTGCTTTTACGCAAGAAAGCTTAAAAAATACGAGCACCCGCAACTGAATGAAAGGACAAGTTAAATTCATACCAAAGGAAAAAACCGACTTTTTTCCGACCCTTAAAAAGCGTGTTGAAGCATATTTTACCGATAACAACATTTCCCGGCACGCCAATGCCACCATGGTAATTAAAACCATTGTGCTGCTGACTGCTTACGTACTTCCGTTTGTGCTGATGCTGTTTATGCACACCTCGCTCGGGTTTACGCTGGGCATGTGGGCCATCATCGGGTTTGCACACGCGGGGCTGGGCATGAGTTTAATGCACGATGCCAATCACGGAGCCTATTCCGCTAATGCAACCGTAAACAAAATTCTTGGGCATTCGCTCAACCTGCTCGGTGGTTCGGTCGAAAACTGGAAACTGCAGCACAACATCCTGCACCATACCTATACGAATGTAACGCACATGGATGATGATATTGAAGACAAACTCATCATGCGCTTTTCGCCCCACACCGAACTGAAGAAAGTCCACAAAGCCCAATACATCTTCTCGTTCCTGTTTTACACCATCACCACACTGTATTGGGTAACCTGGAAAGATTTTGCACAGTACATCCGCTACACCGCAAACGGTGTAAACAAAAACAACAAAAAGAAAAACCGCATTCTGCTGCTGGAAATTATCGGGAATAAAATTTTCTATTTCTCGGTATTCCTCGTGCTGCCCACGTTAATGGGTGTTCCGTTCCTCTGGGTGCTTTCGGGTTTCCTGCTGAAACATGCCATTTCAGGCGTGGTGCTTACGGTAACGTTCCAGCTTGCACATACGGTTGAGGGCACCATTCACCCGATGCCGGATGAAAAAGGCGTAATTGAAAACGACTGGGCCATTCACCAGCTGCAGACGACTGTTAACTTTTCGCGCGGCAACAAATTTATTTCATGGTATGTGGGCGGACTGAATTACCAGGTAGAACATCACCTGTTTACACGCATCTGCCACGTGCATTACCCGGCCATTTCGCACATTGTGAAAGCTACGGCTGAGGAGTACGGTGTGCCGTATCTTGAAAATGATTCGCTGGGCGATGCACTGCGCTCGCATGTGCGCCTGCTGAAACGTTTTGGTGCGCCGCTGATTCCGGAGATGGGTTAAACCCGCTTCAGATTTTCGTACGCCAGATTACCTTACCGGTTTTCGTTTCTATTTTCAGCACTGCTTTGTTGTATGAGAAAACCAGCACGCCCGGCTCATCCGGTGTATGTGCAAATTGCATTTGGGGTAAACTGTTGTGGGTATAAATGTCACGCGGTTCAAACTGCATCACCTCCTGCCGCAGCTGCCAGAGTTGTTTTTTACCGTCAAATGAAAGCGCGGTGAGCCGGAAGTTTTTATGCTCGGTGGTTTCGTAATGCATAATAAGGATTACCGAATCGGCAGCGGCAGCAAATTCGCCATCCAGGAATTCCATTTCTGTATTTATAACTGAATCGCGCACCGTTTTCAGTTTCCGCAGTTTGTCATTCCAGCCGTTTCCGGAAAGACGCATACACTGCAGTTCCGAACCGTTTATGATCCGGCTGAGCACATCACCCGAACAACGGTATGTTCCTTCTGCCTGCTGTGGTTTGTTTTTCTCCGGTTGTGGTGCAATTTTGCGTGTGCGGTAATCTACAAAATACGTCTTCCCGTCTTTACATGTTACTGACAGCCCGGTTTCGAAATAATTCGGATGAAACTGATCAATACCCACTTTCATTTCAGGAAAAAGTTGCGGCAGTGTTTCTTTTGAAAACTGTGCTTTTGTTTCGCCGGTATTTACATCAACAAAAACAAGTTCATCCGGATAACGGTGCAGCAACACTTCATCTGCATCGAGGTAATACAACGTTGTATTTTGACCGATCAGTGCCCGGCACTTTTTCCCGCCGGTTTTCATATCCAGCATTTGAACCCGGTAGTGCGGTGTCGGATCATTCGTTTCGTCGCCGGCTTCAAGTATATAATCCATTACCGCCACATTGTTTTTATCCGCCCGGAGATCAGCTACCTCCACCCCGTTTCCGTAACCCCAGTATTTCGGATTTATAAACAGGTACGAAAACAGGATAAGCATGAAACCCGCCATGTACAGCACACCAAGACCGAATTTATTTTTCCGTTCCGTCAGAAAAAAGCGGTGAAAATACATGCCGGTGGCCAGCAATACTACGATGAGTCCACCAGTGTACCAGAATGTAGAAAACCAGGTATCGAGCAGTTTGTTATAGCCCATGGGCAATGTGTTTTTCCGAAAAATAACAATTATTACAGGATAACATGCAGCAAAAGCGGAATACCACGCAGGTTGTGTATTTTAGCGGCATGGAGTTTATGGCCTCACTGCATATTCCGGCTTCTGCATTTCCGATTGATTACAACAGCCGGATTTTGCTGACCGGTTCGTGTTTTACCGAACACATCGGTGTGCAACTGCAGCAGCATAAGTTTTTTACACTTACCAACCCCACGGGCATTGTGTTTGATGCACCATCGGTTGCGCGCCACCTGCTGCAGGTTGCAGAAGCTACCCCGGTTTCGGCCGCTGATTTTTTTCTGCACCATGGCATTTGGAACCACTGGAATTTCCACAGCGATTTTTCGCATACCGATCGTGATGAAGCGGTGAAGCATCTTAACGAAACGATTGCCGGCGCGCACCGTTTTCTGCAAACAGCAACACATCTTGTCATAACGATCGGCACGGCCTGGTTTTACCGGCTGAATGAAAACAATCAGCCGGTTGCCAACTGCCATAAAGTGCCGCAAACTGCATTTACAAAAACCCTGTGTTCCGTTACTGAAATGACAGCACAGCTGCAGGCCGCGCTGGATGCGGTGCTTGTATTAAACCCGCACATAAAAATCATTTTCACGGTAAGCCCGGTACGTCATCTCCGCGACGGGATGATTGAAAACAACCGGAGCAAAGGGCGTGTGCTGGAAACGGTGCATACGCTGTGCGAAAACAATGCGGCCAGTTCGTATTTCCCGGCATACGAACTGGTATTGGATGTGCTGCGCGATTACCGCTGGTTTGCTCCTGATTTTGCACATCCCACGACGCAGGCCGCGCAGTATGTGTTTGAACGTTTCACAGCGGCATACATACACAGCAGCACGCACGAACAGATGAAACAGGTGCTGCAGGTTACTACGGCCATGCTGCACCGCCCGCGCTTTACCGGCACACCGGAACATGCACAGTTTAAAAAACAGCTGCTTGAAAAAGTGCAGGTGCTGGCAACACAATTCCCTTTACTTGACTGGAATAACGAATTAAACTACTTTTCGGCATGAAAACGATACTACGCATTTTACCTGTACTGCTGCTAGCTGCCTGCACGGGCACACAAACCGATCCGCAACATAACGACAGCGTGGTCAAACAGCCGCCAGCTGACACGTTGTATATCGGCGGCAAACTATTTGAACTGGATTCCATCAGCGAAGGTGCATTTAATGCGGTGGCTTCTACGGCTCCGCCAATAAGTAATTCTGAAAACGAAGTAATTCCTGCTTCCGATACAGCAGTGGTAAAACGCGCCGACAGTGTACTTACCTTTAAAACACCTGGCGGTGTGGTGCGCCTGGTAAGCAATACCACTACTGAAAATGTATTTGAAGATTATGTATCGTTCCGCTTTGTAGCCAGCCTTCCCGACATTCACCAGTGGTTTGTAGATGCGTACCTGCACGAAGGCTACTACGGCCTGCTGATTGATCAGCGCACCGGTAAAAAAACGGAGATCTGGTCGCGCCCGCATCTGTCGCCGGATAAAAAACATTTTGCAACCTGCAGCGCCGACCTCGAAGCCGGATTTGTAGTGAACGGTTTCCAGGTGTTTGAAAATACCGCTGACGGACCGAAACTGAAATTCCAGCGCGAACTGGCCGACTGGGGACCGGATGACCTGCGCTGGAAAAATGACAGCACCTTGTACATCATGAAATCAGTAGTGGAAAACGAAGGCTACCGGTATGCGTATCGAAAAATGATTGTACGCTGATGCGCAAACTTTTTTTCTTAACCACGCTCCTGCTTTCCCTCGGGTCTGTTGCCCAGACTGACAGTATGCAGGTATGGAATAAGCAACACAGCTGGGCGCTTGGTGCACATGCCGCTTCGCTTGACTACAGCGGAAGCGGTTCAGGCATGGCGTACGGTGCGCGCCTCGATTATTTTTTCAGTGATTATGTTTCGTTACGCAACCGTTACCTGGTCGGGCAAAACTATTTCAAATTTTCACTCGGGCCATTGTTCCCTTTGCTGGCCGGTTCAGGCTGGATTGCTGACGGCGACAATGACCTGGACGGCGACAGCACTGTAACCTGCGGCGAATCCATCAAAGGTCCCATCGGCCGCGCCATACTCGTATCGGCTTTGCTCATCGGATCCGACGGTGTGCAGGGCCATATCCCGATTGGTAATCACATCACCGTTTCTCCTTTTATTTCACCGGCCGAGTTGTATTTTGCACGTGTACCCGGAGCAAATTTCGAGGCTGACGCGTTTACCACCTTCGGCTGCGGATTGTTTGCACACAGCCTCAGCGGCGATTTTTTTGCCGGTGTGGAAGGCGAATATGTCCGGCGGGTATTCTTTACCAGCAAAGATTCCGGCTACCGCGTAAACCTTACCGTGGGCTGGTGTTTCAATAATCGTTAACCCGGTAATCATCCTGGTATAAAACAAACAGCGGCGCAGTAAAAACTGCGCCGCTGTTTAAATCATATTGCTTTACCGGTTAGTTCAAAATCAGGCGGCGCACCACCTGCTGATCACCTGTTTTCAGTGTAACAAAATAAACGCCTTTCGGCAGGCCAGAAAAATCAGCTTCCACACTTTCTGCCGTCAGGTTGTAATAGTTGTGTGTAAATACTTTTTTGCCGTACACATCATACACTTCAATTACACCGTCGTCGCGTTTGGTCATGTTCACATCAATGTTCACCATGCCGCTTGACGGGTTCGGGTAAACATACATTGCGAGCTGATCAGTAAGGATGTAATCAGGTGTGGAACTTGTCAAACCAACGGTAAACTGCTGGAATATTTTCCCGCCAAAATCAGCACCGAAACTTTTCAGAATCTGGTTGATCGTGGCACTGCGGAAACGTACATACCCTGCCCCCTGCGCGCTGTTTGCCCACCAGCTCAGTCCGTCTTCGCCGTTGTCGAGCAGTTCAAATTCGTAACAATCGGTTGGCAGTGTAAGCGTATCGCGGTAAGTGGTATTTGCAGAAAGGCCGCTGCGCGAATGGATCACGGTGCCGGCACTGTTTTTCAGCGTGTATGAATTTTCCCACGGGTAGGTATTCGTTTTAAATTCAATCACCATCGTGGCAGGCATTACCGGCGGATATACATAATCGCTGATGCGGTTGTTATTCAGCGCGTACTGATCGGTGCCGCCGTTCGGGCTGCTGATGCTTACCACGAAGTTGCTTGCACCCTGCGCCCAGCCAAATGTGCCAAGTGTTACTTCTTCGCTTTCCATGAAGTCGAGACTACCTGTCCAGTTAAACGTTGACTGCGGCCCGTTATTCAGTCCGTAGGTAATTACCAGCGACGTGAGTGTGGTGGAACCGGTGTTTGTGATTTTCACGATCGGGTTGGTACAGATCGGATTTTTGCGCAACCACATCTGGTCTTTGCTCGGCGAAATAATATCGTCCAGCGACGCATCCAGTGTAAAGTTGGGCGCACCATAATACACCACCTGGTCTTCAATCTGGTAATAATCCCAGCCACTGGTTTGTGTGTACGCCTGCACATCGTGGTTGAGTACGTTTGTATTTCCGGGTGTAACATACGGTGTAAGTTCCATGTCGTAGGTCCACACTTCAGCGCCGGGGCACCAGTTTGAGCGGTCATACACCCATGTTCCGCCCTGCGGATAAAGCGGGTTCACATCGCAGTTATCGCGCCACACAAGTTTGGTGTATTGCAGCTGGTTGTTGATGTTGTAAAAATGGTTTTTCGGACAGAACTCGGCACAGTTGCCGGGCGAATCCATACCATGACCGGTAACGCGTGATTTCCAGCGCGAGTTGACTGCGTTTGATGGAATGTTTACGTTCAGCGGGGGCAGGTGGTTGTCAATCGGATCGCTGCCGATACCGTAGTTGAAGTTGCCGTTATACAGGTTGGCGATGCCGATGATGTCGCGCGGCGGTGTGCCTACAATCATCAGGAATTTTACATCGAGCAGTTCCTGCCAGTTTCCTGCAGAAAGGTGAACCGAATCGCTCAGCAGTGTGCGGTAATCACTTACATCAAACGTCCACGTCCAGCCGCTGCCCAGGCTCAGGCCGTTGCCGTAAGGCGTAATGTAACGCGCCATTTCGTAACGGATCACCTGCGGAAAATAATTGAAGTAATCGTACGTGTCGGCATAAATGGTGCTGTCAGCCACCTGGCTCGGATTGAGCGGCCAGCCGGTAATGGTATCGGTAGGAACACCCGGATTGTTAATCGAATCGTTGTAGACAAAAATCTGGTACGGTGTGTTCAGCAGCGAATCAATCACCTGCATCGAATCAATATACGACGTGTAAACACCTTGCTCAAATGTAACACGCGGGCGGATTTTGCTTTCGGTGAAATGCGTGGTGAGTTCTGCGGCTGCTTTCAGCGGGTTGGTGGTATTCACCAGCAGTGCGTCGCCATGCGTTCCGGCAACAGCCGAGTCGGCCACACTTACACTGTTACCGTCGTTGAAATTGTAACGCAGTGCGAGGTTGGCGTAGTTCGGATCAGATGGTGTTATCGGTTGCTGCATGTAACCCTGAATTTCAGCCGCAGAAAGTTCTTTGTTGAACACGGTAAACTCATCCATGCGTCCTGCATACGAAAGCGAACCGCCCCAGTTTCCGCGCCCGAGTTTAAATGTGCGGATGGTGTTCATGCGGCGGGTCATGCCCGTTCCGCTGTGCCACTGGTTGCCGTTCAGGTAAATTTTCATGGAACCGGTGGCCACGTTTTTGGTAAAGGCCCAGTAGTTCCACTGCCCTTCTGTTTCTGATGTGGTTGCTAATTTATTAATGCGGTCGTAACTGCCGCCGGTGTTGCCTGCATCCCAATACACGTTGGTATTGCTCCATGGCGTGTGTGAATTCATTACGCGCTGACCAATGGAATCCACCGCTTCGAAACAGGTACCATCCATCGGCTGCGAACCCGCATCACCGTATGCCCAGAAGGCTACCGTAATAAACGAATCAATGGCAGCAACTTCTGCATTCAGCGGAATGGCAACATAGCCACCGGCATTCGGTTTAATGGTGCGGTCGTTCACTGCATTGGTGAGCGCCGATTTAAACGCCTGCGTGGTATCGGCTGTGATTATGTTATCTGTTGACACAGCCTGGTTGTCGTAGGTAATTTCAATCAGCAGGTTCGAAACACCATCCCAGTTAAAAGGCGTAGTAAGTTGCAACGAATTCCAGCCGGTGGTGGTGAACGTGGTGTTCTGCAGATACACGTTGGTGAATCCGCCGGTGGTAATGGTTGCCTGCGTAAGCGAATCGAGCGTGGTGTGCTGCATGCGGATGGTCATGTTGCGCAGCTGTCCGCCCAGCGACTGCAGGTAAAACTGCATACCGGTGATGTTGCCCGCGGTTACCCCGGCAGCCAGCATCTCAGAGGCTTTCCAGAGGTACTGGCTTTTTGAAACCGGCATGGAAGCACCGAATGCAGTAGCTGTTGTTGTATTTCCATTGCCAACAATTGAATTGACCACTGAAGTGGTATTCGTGTGTACAATAAAATATTGCCACAGCGTATCATACGCATACGTTGGTGTGGTGGAATACGCAATGCTGTCCGGGTTGCTGCCGTTAACTGATAACATCGGCTGCACCACCACTGCTGAATCGGTAAGACCGGTGTGGTCATACACATACGTGTTGGTGAGGTAAT
Organism: Chitinophaga pinensis; assembly: GCA_943372645.1. Taxonomy (GTDB): domain Bacteria; phylum Bacteroidota; class Bacteroidia; order Palsa-965; family Palsa-965; genus VBWE01. The sequence continues at coordinate 335,611 of CALRZN010000003.1, read as the reverse complement.
CCCACTCGCCGCAGGCCGGGCTTTGTGCCGGGTTGCATTTGAGTGTGTACTTCATCATGATCTTTTCGTAGCGCATCGTATCAGATGGGAATACAAACCAGTAATCCTGCGGCGAACCGAAGGTGAACGTTTGTACCACGATGGTATCGCCGGGATTGGTTTGTGCAAAACCGGTTTTTACGGCTACAAGCAAAAAGAGTAAGAGTATGCGTTTCATCCTAAAAGGTTTTAGTCAACTGTAAACAAAAATACAAAGCCAGCCCGAATAACCTCGTCTTTTTTGCTTCATATATAGAAAAAAGTGCAAAAAATCGCCGGCAGGCGCGGAACATGGCGAATAATGGCCGTTCCGGGCCCGGGCTGGTGTGAAATCGGAATGAAATTTGCATCTTAGTAGTACCATGAAAAAATTCAGCCTCTTCTCCGTGCTGTTTCTGCTGCTGAGCCTCCCGGCCATTGCACAGAAACCGGACAATCCATACAAGCCGAAACAAAATCCGCTGACCGGTCACTGGCGCGGATGGCTGCAGCAGGAACCGATTGTGATGACCCACGATTTTTATTATGAAATGGACCTGGAGCAGGATGGCGAAAAAGTGTGGGGCAAAGCCTACATCTATGTAGAGGAAAACTATGCGGAGATGCGCCTTGTTGGTACATTCAAAAACGATGTGCTTACGTTTAAAGAGGTGGAATTTGTAAAAGAATACATCCGCGTAGGCTACGAATGGTGCCTCAAATACGGCAAGCTCGATTATTCGCTCCGCGACAGCACCGCATTTCTCGAATCGCGCGGCGTTACGTTGCAGGGCACTTCGCCCAGCGGGCAATGCAACCCGGCACGTTGTCAGCTTCGCAAACCGGAGAAAAAAATTCCGCCCACACCGGTAACACGTATCGACAGCACGAAAAAAGATTCAACCGGTAAGCCACTCATTGTAAAATCGCCGAAGCCGGAATTTAAAAATGGAAAAGTAACCCGCATCGGCGACCGCGAAGCCAAATACGGACACGAAGTAACGATACGCGGTAACCAGATAAAGATTACGGTATCGGACAACCAGCGCGTGGATGGCGATACGATTACGATGTATTATAATGACCAGGTGATTTTCCAGGACCTGCCGCTGAAGAAAAATTCAAAAACGTTTAAAGTAGATATTGATCCGAACGCCGACGAACAGGTGTTGTTGCTGTATGCCGAAAACCTCGGTGAAATACCGCCAAACACCGCGAAAGTAGAAATTGACGACGGCACCGATCACTACTCCATTTTAATGGAATCGGATCTTGACCGCTGCGATGTGATTTACCTGAAGGTGAAACGATAAAAAATCCGGCAGCAAGGCTGTTTACGTATATCGAACCGGGACTGGCAATCGCTTATCCCGGTTCGCTTTTTTTGCAACGTAAACAGACAACCCATGCATTTCATCCAGGTTGATCCTTCCCAAAAGGAACAGAAAACGGTTCATCCGCGCCGCATTTACAACCCGGTGCAAAAAGACTATGTAACGTTTCTTGAAACGGCTGCCGACACCGGCGGCAAACGCACCACGGTGGAAGTGGAACTGGCTCCGGGCGGCGGCGTGGGATTACACTTTCATAAAACGTATATCGAACGGTTTCATGTGATTGAAGGCGAACTGCAGGTGCAGCTGGGAAAAACCGTGCACACGTTGCAGGCCGGAAAAAGTGCGACGGCGGAACCGCATGTGAATCACCGGTTTTTCAGTACATCGAAAGCGGTTTGTAAATTCCGCGTAACGCTTGAGCCAGCCAGCCGCGGGTTTGAAGAATCGCTGCAGATTGGTTACGGCCTGGCCCGCGACGGACAATGCAACGCCAAAGGCATGCCGAAAAATCCGCTTGCGCTTGCGTGGTTGTTCAGCATCAGCGAAAGCAACCTGCCGGGCTGGCGTTCTGTTTTTGAATTTATACTGTATGCGCAGGCAAAAAAAGCGCTTAAAAAAGGAATTGATAAGGAACTGCGGGGGAAGTATGTAAGGTTTTGAGTATAAGGGGTACTATTTTATTTTCAGATCATCTGGATTTTGGCGGCAGTCCCAAATCATTTCAATTCGAATTTCGCGGGGTGGAGTGTATTTATAGAAAACAATAAACTTGTCGATAATAAGTCCCCGAATATTTTCTTCATCTACTTTTACACCAGCTTCCGGGTGTTTTTTCAAGATCAGTAGTTCATTTTTTATTTTGCCGTATAATTTACGGGAATAGGTTTTGCTCTTGTTCCGGTCGTCATAAAACTGCAAAATTGCCTGCATTTTTAATTTTGAACGACGTGTCCATGTTATTTTGCACGCAGCCATGCCCTGATTTCCTTATCTACTTCTTCATCCGTATAAACTGCGCCGTTCTCCGCTTCCAGCTGAGCCGCTTTGAGTTCTGCTCTTTGTTCGTCAGACAGTATAATCGTACCGCGCACCATTTTTGTATCAAGCAGCGTTTTAATGGCCTCCAGGTGAGACACATCATCTACTTTTGAAATCTGCTCTATTAACTGTTTTTTTAATTCGATTGTTGTCATGGCTATTTCTGTTCTATCAAATTTACTGCTTTTTACTGGAAAAATCAATACGGTAGTGTGCACTACTATTAACAGCCGGCCACTGGTATTTCTCCTCAAACCGTATCTTTGCCACGACATTCAATCAAACCATTTATGAGCAACGGACACGTACAAAGCAAAATTGAAAACGGTATCGGTACCGTCACTTTTTTTCATCCGCAGAGCAACTCGCTTCCGGGTGCAATTCTCCGCGAACTGGCTGCGGCCATTGAAGCGATGGGTAACAATGCCGAAGCACGCGTAATTGTGCTGCGCAGCGAAGGTGAAAAAGCATTCTGTGCCGGCGCTTCGTTTGATGAACTGATTACGATCAAAGACCTGGAAACGGGCAAAACCTTTTTCTCCGGCTTCGCCATGGTGATTAACGCCATACGCAAAGCACCGAAGTTTGTTATTGCACGCGTGCAGGGAAAAGCCGTGGGCGGCGGCGTGGGATTAGCTTCTGCAGCTGATTATACCATGGCGCATGAAAGTGCTTCGGTAAAACTCTCCGAACTCGCGGTGGGTATCGGTCCGTTTGTGGTTGGTCCCGCGGTGGAACGGAAAATCGGCACTTCGGCTTTTACCAACTTAGCCATTAACGCCAGCGAATGGCGCGATGCCGCCTGGGCCAGACAACACGGCCTTTACACCGACATTTACAGCACCACCGAAGAACTGGACAAACAGCTGGATGCACTGGCTTCGCGCCTGGCCAAAAGCAACCCGGAAGCAATGCAGATGCTTAAAAAAATATTCTGGCAGGGAACTGAAAATTGGGACACACTGCTGGTAGAACGCGCAGAGATGAGCGGCAAATTGGTACTCTCGGAGTTTACGGTAAACGCGATTAATTCGTTTAAACAGAAAGCGTAGTTTATACCACATCACCCTTCGACTATCGCTAAGGATGACGTAGTATAAAACGCTCTGGTTTATTTGCCGGGGGTTGCCGGCGCTTTTGTTGCCGGTTTTGTTTGCTGGGCCATCAGTATTTTTTTCTGCTCGGGGGTTTGTAATTTGCAGCGGACACGCAGGCGGTAGAAGTACTGCACCGAAGGTTCCACCAGGTCGGCATTCAGCACTTTATCAAACTGTTTGTAGGGCACGCGGTTGTAATACACGGTCTGCTCCTTCTCGGCTTCTTTCACTTTTATTTCCGGGTTGTTTTTCGCGATCTCTTTTTTACTGCTGCCGTTGAGGTAAGCCGTGTACTGGTCGTAACGTTCAACCGGGTACTTGCTGTCGTTGCCTTCACCGATAATTTCAACGGTTACATCAAAGCCCATTTTCTCGTACAATTTTTTCTTGTGGCCGATCACATCAATGGCCACGTTGCGCAGCGAATCCTGGATGAGGGTCATATCGCCTACGTTGTAATCAACCGTTACGAGGTCGTAAATACCGGCTTTTGCAGCAGCGGTAATTACTTTGTCCAGCTGCTGGTTACTGAAAAACCGGACGTGGATGTTTTTCTTCATTTTGTAGCCGGATGTTACTTCTGTCCCGGTATTCGTGAGTATTTTTTTATCCTCGTTAATATCATACACCGGCAGCCACGAAATAAAATCAATGTGTACGTCTTCGGTTTTAATGCCGGCTTTGCCGACACCCGCCATAAACAAATCTATTTTTTTCGACATCAGCGAATCGGCCAGGATGAGCGACTCCCCGGCTTGTGTAACACTGAAAATGGCAAGGTAGCTGGAGACCTTTACATTCATCATAATATTTGCTTCCAGTTCCACCATGTTGTTCGAGGGCAGCTGCGCATCAACAAATACGGCCTGCTGTTTCTGGTTGTACAGCGGTTCATATTGCTGGCTGTACGGATTGTAGTATGTTTTTTCGTTCTCGCCGCGCTGCGTGTTGCCTGCATTTCCGTAGGCCTGGGCAAAGAGCGAGCTGCCGGCACCTGCGAGGATGCCGAGTAAAAATGTCGTGATCTGTTTCATGGTTAGTTGCGTTTATTTTTTTTGGTTGTAACAGGTGCGGGTTGTTTGGGCTGAATCACATCAAACTGTACGGTGATGCTGTAGGTAAATTCCACCACCGGTTCAGTGATTACGGGATTGATTACTTTATCGAAACCGGAGTAGTGCAGCTTGTCGTAATACTGCGTCGGTGATTTGCGTTTCTCACGGGTCATGTACGATGTATTGTAACTGCCGTGTACGTTTCCGGTTTCGTAGGCGTTGTATGTTTTGTACATGTCATCGGGATAAAACGTCTGGTAGCGATCACTGATCACGCGCCAGTTGTTTGCAATCTCCACATGGTTCTGTGCAATGTAACGGTCGCGTTTCAGCGTAATGCTGTTCATGGCTTCGCGGTACAGCTGTGCATAAATTTCTTCCATGTTGGAAACCACGTAATCCACTTTCACCACATCATAAATTTCGAGGTCGGCGGCTTCGAGCAGGATTTTATCCAGCAAACTGCTGTTTGAAAAACGGATGATGATGTTTTTTTTCAGTTCCATCCCTTCCTCTACTTCGGTGGCCGTTTTGCCATTTACTTTGTAATCGTAAATTTTATTCTGCCGTATCATGTCCACATATACTGCATCGCCCGAAATGCCCATCCCGAGCAGTTTTGCGCGGAACGCACTGATTCGTTTTTCCATTTTCACACTGCATTCGCGGGCGGTTTTGGCTTCCTCCGAAATGCCGAGGGTGAGTACATACTGATCGGCCACCACATTCATCATGATTTTAGAAGTGACCGAAAACCCTGCATTCGTAGGTGCAGAATAGGACGAGGTTACGCCCGGGGGCTCGTGGTAGTTGCGGCCTTCGTTATCGCCGTAGCCCTGGTTGCCGAGTGCCTGTGCCCGCAGCAAGGCAGGAAAAAGGAGCAACATAAAAAAGTAAATTTTGATTCGCATGGTTTCTGAACGTGTTGATTTATGCTGCTGTACACGGCAACATTTCAAAAGTTCATTGCGAAACAAAAAAATATCCCCTTCCGTTCTGCAGCGTCATGTGCAGTTCAGAAGGGGAATCACAACGTGGCACCAAATCCTGCTACCGGATTACCACACGTGTATGCGCTGTACCCTGCGCAGTATGAAGCTGCAGGTGATACATACCTGCCGCAAGTCCGTTAACCGGAACCGTGTGCGACTGCATTCCTGTGCCGGTATTTCCGAATGCAGTTGTACGCACGATCTGACCGGTCATATCAAACAGTTGCACCGAAACGTTGCCGGCAACAGCCTGTTCAAATTTTACGTTGATCACATCCGATGCCACCGGGTTCGGATAAACCGACAGACCGAGATCGATATTGTTTTCTGCAATGCTGTTCGGATCAGTTCCCATCACCAGCACATCATCAATCGAAATCAGGTTATCGTCGGTTGACTCGTGCAGAAACGCAATGTAAATGTGCTGCCCCGCATATTGCGCCAGCGAAACACTGAACGGACGCAGCCGACCGTACAACCGCGATGAATCGGATGCGGTATTAAACTCGGTGTACGTAAGATCAATGCCGTGAACAAACGGTGCCATCGGGTTGGAGGTTGGTGCCGGCGCAAAGCTGTACGAGGAATATTGATTGGGCAGGTTCTGATTGTTGAGTGCGGTAAACTGCGCGGCCACAAAAATGGTATCGGTAAAAACACCACCGGTAATATCATTCGTTGTTCCTGAAACCACGATGCGGTAACTGTCCACATAACGCGGGGTCTGGCGCGGGGCGGCTTTCCAGTGCAGGGTGGCGTTGGCATCAATAATATGCAGCGAGGGCAGCACGAGCCAGTTGTTCACCGGTGTAACCGGATCATTGGTCCACGAGTTGGATGCGAGGCAGTTCACCTGCGTCAGCGTATCCGAAGGACAAAACGCCTGCGACCAGAACCACTCGCCGGGGCGTGTGCCCTGCGGGCTGCCATCGGGCAAACCATCGAGGTCGTAACTGTACCACGATGTATCACTGGTTGTTCCTGACGGAAGTATTGCAAACTGGATGTACACCGACGGATCCGTATTAAAATCGCGGAACAGCAGCGTATCGTTTTGTGCGTATGCTGCGGAGCAGGCCAGCAGCAGGGAAAGCGCAAGTACGTTTGTTTTCATTTTCGACATGGTTTTCGTTTACAGTTACAAAGACAATCGGAAGCGTCTTTGGTTACTGCAAGGTAGAAGCCGGAAATGTTAAACGAACAGCCATTCAGCAAGGCGTTTCACCACCTGTACCAATTAAGAAGTACGTAAGAAGTCGTTAGGATTGGGCATAAAAAAAGCGTCCCGGCTAAGCCAGAACGCTTTTTTCAATACTGTATTTTCAGATTACTTTACTACAACGCGGGTGTTAGCAACGCCCTGTTCAGTCTGTAATTTGAGGTGGTACATGCCTGTTGCGAGACCGTTCACAGAAACCGGGCGCGACTGAACGCCGATGCCCTGGTTGCCGAATGATTCGGTGCGAACGAGTTTACCTGCCATATCAAACAGTTCAACCGAAACTTTACCGGCAGAAGCCAGTTCAAATTTCACGTTGAGCACGTCAGAAGCCGGGTTCGGGTAAACCGACAGACCTACATCCAGTTTGTTTTCTTTGATGCTGTTCGGATCTGTTCCCATTACACGAACGTCGTCGATTGAGATCAGGTTGTCATCAATGTCATCGTGCAGGAACGCGATGTAGATGTGCTGGCCCGAATACTGTGCGAGCGATACGCTGAACGGACGCAGACGGCCGATGAGGCGCGACGAATCCGAAGCCGGGTCAAATTCAGTGTAGGTAGCATCCATACCATGTACAAACGGAGCAAGCGGGTTAACGGTTGCAGCCGGGTTGAAGGTGTATGAATTGAAATCATTCGGTGCACCCTGGTTGTCAAGCGAAGCGTATTCGCTGGCAACGAAAATGGTATCCGTAAAATTGCTTACGATGTCGTTCAGGCTGGTCGAAACCACGATTTTGTAACCATCGAGGTAACGCGGGGTCTGGCGCGGAGCCGACTTCCAGTAAAGGGTAGCGTTTGCGTCAATGATGTGGATCGAAGGAAGCACCATCCAGTTGCTGATCGGTGTGGCACCGTCGTTGGTCCATGAGTTTGAACCCATGCAGGCAATCTGCGCGATGGTATCGTTGTCCGAATACGGCTGTGTCCAGAACCATTCGCCGGGACGGCTTCCGCCGCTGCCGTCAGGAAGCTGGTCGAGGTCGTAGCTGTACCAGTTTACATCACCGGTTGTTCCGGGAGGCATGGTACCGATCTGCATGTAAACCGAAGGGTCGGAATTGAAGTCGCTGAACAGCAGGGTGTCGTTCTGTGCGAAAGCGGCCGAAGCCGAGAGGAATACCGAAATGGTAAGTAATTGTTTTTTCATAGGTTTCTGTTTATAGAGTCAAAATTACCCTTTTCCGGTGATTTACCAAAACCACCGGCGGGCTGAATAGTTAAAAACAGTTGAGAATTCGTACCAGATATAGGATATCAATGCAGTATTTTCTGGATTTTCAGCTTCTGCGCTTCGCTCCAGTTCCCTTTTTCGGTAACGTCGGTGATCACCTGGTGATTGCGGTGCTGGGCGTCGAAATAACGCAGCAGGTCGGCCGCCACGCCAGCCAGTTTGTGGTTCGGAACCACTGCCGCATCCAGCAGGTTTTTACCCAGCTCCGCATCAAAATAATCAAGGCGTTTGAGGGCCTGGATGGCATTGATACGGGTACGGAATTCGTATGAAATGCTGACATAATTAACCAGCTGTTTCTGTGCAGCGGCATCCCCGTCCTGGGCCTGCAGCTCAAGCCGTTTAATTTCCACCACGCGGCCGGCAGTACCAATTACGCCTTCCACTTTTTTCAGGTAAGCGGCTTTTTCGGCCGGAAACTGGCTGCACAGCTTTTCCAGTGCCGTTGCTGTTGCCTCATACGAAGGTGAAAGGAGCAGTTTTTCGTAATCCGCCTTCAGGTCGGCCGGAATGGTTGTGGTTGCGCCGAGGATGTGTTTATGCACCGCAGCGTCATTACCGCCAATGGCCGCCCGCAGCACCTGCCGCGAAGCTGCATCGGTATCTGCAATCAGCTGCGTGAGTATTTCGCCACGTATGGCATGGAATGTTTCTTTGGCATAGGCCTGCAGCAGCACGTCGCGTTTTTGTGCAACCGGCAGTTTACGCATGGCCACAATCGCGTCGTACCGGTCGAGCATAGCATCCGCTTTCAGCGCCTGTGCTTTCAGCCAGCCGGATGGTTTTTCAAAGGTTACTGATTTCATTACTTCGTTGTTCGGATCGAACAGCACGAAATCAATTTTTTTGTTTGCCGGGTTCAATATGTTTACCGTGTGGTTTTTGTTTTCAATCCACTCGGTGCGGCGGTCCACGCTGCCGTCGGTATAATGTACTTCAAATACAATCGGCATACGGAACAGGCCAACCACATCGCTCATGGTGTGATTCTGTTCAACAGTAAACTGCGTCAGCTGCACCCCGCGGCTGTCGGTAATATCCGAAGCGGTTACGGCATACGATGGTTCACCGCCGTGGTAAATCCATTCTTCCCAGAACCAGTCGAGCGACATGCCGGTGCTTTCATGAAACGCCACCAGCAGGTCTTCCGAATCCACATTGCCGTACGGATGTTGTTCGAGGTAATGTTTCACTGCGCGGTTGTAGGCTTCGCGACCGCCACACACGCCTTTGAGCATGTTCAGCACAAACGCGCCTTTCGGATAATGGCGTACTGATCCCGATTCGCTGTGCGCCACCGGTAACAGGTTTTTGGTTGTTTCGTTCAGCGAGTTGTTTTGTCCTTCGCGGCGCTGCCAGTTAAAATAGTCGGTACCAAACTCTTCGCGTTCGTACATCATATTATAATATGTGGCAAAACTTTCCTGCAGCCAGTGGTGTGCATCGCAGCGGGCGGTAATAAAATCACCGAACCATTGGTGGGCCAGTTCGTGCGCATTTACACCGGTAAAACCACGGTCCCAGTTGCTGCGGCTGTCCACCAGCAGGAAATCGCCGAACACGGTGGCAGTTGTATTTTCCATGGCACCATACATAAAATCCTGCACGGGAATCATGGAATAACTTTCCCAGGGATATTTGATGCCGGTTTCCTTTTCAAAAAAGTCAACCATCTTCTCGCTGTTCTTGTACGCCACTTCCACACGGTCTTTCCATTCGGGATAATAATACATGTACACGGGAACGCCTGATGCCGAGCGGCCCTCTTTAATATCGTAAATACCAATACCAAGCATAACGAGGTAAGGCGCATGCGGTTTATTCATGCGGTAATGCCAGGTTTTTGTGCCGTTTTTATTGTCTTTTTCTTTCAGCTTCACCCCGTTTGATAATACTTTGTACGCGGCGTCAAATGTCACGATCATTTCCGTGGTCATTTTGTCGTTCATCTCATCGTACATCGGAATCCAGTTGCGGTTGTCAATGCCCTGGCCCTGGCTCCATATCTGTTTGCGCGACAGGTTCTTCGGATCGTTCCAGCCGATGAAGTAGAGGCCTTTTGCGGGGGTGGCTTCATACACGAGTGCCATGCTGTCAACCGTGCCGTATTTCAGGCCGCCTGTAAAAATCCATGTGCCTTCTTTTTCGGTGCGGTAGCGTGCAGCTTTGCCGTTTACCTCGGCGGTTTTAATTACAATGCCCGGACCATCGAGCCACACCGAATCCACCTGTGTGCGCAGGGGAATAAAGCGGTGGGTTACTTTTCCTTTTACAAGGCCTTTGGCCGGTTCAAAATCAACCACGAGGCGCATGTGCTGAAAATCAACGTTGCGTTCACGCGGTGTCATGGCTTCATCATCAATATACACCCGTTTTTTATCCGATCCGCCGGAATTGCCAACAAACTGGGCGTTTGCCAGCAGGGAGCAGGCAACAGCAGTAACTGTAAGTATTTTTTTCATCGTTTTTCGTGCAATAAAACCGGGCAAGTTTACAGAAAATTAAGTTTTGCACGCCGGGAATGTGTTTAATGGTGGTTTTACAAAGATTAACGGCAGCTTAAACCCGCCGAATGCAGCTGCTTTTTCTATAAATTTGAAATGGCTAAACCTTACAACATGAAAAAACTAATACTTCTTACACTGCTGCTGGCTTTCCGGCAATCCGGTTTTGCGCAGGGAATCACGTCTATGACCGTGGTACCGCCCAGCCCGACTGTTAATGACAATGTGGCGATCCACGTGGACATGTGGTTCCCCAACAGCACCTGCGCCGACGTTGCGTATTACGGCATCAACGGCAACCTGGTAACAGGTTCAACATTACACTGCATGGGCATGCTTTCCACGGTGTGTTATGATGTGGATACACTTACGCTCGGGCAACTGCCGATGGGTACATACACGGTGATTTTCAGCCAGAGTTCCGGCTACGGCATTCCGAACTGCACACCCGGTTTTGTGGCCGATGATGAAGATACGCTCGTATTTAATGTCGGACCGCTTACTGTTCCTGAAAATAATCCGTATCAATTTTTCACCGTTTCGCCCAACCCTTCGGCCAATGGTTTATTGCAACTGAAAAACCTTCCGGCAACAGCTGCACACGAGCTGCTGGTTTATACCATAGACGGCCGCCTTGCGGAAACGCAAACCATTGCACCGGGTCAGGAAACGGTTTTACTGCAAAGCGCTGCGGGTATTTATATGTTGCAGGTGCGTTCGGGGAACTTTGTTTCGTCTACGCAGAAGGTTGTTATAACATGGAATTGATCGTGTAAAGTCGTCTGTTTTCCAAATCTTTGATTTTTCAGAACGATTCCTGTACCAGTCATTAGTCATCAGGCATTAGGCAATCCTGATGCCTGATGACTAATGACTGGAATACGATTTATTGCAGCGCGGCAGCGATGAAATTTTATACGAACTTTACCCCATGACCTTACAAGAAGCACAGCAAACCGTTGATACGTGGATAAAAACGCACGGTGTCCGTTATTTTAATGAACTCACCAACATGGCCATTCTTACTGAAGAAGTGGGCGAAGTGGCGCGGATTATGTCGCGGAAATACGGGGAGCAGTCGTTTAAAGAATCGGATAAGGACAAACAGCTTGACGATGAACTGGCGGATGTGTTGTTTGTACTGATCTGTATTGCCAACCAAACGAACGTGGATCTGACGGCGGCCCTGCAGCGCAACCTGGATAAAAAAACGAAACGCGATTCGGAGCGGCATGCGGGGAATGAGAAATTGAAATAATAGCTCTTTTAAAATGGACAGGGAATAATTACTGTTTGTTTAAAATAATTCCTTCTACCAGTTTGCAGTCGGCAGTCAGGCAGTTTGCAGTCTGATTCTATTTCAAGGAATATGATCTTATTCCTTACGAAAGCACGACTGCCACTGCCTGCTGCCACTGCCACTTATTCCACGATGTTTATTTATGTAAAAAACCCATTTCAAAATAAATCTGGGTATCCAAAACATTTTGGGTAGCATTTGGTTTATACTGTAAACTAATTTACATTTGTACCTTCCAAACCGGAAAAATGACATGGAACAGAACGACAACATGAATGAATCGGAAAGCCTGGCGCTCATACAGCGCATGGTGCGTACCGCGCAGCAGGGCGTGCAGGACAACGGCTTTTTTTACCTGCTGTGGGGCTGGCTGGTGTTTGCGGCGGCGCTGTTTAACTGGGGCATGATTCATTTTCTGCAATCGGAATACGGGCAGCTGGGCTGGGCGGTGCTGATGCCTGCGGGCGGCGTGGCCTCCATGATTTACGGTTGGAAAGTGGAACGCAAAAAAAAGGTGGTAACGTATGCCGACAACGTACTCAATTATGTTGTAATCGCATTTCTCGTTTCGCTGTTTATCGTGCTCATCTGCGGCGGCATTCACCTCGGCTGGGCCAAATCGTATGCACTTATTTTGGTTGTTTACGGCACGTGGCTGTTTATTTCGGGCGGCGTTTTAAAATTCCGGCCCCTGTTGCTGGGCGGCATTATCAACTGGATTGCGGCCATTGCGGCGTTCTGGATTACCTCGTATCATATTGTGTTGCTGCTGGCCGTTGCGGTGCTGCTCGGGTATGTGATTCCGGGACACCTGTTGCGCAATGCGTGGAAGAAGGAAAAACAAAATGGCATTTAAAGAACTCGATCCAGTACTGCACAGTCCGCTGCGCCTCGCCGTGATGTCGCTGCTCATCAGTGTGAAACAGGCGGAGTTTACATGGCTGAAAGAAAAAACCGAATCCACCGCCGGCAACCTGAGCATACAACTCGGCAAACTGAAGGATGCCGGTTACATTAAAATTGAAAAAACATTCCGCGACAATTACCCGCTCACCACCTGCCGCATCACCAGACAGGGCGCGAAAGCCTTTGATGCGTATGTAAAAGCATTACAACAATACATCAACCTGAAATAATAAAACAAAAACAACCATGGAAAAAATAAACACCGACAACATGAGCGAACGCGATCGCATGCTTTACAAAATTGCGCGCAAACGTGTTTCGTTCCGCACCCACTTTGTATCGTACATTATTGTAAACGCATTCCTCTGGGCCATCTGGTTTTTCGGCGAAGCCCACGATCCGCACGACATGGTTCCGTGGCCGATCTGGTCAACCCTGGGCTGGGGTGTTGGTATTGCGTTCAGTTATTATGATGCGTTTCATGGCAATAAGGTGGAGGCGATTGATAGGGAGTTTGAGAAGCTGAAGCGGAAAGGTTGAGTATTGTTTTTTATCATATTTAATCGCCCAGTTCATTTTTGAGATCGAATGGTACTCCTTTTATAATAACAAACGCTATCGTTTGAAGGTTTGTGATATTATTGAGCGGGTTTTTATCCAGTATAAGCATATCTGCATGCTTACCTGCAGCGATTGAACCGCAAATATTTTGTTTCGCCATGAAAATTGCAGGATTGATTGTTGCAGTTTTTAAAGCTTCGTAATCTGATAAGCCAGCTATTGTTAGTAATTTAAGCTCCTGGTGTAAGCTTATTCCCGGGTAAACATATGGCATTCCTGCAAAATCACTTCCCGCCAATATCATAACACCTTTTTTGTGAAGCAGGCTTATTAATTTTAATTGTGATAAATAGGTCTTATCAAGTGCGTCCCAATCTTCAAGCTTTTTATGTCTTTCCACTCGTTTTCCCCATGTTATTTTCCATTCATTTTCAAGTACAGATGAAATATATTTTGAATACGCTTTATTTACAATTGCAGAATCCCTGAGTCTTGTTTTCAACTGGTATGTTATAATTGTCGGACAAACGGATGTTTGATGTGTAAGCATCAAATTTATTAAACTATCGAATCTGCATTTATTCTCATTCCAAATCTCATCTAAGCCGTTAAGATGTTCTATGCTTTTTTGCCCAAGCGATATTGATATTTCTGGCTTCACATATTCAGAGAGGTGTCCGGCAAATTGAAAATTATTATTCTTGCAATAAACTGAAATTTCTTCTAACTGTTCTTGTTTTATTAAGGAATAAGTCTTGAAAAAATCACAACCATTATTTTTTAAACTGTCTAATAGTTTTGTGATATCAGAACCGTCATCTACAGGCAGGGAGAAGTCACGATATACGGGCGGATTACCGTCAATCATTGGCCCCGACCCAAAAATATTCAGATTAGTTTTGGGGGTTAAGCGTTTGAAATCATTCATCATTTTGAGATCTCCACCCATATCGCGAATGCCTGTGATTCCATTTTTGAGCAGTGCAGGGTACAACAAGGTATCATTACCCGAATCCCAGCACAAATGGAAATGCATATCCCAAAGCCCGGGGCATAAGTATTTTCCCTTTCCATCAATGTATTTTGTGTTGGCCGAAGTCTTTTCTGAAAAACAACTTCCGATGTAATAAATGAATTCTCCTTTTACAACGACGTCCTTATTTTTGATAACCTTCCCGCTATTTACATCAATAACATTAATGTTTTTAATTATTAAAAATGCAGTATCTGATTTATTGATTTGCCCAATAATGATATTGGTATAACAAATGCAGATAAGCAAAAATGAGAGTCCGGTTATTTTCATTCCTTTAGCAATATAGGTAGAGAATCATTTTTTCAGACTCACAATGTATCTAATATAATCCCTCATAATTTTCCATTAAATCCTTAATATGTTCAAATCCCGGTACGTTGGCATATGTATATATAAAGCTCCAAAAACTTGGTGAAAGGCAATATACATTTTTATACCCTTTGGCGCAGAGCATCTTGCAGAAAAGAGCGGCCTTGTCTGAATCATAAACAAAAATAAAAGCGTCTTTCTCTTTTGGAATTTCTTTACTCGCTAATGAGGTTTCATCAGGCTGCAGGTTTACGGAATTCTTAAGTCTTCCTATTTTTTTCCAAGGTTGCTTAGCCAGGTTATTAAATTCGTCTGAAGTTCTAACATCAATTATTTTTACTGCCTTTTTAGATGTTAACAGATCAATGGACTCTTTTACATTTACCAAGTTATATCGTGGTGTACATTCTAACAATTCTTTTCTCATGCTGCTTGTTGACTTATCATTTCCAATAAAAGAATATATACCTCCTAATATTGTGTAAACATTTTTAAACCCGTTGTCTGTGAGATAACGGGCAACATGATAACTAAGCGCTCCATTACCATCATATATTAAAATATCCCGATCTCTGTACTTTTCAATTTTAGTCAAATCTATCTTATTGTTTGCCTCCGGAACGTTTATAGATTTTTTAATCCTTCCAAAATTATTTGATTCAATCGTATCCTTACTATTGTATTCACTAACGGCTCTAATGTCTATAATTACAAGCTTCTTTTTTTCCTTAATTAATGTATGCGTCTCTTCAGCGGAAATTGATTTGAAAGGCAATGCGTTTTCTAAGAGTTCTTTTTTCCCCGGAAAATCATTTACATCAGCCTGGTTCATCCATGACATACCACCGTTTAAGTTATAAACGTTCTTGAAACCCGCTTCAACCAGCGTTTTACCAACCCGTCTGCTTCTCTGGCTGTGCGAACAATACAAAACAATGGGTTTGTCTATTTCCGATTTCAGTTTTGATAACTGATTATCTAAAGAATCAATCGGAATATTGATTGCATTCTTTAGTCGTCCAATATTAAGACTTCCATACTTGCTGGTGTCTGAATACTCGCCCGGGCTTCTTACATCAATCAACAAGGTATTGGGATTGTTGTTTAAAAACTCCCTCAGGTCCTTCGGATAAAGTGTTTTGTAAATTACATTATCATTTCTATAATCGAGCTGAGCAATTAATGATATGTTAACTGCTAAAGTCTGCAGTAGAATGATTAGTATTTTTTTCATTCTTAAATGTTTGTCTTATTCTGTTAATGATGTTTTTTTTACTTCCAGCCACCTAAAATAGCCCCCATCACGGTAAAAGATACTATCATATAACCGCCATTAATGAGAACATATTTCAACGGTCTGTTTTCAAATAGTGCAATAATGGCAATTGAAAATGACACCCAGCCAAATCCGGTCATAAACCCTGCAATCATACCATAAGCGAGATCTTCCTTACCTACAAACAGGGCCAGGTTAATTGCCATAATCAGGGCAAACAAAAAAGATAGCCCAAATACAACAGGCATCTTTCGTTGCATCAAGTATTCTTTCGTAAAACTATTAGCTGCCATCCATGGTTTTTCAAAAACAGAATACCAAAGTCCGCCAATAAGAAATGTTGACAATGCTGCGCAAATTACAGCAAACCAATTAAGGTTTTGAAATGCTTCTCCAATGTTCATTTTATAAGATTTAATAAATTGAACAGCGAAAGTGATAATTACTTCCTGAGGAGAATAGTAAAAAATTAACCTTTTGAATCCAATGGGAAAAAATTGGTTCTTTCTTTCGGAAAATCCATTTTAAGGAATTTTACGGGATTGAACCCTGAAAACAGGGTAAACTCTTTAATAAAATGGGATTGATCAGAATAATCACAACTGTATGCTATCTCTGTCCATGAAATCACTTCCTCTTCGCTTATTTTCTTCAGGATTTCATTGAAACGAAGAATTCTATTGAAATAGTTTGGCGTTAATCCAACGTATTTCTTAAAATGCTCAATTAACTGCTTTTGAGTGGAAGGATAGTTGCCAATGCTTTTTTTAAAGTTTGAAATTGGTCCTTTTTGAAGGTGTTCAATAAAAGAAATGATTGATTCAGGTGCCTGTTTCTTTGGTTCAAATCGTTTCACCAGCCATTCTGAAACGATTTCAAACTTATTATTCGGACTTTCGGCTGAAATAATATTATCCCGTAACTCCAGAATTTGTTCACCTAAAATGTCATTCGCCCGAATTACTTTATCGCATAATTCGCTAAGTGAGCAATGAAGAAATGGGAAAGCACCTGTAGGTTTAAACTTAATTACCAGCATTTCTGAATTCTGATGCGCTGATATTGATAAATAATTTTTATGTGCTCCCGAAATCCAAACCTTTGTAAATGTTTCAATCGGCTTCAGAGTAACATTATTAAACGTGTTTCTTGGAATGTTATCCAGTTCGAATATGATGAAAATGTGACCTGTAGGCACAATTCGTTCTATGGAATGATTTGGTGTAAAATCCTTAAAATACAGAATTGAATCGATATGTTTTTCAAGTGTTTGTGGAAGGCGGTGTTGTTCAAAAATCATAACATACAATTTTATGTTTTTAAGTCTTCATCGATGCTAATCCTACTGCGTAATCACCGTATCCAAATAAACCCCATACCCACAGAAAACCCCGAGCCCGCCATTCACATTACTCTCAATCACTCCCGGTGCAGCAAACGGATTACCATTGTTGCTCACTTCAATTTCATACGTGCGGAAGAAAGCAACCTCTCTTGCGCCGATGGTGGTAAACTTTACAGCCACCGTATCGTTGGTTTTAAAATAGCCGCGTTCGTTATTCGTATCGTCCGGTGCGGTGGAGCCGGGAATGCTGCCGCGGGAGTAACCGAAATCAAAACTTTTGTCGTCCACAAACTTGTCGTCGAACGCAGAACCGAACGGCGGAATAAACACATTGTCTTTGTTCAGGCGTTTGGCGAACCAGCGGTAGCCCTGCCCCTGCCCTGCCGGATCGCTGAGGTGTGCCCACATAAAGCCGAGGCTGTCCTGCCCGGTCTGATCAGGCTCCACCTTAAACCAAAGGCTGTCAAGCGGAATCGGCTGCGGAATTGTTGTTGTTGAAGTAATGTCTTCAAATCCCGGCACAATAATGCGCAGCGTGTACGTTTGCCCGGCCACACCGGTAAACGCGTTGCCTTTGTACACGAGCGGGATGATAAAATTCGGATCGAAGGTCAGGTTCAGCGTATCGGTGATTACGCCGTTTGAAACCATCACGGTTGCGTTTACCACAATGTTTGCAGCCAGCGCGGCCGAATCAACCGGCGCGAAATAACTTACACTTTTCGAAAGCACCACCCACGGGTAACCGTTCTGTTCAATGCCGCCTTCCACCACCAGCTGCGGTTCCGCATCGGGCAGGTCAACGGTAATGTCTTTGGTGCAGCTTTCCAGCAGCATAACGCCGGAAAACAAAAAAACGAGCGGGAAAATTATGTTCAGCTTTTTCATGATCATCAGAATTTAAAGTTCCAGGTTACAGAAGGCAGGATCGGGAAAAGCGATACCTGTTTCGCGGTTATTTTCAGGGTGCCGTCCTGGATGCTTCCTTTGTTGGCAAAATAGATGAAGTACGGATTGCGGCGATTGTACACGTTGTACACCGAAAAATTCCAGCTGCTCTGGAAACGCTTGTTGGGCTTGCCTTTCAGCGTGGCCGAAAAATCGAGGCGGTGATACGGTGGCATGCGGTAATCGTTGCGCAGGCCGTACACATTCACCACGTTGCCTTCAAAAATGTAACGCGAAGTCGGTATGGTAATCGCATTGCCGCTGCCGTACACAAAAATGCTGCTCACACTCCAGCGCGGCGTTAGTTCATAAATGCCCACTACCGAAATATCGTGGCGGCGGTCGTACCGGGCGTAAAAGGTGCGGTTGTCTTCAATATCCGGGAAGTTGCGCGTGGTCCACGACAAGGTGTAACCAATCCAGCCGTTGAATTTGCCTTTTGATTTTTTGATGAATAATTCCGTTCCATACGACTGGCCTGAACCGAATACAAAATTGTTATCCGTGTTGTCGTTCACGTTGTCTTCCGGCAACGCGCCCGGTGCAAATTCCACCTGGTTGAGCAGTTTTTTGTAATACACTTCCACCGACGTTTCGTACATGTCGTTTTTGAAATTGCGGAAATAACCCATCGCATACTGGCGGCCGAGCTGTGGTTTTACAAGATCGGAACACGGCACCCAGATGTCTGTCGGCAGTGCAATGGGCGACAGCGTGGCCATGTGTACGTACTGGTAATTTTGTGTAAAGGCCGCTTTCAGCGACGATTTTTCATCCAGCATAAAGCGTGCGCTCAGGCGCGGCTCCGGTCCCCAGTAGGCTTTTACCAGCTTCCCGTTCGCATACGAAACGGTATCAGTTACGCGGCCGGTTACATCTTTAATGTAGCGGTTAAACGGCCCCACCTGGCTGAAATACGAAAGGCGCATACCCGGAACAACCTGCCAGCGGTCGGAAATGGTCCACACATCATTTACATAAATACCGGCTTCGTGAGCATACAGTTTAATCACGCCGCCGAAATCAAATTCCGTATCACCGGAAGATGCCGAAACGTTGTTCGGTGTAAACGTGTGAAACGTATAGTTGCCGCCGAATTTCACTTCGTGTTTGCTTGACGGGTACCAGGTGTAATCGCTTTTCAGGTTCCAGTCGCGGATGCCGGAAAGCAGGCCGAATGAAAAATCTTCCTGCCCGGCGCGGAATTCAAATTTGTAATCGCTGAACACCGCGGTGGTATTCATAAACAGTTTCTGGTTAAACAGGTGGTTCCAGCGCAGCGAGCCGGTAGCGTTGCCCCAGGGAATAGACACTTTAAAATCGTCGTCCTTGTTGTTGTAACTGAACACATCGCGCCCGAAATAACCGCTTAAAAACAAACGGTCCTTATCCGAAAGGCGGTAATTGATTTTCGTATTCAGGTCGTAGAAATAATAACCGGAACCTTTAAACGGTGAATCGTCTTTTACAAACGGCTCCATCAGCACATCAATGTAGGTGCGCCGTCCGGAGATGATAAACGCCGAAGTATCTTTTTTGATCGGTCCCTGCGCCGTAAAACGCGACGAGATTACACCGATGCCGCCTTCGAACTGGTAATCTTTGCTGTTGCCTTCTTTCATGCTGATGTCGAGCACGCTTGACAAACGGCCGCCGTATTGTGCCGGCATACCGCCCTTGATGAGGTTGAGGCTCTTCACCGCATCGCCGTTGAACACGGAGAAAAATCCGAACAGGTGAGCCGCATTGTAAACGATGGCTTCATCCAGCAGGATCAGGTTCTGGTCCGGACCACCGCCGCGCACGTAAATGCCGGAGTTGCCTTCAGAAGCACCTTTTACACCGGGCAGCAGCTGGATGGTTTTAAGTACATCCACCTCGCCCATAAACTGCGGTATTTCTTTGATCTGCGTAATATCCAGTTTGTTCACACTCATCTGCCCGTCGCTCACATTCTGGTCTTTTTTCTCGCCGGTTATTTCCACTTCCTTTATCTCCACCGATTTCACTTTCATCTTGAAATTGAGGCGCAGGTCTTTATCCAGCACAATGTGTTGTTTGATATCCTCAAAACCCACATACGAAATGGTAAGGTCGTACTCGCCCTTGTCGGCAGTTAACGAATAAAAACCATACGTGTTGGTGCTGGTGCCTTTAAACGGATTGCGGATGACCACACTGGCTGCGATCATGGATTCGTTGGAGGCATTGTCAGTGATGTAACCGCTTATGGTATAACGCGCCGGTGTTTGTGCGGCAAGCGGGGCAACCAGTAAAAGAAAGAAGATACTGAGAACGGTAATACGATTCATGGGAATGGATGCGTTGAAAATCCGGTGCAAAAGTAAGGAAACATTTTTTAGCCGGAACGTTTCCGGCTGATTTCCTTTATATCAACAGGCTTTTTTAACGTTTGTTCGGTTTTGCCGGTAATTCTTTTGCAGCAATTTTGTTTTATCGTTTCAGTTCGTTCACCGGCGTTGGTTTCACCCTTTTACCGATATTTGTTTTATGCCCAGTCAAAACCGGTTTCTCCGCTTCCCTGTTCTCGTGCTGCTTTTAGTGGGCTGTATGCTTACGCTGCCGGCATTTGCAGATGCCGTGGCCGGAACCGAACCCTATGAGGAAATAGTATCCAGGCCGATCGGAAATTTTTTCGGTAACATGTTCAATATCCTGCTGATTGGTTTGATTGCCCTAATCATTTTGCTGCATGTGATCACCAGGCATATCGCCACGTTTGTGCTGATACTTATTTATTGCTGCACGCATCTATTGCTGGCCATACTGTTCCGCCTCTACAGCCCGGGAACGGGTGTTTACCTGGCATTTCCGGCGTTGCTGCTCGGGCTTGTTACATTTCTCCGCTTAAAAGATCCGCAGAACAATAAAACTCCATTTGCCGGTTTGGGTGCAACAGCGGGATTACTGGTATGCACGTTGCACTGCGGCATCAGCGGGTTTATGAATAACACCCTGATCAACTACATGCATATTCCGCTCATGCTGTTGCTTGCACCGCTTATTTATGTGCTGTACGGTTTATTCAACCGGCGCAACACCGCGGCTGACATGAAGCGCATGGCCTGGAGCATGGGAATTATCATTGGCTTGTTTTACCTGGTAGCGATACTCATTGAAGGAAAAGGTTCATTCATCCGTTATATCAATCATAAACACAGCAGCGACCCGCAGGTAGAACTGCTCTGGGTATATCAGTTCATCAGCGGTTTACTGGCTGTTGCATTGCTGCCCCTGCTCCATAGCCTGTTGACATATAACGGATTCTGGAAAAACAAACCGGAAGTGCCTGAAACCGTTGCCGATTCCAACCAGCCGGTAAATACCGGGAAGCAGTAAGCGTTGATTCATTTTTTTCCGACTGCGGGAGGGATTCGTTTTCCTTATCTTTGAAAATGCCTTTTCAACATAAAAAAAGATCGGCTTTCTTTCTGCTGTTGGTGCTTTTCTGCATTACCCCATTATCCGTAAATGCAAACCATGGGTTTTCCGGTGGTTTTGATTTTATTGAGGTTATCGTTTTCTTCATATTTACAATCGGTCTGACCTTTCTTTTTCTGCTTATTCATACTTTGATCCGCCATATCGGTACTTTTTTCCTCGCGCTTGTTTATCCCATTATTTACGTCTTAATCACCTGCAAGATTGATTTACTGAACCAGAAATCGGCATATATGCTTATTTCACCATTACTCATACTGACAGCACTCACCTTCCTGCCGCTGCGTAAGATGCCAGCCCATGCCGGTCCATTCTGGGGGAATGGTATTTCTGCCGGGTTGCTGGTTTTTACGTTGCACAGTATTTTTTGCGGTTTAATAATCAATAACAGTAATTTATTGTACATAGGCATCCTCCTCGTAATACCAATTACAGCATTGGTTTATTACCTGTTTTCGCTTTTGAATCGCAAACGCAATCCATCAAATGCACTTGTTATCGCATGGATTATGGGAAGTACAACGCTTCTCTTTTTTTTAATAGCGGCGTATATCGAATACCAGGGATCATCTATTTATAGTAGCTCAAACAGGATGGCTAACGCATATTATGATCTGCAGGCGGCAATGGATGGCGAAATGGGATACAATCCGATTTACCCGTCCTATTCAAGGCTGTGGCTTATGTTTTTAATCTCGGGGCTGATCCAATTACCATTC
This sequence comes from Chitinophaga pinensis, assembly GCA_943372645.1. Lineage (GTDB taxonomy): Bacteria > Bacteroidota > Bacteroidia > Palsa-965 > Palsa-965 > VBWE01. The sequence continues at coordinate 313,250 of CALRZN010000003.1, read as the reverse complement.
CTCCTGTTCATCACAGCCAGAATGCGGCGCAGCGGTTTCTGGAGATATACTGCTCCTGCGGAAACACCTGTAACGAATACGGTTCCTGCAGAAACTCCTGCAGTTAAACCAGTTCCGCCGGCAATCATGCCTAAGCAGCAGATAAGTGCCCGGACGCAAAAGCGTAAAGCCGATGAACAACGCAGGAGAAAACACTAATTCGTGTTATCAAAAACCATTTTACTTTTTCGGTAGCTTTGGCAAATAAAGAATCAGTTATTACCGTCAGTTCGAGCGGCAGTCGAGAACAGGTTTTAAACGATCTTACATCACTGTTCTTGACTGCCGCTCGAACTGACGTATGTCTTTATGCTATTGAAATTATCAGACTTCTTTTTATAAATGAGCGACACCACCGCCGAAAAACCCGCCTTCCGCCGCCGCCTGGTACAAGGACTGAAGCTGCTCTTCTGGCCGCTGCTGGTTTGGCTGCTGGTGCGTACGTTTTTTTTCCAGGTGATTACCATTCCTTCGGGTTCCATGCACAACAGTTTGTTTGAAGGCGATTATGTTTACATCAACAAACTGGCGTTTGGCGGACGTGTGCCTTTTACACCTTTATCTGTTCCCGGAACAAATGCGTATGCGGATTGGCTGCAACTGCCGTACCTGCGCATGTGGGGTTATGCGGATGTAAAACGGAATGATGTACTCGTTTTTAATTCGCCCCTGCAAACCGAAAAGCCCGTTGATCAGCGGCAGCAACTCATCAAACGCTGTGTAGCCCTTCCTGGCGACTCGCTATTCATCCGCAACGATTCGCTCTTTATAAATGGTAAAGCGGCGGTGATTCCGGAAACCGTTTTATTCCGTTACGAAATAACAACTGCGGCGCCTGCTGACACAACTGCGTTTTACAAACTCGGCGTTCGTTCGCTGCAAAGCATTTCAAATGCAACGCGTTTCCGTTTATCGCTCAGCCGAACACAGGCCGATGCGGTAAGCAAACTGCCGGTTGTAAAAACAATTCGTCCGGCGGTACCCGACAGCGGGCAGTACGATCCGGATATTTTTCCGCACCAGCCGCGCCACCGCTGGAACAGCGGCAATTTCGGACCGGTAGTTGTCCCGAAAAAGGGAATGGCCCTGCAGCTGAACGCCGAAAATGCGGGCATTTACAAAACCGTTATCGAACAGCACGAAGACAATGCACTTGTTATAAAAGGAGATTCCGTCTTTATAAACAAGAAACCAGTCACTACTTATACGTTTCAGTCCGATTACTTTTTTGTAATGGGCGACAACCGCAACGATTCAAAAGACTCGCGTTTCTGGGGTTTTGTACCGGAAGACCATCTTATCGGCAAAGCCTCGTACATTCTTTTCACATCGGCTGCATCGCCGCAGGGAAGGAGCTTTTCGGGGATACGGTGACTAAGGAGCGGATTTTTGATGGACGATTTTTGATTTAACCGATCATACAAATCAAAAATCGTCCATCAAAAATTATCCGTTGAAGTTTCCTGCAAAACAGCCCACAAAACATTTCACAAAACAAATAATCTTCACTTTTTCGTCATTCGTCGAAAACCGGGTAGTCCTGTTTCTACGTATTTTGCTGAACACGTTTAATTCTGGGCAACAGCAGACTGAAGAAATCGCACCAAAAATCAACTACATGAAAAGAACTACAAAAATCCTGTTCCGGGTTTCGCTTGTGGCAGTTGCGGCAGCCGCAATCGGCTTCTGGGATTCGCAGGAAACGACCGCAGAAGCGTCGAGTCACCGCGAAGCCCCGCTGATCGCAAATGATCCGCTGGCCGACAACACGGACCTGTACGCATTCCGCAGTCCGGACGACACCAACACCGTTACCATTATTGCCAACTATGTACCCCTGCAGCTTTCGCAGGGCGGCCCCAACTATGCTTCGTTCGGAGAAAACATCCGGTACGAAATTCACATTGAAAACGATGGAACTGCCGGCGACGACATTACCTACCGTTTTACGTTTTCAAAAACCAACCAGGACCCCACCACGTTCTTTAACATCCGCCTCGGGCAGCAGAATCTGAAAACGACCTACATTGCTGAAAAGAGCATCAACGGCGGTCCGTTTTCAACCATCGTAGCCAGCGGCATCGTTCCTCCTCCGAACATCGGCCCGCGCTCAATTTCTGATGCGACTGTAGGTCTTGGTGCAGCCAACTACGATGCGCTGATGACTGCTGCGATTGCAACTGCAACCGGCGGCGGCGGTGAAACCGTGTACTGCGGTCCGTCTGACGATCCGTTCTTTGTGGATCTCGGCGGTATTTTCGACCTTGGCCAGACCCGCGCAGGAAGCGGCGAACTGGATGGCGTTGGCGGAAAAAACATCCACAGCATCGCACTTAAAATTCCGATTGCAACACTGCAGAAAAACGGTATGCCGGTTACATCGGCTGTTAACATTCTCGACAGCGATTACATCATCGGCGTATGGGCTTCGGCCAGCCGCCCGGCCACACGCACACTCAGCAACACCGGCGGTAATCCGACCGACAATGGTGCATGGGTGCAGGTTTCGCGCCTGGGTATGCCGCTTACCAACGAAGCTGTTATTCCGATCGGTTCGAAAGACAAATGGAATTCACTTACACCTTATACCGAAGATCCGGCCATGGAAGAATTTTTCTGCAACCCGGAACTTGGTTTGTACATGGATGCTTCGCTGTTCGGTAATGCCGTTCCCGGCCTGGCCAACCTGCGCATCCAACGTAACTCGCTGCAGAGCTTTGACTTTGGCAACACACACGACGGCCTGTGGCCGATACGCGCCACCAACGGCGGTGCAGGCACTGCGCTCGACACCAACCTGTTTGGTAACTACCTCCTCCGCCAGGGCAAACCGCGTTCGGTGGATCTGCTCCCGATTTTCTACACCGGCGTTCCGAACCTTGCACCGTACCAGTTAGCTACCGGCAAAAACGGTAACCCGCTGGCGGTTGGAAAACCGTTCATCAACAACTTCCTGCCCACATTTGGTGACATGCTGCGCCTCAACATGGCGGTGCCGGTTACTCCGCGCAACCACCCGCAGTTCAGCTCACTCGGTATTGTGCAGGCCGCAGTACTCGGGTTAACTGATCCGACGTACAACGCCAACGCAAACATGCAGTGGATTCCGAATATGGATGGTTTCCCGAACGGACGCCGCCTTGAAGATGATGTTACACGCATCGAACTGCAGGCTGTATCAGGTGTGGCTCTTGCAGCAATCGGACTGTGGTATGACGATTACACCAGCGGCAACCCGGTAACACAGGACCTGCTGGATGTACTTGGTTACACCACCGGTGTTGAACGCAACGACACTGCATTTAAAGCAGCATTCCCGTACGTGCAGGCTCCGTGGAGCGGATACGCCAACCACAGCGGACAATAAGCAGAATGCAAAACACATTCAAAAAAGCAATGACCATGAAAAAAAATATAATCAAAAATACATTCCGTGTATCGCTGGTTGCCGTGGCCGCAGTGTCAATCGGCCTCTGGGATTCACAGCAAACGACCGCCGAAGCGTCAAGTCACCGGGAGGCCCCGCTGATTGCGAATGATCCGCTGGCCGACAACACCGACCTGTACGCCTTCCGCAGCCCGGATGATACCAACACGGTAACCATCATCGCGAACTATGTTCCGCTGCAGCTTCCGCAGGGCGGCCCGAACTACGCTTCATTCGGCGAAAACGTACGTTACGAAATTCACGTTGAAAACGACGGTACTGCCGGCGATGACATCACGTACCGTTTCACGTTCAGCAAAGTGAACCAGGATCCGACCACGTTTTTCAACATCCGTCTCGGACAGCAGAACCTGAAAACCACGTACGTTGCGGAGAAGAGCATCAACGGTGGTCCGTTTTCAACTATCGTAGCAAACGGCATTGTTCCTCCTCCGAACATCGGCCCGCGCTCGATTTCTGATGCGACCGTTGGTCTTGGTGCTGCAAACTACGATCAACTTATGACTGCTGCTATTGCAACTGCAACCGGCGGCGGCGGAGAAACCATCTATTGCGGTCCGGCTGACGATCCGTTTTTTGTTGATCTCGGCGGTATTTTCGACGTAGGCGGTGTTCGCAACGGAACTGGCATTGATGCCCCGGAAGACGGTGTGGCTTGTAAAAACACACACAGCATTGCAATCAAAATTCCGATTGCAACGCTGCAGAAAAACGGACAGCCGGTTACAGCTGCTGTAAACATTCTCGACAGCGATTACATCATCGGCGTATGGGCTTCGGCAAGCCGCCAGCAGGTTCGCACACTCAGCGGTACCGGCAGCGAATCGTACTCGGGTGCATGGGTGCAGGTTTCGCGCCTGGGCATGCCGCTTACCAATGAAGCAGTTATTCCGATTGGTTCGAAAGACAAATGGAACTCGCTCACTCCGTACACCGAAGATCCGGCTATGGAAGACTTTTTCTGCAACCCGGAACTTGGACTGTACATGGACAACTCGCTGTTCGGTGGTGCTGTTCCCGGTCTTGCTGATCTGCGCATCCAGCGCAACTCGCTGCAGAGCTTTGACTTCGGCAACACCAACGACGGCCTGTGGCCGATACGCGCCACCAACGGCGGTGCAGGCACAGCGCTTGATACCAACCTGTTTGGCAACTACCTCCTCCGCCAGGGCAAACCACGTTCAGTGGATCTGTTACCGATTTTCTACACCGGTGTTCCGAACCTTGCACCATACCAGTTAGCTACCGGCAAAAACGGTAACCCGCTGGCAGTAGGCAAACCGTTCATCAACAACTTCCTGCCCACATTTGGTGACATGCTGCGCCTCAACATGGCGGTTCCGGTTACCCCGCGCAACCACCCGCAGTTCAGCTCACTCGGTATTGTACAGGCTGCTGTACTCGGATTAACTGATCCGACGTACAATGCCAACGCAAACATGCAGTGGATTCCGAATATGGATGGTTTCCCGAACGGACGCCGTCTTGAAGATGATGTTACACGCATCGAACTGCAGGCTGTATCAGGTGTGGCACTTGCCGCAATCGGATTATGGTATGATGATTATGTAAGCGGAAACCCGGTTACCACCAACCTGATTGATGTGCTGAGTTTCACAACAGGTGTAGAACAAAACGACACGCTGTTTAAAACCAGCTTCCCTTACGTGCAGGCACCGTGGAGCGGTTTCGGACGCTGCGGCGGACCCACACCGGTTATTACCGGCACACAGGGTTATGGTCTTAACATAGGCGGTCCCGGCGTTATCATGGCGCAGAACTACCCGAACCCGGCCAAAACAATTACCACGTTTAAATACACGTTATCATCCAGCGCCCGCATCAGCATCGACATTTATGATCTTGCAGGCAAACGGGTGGCAACATTAGTGAACAATGAAACACGTGGATCGGGCTCGTACGAAGTAACCTGGAATGTGGAAGGATTAAGCAGCGGCATTTACGTTGCATCATTAACCTCCAACGGTTTCCCGGTACAATCCATGAAAGTAAACGTTTCGAAATAAGCTGAAATAAAACACATCGGATTCATTTTTAAATGATTTCAACCGTGTAATCAAACATGTAAACATAAAAACCGGTAGATTCGTTTTTACCGGTTTTTATGTTTCAAAATAAATTCTTCCGCATGAGCACCCGTAAAAAACTGTACGCCGCCCTGATTGCCGTAACCGTGATTTTTCTCGGCATCATTTTTTTCTATCCGCAAAAATCGGAAGCTAAAATCCCGGCGTACCGCGACCGGCGCGGGGCTGTTGCACTTTCACCGGAATGGCTGAACACCAAACAGGCCATAGAAGGACTGCTGGCAAAACTGCGCGAAAATCCGGATGATACAAAAGCCATGCTGCAGCTTGCACAGGCGTATATCCAGGAAGCACGCGTAACCGGTGAACATGGTTTTTACGACAAGGCCACGTTGCAACTGCTGGATAAAATTCTGAAAGCCGAGCCGGGCAATTTTGATGCACGCTGCTGCAAAGCAACCGTATTACTTTCACAGCATCATTTTTCGGAAGGACTGGCGGAAGCACAACAGGCAGAAAAATTAAACCCGAACAGCGCATTTATTTACGGGCTGCTGTGTGATGCGTATGTGGAACTTGGTAATTATGACGAAGCGGTAAAGATGACGGACAAAATGATCAGCATCCGTCCCGATATCCGTTCCTACAGCCGCGTTTCGTACCTGCGCGAAATTTACGGCGATATGCCCGGCGCCATTGCTGCCATGAAATTAGCCGTTGCATCCGGTTATCCCGGCCTTGAACAAACGGAATGGTCGCGCGTGATTCTTGCCGGGCTGTATGAAAATACCGGTTATCCCGACAGTGCCGAGTACCAGTATCGTACAGCATTGGCCGAACGGCCTGATTATGCCTACGCCGAAGCCGGACTCGGACGCATTGCAAAAAGCCGTGGTGATTTTAAAACAGCCATTGCGCATTACGAAAAAGCAAAAACTGTAATTCTTGAACCGGCATTTGATGAAGAACTCACCGACCTGTACCTGTTGAACGGTGAAAAACAAAAATCGGAAACTGCTTCGGAAGAAGTGATCAAAGCACTCGGTCCCGGCACAGGCGATGAAAGCGATGAAGGACACGGTCATTACGCTGACAAAGAACTGGCGTATGCGTATCTGAAAACCGGCGACATGGACAAAGCGCTTGAGCATGCACAGCTTGAATTAAAACGCCGGCCCGAAAACATAGACGTATGTGAAATGATGGCCTGGGTGCATTACCGCCGCGGTGAATTTAACGAAGCCGGAAAATACATTGTTAAAGCCATGCGCACCGGTTCGAAAAATCCGGTACTGTTATGCCGCTGCGGACTGATCAAAATTAAAAACGGCGATCCGGTTACCGGCACAGCACTCATCAATACGGCGGTAAAAATAAATCCGTTTCTTGAGCCCGGGCTGAAAAAGGAAGTATTGCCTTATATTGTGGTAAAGTAGGATTATGAAATTACCCGGTTCAACGGATTGGTTCCGGCTTACCGCCCTGCTCCTGGTTGCCCTGCTTCTGCCGGTGGCTGCCAGCGCACATGCCGCGGACATTGATTTCAGCACGTTTTCGCGCACCGATATCGGTTTCATGTACCTCGATCTTGGTTTCGAACACATTGTTCCGAAAGGACTCGATCACATTCTTTTTGTGCTTTGTATTTTCCTGCTCAACCGCAACCTCAAACAGGTGCTGCTGCAGGCCACCGCGTTTACCGTGGCGCATTCCATTACGCTGGGCATGGCCATGTTCAAGGTGTTTACGCCGCCGGTGCACATTGTGGAGCCGGTTATTGCACTCTCTATTTTTTACGTGGCCGTTGAAAATTGCATAACCGAAAAACTGCATCCGTCGCGCTTAGTGATTGTGTTTTTGTTCGGCCTCATTCACGGCATGGGTTTCGCCAGTGTGCTCACCGACCTCGGCCTGCCGGAAAAAGAATTTGTTACTGCCCTCATCACGTTTAACGTGGGGGTTGAACTCGGGCAGATTGCAGTTATATTAGCCGCCTGGCTGTGCATCGGGCTGTGGTTCTGGAAAAAACCGTGGTACCACAAACGCGTGGTAATACCGGTTTCGGTAGCGATCGGCATCATTGCACTCTACTGGACGATTACCCGCATTTTTTTTGAAGGATAGCCTGTATTTCCCAAACCGCGCACCTGTGCATTTCCGTAAATGGATACAGTTGCACCGGTATGAAAAAAGAAATCGCCACACTTTTACTGCTTTGTTACGCACTGGTTTTATTTAAACCGGTGCTGCCTGTGCTGGCTGATGCGTTTGCGCATGTTTTTATGGAAGAGCGGCATACGGCAACAGTACATTTTGAAAACGGGCGCTATCACCTCCACCTCGAAGTAAAAGCGGCTTCAGAAAATCTTCCTGATCAAAAAAGCACAAGGCTTCCCGCAGGTGAAACAAGTATGTTTCATTTAAAAACCAATACTGAAATTGTAATTCCTGGAGCAACCATTGGTGCAATTATCCGCATACCTGTTGTAAACGTGAAACCGGTTGCGGCATTTCCTGAAGTTCCTGCACCTCCACCCTGGAACAGCTGAATAATCAATTACACATGCGCATTACCGTGATGTGTATTCCTGTTTATTCATTTTACTCCGTATTTCATGAACTCATTTTTACACGGCCAACGGCTTGCGGTTTGCTGTTTCCTGTTCCTGCTTTTTGCGGGAAGCGCGGTTGCACAAAATTGTATCATACGCGGCACCGTTTCCGATTCGGCAACACAAAACAGCATCAGCGGCGTAATTGTGCGCACTGCTGATGCAAAGGCAATTTCCATTACTGATGCTTTCGGCAATTTTTGCCTGCAGGATATTGCTGCCGGCAAACACCAGCTTGTTTTTACACTGCTGGGTTACAAAACACAAGTACATACTGTGGAAGTAGACGCACAAACGCCGCAGCCCCTGCGCATCCGGCTTGCCCCGAAAACAGTGAGTCTTGCAGAAGTAGTGATTGCCGGGCAGAGCGACCTCGGCCAAACGATGAATGCGATTACGCAGGTGGATAAAGTACTTCGTCCGACCAACTCGGCGCAGGATTTATTGCACCTGGTGCCGGGCCTGTTCATCGCGCAGCACGCGGGCGGCGGCAAAGCCGAACAGATTTTCCTGCGCGGGTTCGACAGCGATCACGGTACCGATTTTTCAGTGAACATAGATGGTATGCCGGTAAACATGGTTTCGCATGCACACGGACAAGGTTACGCCGATTTTCATTTTGTGATTCCGGAAGTGGTGGATCGCCTCAATGTGTACAAAGGTCCGTACACCGCGCGCTTCGGCAACTTCGCTACTTCGGGTGCGGGCGAATTTATTACACGCGATGCGCTTGACAAAAGTGAACTGCGTTTTGAATACGGACAGTTTGATACGTACCGCGGACTTGCGCTGGTGGATCTGCTGGGTAAAAAACACCTGCTGACGAAAAACGAAGAACATGCGTACCTCGCGGCAGAATATGTATTCAGCAATTCGTATTTCGAAAGTCCGCAGAATTTTAAACGCTACAATGTGTTTGGTAAATATACGGGCATGCTGAACGGCCGCACGGCGCTGCGTTTTTCCGCTTCCACGTTTTCCAGCAATTGGTATGCTTCCGGGCAGATACCGGAACGCGCGGTGAACAGCGGACTGATTTCCCGCTTCGGCAGCATTGACAATACCGAAGGCGGAAACACGGGGCGCAGCAATGCCAACCTCGCTATCATCTCGGCACTGAATAACGGCGGCATGTTGAAAAACCAGTTTTATTATTCGCATTACACGTTTAACCTCTACTCCAACTTCACGTTTTTCCGGAATGATTCCATTAACGGCGATGGCATCAACCAGAACGAAAAAGGCAGGGACATTTTCGGTTACAATGGATTTATCGAAAAAAATTACCGCATCGCGGGAAAAGCGGCGCGCACCACAGCCGGAGCGGGTTTACGTGCTGATGCCAGTGCAATTGCGTTGCTGCGTGAAACCAAACGTGTTACGGGCGATACGCTTGTTTACGGTCAGCTGCGTGAATACAATCCGTCTGTGTATCTCGATCAGCATCTTCAGCTCACGCAAAAACTGGCACTGAATGCGGCGCTGCGTTATGATTATTTTGTGTTCGGATTTACACATTACAATGCTGATGCTGTTTCCGGACAGCAGGGCCGCGGGCGGATGAGTCCGAAACTGAATGTGGTGTACGATGTAAATGCGGATGTGCAGTTGTTTGTGCGCAGCGGGCTCGGTTTTCATTCCAACGATTCGCGTTCCGTGATTTCCGGAAACGCCGGCACCAGCCTGCCCCGCGCCACCGGTGCCGAAGCAGGAACGATTTTGCGCGCCGGTAAAAAAATCCTGTTTCATGCCGCCTTCTGGACGCTTGATCTGCAAAGCGAACTGGTGTACGTTGGCGATGAAGGCATCGTGGAAATAAGCGGAGCCACGCGCCGTTTCGGAACCGATGTGGCCGTGCGCTGGGAAATTACACCGCGCCTGTTTGCCGATGCGGATTTTAATTACAACCACGGGCGTTTCAAAAACGAACCCGAAGGTGCAAACTACATTCCCCTCGCACCCGCCATCACCAGCACCGGCGGCCTCACCTGGAAACAGGATAAAGGTTTGAATGCCGCGCTGCGTTACCGGTTTATGGATTCGCGCCCGGCCAATGAAACCAATACAGTACGTGCAAAAGGTTATACGCTGCTCGATGCCGTGGTGCGTTACAACCATAATCAGTTCAGTTTCAGCCTCACCGCCGAAAACCTGCTGAACACGAAATGGAACGAAGCCCAGTTTGATACCGAAAGCCGCCTGCCCGGCGAAACCGCGCCAGTTAGTGAACTACATTTTACACCGGGTGCGCCGTTTTTTATGAAGGGTGGTGTTTCGTTACGGTTCTGAGCTATGCAAAATTTTCTAATATAAATTTTATAAAAATGCGTTAGCGCGGATTTTGTGTGTAGTTCAGTGCGGATGCTAATCCGTGCTGAACTACTGGCTTAAGCGCGGGGATTTGTGAACAGGAAGGTTATTACACTCGCGCAAATCGTATGCTGTCACGGATTACCCCGCTCACCTGCACCCCGCACAAAATCCGCGACAACATCAAAAAAAAGAAAACAGCAACGTTTATTTTTAGCTTTTTTACTTGCTGCTCCATTGGATTCTGATCGGGAGCCATCGCAAGTAATTTTTTGTACAATTACAAAACGTTTTTTCCGGGTATTGCCAAAACTCCAAAAAAAACTATCTTTGCGCTCCTGTCGCCGAAAAGCACGGGAATATGTTCGGGGTGTAGCGCAGTTGGCTAGCGCACCAGCATGGGGTGCTGGGGGTCGTGGGTTCGAGTCCCGCTACCCCGACAACGAAACGCCTGTATTTACAAGGCTTTCACAATAAACGGGGGTTCAACTGACAAAACTGACGGCAGTTGAACCCCTGATTTTACAAGGGGTAGTTTTTCGCTTTCATCGTTTCGGGGGTGCTGGTAACACTTCGGATCATGAGAAAAGAAATCGCCCTATTACCACGCCTGTATGATGCAGGTGGTGATCTGTCAAAGGATTGGCAGGTTGAATACTACTATGCGCATCCGGTAACCGGAAAGCTCACCCGTTTTCGTATAATGACCGGGCTGAGTAAAGTACGCCCGGATCTGCTTTCCATTTTCAGCGAGGCACAGAAAGCCAATATGCAGCAGGCCCGGTACGAGCGGGCCAGTAAACTCATAAAAGAGTGGAGCAAGAAACTGCATGCCGGGTACGATCCATTTAAAGAGCAGCGTGCCATATACATCGGCGACCTTCCGCAATCTCGGCGCAGGGCAAACCAGAAGTGTATTGCCGACTACCTGGCAGAAGCGTTGAAGTTGAAAAACCACGGGCGCGCAGAAGGCACACAAAAAAACAACCGGATATTCACCACCAACTTTATCCGCTGGCTGGAAGCTAATCACCTGGAAAGCCATCCGATCGGAGCCATCACTTACGCTCATGCGGAACACTTCCTGAGCACCATAATTACCGCCCAGCAGCTCAGTAATAAGTGGCGGAACGAACACCTTTCTTTCCTGCGGGCTGCGTTCAAAGAGATTGGCCGGATGTATCCTACCAAACTGCCGGTGAATCCGTTTCTGATGTGCTCAAAAATGAAGCACACCCGGAAAAAAGCATCCATATACAAACAGAACATGCGTGATCGTGTCCGGAAGTACTTGCCGGGTTACGATGCGCAGCTCTGGTTATTCGTCCAGTTCGTTTATTACACCGGTTTGCGGCCGGGGAAAGAACTACGGTTGCTGAAACTTAAAATGATTGACCTGGCAAACGGTACATTCCGGATCCCGGCAGAAAATGCAAAGGACCGCACCGACCGGACCGTTACCCTGCCAATGCAGTTGCTCAAACTGCTGAAGGCGATGAAGCTGAAAAAATACCCGGAAGATTACTACCTGTTTACCGCACTGCGGAAACCGGGACCGGTTCCGATCGGGAAGGCGTATTACATGAAAAAATGGAGTGCATTCCGGAAGCGGTATAATATCCCGGATGATTTCAAGGTGTACTCATTTAAGCATACCGGCGCTACAGAAGCAGATCGCGCCGGCATTGACCGGCGCGAGATAAAAGAACAGTTAGGACATTCCAGCCTGCAGCAGACCGAAGAGTATTTACAGGATTGGGATAACCGTGTTTCTGAATCTATTCAAAACCGGTTCCCGGATTTTTAAACCGATGGTGAATATATTCTTCATGATTACGCTTCACAATATCCAAAAGCACATTATCAACTTCATATACATCAAACTGATACTTGCTTTATTTCTCAAATCGCTCAATCGTTTTGAGCAATTCAATTGCCAAAGCGTTTTGTTGAATTTTACTTTCTTTTCTTTTATCGTTAACAGCCATCACTTACGGTTTTGTGAACCAAAAGTAATCTTTTATCCGATTTGCGCCGAAGTTGCCGCCTGGTTGATTGCGGCCTGATCGCGGGTGTACTGGTTGTAGTTGAACTGGGCGGTGATGCCGGCCTGCAGCTGCATGGTGAGTTCGTGAATCACCTTTGCAAGGTCGGCTTGGCTGGCGCTGGTGTTATTGGATGGCGAAAACACCGGGGCGGCAAAGGATGTACCGCGCTCGTAACTGATGGCCTGGGTAGCATTGCTGAATGATACCCGCCGCGGGGTATAACTGAATGGCACAGCAGCACCATCCCGGTTCATGCTGGAATGCAGCAAGGCAGAAACCAGTTCCGGATTATTTTTCACCGTGTTGCGGCTCAGCAGGACTTCGCCACCCTCCACCAGCCCTTTTACTTTTCCGGTAACCGGATCTACGATCGGCATGCCCTTCGATGGCGATGAATGTAGCGGACCTTCCAGCAGAGCACCTTTGCCATGCTGCGGGGCCGGAATATCGCCGGACTCCTGGAGTATAGATTTTACTTTTTTGAAATTGGCCAGCACCAGCGCAATGTTACCGGTAATGGCGATGGCCTTTTCTATTGGCGTGATGCCCACGGCCGAACCGGTGGCAATGGCTTTGGAAACTGCGGTTGCTGTATCAATTGCGATCTGGAAGATAGCCAGGCGCTTCTGGTATTCAGCGGCTGATTTCGATTTGTCGCCCAGCAGGTCGAACAGCCCGCTGTATATGCTGTACACATTGGAGGTAAGCTGGCTTTCCTGATCAATCGCTTTTATTTTTTCATCCAAGGCCTCTTTATTGTCAGCCTTGATTTTATCGTTTTTCTTTTTGGTGTCTTCAACTTCTTTATTGTTCCATTTTTGAACAATATCGTCCAGCTCTTTGCGCTGTGCGTCATACAGCACAGAAGCATCAAGCCCCGCGGCCATCGCCTGTTCGTTTATTTCTGAATGCTTTTGTTGCATCAGGAATAATTCGCGGTCGCGGTCATTCAGCAGCATGCCGTAGAACTGATCCAGCAGCTCGGCTTTTTTCTGTTCGGCTTTCTGCTGTATTTCAATTTCCTTTTCGGCCTGTTTACGTTTTAAATCTTCAAGCTCAAGCCCTCTCAGTTTTTCCAGCTCCGCAATATGCTTTCCATTTCCTTTTGCGGCTGTAATCATTTTTTCGTACTTCTGCCACACCTGCTGTACTTCGCGGTCGTTTGCAGCCATACGGTTCAGGTCTATCTGATCTTGCAGGTTTTTCAATTCATCGCGCAGGCGTTCCATCAACTTTGCCTGATTATCAACACTACCCGAAGTAATAACCGGCACCTGCTTTGGAGCAGCTGCTGCTGTTGGTGCCGGATTTTCTGTAACTGGAGTTTCTGTTGAAATTCCCAGTTCTTTCATTATCGAATTTTTTTCCTTTAAAATAGTATTGGTTACACCAAGTGCTTCATTGTATTTCCTTTTTTCATTCACTAAAAATCCCTCGTGTTTTTCCAACTCCTTTCTGTCCTTTAAAGCATCATATGAATTAGGGCCTTTCTCTGTAAATAACAGATTTTTTACTAACGCAATCTTTTGTTCAAGGGTTTTGTTTGCATCCTTACTTACTTTACCTATCGCTTCTGCGTTTCTGTATTCTGATTGACTGTATTGAAGCAATAATTTTCGTATGCGCTCTTCTTCATTAATAACAAAACTCCGCTGGGTTGCAGCATCATCAGTTGCATCGTCCAGTTCTTCCTGCTTTTTTTGTACTACAATTCTATTGATCTGTGCAATATTATATGCCTCTACGTTTCGGGTAAGTGCAGCCAGGCTAATAGATTCACGATCAATTCCCTTTACAATTTCCGGCGAAATTCTTGCGAGTTCGTCGTATATCTCCATACGACGTTCATTAGTCGTGTTGGCAGTATTTATTTCCATGGTCAAAATATTGACTTGGTTCTGCTCCTCTTGCATTTTTTCTGATAATGGAATTTCAGTCCATTCAACCAAGGTGTCAACAATGCTTTCAATCGCTTCCATTACACCGGAGTTGACAAAAGCACCAGCCAGGCTTTTTCCGAGTTTATCTATTTTAGCGCCAAAGGTTTCGTTTTTGGTGGTAAACTCTGCCATGATCGAATCCGTTTCTTTGAGCGATTTATTCGACAGTTTTAGTTTTTCATCCAGCAACTTTGTATTTGATCCAAGTTTCATAAACACTTCCGAAGCTCCAGCACCTTCAATTCCCAGTTTATCCATTATGCCCGCCAAATCAGTTGCATTTTTACCGGCATTTTTCGAACCCTCAACTACTTTAAGGAATGCACCGTACAGGTCTTTGTTTACAAGTTCAGTAAACGTACGTACATCCATGTTTGCGATTTGCGCGAAATCTTTGGTGTGGGAACTCATTTTCTGCAAAATCTTAACCATCGCTGTTCCTCCACGCTCCGCATTAATGTTCATTTCCTGCATAGTTGCAGAAAGCGCCAGCACCTGGGCTGATGTGAGGCCGAGCGGAATGCCTACACCCCCAATACGGCTTGCAAAATCAGTCATAATAGGAGCGGTGGCCATACCATCAGCACCCAGTTCATTCAGGGCATTGCCAATGCGCAACATGTCCTGATCAATTTTATCGGATTTGATATCGGAGAAAATATTCCGGAGTGCCCCAAGGTTTTTTGTAACCTCGTCAGCGCCTCCCTGAAATTCATCCCCAAGAGCAACAACAAGCATATCTGTCGCTTTTGTAAACGCCAAAATATCTTCTTTCACAATGCCTAATTGCCCAGCTGCAGCAGCTATTTTTCGAAGCTCGGATGTTGCGGTTCGTGTGTCAATTTTAGAGAGTTCACGATTTAACGATTTGACTTCGTTTTTTGTCATTCCAGTTGTTTTCTGGATGTCGGCCAGTTCATCGCTGAGCCGGGCGTTTTTGCTGATGATATTTTTAACCGCATCCGTAATAAATTGAAAACCTAAATATCCAGCTGCGAGAATACCAAACTGTTTAATTTCTTTGCTGATTCGGGAAAACATTCCCCCAACACCTCTTATTTCATTTTGGATTCCGCGCAGCTGTGCTTCAGCCCGGTGCAGTTCTTTCAATTTATCTATAAATGCCTGCGTACCTGGTACCAGATGGCTAAGTTCGCTTCTTAATTGACGAACATTTTTTTGCATCTCCCGGAGCGTTTGACCACCCTGAGTACCATTAATATTTACATTTACGTTTACATTATCGGTTCTAACGCTCATGGCTGAAGGGGATTATTTTCAATTTCATTTTGAATTCCGCGCAACTGTGCCTCAGCCTGGTGCAACTCTTTCAATTTATCTATAAATGCCTGAGTACCTGGTACCAGATGGCTAAGTTCGTTTCTTAATTGGCGAACATTTTTTTGCATCTCTCGGGGCGTTTGATCACCTTGAGTACCATTAATATTTACGTTTACATTATTATTTCTATTGTTCATGGCTGAAGGCTATTATTTTCAAGTTCTTTTAAATGTTTCACAACAAATGCGGAGTAGTTTTTAACAAGGCGCTCTATCAAATTATTGAGGCTTCCGTAAAAGGTTTTTGAATACCACTTTTTCGGTTTTCTGCCTTTGTTTAGAATCGCTTGTTTACGGGACATTGTTTCAAGTCCTTTCGGCAATCGTCCCTTTCCCATATCCACAAATCGCCCGTATTCGTGAAATATGAGTTTATATTGACCACGGTGTGTACCAGCTGCTGCTGCTATACGGAAGGCCAGCGACTTACGCATTTCATCAGAAATTCCAACGTCTTTTTTATTCAGTGCAGCTTTCAGGCGCTCATCCACCAGCTGTGCCCACTCCGCAAGTTCATGCTGAATGAATTCCTGTTCATATTTGGGCGGCTGCTGGCTCATACCTGGTACATTTCAACTTCTGATTGCCCGATTGACTTGCCCCATGTGGTGGAAACACGGCGCAGCAAAAACGAGAGGTAACCGATGCGTTTTTTTTCCTCGGTCATGTTCAGCAGGTCTATGATGTTCAGGTTCATGAACAGCCGAACGAACTCCCCCCGCATGAGCACGGCAATCCAGTTTTTCCAGTGCATTTCAAAAATGCCTTCTGCACCGTCCCATACCAGCGACCGGGTAGCGCCGGAAATCGGCCAGCCATCATGCCGGTAAATCGTACTACCGGCATGCGGGTATGGCTGGCCGGCAATGTTGGTTTGCATGCCGCGCCAGAACATGATGCGCAGGTCCGTAAATTCATCAGCACCGATGGCGAAGGCCGGCGTTTGCCCCCTCTGCTTTACTGCCGGCATAAGCGCATGCCCGCTGATGTTGGCAAACAAGGTCATAAACAGCGGGCAGGCCGCGGCTTTTGATGACGTATCACCATCACCCACGATGTAATCGTAATAGTTATCCGCATAGACTTCCCAAACCGGAGCCAGCGAAACATCGAGCGTAGCAATGTACAGCTTATTCAGATTTTTTACTAGTGCAACCTTGCCTTGGTAATTAACAGCAGGTGGTAATGACGGATAGGTGGCATAACTGCCGAGAAACTGACCGGTGTTGTATGTTTTGAAATTATCCTTCACCATGTTATCGCTGGAAGGAAAGTTGTAACCGAAAGTGAAACCGGTAACATCGGTATATTCAATGGTGTGTTCGCGGCCGCGTTTATCAGTAAGATCTACCGTTGCAACTGATTTCAGATTTCTTTCAACCTGATTAATTACCACCTGCTTGTTAATGGAATCAATGCTCATGGAGAGGTTGAACACGTTCCGGATAGCTTTTATTAATTCCCCGAATGTGATGTCGGGCACATGGTTTGCCACATTAAGTGTACGGGCGTAGCGGTTCACAATATCATCGCTGATGTTTTTAAACTCTACCCAGGCTATTTGAATGGCTGGAGTTAATTCTATTGCATTACCATCTACAGCACTTAATTCAATCCACCATGTGTTGCCGATTTCTGCGGGCGTAGCGGTGTAGGGGATTTGGTAGGAAAACGTAACGATGCCTACCTGTGGGAAATGGTAATCCCGGTACTCAATCATGTTCATGGTGCTGTCCATTATTTTAACCGTCGCAATGTTTCCATTGGTTGAGGTTGCAATAAGGCAGGTGAAGTAAACGGTGATCATGTAATCACCTTCGTACAGCACATCGTAATGAGTACCGCTCCACAGCGAAAAATCATCCTTGTTTGGCAGTGTCGTGTCATCCGCATAGTTTACGATGTAACCATTGGTGGCATCTACATCCTGCGGAGTTACCAGCGAAGCCCGCACATAACTGCGCGGGGTGCGATCATCCAGGCTGTAATTGCTGTAAATCATCAGCTGCTGCAGTTCCGTGTCGGTGAAGAAATCGCCGGCACAGGTGTAACCGGCTTCAAGGAAGCAGGTTTTCATTACGTACTGCAGGTACGGCCACGGTACCAGCGTGTTCTGGTTTGTTGGTGTTGAAGGGCCGACATACACGTTTTTAACGAAGGTTAAATTCGTCATGTCCCAGCGGTTAACCACCTGCTGAAAATCCGGGTTCGCATCGCCGTAAAATTCCGGGTTCCAGTGGCTCGGAAAGTTGTAATCCGTAGCCGGGTAACTGAGGGCAACTTTTGCGTTGGCGTGGTTTACCACATCATCGGCCGTATCACCAATGAACCGCTCACCACCGTAATCGAATTCCGGCAGTTTTTTGTCCAGCACTTCCAGCCCAGCCAGATCCACAACCAGGTTAACGGTAATCTTCGATTTGGTAGCCTGCTGAATATTCAGCAGGCAATCAAATCGTTTTACACCGTGCCAATACAGCTGCACCGGCATTTTCTTTTTCCGGTTAATCGCTTCGATGGTATTTGGAAAGCTGAGCGCGCGCAGGTTTACCGGCGACCGCGGGATGTCGAAGGGAAACGAGTAGCTGCCCTGCAGCAGTTCACTTTCAAACAGCGACGAAACCATTTCAATCCGGATGTTGGAATCCGGTGGCATGTCCAGCCACTCATTGTTGCAGAACAGCCCTATCATACAATGCCCCCCTCATTTACGCGGTTGAAGTAACCAAGGACATAATCGAATTTTATCCCGTACAGATCTGCATCTGTTCGGATAACTTCAATTGAGGCTTTGTTAATGGTGATCGGTAACCATTGTTCCTTTACCGCATCAGCAACGAAAACCGAAGTGCTCAGAAATATTTCGCTGGCCCATATCGCTTCGGCTTTTTTTAACAGCCCGGATGATACGGTGAATACATCCTGCTTTTCGGCAAACGTTTTGAACACCTCAGCCGATTTCAGGGTGTAGTCCTTGGTCAATTTCCGGTCCGCGAGAATATCATCGGTTTTTATACCCTGCACCAGCTCACCGGTGCAGGCCAGCGTGTCCATACCACTGAGGCTGTTTAAAAAAATGAACTGGTTAAACGCCTTCCGCTGCTGGTAGTACATGTAATAGATGCGGTGCTCACCTATTTCTGTACCCGCCTGGTTGCGGCAATACACTTCGTACTTCACTACTGTTTTTGTGGGCTGCAACGCGGCAAGGTTCAGCTGGGTATAACCAACGGGCAGGCAGTACATTTCAAGCCCTGCCGTACCTGTAACACTGTATGGCGTTGTATTCTGCGTAGTGCCGTCTGAAAAATAAACGATTACCCGCAAATCAAAGCTGGTAGTGGATGAAGGAATTACCAGGTACAAATATTCCTGCTGGCTGGTTGCAACCTTTTTGTTATTCGGTTGCAGCGTCATGTACTTTTTGTTCGGAAAAAAGTACGTGTTTATTGGGTTGTAACCTGCCGGAAATTCCTGTGCCGATAAACCGCCATTAAATGCAACACTTATGCTGCTTTCAGAAAGACGGTGTGGAACAGGTGTAGATCCGTATCGCTCGGTGAACTTAATCTGGTAGCGTACCAGGTTAAATTCACAGCGAAAATGTGCTGTTGCATTGTAATCCGGTAAATCAACATCAGAAAAGCTGGCATCAATAATATCAGCAATATCAAACATGGAAATGTTTGCCACCGGATCAAGCTCATGCGTTGATATCAGTTTGAAATCACCAGCCATGTATATTTTTTCAACATACACATCCAGCCTTGTTTTAAAATTCTCTTCGTACACCGCTTCGGTGCATGATGTTGTAGTGCCGATGGCAATATCGGTAGCATTGGTTAATGCAACGATGTTGTAATCCGGTGAAAGCACCTTTGCAGTGAGCGTAATGCTGGTCGTGGTGTATGAAACATTGTAATCACGGTCCAGATTGTAATTTGTTTTGATATCGCCAGCCACCTGCTCAATGAATTGCGCAAGTGCATAACTGTGTACGTTGGTCTGCAGCTTCAAACCGCTATCATCAAGCGACGTTGCAAAAACCATGGTGGTTGACTGTCCTATTATGGTCTGAACGAATGCGATAAACTGAATGGCAGTTGCACCTGTACCGGTAAAACCAATGGTAACACTGGCCGGCGTACCTGCACTTACCAGGTGGCGATCAGTGGTAAGCCCCACCGGCATCTGGTTTTTGCTGAACGGGTAAAAACTTGGGTTTGTCGTTAAAGAAAGTGCCATTATTCTGCCAGTGTTTCGTTAAACCATTCCGTTTCGTTCAGTTGTACTGGCGCAGGCTGTTTATAGATGAATGAACAGCGGTAACCCAGCGCGGTACCGGCCAGCGATGTATATGCTGTTGCATTGAATGAACCGGGCTCATAACCTTTGAAAATGCCCTTCTTTTTGTCGTTTTTGAGTTTGGTGTACACCTGCCAGGCTACACGGTAGCACAAATCGCGGTGTTCATTTTTTTTCTCAAAACTGTCGCTTGGTTGTGTGGGATGTAAAATCCAAAATGCGCAATCCAGCCGGATGTACGCATTATCTGAATCCTGATCTTCTTCCTGTGCTATTGAGTGTTCAAGCACCAGCGAAAGCCCGAGCACCTTGGTACGCAAATCAGATTCCAGTTCCTCCAGATCCATCCTGAAAAACCGTTTGTTTTTCGAATCTCCGGGCTGGTGATTTATTGCACGGTTGCTTTTTGCAACTTCTTCGAAGTAGGCTATCTGTTCGGCTGGTGTCATTTCTTCACGTATTTTTTCATTATGATGTTCAGCTCTTGAAACACTGTGTGTACTGGTGTGTTTTCCCGTTCAGCGAGGGTGCCAAACTTTTCGGACGGCAGATTACTGAGCACACCATACCAGCCGTCGCCATCTCCATTTTCGGTTTCATCACCAGCCGAAAATACAGAAGCGTAATCTTTTTCCATTTTTTGGCGGCAACCGGTGTAGAAGAGGTAAATGGCTGTTTTTACTTCCAACGGCAGTTTTTTTACGGCAGGTAACCAGATGTCAACGGCATTTGAGTTGAATGGCGCGCGCATGTCGCCAGTGTAGTCCTTTGCCAGCACATCCAGATTTGGATTGCGGGGCCGGTACATGCACACAATCATGTTGTTTAATTGCTCGATGTCTTTTGTGGCGCAGTAGGCCAGGTAAAAGCCATCGACATAAACGAATTCCTGAAAAGAAAGCGAGTTCAGGCTATCGGAAGGACCGTGCAGCACCATTTTTCCGGCTTTGATTTCCGGAAGTTTATTAACTGTAAGCCCAATGTGTGCATTGAAAATGAAATCCGTCAGCCTGATGAAATCAGGCAGGTAATAGTATTTCTCCGAATACTTTTCGGCGCTCATTTTTTTATAATCGCGCCGCTTCGGGAGCAAGGCCAGTAGTACCCGCCGCTGCCGGTTGAAAATATTCCACCGTCCGATGCCGGCCAGCACCATAAACAGTTTTATTTTCAGCACAGGGTGTGTGGTAAACTGCCACACACGCCATTGTGAAGCGATATACATGAGTTGTTTTTTTGTCAACTCATTCCAGCTGGCGGGGACTTGTGCCGTAAAATTTTTGTCTGAAATATTAATCGTGTTCATCTGCTCTTTTTTATGGTTAAATCATTACTATGCCCCATGTTTCATCGTTTGTAAACAGCCCATCATCTGTTGCCGGGTTGCGGTACTGGGTACTGTTGAAATACGTGGCATACAGCGATGCCGATGCATTCTGGTTCAGGTAAGCGACCAGCTCAGCCAGGTAGCTATTACCAGTATCCTGCCAGCTGGAAGCGATTGCCGAAATACGGTTCAATTCGGCAGGGGCTTTGGTTTGCGTTTTGTCCGTGTTTCGGCTGGCGGTGATAGAAACGCCATCAACGCCCACATTAATCGTCATTTCAGCAAGCGCATGGCTGCAACTGAGGTAAACCATCGCTTTTTGCGCCAGCAGCAACGGCTCTTCGTTTGCAGGTGTAAACGTGCCAGATGAAATCTCGGCCAGCAGCTCGGCGAAATACGCTGAACTGATTGCCGATTTTATTTTCATGTCCTGTATAACAAGCATGGCCGGTTTCAGGCGCAGAAACACGCGGCGGCTGTCGTTTATATTCACTATGCTACTGAATGTAGCCGTATCAGGCACGAGCACCGACTTAAATACAGTGTATGCACTGCTGTTTGCCCATGCGGTGTACGTGGCTTTGTTTTCTTCCATGTACTGCAGCAAGGCATCAGCATAGCTGTCGCCGCTAGCGAAATAACCATTAACAAGGTCATCTATTTGCCACGAGAATGCTGTTTTTTGCTGTTCATTGGAATAAATGTGTACGCCGGAAGAAGAAACAACCACCTGCAGTTTTGGAACACCGATCGCAAGCGCATAATTAACGATTACCGGGCGGCACCGGGTAATCAGTTCACGGTCTGCTGGTGACAAAGCATCATCCGAAGCCGCCGCCTGGTATGCCGCATGCAGCGCATTGTACTGCGCGGCGCTGATCATCGGTTTCAAAAAACGTGTTTCCGCTTCCTGAAGATAAATTTCAATGTCTTCAAAATTTGTTGCGGCCTTCACGTAGCCGATAAAGTCATCAATGCCTTTTGCGAGTGCCATCTTAGCTTATTTGCTTGGTTTCTTTGCCCTGATCGAGCGTGGTGATTTCTTTCCGGGCGATCCGGAAACGAATTTTCGGATCCCATTTGTTGTACCTGCGGATGAAGTTGAGCGGTTCCAGTATTAAATGCTCGTGTGCCAGGCACATATTGATGTACAGGTTGAAGGCTACACGTTTATCCGAACCGGAACCGGCACCCATCCCTTTCCCGGGCGAATTGCCGATGAGTGTACCATCAATGCCGAGCGCAAACAGCAGGTGCGAACTTGCTTCCTGGCTGTCTTCGATGTAGGTACCATCTTTGTACTTATCATCAATATAGGTGATCACCCAGCCGGGATATTTTGTTTTGGTAACCTCATCCCAGCGGGATGTGGTCATAATGCTGCGACCGGCATTCTCTTCGCCCTGCAGCACCTTATTAAATGCAGTTAATTCATCTTTGCGAACCTTGGTGCGATCATCTGGACTCATTTTGCCCCAGTCCGGATACTTCCATTGCCAGTAATAATCAGGAACCTCAATATGATATTTAATTGATATTTGATTTTTCATGATGGCCTCTTTGAAAGCCGGGATTTTGGCCGCGAATGACAGCCATTTATTCCTGTAAATGGAATGCCACGATGCCAGTTGGTAATATGTCTTACCAGGTGTTGGGAAGGAAATAGGGTATATGTACTTGAATTCCTTCCGCTCCAGAACCGCTGTAACCGGATCGTAATACGGATCAATTACCGGTACGGTAATTGTTTCCGGCGAATCCGCTTTGGCGCCATCAGCCCAGTTTGCATTGATGAAGCATTTTTCAATAGCACCTTTGGTATTCTGCTTTGCCCATCGGCAATTCATTGCCTCCTGTGCGGAAATGGAAACGACCTTGCTACGATCGTTTGAAAGAATGATTTCAGGGAAAGCATTATAGAACCAGTACAGATCCGATGCAGCTTCAAGCATATAACGGTTAAAGCCGGACAGCTCCAGCCAGTCTTCTATGTCCTGATTGTATTGTGGAACAAATGTTTCTTTCCCGTCAGTAATATCATACGTGCCGTATTGCAAACGGCCATATAACGCCCGCACCTGGAAGTCAATTACTGAAGGCACAAATGTTTTCTCTGCTGCAGTTAAAATCGTTTGCGGGTACAGATTATCATCACCCCAGGGTGCGATCTCATCACTGCCCGTTGATTTTACAGCCGGGGCCGACGGTGTTGTTTTCTGCACATCACCGCCTGTAATGAGTGCTCCCGTGTTTCCAAAAAAAGTGACGGAATAATCCGGAGTTGCATGATTTTGTCCCATTACCAGTAAACTTCTTTTTGGTTTATAGTTAAAATAGTCCGGATGTTCACCGTGTAGGGATGGTGTGTGTTTCCGATGGCTTTCAGCCCGATGTGCGACCGGCGATCAATACCAGGTTTCAAACCGGTTTTGGTACACGACTGCAGGCGGATAATTTCTCCGCTCTCTGCGACGAAAGAAACCTCAAACGGCTGCAATACGCCGCCGATCGTTTTTTCATCCATCAAGTTGAGCCCATCGCTCAGGTGAACTTTTGCATCCATGAATCAAAAATCGGATGAGCAGCATCGGAAATAAAGGACAGGGGCAGGCATCGGGGCTGAACCCCTTTATTTGCGGCATTTTTTGTACTTTTGGGGTATGCCGAAGAAAACATCCATTAAAAAGAACCTGGATACCGCATTTCAGGAATTGTTTGATACCGTAATCATTTCGCGCAAGGCATCCAAAATGCTTGAAATGGACGCAACATACCTACGTAGCATCCGCATGCGGCACAAAAAAGGTGAGCTGACTGAGGATATGAAACGAATTTTGCTCAAAAAGGGGGGATATACCTGCATTCAGGAAGAGTTGTGGGCTTAACCGCTTTTTCTTTGCTACTTTCTTTTTGCCGGGCTTGGCAAAAAGAAAGTAGCGACCACGCGCAAAAACACCCCCGAAAAGGGTGTTTTTGTCGTTTCTGGCGGCGTTAAAACAGGCTGAAGGGCTTTTCCTCGGGCGGCGGCGCGGGTGTTTCTGTGGCAATTTCTGCCGGTTCTGGCTCGTTTTTCTGCTCCTGTTCTTTCTTTACCACCAACGGCACGAGGCAAGGTAGGCCGGTTTTATACAGATATGGGTTCACTTCATAACCTCCCCAAACTTCGTTTCTCAGCGTGTCTTTCCATATTACCCGGCCTGTTATGCCGTGCAGCATCATGTTAAAGGCGGTCATTTTCACGCAAATCTGATCTATATCAGCCCCCGTAATGTATGCGCCGGGGTAGTATGAATTATACGCTAGCAGGTTGCGGCCACTTCCGCAGGCTTCATCTGCAACCATTACTCGGCTTCCGTCTGCTTTTGGTTCTGGCGGGTTTAGCTGTGCCATCATGTCGCAAATTTCCGGGGGTGTAAACACCTGCCCCATTTTTTCAACTTTCGACCTGCTGTTAAATATTTCGTATATCGTTCCCAGTGCATCGTACCACCGCTGGCCGCTGTCGAACTGTGTTTTTAATGCATCCAGTAAAACGCGCATGAGGCTGGGAAACATTGCTTTTTCTTTGTCGCTGTAAATTTCCAGCAGCCTAACCAGTTCGCCCGGATTTTCTGCCGGTGCGAACTGGTGTATCAGGTAGGAAACGAAATCAGAAAAAACCTTTCCGGGATTGTGCCGGTATGTAAGTTCCTGAAACATCCGGGCGAAGTCGCGCAGTTCAGGCGGAAACTCGCGCGGTTTCATGGCTGGTACTGTTTGCGGGTGTTACTTCGGTTTCCGGTATTACCTGCCGGTTTGAAAACAGGTAACATAGCGGCCAAAACTTACGGGCGTTTTCGTCGGGATCTGTTTCCTGTTGTACGTGCTTTGGTCGGCCCCAAACCGGAAAACCTTTTTCCCCGCGCATCACGCGAAACCCTGCTTTATTCCATTGGTGTATGGTGTTAAACTCGGTATGCCCGTTGTTTTTGTAAAATAGCTGAATGACTGCGCTGTTTATGGTTGGATATGCCCCGGCTTTTACAAGTTCCTGCACTTCGGCGCTGTGGTTCATCAGCGTTTGCCGGCGTTGCTTTAATTCTTCTTTTTTGTCTGTCGTGTTCATGGCTCTAATTTTCCGTTGTCTGAAAATGAATAGTAATCGTTGGAAGTCAAAATAATATGGTCAAGCAGTGTTATAGAAAAAATCTTACATGCCTGTTTGCAGCGTTCGGTTAACAAAAAATCCGCTTCGCTCGGGGTGGTGTTGTCTGACGGGTGGTTATGGCACAATACAATCCCGGAAGCATTCAGCATTAATGCCGGGGCAAGTATGTGTAATGTATCTACTACCGTTGCATGCCTTGCCCCTTCTGACAATTTCATGATTGCCAAAACAACGTTTCTTTTATTCAGGTATGCCACGTAGAAAAATTCTTTCAGGTATATCAATCCTTCCGGATAAACCTGCCGGAACAGATTTTGCGCAAAATGTGAACTTTTAATTTTGGGGCGGTCTATTGCTTTTACCTTCGTTTTATAGGTCAATTCAATCTCACCCACTGCCGGAAAAGCGGCGGTTTCTTCTGCCATTATCATAAAAATGTGGGATAAAACCACCCCGGAAGCTGTCCGGGGTGGTTGGTTTGGTTAAAGGTTAATTTCAAAAATTTGTTTTTCCACGCGGCGCAGCTCTTCCTCTGCACGGCTGCGCAGCAACTGCAGCGCAGCATCTACGCTCTCGGGGTTGCTGGTTTCAAAACTTTTGCCTTTCGCATCAGTGAGCGTAATTTTTACGCTGCTTTGATCGCTCCCAAACTGGAACGTAGATAACCGGTTTTGTGCTTCCAAAATACCTGCCCGGCGCGTTGCGAGGGCTGAAAGCTGGTTAACCTTTTGCAGCCGTTCATCAATTGTACCTGAAACGGCCAGCACCGCGGCCGGGTTATGCCCGTTCAGATTTACGGTTTCCGGTGTGGGGTTGTCAACCTGGTGTTTAGCCTGGCCGTTTGTACCGTTTTTCGCGTTTCCGGTTACCAGTGCAATTACCGGCGTTTCTTTTTCTTTCTTGTCTTTACCTTCGTTTTTCATAAATAAAAGTTTAAATGTTAAAATGTAACTATTTGATTATCACACTACAAAGATATAAAACCGTTGCAACTTTGCAACGGTTTTGGCTGTTTTTATTAGGTATAAATGCAAATTAATTAGCCTGATTATCAGCAAGTTACAGCGTTTTTAAAATTTACAAACCCCTGATTTTCAATACATTAAAACCGCATCGAAAACCATTTAAAACCCTGAAAACCAGCGGGCAAACCTTATTTTTTTTCCCTTTTTGCCCGCATCATTCACAGAAATGCGCGCCCCGCCCTATCCCTACGGCGGCAATTGCCTGACAAAACGACTGATATATGACCGGGGGGGGCGCAGGGGGGCATTGGGTAGCCGTGCGCGTGGGATCTCTGTGGAGCTGTTATGGTTACCCGATGCGGTGTGTGGTGGTACTATCCTATGATGTTATCCATGAACTCGGACTGCTGCGCTTTAAATGAAGCCTTGCTACGTCCATACACCAGCATGTCGAATGAATCGCTGCCGTGTGTTGCATGCTGCTGCGGTACGCTATCGCGCCGCTCACTACTCTTATCCTTCTTGAATCCTTCCCTGCCCTGTAACCATTGCGCATCACGCATTGATTTGATCAGGTCGGGGCAGTTAGTTCTGTTGATGCGTACCACTGGCAATGGTGTATCCTTTTCGCCCATCATCTCAGCGAAGAAGCGGTACTTCACCTCGTGGCCAGGAGCCTGCCCTGTGTATATCTTGTTTACCGTCCAGCCTGCTGCCTGTAGCTTTTCTTCCACCTGGTCTGCCCATGTCTTACTACCATCAGCCTTCTGTCCTATGGCCGTGTGATCGTAGTAGTAGTTGACCTCTTTGCGTTTGTGTGGTTTGTAGTAGTTAGTGAACTGTTCAATTACATTCGCAAGTGTACCTGGATGCAACACGAACATTTGATTGATGATGTTGTATTGTCCTGGAAAAGGTTCCTGCCCTACGGTCATGAAGTTGATTGATGCTCCGTAATCAATGGCAATGTCAAGCGGTGCGGACCGAACCACATCCGCATCCTGCAGGTATTTGTTGCCTTGGTATTTATCGAAATCGTAACCGTTCAATTCGAACTGCTGATAGTCGAATGATTCGTACAGGTGTATGTCTTCATCCAGGTTGGGATAAAAGCCTTTGGAGTTCTGGAATACCTCCTGATTGAGAATGCTGGTCCGGAATTCGAAGTCGGAAAGGTTTCGTTTCATCTGCTTCAGGTAATCAATGCCCAATGCGTGGATGTTATCCAACGATGATGCTTCGTGATAGTAAATGCACTTCTTACGCAACAGCGCAAGGTTTACCTCGTGCCGGTTGATCGTTGCACGGATCCGCAAAGCCTGTTCTTGTGTTGCGTACTTCATGCTTTCGCTCAGCACATTAACCTCATACTGAATGTTTATGATGGTTTCAACCAGTTTGGGGTTGTTCAGTTTCTTTTTCTCCAGCAGCCAGGCACCGCGGCTGTTGGTTGGTCGGTCGCTGGTGAATACCAGGCTGTGGTGTTCCGGCAGGTGGCCGAACAGGTGATTGTTACCGCGGTTAATTGGCAGCAGCTCTGTATTGAGTTTTTGCACATCGAGGAACTTTGCTTCGTCCCCGTGAATCCAGTCGGCAGAAATACCATTACTCATACCATGCCCATCCTGGCTGATAAGTTGAATCCCGGATCCTGATATCCAATGGATGAAATATTTTGGATCAAGTGGGCTGTGCCATGGCCTTGCCCAGCCCCACGATTTTGGGGCGAACTGCCCGATGAAATAGTGTTGATCACGTTTGTATCCACGGTTTTCCCACGCTTTTACAATCGCCGGCAGGGTTCGGGTAAGTATCTGTTGGAAGGTTGCACCCACGTTAACACCAAGGCTTCGGGGCATGAGGAAAACATTTTTTGCCTGCTTTGGCGCAAGTATGCCCTCGCTCTTACCAGTACCGCGGCCCCATATTCCGTATTCTTCGTGGGCATTTACGATTTGCGATCGTAACTGCGGCACGTTGAGGTGTATGTCAACAGATCCGTCGCTCATGGTAAAATTTCAGCAGTTGTTTCTTCATCTGCTTTACCAAGCAGGCTTTTAATCTGCTGGTCAAGGTTATCAATACGACCTGCACCAAGCAACGTAGGATCAAACACATAGTTGATCTGAACCGGTAGTGGCATCGCTGGTGCTCCGGAATCGGATTTATCCAGGCCTGCAATTTTGTAGGCTTTGTCAATCAGCGCTGCAGCAGCTTTGAAATCACCTGCTTTTTCAGC
Source organism: Chitinophaga pinensis (assembly GCA_943372645.1). Lineage (GTDB taxonomy): Bacteria > Bacteroidota > Bacteroidia > Palsa-965 > Palsa-965 > VBWE01. The sequence continues at coordinate 284,482 of CALRZN010000003.1, read as the reverse complement.
TTTAACAGCCAGCTGCAACACCTTTTCATATAACACAATCCGGCTGTATTCTTTGTTGAAATTGCCTGCAACGCCATAAATGGCCTGCGTTTCTGCGATGATATTGTAGGCTTTGGTTTCGCCCACATCGAAACGTTTCATTATCATGTTGGCAACCTGTTTGCGGGTTTGCAGCTTCCGCAACTGCTCATCGCAAAAATTGACCCTCTCCAGTTTCTGCTGGAGTTTAGGCGGCAATACCTTGTCTTCGTCATTCGAAACCAGGTAGTCTGTAAGCCTTTCTATATCCGTTTTCTCTACCATGTTGAATCATCATTTTTTGCTGAGTCCATGTATTTATCTGCAAGTGCTTGTGCCGGGGCGCTTCCGGCCTCGGCCATTTTAATTACGGCCTGTCGTAAACTGGCCTCCCGCAACAACCTGCCCCGGTAAAATGCTTTATGAATGTCGGAACCGGTTTCTTTCACCTGCTCAATGAATTCATCTTTATCAATTTCTACCACAAGGGCGATGTCTGCCGCGCTCATCATCAGTGCGGCTAAATTTTCAATCTGCTCCAGTTTTTCTTCCATCGAGGTATTTTTCAAACCAGGCAACGCTCTCATCCGTCAGCTGGCGGTTATTAATGATGAGCGAAAATTCCGCGCGCGGATTGATGCTCATGTTTGCGGATGTGAATACGGTGAAACTCTCTTTTTCACCGATAACACATAATATTTTGGCGTGGCATGGTGCCAACGAGATGCGGGAGAAAAACGTTTTGCAAAAGGTGTACGCATTGGCATTGTGCACAGGTACACGATTGTCGAATATAGCGTTGATGCTTTTGAGCTGCCCGGACTGCTGCAGGTTGTATAATGCCCGTGCCGGATCTTCGGTAATTGTCCAGGTGCTGAAATACAGGTCGGCCGGTCCAGTTACCTTCAATACCGTTTCAAGCACCTGGTGAGCACTTATTTTACCTTCAGTGATCACAGCCATGCTGCAGTGGCTTTTCAATTTCGGCAGTATTTTTTCGGCAACATCAATGGCGCCGGATGTCATCAGGCCGGAAAACTGGCACAGCAGCAGCCCGGCGTGTTCCGGCCGGTTTGATGGTGGCAATATTTCAACGGGAGTGAATAGCATTTACAGTTGTTTTATTTCCCGTTCCATCTCAGCAAGCTCTTCCTGCAGTTTTTCCAACTTGGATGGGTTGCGTTTTTTTGCCTTGCTGATTTGTGAGCGTAAATTGTTCCGCTTCTGGTACAATTCGCTGATGCTCATCTTGCTTTTGGTTTTTGGTGGCTCGTTCATCCAGGCATCGCACTCATCCCAGATAGCATTGATCTCCTTATCGAGTTCAATTATTTCTTTTCGAATAAACGCCCGGCTTATATTGTTATCAGCCTTTTTCATCTGATGGTGCAGGCCGCTGGCCTGTGCATACAGTTTCGCCTTTTTCCGGTATTTCTCTTGTAAATGTGGCGGCAGTTGATCCACGGTGTATTTCTCGCGCTGCCGGGATGGTGATTCTTTCGCCGGCGAATCAATTATGAGTTTAGGCAGCTCTTCTTCCAGCCTTCTTCTGGAATATGCCGTTTCAATTTTAAACAGCGCTTTCAGCCCGGCATTGGTGCCGTGCTGCTGGTAAATGGCTGCGCCGGATTGGAAATCTTTGCCGCCAATTATCCATAATTGAATGATATCTACTGCCATGGAACGAAGTTACCGCATGGCAATTGCCTGAAAAAGGACAGCTATTTATTGCGCAGTAGCCAGCGGATGCAGCCAGGCGAAACCATATCGTAACGGAAGTTTTTCTTACGGAGCTCATCGTGCAGCTCCTGGTGTGTGAAAAAGGTTTCCGGCCGGATGCCCTTAATGCATTCAATTACCTCATCGGTGGACATCATTTCATCGGCATCAGCCATCGTTTCGGCTGGTTCGTAGAAATCCTGCAGCAGCTCCAGCGCAGCTAACAGGTACTCGTTCGGTTTATCGGTGGAAGGCATGGCAGGTCGCTTTAAAAGAGGAGTACCCGGATTGCGACCTACCAATTAAGATAGTGGATGCATTGCTGCATCCGCCCGGGTACTCTTTGCTGATCAGTTTAAAAAATTGGTAAGTCGCATTGCAAAGATGCAAAAAAGCCCGGTGATTACAAATCACCGGGCCGGGCAGTAGCAGGAATTATGAGCAGATGAAACCTGTTACTCGGGTTCGTTTAGATTTTTGATTCAATCCATTTTTTGAACAGATCCCACAGGAAAAGTAAAACAGGAAGCATTGCTGAACCTATTCCGATTACTTTCCATTTCAGGCGATCGTATTCATTAATTTTTTCTTCCAGCCGTTCAACGCGCTTTACCAGGCCTGTAACACCGCCTTCATCATCACCACAGAGGTAGATATACATTTGATCTACCTTCTGAGAGACGTGTTGCAAAATTTCTTTTTCTCCCATAGATTCAGTTTCTGTTTGGTTCATGGCGGGCCTGTTTTTCTCTCTGGTTTATTTATTCGGCGCTCTCTACTTCGCCGGTTTATGCAATGTAACTAAACGTGATTGAAATGTACCTGGCATTTGTACTGGTGAACGGTGCGGAGTTCGCTATCTCCCATCCATTACCAGCCGCATTACGACGTATCAGCGGTACTATTTGTGTACCTACCGCCGTTTGGCTATTTTGAACCAGCCCGAAAATTCGCGCCAACCATGTGGACGCGTTGGTCCATCCTGTTGGGAATAGCGGTGCTGGCAACTGCTCCAGGTTGCTGATTGTGAAATTAGAGTTGCTAGATCCAGCTGTACCGAAGTTCAGATAAATTGAGGCCTGCACCATACGGCCCATACGCACGTAATTAATCCTGTGATTAGTAGTTCCTGATGGTGCAGTTCCCCCGGTAACTGTTACAACAGTGTTAACAGATAGTTCAGCATCAATCAGCTCCGCGTAGTTGCTGGCATCGAGTTTCAATCCGAGCGCGGTTCCTGTTGCTGTGCTTACCGGCTTATTCAGGTCGCTCGTGTTATCAACATTGCTGAGGGCAATATCTGACTTTGTGAGCACCACCGGACCGGTATATCCATTAACAGAAAGAACCGGTGATGCAGGTGTAACGATTGCCTGCCAGCTGCTCAGTTGAGTGGGATCTGATGCGATAAGAAAGTATGCACGCAGTTCATCTGCACGAATACACCAGTCTCCGGGCTGGCCGGTGAGGGCCAGCATTGCAGATTGTGAAGCTACAGAACCGAGAAACTCCACCAGTGCAATCGGTGGCAGCTGTGAGGGTGGAATTAATCCATCTACCAGGTCGGCTTTGCTGGCTAATGCTGCTGCAGTTGCGTAAAAATTGGCGGGCTGACCGTTTAACTGCTGTGCATTGTGAGCTGTATTTACAATGCCATCATCATTGGTATCATAAACATCTTTCAGCATATCGCCGGAACCGCTGCCAGCCTGCGCAGCTGCGATGTACGATTTTCCGGTAACGGAATTAAGGAATAAACCACGGCCGAACACTTCCATCAGGTAAACGAGGTTGGAAGGTTGGACTCAACTATTTCGCCCAGCAGGTGGTATGGGTTACCGATTTCGCTATAAACGGGAAGCGCCTGGATGCCGCCAGTAAAATCACCGGTGGCCGTTTTCTTTACTTTCGGCTCAGCGAATATTTTTCCGATCGGAAACTGTTTGGTCAATTCCCGTTTAATTACGATTGCCATTGCTGATATGGACATGTTTGTTGCCGGATCTGTGATGGTTTCCGTAGCGATCGGGTATTCGCCGGTGGCAGGTGTTTTTTTAAACACGGCCAGCGTTTGCAGCTTATCACCGGACATGGTATGCACAAATATCTGGTAGTCGCTCAGCGATGCCGGTGTAATGGCAGTACCCGATGCGTCATACATCGGCAAGTACCACTTTATATCTGTACCTCTGGTGAATTTCATGGTGCAAAAAATCCCGGTAAACCGGGACTATTTTTTTGTTGAGCGTTTACGAGGCGTTTTCGGACCTTTATCTGAACCGGCATCATCTGAATCAGTTTCAGATTCAGTTTCCGGCTCTTCTTCTTCGGTCTGTTCCGTTTCCGGGGTTTCTACCGGTTCCTTTTTTTTCAGGTACGGATCAATTGCACCAGTGGCAAAAAGATGATCAGCTTCCGCCATAGTGATGAAGCGAAGATCTACGTAACCACCGCCTATCAGTCCGATCGGGCCGGCAGTGTAACCATCCAGTACGTATTTCTCGCCCACATCGGGCGGAAGCTGATCGTTTTTTTGCATGATGAAAATGCGCGTTTAAAAAATGAAAATGCGATTGTGCTGTGATTACGGTGCCGGTGTCAGCTGCACGGTTCCGGAGTAAATTATGGGGCTCATCTGGAAGGCGGTTACTTTTACATCAGTTCCACGAACGCCTCCACCATTATCTGCAGTCCCGAATTTAAAGTTTTCGAGTTTAGCAGGAAAGTCAGTAATTCCCAGTTGCAGCATTTTTCCATCAGCCATAGGAACCAGAAAAACGAGACCATCTTCGGCTTTCATCTTTCGGAGCAAGCCCTGTACAGTAGGATCAACACCAGGCACAAACAAATCAAGGTTTGAAAAACCTCCAGAGGCATCAATTTCCGCTGTGTTATCATGCGAACCCTTTCCCTTCTTTTGGGTGCAGTAGAACTTGTGGAATTTTTTACCCGAAGCAAAAACATGGTTTGCTGTTACTTCAGCTGCTTCTGCAGCAGTACTCGCCGCTGGCAATGTGGCCGGCTGCTGGATTGTTATAAAATCGGAAGTCGGCGCATAGTAAACATATGTGCCAATGCCGCCCGGATTTTCGGCGCCGTTGTTACCGGTTATTGCTGCGTATGTGAAAGGCATGGTGTTGTAACGGTGTTAAGTGGTAAAATGAATCGGTTTGAAAGCTGATTATTTACTAAGGATTTCGATAACCCCCAGTTTTTTATCAACGATAGTTTTGAGCAATTCGGTGGCCGCTGCTTTCTTCTTTTTGTCATCCGACATGAAATCGTTTTCGATGTCTTCGGATGTAATTTTTTCTGTTTCGCCATCTTTTTTGGCAAAAAAGAAGGACGCAACAGTGAAGCGGAGTGATTTGCCATCAAAATCCAGAAGGGGCCGGACGCCTGCTTTTTTTGAAGCGTCTTTAATCTGGGCAATTTTCTTTTCCTGATCTTCAATTTTTTCCTGAAGTTCAGTAACCATTTGGGTTAACGACTTATTTTCGCCAACCAGATCAGTATTACTTTTTTTCAGGTCAGTATTTTCTTTTTCAAGTGCCGTAATTTTTTCTTCCGGCGTCAGTTCTTTGGGAGGCATGCTCAGATTTTTTTTGATGAAATGATACTTTAATTCAATTGCAAAACCAGGTTAATTAAGCCTGATCATTTACAAAAACGGCACCGAATGTTGCAAATCCTACACCGCGTTTGAAATCACCGAGTGCTTTTACCTGGCGGTCAACAGCCTGGATATCCATTTTCAAATCCTTGCGTTTGGTTGGGCGTAAATCAATGAAGTTTTCCTTCACTGTTGCAAAAAGTCGGCTACGGCCATTCATCGAATCAACACCTACTACGCCAAACTGAGTATCCTGTACCATGGTTTTTACACCATCGAAATCAGCATGAGTTCCGTAAAGCCTACGGAAACCCTTTTTGTAGCGTGCTACAAGAAGTTTGGACATGAAGATATTCATAGGCAGATCGCCATAGTCTGAATTAACAGAAGCGATTGAGTTTGCAAACGCTTCAACCTGCTCGCAAAATGTTTCCGGAGTGCTGCTCAGTGCTCCCGTTGCAATTGGGGATAAATCACCTGCGGTAATTCCGTCTGCAATAAGTTTTCCGATACCATTCATTGACTGCGCAGGGGTACCCGGTGTAGTACCGTTGGGAGCCACATAAACGCCTTTATAAACGGCATCTTTTTCGTAATCACGAATCAAACGATTTCCCACACGCTCTTCGAGAATATAGCGTGTAATTGGCCATTCTTTCCGTGAAACATTGTTGTCAGCCAAAAATCCCAGCCAATTTTTTTCAATTTTATCCGGTGTGAGCAGGCGATCAACTTTAAAGTGGGCAAGCGTGATTCGGCATGCTTTAAAGGTTTCACCATCAGACGGAGTAAAGTTGATATGAAAAGGCTGAAGTGCCGGGCTGTCAATTACTTCGGCACCGTCCCATGTATCATCATCCGTAAAAACGGTAGTCATGTACTTGGTTGTATCAGTCTGCCGGTATAACAGCGAAATCAGGTTGCTTTTTGATTGCCCATTATTTTTATAAAGGGCACCGTATTCTGTTATAATATCCGATACATCAATATCTGTAGGCATGGCTTATTTTTTTAATGGTTTAAACGTAATTTATGTTTGACTGGTGAAAAGAAATTATTTTACCCCCAACAATTCATCCGCATTTTTATTATGCGGAAGCGAATCAATCAGATTTTGATTTTCTGCGTTGAGCGTTTCCTGTCCCTTCGGCGGGTTGGATGCATCCGCACCCGGTTTTCTGCCATAGGTGGCAATGGTTGCATTGGCCGCAGCCAGGTCGGTGGTGAGCTGCACAGCTTCGGTAGTTTTGGTAGCGAGCTGGGTGGTGGTCGTAGTCAGTTCACCAGCTGTTTTCACCATTGCCGCATTGATTGCGGTAAGGTGTTCGGCGGTGAATTCTACCTCGGTAGCGTTTTCTGCGCTCATATTAAGCGCAGACAGGATGGCCGGGTAGGCCACGAGCGAAATTTTGGACATGGTATCGTTGTGGTTTGAATTTGCGTTTGAAGAAGGATTTGCCGCGGATGGTTCGGAAAGCTGAAATACGCGGTTCATGGCGAAATCAATGTTTCCGATGCTGTCTATCAGGCCCATATCAAGGGCTTCTGTAGCGTAGAATGATCCGCCTTTAAACGGATCTTCTTTGGTTTTCATCAGCCTGTCGCCGCGGCCAGATTTCACTACGGCGATAAAATCAGATGCAATCGTGTCCAGGTAATCCTGTGTAGGTGCTTTATCATCAGCCAGCCACTTTTTGAACTCTATATTTTTTTCGGTGCTGAGCCGGCTGTATATGTCTTCAATTTTGGCATTGCCATATTTTGCAGACATCGCAGCATTAAAATCCATGTATGTGGTAAACACACCAATGGAACCGATGAGATCAAGGCGGTAAGAAGCAACAATTTCTGTGGCCTGGCTACCTATCCAGTAGCCAGCTGAGCACATCATCCCTGAATCGACGAAAGCGATTACCGGTTTCTTTTTTGAAACCTCTGCAACCGTTTCAGCCAGTTTGGGAGTACCGTTAACGGTGCCCCCAGGTGTATCAAAGTTCAGAACGATGCCACGCACATTGATATCGTTACCCGCTTTGCGTACCCATGCTTCAATTGTATCGGTCCCCGGATCACCGCACGAATCATACTTCATGATCGGGCCGATAACGGGAATAACAGCAACCACGTTTCCTTTGTTGCTGGAATCCAAACCGCTGTAACTGATGCGTGCTCCACTGGTGGAATAACTTACCAGGTATGGGTATTCGTCAGAAGCATACCCTTCTGTCGCACTATCTTCATGACTTGATACAACCGGGATGGGTGTATCAGAAAAAAGCAGGGAAGACAAGTTCGCATAGTATTTATGCGCATGCTGTGGGCTGATGGCCCACGGTGTTGAAAGGATTGAGTGTATGAGTTTTGACGAATTCAACATGAGGTCAAAACTATGACCTCATTTTCCTGCAATAAAGGACAGCCCTACGGTGCAGTATAAAACGGCACAGGTTCCGTCAGATCGCGGTAGAATTTTATGGTGTACTCGGCGCGGTCGCCGTGGCGCTGCTTACTGTCTTCGGAATAGTCCATCCGCATTCCTTCATCCAGGTTTCCAACCAGTCGGCGTTTTCCGTTGGCATCCTTTACAATCAGGATGAACAGATCTTCGCTCATTTCGGTAAGGATCTGCGTGGTTTCCAGTTTTAGCATTGGAGTAACGCCGGTTATAGCCGTTTTGTAAACTGCCCCTGCAGCAGTGGTTTCCTTATCCGATTTGAACCCGGATGTTTCCCGCGTGAAAGCCAGTGAAAACAGGCGTTTACCCGGTTGCAGTGTAATGGCGGTACTTACCTCACATTGCCATGGTACCGGTACCGTGGCAACGTGAGAAACCGGTACAAAATACAATGTGAGCAGGCCGGAAATGTTTTCGGAATTGAGCGGTAAAATGTCGTTCATGGCGTTTTCAGGTCAGGGACAAATCAGGAGAAAATAAATATTCGTATTTAAACAGTAGCATTGGCGGGCTTTTCAAGCCTTCGTTTATGCCTGAAATAATATTTCTTCAATGTTTCGAAAGAAATTTCAGCATCATCGAACTCATATTTGTCCATGAAACTGATGATTGCTTCACTGCTGTCGAAGTTTGCAAAGCTGATCAAAGCATCAACATGTGCAATAAATTCCAGTTTCAGCATTTCATCTGCAAACTGGTTGAAAATCGCAATTGAGCTGGCAGGAATGGAGGTCAGGTGTTTATACTCACCGGTGTCAGAAAGTTTTACGGTAAGCACTGTAGTTGCATCCGCAACAGGTTCATATTTTCGTACTTTTGGCTGCAGCAATTCCTGCAACAAGAAATCAAGCGCATGCTGGCGCGAGATTTTATATACTTCCGAAAAGTTGTAACGGCTGCGCAGGTAGCGCAGAATGTACGGTTTAACAGGGATGTTGATGGTCATACGCAAATGTAAGCTGCCAGGTCACCGATTAAAAGCACCCCACTAATTTCTTTTTCACATACAGTGATGCTCAAAACAGCGAAAAAAACCGTGCGTTTCGTGCGTCCGTACTTTTTTGACTCAAATTTTTCATTTCCAGCACATTACATTTTTGTGCGGTCCCGATTTTCAAAAATAGTACGTACTAATGCGGATTCGTGCAAAATTAGTGCGTTACTGTGCAGTGAGTTACGGCACTTTGCACGAACGCACAGTTTTTTCCTATTTCTATTATAACATACTTTTAAAAGAAAGAATAAAAAAAAGAATAATAATAGTATATAGCCCACTACCATTGCTTCTGCGCGGCTTTTTTGGTGCAGCCTCAGCCCTCCCGCGCCTTCCCCCTGCACCATTTTCTTTTTGTTCTAAGGGGGTGAGCGAGGGGGAAACTGACGGAATTGAACAAAGCGGAAACGGCACGCTAATGCGTGCCGTTGGGTTTAAAGCGGTGCCTGTTGGCACCGGGTATCAGATGTGGTTGTTATCAGGCTAACTTACGATCTAACCAATTTATCGTATTTTGGATGAAGCGACCAATAAGCGATTTCATAAATGCCTTTTCAAACTTTTTGGTAGCAATGTGCAGATTCATTCTGCTTGCAGAAAACGATTTGTCTTCGCGTATTATCTGCCGTTCAATCTCATCAAATAATGGCTTTTTCATACTTCAAATTTAGTTATTTATCAGAACCGAAATGAAAGGAACTCTGTTTTTTCGCTGTAGCCGCGTTCCAGGTGCAGCACCATGGTTTGTATGCGGGTGTACTGGAAAGTCTTCCGGGGCAGCGTTGTAATGCTTCTTATGCCATATTCCTGCAGATGGAGCAACCGCACATCGGAATCAATGATGGTGAACCACGGCATCAGGGCAATAACGATGTCGGCCCTGTGCATGCATTCGGAAAGGATGTGGTGGCCGATGCGCATACCTTTGAGCGCAGGCGCATTCTGCATCTGGGCGTACTTTTCCGAAAACGGGGGATTCTTCACCACGGCATCAAACCGGCCCGGGAGGAGCAGGAAGAAATCAGCCGGGGCTGTGCACCTGTGGCCTGCCTGCTCAACTGCGGCTACCAGGTTGCCAATGCCGGGCGTTGGCTCCAGCACATGCATTCCGGATGCCGGCAGCATGGAAGCCATCAATTCGGCAACTGCAGGTGGCGTTTGGAATTGCTCCGAGCTGGCGGGCTTGCTTTTCTTTTGTTTGAAGAGGGTGAGTTGCATTTACTTCCTTGGTCTAAAAAATGATACTTGCACTAAATGGCCTGGTAATTCACTGTATATTATTCGGTGCATAGCCTTTTGCCCGAATGGGAACAGAACGCTGCCAACGTTATTTGATGAGCTTCCGCCTATAAATTGTATTTTCTTCCCCAATACAAAATAAGCACCAGCCCTCCGTGCTATTGGGCCGAACCATGGAGCGCTTCCGCGTTCCGGCAATAACATTATACCATTACCATGTTTGCACATTTTTTCAGCCCATTCCTCTTTTTGCGAAAATGGAGGATTAAGCCATACGAAACCGTTCCATTTAAGATGTAGTCCATTTTGACCGCGGCCATCCCACAAATTTATTTTTCCAATTTTTGTAAACTCACCGGCACAAGGATCGAGATCAAAAGGGCCGAGTGCATCAGTAATGTATTTTGGGGTTTGTAAATAGTCGTTTAAAGTTTGGTGTGGCATAATTTTTAAGTTTTTGGTTTAACTAAATACTGTCGAATACTCTGCCCCTTCCGGAATGTGAAGCCGCTGAGCTTTTCCATTTCGGCCAGCTCTTCGCCCAAGCCATCGGTATCATGTTCGCCGGCGTTGCGCATATCGTTTGGCGAACCGTATGGAATGCAGTACCGGCAGCTCACACGCTCGTTACCGTACACGTACACCGGGCTGAACTGCCAGCCTTCCAGTGCTTTTTCTTTTTCGCCACCAGCATACAGCTGCTGCCGGCGGCGCAGCTCTGCAGCAGAATGCTCGTAGGCTTCCCAAACATCATCAATGGACCATTCAATTATCGCGTTCCAGGTAATTGCCAGGCGCTTGCCTTCAATCACATCCTGAACGGATCCGTTGTATGCTGTGCTGGTGATCTGCTTCCGCAGGCAGCATGTTGGCTTTTTCGCGCGGTTGGCGCTTTCCTGCGCCCTGATGCCCTCAACACATATTACAAGCGCATACTGGCGCAGCAGCTTATCAATCGGCCCGCGTTTTTCGTCGCTGGTACAGTACCTGCTGGCGGGGGAAGGCCAGAAGGGGGCAGGGGCACCGGCTTGGTTTTGCGGCATTTTGTTGAGCCTTCTGCGTAGCCGGGCAAGTAACCCGCCTTCACTGGCACGAACCACAAACAGCGGCAGGGTAAGTTCCTGCGCCAGGCGTTCGCATTGTGGCAGGCTTTCTGGCCACTCCATTTTGCCCAGGTCGGCATGCACCAGAAACATTTTATTCGTGAAACCAGCTTCCCGCATAAATGTGCACACCGCTTTGGCCATTACCTGACCATCTTTGCCGCCGCTAACGCAAAGGGCCAGCGCCGCACCTTGCAGAATGGCGTTGAGGATATCCGGGGGGATTGTAAGTGTTTTCAATCTTATTCTTCTGTTTTAAATAATAGCTTTTTAACTGCTGCTCTCAGTTGTGGTATTCTTTCCTCAGCAAGGCGTTTCTGTTCCTGAAAAGCATTCATGGTGGCTCGTTCCATTATGAAACCTTCACCCTGAGTAAGTGCTTTTGCTGTTGCAAGTGCAATCAGTTCTTTTTTAAGCTCTTCATTGATCAGATTGATGACGTAATCCATAGTTGTTTGTTTTTTATTGTAAGTGTTTTCATATCAGGAGAATGTTGGGCGGTCAAGCTCTTTGATAATTGTAGTGGTAAATGGAAAATTCTTTGCTGGAATCTGCTTTATGATTTCCATCAGGGTTTTCGAACCCGTAAACATTACATGTTTCTTTCCATCGTATTCTATCTGCAGGTAAAGGCATTTATCTCCCTGCTTTACTTTCGAATCCTCGATGCGGTAATCGAGCACCACGATCTCACGGTTTAAAATGCGGTCCATCTTTATTTTATCACCGACAAACCCTTGATGCGGTGCAGTTATTCCCATATCCTTGAAATTATGCATGGCGTAGTTTTTTAATTAAGTTTATACTGTTGCAGTGCTTTGCCCATCCCATGTAAGAAGCAACCGAGGCCGTTGAATGCTTTTTAGCCATCATCCGGGCAAATCGTTTTTTAATGCTTTTCCGCAGCAAGGTGTGCGTGTGGAAAAACCGGTAACCAACGAAATCAATACCACGGGCGGATACGGGGAATACCTGGTAGTTTGATTTCACTTCAAGTTTCAGATTCGATTTCAGGTATGCATCAATTGCTTTTCTGATGCGGTGCAGCTCCTGTTTATCAGATCCGAGAATTACTACATCATCTGCATACCTGAAATAATGCTTTACCTGCATTTCCTTCTTCAGCCAGTAATCGAACCGGGTGAGATAGTAGTTTGCAAAATACTGGCTCAGGTAGTTGCCGATTGGAAGTCCGGGCGCGCTGTCAATCACTTCATCCAAAAACCGGAGCAGATCTGCATCTTTGAATTTATTGCGAAGCATCCTTTTCAGAATCTCGTGATCAATGCTCGGATAAAACTTCCTGATATCCAGTTTGAGACAAAATTCGGTAGCAGGTTTATTCTTCAATGCTTTTTGAATCGCCCTGCCGGCAGCATGTATTCCTTTGCCTTTGATGCAGCTGTAACTATCCGGTGAAAACATTGCGGTAAAAATCGGCTCCAGAACATTCATTACTGCGTGGTGTGCAATGCGGTCGGGAAAGTATGGCAACCGGTTTATTATGCGTTCTTTGGGCTCGTAAATGAGAAACTGAGTATAAGCAGATGTTCGGTAAGAACCAGCCCTGAGCAATGACTGAAGCAGAAGAATATTATTCTCTCGGTTTTTGTCATGTTGAATAACACCATACTGCTGCAGTTTCCCTTTCCGGGCTTTTTCATCAGCCAGGTGCAGGTTTTCAATGCTGCATATACGATCAAAAAGGAATCCTTTGCGTTTCATTGCTTTGCTGTTGAATGTAGGTTCCACCAAACCTGGGTACTACTACATTTTTTTTACTGTTTGTTTTTTGCCCTGATGGCAAGGCCTGTACTGCGTAAATCGCATAGCTGGGCGCTGACGTTCGTATTCGTGTTCGTGTAGTTCGTGTTCGAATTCGTGAAGCTGAAGCTGGAAACCGAACCCCGGCAGCCATACAGTACACAGCCGTTATTTTTAACTGATCAGCAGGTACTCTTTGTATAGCTGAATAATTTCCTTCTGTTTTCGTGCATATTCTGCCAGCTCGCTGCTCTTAAAACAAAGCCGGGCGCCGACGCCCGTAAGCGTGCTCGCGTAGTACGTGCTCGAATCCGAGAAGCCGAAGCCGGATGGTGTCTCTTTGCTGGCATCAACCCAGAAGTAGTTATAATATTTCCATTCTGAATTGTCGTTCCAGTTTGGCACCCAACCTTCATTCAAGGCTTCAATGATGACGGTCAGTTTGTAGAATGCGATAATTGCTTTCTGGTGTTTTTCCGGAAGCATGGTTACAACCGGCAGTTCCGGTTTAATTTTCAGGGCTTTACAGGCCTGCTCGAAAGTTTTGATTTTAGGCATTTGTTGCTGTTTTTATTGTTAAATACTCCTGATAGATACTCGTAAATTGTTTTGCGGCGTAGATAGCCAAATCTTCGCTTTTGAAGCAAAGCCGGGCGCCGACGTCCGTAGTCGCGCGCGTGCAGTCCGCGTTCGAAGCCGAGAAGCCGAAGCCGGGGTAAACATCAAAGAAGGGATACCACTTATATTCACTTGAGTTACTGAAATCCGGCTCCCAGCCTTCATTCAATGCTCTAACGATAATTTTCAGCTGCTTATACGCAACTTCATCCGGGGTATCTGCCGGGTTGGGTTGAAAATTAACACCGAGCTCGGCGCAGGCATCGTTAAACGTTTTTACCCTTTCTTTTACAGAGAGGTAGAAACGATCACCAAACAGGTTGGTAAGCGCATTTTTTACACTGGAGTCGCCATTGTTATAGGCTGCTACCAGTTTGTCTTTTTCAATTGTCATTGTGCTCATATAATTTGGTTTTTGATTACTACTAAAACTGGTACCCGCATGTCAGGCATGTACCTATATCTGTTCCATCAATGATGTAGCAGAATTCGTTACCCAGGCATTTCCCCAACCGCCCTTCGTGCTCCAGGCGTAATCTCTTTACACAACGAGCTGTTGCCCTTTTGTAATAGCGTACATGCATTGGAAACCGCGCCTGTCCCTGAAATGGATAACCGGTTTCAGCAGTAAGCCAGCGTGGCTGCTTCTTGCTCATAGTTTATCAGCGATTTGTTTGGCAGCATTCCACGGGCGTACACCATCCAGGCGCAGCTGCTCCATTCGGTTTTCATCAATCAGGTATTTGATCTGCTGGAACGGTTTGCTTGTTATCACCTGCATGTGATGCTCAAACAGTTCGTACCAGTGTTCGCGGGTGTATTCTGGTTCAGTGCTCATGCCAGCTATTTTTTTAAAGGCTTCCAGCCCCAGATGTTTATTTTCATTCTGCGTAGGTATTTTCCAAACAACCCACCTTCCTGTTTAACACAGGCGTGTTTTTTACACAGCCCGGCTGTAATTTTTCTATTGCCGGCAAGTACATGACCGCCCCATAAAACAGCTTTTCGGTTCACCTGGTGGTGGGCACATAAAACACAGTTGCGGGTTACTTCAAAGCTCCAGAATGCATGATTGTTCCATCGTGGCTTTTGTGTTGTCTGTTTTTTTCTCATGCCGGCATTGCGTTATGTTCAACACCATCGAGCTGTCGGCCGGATTTCTTTTTGCCGACGCGGACCATTTCAACACCAGTAGCTCCTTCCGTTTCCAGGAGTTCTGAAAAATCATACTCTTTACCAGGTGCATGCTCCCCCCACTGTTTGAAAAAGAATGGAACACCGGCAGCAGCACACTGATCGCGGAGCGAACGCGGCCAATCCGGATGCATGGGGCGGGCATCGCGGCCGCTTTCACCACCAACGATTACGGAATGGATAATACCAGTGGGTACGATTATATTCGGCTGGCCATGAACCTCAGTCCTGAATAACCATTTATTTAAATCAACCGGTCCTACCAGCGGCTCCATTGACAAAAACCGGATGTTTGCAGGAACCTGAAGCAGCAACGGTATGCGGATATCGGCCTGCTCCTGATCTTCGACGCTGGTGCCAATCCATACGTTTTCCGGCCACACGGCTTCCTGTGCAGGATGGTTACCAGGTATGTTAATTGTTTTATGCCAATATGCAGGAATCATGTCCAGTATATTTTCCGGGCGTTTGGTGAGCAGCATCCAATCCAGGTTCGGGGTGAGCCTGATCAGGTTCCACAGTTCCTGCCGCCATTCATTCAGTTTGGCGTTCATGGCCGGATCTGCATGCAACTCAAAAACATCAGCCAGCGATGCGCAAAACACCCGTTTACGCTCACCTGCAGCAGCGGCTTTACGTTGCCACTTCAGCGGGGTTTTCCAGTTATTTACGCTGGTTTTTCTACGGCTTGCATATTTGCCCCAGTGTATGCCTTTGTGCCACCTGATATTTCTGAACTCGGCGTAACAGACTTTACATCCAGCAGAAACCTTACAACAACCCTCCCAGGGGTTATGTGTGTAGTGTGCCCATTCAATTGTTGTGATTCCCATGGTTAAAAGCCCTCCGGTTTTTCAATGCGTTCGAATTGAATAACCCATACCCACGGGTTTTTATCCCATGAATCATCCCCGTTTATCGATCGCCAAAGTGATTCGAAAGACCAAACAGCATCTATGTCTGTATATGCCTTACCCTGATCTGTATATAAAACATAACCTGTACTGCCGAAGTCGGAGTGTTTTTTCACGCCTTCAGCTTTTGCATCAATTGTTGTAATCTCCTGAATTTGCTCAAGCCTTCGGTTTACCACTTTCAGGAAGATCCGGGCGGCTTGTTTGGGCAGGTGGATTGATGGGCGCCATTTCTGTTTACCACCTAAGCTTGTGAGGGAAACATCAACAGGTTTATTCAACCGTACATATTTTAAATCTTCCGTTGCCTGGTATTGAATGGTATAAATACCATTTAATGAATCGTAGTTTCTGGCAGCCCAGTTTTCCCGAACCCATAACACATCACCCGGTTCGTATGGACAAAACTGTTCCATAACCGGCTGCTTCCAGTTGTGGATATCAAACACATACCCTTCATTTACATAAACGTAACCGCTGCCTGTATCAATTTTGGGTTGGTGTTTGGCTTCCCTTCGCGTTTGTGTTTTACGGCCTTCCAGTATGGCTTTTACCATTGCCTGGCTGAATATGATCGGGATGAATTTCATGCGCTGTGGTTTTGAGGTTTTGGCTTGAAAATGCTCGTTAAGCTGCAACTGTTGCATACCCATCCTTCCCGTTCGATAAATTCAAAATTTCCACCACATGGGCATTTTAAGTTCGCTTTCCGGTCAATGGCCTCAATCCATTGCAGAATTACTGCCCCCAGCTGCACCAGCTCAACCCGGCGTTTGGTATCATTTTCTGAGCATACCGCCTCCACTAATTCTTCAACCGCAATGTGGGCAAAGGTGATTGTTCCTTTTTCCATCGCGTTATCGGTCATCTGCTTTGCGCGGTTTTCAGATGGTAGTTCATACTCTTCGGCCATGCGCTCGGGTGTACAACCGCCTTTGCGATCGGTAAGCACCTGGTCAACAGATGGGTGGTTTTGTTCACCCCATTTCAGATCCTGCCGTTTGCGTTCGTCAGCAACCTCCAGCATAATACCAGCCAGTTTTTCTAAAACAGGTTTGATTGGTACGCGATCTGCATCCTGCTGCATGTCAATTTCTGAAAACCTTGCTTCCAGAATTTTTGAAAGTTTTTCTTTGCTCATTTTTTTTTGGTTTATAAATCAAGTGTTGAATGGTGATAATTGTGATCAGCGATGATGAAGTATTCCACCCCACCCTTTTTAATGTCACCGCCGAATGGCTTTCCGTTTATCAGTTCGCCTTTGTCATTCGGTCGCCCGGGGTTGAATATGTACTTCTTGTATTTGCAGTACACTTTCATTTTCTTTTTGAAGCTGCGGGAATCAACCCAGCGTTTCTGTTCCGGGTTCTTTTCAAGGAAGGCATTGTACAAGTCTTCCCGGGAGGTTTCCCGATTCAGATTAAAGGGCACAGAAAAGTAGGTTTCTGCCCAATCCAGGAAGAATTCTTTCATTTCCTGCCGGCGATTGCGTTGATCCAGTGCTTCTTTCGGTGCTTCAATGATGCCGTGTTTCAGGTACATCATTACACAGGTAGCCATCAGGTTAAAAAACAGGTTCCATTGCTTGTGGTTCCACTCACTGAAAAACATGTTTTTGAAATCGTTAATCGGCTGGTATCTGTCGTGTTCGCCATTGTCGTGATAATAGTCGCTGAACGCGAGTTGTATCATACGGCTCTGGAACGAGCTGCCATCACCCACAATAGCATGGTTGGTAGTGATGTACATCTTAAACATCTGCTCGTTTGATATAGTGGATCTTCGGCTACCTTTCGTTTCGTACTTCGCGCCGCCAGTGATGGCCGGAAACAATGCTTCAAAATCAAAGTTCATTCGCACGTCATCTATGTACACTACCTGTGTTCGACCTGGCTCTACTTCTTCGAATATGAACCGGTCCTCTGTAAGCCGCGTTTCTTTACCGGCAATTTGCACGGTAGGAACGACATGTTTTATGGCTTCGCCGATTATTGATTTACCGGAACGGCCGTTTGATGCTCCAACCTCGGATTGCTGCGCATCCATACCAATAACTGCTTTACGAACTTTGGCGTCAAAGAAATTGTGCAACAGGTATCCAATGGCGGTAATTTTTGCCATCATGCCCAGCTTTTCTTCCCGCATTTCTTCTGCGGTTATAAACCACTCTATTTCATCTGCAGTTGGCTGGCGGTTATTCTTCACAACAAAATCATTGAACGCTTTTCGCTTTTTCCTCCAGAAATATTCAGATGTGTGCCATAAAAACTGAGAAAAATCGCATTGCGCCTGATGTTCTGTTGGATCGCCAATAAAATCATACTCCCCTGAAGCATTCCTTTCAATATCAAACAGCGGCTGGCCGATATACTTCACATCGTGCGGTACAATCTGGTTTTTCCAGATGTGCCCATCCAACTGTGCAATATCATGTTCAGTTATTCCGGCGTGGGTGATTTTCCAGTAGCATTTTTCAAAAAACAGGAACTGGAAATCACGGCCATTTTTCATGAACCGCGGCTCCACAAACGGAATGTTTCCGAATGAATCTGGCCCCAGGTAACGTTTACCTGTATCGTATAGCCGGTTTAGCAAGTTTTTGTTATTGATGGCGGTTTCTACGAACGATACCACGAAGTCTTTAATTTCCCCATGCAGCACCTCCGAAATGATGTTATCGCGGTTCAAAATGAAAATGTAATTATTCTCCTTTCCCAACATGCGCATGCGGGCATAGTTGTGGTTGGCAATGAACCGGTACAGGTTGGCGTTATCAATCCGGATACGCACTTCCCCGTCCCTCATGGTTTTTTCTGACCAGAATTCCTCATCCGGACCCAGCGGCTGAGCGAGCTGCAGTTCACCCTGCTCATCAAAACGCCACAGGTACCCGGCAATTTTAAAGCAGGCATGCTGCTGCAGTTCCGCTTTGTGGTAGCTGGCGAAGGTTTTGGCATCGCTCAGGTGGAACTCCTGTTCGAATTTCGAATAGCTCCATGTGGAAACATCACAGCATGCAGTGTACTTTCCCTTACCGTCTGGCTCAACGGAAGCCGTTTCAAGGTCTCTTACTACATCGATTTCTTTTCCGGCCATAGATCCGACCAGCAAATCATCTATCCCTTTTTCGTCGTGCTTGTTTTTCAGCGGATATGCAAAGAACGATTTCAGGAAAAGGCCTGAATTAGCGAAACGATGGAAGTGATCTTTAAATTTTGATGCCGCTCTCATAAACTGGCGCGGGCGGTAATCAACGGAATTTCCTGGAAGGACTTTCCCCATATTCACCCAGTCGGAGTCAACGAAAAACACAACTTCCTCCACCTGGTTGTATTTCACGATCATCTCGATGTCGTGGGGAAATTTACCATCTATCAAAAAATTATTGTAACCACCCATGCCCACGGCAATCATGCCGTGCTTGGTCATTTTGTCGGCTTTCTTTTCGCCTTCTACGAAATACAGCCGTTTGATTTTTACACGGTTGTTATACATTTCTATGAGTCGGTTCGGGTACCACAGGCGAACCCCTGAACCGCCGCGGCTCTGGTACTTCATCGGTTTGCCGCGCTGGTCAAGATGCAGCTCCGGATTCTGCCAGCGGATCCGGCAGTATGGAACCTTGGTTTTTCCTTTATCACGCTCAAAGGTCATCTGGCGCCGATCGAGGCCGATGTAACACAGAATCATGTCATCACCAGTTACCTGCTCCCAGTACTGGTTAAACGTGCCGATTTTGTAGCGATCAATCTGAATAGACGTAGTGCTTTCAGATTGCATCATAAACTGCTGATCTTCTATGGTAAGGCCAGATGCCTCCAACTGCTGATCGCGGAACGATTTTATTTCAACCTTCGGGGCTTTGCGCTGGCTGGTGTGTGGAATGGAATCGAGTGCCGCAATATTTTTTGGAGCTTTTGTCCGTTCAACTGGGCCTTCATATTCCAGAATGACATTGTATTTGTCGGCCAGGTATTTCACCGAATCGAGGTAACCTTCTTTTTGGTCGGTAAATTTTATTGCCATCAGAAAGCTGATAGCGCCATTCCCCCCTTTGTTAAAGTCACATGAATCCTTCCAGCATTTCCAGCAGTTTTTCTTATTTGATACCGAGAATTTTTTCTTCCCATTGCATAGCGGGCAATCACCTTTACCTTGTGAATTGAGTTCGATGAAATCCCGAACCACTTCTAACAGGTTGGCTTTTTGTTGTATTTCACTAATTGAAGTTTGTTTTATCAGCGGCATAAACGAAACGATTTTTTAAAATGAACCGGGCGCTCCCGGTACGCGGTTTCGGCCGTAGCCTACTTTTCCGATTGAATCGCCTTCTTCGAATTGTGCCCACTGCCCCGGATTTGCACCAGATAGCCCTGCTTCCTTTATGAATTAACTGAAGGGAAAAGAGTAGAAGCATGTGGCAGCAGTGGTGGACTGGGAGATGCTGCAGGTGGGCTGGTTAGTCAAAACCATGGCGAACCCGGCAAGCAGCATCCCCAGCATTTTTTATTCTTTCTTATTAATCATTTCAATCAGCACTTCAACATCAGCGTATATATGCGCCTCCCCTTCATCTTTGGTGATCCGAACGGCCCGGCCTATTTTTGAGAACTGTTTTTTGTCTGGATGGTTTTTATAAATCTCTTTGAGTTTGTTCGCATACGCTTCGTGTAAAGCAGCAACAGCAGCTTTTTTTCCCTTTGCCCGCAACCGAACGATGTTGTTATTCTTCTTCTTTCTGCTCATCTGATTTCTTTTTTTCAAAAACACTCATTATCACTACACCGGTGGCAAAGCTGCCGGCACCAACTACCAGCAGAAATATGATCACCTCGTTCATGCCGCTTTCAGGTACGGATTCAGTTTACGCGCAGCCACTTCGCCCCAGTTTTTCGGTATGCCGGTGTACACCGCATTGCCGATGTATTTCTTTTTGTCCGACTCAGTTCCTTTCAACTTATAGTCAGCCGGGAAGCCCTGAATTTTCAGCAGTTCCTCCACCATCAGCATGCGCATTTTCAAATCAATGATGCCGGTTTCAGCCATCAGCACCAGCAGCTTGCGCAGGCTGGCATAATATGCCGGCGAACGTTTCAGGTACGTTGTTTTCTTTTTCTTGCCGCTTACCCGGCGCTGGCTGGCCCCTTGTTTCAACAGCTGATCACCTGGCAGGTTATACACCACTGTGCCGGTGTGGAAAATGTGCACCGGGCGCGCATCTGGGTTATTGGTTTCGCGTATGATGATGCGGCGGTAACCTTCCAGTGTATTTGACTCAGCCAGGCATTTCGGCTTTTTATCCTGAGCTGCGATAATTGTTCCGGACGGTTTTTCAATGCTGGTACCGGGATTGGCAAATTGGGAATCAACCAGGTAGTAATAGCGGCGTGATGCTTGCAGCGCAGGTGATTCCTTTTCAATGCTGCTGCCTACCCGGTTGTAATTGGTGTTCATCAGGTAGGCAGTGTACAATCCTTGTTTTGGATTAACAGTTGCACTTCCTGCTGAAGCTTCAACGCTGGTCGGCTTACTCATTCCATACTGATTGTCCAGAAAGTAGGTTTTGCAAACCTGTACACGATCTTTTGTACCGAGCGCGGAAACCGGCCGTTCAATGGTGTCTTTGTTCAGCCCATTGCTGTAATACAGCATTAGAAAGTGGCATGATGCCATGCCATGGTGATCAATATTGGTGATTGTTCCGGCAGGGCCATTAATGGAAATATTGTGATTATTTCCCCCATAGTATTTGCTGAGGAATGTAACGGAAGCCTTTCCGAGTGTGCGACGTGCACAAACAGTGGGACATTCATCATCTACACTTTTACCCGGATGTGCGGTGCCGTCGCCATGCTGGTTATACTTCACCAGCCACGCTTCACGGTCCGGTACCACAAACCGTTTAACACCGGCATACAGGCGATCAATTGTTTTGGGCGATGTGATGGCCTTTACCCGGTTCGGATCGAATATAGATTCCCCTTCAATTTCGAAGTTGAGTACTTCTTTCACGGCCCGGCCTTTTTTGGTGAAGGGCACCGGAAAAATGTGTTCGCGGCCGGTACGCGCAAAGCTGCCGAAATACCGCTGCCGGTTTTGATGCGCATTGAAGTTTGCCGCGTTCAGGCTTACATCGGCGTAGGTATAACCAGCCGCGCAGGTATCGTTTATCCATTGCTGAAAGTAAATGCAGAGCTGCGTTTTATCCGGTACCATGGTAGGCACCTGCAGGCCGGTGGTTTTGTCTTTGTGAAATACAAGGTTGCCGCTTTTTTCAACCTTCTGCACCAGCGGTCCCCATTTGCGGAACTCGTTCACGTTTTCAATCCAGATGTAATCCGGATTGATTACCAGGTAATACCTGTCAAGGTGTTCGGCCAGGCTGCGCGAATCGGCATCACGGCTTTCGCCACCTTTGGCGTTGCTGTGGTGCGTACATTCAAGCGAAGCCCACAATACAACCACGGCGTTCGGGCACAGCCCCTTCCATTGCTCAACCACTTCGGCAATCGGCTGAATGGCCTGGGTGCGGATGTCCTCGGTGAAGTGAACCGTTTCCGGATGGTTTTCGGAGTGGCTTCGAATGGCATTCGCATCGTGGTTAACACAGGCGATTACCTTCACCACTTTTTTTCCGTTTACCTGGCTGTTTTCGAAACCGGTGGTAGTACCGCCAGCTCCGCAAAACAGATCGATAACAAGAACTGCAATCGCCAGCAGGTCGGCGATGATGTGCCAGGTGCGTTTCATATTCCGTTGCTGAAATAAAGTGGGTGTTTCGCCGGCATAACCAGCTTCATCTTAATGCACTTGCTGTTTGCTATTGCTACGCGGTAATGTGGAATTACCCGAAACTTGCCCTGCAGCAGCATCTGCATGTCGGTATAATTTACCGCGGCCGTGGTGTTCATTATAAACTCCACGCTGTCGCCGGGCAACACCTGCAGTTGTTTGCTCCAGGTGCGAACGGTATCAACGGTAGCTTTTTCAAGAACCACGTCGGCCATCACCCGGTTGTTATGCAGCACGAGCAATGAAACCTCGTGTTTTTTTACCTGGCCGTCGTATTGCATGGTTACGGACCAGTAAGGGCTGTCCGTATCAGTAAGCTCCTTTTTCTTGCAACCGAACAGCAAAGCTGTGGCGAAGAATAATATGCATATCCGTTTCATTTTGAAGCCTTGTTTTTTTCAATGAATTCCTGCAATTTTTCTTTATCAAAAGAACACTTGAATCCCAGATTGTGTAGCGTTGTATATGTAAGTGGAATAGCTATAGAGTTAACACCATCGTTATACACAGTATCCATTGCATCAATATCTGCTTTGATGAAATGACCTGCTGTAAAAGGATCTGTTGTATAGCCATTAAAATTTTCACACCAGAAAAGCGGTTTTTGTGATACTAGAGAATCTAAAACAAGAATTATGTATTTCATGCGCGTAATTTTTTGGCCTCTTCAATTATTTCGGTCAGGTTCTTAACCGATGATTCGTAGGAAGGATTGGAGGTTTGCGGCAGCAGTTTGGTAAGTTGCTCCTGGCTCATTAATACCACATTGGCAATGCGGCGCAGGTCGTAAAAGTTGCATTGTTCAAAGCATGTTTTAAAAGAGGCTTTACAGTACGCCAGTGCTGTGCGGCGTTCAGAATCACCATAGCAATCCACATGCTTAAACAGAATCTCCTTGTGCTTTATATAGCGCCGGATCTTCATCACGAATGAACTCTTTTCGTCCCGTTTCATTAGTGCAGATTTTTGAACGGTTCAGAAGGCAAGTACTTTGAAATTGGGGTAACCGGAATATCAAACAACCTGGCAACCTCAACATCACGCTTTGCGCCGGGGCTGCTCTCCCAGTCGGGCATGGTGATAACTTCACGGCAATTCATCAGCATGTTCGCGGCATTATCGCGGGCAAATTGTTCGGGTGTTACAGAAACACCATCATCAGGTACGGGAACAATAGAAACGTATTGAAACTGTTCGTTCAGCAAGCGCATTGCTTTTTCAAACTGCTCACGATTGTTGTTTGGTAATCCGGCCATGGGGCCAGTGAGGTAAACGAGCTTTTTAGTCATTGTGCTTTAAGTTTTGTTCAGCCCAATGCGCCAGCATTTTGCTGTAGGTTTTTGACGTTTCGATGTGCTGGCACACATTGCTTGACTGCCAGCACATACGCGAGAATGCTTCACTGTCATTACCAGGCAGATCGTTAATCAGCTGCTGTAATTCTTTGGCAGTTGCTTGCACCTTGCGCTGTTGCTCACGCAGTTCGGCGATTTTGTTTATTATATTATCCCTCATACTGTTTGGGGGGTGCTGGTTACGTTTTTTGAAAAATCAATGTCATCAACCATTACCATTTTTTTGGCTGGTAAGAGCGCATTGAGCTTATCAACAATTACTTGTTGCGCCAATTTATTCGGCTCTGTATTGCGATTCAGCCAATTGTAGAAAGCTGCTTTTTTCACGAAAGCGGAGGCCATTACTTCTTTCCGAAATTGTTTTTGCTGATTTCCTGAAAGCACATCATTATAAAAGTGCTCAAGGGTTTGTTTGCTTTTCTTGCTCATTGCGTCAAATACTTTTGTCTTATATTGATACTGCAATACTATGCAAATACTTGTGTACACTCTACAAAAAGTAGAGTAAGTTATTAACAACCTTCCGTTATGCTTAATACTGAACGTATTACAAAATTGATTGAGGATTCTGGGATGAGTAAAAAAGACTTTGCGACCGCCATCGGCCTTACGGAGTCGTCGTTTTACGCAATGCTAAAACGAAGATCTACAAAAATGCCGCGGTTGGAAATGATAGCGAAATTGCTTGGAGTAAAGGCCGAAACGCTACTGGAAGGGACTACACATAATATAGAGCCTGCTAATAATACAGCACAACTTAAACAGTACCAGGAGCTAGTTATTCGGCAGCAAACTTTGATCGATCAGTTAGGAAAACAGATCGATTTTTTAATGAAAGAAAACCAACGGCTTAATTCGCAGATATCGGCGAATGGCTTAAAAAAGTAATGAGCATGCGTTTCCTGAAATCCACGAAAACATTGGGCTTTGGCGCAATTTTCACAGATATGAAAAGAGCTGCCGATGATTGGGGGGCGCGGCGGGGTTTCATATATATTTTCAAATATGCAAAAACAAAAGTAAGTCAAATCTTAAATCTTTCCCAACACCATGAAAACCTTTCCCAACACCCGGAAATCGTTTCCGAAAACTTTAGCACTGTTGTTTTTACTTATTGCTGGTAGCGCATCAGCCCAACGAAGCTGGGAGCAGAAGCCCCCGGGCAAGCTGTTCCAGCAGTCAGCCAACTGCGCCGGCCTTGCATGGGGCTCAGCCATCGCAGGCACAGCCATGATGTACATATACACCGAAAACGGCAAAACCGGTTTCCGTGATACCGGCATTGTATTGTACACCGGTTCGCTGGTGCTGATGGCAAACGCCTGGATAAACCTGCACCACGCCGGCCAGGTGATGGAAGATAAGCGCGTTACCGTAAACGCAAATCAATACGGAGTAGGATTCAAAATAGCACTCAACTGACGTAACTGACGAAACTGACAAAGCGAAAGGCCGCGCCAATACTGGATATTTATCCCAGGTGGCGGGTTCGAGTCCCGCTACCCCGACATAACAAACGGATCATGTATGTGATCCGTTTTTTTTATGGCCTTTTGTGAATCGTTTTTTGCCCGGTTTTTGTTTTTTACTTCACTATAAATAAAACCCCGGCGGGCTGATCCGGTTGCCAAATCATAACACACTGGATCGAATCGGAGTAAATTACCTTAATTAAGAAGCACTTACACGCATTCCGCATCCTTAAACAGGGGTTGACCGAAGGGCTTAAATCCACCCGTTTCCCAAACCAGGGCGTCAATCTTTTTCGGAATCCTTTTTATACATGTGCCTTATTGCAAAAGTAACACTGCCCGTTATGTGGCAAGAATAATCCGAAAGGCAAACACCCTAAAAAATTCAAAACCGGACTATTCGTCTATAAAAACCGCCCGAACTTCTATTTTATCTGCAACACCGGATAATAAGCCCAATATTTGCCGGATGTCGCCTAATCCGCAAAACAAACTAGTACGAACCGGAATTCATGTGCTTGTATGGCTTGTTTTATTCCTTCTTCCATACCTTTTATTCCCCAGGGTTTCCGACGAATACTGGCAAGGGATTTCGCATCTTCTTCTCCCGCTTTTATTTTACGCAGCCATTTTTTACACGAACTATTTTTTTCTTACCGACAAATTCCTTTTCGAAAAAAAAATTGTAAGGTATTGCCTGATCAATGCAGCACTCATCCTGTTTATTTTATGGCTTAACTGGGAATTCCGCAATCTGCTCAGACCAGATGCCGGCGAGATAAACAACAATATCCAAAAGCTATTCCGTCCTCCTATCCCCGGGGAAAACATGTTTCGTTTTTTTGTACTGAAAGATCTTTTTTCCTTTTTCATTCCGATCATGTTTTCCATTGCCATCAGGGCAACAGAACGATGGATAAAAACGGAAACCGAGAAAAAAGAAATTGTAAATAAAAACCTTGAATCTGAACTGGAGCATTTGCGCTACCAGTTACAGCCTCATTTCTTTTTCAACTCACTCAATAACATTTACTCCCTGATTGAAGTTTCACCCGGCCAGGCCCAGGAAACCGTTCACGGGTTAAGTAAACTCATGCGTTACCTGTTGTATGAAACCGGGAATAAAAAAGTAGAACTTTCACAGGAAATAATTTTCCTGGAGAATTATATCAAACTGATGGAACTGAGGCTATCCGACAAAACCAAAACCACCTGTTCATTTCCCGGCACGATGAGCAAACAGTATTACATAGCGCCATTGCTTTTTATCCCGATGATTGAAAATGCATACAAACACGGGGTATCAGCAACGCAACCATCACAAATATATTTTAACATGCACGTTAAGGATGACAGCCTGTTTTTTGTCAGCGGCAATACGAATTTCCCGAAGAATGATACAGATATAAGCGGATCCGGTATCGGGCTGGAAAATCTCCGGAAAAGACTGGAACTGTTATATCCCGGCAAACACAAACTGCATGTTACAACGGAAAGAGGAAACATGTTCTGGGTACGTTTAAGTGTTGATTTAAGAGAAGAATGAAAATCACCTGCTTTATCATTGATGATGAGCCTTTGGCTCTTAACCTGACGGAACGATATGTTAAAAACACGCCTTTTCTCGAATGCAGGGGAACGTTCGGCAGCGCCATCGAAGCAATTGCTGAAATGGGTAAAACCAAAGTTGATCTCCTTTTCCTGGATATTCAAATGACCGAATTAAACGGACTGGAATTTTCCAAAAGTGTTCCAAAAGAAACGCGGATTATATTTACAACCGCTTTCGACAGGTATGCCCTTGAAGGGTACAAAGTAAATGCGCTCGATTATCTTCTGAAACCCTTTAACTACAACGAATTCTATTGTGCAGCCCTGCGTGCAAAAGAATGGTTTGAAGCGATAAGGGAACCGGAAATAACCGCAGGCAAAGAATTCATATTTGTAAAATCAGAATACAAACAGGTAAAGATTGAACTGAACGAAGTTATATACTTTGAAGGGCTTAAAGACTACATTAAAATCTGGCTGAAAAACCAGCCCAAACCTGTTCTTACCCTGCTGAGCCTTAAAACACTTGAAAGCGAACTTGATCCCGGATTATTCATGCGTATTCACCGCTCTTTTACTGTTTCGCTGCATAACATTCAATCTGTTGAACGTGGCCGGGTCCACATGAGCAACGGTGTACAAATCAGTATTGCGGACCAGTATAAATCCAAATTCCAGGAATTCATAAGCGGTAAATCCGTTACCTGATAAGATGCAGCGGTAATAATTGCAAAACAACCCGTCGATTGATAAACCCGGCGGTAATTTCAGCCCGATCTTCTATACTTTCCCGGTTAACTTCTATTCCCTTTCCTTACGGGCTGTACTGCACATACTTTTGAGCGTCATTCATCATATAATGACTCAAATGACAATGAAAATACAAAACAGGGCAATCGTATCACTAATACACATGGTGTTCTTTTTGCTTACGGCGCAACAGGCAAAAGCCCAGAAAGAATACATGTTTAATTCGACAGGCAATGTATGTTACATCCATTATACTTGTTACGCACCAAACAACGATTATGAAAACCTGAAACGTCCCTTTATTTTTATCATTGCCGGTGAAGGTAAAACGGCACAGGAGGCGCTTGAAAAAGACACCCTGAAAAACCTTCCGCAGTTCAGCAATTACATGTTTGTATATGTGCCTAACCGGGGCAGCAGCGGCACCGAAAAGCTCAGATGCATTGAAGCGCTTGCAAGTCTGCTGACATACAATTATACCTATGGCCGGGCGAACCTGTTTTTACAGGTGAATGATAAAAACATCAGGCAATCGGATATTGAATCGGTGAAACTGCAAAAAACATTTAAAAATATCCGGCTGGCGGAAAAAACAGACAGTACTGGCCTGACGGTGCAAAACAATACAATCACAGAAGACTTTAAGGAAAATACAATTATCGAAGATCCCATAGAAGATGAAGACGATAAATACGGCACCTTTTATATAGAAGAGGATAAAAAAGAGGATACAGAAACGAATGCAAAACCCAATTCAAAAGCGGTGAAAACTTATTTTGGCCCGCCACAAACATTTGACTTTACATTAACCGGTATCATTAAAGATCGTTCAACCGGCGAGGCGCTTCCATTTGCATCCATACAGATTAAAAACACGACCAAAGGTGTTTCATCCAATGCCGACGGTTATTTTACGTTTCAGAAAATACCAACCGATACAGCTACGCTTACGGTACAGTATGTGGGTTATGAAAAAACAGATGTTTACCTGACCCCGATGATCAATAAAAAGAATTTTATCATTGAGCTCAATCCTTCCTCACAAACACTGCAGGCAGTAAGCATTATTGCCGTGCGCGAGGATGTGCTTCTTTCTAAAAAAGAAGATGTAAGTGTAATTAAGATGACACCCAAAAAGCTGGAACAGCTTCCAAACCTGGGTGAACGGGATGTGATGCGCTCTTTCCAGTTAATGCCCGGTGTAAGTGCTTCCAACGAATCTTCATCAGGCCTTTATGTTCGCGGAGGAACTCCGGACCAAAACCTGGTACTGTATGATGGTTTTACAGTTTACCATGTTGATCACTTATACGGGTTCTTCAGCGCATTTAACTCAAACGCTTTGAAAGATGTCCAGTTATACAAAGGCGGTTTCGAATCGCGCTTTGGAGGCAGGCTGTCAAGTGTTACAGAGATTACCGGCAAAGAAGGAAATCAGAACAAATTCAACATCGGTGGCGATTTCAGTTTGCTCAGTATGAATATATTTGCTGAAGTTCCCGTCGGAAATAAATTCTCTTCCGTATTCGCTTTTCGCAGGTCATACAAAGGTCCTATCTACAACAAGATCTTTGAAAGTTTCAACAACCGTTCGGAAAACGCTACCGGCTCTCCGCAACCCACCGGTGGCCCCGGAGGAATGGGACCGCGCCAGATGGAAACAAAAGTCACCTCATTCTTTTACGACCTGAATGGCAAGTTCACTTATAAACCTAACGACAGGGACATTATTTCATTCAGTATTTTTAACGGTACAGACAAACTCGACAACAGCACATCCTTCAGCGCTCCATCATTCGGTTCAAACAATTCCAATTTCAGCATAAGCTCAACTGATCTTACCAAATACGGAAACACAGGCAGCAGCTTAAAATGGTCGCGCAAATGGTCCGACAAATTTTACGGCAATACTGTTCTGAGTTATTCCAATTATTACAGCGACAGGGATCGCTCCCAGGAACGCACCGTTACAAATTCCGGCGGAGAAGAAACCACTTCCAGCAACGGGATTTTTGAAAACAACGACCTTAAAGATTACAGCCTCAAATCCGATTACCAATGGGACCTGTTTAACTTCAGCCAGCTCCAGGCCGGTGTATTCGGAACCTATTTCGATATCAATTACACCTACGCACAAAACGACACAACCACCGTACTGGATAAACAGAACAAAGCGTATCTCACAGGCGCATACCTTCAAAACAAATTCAGGTTGTTCAAAAACAGGGTGCAGTTTGTGCCGGGCATCAGGACAAGTTATTTTGAAACAACCGGTCAACTCTACCACGAACCAAGAGCATCACTCTCGGTAAACGTAACCGACAGGCTGACGCTTAAAGGCGCCACAGGCAGGTACTACCAGTTTGCAAACCGTGTAACACGTGAAGATATTCTTTCCGGAAGTAAAGATTTCTGGTTGCTTTCGGACGGCAATTCTGTGCCGGTGAGTTCAGCCATTCATTACATTGGCGGTATATCATACGAAACAAACAATTACCTGTTCAGTACCGAAGCATACTATAAAGAAATCGAAAACATTACCGAGTATTCATTACGGTTCAATGCCAGTCCCGGCGGCGTCAGTTATTCTGAAAACTTTTTTAGCGGTAACGGATATGCCCGGGGAATAGAATTCCTGGCGCAGAAAAAATCCGGAAAATTCAATGGCTGGATCAGTTATACCCTCGGGGAAGCGAGAAACAGGTTTGCAATTTATTCCGATTCCTATTATCCCGCCAACCAGGATGTAACACACGAATTCAAAATAGTTGCACTGTACAAATACAGGCGCTGGGATTTTTCTGCCACATGGGTGTATGCAACAGGTCGTCCATACACTGCTCCTTCAGGAGCATACAGCATAACCCTGCTTGATGCATCAACGCAGGATTTTTTCACCGTTACATCCAAAAACAGCCTGCGTCTTCCGGATTACCACCGTGCTGATATTTCTGCCAATTACAAACTCCTGAAGGGATCGAAAGGCGACAGAAAAAGAAGAGAGATCGGTTACATCGGTTTCTCTGTTTTCAACGTGTATAACCGTACCAACACCTGGTATAAACAATATTCCATAGAAGAAGGAGAAGTAATTGAAACCAGTGTTAACTATCTCGGCATAACACCCAATATCACCTTATCATTAAAACTACGCTAATGAAAAACGGTTTGTTTATACTCATTCACATCGGAAAAACAGTATCCCAAAGAACGTTTTTCCTGCTCGTCCTGTGTATGTACTTTTTAAGCTTCACATCCTGTAAAAAGGAAGAAGTTTCCGAATTTACCGATTCACCAATTATAGAATCCTACCTGGAGCCCGGAAACTATCTTACTGTAAAGATCAGCCGCCAGATTCCATTTGCCGGTACAGTAACCTATTCTGAAGATGATCTTAATAATCTTACCATAACCGCAGAACACAACAGCGCCACGCATACGCTGACATCACTTGGCGATGGCAATTACATTGACAGTTCAACAATAATTGCAGCAGGAGAGCACTACAACCTTTCTTTTCAGTTCAATTCGAAAACAGTCACCGCATATACCTATATACCCGCCAAACCCTTAAACATGACGCAGTCAGCAACTGAAATTTTCATTGAACGAGTTGACACATCAGGCGGCTTTCCCGGCCCAATGACAATGCCCGAGCCGATTGAAATAAACTGGACAAACAATGATGGCTCGTACTATCTTATTTTAGTAGAAAATATAGAAACAACCCTGGATCCCATTCGTGATTTTGGAGATGATCCCCCTCCCGGGAACAGATTCCGCAAATCTCCCACCAACCTGGCAGTTGAAGAAATCCGTGCAATGGAGTTTCAGTATTATGGCACACACCGAATCACACTCTATCATGTGTTACCGGACTATGCAACATTATATGACAACAACAGCACCAGCTCCCAGAACTTAACAAATCCATCTACAAGCATTGTAAACGGGTACGGAATTTTTACGGGATTAAATTCCGACACACTGTACGTCGAAGTAAAAGAACAATGAGGCTGAATGGCCTAATGTTGTTCCCGGTATTTCAGGAAAATAAGTCCTGCCAGCAGGCACAGTACCGCGCCGCAGATACCGGTGAGGCGGATGCCGAAATCATCGCCTGCATCTTTTCCGAGTAACAGCAGCGAAGCGGAAAGCGCGTAGCCCGCGGTTTGCCCGAGTTTTACAAACATGTAACGTACCGCGAAATACATGCCCTCTTTGTATTCGCCCGTTTTTTCGGCGCTGGCCGTGGCAATTTCGGCGATGATGGCATTGGGCAATATGCCGAGCAGTGCAAGCGGCAATGAAAAAAAGATGCCGAGCGCCAGCAGTTGCAGCAGCGAAGTGCCGCTGTATGCTTCAGGCTGTGCGATGAGCAGCGATGCAAGTCCCTGCGCCGTTCCGGAAGCATAACGGCCGTAAAAATAAATGCCGGAAAAAATAAGCACCATAAGGAAAAACGAAAACACCACCAGTTTCTTTTTCCCGAAGCGGTTCACCAGTTTGCGGATAAAAATGTAATACACCAGCGACACCAGCACCATCACGCCCATCACCAGCGGGCCCATGGCTTCGGGCAGGCCGAGCAGCACGGTAACATAAAACATAAGGCTGCTTACGATGATGGCAACGGCCATGTAGTACGCAAAATCGGCCGCGATAAAAATCACAAAGTTGCGGTTGCGCAGGGCTTCGCGCAGTGCGGGCCAGAAGGGTTCGTGCGCCGGGTGCGAAACGGAAAATGCTTTTTCGTTTATTGTAAATGCAGGCACAAACATACAGATGCCGCCCACCGCTGCCAGCAGCCATATCGCCAGCTGCACCGCCAGCTCACGTTCGCCCGCAAGGCTTTCGAGCGCGTTGGCCAGCGCAGGAACGGTGGATGAAATAATGATGCCCGCCACAAATCCCAGCGACTGAAACGACGAAAGGCGCAGTTTCGCTTCCGGATCGCGCGCGAGTTCGGGCAGCAGCGCATTAAATGGAATGACATACGCGGTTGCGCAGAGAAAATAACCCACCACCATCACTGCAAGCCACGTTACATTTGCTGCTCCAGGCGCATCGCCCGGCGGAAGAAAAACCAGCGCGCAGAACACCGTTGCGGGCAACGCAAACCAACGCAGGAACGGAATCCGCCGCCCGGCCTTATTTGTACTCACATCGCTGCGGTGTGCAATCCACGGATCGAAAATCGCATCGGAAAGACGGCTGCCCATTAAAATAAGCGAGAGCACATTAAACAAAACCAGGATGGGTGCGTTGGGCAGCAACTCGTGCAAACCACTGTCAGCCGGCGGCAGGTAAAAGTAATTGATCATCACTGCGATGATGTTGTTCAAAATACTCCAGCCCATCATGCCGAGCGCATAGTATGCAATCACTTTCCCGGGAAGCTGCGTTTTGCTCATCGGGTGAAGTTAGTGAAAATGGAGATTACCGGTCAAAGAAGTTTGGTAAACTGATTTTAGATTTTTGATTTGCGCTTTTTGATTTCTTCGATCATGTAAATCAAAAATCGCAAATCAACTTCAGTGCTGAATGATTAATCGTGCCTGCAGCTGAGTAAAATCATTTTTAACATGTAAAAAATACAATCCACTGCCCATGTCTTCCGGGAGTATGATCACATTTCCGCTCCAGGCCTGCTGCAAAACCTGGCGTCCGGTGAGATCGAATAGTTCTACCTGTTCAGGCACAAAACCTGTGGGAAGTTTAATCGTTAAACCCTCACCTGCTGCTCCGGCAACTACCGGGTTAGGACTGATGCGCAGTGTTCCCCTTTCCTGCTGCTGTTCTGTAACAACCAGCGGACTGCTGCATAACAACGATGTGCTGTTGAAATTCGTATCGCCCAGTTTGTTCCCGTTCATTACCGGGTTCGGCGAAGTTATATTTACTGTGAAACTGCTGGTGGCTGAAGTGATGTTTGTTTCCAGGGGATTTACATTAATGGTATGGCACCAGCTCTGCAAGTTATTGTCGGTTCCGGCTACATACAGTTTATCCGAAGGCGAACCCATAGTACCGGTAACAAAACGTGCCGTATTACCAAGGCGATTGGTGTTATATAGCGAAAGCGGATACGAAGCCAGTGTATCAC
Source organism: Chitinophaga pinensis (assembly GCA_943372645.1). Lineage (GTDB taxonomy): Bacteria > Bacteroidota > Bacteroidia > Palsa-965 > Palsa-965 > VBWE01. Next base: position 250,825 of record CALRZN010000003.1, on the reverse strand, counting down.
CAACCAGCCGTGAACTTACAAGTGCGCCGCTTACCGGGTTAATCTGCATAACCAGTCCGCGCATGGTTCCTGACGAAGGCGTGAACGAACCGCTGTGCCCGGTCATAACCAGTTCACCGGCCTGTGCATCATACGCTGCGCCGAAGAGCCAGTCTATCTGGTCTTTGCCATACGTTTTTGCCCAGTTTACACTTCCCGAATCGGAAACACTGACCACAAAAAAATCCATATTGCCAGCTCCTGCAAAATCGGTTTTCCCGGCAAGCAACACATTGCCTGTTGATACTTCATGGATGTAAAAGAAATCCGAGTTCTGAAAATTGGGCGGTGTATTAAATCGTTTGCCCCAGATAAAATTTCCGGACGCATCAAAACGACAGGCAAAAGGAAGAATGACCTGGAACCCGGCCGAAGAAGCGCCGCAGACCATCAGATCACCGTTTCCCATTTCACGCACACACATCATGTGCATCGGGATCAGCGAAGAGGGCGAACTGTATTGTTTAAACCACTGAAGATTTCCAGCTGTGTCGGTGCGCAGGATGAATGAATTCCATTCGCTACCGTCGTAAAGTTGTCCGCTCAGCAGCAATGTATTGTTTTGTGAAACCACAATACTGTTGGAATAAATTTCGGCCGGTGCAGGGAATATAAAGTTCTTCTGCCACACCATATTCAGGTTCGAATCGAGTTTGATGATGAACGAGGTAAATGTCGGAGTACTCGCTGTATCGGTATTGCGTGTGTAGCCGGTAACGTAATAATGCGCATCGTACCACACCACTTCTTTGGCAATGTCGTGATAATTGCCTTCACCGATCTGCCGGTCGGCAAGCACATTGCCCTGGTCGTCCATGCGCAGAAAAAGCATATCCGCATCACCGAGTGAACCAATGTTGGCATTTGCAGCCACCAATGTGGCCCATGTTTGCTGAATCTGCGACGTACGCGCAAATGGCTCGCTGCTGAAGCCTTCCGCATTCACCTGTTTTTCAAACGCGGTATATGGAATTTGTCCGGTCGCAGAAAAAATAAAACCGAACAGGCAAGCGAGTAAAATGGAATTGTGTTTCATTGTAGCTGTATTGAACTGTTAAACAGTTTCAAGCTACAAAGAATACCAACGAAACAGGAATAACACTTTCTTAATTCGGCTGAAGGAATACTTAATAAGTACAAACGACTATTTGGTGCGGACAAATAACCAGGTGAACAAAGGCCCGGCAACAACTTTTTTGCTCAGGTCACAAATAGTCCCCAATTCATCCACACTGTTTTCCATTTCTGCCAGTATAGTTGTGCATCGGCTTCATTCACTCCAAACGTTTCTGCTGTTTTTGCAAGTGCATCGTTTACCTGTTCGCCGGCCTGCATGTGCTGCAAAAAACAATACTGGGCCGGTGTCAGGTTTAAAATGGCAATGCGGTAACCGGTGCGCACCAGCACCACGCGGCTGTCTTCAGACTCCGGCAGTTCCGGGGCTTCGTTTTTTATCACCGCGTGATAATAGGCTCCTACCGGAAACGAAAGCTGCAGCATTCGCAGCGCAGGCTGAAGCACAAGCTGTTCATCGGGCGCATCCGTTGTGGCATAGCCGGTTTCTTCGGCACCTGCTGCATCAAAAAGCTGATACAGTTCCCACTCAAAACGGGCGAGGTCAATCATAAAATCCACCCATGTTTCGGGCGCATCTTTGTCCGGCCGGTTGTTTTGTAAAAAGGTAACAAAGGAACTTCCGAGGTTTCCCAGTGTCGGGCTCGCTGACGGAAATTCGCGCAGGTATTCTTCACCGAAATCGCGGAACAGTTCCGCACCGAGTGTCTGATGCAGTGCTTTAAACTGCCCTTCGAGGCATTGCAGCAGGCGCGCATAATAACCGCGCTGATAAATTGCAAGCCGTTGTGCCGGTGTTAACGTTGGCGAAGCAGCAATATATTGTTCAATCGTTTCTGTGGTTGCCGATTCGCCGCGGGTAACAAGTGCCTGCTGCATCCATTGCTGTAAATCGTGCAATTGATCCTGTTTCATTTTTATCCGTTTACTGCGTCAGATCAGGATCAACATTTATCACATCGTGCATCACTTCAGGCAATATAAAATCAATGGGTGTGGACAATGCCTCTGCAGGCTGCGGTTTCAACTGCCGGTCAAGAATTTCGCGGCTGAACGCACCCTGCCAGAATTTTTTTGCTTTGTACAGTTCATCCACACACTGTTCAAAAGGCGGAATGTTGCTGTCCCATTCGAGCAGCGTACTCACACCACCGGTGAGCTGCCACGCCAGCCGGTACAATTCCCATACGGGTTCCACCACCGGATGGTCGTGCGTATCAATAATGTGCGTGCCGCAATGCTGATGACCGGCCAGGTGGATCTGTTTGATTTTGTCGTGCGGAAGTGCGCGGATGTATTTTTCTGGATCAAGGCCGTTGTTGAAACAGGTTACAAAACAGTTATTCACATCAAGCAACAATCCGCAACCGGTTTGCGCAGTAAGCGCTGTCAGAAATTCTTCTTCCGGAATGGTCGAGCTGTTAAACGCCAAATACGTGCTCGGATTTTCGAGCAACACCGGACGACCGAGAAAGGCCTGCACATCATTTATACGGCTCACGGTATGTTTCAGCGTTTCTTCGGTTAACGGCAGCGGCAGCAGGTCGTGTGTGTTAGTTCCCAGCACGCCTGTCCAGCACAGGTGATCACTGATCCACGCCGGACGTATTTCTTCCGCCAGCGTTTTCAGCGCCGATAAATATTCGTAGTCCAGCGGATCCATGCTGCCGACAGAAAGCGAAACACCGTGCATCACAACCGGGTATTTTTCCGCAATCTGCCTGAGCATGTGGCGTGGTTTTCCTTTCGAAAACATAAAGTTTTCGGAAATAATTTCGAACCACTGTACTTCGGGCGTGTTGGAAAGAATATAATCAAAATGCACATGGCGCAGCCCGAGCCCTAACCCGAGATCGGGCAGGCCATGTACTTCCGCTGTGTATGTAAAATTGTTTTTGTCCGCACTCATGAACAGCTTCCGCCTCCGCTCAAACCGCTTGCGCCGCAGGCGGTGTAGCCGCAGTTTCCGGTTTCTTCGTTAATCCATTTCGACAGCAGTTCAGCCGGCGGGCCAAACTCCTCCGGCGAAGGGCCGTACTGGCGTTTCGCGGCTTTCATTCGTTGTTCGAAAAGCACGCGTGCACGTACCCATACACTTTTCCCTTTATTCGGGCCGGTGGTGGAAAAACGTTCCGCATTAATCGGAACAGCACACGAACCCTGCCACGCGCATGGGTTGTTTGCCGGATTATCCTGTTCTTCGCCGTTGCCGTACAACCCGCAGCCACCCTGGCCGCGGCAATTGTTGTTGGTGTGGCAGCTGTGCGCCTGCGCGGTGGCACACATGCCTGTGCCTGCACACGAATTGGTTCCGAAACGGTCGTGTCCCTTGCAGGCATTGAGGCCCATACAGGAATGCAGTTCAAGCGGAAATGCAGTTTTCATTTCCACATCCGGCGTTTTTTTGGTCTTGGCCGGAGCCGTTTTTTTCTTGTTGCTCATGGTGTATCAGGAAGGATTAACCACAATGGCTTCAGCAGCCGGAGGTGTGAAGTGAATAATGTTATTTGTTATATCAAGCGAAGGCAGATCGCTCATGCGCTGCAGAATGTTGCCATTCGACGATTGAAAATCGGCAGGTGCTTTATGGAAAAGCGCGATCATTTCTTCTTTCGCTGTTTTCAGGCTGCGGAACGGATAATATTCGTACGAAGGCGAAAGTGCCTGCCCGGTTCCGTTGCCGCTGCTGCCGTTGCCGGTTATGTGGTAGTAACGGGTTGCTCCCACCACTTTGTCCATTACAAAAATCATGGCCTTGTGTACACCGATGTTAAACATCATGTGCTGCGCATCGCCCGATAACGTATAACTGGCCTGCACCATCTGAAAAATGTAGGTAAAGATGGCATTACCCAGGTCAACCAATGCAAGCAGTGCAGGAGCAGCAGCCGGATTGGGTCCTTTTTTAATTGCGGATTCAATCTTTTTGCGCGTCGGATTCAGCATAAAATCATACACAAAATACGCCTGTTCTGTTGCGCTGAATTCACCGATGCGGCGGTGCAGCTCACTGAATTTGTACCAGTGTGTTTCTTCCAGCTGCGCAGGATCGGCCCATTTGGTCGTTGCATTGGTGCCTTCGCCTTGTTCACAGATGTAGTGAATGGCAAGCAGTGCTTTTTTCACACTGTCAATATTCACGAGGTGGCCGCTGTCGTGTTTGTTCGGATATTGTGCGGTGTGTGCGCCGCGGTGCGACGGATCTAGTACCGGTTTTGTTTTTTGTTTGTCCCAGTTCGGATTTTGGGGATAGATCGTATCCACATTGTTCGGCACATAAAAACCGGTTTTGGGAAGCAACTGATTATCGGAATGGCAGAAATCGCTGTCGTCGCAATGCTTTTCAATAAACTCACCGATGTATTTATACGCCTGCCCGATGGTGTTCCAGTTTTTGCCCTGCCCCGGTGCATCTGCTTGCATGGGAGTTTCAATGCCCATAAAAAACTGCAACTGGCTCTGCGAAAGTTTACCGAGCGGAACCTGGAACGGCGGTTTCTGTCCGGGTATGGGATTAAACTTCGGGTTCATACCCGGCAGCGGTGTCGGATACACGGTTGATTTTTCTTTGTACACATTCAGGTCGGGCATACCACCGAGTGAGCGGATGAGGTTTCCCGCCAATGACATGTGTAACATTTCTTCAACAGCAATACTCATTACGAGACCGCCGGCCTCATTGGCAAATTTGCTGATGGTGTCTTTGCGCTCCTGCGACATCTGCTTTGGAAGTCCGGAAGCAGGCAGACGGTTAATTGAATAGTACGTATTCAGGTACACCGGAATCGTACTGTATTCAATCTCAATTGCAGTCTGCAGCAAAGCAAGCAATTCTTTTTTCTGTTGTTTATTCATCAGGAAGAGTTTAAGCGTGTAGTATTGATTAAACCAGGTTTTGGTTAAGCCAAATGTACTGTTATTTTGGCGATGCGATTCCGTATTTATACCTGTTTTAATTGATCAGGAAATGAAATTTTATCCCGCATTTGCAAGCAGCAAAACGACAGGCAGGGGATTACCGGTAAATGGAGTTGGCTAAACGGATTTTAGATTTTTGATTTGCGATTTTTGACTTCTTCGATCATGTAAATCAAAAATCGTAAATCAAAAATCAACAATAGCGATGAACCTCATTTTGAAACAACGAGAAGAGCTCATCGAGAGAAGCAAGTAATTAATAAAGTTAAAATCAGACTTACAACGTAATAACATACGTCAAAAGACAAAGAACTATTTCATGAATCGTTTTTTCGGGTGCGCTTCTGCATGAACCAGGTTGGTTACATTAATTGAATCATTATGCACCGTGTAAATCAACATGTACTTAAACCGCCCGATCATGTATCGCCTGAAATGGGTGCGGACTAACTGCTGCGCAAGGGGGTAGTTGCTGATATGTTTTAAACTCTTATCTAACTCATCCAGAAAGACGTTACCGTAACCAACACGGGCATTTTCAAGATAGACCGAAGCCTCCTTCAACTTTGTAATAACACGCGGGTGTAAAATAATTGCAAGGCTCATTTTTTCTTGCGGGCAAGATTTGCTTTTAACATTTTCAATGCCTTATCTGCCGGAATACCTTTTACTTTTCCGCTTTTCATTTCGGCAAAGTTTTTCTCCGTTTCTGCCCATTCCTTTTCTGTCAAAGCATAATCAGGGATTTCTTTATCCAATACCTGCGCCACTTTTAATATTGCTTCCAGTTGATCATCATCAAAGTGATTGATATAGGTTGCAATCTGTTTTTTCAACTGCGTAGTTGTCATTTTTTTTGTTTTGCAACATAAAGTTACAAAAGAAGTTTTGAATTTTCACCCGGTTACCTGGCGCAGCAGATCGTCGGCTCCCCATTTCAGGGTAAAGAAAAACACACCGCTCTTTTTGCCCGGCCAATTGTATCGCAGGCGAATGGTTCTGGAAAACGAAATTCCCCATTTTTGCAATGACACAATTTGTTCCCTGGGAATTACCAGGCTGTTTTGCCCGAATAGCCGTTTAATATGCAATTCACCGGAGGCCGCATCAAAGGCCACTTCCACATAATAACGATAACTAAAAAACAGTTGAGTTGCTGAAAAAGCAAATAAAATGGTCACAACTGCGGCGCAATCCGTTGCGGGGATTTTTCCGAATAAAATTATCCAGGCATTCATTCCGTTTAACCCCAAAACAGACAGGTAAACCATCGGACGCGTGGAAGCGGATGAAAGCGTTTTTAAATGCCCCATACTTATCGCATATGTTTCCGGAAGATACTTTGTTTTCTGGTATAGGGAGTTTGGTAAACGGATTTTAGATTTTTGATTTGCGATTTTTGATTTCCTGGATCAAATAAATCAAAAATCGCAAATCAAAATCAACAATAGCGATGTACGATATTTATCGGAAAATAATCTTCCCCGCTTTCAGTTCCTGTTCACCTGCAGATACAACATACCCATAAATACCACCGGGCAGTGCATCGCGTGTGAGTGTTATGGTGGATTCCGTTACATTTTCATTACGCACGATGCGGCCCTGCAGATCAACGAGCGTAATACGCAGGTTGTGGTGCTGTGTGAGCAATGCGTTATCAAACGCAAAGTTGATTTCGCTGCTGGCCGGGTTTGGATACGTGTTTACTGTAATGCCGTTCGCATCCTGTTCCGTAATGCCGGTGTAGGTGGGATCAAATTCCCAGAACTCATCCAGGTTAATGTTGCCGTCGTAACCGCAGGCCACGTAACCTACTGTTGCATTACTGAAACCAATTGCGTTTGCGCGGGGCGAACCACCGAAGTTGTTGATCTGCGTCCACGTGTTGGTGGGCTGATCGTATTTCCAGAAATCTTTGCGGTTGGTTAACGTATTGTCGTATCCGCAACCGAAATAACCTGCTGTACCAATTCCAAACGCTGTTGCGCCGTAACGCGGTGTGCCCGGAAATGTAGCTTTTGCAGTCCACGTGTTCGTACTGCTGTTGTATTCGTAAAAGTCACCTTTGAATGCACCGTCATCGCCCGAACCCACAAACGCTTTTCCGCCGGCCACAAATGAAACTGCCAGGCGGCGCGCGGTTCCGGGAAAGTTGGCTTTCTGTGTCCACGTGTTCGATGCCGGATCATATTCCCACAAATCATTTTTCAGCGTAAACGCCACATCCTGTCCGCCGCACACATAGCCTTTGGTTCCCAGTGCAAAGGCAACAGCCGAACGACGTCCGCCCGGTGTAAAGTTTGCTTTCTGCGTCCACACATCGGTGCCTGCATCGTATTCCCACCAGTCATCATAAAACGGATTGGAACCTTGCCCGGTACCCACGTATGCCTTGCTGCCGATTACAAATGCAACCGCCACATTGCGGCCAAGCCCGTTCCCGGTGGCGCCGCCGAGACTCTGCATCTGCGTCCACGAATTGGTTGTGCTGTTATAGGCATGCATGCTGCGTTTGAACGAGTTGCTGTCAACCCCGAGTGCCACAAACGCACCGGTTCCTACCGCAAAACCTACACAGGCCGAACGCGGACCGCCAGGAAACAGCGGTTTGTAATTCCATGCGCCCTGCGCTGAAAGTGAAACCGCAAATGCAAGTGCGGCAAAAAAAGTGAATGTATTTTTCAGGTTCATATAAGCAGTGTTGCGGGTTTAACGGATTGAAATTTTCAGCGGTGCAAATGTTTGGCTGTCGGCCGCCAGGCGCAACAGGTACGTTCCGGTTGCCAATTCGTTTTTGTGAAATGTAAACGATGCTGTAACCGGTTCCGAACGGATCAGTTGTCCGCGCAGGTCATACACCTCCAGGCGCAGGTGATCTTCGTTTTGCAGCAGGTTTTCTGCAATTGTAATTTGCGTTGATTCATTCACCGGGTTGGGCGCTACGCTCATGCCGCTGGTTTGTAAATTGGTTTCGGTAATACCGGTGTACGAAGGCACATACATCCAGAAATCGCGGCGGCTGCCGGTGAATCCTTTGCCGGTTCCCGCATACGCCATTCCGCCGATTACAAAGGCCGCGGCCGAACGGCGATGCTGTCCGCCGAACGGTGCTTTTACCCACCAGTTGTCGGTGGCTACTTCGTATTCGTATAAATCTTCTTTATATCCGCCGTCTGTTCCGAAACAGAAGTAGCCATAATTACCGATTGCAAATCCCGAAGCCGCAAAACGCGGTGATGCAGGAACGGACGAAAGCTGCTGCCACACATTCAACGCGGGATCGTAACGGTAAAATTCATTTACAAACCAGTTTTCATCCGTTCCGAAACCTACATACCCGTAATTGCCGATGGCAAAGCTGGCCTGCGCATAACGTGTGCCGCCGGGAAAATTGGCTTTCTGCAGCCACGTGTTGGTATTCGGATTATATTCCCACAACTGGTTGGAATAAAAAGAGGAATTGTATTTGCCGCATGAAAAATAACCTTTGCCATTGATAGAAAATCCGGTGGAAAAATACATGCCGAATCCGCCGTTTCCGGGGAAGGCTGCGCGTGTTGTCCACGTATTGGTGGAAGGATCGTACATCCACATATCGGCAAGTGCATTGCCGAACCACGATTCAGCGGCATCAATTCCGGTACCTACATACGCGCGGCTGCCGATTACAAAACATGCTGCGTCGCGCCGGCCCACGCCGGGCATACTGGCTTTCTGTGCCCAGCTGTCGGTGCCCGGATCGTATTCCCACAAATCGTTCAGCATTACATCCGCAGTATCTTCACCGCAGGCAATGTAACCGCGGCTGCCGATTGCAAAACTAACCGAGCGCGAACGTTTCGAACCGGAGAATGCGTTTTTTTTCATCCACACATTCGAACCCTGCGCAAATCCGGTAACTGCAAACAAGGCAAGCAGTAAGGTGATGGTTAGTTTTTTCATTGTACCAAGATTTTACCGTTTGCAAGTGTTCCGTTTTCGCCGCGCAGTTGTAAGAAATACGTTCCTGCAGCAAGGCCTTCGGCGGAAACGCTTACGGATGTTCCGCTGATGTTGCTGATCGTTTTTGCAAGCCTGCCGTTCATATCAATCAGCAGCAGTTCGCCTTCAGTGATGTATTTTTTCCACTGCAATGTTGTTGTTCCTGCTGCGGCAACCGGGTTCGGAAAAATGAGTAATTGTTCAATCGGCGAAACCGGTTCTTCCACGCTGCTGAGCGAACCGAATTCCCACAGGTCTTTGTAGTTGATACCGCTCGTGCCGAGCCCGGTGTATGCTCTTCCGCCGATGGTGAAACTCGTCATGTAACGACGCGCAGCACCCGCAAAATCGCCAAGCTGCAGCCACGTGCCGGTGGATGGTTTGTAACACCACACATCCTGGTAATTTGTTCCGCTTGAATAATCATCACCGGTTGCAATGTACAGATCGCCGTTAAGCTCAAACCCGCACGATTCCATGCGCGCAAGGCCGGGCAGCGGGGTACATGTTACCCAGGTGTTGGTTGCCGGGTTGTATTCGTAGAGATCCGTTGAAGGTCCGCCGACATCACCGGTTCCGATGTAGCCTTTGCCATTTACCGCCACACCGATTGCCGAAGTGCGACCCGGTCCCGGAATAGAAGCTTTAACAGTCCATGCATTGGTGGCCGGATCGTATTCGTAAAAATCGGCAAGGCCCGAACCGGTGCCCACGTAGCCTTTTCCGTTAATCGCAAACGCAACCCCGCCGCGCCGGTTCGGACCGGGCAGACTGGTCATGGTGCTCCACGTGTTGGTTACTGCATCGTAACGGTACAGGTCTTTGTAATTGTTACCGATTTCATCGCGCCCCATGCCCACGTAAGCGTACTGTCCGATGGCAAAACCAACGGAGTGATAACGATCGCCGCCCGGAAAGTTTGCTTTCTGCGCCCAGGTATCCGTTCCGGGATCATATTCCCACCAGTCCTGGTAAGCGATATTGGTAATGGAGTTCACGTGCCCGAGTCCCATGTATCCGCGCGAGCCGATGCTCACCCCGACACAGCGGTGACGCGCCACCCCACCAAACATGGATTTTTCGACCCAGCCATACTGCGCCTGCGCAACAGCCGAAGTAACAGCAAGGGTGAATACTAAAACGTGTAGTAGTTTTTTCATTGGCTTAATGGTAGGTTATTTTCAGACTGTCAAGATCTTTCACACTTATTGTTGGCAGATCGCCAGTTTTGCGCATCCGCGCAGCGGCCAGTTCACCAACGGCTTTTGCATCCTGTTCCGTTGCAAAACTTTTGTTGCCCTGTACTGCCGGAATCATGGGCTGGTGCACGGTTTTTTTGCCGTTAATTACAAGGTCGTATCCATAACCTTCGATGCGATTGCTGCTGCCGCGCACTTCAAAAACGACAGCTTCAATTACTGGTGCCGGTGCGGTTTGGGCTGCGCTGTCACGGACTTCAGAACCAGCAGTAGTAGTGCTGCCGGTTGCAGTATCGTGTATGCTGTCGCCCGCCTTATTTTTCTCATCTGCGGTGCCGCAGGCGGTGTTTAATGTGCCGAGAAGCAGGAACAGCATAGCTGTCCGTGCGATGGTTGTGTAGTTGTGGGTCATGTTTGCTGTCACAACTTTACAAAGAAATAATGTAAAATCAAAGTTTCAGAAACATTATATACGATATAGTATTGTCGTTCCGCAGGTTTCAGGGGTTAGGCGACAACACAAACCGGATGCAATTTGATCGGCCGGGCAATGCCCCAGGTAAATCAGTTCCGGTTCGGAACCGGGTACCGGCGGAACACCACCACGTAAAGCGAATACAGCGCAACCACCACCGCCATCCACGACGTGAGTAAACAATAAAGTGTGCCGGCAAGCACAAACAACACAAAACGAAACACATCGCCGGCACCGGGTTTTACATCGGCAGGATGCACATCGAGCAGCAGGCGGTGTTTCAGTTCTTCCAGCGGCATGTGCAGAAATTCCTGTTTCGTCAGTTCTTTGTTGTAGAGGTTTTTTGTCCGCCTGCCGCGTGTAAATGCGTTCAGCAGGTTCCGCAGGTTAAACGGTACACCGATCATGGCGCAATACATATTGATGACCGTAGCCGCCCAATAGGTTTTACAACCTGAAGCCAGTTCCCAGGCACTGATTTCGCTTTCGCCGGCCAGTGTGGAAGCGGAATACCCGGTAACGAGGTGGTGTACATCATGACGGATTACCGCCATACGGTGTGCATCGAAGTTGGGAATGTACAGTGCAAAACCGGGAGCAATTTCAATGCGTACAATCGGATCGGTAATGCCGCCGAGCGGGGGCAATTTGTTTGCGATGTAAAAATTTTGGAGCAGATCGCGGGGGGCAACAGTTTCCATAATACAACCGTTTTGGAAATGGTGAATTGAACTGGTAACTGACGCGTCTGTGTATATAACAAATCAACTTCCCGCTTGTTCGTCTTTACCCGAAACTAAAATATAAACGGTATAACCGAGCACAAAAAACAGGAGCGGAATAATCAGCAGCGAATATAAAATACCGAACACAATAAAACCGATGTACAGCAACGCATCACCAATACCGGGGCGGGTTTCCTTCGGATGGATATCGAGCAGCAGGTGTTTTTTAAGTGCATCAACCGGCGTGTGTAAAAAAGCGTCTTCCGTTAACGTATCGCGATAGAGGTTGCGCGTGCGGCGGCCGCGGGCAAAGGCACGCAAACCGTTCCGGAAATTCCAGAGCAAACCGGATAAAAGACCTGCCGTATTAATAAAAAACGCAGCCGAGTAACGCGTGCAGCCCGATGCAATTTCCCAAGCGCTGATTTCACTTTCGCCGGCAAGCGATGCAGCCGAATAACCGGTTAGCATGTGATGCACATCGTGCCGCAAAACAGCACGACGCCGGGAATCAAAATTCGGAAAGTAGAGGACGATTTTGGAGGTGAGCTGAATTTTTACAAATGGGCTCGACTGGCCACCATCAGCGGGAAGATTATTTGCCCGGTAAAATTCGGCGAGCAGGTCGGCAGGAAGTGCAGTATCCATGGATTTCATCTTTTGAAATACAACAGGAACAAACACATGAAAAACAACCGGGCCGGGAATATGTTTATCGCCGCACGTTTTTCAGCAGCAGCCTGCGCATCTTTAACCGATTATTTCTTCGTCAGCTTTTTAAACACATCTTCCAGCTTCACTTCCTCGCGCTGCATCTGCAACACGGTAAGGCTGTTTTTTACCGCAAACTGGAACAGTACGGGGCGGATATCCGCCGTGGCCGTAGAAACAATCTGGAAGGTGTTTGCAGCTTCGGGGTGAACCTCGAGCACGCCGGGCAGTTTTTTCAGTGCGGCCGCATCGGCGGGTTTGTCAAATTCAATCATCACCAGCACGCGGTTTTCATCGGCCTGCTGCAGCACTTCGGTCTGGTTATCGGTAACAATTTTTCCTTTGTTAATGATGATTACGCGGTCGCACAGCATTTCCACTTCCTGCATGATGTGCGTAGAAAGCAGCACCGTTTTTTCGCGGCCGATGTTTTTAATGAGTTTGCGTATTTCTTCGAGCTGGTTCGGATCGAGGCCGGTGGTAGGTTCATCGAGAATCAGCACTTTCGGATCGTGGATGAGTGCCTGCGCCAGGCCCACGCGCTGGCGGTAGCCTTTGGAGAGTGCACCGATTTTTTTGTGCTGCTCTAATTGCAGGCCGGTAATGTCAACCATTTCGGCCACGCGGTTCTTTTTGTTCGGCAGTTTGTGCAGGCCCGCGATAAATTCGAGGTACTCTTTCACATACATATCGAGGTACAGCGGGTTGTGTTCGGGCAGGTAGCCCACACTTTTTTTCACCGCAATCGGGTTTTCCATCACATCAAATCCGTTGACCATGGCCTTGCCCGCAGTGGGCGGAATGTAGCAGGTCAGAATTTTCATCATCGTGCTTTTTCCCGCGCCGTTGGGCCCGAGAAAGCCGACAATTTCGCCGGGATTCGCTTCAAATGTAACGTTGTCGAGCGCGTACTGTGCGCCGTAGGTTTTGGAAATGTATTCAACTTTGATGGACATGCGCGGTTCTCCGATATGTGCTGATAACGCCCGCCGGGATGAATTGTTGCATTTTCCGCGGGACATTCTGTTTCAAAAGTAAGAAACTGTTTTGAAAAGCAGGTAAATCGTATCCGGCCATTGAGAAAGGAATGCTGGCAGATCAAATACCAAAAACGATCGTTCGGCTGATGCCGCCCTGTCTGGGCTCATTTGTTATTTTTTCATTACAACTGACTTATGCCGTCCTTTCAGGACTACGGGCTGGTCCTGCTGCATATCCGAACCAGCCTGTAGTCCCAGCGGGACGGCATAAGTTAGAAAACGATAGGCAATTTATTTTTGAGCCCCGGCGGGGCGGCATCAGCCGAACGATCTGCAATATTGTAAGGTTTCCTTGTTTATAAAAATCACAATCCGAATTATTTTTCAGACACAATGCGCCAGGAAAATAAACTCATAAAATAAAATTTGACAGCTCAACGCCGTCCCCTACCTTTACCACATGACGGGAACCGTAATCCGCTCCACGGGGAGCTGGTACAATGTATTGACAGACGACGGAAAACAAATGGACTGCCGCCTCGCAGGCCGTTTCCGCATCAAAGGACTGAACCTCAAAAACACCAACCCGCTGGCCGTAGGCGACCGCGTTGAACTGGAAATTGATCCGGCCGACGGCATGGGCATGATTAACGTGCTGATTGACCGCCGCAACTACATCATCCGCCGCTCCACCAACCTTTCGAAACAGACGCACATCATCGCCGCCAATATTGACTGTGCTTATGTAATGGCCACCCTCATCGAGCCGCGCACCTCCACCGGTTTTATTGATCGTTTTTTGGTAACCGCCGAAGCATACGGCATTCCGGCCGCAGTTATTTTTAACAAACGCGATTTGCTGGACGAAGAACACCGCGATTATGTACGGCAACTGATGGGTCTGTACGAAGGACTCGGTTACGCCTGTTATTTTGTTTCGTCGGTGGATGCGGCCACACTTGCACCGCTGCAGAAAGCCATGAAAGGAAAAGTGAATCTGATTTCCGGTCACTCCGGTGTCGGAAAAAGCACACTCATCAACGCCATTGAACCGACGCTGAAACTGCGTACCGGCGAAATTTCGCAGGCACACGCCAAGGGCATGCACACCACCACGTTTGCAGAAATGTATCCGCTGCAGGGCGGCGGATTTATTATTGATACGCCGGGCATCAAAGAATTTGGAATCGTTGACATTGAAAAAAACGAGCTGCCGCACTTTTTTCCCGAGATACGCGAAAAGATGAACCAGTGCCGTTTCAATAATTGCCTGCACGACCGCGAACCCGGCTGCGTGGTGCGCGAAGCGGTGGAAAACGGCGAAATTGCAGATACCCGCTATTCGTGTTACCTTGCTATTCTCAACGGCGAAGAACTTAAAAAAGAATACGAATGATAATCACCTCCTCCCTCCTGCCCCGTTTTATTTTTGCTGCATTAACGGCTGTGTTCCTTATTTCCTGCGGCGGTTCTGACGAAGATCCGCTGCTGCTGGAAAAGAAAGCCATGGAAAAAATGCAGGCCGATAACAAGGTGGAGTTTTACCGCGCATTTAAGGTAGCGCTACGTTCGTATGCAGTTGACAGCACCCAACCCGGTTTTGCCGAAGCGCGTACCGCCCTGCTCGGTGCGGCCGGCAATGCACTGCACGTAATGGATTCGGCCAGTGCTGCAAAAACAAATATCCTGGAAATGGCGGCCAATGCCAAAGCGCTTTACGATGCGAAGGATGTGCTGCTGAAAACCGATGAAGATTCACTGCCTACTATTCTTGAAAGCATTTTCGCCGTGGGCGGCAAAGGCATGGCCGCATCGAAAGACCAAAACCTTTTCTCCGGGTTCGGTGAAGATGAAGAACATTTGTTTCTCGGCGCAACGTATTATGTTTCGCATAAAGTACCCAAGTCGTTTATGCTGTACGAAATTTACCGCGTACACGACGAGCGCCTCAGCAGCACCGAAATGCGCATCGGTTCGAAACTGCTGAAAAGCATTGCGTGGCTTGAAAACAAATGGCCCTACCACGCCGAACTGGCCGCCAACGAATACATCGCGCTGTTTGACAAAGAAAAAAGTTACCTGCTCAGCAGCCCGCTCCCCTCGCTCGACACCGCCGCCACGCCCACACCCGAAAAAGCATGGCACCAGTGGCGCGCCATCGGTTACGCCCTGCTCGGCGTAGCGCACATGCAGATGGAAGACAAAGAAAAACAGGAAGCCGCGTATGATGATTTTGCACTCTTCCTGAAAGATGCAGAAGCCGGCGGATTAGACAACGAACTCACCTGGAGCATCGGCGCAACAGTTGCGGTGAAAAATGAAGACAAGGAAAAAGCGCTTGCCTACCTCGGCAAATTGGAAGCAAGCACGGTGTTGAGCGCAGAAGAAAAAGAAGCCGCCACCTCCATTAAAAAATACGTGGAAAAACGCGACAACGAAAGCGCGCTCAACAGCATTTACGACAAATTAGCCATTGCAAAAATCGCCGGCAGTTACGCCGTACACCGCGCCAACGCCGCCAAACCGGTTGAGCGCATGCAGCAAACCGAAGCCGGAAAAAAATTCACCGACCTTTCGCAACAGGCCGAACACCTTGCCCCACTCGGAACCGGCATGGCGGATAGCCTTATTAAAAAGACGGGGGATAAGATTAAGGATTTGTTTAAGTAGATCGTTATTTCATCAACCACAATGTGCGCTAAGGCATGCACAATGGCCACAATGTTATGATCGTTGTGCGCTTCGTGCATACCTTTGTGGGTGTGCCGGTAAGTGGGTTGACATTGTGGTTAACGAAGCGTTCGTGCAGTTCCTTAAACAGTTGGAAAATAGCTATTCTATAAATCCGACGTGATAAAAAAACGCTCATCTCAGTTCGATCTGATCGTTTTTGATTCCGCAATGCCACAGGAACGCTATTCATCCTGTTAAACCCCGATTGTTAAAACATTCCTCAACCCCAACACCGGCAACCCATCCAGCGGTTAATAAGTAGCCCGCCCCCCGCTCCCGCCGCCCCGGAAAAATCCGTAAATTTGCATCCGATTTGAAGGTGAACCTGATCTTTATAAAACACAGTATATATGGACAATGCCATTGAAAAAGTAGATTGCCTGATCGTCGGATCGGGTCCTGCAGGATATACCGCTGCAATTTACGCCGCACGCGCCGATCTGAAACCGTTGATGTACACCGGCCTGGAGCAGGGCGGACAGCTGATGCAGACGACTGAAGTGGAAAACTATCCCGGCTACCCGGACGGCATCAAAGGCCCGGAGATGATGAAACATTTTCTCGACCAGGCCAAACGTTTTGAAACCGATGTGCGTTTCGGAATGGCCACCAAGGTTGATTTTACCGGCCCGGTGCACAAGGTATGGATTGATGACGCCAAAGAAATTCATGCAAATACGGTAATCATTGCCACCGGTGCTTCGGCCAAATACCTCGGACTGCCGAGCGAAGAAAAATACAAAACCATCGGCGGCGTTTCAGCCTGCGCAGTGTGTGACGGATTTTTCTACAAAAACCGCGTGGTGGCCCTCGTGGGTGCCGGTGATACGGCCTGCGAAGAAGCGGTTTACCTTTCAAAACTATGCACCAAAGTATTTATGATTGTGCGCAAGGGCGAAGGCGAAATGCGCGCATCCAAAGCCATGCAGCACCGCGTGATGAATACACCGAACATCGAAATCATGTGGAACAGCGAAACGGCTGAAGTACTTGGTGATGACTCCGGCGTAACCGGCGCGCTGATTAAAAACAACGCTACCGGCGAAACACGTCAGATTGACATTTTCGGATTTTTCGTGGCCATCGGGCACAAACCGAACACCGATATTTTCAAAGGCTGGCTCGATATGGACGAAACCGGTTACATCCAGACCATTCCCGGAACCAGCAAAACCAACATCCCCGGCGTGTTTGCGGTGGGTGATGCGCAGGACAAAGTCTATCGCCAGGCGGTAACAGCAGCCGGCAGCGGCTGTATGGGCGCGCTGGATGCGGAACGTTACCTCGCGGCAAATAATATGCATTAATTTTTGTATCTTTCATACGCATGTGGCAGTTGTTTAAAACAGTTCGGTTGGCACTCCCGGTGATTACACTGGGCCTGTTCTCCGTTTCGCTGCATGCGCAGATTGACAAACAGATTCCGCGCCCGAAAAAATACCTGCAGGCAGCCGTTTACGATTCAGCCGCCGGTATTAAAATGTACGAAAAACTGAACGTGGCCCTCGGCGGCGATTCGGTGCGTTACACCATTAAAGGCTATGCCTGCACCGACTGGGTGGACGATTTTTACGAAAACGGGCAACTGCTGCATCATGGGTACTACGTACAGGGCCAGCTGAAAACGTACAAAAACTTTTACGATAACGGACAGGTGGAGCGGCATTTCCGGCTGCTCACCTTGTCCAGTTACCAGATGACATTGTACTGGCTCAACGGCAAGGTGCGTTCCGATGTGGCGTATGTGGACGGGCAGGCCAACAAAACCAGCGAATATTACGAAAACGGCAACGCTGAATTTTTTGAAGAGTATTCAAAGAAAAACGATTACCTCGTTACCCGTAAATTCTTTTTCGAAAACGGCTGGCCCCAGCGCAGCACCGAATTGCTTGATGCGAAACGCCGCCGTTACCAGTTCAAAGAGTTTCATGAAAACGGGCAGCTGGAAGAGGAAGGCATACTCATTTATCACCGCGATGTGGATGATCTCATCAAAGACGGTACCTGGAAAACCTACGACGAAACCGGCAAACTGATTCTCATCCAGGAGTTTTCCGTAGGGCAGCTCAGTTCTGAAAAGAAAATGTGATGCGGTACGCGCTGCTCCTGTTGCTGCTGATTTCAAAAACCGCAAGCGCACAACTTCCCGCTTTTCCCGATTCGCTGAAAAACACGTTGCCTGCCACCCTGCAGGAAGGCGATTCGCTGGTTATTGTGGAAGCATTTAAAATTTACGAATCAAAACCTGCTGTTCCGCACAAACCCGCCATTACCGAACTGACCGAAAAAAACAGGCGCGCACAGACGCTGGTTATCCGCTACCGTATCAGCAGGCAGAAGGATGCATACACCTTTACGGTTTACAAACAGCAGGTGAAAAAATTTCCGAACAAAACAATTAAACACATCAGTGCAAAAAATCCATTTTACACCTGGGAGGTGGAACAAACCCGGACGCTCACAGCCGATGAGGTACTGCAGCTTGCCATTTATTGCAGAACGCAGCTGGAACCGAACAAACCGGTTACCGTTGACGACCGCAATCCGAAACTGACCATACTGATGAAAAACCGGGAACGCAGGCAGGTAACAAAACCCAAAGAGCCACTCTATTTTAATTTCGTACGGAAAGCAGCGGGCTATTAAAGCCTGCTACTGACCGCGAATTGTACCGGTTTTATTTTCCGTGGCGCGTTTTTAATACTGCTTCAATATCCTGCAACGAAAATCCTTTTGCAGCCAGCAGCACGAGGTAATGATACATCAAATCAGCCGCTTCGCTGATAAACAGGTCGTCGTTGTTGTCTTTGGCTTCAATCACCAGTTCAACAGCCTCCTCACCTACTTTCTGCGCCACCTTGTTAATGCCTTTGGAAAACAGTTCAGAAGTATAAGAACCGACCTGCGGATTATTTTTTCGTTGCTGAATTATTGTTTCGAGGTGATGGATGAATGAAACCGGTGTGTTCGTTTCATTCCAGCACGTGTCACTGCCCGTGTGGCAAACCGGTCCGGCCGGGATGGCTTTGATCAGTAACGCATCCGAATCACAATCGAGGTGCATACTTTTTACGTCGAGAAAATTCCCGGACGTTTCGCCTTTGGTCCACAACCGTTTTTTGGATCGGCTGTAAAACGTTACGCGGTTTTCGGTCTTTGTTTTTTCAAATGCTTCGCTGTTCATGTAGCCCAGCATGAGCACGGCGCGTGTAACATCATCCTGCACAACAACAGGAACAAGGCCTTCCGGCATTTTTTCAAAATCAGGTTTCATACGTTCAGTTTATGCGCATCGGAATGCGGTGTGCAGCAAGGTATTTTTTCAGATCAGGAATAGCAATTTCACGGTAATGAAAAATACTGGCAGCGAGTGCAGCATCTGCTTTGCCGTTTTCAAAAACAGATACAAAATGTTCCATTGTTCCGGCACCGCCCGATGCAATCACCGGAACGGAAACAGTTTCTGCAACCTGCTTCGTGATGTCAAGTGCAAACCCGTTTTTCGCGCCGTCGTTATTCATGGAGGTGAGCAGTATTTCGCCCGCGCCTGCATCGGTTGCGGTTTTCACCCAGTCGGTGGTTAACGTTGGTGTGGCAATGCGTCCGCCGTTGAGGTAAACAAACCAGTTGCCGTTTTCGAACCGGGTATCTACCGCAAGCACCACGCACTGGCTGCCGAAACGGGAAGCCAGCTCATGCAGCAGCTGCGGATTGCGGTAAGCCGCCGAGTTCACCGAAATTTTATCGGCACCGTTTTCCAGCAGGCGTTCCACATCGGCCACCGAAGTTACTCCGCCACCAACGGTAAACGGAATGTTGATCTGCTTTGCAACGTCGCGAACCAGCGCGGTAAGTGTGCCGCGGTTTTCGTGTGTGGCCGTGATGTCGAGGAACACCAGTTCATCTGCGCCCTGCTGTGCATACCAGGCCGCAAGTTCCGCCGGGTCGCCCACATCGGTTATGTTTTCAAACTGAATACCTTTTACCGTGCGCCCGTCTTTTACATCAAGGCAGGGAATAATCCGTCTGGCGAGCATAATCAGTTGGTGTTGAATTGCTGAATCATATCCATGGAAATTTTTCCTTCGTAAATGGCCTTGCCGATAATTACACCGGCACAACCGGCTTCCTGCAGTTCCGCCACATCGTGCATACCGCTGACACCGCCGCTGGCCGTAAGCTGTGTGCCGGGGCAACGCTGCAGCAGTTCGCGGTACAGTGCCGTTGCCGGACCTGCAAGCAATCCGTCTTTTGAAATATCGGTACAAAACACCTGCTGCAGTCCATACGCACGGAAATAGTTTACAAGGTCATAAACACTGCGGTCGGTTTGTTCAAGCCAGCCATTCACGGCCAGTTTTTCGTTACGCACATCTGCACCAAGAAAAAACACGTTTGCACCAAATGTTTCGATCCACTGCAGCACGGTTTCTGGTGCATTTACCGCAATACTGCCGATGGTAACCAGCGACGCGCCGCAATCCAGTATGCGTTTTACATCCGCACTTGTTTTTACGCCGCCGCCAAAGTCAACCTGCAGCCCGGTGTGTACAGTAATGCGTTCGAGCACCGCTGCATTTTGTATGTGGCCTGCTTTTGCACCGTCGAGGTCAACCACATGCAGGCGTTTCACACCGGCACCTTCAAACTGTTTCGCCATTTCGAGCGGGTCGGCAGCGTATTCTGTTTTGCGGTTGTAATCGCCCTGTTCCAGGCGCACACATTTGCCGCCGATGATATCAATGGCAGGAATGAGTGTTATTTTTTGCAATGTGCTCATCGTTGTTTTAAAAAATTGGCAAGCAGTTGTTCCCCGGCTTTCCCGCTTTTTTCGGGATGAAACTGCACCGCATAAAAATTACGCTTTTGCAGTGCCGAAGCATACGGCAGGATGTAATTCGTTTCCGCAGCCTGGTTTGTACCGGCCTCCACATAATAACTGTGAACAAAATACATGTAACTGTTTTCGGTTATGCCGGCAAACAGCAGCGGATCGAGTTTCGTGATGGTGTTCCAGCCCATCTGCGGAATTTTAAAAGCGGGATCGCCCGTAGTGTTCACAAACTTTTTCACCTGCAGTGGAAAAATACCGAGCGCGTCGGTATTTCCTTCTTCCGAATGTGTACACAACAGTTGCATGCCGAGACAGATGCCCAGCACGGGCTGCGTGAGCGACGGTATCAGTTTATCCAGTCCTGTTTCACGCAGGTGCTGCATGGCCGAAGCGGCTTCGCCCACACCGGGAAAAATAACGTGATCTGCATTGCGGATTTCGTTTTCATCAGCGGTAACAAATGCAGCAGCACCCAAACGGTCAAGTGCGTACAACACCGAGCGTACGTTACCGGCATTATATTTTATTACAGCTACTGCCATAGGTCCATCCAATTTTCACGTACCATTTCGAGTGTTTTTATTTTTGAAAAAAGTGATGCTGCTTCTGCAAACGAAAGGGTCTGCTGTCCGTCAGACAATGCTTTTTCCGGTTGCGCATGAATTTCGAGCAGCAATCCGTCAGCACCGGCCATCACAGCAGCCAGGGCCATGTGCGGCACATGTGCACGCAAACCGATACCGTGTGAAGGATCAACCACCACCGGCAGGTGCGATTTTTCTTTGAGCACCGGCACCGCATTCAGATCGAGTGTGTTGCGGTATGCTTTTTCATACGTTCGTATGCCGCGTTCGCACAGAATGATCTGTTCGTTGCCGTTTGAAAAAACATATTCTGCCGCAGCCAGCAGTTCATCTATTGTTCCGGAAAGTCCGCGTTTCAAAAGCACCGGCTTATCGGTTTTCCCGAGGGCATCCAGCAGGTTAAAGTTTTGAGCATTGCGTGCGCCCACCTGGAACACATCAACATAATCATACATCGCATCAATCTGTTCCTGCTCCATCACTTCGGTAATGATACGGATACCGGCGGCGCGGCAGGCTTTTGCAAACATGCGCAACCCCTCCATTCCCAGGCCGCGGAAGGCATAGGGCGAACTGCGCGGTTTAAAAACACCGCCGCGCATTATTTTTACATTTTGCTGCACAAGAAACGCCACCGTATCTGCCACCTGTTCTTCACTTTCCACCGAACAGGGCCCGGCCATAAGCGCACACGAACCATCACCAATACGGATCGTATTTCCGAGATCAATTATGGTATCCTCCACTTTCCACAGGCGCGACACCAGCTTGTTGGCCGCATCCACACGATGCACATCTTTAACTCCGGCAAGCGCGCCGATGCGGCGGATATCGAAACCGGCAGTACCCACACATACCCAATAGATACCGTGCTGCGTAATTACTTCTTTCGCATCATATCCAAACTGCGCTACTGTTTCGCCGATGCGTGAACGCTGTGCCGCAGCAATTTCAGGATGTAACTGGATAATCATATTCCGGTTGTTTTATTGTTTTAATAAAATGGGTTATTCCCGGAGCATCAGTACCATTTTCGGTAACGTGCCGCAGAAATGCAGAGCCTGTAATTGCCCCGTTGACGTATTGTGCTGCCGCTGCAAACCCGGCATGGTTGTGAATACCGAAACCGGCCAGCACCGGGTTGTTCAGCTTCATTTTTTGCAGCCGCTGAAAATACGCCACCTGCGCTTCTCCAAACGCCTGTGTTGCACCCGTGGTTGCCGATGCCGAAACGGCATACACAAAACCGCTGCTGCAGGTATCAATTTTCCGTATCCGCTCCGGGCTGGTTTGTGGTGTAATCAATAAGATGATTGCAATACCGTATTGATCAAACACCGGTTTATACGTCATCTCAAATTCATCCGGTGGAAGATCGGGAAGTATAACACCGTCAACACCGGCATTGCGGCAGGCTTCGCAAAAACGTTCAACACCAAACTGCAGCACAGGATTGATGTATCCCATAAGCACAACCGGAATGGTTACGGATGAACGCATATCACGCAACTGTTCAAACAGCAGCACAAGTGTCATCCCGTTTTCAAGCGCACATTGTCCGCAGGCCTGTATCACCGGGCCATCGGCAAGCGGGTCGGAAAACGGAATACCGATTTCAACCAGGTCGGCGCCTGCCGCTTCCAGGTTCTGAAGCAGCGGCAAAGTATCGTCGCGTTGCGGGTAACCCGCCATGAAATACACCGCGAGCACCGGTTCGTTTTTATCAGCAAACAGTTGCTGCAGCCGGTTCGTTTTCATTTAAGTGTTTTATATACGTATCCATATCTTTATCACCGCGCCCCGAGAGATTCAGCACCACCACATCATCCGGTTTGAAACAAAGTTGCTCCAGTGCTGCAAGTGCGTGCGCACTTTCGAGTGCGGGAATAATGCCTTCGGTTTGTGCCAGCAATTGTGCGGCTTCCAGGGCTTCATCATCCGTTGCACTGAGAAATATAGCGCGGCCGGTTTCAAACAGGTGTGCATGCAACGGACCGATGCCCGGATAGTCAAGTCCTGCCGAAATGCTGTGCGGTTCGGTAATCTGTCCGTCGGCTGTTTGCATAAGCAACGTTTTGCTTCCGTGTATCACGCCCGGTTTGCCGAGTACGGTTGCCGCCGCCGAATAGCCGCTGTGTATGCCTTTGCCTGCAGCTTCCACGGCAACTAATTTCACTTCATGGTGATTTATAAAATGATAAAAAGCACCTGCTGCATTACTTCCGCCACCCACGCAGGCAATTACATAATCGGGAAAAGCGGAACCGGTTTGTTCCAGCAGCTGCGTTTTTATTTCTTCGCTGATCACACTTTGAAAACGCGCCACCATATCCGGGTACGGATGCGGACCCACAACAGAGCCAATAATATAATGTGTTGTTTCCGGGTTGCTGATCCAGTCGCGGATAGCTTCGTTGGTTGCATCTTTTAACGTGCGGCTTCCTGAAGTAACCGGCACAACCGTTGCACCCAGCATGCGCATGCGCGCTACATTCGGGGCCTGGCGTTTGATATCGGCTTCGCCCATGTAAACGATGCAGGGCAGTCCCGCAAGCGCACACACCGTTGCCGTAGCCACGCCGTGCTGACCGGCTCCTGTTTCAGCAATGATGCGTGTTTTACCGAGGCGTTGTGCCAGCAGTACCTGCCCGATGGTGTTGTTTATTTTGTGTGCGCCGGTATGATTCAGGTCTTCGCGTTTCAGGAAAATGCGTGCGCCGTATTTTGCCGACAGGTGCCGCGCTTCCGTAAGCGGTGTGGGACGGCCAACGTAATTACGCAACAGGTTGTGAAATGCTTTTTTGAATTCCGGCTCCTCCATAATTGCGCGGTATTGCAGGCGCAATTCCGCTACATTCGGATACAGCATTTCAGGAATAAATGCGCCTCCGAATGTGCCGTAATAACCGTCTTCAGTAACCTGGTAATTCATAACCTGCGGCCTTTATGCTTTTTACAAAGCGGGCAATCTGTTCTATATTTTTTTTGCCGGGAAAAATTTCGAAACGGCTGTTGATATCAAAACCAAGTAAACGCGGATGATAAAACATCATCAGTTCGTGGATGTGTTCCGGACCGATACCGCCGCTGAGCAGAAACGGGATATGCCCGTCGTAATGCATCAGCCTGCTCCAGTCGAAACGCGTTCCGTTTCCGCCGGGCAGATCGCCGGGCGCATCAAACAGGAAGAGGTGACAGCAATCGGAATACGCCTGCAGCGTGGTAAATGAAAACCGGTCGTGCACCGCAAATGCTTTGATGACCTGCACATCTTCAACAAGCTGCGCACAATAATCAGGTGTTTCTTTGCCGTGCAGCTGCACATGTGTTAACCCGAACTGGGCAACTACTTCTTTCACGCGGTCAATATCTTCATCCACAAACACACCTGCTTTTCCAACCGAACGTGGAAGCAGGTTCACCACATCGGCATCGAGGTGATAGTATGCATTTCGCGGTGATCCTTCGTGAAAAACAAACCCGAGGATATCAACCCCGAGGCTGCTTACAGCCAGCAGGTCATCCGATTCGCGCAGTCCGCAAACTTTAATTTTCATACCGTTATAATTTGTTGTTGCAATCGTTTCAACGCGTTTACGAACTGCATGCAGGCCCTTGCAGGATTTGTTTCCCGCATAAACAGGTCGCCGATCAGAAATCCTTCGTAACCGCTCAACCGCAAGTTAAGCATCGTTTGTGCATCTGCGATACCGCTTTCCGAAATTTTCACCACACCGTCCGGTAAATAAGCGGCCAGTCCGGCAGAACGGTTTACATCCACCTGGAAGGTTTTCAGATCGCGGTTGTTTACGCCCACCAGCGCAATTTCGGGAACGTATTTATCCAGCTGTTCGCGTGTGTGAATTTCCAGCAGCACCTCCATGCCCAGCGAAACAGCCAGCCGCGCCAGATGTTTCACCTCTGCTGCAGTAAGCGCTTCGGCAATCAGCAGCACCACATCAGCACCCAGCGCACGCGATTCAATCACCTGGTATTCATCAACTATAAAATCCTTTCGCAGGATGGGACAAAAATTCATCCGCCGTGCCGTTTCCAGGTCGCTGCTGCTGCCCCCGAAAAAACGCGCATCGGTAAGTACCGACAAAGCGGATGCCCCGGCCTGCATATACCCGACGGTTGTTTTTTCCGCCGACGCATACGCGTTTATCACCCCGCGCGAAGGCGAGCGCCGTTTGAACTCTGCAATAATTCCGCTGGCCTGTTCACGGCGCAGGTAACGCACCAGTGAAACTACCGGGGCATCAAAGCTGCTGCTGCGTTCGAGCAGCTTTACCGGGTAAAGTGTTTTTTTCTCCGCTACTTCCCGGCGTTTATGTCCGATTATTTCGTCGAGGATCAGCATGTGTATTTTTTATTGATCGTTAGCAGGCGTTCAAAGGTTTGTGCAGCAGCTCCTGAAAACAGTGCCGTTGCAGCACATTCGCGGGCTTCGGCAAAATCAGCAGCGGCACCGGCACATTGCAGCGCAAGTGCCGCATTTACCACCACCACTTCATTTTGCGCCGTTGTGCCTTTTCCGTTCAGGATGTCGCTGAAAAGCTGTGCAGCCGATTCGGGCGTTGTGCCGCCGTACAGGTCAGCTGCATGCATACAGGCCGCACCGAAATCAGGCGGACTGTAAATCGCTTCTTCCGCCGGACGAAACAGTTTAACCGGACCGGTCAGCGAAACTTCATCATACCCGTCGTAACTGTGTACAATGGTATATTCCAGTTGCTGCTGCTGACAGATGTAATGATAAATGCGGGCCAGTTCCGGGTTAAACACCCCGATGAGCTGGTGTTTCGGCTGTGCCGGGTTTACCAACGGGCCCAGCATATTAAAAAACGTTTTCATACCAAACTCCCGCCGCACTTCTGCAACCTGTTTCAGCGCGGGATGAAATACCGGTGCGTGCAGAAAACAAACACCGCAATTATCGAGCTCACGGTTAAGCTGATCGGAATGATCGGGAAAACGGTATCCGAAATAACGCATCACATCTGACGAACCGCTGGCCGATGAAACGCCGTAGTTGCCATGTTTTGCAACCGGCACACCCGCTGCAGCCACCACAAAACAAACCAATGTGGAAATGTTGAATGTATTTTTTCCGTCGCCGCCGGTGCCGCACACATCGGTCAATGCATAATCACCGAGGTTGATTTTTACAGCACATTCGAGCAATGCGTCGCGAAAACCGGCAAGTTCGTCCGCGGTTATGCTGCGCATGTTATACACGGTCATAAATGCCGCGGTTTCACTCCTGTTAATGCCGCCTCCGGAAAGCTGCAGCAGCGCTTCGCGTGCCTGCGCCCTTGACAATGCCTGGTGCGCAAACAACTGTTGTAATAGTTGTTTCATCAGGCTTCGTGTGTTATAAAATTGCGCAGCAGTTGCTCGCCGTGTTCGGTAAGAATGGATTCAGGATGAAACTGCACGCCCTGCACATCGTATTCGCGGTGCCGCAGTCCCATAATGCGGCCGCTGCCATCGGTGGCTGTAATTTCCAGTGTATCCGGAAACGCATTGGTATCAACCACCCACGAATGATAACGGCCTACCACAAACGCAGGCGGCAGTTCGCTGTAGAGGTAACCGGCTTCTTCGATACGTACCGGCAGCGCAACACCATGATATACCTTATCGAGGTTGATCAGTTTCGCACCGAACACTTCGCCGATGGCCTGGTGACCGAGGCAAACCCCGAGTATGCTTTTGGTAGCAGCGTAACGTTGAATAAGCGGCAGCAGCAGCCCGGCTTCGGATGGCAAACCGGGCCCGGGCGACAGAATAATTTTATCGTACGCTTCTACCGCATCCAGCGCAATTTTATCGTTGCGGAATACATCCACCTGCACGTTGTCAATTTTTTCAACGTAATGCACCAGGTTGTAGGTGAATGAATCGTAATTATCAAAAACAAGAATTTTTTTCATGGCTGGTAGCTCAGGTTAAAGATACAACGTATGATGCATTTTTCGTTTGCGCCCCGGTTTCGGCCTGCTGCATGGCTTTCCGGAGCGCCGCCAGTTTGTGCTGCACTTCACGGCACTCCGACTCCGGGTCTGAAAGTGCGGTAATGCCTGCGCCGGCCTGGTAGTACAGTTTGCCGTTGCTGCTGAGGAATGTCCGGATCATAATGGCGTGATTAAAATCACCATCAAAACCGGCAAACCCGATTGTGCCACCGTAAAACCCGCGGGCATTTTTTTCATATTGCCCGATCAGTTGCATGGCGCGGTATTTGGGTGCGCCAGACAACGTGCCCGCCGGGAAAACAGCAGCCAGCGCATCAAAAGCGGTAACACCCGGTTTCAGTTTGCCCGCCACTTTTGACACGAGGTGAATCACATGCGAAAAAAACTGTGTGGTGCGGAACGATTCAACTTCTACTTCACAAGCAATCCGCCCCAGGTCGTTGCGTGCAAGATCAACCAGCATCACATGTTCTGCATTTTCTTTCGTATCGTTAAGCAGGCGGCGCGCTTCCTGCGCATCAGCAGCATCATCGCCGCTGCGTTTAAATGTGCCGGCTATCGGGAACAAGGTTGCTTTGCCGTTTTTCACAACCAGTTGTGCTTCGGGCGATGAACCGAACAGGCGGAAATTACCGTAATCGAAATAAAATAAATAAGGCGACGGATTGATGGTGCGCAGTGCACGGTAAACTTCAATCTCATCGCCTGTAAATGCCTGTGTAAATCGCCGCGAAAGCACCAGCTGAAACACATCGCCGCGTTTGCAGTTTTGTATCGCAGCCTGCGCCCGTGCAACAAAAGCAGCCTCATCGCAGTCAGCCGTTTCATTGCCCGCAAGCCCGAAAGCGTACTGCGGAATATTTTTATGCGAAATAAGAGCCTTCACTTCCTCCATTATGCCGGCAAGGCCTTCCGCACGGTTTTCGCAGAGGTAAAGCGTATCGTGAAAATGATCAATCGCGATCACATACTGGTACACATCGTAGCGCAAAAATTCGCGGCCGGTTTCTACCGGTATGTTTACGTTTTCAAACGCAGCAACGGCATCATAAGCCGTGTAACCAAACATACCGGTTACGCCTTTCACCGGCTGTTCGCCGGTAACAGCAAATTGATTTTGAAATGCGCGCAGTTCATCCTGCAGTTCCGTTGCTGTTGTTTGTGATGTGCATTCTGCTTCGCCGGGAACATACGTCCGGAGCAAAACCCGCCCTTCCGAAAACCGCGCACCGATTCCGGCAAACGGCATGATGCAGATGTACGAAAAAGGGTTTGCGCCTCCCTGCGTGTCGCAGCTTTCGAGCAACTGGCAGTAGGGAAACCGGTCGCGCAGCCGCAGGTAAATGCCCAGCGGTGTTACCACATCTGCGGCCATGCGTTCGACTTTTGTATGAATTGTTACCTGTTTCATTTTACAATTTGTTTATGCGTTTTGTGCACGTTCCCAAGGACTCGAACCCTGACTAAATGTTTTGGAGGCATTGGTGCTGCCGTTACACCAGGAACGTATGAAAAAAAAACGAGGCCCGCTGTGCCAGCGAGCCTCGTCCCATTTCAAATGTTATTTTGAAATCAACAATGCAGCATCACACAGCGCCCTCCGGGTCTGTATGCCACCACCAATGTTTGTTGATTACTGTTTTCATTTTTTCATATCGCCTGATTGTTCAGACGCTGCAAAGGTGATTAAAAAAATTTCACACTTCCAAATTTTTGTGCAAACTTTTTTTGAGTTCCGATTTTAACTCACACAACCGGCACAACCAGAAACGCTTTAATGGCAAGGGACACAGCCAGCCGAAACACGTCTTAATTTTTCCCAAAAAAAGAATGAAACGCAATTTACGCGGCACTGAATTTTCGGGCAAAAGACCCCGCACCCTGAAAAATAAACTGTAAAATTGCACTACATAACCTTAAAAACATGCTCAAAGCTGTAAACAAAAGCCGTGCTGACGAAGACATCAGCGTGCTCATTACCATTGATCACCAGCGCTGGCATTACCTGTGCGACTGCGGCCTGGCAAGCGACCTCACCAAAAAAGACTGCCTCAATACGCTTGCCCTTTTTATTTCCCACACACACATCGATCACTTCATCGGGTTCGACAATGTGATCCGTCACCAGGTGGGCATCGGCCGCACCATTTATGTGTGCGGTCCGCCGGGCCTGGCGGCCAAAGTGCAACAAAAAATGCAGGCGTACGAATGGAACCTGGTTGATGAAGGCGATGCCACAAACACGGTGTATGAAATTCACGAAATCATAAACGACAACACCATACGCATCAGCCGCATGCAGCCTCCGCACTGGCAACTGGAGTTCACGGAAGAACGCAGCGGCAGCAATGTGGTTTACAGCGACGATGCTGTAACCGTTTATTACACGCTGCTCGATCACGGCACACCCTGCGCCGCTTACCTGTTTGAAGAAACCGGAAAATCGAAATTAGACATGGAAAAATGCCCGTTCGAAACCGGCCCCTGGGTGAAAGAACTGCAGCACGCATTTAAACACGATAAAAAAGAATTACCGGTTACCATCAACGGCAAAACATACAAAGCCGAAGAACTGTTCTACCTCCTGCGCTGGGTGGAAGGGCACAAGTTCGGCTACATCATGGATCACGCAGCCGACGCGGCAAACCATGCACGCATCAAAGACCTGTTCAGTGGCGCCGACGAAATTTTTATCGAATGTTATTACAAAGAATCGGAAGAACCGTTTGCCGGGCTCAACAAACATAGTACGGCAAAACGATCAGCAGAAGTAATGCGTGCCGCCGGTGTAAAAAAAGCCGTGCCGGTGCATTTTTCGCGGCGCTATCACCAGTCGCCGGAACTGCTGGCTTCGGTCATACGCGAGTTTAACGACGCACTGCACGCGGAATAATTTTCATAACACGCCTTTCGTACTCGGCAACTGCATATTACCGGCATCGCGCTGCACGGCCATTTTAATGGCTTTGGCCCAGGCTTTAAAAATGGCTTCAATTTTATGATGCTCATTTTCTCCTTCCGCTTTTATATTCAGGTTGCATTTTGCCGTATCGCTGAACGATTTGAAAAAATGGAAAAACAATTCCGTAGGCATATCGCCAATTTTTTCGCGCGAAAATTTTGCATCCCACACAAGCCAGGGGCGGCCGCCAAAATCAATGGCCACCTGCGCCAGGCAGTCGTCCATGGGCAATAAAAAACCGTAACGCATCAGGCCGCGTTTGTTACCAAGTGCCTGTAGCATGGTTTCACCTAACGCGAGTGCGGTGTCTTCTACGGTGTGGTGTTCATCAATGTGCAGATCACCGTTTGCGGTAATAGCAAGATCAATTCCGCCGTGTTTTGCAAGCTGTTCCAGCATGTGATCGAAAAAAGCAACGCCGGTTTTTACATCCGCTTTGCCGGTACCGTCTAAGTTCAGCGAAACAGTTATATCCGTTTCATTTGTTTTGCGCACCAGTGTGGCGCGGCGTTCGGGCAGTTTCAGAAACGCATAAATTTCGTCCCAGCCATTTACCACGCGTGTAATTTTATCTTCCCAGCCTTCGGGCGAATCGTAGTTTTTTATCAGGATCGATTTTGCACCCAGGTTCTGCGCCAGCCGCACATCCGTAATGCGATCACCGATAACATACGAATTGGCCAGGTCATAATCGCCGCCAAGATATGCTGTGAGCATTCCGGTTCCCGGTTTGCGTGTGGGCAGCGGATCATTTTCGTAACTGCGGTCAATGTGTATGGAACGAAACCGAATGCCCTCGCCTTCCAGGGTTTGTATCAAGTGATTTTGCACCGGCCAGAATGTGTCTTCCGGAAAGTTTGCTGTACCCAGCCCGTCCTGGTTGGTTACCATCGCCAGTTCGTAATCCAGTTCCTTTGCAATACGTGCGAGGTTGGTAATTACACCGGGCAGCAGGCGGTATTTTTCAAATGCATCAATCTGAAAATTATCGGGCGGTTCCCAAATCAGCGTGCCGTCGCGGTCAATAAAAAGTACTTTCTTTTTCATAGCGTAAACGTTTCAAGTGCCTGCATCAGTGTATTGTTTTCTTCCGGCGTTCCCACCGTAACCCGTAAACAGCCTGCACATCCCGGCATTGCCGAACGGTCGCGTACCACAATGCCTTTGCCGGTAAGAAACTGGTACAGTTTGCGTGCATCGGATACTTTCACCAGTAAAAAATTGGCATCGGATGGATATACTTTTTCTACAAACGAAAAAGTGGCAAGCTGTTGCACCAGTTTACCGCGTTCACTTACTGTTTGTTTTATCCATTCGTTTACCTGCCCGATCTGCTCCAGCGCATCCAGCGCCAGTTGCTGCGAAGCGGCGTTGATATTATACGGCGGCTTAATTTTGTTAAACACCGCAATAAGTTCTTCCGAAGCAAACGCCAGCCCGATGCGCAGCGCCGCCAGTCCCCACGCTTTCGAAAGCGTCTGCAGCACCACTAAGTTCGGAAACTCGGTAAGCATACTGATCGTTGTTTTCTGCCGCGAATAATTAATGTACGCTTCGTCCACCACCACAAGGCCGTTAAAATTATGCAGCAGCACTTCAATGTCATCTGCAGCTATGGCATTGCCGGTCGGGTTATTCGGCGAACAGATAAAAATCAGTTTTGTTTTTTCATCTATTGCATCGGCAATGCCTTCCATGTGCAGCTGAAAATCGGGCAGCAGCGGCACAGGCCGGGCCTCCACATCATTTATTTTTGCCGACACTTCGTACATGCCATACGTAGGCGGCAGCACCAGCACATTATCCACACCGGGCCGGCAGAACGCACGGAACAGCAGGTCTATTGCTTCATCGCTGCCATTACCGGCAAAAATATTTTGCGGCGGTACGCCTTTAATGCGGCTTATTTTTTCTTTCAGCTTCCATTGCATCGGGTCGGGATAACGGTTATAGCCTTTGCCATCCGCGGGTGTAACCGGCGAACCAAAACTGTTTTCATTCGCATCCAGGAACACCGTGGCATGCCCGCGAAACTCCGCACGTGCAGATGAATACGCAACCAGGTCGCGTATGTTCGGGCGTATCAGTTCATTCAGATCAAACATCATTCATTTGTTTTAGCACACGTAAACGTTTTGTAACTGCAAGCCGGTGCGCATCTAAACCCTCGGCTGCAGCCATCAGCTCCACCGCTTCACCCAGTTGCTGTAACCCGGCAGGCGTCAGTTGCTGAAACGTTATCTTTTTTACAAAACTATCCAAAGATACGCCACTGTACGCACGTGCGTATCCGTTTGTAGGCAGTGTATGATTGGTGCCGCTGGCATAATCGCCTACGCTTTCGGGCGACCAGTTACCCAGGAACACCGAACCCGCATTCACTACCTGTCCGGCAATTTCCTCCGGCTTGCGCACCGCAAGTATAAGGTGTTCCGGCGCATAGCTGTTCAGCAGTCGCATGCCTTCTGCAATTGTTTTTACTTCAATGGCCAGTGCGTGCTGCAGCGCTTGCCTGGCAATGGCTGCGCGTGGCAGCTGCACAAGCTGTTCTTCGGCTTCACGCAACACAGCGTCAATAAGAGTAGCTGAATCCGACACCAGCACCACCTGGCTGTCGGGCCCGTGCTCCGCCTGCGATAACAGGTCGGCCGCCACAAATTCCGCAACCGCTGTGTCATCGGCCAGCACCGCCAGCTCCGAAGGACCCGCGGGCATATCAATGGCCACCCCTTCCTGCTGCACCAATTGTTTGGCTAATGTGACATACTGATTGCCCGGTCCGAAAATTTTATCCGCTTTCGGAATCGTTGCTGTGCCGTAAGCCATCGCAGCAATGGCCTGCGCACCGCCCACGGTAAAAATGGTTTCTATGCCACAGCAGCCTGCAGCATACACCAGCGCCGGATGAATGTTACCGTCTTTATCCGGTGGCGTGCAGATGTACACGTTTTTACATCCGGCCAGTTGCGCCGGAATACCCAGCATCAGCACGGTTGAAAACAGCGGCGCGGTGCCGCCCGGTATGTAGAGTCCCACATTTTCAATGCCCACGTTTTTGCGATAACAACTTACGCCCGGCAGCGTTTCAATAATTTCCGGCGACTGCACCTGCGCGGCGTGAAATTTATGGATGTTTGCCGCGGCCAGGTCAATCGCGTCTTTCAGCGCCTGCGGAACCTGCGCAAGCTGCTGCTCCATTTTTTCTGCCGGATACGTAAGCGCGTTAAGTGTTACGCCGTCAAACTGTGCGGTATAACGCAGCAGCGCGGCATCACCGGCTGCACGCACCCCGTCAAGCACCGGGCGCACCGCGGCTTCCAGCGCAGCAGTTTGCTGCACCGGCCGTTTTAAAAGTTCCGGCCACGTTTCACGCCCGGGAAATTTTATTTTTTTCATTGCCTTACCTGTTTAAAAATAGTTCATTCAAAATATCCCGAACTTCGCCAAAAGAGAAAACAAGTTGTCCCTTTAAAATCGTATAAACCGTCTTGTCAGTCTGAGCCTGCCTGTGCGCGGTCTGTGCACAGATAGGCAGAGTCGAAGACTGACTTTATACAATCATTTTTTCAATCGGCACCACCAGTATGCCCTGCGCGCCTGCCGCTTTCAGCTGTTCTATGATTTCCCAGAAATCATCTTCCTCCAGCACCGCATGCACCGAACTCCAGCCCGACTCTGCCAGCGGCAGCACGGTGGGACTTTTCATGCCCGGCAACAGTTTAAATATCGCATCCAGTTTTTCGTTGGGCGCATTCAGCAACACGTATTTATTGTTTTTTGCTTTGCGCACCGCCGCAATGCGGAACAGCAGTTTGTCTAACAACAGGCGACGCGCTTCATCCAGCTTCGCACCGGTAATCAGCAATGCTTCCGACCGCAGCACTACTTCCACTTCTTTCAGGCCGTTGGTCAGCAGCGTGCTTCCTGAACTCACCAGGTCGCATATCGCATCGGCCAGCCCAATGCCCGGCGCTATTTCCACCGAACCGCTTATTTCGTGAATTTCTGCGTTTACCTTATTACGCTCCAGAAAATCGCGCACCACACGCGTGTAGGTGGTGGCAATGCGTTTGCCCTCCAGCGAACGGACATCGGTGTAACTTTCGCTTTTCGGAATAGCAATACTCAGGCGGCATTTGCCGAAACCCAGCCGATCGGCAACCTGTACCGTTTTGTTTTTTTCCAGCACCACATTTTCACCCACAATGCCGATGTCGGCCACACCGTCTTCCACATACTGCGGAATATCATCATCGCGCAGAAAAAATACTTCGAGCGGAAAATTCCGCGCTTCGGTTTTCAGTTTGTTCAGCCCGGTATCTATACCGATGCCGCATTCGCGCAGCAGCTGCAGCGAATCATCGCTCAGCCGCCCCGACTTCTGTATTGCAATACGTAGTTTCATTTGCACATAAAATAAAAAAGGCCTGCCGTATGGCAAGCCTTTGTATGGTGAGTAATAGGATTCGTTTTAGCCCATGCACCAGCAGCCTACCAGGTGGTAAGAAGTATGATGATGCAGATGGAGGAATTGTTTCACGACTGCAAATGTATTGAAATAGTAATACGTTCCAAATTTTTTATGGGTTGTAAATTTATTTTCAGGCTTTGGGCGTGTCCCGTATCGGCTGAGCCGATACGGGACCGGGCTGTGCGCTGCAAGGCTCCCGTCCCGATAGCTATCGGGATCGGCAGGCTTTCCGCTTCCATCCCTCACGCAAAAAATACCGGGAGCGGCCCCTTTTCCAAAAAGGCCGCTCCCGGGTGGTCCTGCAAAAAAAATGAAACTGTAAATCAGCGATGCGACTGGATGTATTGGTTCAGTTCGTCGATTGATGATTCATACTGGAACGCATCATTGAGTTTAAAATAGTTCCCCGGATCAACCGTTTTGCCGTATGCAAACTTGGCCCAGTCGAGTTTCGATTCTTCAAAGCTGAACAGCTGCATAATCTCTTTCACCTGTCCCGAACTCATGCAGTTGGTGCTCAGCACCTGTTTTGCAATGGTCAGTTTGCTGTCGTCAAATCCTTTGGAACTGATCGAGCTTTTGGCCGCATTAAAATCGGTGGTGCTCATCTGGTAATAACACCCGTTGTTCATCGGCTGCTGCCCGTTTGTAACCACGGTGGTGCCGTTGGTGGTGGTGGTAGTGGTTTGCTGGGTAGTGGTGGTAGTACCTGTGCCGCCCACGCTTATGTTTACGCCTACGCCGTCAACGCTCACACCCATATTCACCTGGTTCGGATTCATTCCGTTCGTAGTGGTTGTGGTGGTGGTCGTTGTTCCGTTCGGTGTAACTACAGTTGTACCGTTTGGTGTTACCACCGTGTTGCCGTTCGGCGTAACCACGGTTGTTCCCGCGCCGGTGGTGGTTGTGGTTTGCCCCACGCTTATGCCCACGCCGCCGATGTTGATTCCGGTAGTCGTTGTGGTCGACTGCAGAATCGCATTACCACTCGGATTGAACACATAAATCACCTGTGTGGGATCGTTGGCCGGTTGCTGCGGAATTTCAGCCGTACCGTTCCAGCGCGTTTTCAGTTTTCCTTTTTTGTTAATGATGGAATACGTCACTTCGCGGTTCGATACAAACGATCCGCCATCCATCATGCCGATCTTCTGATTGATGTCGGGTTTCTTTTTGTTTCCCGACTGCTCAAAAATAATTTTGGCCTTGTACCACTCGGCGTTGAGGCCGGTTACTTTTACGTTTGTTTCCGGTTTTTCATTCTGGCGCAGCCCGTTCAGTATAAGTGTAAAACGGTCGCCTGTTTCTGAAAACACAACAAGGTTGTTATTCTGCGCCTCCGCAGCAAAAGCAGCAAGGAAAACGGTTCCGAATACTGCAATGTTTTTTGTAAGCCTGTTCATGGTGTAGTTTGTTTTTGATTGTTTCTTGCAGGTACATAGTCAAGCCCTGTGCCACGACCGGTTGTGAGTTCACACATTTGCTGTTTTTGGAAATGGAACACTTCCTCCATGAAAAGGAGCGCACACATTGGAAGATCATGTAAACTGAAGAAACAGGAACCATACAGATCGCATTCCCATACATCATACACCTATCATGTCACCCCTTCGGGGTTCATTTTTTAATCCCCCATCCGCTCAATAATCATGTCATCCCTTCGGGATTTCATCCGGATCCATGGATGTCTCCTATAAATTCAGCCGATAGCTTCTACAATGAAATCCCGAAGGGAGCGATGCGAATTAAAACATCAGGGCAAAAAATCGTTTCACCCGGCAATATTATTCCCCAATGAAATCCCGAAGGGATGACATGATTGTAAAAGAAGAAGAATAAGGAAAGACAAAAACCCCGAAGGGGTGACATGACGTATCTCCAAAACTGTTCACATCCAAAAAACGCACGCAATCAATAAGCGCTGCCTCTCCTAACCAGCAAGAAGCCCAAACTAATAAATCGTTTCATCCCGAATTTGAATTCCATCTTCAGAAAGAAAAAATATGGACCGGTAAATTCGATACCCTCCATTTATGAACCCCAGGTCTGCGCCATTAAAGAGCTGCCTGATTTCCGACCTGCACTTTCTGATTTTGCGTTTTTCAGCAAAATAATCCGCAAAACCATAATCTGAAATACGTACAAGTTCATTTGCTTTAATTGATAAGCCCTTCAGTTTACCATTCTTTCCGAACGTAAGCAGAAAACCGTAATAACAATCACATGCGACACTATCCCGTATGCGTGATGCCAGCAATTTATTCAGATAATTATCTATGGTGTCCTTTACCGAATCAGTATAATCACGACGGGGTTTGCTTTTGGCCCTTTGCCTTACCTGCTGTTCAGTCCATACATACATCATCGTATAACCGTTCCCGGAATACGTTTTCCCGCGCGGGAGTTTCAGCTGAAATTCATCATAAAGCGTATCCAGCCGGAGCGTTTCATAGATAAAATCAATATTGGAAGTGATTTTCTTTTTGTAAGATATCGTGTCATTCTGACCCCATGGACACATAAAACTTTGCGTGCTATATTGCCCTTTCATTTTGTATTCACAGGAAAACCCAAAACAATCAAACACCTTTCTGCTCCAACCCGGGATTAAACTGTCAGTTGGGAAACCTGGCTGACCGGTAGTAAACAGTTTTTCAATAACTGTTTTTACCCGCGTGCTATCAAGAAACACATTTTCAAAAACCTCCCGCGACGGAACGGATCGTCCAAAATCCCCATCTTCACTTTTTTCATACCGGTATTCTGTAATTGTATTTGTAAGAACACCTGCGTAGCCTTGATTATCGGTCTTATACAAATCAACAAATTGTGTCGAAGAGGAGAAACGAATATGCAGCGGGTACGTTGATCGTTCAACAGGCTGCAAATCGTAATAAAAACTGTCAATCTGATTTTGCGTTGCTTTTCCCCAGGCATATTTTTCATCAAACGCCCGAAACTGAAGGGGTTCATCAGGCACCTGCCCGTGAAGCTGAACAGCACAACAAACAAAAAACACACACTGGAGAATGCGCCGCATAACGTTACCGAAATTACAATCTTTTGATTTGTTTAATGACGCAGATCCTTACAATTTTCATATCTGCCAGCAAACAAAAAATCCTGCACATCATGCAGGATTCGTTCAGAGCTTATAACGATTTCATAATTAGGCTACCATCAATCTGAGCCGCAACAGCGGGAGGGGGCTGATCGCAGCAATAGTTACTACAGTCAATCTGCCCGCCTGCCGAAGCGCAGATGCAACGTACAAGAGTAGCCGGGGGGGGGGGATTATTCGATCCCTGCAATAGTTACTACCGTCAATCTGAGCGGAGTCGAAGATAGGTTTTACACTACCCCAATTCCTCCATCTTCACCTGCAACTCCTCCCACTTCTCCATCTGCGCTTCCAGTTCCTTCTTTTTGTTTTCGTATTTCGAAAACTCGGCCTGGTTGCTTACGATGCTTTGGTATTTTGCGGGATCGGCCAGCGCCTCATCAAACGCTTTGATTTCGGCTTCGAGGCGCGCAATCGTTTCTTCGCATTTGGTGAGCTGGCTTTTCAGCGTGCGCAGTTCTTTACGGTCATCCGGCGCAGCGTTGCTTACGGCGGCTTCTGCTTTCGCCTGCTGTTTCTGCGCCTGGAATACGGCCTGCTGTTTGTCTTTCAGCTCCAGATCAGCCAGGTTATCAATATTGCGCGAACGCAGGAATTCATATACATCACCGAGGTGCTGTTTCACCGTTCCGCCGCGGAATTCAAATACTTTCGAAGTAAGTCCCTGCAGAAAATCACGGTCGTGCGACACCACGATCAGCGTACCGTCGTAATTCAGCAGCGCCTGTTTCAGTACGTCTTTCGAACGCATATCGAGGTGGTTCGTCGGTTCGTCCAGGATCAGCAGGTTGCGCGGCTGCAGCAGCAGCTTGCACAGCGCCAGTCGTGTACGCTCTCCGCCCGAAAGCACTTTTACTTTTTTGTCAATCGAATCGCCGCTGAACAGGAATGATCCCAAAATGGAACGCACCTGCTTGCGCACATCACCGATGGCAATATCATCAATGGTCTGGAACACCGTGCGGTCCGGATCCATATTATCTGCATCATCCTGCGCAAAATAACCTACTTCCACACTGTGGCCGATGCCCACCTTTCCGCTGGTAGCCGCTTCACCCATAATGA
Source organism: Chitinophaga pinensis (assembly GCA_943372645.1). GTDB lineage: Bacteria > Bacteroidota > Bacteroidia > Palsa-965 > Palsa-965 > VBWE01. The sequence goes on along the minus strand of CALRZN010000003.1, from coordinate 211,972 downwards.
GGCGGATCATGGTTGATTTTCCCTCGCCGTTACGGCCTACAAACGCCACGCGGTCTTCGCGCTCAATGTGATAATCCACATTTTTGAAAATCACTTTTTCGCCATAATATTTATCGAGTTCCTTCGCTTCCACCACCACTTTACCCGAACGCGGCGCCGGCGGAAAACGAAAGCGGATAGACGCATTGTCTTCGTCGTCCACTTCAATAATTTCCATCCGGTCCAGTTTTTTAATCAGCGACTGCGCAAACGAAGCCTTGTTGGCCTTGGCGCGGTACTTATCAATCAGCTGCTCGGTTTTGTCAATAATCTTCTGCTGGTTTTTGGCGGCGTTGGCCTGTGCCTCGCGGCGTTCTTTGCGCAGCACGAGGTAACGGGAATAGTTCGCTTTGTAATCGTGAATTTTACCCAGCGAAATCTCGAGTGTGCGCGTTGTAATGTTGTCAAGAAATGCTTTATCGTGCGACACCAGCACCACCGCCCCAAAATAATCTTTCAGGTACGCTTCGAGCCACTGGATGGATTCGATATCAAGGTGGTTGGTCGGTTCGTCCAGCAGCAGTACATTCGGCTTCTGCAGCAGGATTTTTGCAAGTTCTATGCGCATGCGCCAGCCTCCGCTGAACTCGTCGGTGAGGCGTGTAAAATCTTTGCGTTCAAAACCGAGGCCCATCAGTGTCCGTTCTATCTGCTGATCCACTTCGCCGCCGTCAAGCACGTGCATGCGGTCGTTGGCATCATTCAGTTGCTGGATGAGGTTCATATAATCATCCGTTTCGTAATCGGTACGGATGGTGAGCTGCTCACTGAGGTGTTCGATCTTTTTTTCGAGGCTGCGCAGTTCGGCAAAAGCGGTTGCGGTTTCATCAAAAACCGTTTTGCCACGTGTAGCCACAAGATCCTGCGCGAGGTAGCCAACGGTACAATCATTCGGGCGGGCCACCTCGCCCCCGTCGGGACGCTGAAACCCGGCAATGAGTTTAAGCATGGTTGATTTGCCAGCGCCGTTCTTACCAGCCAGGCCGATGCGGTCGCGCGTATTGATCAGAAAGGAAATATCTTCGTAAAGCGCTTCCCCGCCAAAAGTAACTGTAACACTGTTAATCGAAATCATGGGCGCAAAGGTACTCATTCCTTTGCATTTTTCCTGCGGGGGCGGGGTGTAAAAACACAGGGCCGGGAAGTCCCTTTATTTCACCGGCTGGCTGGTCAAAAACACCAGCAAAACCAGGGCAAGTGCCAGTATCGCCGGTACAGCCTGCATGTAAAATAAACGTATTTTTTTTGTGCTGAATGCCCCGTAAATGCCCGCCACAATCACGCAGCTGAGAAAAAAGACGGCCAGGGGCAGAAACAGCGGACCTTCATTCACCACCAGCGCCCAGATGAGCCCGGCAGCCAGGAAACCATTGTACAACCCCTGGTTCGCCGCCAGCACTTTGCTTTTTTCAGCAAAATCCGGATCCAGTCCGAAGGCTTTCATCGTGCGCGGTTTCGTCCACTGAAACATTTCCAGGTACAGGAAATACAGGTGTTCAAAGGCTACTATCGCCGTAAGAATAAGAGCTGCTGTTTTCATCGTTTTTCTTTCGGGAAAGATACAACAGCTATTTTATGTTATCACAGGAATAAATTAAAAGGAGAACACCCGGAAATCTGAACTTATTCCTATTTTTAGACCTCACAAACAAGCCGGATGAAATTCAACCGCAGCCACCTTATTCTTATAGCAAGTATTGCCGTGCTGGTGCTGGCCTGGCTGTTCCTCAAAAAAATCATCATCTACCTCTGCGTGGCCGGGGTTATCAGCCTCATCGCGCAGCCCCTGCTCAAACGCCTGGAGCGCATCCGCATCAAAAAGAAAAAAATTCCGCGGGGCCTCCGTGCACTGAGTGTGCTCCTGCTCATTTATATTGTACTCGGAACGCTCGTTGCCGTTTTTATCCCGATGATTGTGGACGAAGCCAAAACACTTTCGGCGGTGGATAAAAGCCAGATCACCACGGCCATGCACGAACCCATTGCGCAGATCGAAAGCATACTGAGCAATTACCAGCAGCCCGGCGCGCCCAAACAAAGTGCCGAACAGTTTATCCAGGATAATTTTTCCAACGTCATCGGCTTTGCACAGGTTTCTACCATTGCAAACGGCGTCGTGTCTGTTTTCGGCGAACTGCTCGTTGCCTTTTTTGCGATCTCGTTTCTTTCGTTTTTCTTCATGAAAGACGGCACCGTTATTTTTGAAGTCATTATGCTGGCCATACCGCGCAAACGCGACCGCACCATCCGCAAAATCATCCGCGACTCGCGCGTGCTGCTCACCAAGTACTTTACCGGTGTACTGCTCGATGTGTTGTTTGTAAGCACGTTTGTATCCATCGGCATGGCCATACTCGGGGTGCGCAACGCCATCATCATCGGGTTGTTTGCCGGGGTAATGAATATCATTCCGTACGTGGGCCCGCTCATCGGCGGTGCGTTTGCCATTGTTATCGGTATTTCCACCAACCTGCACCTCGAATTTTATTCGGGCATGCTTCCCCTCGCGGGAAAAATCGGGCTCGTGTTTTTACTTATGAATTTAACCGACGGCATGTTTATTCAGCCCACCATTTTTTCAAACAGCGTAAAAGCACACCCGCTCGAAATATTCCTCGTTATAATGATTGCGGGCAGCCTTGCGGGCATCGGCGGAATGATTATCGCGGTGCCGGTGTACACCATCATCCGGGTTATCGCCAAAGAATTTATGACCAGCAATAAAATGGTGCAGGCCCTTACAGAAGAACTGGAAGACGTTACCAAACCCGGCCCACCCACGCACCACGAATACCCGGAAACCTGAAAAACAGTTTATATGATTCAGCCTTCGACACTCGAGTTTCTTAAAAAACTGAAGAAAAACAACAACCGCGACTGGTTCGAAAAAAACAAGGAAACCTACAAAGCCGCACAGGCCGATGTGGAGCAAACCGTTAACGGAATCATTACCGGCATACGCACGTTCGACAAACGCATCGAAAGTACACTCGATGCAAAAAAATGCCTCTTCCGCATTTACCGCGACACCCGTTTTTCAAAAGACAAAACACCGTACAAAACCAACCTTGGCGCCAGCATCAACCCGGGCGGACGCATGGCCGCCGTGCCGGGGTATTACCTGCACATTGAACCGGGCGGCTGTTTTCTCGCGGGCGGTATGTATATGCCCCCGGCACCGGAAATCGCCAAAATAAGGCAGGAGATTGATTACAACCTGGATGAATTTCAGAAACTGCTGAAGGCCAAAGAATTTAAAAAATATTTCAATGGCCTGGATGAAATTGAGAAACTGAAAACAGCACCCAAAGGCTACGCCAAAGATCACCCGGCCCTGGGCCTGTTGCAGCACAAACACTTTATCGTTTCGGCCTATTTAAAAGATACGGAACTCAGCAGCAAAGGTTTTGTGAAACAGGCAACCGCCATTTTCAAAGCCATGCACCCGCTCTCGCTTTTTTTACAGCGCGCGATAGACTGAGGGAATCATTTTTTTCTATATTTGGTAAGGGCACCGGGATTGTATTTCCCGGCTGAACTGATAATCAACAGACACAACACTTCTAATCAACACGCGATGTCTTTTCACAGAAACGATCCAAGCCGGGAACAACCGGAAACACCGAAAGAACAGGTGCCTGCCGTGGAGCAACTGGCAACCGGACAAAAAAGTGCGCTCACATTCGGGCGTTATACCGATGCCAATAAAAGTGCCGAACAGCTCCGTAACTGGAACGAATCGGTAAAACTGTTCGGTGAAAAAAAATACATGGATGCGCATGAAGCGTTTTTCAATTACATCCGTGATGCGGCCAGCGATAACGTGCAATTTACCCGTAACGGCGACCGTATTGATTTTACCATTCACCAGGGATCGAAGCTGATCAAAGGCTTTTCAACATCTGAACATGTAAGCGCAGAAGTAAACATCGCGCGTTTCGAAAAACCGAGCGTGGCATTTATGCGCAAACTAATGGATCTGAATTACACTTTTCAGTATTCGCGTTTTGCGTTTAAAGACGACATCATCTGCATGAAATACACATCGCACATGCTGGATGCGTCGCCGAACAAAATGTATTATTCGTTGAAAGAAATCTCGACCAAGGCCGACCGCCAGGACAACCTGCTGGTGGATGAATTTAAAATGCTGCAGTCGGTTGACCAGGAGCACGTGGAGCAGGAGCCGGAAAACGTAAAAGAAATTAAATACAAATACACGCTGAAGTGGATTAACGACGCGCTTGAAAACGCCGCCAAACTGGATGAGACCAAATTTGCGGGAGCCATTTCGTTTTACCTGCTTAATGTGGCGTACAAAATTGATTACCTCATCTGCCCCGAAGGCGGCCTGATGACGGACATGGAAAAAATCAGCGGCATTTATTTCGCCAAAGACAACAAACCGTTCGAAGAAAAGAACCGCGCCATCATCGCTGAATACAAAAAGATACTGGAGCGCCCGAAGGAATTTTTCATGAACAGCTTTTACAACACCCGCGCTACCTTCGGCATCATCAACGCAAGCGACCAGAAAACCGTGGCCGATCTTGTTTATAATGAAATCGGAAACACCACCTGGTATGTACAAAACAACTACCCGGATGTTGTGCGCACCATTTATGAATATATCCCCGGCTACTGTTTCTTCAACTACGGCATGTACACCGGCACCATGGCAATCCTGCACCTGCTGATTGAACTGCACAATCCCGATTTCTTCGGCGAACTCGGTTTTGCCCCGCTGGTGAACAACGGTGTTATTGATCCTGAAAAGGTAAATGCACGCATTGCTGCCATTAACCAGAAAGAAGTGGTGGATTATCCCAACTTCAATTTTATGGCCACCAACCTGGTGTACAATGGCAATTTCAATGACTTCTGCGCTTCATACCTCAAAGAGTTCGACTACCTGAACCTCGCGAAGGAAAAAGCGCCGGCAACCAAATAAATCATCCCTAAAGAAAAAGACTATGGCTACCCGAGAAATAATCGAACAATACGATAAAGCAATCGTTCAGATTGCCACACCAACCGGTACCGGAACCGGCTTCTACCTCCGCGATCACAATGTGATTGTAACCAACAGGCACGTAATCAACGGCAATATCGAAGTGGTTATCAGCGGCAAAAATTTCAAGAAAACACTTACACAGGTCATGTTCCGCGACCCGGTTCACGACCTTGCGTTTCTTCGTTTGCCCGATAACATTGAAATGGAACACGTACGGCTCGCGGCACCGGAAAACCATCCGCGCGAAGGCGACACCGTAGTTGCCATCGGGCACCCCTACGGACTGAAATACACCGCCACACAGGGCATTGTATCAAAATCGGACCGTGTACACAACAACGTTTCTTACCTGCAGGTGGATGCGGCCATCAATCCCGGCAACAGCGGCGGCCCGCTCATCAACTCAAACGGCGAAGTGGTAGGTGTAAACACATTCATCATTGCCGATGGAAACAACCTCGGCTTTGCATTACCTGTTAAACCGCTCCACGAAACACTGGAGGAATTCCGCGGCAAATTCGGACGCAATACGATGCGCTGCAGTTCGTGCCTGGTTATTATTGCCGACGATGAACTGGATTCCGGCTACTGCCCCAACTGCGGTAATAAAATCAGCGAAGCGGAATACAAACCGGAACCGTATTTACCGGCCGGTGTCCGCAAATCCATTGAAACAATTCTTACATCAAACAACAAAGATGTGCGCCTCGCCCGCGTGGGCCCGAACAGCTGGGACATAGAGGAAGGCAGCGCGCTCGTTAAGATTGACTACAATACAAACAACCGGTTTATTTACGCCGATGCCACGTTATGCCAGCTGCCGAAAACAAACATCGCCAGCATTTATGAATACCTCCTTCGCGAAAATTACAACCTCGAAGGCATGTTGTTCAGCATTAACGGGCAGAACATTATGCTCTCGCAGCTCGTTTACGATGACGACCTGACCGTAGAAACCGGTTCCATCCTGTTCGGTGAATTATTCAAAATGGCCGATCACTACGACAACATCCTGATCGAGCAGATGGCCTGCATACCCAACAACCGCGAGAATTAAAAACAGAATTAAACGCAACAGATGCAAAACGGGGCAACGGATCAGATCCGATGCCCCGTTTTTATTTAAGGGATGTTTAATTAATAATGCCACAGGTCGAACTCATAGTTCATCATCCCTTCTTTCACGCGTTCCGATTCAAGCATCGCATCCAGGCCGGTGGAATAGGAATTGATCCAGCGGTCCTGCACCGAACTTTCTTTGTGGATGTAACTCGCAAACATGCGTTTCTGAAACAGGTCATCAAACGTCAGCTGCCGCACATTGTTCTGTCCCAGGTACACCGGCGACTGCGCCAGCAGCGGGCGGGCTTCCGGGAAGTAAATCCAGAACAGCGGTTTTACACCCACCACTTCGCCGCTTTCACTTACTTTCTGCACCAGCGGGCAGATGCCGAGAATGCGGCATTCCATCACGGAACGTTGTTTATCAATAAACCAGTCTTCTTTAATCCAGTATTGCACCACATCGCCCGCAGCGATTTCTGAGGGTACATTGATGGTGTCTTCCAGCATGGTAACGGGATTTACAGAAATCACTTCGTTCACCTGTACCAGTATCGCTTCCACTTCTGTCCTGGAAAGCGGCTGCGTGAATTCATCATCTAACGCTGCGTTGCCGAATGCCGTGAGTTTACCGGTGCGCAGGCCATCTTTCAGCACATCAAAAAGGCTTTCGAGGTCCACGCGCTTTTCCAGCGGGTAATAATACGGATGATTCATTTTTTCGCGCAGATCCATCGTACGCCAGATGCGTTTTGCCCACATTACATCGGCTTCGCGCACGGGCGCCAGCGGAATGGCTTTGCGGTACTGCAATGCAGCGCCACTGCCCGCACCGGGATTGAGAATACTCTGCCCGGGATAACCGTTATTCAGCACCGCGGGATTCATTGTACCTGTATTTGATACGAGCACTCCGTTGCCGCCGGACGTATCGGCAGCTGTTTTCAGTGTCGCTGTATTACCGTTGCTGAGTACCTGTGCCTGCAGACTCATTCCGGCGATGATACCGGCCACCAGCATATTCCAACCTTTGCGTTTCATCGGGCTTCCTTCTTTCTATACTAAACGCCGGCAGCATCCGGTTTAGTACAGGAACAGCTTCATACGCCTTGAGTTCCGATATATTACAGGAGGGATGTATAAACAAATTGATCGTATATTATCAACAGTCCATATAACTGTACTGCATTTTACTTAACCACCAAGACCACAATGGCATGCACAATGGACACGATAAACGAATTATTCTTTGTGCACTTTGTGCAATCCTTTGTGTGTGCGGTTGTATGTGGGGCGGCCTTTGTGGTTAAATCGGGTAAAGCGTAGTTCCTCAAATCGTTTTATCGGAAATAACCGATCGCCCAAACCGATCAATCTGACACAAACATGTTATAAAACAAAAACAGACCTGGATTGCTCCAGGCCTGTTTCGTTTATTATCGGGCATTTTAGAAATGCCACAAATCGTGTTCAAGGTTGGCGATGTCGCCTTTGATCCGATCCGATTCGAGGAGAATGTCGAGACCCGAATAGTACGAGTTGATAAAGCGGTCATACACGTTTGATTCTTTGTGTACGTAGCTCTGGAACATACGCTTCCAGAAGATGTCTTCCAGGGTGCGGCGTTCTGCATCGTTTTTCGGGTTATACACTTCCGCGTTTGCGAAAATCGGGCGGGCTTCCGGGAAATAGATCCAGAAGAGCGGCGAATAACCAAGTACTTCACCACCTTCAGAAACTTTTTCTTTCAGCGGGCAGAGACCAAGCAGACGCACATCCAGTACCGAACGCTGTTTATCGAGGAACCAGTCTTCTTTCATCCAGTACTGCTTGATATCGGGAGAGTTTAACTCCTTTTTCAGCGGTGCAAGAATAAATGTACCCGGATTGTTCGGGTCTTCAGTCTGGTTCGTGGAATCCCACTGGATAAACAGGCCTTCGATTTCTGAAGGTGTCATCGGCACTTTAAATTCATCGTCGAGCGCCGGGTTAGAGAAAGCAGTCATGCGTGGCGGTTTGGCCAGCAGGGCGTCTTTCATTACGTCGAACAGGCTGCGGCGGTCGTTGATGCGTGTTTCCGGGTAGTACAACGGGTGGTTGAACTTCTCACGGAGGTCGATGGTGCGCCATACGCGCTTCGACCACATCACATCTGCTTCACGCAGCGGCGTGTACGGAATAACTTTCCGGGCACGTGAATTCTCCTTCACATAAATCTGGTCAGGATACGTGGGCGGAGCCACAACCTGAGCCTCGGCAGCAACGCTTCCGAGAAGCACTGCCGATACTACCAGTATTTGTTTGATCGCTTTCATCACTTTTTTCCTTTAGAATTCGATTCGTATAGTTGAGTTTCCAGTTACAACTTTACTTTACCTTACTTTAATGGTACATCCCGGAATTTTACGGGTTGTGCCGTCCGGACCTTTAACTGTTACCTGTTCAACAAGTACCTTGGTTCCTCCTTTTGCGCCGGCGAGCAGTTTCGACTGCGCACCTGTAACACCTGCACCGTTTGATTTTTCATCAACGAATACACCGTTTACGTTCATTGAAAGCACCCATGATACTACGTCGAACTTAAGGTCAAAGTCGAAGTTTTCCATCTTGGCGAAAATACCGCGGATGTTGGCCACTTCCGACTTCGGCATGATACCGTCGCCTTTGATGCTTCCAACATAACATACCGGATCCGGTACCCGTTTCACACGGAATTTAAAGCTGCCCATGTTGGTGGTTTTATCACCAAATTTGCCGCCAACACTAACGTTTGATTCTGTTGCACCAGCGTTCGGACGGATAACATATTTACCGCGGCCGCCTGAAGTTGCACAGTTGGAGAAGCTAACCACCAGGTTTTCCGGGGCTACACCAGCAGCCGAAACGGTTACCGGGTTGTCAACACCAACATAGAATACGTTCATTTTATCAGGCGATACAGCAGCAGCCGGTTTGGCTACCATGTATTCCGATTTGAACGGATAGTATTCGTAGGTGTTATCCGGTTTTTTAACCTTGATTACACCACCCCATTTCTGGAGACCTTCTGCACCGGCAGAAGCAGTGTAGTAACCAACACCTTCGCTTACTTTAACAGTTGTTGAGTCAGCCAGGTTACCGGTCGGTTTCTTGGTTACTGAATCATAATCGCAACCAAGAATAACGGTCGGATTCTGTGTTTTGCTGGATGCCGCAACGAAAACTTCTGCTTTGTACTGATCGCCTGACAGGATGTAGCTCGACGGAGCGATTACACGGGCCTGCAGTTTATCAAATTTAAAGTCGCTTGCAGAAATTGCATTGAACAGTTCATTAACCACAGCACCTTCAGCGTTTTTCACGTCGTTGGTGATACGGGCCATCTGGGCTGCCACAGCTGTTACCGGAATGTGGTAAAAGTTATACCATTCCCAGCTGATCTTTTTCTCGTCGCTCACCGAATAAATTTCTTTGGTGTCGAGAGCAGAAAGATCAACTACTGCGTCTTTCGGAAGCAGTGCCTGCAGCTCTTTCTTGTAGTTTTCAAGTTTCAGTTTCAGTTCCTTGGCTTTGCCGGTAACGTTTGCCGGGTCATCACCAATCATGAAATGCGTCGGTTTATCATAATCATCCGGCTTCGCGATGCGTGCGAGTGTAAGGGTGTCGGCAACTTTCTTTTCAACACCTTCCACTTCCGCAATCATTTCTGTGCGAAGCGATTTGATATAATCACACAACTCTTTGGACTTTTTCTGCGCCTGCTTTGCTTTTTCGAAAAGCGGGGCTACTTTTTTCTCATCGTTTTTCTTGGCTTTTTCAAATGCCTGGAAAATGAATGCATTTTTCGCGTCGGACTGTTTGTTGGTATTACCCAGGCCGGTTTCGATAACTACGAATGCATTGATGATTTCTTTTGAAACGTTCAGCGCGAGGAGAGCGGTCAGTACGAGATACATCATACCGATCATCTTCTGACGCGGACTTAGTTTACCACCTGCCATTTTGCGTTATTCCGTTTTTTAAGTTCAACAATATGTTTTTAAACGGTCGCAATTAGCGGCGAACGTTCATAGCAGACAGCATGTTTCCGTAAACTGTGTTAAGCTGCTCGAGGTTCGTAGCCAGGCTCGAAATCTCTGTACGGTACTTGCGTGTATCGTCGAGCGAATCGTTCAGGTTGGTCAGCATTTCGCCGATTCCCGAGTACAGTTTTTCGGTTGCTTTGAGGTGTTCGTTAGAACCCTGGAGCTGCAGTTCGTAAGCTGCGTTGAGTGCCGACAGGTTTTTCGAAACCTTAGCAAGCTGATCGTTGTAACCCTGTGAGGTTTCGTTTGCAACGCTCATCGCTTCGAGTGCTTTTGCAGCACGCGAGTATGAGTTTGCAAGCTGATCAACTGACTGGCCTACGCTTTCGTTAGCACGTTCGTAGGTCTGCGAAAGACCGTCAACAGTGCGGCTTGCTTTGAGCAGGTTGTCCGAAAACTCTTTCGAAGCAACTGTAGCGTCAGTTACATCACCAAGTTTCGATGCGTTTTCACTCAGGTTGCGTAAACCAGCGCCCAGGCTTTCGATCAGCTCAGGTCCGATTTTCGCTTCGGTAAGCATGTTGTCCAGTTGTTCGGTAACTGACATTTCATCTTTTCCGGCTTCCAGTTCACGTCCGCCTTCGCCTTCTAATCCGGCGAGTTCAGGGTAAACCAAAGACCAGTCGTACTCTTCATGAATCGGTTCAAACGCCGAGAAAATAAAGATTACTGCCTCCGTGCCGAGACCTATAATAAGCATCATACCTGCACCCGGCCAGTGCTGGATTTTAAAAAGCGCACCTACGATTACAATCGCTGCACCAAAGCCGTAAAGCTTGGCCATGAAATTTTTCCATTTCTTGCTAGCGAAAAAGCTGTTTCCACCGCTCATATTTACTTGGTTTGTTTTTGGTTAATAATACGGGTAATTATCGGTTTGTTTTGGTTTGGAAATACACGCTTACAAATCATCGTCTTTCGAACGGCCAAGGTAGGTCATGACACAACGAAATCCAACATAACATTTAGCCGTATCTTGGTATTCATAGGTACGGGTACTTACCTGAAGGTAGTGGCCGAAATCTTTCCATGAACCACCGCGGATTACTTTGCGGTTAAGTACCGGAATCTGTTCCTCCGGACCCATCGGTTCATACTGATAATCCGGGTTCAGGTCATGCATAAAGTCGTATGCCGATTCGTCGAATGCATTTACTGTCCATTCAGCTGCGTTACCAGCCATACAGTAGATACCCCAGTCGTTCGGGTTATACGAGAAGATTTTTACCGTGTGGAAACCACCGTCATCAATATACGAGCCGCGCATCGGTTTAAAGTTACCGAGGAAGCAACCGCGTGCATTGCGGATGTACGGACCGCCCCACGGGAACGGGCTGAGTTGCAGACCACCGCGTGCAGCGTATTCCCACTCTGCTTCTGTCGGCAGACGGAAGTCGTTCACCCACGATTCACCGTTTTCGGTGAGCCAGGTGTTCAACAGCCAGGTACGCCAGATACAGAACGCGCGGGCCTGTTTCCAGGTTACGCCTACTACCGGGTAGTCGTCATAAGCCGGATGCCAGAAATACATGTTGGTCATCGGCTCGTTAAAAGAATAGGTAAAGTCATGTACCCACGCCAGTGTATCCGGATATACGTTAATGATATCCTTAACAATGAACACACTGCGGTTCAGGCCTGTTTTACCGTCAACGGTATACGAGCCCTGACCAGTCGGGAATTGTTTGTTCGGATTGTTTGCACGACCGCTCGGAACTGTTTTCGGGATAAAACGGTTGGCTTTAACAGCCGCTTTACGCACGTCGATACGGTAGTATTCGAACAGCAGTTTACGGGTGTCGATCTGTTTCTGACGGTAGAAGCGTTCTTCCGGCGGCAGATACATATCAACGAGTGTTGCTTTATATTCAGGATCTTCCTCATCCCAACGCACTTTTTCGTGCTTGTTCAGCGGTGGCGGATCCGGATAATCGTCTTCAATATAGACAGGGCCGTTATCGGCACCACCCTGCCAATCTTCGAGGGCGATAATGTAATCTTCCTCGTAGTTCTCCGCCAGCATACGGCGGGCAATAGAGTCTCTCACGTCATAAACAAACTGACGATACTCGTTATTCGAGATCTCGGTCTGATCGATGTAGAATGCCTGTACGGATACCGTCTTTGCTTTCGTGGTATGCGCATAAGGTACATCTTCATCACTCGGCCCCATATTGTAGCTGCCCATCGGACAGTACAGCATACCATACGGGTCGAACTGGAAAAATGCAGGACGGTCCTGAACGCCCATCAGCTGCCCATTGTCTGTCTGACAACTGGCCGCCAGAACGGCTGCACTTCCAATTAACAACAACTTTCTCATGTTGCCTCCTCTTTGGTTGTTTTTCCTTTTAGTAGTAATTCCTTTTACCGGTTTCCAGGCCGGGTATGCTACTTATAACGGCAATGGTTCCCAATCATTGCCTTTGTATTGCACAAAATCACCATACTGTTGTGTATGATGATTCTGCAGAACAGAATTTATTTAACGCACTATTGAAGAACAAAGTTTCAAAAATCTTCTAAGCTGTTTGTTTAGAAGAAGTTACGAACGTCTTCGTGGCCTTCAACTTTCGGAGTTTTACCAAGCGGGTGGCAGTAATTTACCACTGCTTCGTAAGTTCCGTTATTGTAATTCTTGAGCTGCGAAGTGGTCACATCGTACGAAAGACCGATGCGGAGCTTCGACTCACCGTATTTTACTTTGAACGGCTGCTGGTAACCCAGTACCGGGGCGATTGCATCCTGCAGACGGTAAGAAGCACCCAGCCAGAAACGCTGTTTCATAAGGATGTTTGCATTCAGGTCGAACTGCGTAATAGCTGCATCTGACTTCAGCAGGAAGCTCGGGCGTAAAACCCAGTCGCCGCTGCCGTCAATGTCCCAATCATAACCACCGATTACATAATAGTGACGCGCCAGGGCGAAAATCATATTATGAAGTGTGGTCTGGTTGGTCTGCGGATTTGTAACAGTAGCTGTTCCTCCTTTAAGATCATTCGCAGCGAGGTGCGAAGAAGCGATACCAAAGTGGATTTTCTGTGTGCTGAAGAATACACCGAAGCCGGCATCAAACGTCGTCTTTTTCAGCAGTGGCGGAATAGACGGGTCGTTCTGCCAGGTCTGGGTTGCAAGCCAGCCGGTGTTGGAACCGGTTCCTGAACCGGGACCGATTACTTTGCTGATTGCACCGAGGGTTACACCGATTCCGATGTCACCTTCGCCACCCATTACCGGGATGTGGAATGCATAGTTTGCACGATAGTGTTTTGTGCTTTCAAAACCCAGGTCGTCGATCATTACGTTTACACCGATACCATGCTGACGCATGCCACCAAATGCATAATCTAACGTAATACCACTGGTTACCGGGTTGCCGTCGAAACCGGTCCACTGCTGGCGGTGAATTACCGTAGCGCAGAGCGATTTGTTGGAACCGGTGTATCCGGGGTTATCGAACATGCGGTTGAACATGTACTGCGTGAATTGCGGATCCTGCTGTGCCATCGCAGCGTATCCGATCATCGCAAAACCAAGAGTAGTAAGGACTCTTTTCATAGTTTCATGTGTTTTTTATGCGCGTTATTCAGCCGGTTTCCCGAACTGATAGCGCGCTAAGTTAAACATTGTTTTGAACAAAACAAATATTTGTAAACTTTTGGCTGTTTATATCAACAGTCTAAGCTGCTTCAATTTTACCCGTTTTCCGGAGCCAAAAGCCACCCGGCGACCAGCCCGTAAATAGTTAACATAATGTCAACAGTGGCACCGTTTACCGTTTTGTTCAGGCAGGTCAGAAGAAGTTACGTACATCTTCGTGGCCTACTACATGATTTGGTTTACCGAGCGGGTGGCAGTAATTGACCACCGCTTCGTACGTACCGTTATTATAGTTCTTCAGTTGCGACGTGGTTACATCGTACGAAAGCCCGATGCGCAGTTTCGACTGCCCGTACTTGGTATTGAACGGCTGCTGGTAACCCAGTACCGGGGCGATGGCATCCTGCAGGCGGTACGAAGCGCCTACCCAGAACCGCTGTTTCATCAGGATGTTCGCATTCAGGTCGAATTGTGTGATAGCGGCATCGGACTTGAACAGGAAGCTCGGGCGTAACACCCACTCCTGGTCACCGGCAATATCCCAGTCGTAACCACCAATGATATAATAGTGACGTGCAAGGGCATAAACCATTTTATGTGGCTGGGGTGGATTTCCGATCGGGGAGCTTTGTCCGCCGTTCACATTATTAGCTGCGAGGTGACCGGATGCAATGCCGAAGTGCATTTTTTCAGTACTGAAGAAAACACCCAGGCCGGCATCAAATGCATTTTTTTTCAGCAGGGGCGGAATTGAAGGATCGTTCTGCCAGGTTTGGGTTGACAGCCAGCCGGTGTTGTTACCGGTTCCGGAGCCCGGACCGATTATTTTGCTGATGGCACCGATGCTTACACCGATTCCGATATCGCCTGCTCCATCCATCACCCCAAAGTGGTATGCGTAGTTTGCCCGGTAATGCCTGGTGCTTTCAAAGCCGAGGTCATCTATCATAATGTTGATGCCGACGCCGTGCTGGCGTTTATCACCCAATGCGTAATCCAGCGTAATGCCGCTCGTTACCGGGTTGCCGTCGAAACCGGTCCACTGCTGGCGGTGAATGATCGTAGCGCAGAGTGATTTGTTGGAACCGGTGTAGCCGGGATTTTCGAACATGCGGTTAAACATGTACTGTGTGAATTGCGGATCCTGCTGTGCCATCGCCGCGTATCCGATCATCGCAAAACCAAGAGTTGTAAGAATTCTGTTCATCGTTTCATGTGTTTTAATGCACTTTATTCAGCCGGTTTGCCCTACGCTGATTGTGCACCGGGTTAACTATTACATTGAACGAAACGAACTTCCTGCAAACTCCTGGTCATGTGTATCAGGAGCTTGCTCAGCTCAGTTTCTGGAAGGTCTGCCACCACCGGTCGGGCATTTCTTCCTTGCAGGCCACTTCATAATCCTGGTATGTACAGGGCACGAGGTGATGCCTTTCAAAACGCAGGCGTTTATCGGGCGGATAGGGTACCTCCATCCACCACCGGTCGCTGCGTGAACTTTTGTAAAAAACTATTTCGTGTTGCTGATCTTTCAGGAACACACGGTACTTCGTGTACGCTGAAAAATCGGTAAACGGAAAATCACTTTTGCGGCCGTAGTATCCATCTGCAAAACACCAGATCATCTGGGCCAGCAGGTGCGCGGTTTGGCCGGCGGTATCAAAAGCCGGGTTCATTTCATAAAACCCGATGGATGATAATTTGTCGCTGATGCCGGCGTACCGGGCAATGCGGCAGGCTTCGTCGCCGAAAAAGCCGTTTGGTCCGGCCAGTGCGTTGCCGGGGGCTTCGCTGCGTCGGATGGCGGCCATATCGAAGGTGAGCATGTCCGCGTTTCGGATTACCGGCTCCATGCTTTCGAGGCTGGCGCGTGCTTCGCCGAGGCGGTGAATATCAAAATTCAGTTTCGCCATCAGTTCCACCGAAGCCTGGTCCACAAAGTAGGTCTGGAAACCGATGTTGCTGTAATTAAACAGGTAGTTGGGCTGCTGCAGAATGATGCGGCTGAGCCAGGAATGCGAATGCAGTTCGGCTTCGGCTTCGCCAAGATCGAACAGCGGATCAATGGCAACAATGTTTACAGTCTGCTCCAGCGGTTTGTAAGCCAGGTATTGCGCATACGTAAGCTCCTGCCCGCCCCCGATAACTACGGGAATAATATTTTGTTTCAGCAGATCAGTCATAACCGAAGCCAGCGCAAAAGCGGTATCTGCCGGGGTATGTCCCTGCCTGATGTTGCCGAGATCAGCCATCTGCATTTCCCATGGGCCCTGGTTGAGTCGGTAGAGGTATTCGCGCACGGCATCGGGAGCCAGCGCGCAGCCTTCGTTGGCGCGGGCCAGGCGGTCGTCTTTCACACCGATGAGCGCCAGGTGTATTCCGCCGAGATCCGGGAAACCCGTTTCTTCTGCGTGAATGCGCATCACCTTGCCCAGTTGCGCCGGCAGATAATCGACCCCGCCTGAAAAGCGTTGCAGACTAACCGGTTCGAAAATGTCTGTAAATTCAATCAGCATAGCGAAACAGGGCCGTTTTTTGGTGGACAACAACCCTATAACACAAAGATCACAAAAAGATACGGGGGACGGAAAATGACTTTTGAACGTATGTTGATAAAAAACAACACCAGCCTCCTTCGAATCCGCTCAGGATGACTGGTGTTGTAAAATTTTCAGTTGAGCGAACAAGTCGCTCAGAATATCTTACTCCGCTTTTTTCTTTGCGGCGGCTTTTTTCGGAGCGGCTTTCTTTTTTGCTGCTGTTTTTTTGGCTGCGGGTGCTTTTTTGGCCGGTGTTTCTTTTTTCGCGCCTTTGCCGAAACCGCCGCGTTTGAATGCGGGACCTTTTGCATCCGCTTCTGCGGCAATTTTCAGACACTCGTCAAGTGAAAGTGTTGCGGGCTCGGTGCCTTTCGGGAGCTTGTAATTATTTTTCTCGATGGCGAGGTACGGGCCCCAGCGGCCGTTGAGCAGTTTTACTTCGGGACGACCTTCGGCAGCAAATGTTTTGATTTCGCGTTCGGCGTCTGTTTTGCGTTTCGCAAGAATAAGTTCAATACCACGTTCGTCGGTAATCGAAAGCGGATCATCACCTTTCGGAATGGAAACAAACACACTGTTGTGCAGGATGTATGGTCCGAAACGGCCGATGCTTACTTTCATTTCCTTGTCTTCGAACATACCGATTACGCGGGGCAGTTTGAACAGGTCGAGCGCTTCCGCGAGTGTGATGGTTTCGAGGCGCTGGTCTTTGCGGAGGCTGGCGTAACGCGGTTTCACTTCGTTGTCCGATTCGCCGATCTGCGCAAGCGGACCAAAACGGCCGATGCGAACATACACTTTCATGCCGCTCACGGGATCAACGCCCAGTTCACGGTCGCCGCCGGCGCGTTCTGATGTTTCCACGGTTTTCTCCACGTCTTTGTGGAACGGGCGGTAAAACTGATCCAGCATTTTGCGCCAGTCAATTTTGCCTTCTGCAATTTCATCGAAATCCTGTTCAACAGATGCCGTGAAATTAAAATCAAGAATGCCCGGAAAATGCTGGAGCAGGAAATCTGTTACCACCATGCCGATATCGGTGGGGAACAGTTTTGCTTTTTCAGCGCCGGTATTTTCGGTGCGTTTTTCTTCAGTGATTTCGTTTTTCGCAAGCGTGAGCACAGTGTACTGGCGCGGTGTTCCTTCGCGGTCTTCTTTCACCACGTATTCGCGGTTCTGAATGGTGGAAATGGTCGGCGCGTAAGTTGACGGGCGGCCGATGCCGAGTTCTTCCAGTTTTTTCACGAGGCTTGCTTCCGTATAGCGCGGCGCGTGGTGCGTGAAGCGCTGCATTGCCGTGATAGAATTGCTGCCGAGCACATCACCCTGGTTCATCGGGGGCAGCATGCCTTCCTGTTCTTTTTCT
Organism: Chitinophaga pinensis; assembly: GCA_943372645.1. Classification (GTDB taxonomy): domain Bacteria; phylum Bacteroidota; class Bacteroidia; order Palsa-965; family Palsa-965; genus VBWE01. The sequence goes on along the minus strand of CALRZN010000003.1, from coordinate 194,287 downwards.
TCGCTGCCGTCGTCGTCGCTCGACTCCATGTACACTTTCAGGAAACCGTCGAACTTCAGTACTTCACCCTGTGCCACAAAACGTTCTGTTGCTGTGGATACTGCAATGGTGGCTGTTGTTTTTTCCAGTTCCGCATCGCTCATCTGCGAAGCCACGGTGCGTTTCCAGATCAGGTCGTAGAGGCGCTGTTCATCACGTTCGCCGCCTACGCTGCTGTTTTCAAGATACGTGGGGCGGATGGCTTCGTGAGCTTCCTGTGCGCCTTTGCTCTTGGTTTTATATTGCCGCGGGTTCGAATATTTCGGCCCGTAGTTATTTGTGATTTCTTCTTTCGCTTTCTGTACCGCGGTTTCCGACAGGTTCACCGAATCGGTTCGCATGTAAGTGATTTTACCGGATTCATACAGGCGCTGTGCAACCGTCATGGTACGTGCAACCGAAAAACCGAGTTTGCGGCTGGCTTCCTGCTGCAGTGTGGATGTGGTAAACGGAGCCGACGGCGATTTGCGCGCAGGTTTTGTTTCGAGCTGGTCGATGGTAAAGTTTGCGCCTTTGCATTTTTCCAGGAACGCCTGCGCATCGTCGTGCGACGTAAATTTTTTATTCAGCTCGGCTTTCAGCGGAGCGCCGTTAACGGTAAACACGGCAGTTACTTTAAACGACGAACTGCTTTTGTGTGCGATAATTTCACGTTCGCGTTCTACGAGCAGGCGCACGGCCACACTCTGCACACGGCCGGCCGACAGCGACGGACGGATTTTTTTCCAGAGAATCGGCGAAAGTTCAAAACCCACGAGGCGATCGAGAATACGGCGCGCCTGCTGGGCATCCACTAAGTTTTTATCAATGGTGCGCGGCGACTGAATCGCTTTCAGGATGGCCGGCTTGGTGATTTCGTGAAATACGATGCGTTTGGTTTTCGACTCATCGAGGTTTAAGGTTTCGAGCAGGTGCCACGAAATGGCTTCTCCTTCCCGGTCCTCGTCCGTTGCGAGCCAAACCACTTCGGCCGACTTCACTAATTTTTTAAGTTCACTTACTACTTTTTCTTTTTCAGGAGAAACCTCGTAACTGGGGTTGAACTGGTTATCCGTATCAACCGCAAGCCCTTTTTTTGCGAGGTCGCGTACGTGTCCGAAACTTGACTTTACCAGGAAGTCGCTTCCCAGGAATCCTTCTATGGTTTTTGCCTTTGCAGGCGACTCCACAATAACTAAGTTTTTTGCCATCTTCTTGCGTTCGTAACGATTCGTAAATCTTCTTTTCAGCGGGTCTGCCGGATGCAAAGAAAAAAAACAGATTGACATTTTTCCAAATCGTTTTTTCAACCCCGTTTTTCTATATACGTAGTATATAGGGAGCAGAAAAAAAAATTTTCGGGCAAAAAAATAAAATACTGCCATTTTGTCACCCGGAAGCAATTTCGTAACTTCGCATCCCTTTTAAACAAAGGATACACCATGGAAACGGGCAATAAAGTGATTGATGAGGCGCGCCAGGGCGAGGCACTGGTGGTTGACGGGCAAAAAAACACGGGCAAAAAACTGTTTGTGGAAAGCTACGGCTGCCAGATGAATTTTTCGGACAGCGAAATTGTAGCCTCCATCCTGCTCGACCAGGGTTTTTCCACCACCAGCGATTACAACGAAGCCGATGTGATTTTTGTAAACACCTGCGCCATCCGCGAAAATGCGGAAACACGCGTGCGTAATCGCCTGAAGGAATTCGGAATCGTGAAAAAGAAAAATCCGGACCTCGTGGTGGGCGTGCTCGGCTGCATGGCCGAACGTTTGAAATCAAAATTCCTGGAAGAAGAAAAACTCGTTGATATTGTGGTTGGTCCTGATGCGTACCGCGATCTGCCCAACCTCATCGCCACCGCCGAAAGCGGCCACAAAGCGGTGAACGTGATTCTTTCGAAAGAAGAAACGTACGCTGATATTACTCCGGTGCGTCTTGACAGCAACGGCGTTTCGGCATTCATCAGCATTATGCGCGGTTGTGATAACATGTGTTCGTTTTGCGTGGTGCCGTTTACCCGAGGCCGTGAACGCAGCCGCGATCCGGAAAGCATTGTGGCCGAAGCACACGACCTGTTTGCAAAAGGCTACCGCGAAGTAACGCTGCTCGGACAGAACGTGGACTCGTACCTGTGGGCCGGCGGCGGACTGAAAAAAGAAATACTCACCGACGAACAGCGCGCAGCTTCGCTTGGGTTTGCCGGCCTGCTCGAAAAAGTGGCGCTTGTACATCCGGACCTGCGCATCCGTTTCAGCACCTCGCATCCGAAAGACATGACAGACGATGTGCTGCATGTGATGGCGAAATACGACAACATCTGCAAATACATTCACCTGCCGGTGCAGAGCGGAAACAGCAACGTGCTGGAACGCATGAACCGCGGCTACACCCGCGAATGGTACATTGACCGCGTGAACAGCATCCGCCGCATTATGCCCGACTGCGGCATCAGCACGGATATTATTACCGGTTTCTGTGGCGAAACGGATGAAGAACACAACGATACTGTTTCGCTGATGAAGTGGGCAGTGTATGATTTTGCATTTATGTTCGCCTACTCTGAGCGCCCGAAAACACTGGCCGAGCGCCAGTACAAAGACGATGTGCCCGAAGAACTGAAAAAGAAACGCCTGCAGGAAATTATTGACATCCAGCAGGCCAGTTCAGCGATAAAAACCAAGGCGATGGTGGGCAAAGTACACCGCGTGCTGGTGGAACACACGTCGAAAAAAGACGAAAACAAATGGATGGGCCGCAATACGCAGAATACGGTGGTGGTTTTCCCGAAGGAGAATTTTAAGCCGGGTGATTATGTGGATGTGCTGGTGAGTTCGTGTACGACGACTACGTTGATTGGGGAGGCGGTGAAGTAAGCCGGTTTCTCAAATTTTGTTAACCAAAAACAATCGGCACGCAATAATTGTAGTTAATTAAACGACATTACCGGAATGACCGAAGTTCGAAAAAAAGACCTGCATAACGATGAAAACGACCTGGCATATTGGTTGTCAAAATCGGTTGAAGAACGGATTCAGGCGCTTGAAGAATTGCGGTACAGGTATATGAAATATTTCATGCAGGATGCTGATCGAAAAGTGCAACGAGTTTATTCGATTGTTGATCTGAAACAAAGCTGAACAAAGGACAAACCCGACCTCGAAAACCTGCCATAAACGCATAAAATGACCATACAGGAAATAAAACAACGCTTCGGAATCATCGGCAATTCGCCGGCGCTGGAACGTGCCATGGATATTGCCATGCAGGTAGCGCCTACCGATCTTTCGGTGCTGATTAACGGGGAAAGCGGTACAGGCAAGGAAGTTTTTCCGCAGATTATTCACCAGCTTTCGGCGCGCAAACACGGGCAGTACATTGCGGTGAACTGCGGCGCCATTCCCGAAGGCACCATTGATTCGGAACTGTTTGGTCACGAAAAAGGGTCGTTTACCGGCGCGCACGAAGCCCGCAAAGGCTATTTTGAAGTGGCCGACGGCGGAACGATTTTTTTAGACGAGGTGGCCGAGATGCCGCTTTCTACCCAGGCGCGCCTGCTGCGTGTGCTCGAATCGGGTGAGTTTATAAAAGTAGGTTCGTCCAAAGTTTTAAAAACCAATGTGCGTGTGGTGGCTGCAACCAATGTAAACCTGCAGCAGGCCATTGAGCGGGGCAAGTTCCGCGAAGATTTATACTACCGCCTTAACACGGTTCCGATTCTGCTGCCTGCCCTGCGCGACCGCCGTTCGGATATTTTCCTGCTGTTCCGCAAATTTGCCGCTGACTTTGCTTCGCGCTACCGCATGCCGGTGATTAAACTTGATGCGGAAGCGGAATACATGCTGAACAGTTATTACTGGCATGGCAATGTGCGCCAGCTGAAAAACGTAACGGAGCAGATTTCCATCATCGAAAAAACGCGCGACATCACCGCCGAAATCCTGCACCGCTACCTGCCCGATTACAACCCGGGAAAAAGTAACATGCCGGTGCTCATGCGCGGCGACGCCAACACCGCCACCAACGGCGAAGTGATGGTACTTTATTCCGCACTGCGCGATATGCGCCAGGAACTGAACGAACTGAAAGAACTTACGCTGCAACTGCTGAACACCGGCGGACAGCTTTCGCCCGAACTGCTGCAGAGCAATGCATTGGCCATTCAGAAATTAGTTACCACAAACCCGGTTCATGCGTACGAAAGCAACGGCGAAAACGCCCTGGTGATTCACCAGCCGTCGTTTAACGGCGGACATGATGTACAGCTGCAGCCCCACGTGGTGGAAGTGGAAGAATCGCTTTCGCTGCAGGACAAAGAAATTGACCTGATCAAAAAAGCGCTGGATAAACACCGGGGCAAACGCAAATACGCCGCCGAAGAACTCGGAATTTCGGAACGCACCTTGTATCGTAAAATAAACGAATACGGAATTAAAGGATGAGAACGTTTGTGCTGATTACACTTGTGCTGCTGGCCGGACTCACCATGAGTTCATCTGGCTGTTACACCTTTAACCCCATCAAGGGAAACAGTCCCTACGGCGATACCACCACCGTGCGTGTGGCGGCCTTTACGAATAATGCTTCACTGTCGAAAGCGACCTTGCCGCAGACCATGGCGGAGGCGCTGCGCGATGCGATACAGTCGCAGACCAAAATGGACCTGGTGCCGCGGGGCGGTGATCTTGTTTATGAAGGAACGATTACGGGTTACAGCATTTCACCGGTTTCCATCCAGGCGGGAACAAACCAGACGGCGGCGCTGAACCGGCTCACGATCGTTGTTTCGGTGAAGTTTACGGATACGCATGATGAAACCAAATGTTTTGAGACTTCGTTCAGCCGTTTTGCGGATTACAACAGTACGCAGAACCTGACGGCGGTGGAGGATGAACTGATCAAAGACATCAGTTCGCAGCTGGTGCAGGATATTTTGAACCGTTCGATTAACAACTGGTAATTCGTATTATTGTACGATCAATGAACACACAACAACTGCTCACGTTTCTGCATACGCCCGAAAACCTCGGGAAAGATGCGGGTGCGCTGCTCGACCGGCTGACGCGGGAGTTCCCGTATTTTCAGACGGCGCAGTTGCTGTATGTAAAAAGCCTGCACAACGACAACAGTTTCCTCTACAACAACCAGTTGAAGCTGGCCGCGGCGTATGCCACCGACCGGAAAGTGCTGTATGAACTGATCCGGAAAAAAGCAACGGAACAGGCGCAGCAGGAAACGAAAACAGAAACAAAACCTGTAGCGGAAATTGCTGTTCCGGAAGCCACTGTTTCAACAACCGAAAAAGCCATTGCTGCCGCAGACCTTGTTCAGGATACGCCGGTGCAAACCGAAACGCCGGCCGAAGAAACCGAACGCATTGCGGTGCAGCTTACCGCCAGCCAGCTCATCAAGGCCCGGCTGAACAATACGTCGGATGAATGGGACGAAAGCGTGTTGCGCCAGCTGCAGCTGCTGCGTCACTGGCAGAACGATCCGACGGCGGGCATGGCGTTTACGTTTCCGCAAAAAGAACTGCCGAAAAAAACAGTTGAACCCGTTGCCGAACTGAAAGCAGAAACTCCCGTTACCGAACCGGTGGCGGAGGTAACTGAACCCGTTATTGAAAACCTAACGGCTGAGCAAACGATATCTACCGACACCGAACCGTTATCAGAAAAAGTGCAGCTGCAGGAAATGCTGACGGTGCTTATTGACAGCGAATCGGAAGATGTGACTGCGGCTGATGAAACCGAACTGCAGTTGCTCAACCAGCTTCCGGATGAACGCGAAGAAGGCCTGGAATACGAAGTTGTTACATTGCAGCAGGAGGAACCGGTTACAGAAATTGCAGAAAAACACCACGAAAAGCCGGCCGATGTGATGGAACAGGAAATCCTGTTTAAAGCGATCGGTTCGAGCATTGAGTTGGAAGTGAGCGATTCACTGCCTTCGGCCGACGAACTGCTGGGAAAAACGGGCGAAGTTCCCCAGCCGGAAGTACAGCCGGAGAAAGAAATTACCGCTTCCGACGATGCGCTGACATTTGCCTCTTGGCTGAAACAGCTGGGTAAAAACCAGCCGGCCCCGGTGCAGCCCGAAGAACACGAAGAAACCGAATTCCCGGACCTGCACAAAGAGCAGAACAAGCTGATAGACAACTTCATAGAGGCCGCTCCACGCATTACGCCCCAGAAGGCCGCGTTTTACAATCCGGCCAATATGGCCAAGAAAAGCGTTACGGAAGACAATGAGCTGATCAGCGAAACCCTGGCGCAGATTTATGAAAAACAGGGCAATTATCCGAAAGCAATCCGCGCTTATCAGCGATTAAGTTTGAAATATCCGGAAAAAAGCATTTACTTTGCGTCCCTTATCGAAAAACTGAAGTCAACACCGAATAAAAACACAAAATAATGTTAGGTACAATTATCTCTGTTCTGATCTTTTTAGTGTGCCTCCTGCTCATCCTTGTTGTTCTTGTACAGAACCCCAAAGGCGGCGGACTGGCCAGTGGTTTCTCCGGCTCGAACCAGATGATGGGCGTGCGCCGCACCACCGATTTCCTTGAAAAAGCAACCTGGTCAATGGCGGCGCTGCTGCTCGTACTCAGCGTATTCTCCACCACCAGCATTGAAAAAGGCTCAGCAGCTGCAACAACCGGCAGTTCTGCAATTCAGAACCGCGCTGGTGATTTTAACAGCAAAACACAGGCACCGCCTCCGGGTGTAAATCCGTCGCCGGTTCCCCCGGCTGGCGGAGCAGGAACTCCCCCGGCACAAGGTCCGAAATAAGCGGATACCGCTTCGACATACAAAAAATGTCAGGATGTCATTCCTGGCATTTTTTATTTCTGCCAGTTGCAGCAGTAAATCTGAAAAAATGGCGCATTCCTGCTGCTGGCACAGAATATGACTATGCGCGTGCAAATTGTAACAGTATTATTCAACCATAAAATCAAATCAGAATATCATGGCTAACGTAAAAATCAAGCCTTTGGCTGACCGGGTGGTAGTAGAAGCCGCTCCTGCTGAAGAAAAAACTGCCGGCGGAATTATCATTCCCGATACCGCCAAAGAAAAACCCCAGCGCGGAAAAGTTGTTGCTGTGGGCACGGGCAAAAAAGATGAACCGATAACCGTTAAAGTGGGCGATTCGATTTTATATGGCAAGTATGCCGGAACCGAAATCACCATTGAGGGAAAGGAATATCTCATCATGCGTGAATCGGACATTTTTGCTATTGTTTAACATCATCACAACACACAATCAGTTTTATTTAATCGCACTGTAAAATGGCTAAGAATATCTCTTTTAACCTGGAAGCTCGCGACGCCCTCAAGCGCGGCGTTGACGCCCTGGCAAATGCAGTAAAAGTGACGCTCGGTCCGAAAGGCCGCAACGTTGTAATTGATAAAAAATTCGGCGCACCCTCCGTTACCAAAGACGGTGTTACCGTTGCCAAAGAAATTGAACTGAAAGACGCCGTAGAAAACATGGGCGCGCAGATGGTGAAAGAAGTGGCTTCGAAAACGGCTGATGTGGCCGGCGACGGAACCACCACTGCAACCGTTCTTGCACAGTCAATCATCACCACCGGCCTGAAAAACGTGGCTGCAGGAGCAAACCCGATGGATCTGAAACGCGGCATTGAAAAAGCAGTTGCCGTAGTTGTGGAAAATCTGAAAAAACAGTCGAAAAAAGTAGGCGACGACAACCAGAAAATTGAACAGGTTGCCACCATTTCGGCCAACAACGACAACGCCATCGGCAAACTGATTGCTGAAGCGATGGGCAAAGTGAAAAAAGAAGGTGTAATTACAGTTGAAGAAGCAAAAGGTACCGACACAACTGTTGAGGTTGTTGAAGGTATGCAGTTCGACCGCGGTTACATTTCGGCCTACTTTGTTACCGACGTTGACAAAATGGAAGCCGTGATGGACAGCCCGCTGGTGCTCATCTACGACAAGAAAATTTCGAACATGAAAGAGCTGCTGCCGGTACTTGAAAAAGCACTGCAGACTGGTAAACCGATCCTGATTATTGCTGAAGATGTGGACAGCGAAGCGCTTTCGACACTGGTGGTAAACAAGATCCGTGGTTCGCTCCGCATCTGTGCAGTGAAAGCCCCGGGATTCGGCGACCGCCGCAAAGCCATGCTCGAAGACATCGCTATTCTTACCGGCGGTGTAATGATCAGCGAAGAGCGCGGTTACAAACTGGAAAACGCCGACCTCTCGTTCCTCGGAAAAGCAGAGAAAATTACCATTGACAAAGACAACACCACAATTGTTGGCGGTGCCGGTAAAAAAGCCGACATCACTGCACGTGTGAACCAGATCAAAGCGCAGATTGAAAACACTACCTCGGATTACGACCGTGAAAAACTCCAGGAGCGCCTCGCGAAACTGGCAGGCGGTGTAGCAGTACTGTACGTAGGTGCAGCCACCGAAGTGGAAATGAAAGAGAAAAAAGACCGCGTTGACGACGCCCTGCACGCTACCCGCGCTGCGGTGGAAGAAGGAATTGTTCCCGGCGGTGGTGTGGCTTACATCCGCGCACAGGACGCCCTCGAAAACCTGAAAGGCGATAACGAAGACGAAACTACCGGTATCGGTATCGTGCGTCGTGCCCTCGAAGAACCGCTCCGTCAGATTGTAGCCAACGCCGGTGGCGAAGGTTCAATCGTGGTACAGAAAGTACGCGACGGCAAAGGCGATTTCGGTTACAATGCCCGCACCGAGAAGTTCGAAAAACTGTTCGAAGCCGGTGTAATTGATCCGACCAAAGTAACCCGCGTGGCCCTGGAAAATGCAGCTTCTATTGCTGGTATGCTCCTCACCACCGAGTGTGTGCTTTCGGAAATTAAAGAAGAAAAGTCTGCTATGCCGCCGATGGGTGGTGGCATGGACGGCATGATGTAAAAAAACGCCGGAAACTGCGCAGCTCTTCGTTGGACGAAAAGCAGATTAAGCTCATTTACACCAGTAAACTTCGCTTAATCTGCTTTTCATCCGCCTCGATCTGCTGTGTTTCCGGCGTTTTTTTTTATCTATAAAGCGTATCGTTTCACTGGACATTGTGGAAAATGCTCATCTCGGCTTTGCCGAAACTTCGCATCTCTTCATAGGACTTTTGGAAAACGCGCTTATCGGCTTTGGTGAAACGACGCATTTAGAACCGCGCTGATTTTGATCACAATTGAAAAGTTCCTGGAAGTATTTCCGGGAACTTTTTGTTTTTATGCGCTACCTTTGCGGCCATGACACGGATGCGAAAAATAGCTTTGATCGGGATTGCATCGGCAACGGTGCTGATGATTATTGCAATCATAGCCGGATTTCCGCCGGCGGTGGCGGGTGTACATGCCCTGCCGTTTGTGGTACTGCTGTTGTTTGATATTTCACGCAAACGCGACCAGGAACGGATGAAACAAAAAGAAGAACAAAGCAAAAGCGCGTGAACAAATTTTTCTTGTCTTTAATTATCATCTTGTCCGGTTTGCCCGCAACAGCCCAGACCGACTCGCTTTCTGCGAGCCTGCCCGGATATACCGAAAAAAAGTGCAACAGTTGGGACAACGAACGCGGCTCGTTTTATGTGGCCTTCGGATACAACAAAGACTGGTACAGTAAATCGACGCTGCATTTTTTTGATGAATCGGGCGATTACGATTTTAAGTTGCATAAAATGAAGGCGCATGACAGGCCGCATTTCAATGAAATTTTTAAAGTAGCGCTCAGCATTCCGCAATACGGTTACCGCATGGGGTATTATTTCCCGGGATCGGCGTGGGGCGTTGAAGCGAATTTCGATCACGCGAAATACATTGTGGCCGACTCGCAATATGTGCGATTAACCGGGCATATTGAAGGGGTTAACTTTGATAAAGACACGCTGATTACCGACGCATTTATGCACCTGGAGCATACCGATGGGGCCAATTTTCTGATGGCAAATGCGCTTTACCGGTACCAACTGCTTGATAAAAAACACATCCGTGTAAACACTGTTTGCAAAGCCGGGCTTGGCATTGTTATACCGCGTTCGGATGTTACCCTGTGGGGCGAACGGAACAACCACTGTTTTCATATCGCCGGGCAGATTGTGGGTGTGGAGGCCGGATTCCGCGGTGAATTTTTCCGCTACTTTTTCCTGGAAGCTACCGCCAAAGGCGCGTACGCCAACTTCAACAAAGTACTGGGCATCGGCGACGGGCTGATCAGTCATCGCTTTTTTGTTGGTGAACTGCTGCTGCATGGCGGGTTCCAGTTTCCGCTGGGGAAGAAATAATTTGCATTTCTGCTGAAATGAATTACTTTTGAGAGAACACATCCCCCAATGTGATTTACGTCTAACCTTCTTTGCTTTTTCCCATGAAAACTTTTTTCATTGTGCTGTCTGGCATCGTGCTGCATTGTAATTTAAACGCCCAGGTTTTTCAGAAAAGTTACAATCAGCCGGTTTCCGGAAGCACCACTACCCTTGCCTGCATGGAGGAATGCAGCGACGGCGGTTTTGTTTTTGGAGGCAATTCGGGAAACGGAACAACTTCCGGACCCTACATCTGCAAAACAGACAGTGCAGGAAATGTGCAGTGGACCACCACGCTGCTGATTTATCCGAACAACACCACCAGTAACGAATACACCTGGGATGTGAGCATCTGTGCAAATGGTGAATACGTTGCACTCGGCGTAAAAGACACGTTACCGGCGGGCAATGTCAGCCTGTTTTTCAGCCGCTTCAGCAGCAGCGGTTCGCATTTGTGGACCAAACAATATTATTACGGGCGGCAATTGTATTTCCAGCGGGTTCATGCACTTGAAATGGCAAACGGCGATTTTACCCTTGCTGCGAATTCCGATTCGGCGCAATTTCTTGTGCGGACCGATGCCAACGGAACGCGTTTATGGAGTAAGGAATTTCACCAGCAGCAAACCGCCGGCGTTTATAATCCAGGGTTTAACATGGTGGAAACCAGTGGCGGCGGTTTGCTGCTGTGCGGAACACGCAACGGGCAACTTATGCTTTCGAAATGTGATGCATCCGGAACGCCGCAATGGTCGCGCACCTACACCACCGCAGGCAATACACAATTCCGCAGCATTATAAAAACAAACGATCAGCATTTTGTATTGGCAGGATTCAATGTCAACTACAATGCGTTGCTGAAAGTGGACAGCACCGGGCAGGTGATCTGGCAGAAGGCATACCAGTATGTTGGAATTAATACGATATGGCATTCGGTTGCCGAATCACCTTCAGGCGACCTGCATGTTTTTGCCGGTAGTACGACTGCGCAATCCAATCCCGTCATTTTCCGGTTCGATGCAACGGGTAATTTTATGGATGCGCCTTCCCTGCTTTTTTCAGATCCGGATTATGCGTTTTCCAATCCGAAAAGCGGAACCGCAACAGCAGACAATGGTTTTGTTCTAGGCACTTCGCTTACCGATCTGAATACATTTTTATCGGCGGCACTGCTTGTAAAAACCGGTGCGGGCGGACAAAGCGCCTGTGCAATGCCCCAGGCCGGATTGCAGGTTGTTTCATCATCACTCACAGCTGATCCGGTTGCCACTTTGCTTGCGGTCAATTATGGATCACAGCTAACCACCGGTCCGGTTAATTCCGGTCCCCTTGTTATTAACGCAACCAGCAATTGTGTAACCAGCACGGGCGAAACAGCACCCGGAAAGGAAACCGGCACCTTCCGTATTTATCCGAACCTGCTTGCGGCAGGTGAAACGGGCAGCATTACCATTACCGGGGCAGCAAACCGCACAATTTCGATATGCGATCTGAGAGGCCGGATCATCAGCCACGGCATGAGCAACAGCAGCGGGGAAATCCAACTTCCTGCGGGATTACTGCAGCAGGGAATTTACCTCGTCCGGATAAATGAAACCGGATTTACGGGCAAAATCGTGGTACAATAACACCATCACGGGACATATTTCCCTATTTTTGAGCCGATTGTGCCGGTATTACTTTTCAACAATTCAAACCATTGGCACTGCTCTTGCGTTTATCAGTGTAGTAACGAATCCTACGCCCATGCGAAAGTTCATGATCCAGATGCGCCTGCCCAGCCCTCTCAGCGAAGAGTTTTACGCTTTGGTTCCGGAACACCGCGCCTACATTGACACATTGATTAACGACGGCATTATTACGCTTTACGCCATTAACGAAGAGCGCACCCGCGGCTGGACGATTGTGCTGGCCGACAATGCCGAAGATGCGATGGCTGTATTGGAAAAATCGCCGATACATGCGTACCTCACCTGCCACATTGATGAGCTGTTTATTTTTGACGGGGAAACGATGCGGCTTCCGAAAGTGAGCCTTAATTAAGGGTATCTCATATAACCACAATATCTTCGTTGGACTCATTCTTGTGGTTATCTGACATGCCATTATTAATATTAACCGGCAATTTTTAACCCCAAAAGCCGTTTTAAGTATCAGGTAAAACTCCTATCTTGTTTTAAATTTGCCGCATGAAGATTATCGCCATTGACCGTATTCTCCCGACCGCTACTGAAGACAAGATCCGTGATACGGTGATGCTGGAAGCATTTCATACCTGGGCCCTGTACAGCAAGGAAATTATCCGCGAGATGTACTTCCGCAAAGACCGTCCCGGCGTGGTGCTGGTGCTGGAATGTGCCACCGCACAGGAAGCCCGTCAGCTGCTGAATACGTTTCCGCTGGTGAAAGCCGGTGTTATTGAATTTGATGTCATTCCCGTGGGGCATTTTGTGCCTTTTGCCACCCTGCTTTCCAAAGAGTTTATCGAGCGGCTCGTTTAACCATTTTTTGCGGCTGATTTCCCGGCAAAATCCGGTATTTGGACTTTCTCCGAAATTTTCGCTATTTTTGAGAGTGAAAGTTTAAAGACCCGGTTACATGAAAAAAATATACGCGCTCACCATTGTTGCATTCCTTTTTTTAAGCGTACGCCTTTCGGCACAGTGCGCTGTGTCCATCAACAGCATTACGCCCACCAACCTTTCCATTAACGCAAGCGCCACCGGAACCGGTGCACAGCTGCCGGTTTACCTCTGGAGCTGGGGCGACAATACCACGTTTGGCTCAGGCGCATCGGCAACACATACGTATGCCACTGCCGGTACGTACACCGTTTGTGTGATTTATTCGGATTCATTAAGTCCGTTTACCTGTTTCGACAGCACCTGCCAGGTGGTAAACGTGGTGAACAGCGGCATCAAAGACATTGCGCAGCCGTTTAAAGCAACCATTGGCGCCTATCCTTCGCCGTTCGGAAGCACCACCAATATTATTTATACGCTTTCGCATCCGGCCGAAGTAAAAATTCATGTGTATGACCTCCTTGGCAAAGATGTGGCCACACTGGCTGAAACCAATGTCGGCGCCGGTTCGCATACCATTGAATGGAATGCACTCAATATTCCTGCAGGCATGTATTTCCTGGAACTGAAAGCCGGGGACATTTCGCTGAACAAAAAGATTTTCAAGAATAAATAAGTCTCCGATTACTTTTTTATTTTTCACTAACAACCAAACCATTTTCGCATGAAAAAACTTTACACACTTTTTACTGTTGTTGCTGTTGCGCTTGGCTTTGCGGCTAATGCACAATGTACTGTTACGTTCACGTACACCCTGAACGGCTTAACCATTAATGCAACAGCCACTGGTGTCGGAACCGCTCAGTTTCCGGCTTACGGTTGGGACTGGGGTGATACACAGATAACCCCGAACCAGCAGACTGCTTCACACACTTACGCAAGTGCCGGCACGTACAATGTATGCGCAGTATTCATTGATGTATTTGACACGGCAACCTGTAATGCGACCAGCTGCCAGCAGGTAACTGTTGGAACAAACGGCATTATCAGCAACCAGCCGCTGCAGGTAAGTGTAAACGCTTCACCGAACCCGCTGAGCAGCAAAACTGTGCTCACGCTCACCAACACACAGCCGACTGACGTTTCGGTGGTGGTTTACAACACCGTTGGTCAGAAAGTGGCAACCGTTGCAAACGAAAAAATGAACGGCGGCATTCACCTCATTGAGTGGAATGCGTTTGATGTTCCGGCCGGTGTTTATTTTATCCAGACCAAAGCAGGTGATATTGTAAAAACGATACGCGTTATCAAGCAGTAAGTTTTTTTACTGTCCTGATTTTTTCCAGGCTGTTTCAATTGTTTTCGAGAAGCGATTTCCGGACGATTGAAACAGCCTTTTTTTAACCCTTAAAAACTCAACCCATGAAAAAAATCTATTCCCTTACGATCGGCATTCTGCTCGGAATGTTTTCAGTTCAGGCACAGACAATAACCTGCAGCAACTTTGATTTTGAAACCGGCAACTTCGCCGGATGGACAGGCGCTATCGGCGATAACCAGACCAGTTCGTTGGGGCCGCTCAACAACATTGTACCTGGTTTTGTTTCCACTACGAATGATGCAGCACTTACCGATGTCAATGCACGGCATACAATCATAACGAGTATATCCGGAAACGATCCGTGCGGCGGTTTCCTGCCATTATACCCGGGCGGTAATTATTCCGTTCGCCTTGGAGGTACCACACCAAATTACCAGGGCGAAATACTGGAACAGACCTTTACGCCTTTGGCCGCCGACACGATAGTAACGGTGTATTATGCTGTTGTTTTAAATGATGGTGGTCATGCTCCAATGGATCAGCCGTATTTTCGCATTGATCTGCTGGATACTGCGGGCAATACCATTCCGAACGGCGCTCTTTATATTTCAGCAGCCGACAGCGGTTTGACGCAATGCCAGCCTGCTGTTTTTTATCTTCCCTGGACAACAACGCAGTTTAATCTTTCCGGTTATATTGGCACACAGCTTACGTTGCGCATCACTGTTGCCGGCTGCACACAATCAGGTCATTATGGGTATGCGTATGTTGATGCGGTATGCCCGAGTGCAGTGGTTGGTATGGCCGAAAATATGTACCGCAAACTGCAACTGGCTCCGAACCCGGTAAATTCACTTTTTTCAATTACACTTCCTGAAACAATGGAAGGCGAGGAACTGGCTATTTCGGTTACTGACAGCCAGGGCAAGCGCGTTTACAGCAGCACTGTAAATGCGCACGCCGCGCAGCGTTTAACAGTTGATGCCGGGCAATGGGCGAACGGATTATATACGGTTGTTATTAAAGGAAACAATATCGTGCTGCATGAGAAATTGGTGAAGATCTGATTGCAGTACTAAAATTATTTTATTGAAACGGCTTCTATCCCGGAAGCCGTTTTTTTTTGTGCCTATAAAAAAACATCCCGGCCACCTGGACCGGGATGTTCACACACAAACACTGCCATGCGCGGTAGCAACCGGCTGGCTTTAACAACACACTTAAACCTTGCTAAGCAAGTCTTTTACAATCGCTGATATCATTTTACCGTCGGCTTTGCCGGCGAGTTGTTTTGTGGCAACGCCCATTACTTTGCCCATATCGGCCGGGGAAGAGGCACCAACCGAAGTAATGATGGCCTGGAGTGCAGTGCGCACTTCATCTTCGCTCATCATTTTCGGGAGATACGATTCGATAACACCGGCCTGTGCAATTTCCACATCGGCGAGGTCGGCGCGGTTCTGCTGATTAAAAATATCAGCGGCCTCGCGGCGTTTTTTGGCCTCCTTCATCATGGCTTTTACTGCCGATTCTTCAGTAAGGCCCTCGGGCGATGTTTTGAGTAACAGGATAACGGACTTCATTGCACGCAGGGCTTCGAGACGGGCTGCGTCTTTGGCCAGCATGGCGGTTTTGATGTCGTTATTTATTTGTTGTTCGAGATCCATTGTTCAGTTAATCAACATTATCATGCAGGAACGAATTGTTCGGACGGATTTCGATTTTCTTTTCATCGTTTTCCGAAAGGGTGAAACGTGATACCGAAGACTCTGACGAATGCTGTTCGTTATCGAGTGACACGTTGCGGCGTTTGTAAGCCGGTTCGTTTTCGAGTTCTGAAAGGCCGTTCGGTGTTTTCAGTTTCATGCTCAGTTCCTTGAGTTTCATGATGCGCTCCTGTGCTTTGCGCATCTGCTCTTCCTGCTGCATTTTTTTCACGCGCTCTTCTTCTTCAGCGGCAGCAGCGGCTTTGGCTTCTGCTTCCGAAACAAGATTGAGTTCGAGTTCTGCAACCGGGTTGCTGGTTACTTCAGCAACAGGCTCCGAAATGTGCTCCATTACCGGCTGTTCAACCGAAGCGATGATCTCGTTGTTTTCTTCAACCGAAGAAATGATTTCATTGCTGCTGTTTTCAACTTCCCAGCTTTCGGTTTCAGATCCGATAGCTATCGGATCGATTTCCGTTTGCTCTGTTTCAGCTGAAATGTTGTTTACCACTTCAAACTCAATTTCGCCTGACTGGTGAAATATCACTTCGTCTTTTATTTCTTCGGTAGTTGTCTGAACCGGAACAACTGTTTCTTCTGCAGCCGGGATTTCCACTTCCTGTGTGGGAATAAACGGAACAATTTCATTTACCGGTGTAATCACCTCTTCCACTTTGGTTTCAGCAACCACTTCAGCTTCGTTGCGCACAACCAGGAACGGTTCGAGTTCGTTCTGCGGTTTCACTTCAGCTACCGGGGTTTCTGCAACCTCGTTTTTCACTTCAGCCACCGATCCGATAGCTATCGGATCTGTTTTCGAAACCAGGAACGGTTCGAGCACGTTGAGTGTTTTTTCTTCCGGCTTTACGGTTTCGATGTAGCTTTCTGTTTTGGGCTCATCGAGTGAGCGTACCACTTTTGCAGGCTGAACATTCTTCGAATATTCATACGATACCGGCGACGAACTGTTGAAACCGGTTGCGATGATGGTTACACTTACATTATCACCGAGCTCTTCGTTTACACCGTAACCTTTAATAATTTCAGCGGTCTGCCCGGCAGCTTCCTGGATATAGTCGGTGATTTCACCGAGTTCGTCCATGGTAATTTCTTCTGCACCCGAAACGATATTGAGCAGTACATAACGCGCACCCTGGATGTTGTTATCATTCAGCAGCGGCGAGTTGAGCGCCATTTCAGTTGCACGCACCGCGCGGTTTTCGCCCGATGTCATGGCAGAGCCCATAATGGCTACGCCGCTTTGGCGCATAACGGTGCATACGTCAGCAAAGTCAACGTTGATCTGCTGCGTAAGGCTGATGATATCAGCAATGCTGCGCGCCGCACCGGTGAGTACGTTATCGGCATGTTCAAACGCTTCGCTCAGTTTCAGATTGCCATGAATTTCGCGCAGTTTGTCGTTGCAGATTACGAGTAATGTATCCACACACTGTTTCAGTTGTTCGATACCTTCCTCGGCCTGTGCTTTCCGTTTTTTTCCTTCGAACGAAAACGGAACGGTAACGATAGCCACGGTAAGGATACCGAGTTCGCGGGCGATACCGGCGATGATCGGTGCAGCACCGGTTCCTGTTCCGCCACCCATACCGGCTGTGATGAACAGCATCTTGGTATTGTTGGCCAGGACACCACGAAGTTCTTCAATGGTTTCAATGGCGGCATTACGACCTACTTCCGGAATCGATCCGGCACCACGACCTTCGGTGAGTGTTGCCCCGAGGACAATCTTCATCGGGATCGGGCTGATGTCAAGCGACTGTTTGTCCGTGTTACATACAATGAAGTCCACTCCATTGATACCCTGGCGGTACATGTGGTTAACGGCGTTGCTTCCGCCGCCGCCCACGCCAATCACCTTGATGATTGAGTTGTGTTGCGGGAGGTCAAATTTCATGTTGCTGTTGTTTTGTGTGTTGTTGTTTCCATGCTCCGACCAGGCACCTGACAGGTGTTGTGTGTTGCTGTCGTGCTGCGCCTCAAAGTCGTCGAACATGCTGTAAAAATCCATTCGGTTGTTTTTAAAAATTGCTGAAAATTACTGCAACTGCAAACAGCTAAAACCTTATTAATAGGGAACTTACTAACGTGGAATTGTTCATTACGTATGATTCCCGTTTTGCAGAAGCCCGGTCTGCACTGCGTTTCATGAGGTGAAAGCGGAATAAAAATTTTCCCGGTTGCGGGTTATTCCGCACCGTGAAAATGATTCTGCTGAACAGAAACCGCACTGTAATTACCTACGGTGCAATTTCCGATGTGCTGATTTTACGCTTCCGGATCTTCGTCAAACCACTGTTTGCCTTTGCTGAAAATCTGGTCGAACCACCCGCCTTTGGTTTTTTTCGAGTGCTGCGTAACGGTATTCTCGGTATTTTTTTTCTGTTTCTGGTACGACTGCAGGCCGCGCATCACAAGGCCTACGCCGGTTGCATACATCGGGCTGGTAACCTCTTCGGAGCTGCTGGCCAGGTGTTCGTTCGGGTAACCGATGCGCGTATCCATCCCGGTAACGTATTCGAGCAGCTGCGTGATGTGTTTCAGTTGCGAACCGCCGCCGGTAACCACAATACCTGCAATGAGTTTTTTCTCGTAGCCTGAATTTTTGATTTCGTAATAAACGTGTTCTACGATTTCTTCCATGCGGGCCTGGATGATGTGTGCGAGGTTGCGCACCGAAATTTCTTTGTGCGGGCGACCGCGCAAACCGGGAATGGAAACGATTTCGTTTTCCTGGTTTTCACCGGCCAGCGCCGAACCGAATTTTATTTTCAGCAGTTCCGCCTGTGCTTTGATGATGCTGCAACCTTCCTTAATATCTTCAGTAATGATATTGCCGCCGAACGGTATCACCGCGGTGTGGCGGATGATGTTGTCGTGGAAAATAGCAACATCGGTAGTGCCGCCGCCGATATCTACCAGCACCACGCCGGCTTCTTTTTCTTCTTCACTCAGCACGGCTTCGGCCGAGGCCAGCGGTTCGAGTGTGAGTTCTGATACTTCGAGGCCGGCTTTGTTTACACACTTGTAAATATTTTTTGCCGCTGCCACCTGCCCGGTGATGATGTGAAAGTTGGCCTCGAGCCGTGTGCCGGCCATACCGATCGGGTTTTTGATGCCCGTTTCGTTATCAATGATGTATTCCTGCGGAATAACGTGAATGATTTCTTCACCCGGCGACATGGCCAGGCGGTACATATCATCAATCAATTCATCAATATCCTTCTGGCTGATTTCTTCATCAATGCTGCGGCGGGTGCGCATGCCGCGATGCTGCAGGCTTTTGATGTGCTGCCCGGCAATGCCCACATTCACCACTTTAATATCAACCCCTGCTTTATTGCTGGCATCAGCAACCGCTTCGCGGATGGCACGAACGGTTTCATCAATATTTAAAACGACACCACGGGCCACACCGAGCGATTCGGCTTTGCCGATGCCCAGTATTTCAATTTTTCCGTGTTCGGTACGGCGGCCAACGAGTGCCGCAATTTTTGTTGTTCCGATGTCTAATCCGACTACAATTTCAGATTCCATGATGCTGCTGTGTTATAGGGGCCTGCGTGTGCAAACGACCTGGTTTTTGTACTCCAAATTGATAACCGAATACCTGTTCCAGTTGCCGGTGCTGTTCAGGCCTTCGGTGTAAAACGATTTCAGTTTTTTAAATTTTTCTTCGGCGTTTTCGGCACTACCGAAAACGATTTTGTGATTACCCACACGCGGTGTGATTTCAAACCGTTTATCCAACGTAACCGTGAGCTGCACCACCTGGTTCGTGAGAAAGGTATCGCGGTCGATGAGCATGGCTAACCGGTAAATTTCATCCAGCGGGGTGATGGCCCCGATTACCGTGTCTTTTTCCAGCCTGCTCATATCGTAGGTGTACATGGCGCCGTAGGTATCGTAAACAAAGCCGTTCACAAGTAAAACCGGTGCCGTATAATTTTCCGACCAGGGCATCAGTTTGCCTTTATCATCAATATAAAATGTTTCGTCTTTATTGTTGATGATACGCACCACCGGGCGGCGCTGTACCGCTTTTATATTTACTTCACCGGTAACCGATGCAAACACATCTACCGATTCTACGGCGGGATGCGTGGCAATCAGTTTTTCAAAACGGTTCACATCCACCGCACTCATCGGCTGGCCTTCCACAGCGTAACCGTGATCTTTGAGCAGGTTGCGCAGATCGTCGTCCATCACAAACAGCTGGTTTGCGGAACATTTTATTTCGATATTCAGTTTTTTACATACCAGCTGGCTGTGTGCACGCTGCGCAAATCCCATGAGGATAAACACACCGATTGCAAAAACAGACCAAACCGCTGCCAGGATGATTTTCTTTTTCATGATTGACAGGTTTTAACATTGTATTTTTTCGCCAGTGCTTCGGCAACCGGTTCCACAAAACGATCGATATCGCCGGCACCCATGGTAATGAGCACTTCCGGGTTCGATTCCAGTATTGCAGCAACCAGCGTTTCTTTTGCCGAGAGCTGTTTTTTAGTCATGTTCATTTTGCCGAGCAGCGCTGTTGAAGTAACGCCTTCAATCGGCAGTTCGCGTGCGGGATAAATATCGAGCAGGATTACTTCGTCCAGCATTTCGAGGCTGCGGGCAAACTCGTCGTAAAAATCGCGCGTGCGTGAAAACAGGTGCGGCTGAAATACACCAGTTATTTTTTTGCCGGGAAAGAGTTCGCGGGCCGATGAAATGCACGCTGCCAGTTCGGCCGGGTGATGACCGTAATCGTCAATGTACACCAGTTCCGGTGTGAAAATATGATACTCAAACCGGCGCTTCACGCCACGGAACGAAGCGAGTCCTTTCACCAGCAGTTCCGGCGACGCACCGAGCTGGCGCGCAGCAGCAACCGCTGCCACCGAATTTTCTACGTTATGGCGGCCGGGCAAACCGAGTTTTACATTTTCAAGCAGCATATCCGGACAAACAATATCATAAACCAGCATACCGTTTTCTACGCGGATGTTTCGCGCGTGGTAATCAGCAGTGGTATCTTCCAGCGCATACGTAATTAGATATTCCTGCTGCAGTCCAAGTGTATCGCGCACCAGCGGCTTTGTGATCAGTTTGCCGCCCGGTTTCACCTGTTGTGCAAACTGGCGGTAGGTATCATACATCTGCTCCTTGTCGCCGTAAATATCGAGGTGATCCGCATCCACCGAAGTGATGATCTGTACTTTCGGATGCAACCACAGGAACGAACGATCGTATTCATCCGCTTCTGCAACCACGATGGTTTCTCCCGCGCTGCTGGTTTTGCTTGCAAGGTTGTCACCGAGCAGCAGGTTGGTGTTGTAATTGATACTGATACCGCCGAGAAAGGCAGAACAGTTGATGCCCGCGCTGCGCAGCAGGTGTGCGGTGAGCGTGGTGGTGGTGGTTTTCCCGTGCGTTCCCGCCACAGCGACGGTGCTGGTATGTTCAGTAATCAGCCCAAGTACTTCAGCTCGTTTCTTTATCACAAATCCGTGTTCGCGGAAATGAAGCAGTTCGCTGTGGCTATTGGGAACGGCGGGTGTCCATACAATCAGAACATCATCAATTGCAACTGGTTTTAAAATGGATGCCGGTATGGCATTTATATCTTCTGTATAATGAATAGCAATGCCTTCCGCTTCCAGTTCGCGTGTGAGGTCGCTCGGCGTTTTATCGTAACCGCATACCTGTTTGTCCATCGCCTTGAAAAAGCGGGCCAATGCACTCATCCCGATACCGCCGATACCGAGAAAATAAACGCTACGGATGGAATGCAGGTTCACGCTGTTTTCTTTTTATTGATGAGTGCCAGTACTTCGGATGCGATGAGGTCAGCCGAATTCTGCACTGCAAGTGATGCAATTTTTACTTCCATTTTCGAACGCAGTGCTTCATCGCCGGCAAGGCGGATCACTTCACCGATGAGTTTTTCACGCGCTTCACTGTCTTTTACAAGCAATGCAGCCTGGTGATTCACAAGCGCCATTGCATTTTTAGTCTGGTGATCTTCCGCCACATTCGGCGAAGGCACGAGAATCGCCGGGCGATGCACGAGGCACAGTTCCGAAATGGAACTTGCACCGGCACGCGATACCACGAAGTCGGCAACGGCATACGCAAGGTCCATGCGCTGGATAAAATCAAATGCTTTCAGCCCCGCTTTATCTTTAACGGCTTCCTGCGCCTGCGGAAAAAACGTTTTGCCGGTTTGCCACACAATTTGCATTCCTGCTGCTTCCAGTTGTGCCAGCCCGGCAAGAATGCTTTCGTTAATCGTACGCGCACCGAGGCTTCCGCCAATGATGAGCAGTACCGGTTTGTCGTTGCTCAATCCAAAATGTTCCTGTCCGCGTGCGCGTTTGCCCTCGAGGTTCTGAATATCCTGGCGCACGGGGTTACCGGTAAACACAATTTTTTCTTTCGGAAAAAAGCGTTCCATGCCATCGTATGCTACGCAGATGCGGTTCACTTTTTTCGCGAGCAGTTTATTGGTAATTCCCGGAAATGAATTCTGTTCCTGGATTACGGTAACCACACCTGCATTCGAAGCCACGCGCAGCATCGGTCCGCTGGCGTATCCGCCGGTTCCGATCACCGCATCGGGTTTGAACGACTTCAGTATTTTTTTCGCCTTCATGAGGCTGCTGATCACTTTGAACGGAAACGAGAGGTTGGCCAAAGTGAGTTTCCGTTGCAAACCTGAAATCCACAGGCCTTCGATTTTGTAACCTGCCGCCGGCACTTTCTCCATCTCCATACGTCCTTCAGCACCCACAAACAGAAACTCGGCATCGGGCATGCGTGCTTTCAATGCATTGGCAATAGCAACAGCCGGGAAGATATGTCCACCCGTGCCACCACCACTCACAATGAATTTAAGCGGACGCAAATGCACCTCCATTTTCTTCTTCTTTTTCTGCCGGTTTTTCTTCTTTTTCACCTGCGCGGCTCACGCTGAGAATAATGCCCACCGCGATGCTCGAGAACAGGATAGATGTACCGCCCATACTCAGGAACGGCAGCGGCTGGCCCGTTACCGGGAACAGGTTTACCGCAACAGCCATGTTTATCATGGCCTGGAAAACAAGTCCGAACGCAAGCCCGAAGGCGAGCATCACCCCGAATGTTTTTTCACTTCGTTTCGCGACCTGCACCCCGCGGTAAAGCAGGATGAGGTAGAGTAATAAAATACCGACGCCCCCGAATATCGAACCATATTCTTCGATAATGATGGCATAAATAAAATCGGAATACGGATGCGGCAGGAAATTGCGCTGCGTGCTGTGCCCGATTCCTTTGCCGATTGCGCCGCCTGTTGCCACCGCAATTTTGGCCTGGTCGGCCTGGAAACTTTTGTTGACGTCTTTAACTTCCTCGCCTTTCACAAATTCAACAACACGGCTTTTCCAGGTATCTGCGCGCCTGATGGTTCCGGGAAATGCGGCACTGAACAACATGAGCAGCACAAAAGCACCTACCGCGATGCCCATGGTTTGTGCAATGTATTTGAATTTCACCTGGCCGATAAACATGATCACAAGACAGGTACACAGCAACAATGCGGCGGTAGAAAAGTTGGCCGGCAGAATTAATCCGCATACGGCAAACACCGGTAGCATAAGGTGAATAAGTACTGCTTTGAACGTTGTGAGTTCGGCATGTTTTACCGAAAGCACACGGGCCACGTACATCACCAGTGCCAGTTTTGCAAAGTCAGAAGTCTGGAAAGTAAGCCCGGTACCGGGGATAGCAACCCAGCGGTGGGCATCGTTCAGGTCAGTACCTTGTAATAATGTATAAAGCAGCAGCGGGATGGAACACACGAGCAGTATCTGTGAAATGCGCGAGAAGTACGTATACTTCACACGATGCACGAGCCACATGAGGAAAAAACCGAGCAGGATAATTTTCCCGTGTTTAAACAGGTAGTGTTCGGTATCACCGTCGTAATGTTTGTAAGCCAGCGTAACCACGGAACTGTAAACCGCCAGCAACGAGAGCAGGGAGAGCAGCAGGACAATCATCCAGATGACCTTGTCGCCTTTAAAATAGCTGAAGATGTTCATGTTCTTTGTTTACTTAATTAACGCCGGTTTTCCTTTTTTATTCACCAAGCACGCGGCGGACGCTGATTTTGAAATCGTTTCCGCGGTTCTTGTAATTATCAAACGCATGGTAGCTCGGGCACGAGGGTGAAAAAAGCACCGTATCGCCCGGCCAGGCATACGCATTGGCAAACTCAACGGCTTCGTGTAACGTAGATGCGTCAACGATGAGTCCGTTCGTGATGGGCTGAAAGATGCGCATGTATTTTTCCCGCTGTCCACCAAGAAAAATAACTGCCTTCACTTTTTCAGCCACCAGGTTTTTTAATTTGCCGTAATCGTTATTGCGGTCAATACCGCCGATAATCAGCAGCACCGGACCATTCACATCGCGCAATGCATCCCAGGTGAGGTCAACGGTGGTCGCCATCGAATTATTGATCCAGACCGCTCCTTCCTTTTCAGCAACCAGTTCCATATTATGCTCTCCGCGCTGCATCGCCTGTGCGCGTGCGGCCAGAAGTGCTGAACCAACGGACTGTGCTTTTTTAATTTGTGAATCACTCATACTGCTGATTTTAAAATTTCGCTTACAATGAACGTACAGCCGCTTTGAATTTGTGGCCGCGGTCTTCGTAGTTTTCGAACAGGTCGAAACTGGCACATGCCGGTGAAAGCAGTACGGTTTCTCCTTTTTTCGCAAGGCGTGAAGCGGCTTTAACGGCATCCATCATGTTTGCTGCTTCAGTTATGTTTTCTACTTTATCAGCAAATGCGCGGATAATTTTTTCGTTGTCTTTGCCGAGGCAAACGATGGAATGAACGCGGTCTTTCACGAGTTCGAACAGCGAGGAGTAATCGTTTCCTTTGTCCACACCGCCCACGATCCACACCACCGGTGTTTCCATGCTTTCGAGTGCGTACCAGGCCGAGTTCACGTTGGTTGCTTTCGAATCGTTGATGTACGAAACGTTGTTCACGCGCGTCACATATTCGAGGCGGTGTTCTACGTTTTCAAAATCCGCCAGGCTTTCGCGGATGGACTCTTTGCGTACATCCACAAGGCGCGCGGCAGATGATGCAGCCATGCTGTTGTAGGTGTTGTGTTTGCCCTGCATTGCAAGTTCTTCGATGGTCATAGACAGTTGTGTGTTATTAATGTGAACTATAATATTATTTTCTTCGAGCCAGGCTCCTTCTTCCAGTTTCCGGCGGATCGAGAACGGATATTGTTTTGCCGTTATCGTTTTGCGCTTCATGGTTTCAAGCGTTACTTCATCGTCGGCGCAATAGATGAAGGCGTCTTCCGGCCGCTGGTTGTTGCATATCCTGAATTTTGAATCCGCATAATTTTCCAGCTTGTATTCGTACCGGTCGAGGTGATCGGGTGTGATGTTCAGCAGGATGGCGATGTCGGCGCGAAAGGCATACATGTCATCGAGCTGAAAACTGCTCAGTTCCAGCACGTAGTAGTCGAAGTTGTTTTCGGCTACCTGCAGTGCGAAACTTTTTCCCACATTTCCCGCAAGGCCGACATTGTAACCGGCTTTTTTGAGGATGTGGTAGGTGAGCAGCGTGGTGGTCGTTTTGCCGTTGCTCCCGGTGATGCAGATGAGCTTGGCGCTGGTGTAACGCGATGCAAACTCGATTTCCGAAATCACCGGTGTTCCCTGGGCGCGCAGCTTGATAATCAGCTCCGCTTTTTCGGGAATGCCCGGACTTTTAATCACCTCTGCGGCATTCAGAATTTTTGATTCTGTATGCTGCTTTTCTTCCCAATCAATTCCAGCATTTGAAAGAACGTTCTTGTACTTTTCTTTTATTTCCGATTTGTCGGAAACAAAAACTTCAAATCCCTTCTGTTTCGCCAGCACTGCAGCTCCTGCCCCGCTCTCTCCTGCACCAAGTATTACAATGCGTTTCATCGTCCGTGTGCGTTAGCGCAGTTTCAATGTTGCAATGGCCAGCACCCCTAGCATGATACCCAGGATCCAGAAGCGCGAAACAATTTTCGATTCGTGCATGCCTTTTTTCTGGTAATGATGATGCAACGGCGACATCAGGAAAAGGCGGTTGGCACGCGCGAAATCAAGTCCGTATTTTTTCTTCCGGTATTTAAACACCGATACCTGCAGCACCACGGAAAGATTTTCAACCAGGAAAATGCCGCAGATGATCGGAATGAGTAATTCTTTGCGGATGGCAATTGCAAACACCGCGATGATACCGCCGAGCGCCAGGCTGCCCGTATCGCCCATGAACACCTGCGCCGGGAACGAGTTGTACCAGAGGAAGCCGATACACGCACCCACAAACGCCGCGATGAATACCACCAGCTCACCCGAATTCGGGATGTACATGATGTTGAGGTAATCAGCAAACACAAAGTTGCCCGACACATACGCGAGTATGCCCAGCACCACCCCGATGATGGCGGATGTACCGGAAGCAAGTCCGTCAATACCGTCCGTTACGTTTGCACCGTTTGAAACGGCCGTCACAATAAAGATCACGATCGGGATGAAAAGAATCCATGCCCAGTCTTTTGCTTTGTCACCCATGAAACCGAGCAACGATGAATAATCGAACTCGTTGTTTTTCACAAACGGGATGGTGGTCTTCATCGACTTGGTTGACTCTTTTGCATACTCCGGCAGTTTCACCATACCATCATCCTGCAGTTTCGGATCAAGGTTGAGCAGCTGCTGCGGTGTGGAAATGCGTTCTTTCACCACCACGTTGCTGTTCCAGAACAGGGTTGCGCCAACAATGATTCCTACACCCACCTGCCCTACTACTTTGTAACGGCCATGTAAACCTTCTTTGTTTTTCTTGAACACCTTGATGTAATCATCCAGGAAACCAATCAGTCCGAGCCAGATAGTGGTGATGAGCATGAGGATGATATACACGTTGTGCAGTTTCGCAAACAGCAGTGTGGGAATGATGATGGCCGAAAGAATGATAAGACCGCCCATGGTGGGTGTGCCTTCTTTTTCTTTCTGCCCGTTGAGGCCGAGGTCGCGCACGGTTTCACCCACCTGTTTGCGATGCAGGAAACCGATGATGCGTTTACCCAGCAGCATGGTAATGATAAGCGAAACGATCAGCGCCAGTGCCGCCCGGAACGAGATGTACTGAAACACCCCCGCACCGGGAAAATCAAAAGCGTCATTCAGGTATGTAAATAAATAGTAGAACATTTTATTCGCTGATTTGCTTCAGGTTTTCTTTTAACAGTTCGAGGTCGTCGAAGGGATATTTCACGCCTTTGATTTCCTGGTATTTTTCGTGTCCTTTTCCTGCCAGCAGGATGATGTCTCCGGGCTGGGCCAATGCACAGGCGGTGCGGATGGCTTCGCGGCGGTCGGTGATGGTGAGTGCTTTTTTAAAATGGTGCGGGCCAACACCTTCCTGCATCTGTTTCAGAATTGCATCCGGATCTTCGCTGCGCGGATTGTCGGAGGTGAGCAACACACGGTCACTCATTTCGCAGGCAATCTTTGCCATCACCGGGCGTTTGGCGGCATCACGGTCGCCGCCACAACCCACGAGCGTTATCACCTGCTCGTTACCGGTGCGGATGTCTTTTATTGTTTTCAGCACATTCAGTAACGCATCGGGTGTGTGTGCATAATCCACAATGCCGGTAATGCCGTTATCGGTTCGCACATACTGGAAGCGGCCTTCCACCGAACTGAGTGTACTCAGCGTGGTCAGCACATTTATTTTATCCTGCCCGAGCAGCATGGCTGTTGCATACACGCCGAGTGCATTGTAGGCATTAAAGCTGCCGATGAGTTTGGTCCACACTTCGGTACCGTCCATATTCAGCAGCAAACCGGTGAACTGGTTTTCCACGATGCGGCATTTAAAATCGGCCAGGCCGCGCATGGAAAATGTTTTGCGGGTGGCTTTGGTATTCTGCAGCATCACGGTTCCGTTTGCATCGTCGCGGTTGATGAGAGCAAATGCACCGGCGGGCAGCTGATCGAAAAATCCTTTTTTCGCCTTGATGTATGCATCAAACGTTTTATGGTAATCGAGGTGATCGTGTGTGATGTTTGTAAACACGCCGCCCGCAAAATCAAGCCCGGTGATGCGGTGTTGCACCACGGCATGCGAACTTACTTCCATGAAACAATATTTGCAGCCGGCATCCACCATGCGGCGCAGCAGGCGGTTCAGCTCAACAGCGTCGGGTGTGGTGTGGGTTGACGGAATTTCTTCGGCGTTGATCATGTTACGCACGGTGGTCAGCATACCGGCTTTGGCGCCCAGGGTGCGGAACATGTGGTAGAGCAACGTAACGGTAGTTGTTTTTCCGTTTGTGCCGGTTACACCGATCAGTTTGAGTTGTGCGGACGGATTATCAAAAAAGTTGGATGCAATATGACCGAGTGCGGCGGCGCTGTCGCTTACTTTAACATACGCCACACGTTCGTTTATTTCTTCCGGAAATTCTTCACACACAATAGCAGCAGCACCGAGGCTGATGGCTTTGGCGATGTAGGCATGCCCGTCAGACTGTGTTCCGCGCACGGCAACAAACACGCTGTCTTTTTCAACCTGGCGCGAGTCGAAGCACACGGCCATAATGGCCACGTTGGTCGAACCTTTTACTTCGAGGAGACCGGCTTTGTATAATATGTCGCGCAGCAGTTTCATGATGCGAGTTCGATTATGAGTTCTGTTCCTTTTCCGAATTTTGTTCCTGCGGGCAGCGACTGGCGGAATACCGATCCGCTTCCCCGCACACGCACGCGTATGCCTTTGTTTTCAAGTAAAAACAACACGTCTGTTGCCGTCATCCCGGTGAGGTCGGGAATCTGGTTTTTATTTAAAGCACGTTCCACATCCATCGGCTGCGCCGTTAATTTTGCGCTGTTCATGTTTGTTTTTACCCAGCCGGCCGACATGGCATCGTTTGTAACCGGGATGTGCAGTTCTTTCAGTACATCGAGTGTGGGACCAACCGGCCCGTTTTTCACTTCGGGCATGTTGCTGCCGAAGAGGCGATCAACACCGCTGTTTACCGGTGCGTGGATATCGAGGTTGGTTGAGAACACGCGATCTGCAATTTGTTTGAACACCGGGCCTGCAACTGCACCACCGTAGTACACATCGCCCGAAGGCGCGTTTACAATTACGATGCAGGTGTATTTCGGATTTTCGGCCGGGAAATATCCCACGAACGAAGCCTGGTACGTGATGCGCTCGCCGCCTTTGTAACCTGCGCCTTTGTTGGCTACCTGGGCGGTGCCGGTTTTTCCTGCTACGCGGTACGAAATATTTTTCATGTTCTTCGCGGTACCATATTGCACCACGCCTTCGAGCAGTTGTTTTGCCTTCGCTACGGTTTCCGGTTTCACGGCCTGCTGTTCCATGATTTCGGGCTGGAACGTTTTGATCGTTTTTCCTTTCTGCCGGATTTCTTTCACGAACATCGGGCGTACCATGGTGCCGTTGTTGGCGATGGTATTATATAAGGTAAGCGTGTGCAGCGGGGTAACGAGTGATTCGTAGCCGATGGAAATCCAAGGCAGCGAAACGCCCGACCAGTCTTTGTCTTTCGGTTGTTTGATGCGCGGAATACCTTCACCGGGAATAGACAGGCTGAGCGGTTCGTTCATGTGCAGGCGGCGCAAACCGTCTGTAAACTTTTTCGGGTCGCGGCCATAGGCATTTACGATCAGTTTTGAAATACCCACGTTTGATGATTCCCAGAACGACTCCTTTGTAGTAACGCTGTTTTCTTTCGGTGCATGCGCATCCTTCATGGTGCGGTCGTAATATACTTTCACGCCGTTTTCAAGATTCACTTTTGTGTTCAGATCAATCACACCGTCGTCCAGTCCCACCAGCAGCGAAGCCAGTTTAAACGTTGAACCTGGTTCGCGTGCATCGCCGATGGCGTAGTTGTAATCTTCATTGTACACGCCCGAATCAGCGCGCGTCAGGTTTGCGATGGCACGGATCTCGCCGGTTTTTACTTCCATCAGTGCCACGCAGCCGTATTTGGCGTTGTGCGCAGCCAGGGAATTCATCAGTGCATTTTCTGCAACGTCCTGGATGTTGATGTCGATGGTGGTAACAAGGTCTTTCCCGTTCTGTGGTTCAATTTCGTTTTCGTTATTCACCGGCATCCACACCCCGCCCGCAATTTTGCGCATGAGGCGCTGGCCGCTTACACCGGTGAGCACAGTGTCAAAAGCGCCTTCGAGGCCGAGCGGTTTGCCGGCATCGCGCACGTAGCCGATGGTACGCGCAGCAAGCATACGGAACGGGCGTTCGCGTTTGTTGGTCTGCAGCGTAATCATACCGCCTTTGAAACGGCCAAGGTTAAACAGCGGCATTTTTTTAATGAGCTGCAGGTTGTGGTACGACACATTTTTTGCAAGCTGGATGTACCGGTCGTGCTGTTCACGGCCATTCATGATGCGGGAATAATATTCTTTTGCCGGTTTTTCTTTCAGCAATGCGGCAAGCGCCTTGGACAGTGAATCGGCACGGTCGCGAAACAGTTCTGCCTCCATCAGTTCATTTGCCAGCGGATCAATACCGACCTCGTAATAAGGAACTGAAGTGGCAAGCATGCTGCCGTCGGTCGCGAAAATATTTCCGCGCACGGCTTCCACGTCCATCACTTTCAACGTGAAATTTTCGGCTTCGTTTTTCCATTTCGCACTCTGCACGGTCTGGATGTAAATAACACGACCGACCACCGCAAGCGCAAAAAGGATTACGAAGGCGTACACGCCATAAACCCGGATCAGCATTTTGTTATTGGTTTCCACGATCTGTTTTATTTTTCTTCGGCCGGTTTGGCTTCTTTTACTTCAATCCGTATTTTTTTCGGCGGTTCGAGTGATTCTTTGATACCGCTCTTTGCCGCATTGCGCGCCACTTCCGATTGTTTGCTTGCAAATGCGAGGTCTGATTTCGATACGATGTATTCCGAACGCAGCTCCTTCAGTTTGTACTGCAGTTTGTTCAGGCGGCGGATCTGTTCTTCGGCGTAGTAGCCGTTTGAAATGTAACAGAGGGCCAGCAGGGTGAGGAAGAAAACGAAGGGCAGATTTTTGAGGAAACCATCGCGGGTGAGGAAGCTGCCGCTCATTACAGAGCCGACAGTGCGGGTAACGATGTTGCCGCCTTTCAGCGGACCTTTCGTTTTGGTCGTTTTCGTTTTCGGTTCTTCCTTAATCGTGTTTTTCATCATACCCGCTTTCGGGCTTTTGGGCAATGCGCAGTTTTGCGCTGCGTGCCCGGTTATTTATATTGATCTCCGCCTCGTCGGGGAGAATTGGCTTCCGTGTTACGGGTTCGAGCGGGCGGAGCAGGTTTCCGAAAAAATCTTTTTCCGCTTCGCCGTCAAATTTTCCTTTCTGTATGAACTGTTTCACTAACCGGTCTTCCAGGGAGTGATAGGAAATCACCACCAATCGTCCGCCCGGTTTCAGCACTTCGGCGGCCTGCTGCAGCATTTCTTTCAGTGCATCCAGTTCGCCGTTTACTTCAATGCGCAGCGCCTGGAACACCTGGGCGAGATACTGATTCTCTTTTCCGCGGCGGATGCAGGACGCCATGGCGATCTTCAGATCAGCGATGGTTTCGATCTGCTTTTCGGTTCGCTTTTCGCAGATGATACGCGCCAGTGTGCCGGCATTTTCCACTTCGCCGTAAAAGCCGAACATGTTTTTCAGCGCTTTTTCGTCGTACGTGTTCAGCACATCGGCCGCTGTAAGTGCAGCGTTCTGATCCATACGCATATCCAGCGGTCCGTCGAAGCGAATTGAAAAACCGCGCTCCGCCGTATCAAACTGGTGCGATGAAACACCGAGGTCGGCCAGGATACCGTCAAGCGGAACAGCGTTGTACATGCGCAGGTAGTTTTTCAGGTACCTGAAATTCTGCCGCACCAGCGTAAACCGTTTGTCATCCGGCACATTGCCTTCCGCATCGCTGTCCTGGTCGAAACCAAACAGTTTGCCTTCCGGTCCCAGTTGCTCCAGTATTGCGCGGCTGTGTCCGCCGCCGCCGAATGTTACATCAGCATAAATACCATCGGGCCGGATGGCCAGTCCATCCATACAGGCTTGTAAAAGAACGGGCTTATGGTAGCTCAACATCATCACCCTTATTGCCCATGCTACCCATCACTTCTTCGGCCAGCGATCCGAAATCAACATTCGGATCATTGATCGTTTGTTCGTATTTGTCTTTATCCCAGATCTCAATCATGTTCACCGCGGCCGACATCACGATGTTTTTCGAAATGCCTGCAAACGTCATCAGGTCTTTCGGCAACAGCAGTCGTCCTGAGCTGTCCAGCTCCACCGGCTTCACACCGGCGTTGAACATGCGGATGAAATCCACGTTTTTCTTTTTGAACCGGTTGAGCTTGTTTACATCCTTCACCAGTTTGTTCCATTCGTCCATCGAATACAGTTCGAGGCATTTCTGAAACACACTGCGCTTCACTACAAACCCTTTTCCCAGCAATTCCTGGAGCTGCTTTTTGAATGCAGACGGAAGCAAAAGGCGACCCTTCGCATCCACGTTGCATTCATATACACCAAGCAGGCTTTCCATGGTTTTAACTCCAGTTAAGCGGTAAAAGTAGATAAGATTTCCCACAATTTACCACTTTTACCCACTTTTGTTGAAAACTTTTGCCTTTTGCCGCTTTTTTGTTTTGGTTTTGACTTTTGCGATGCTTATGAAGGCATTGATTACAGCGGGTTTCAGCAATTTCTGTCCTTAAAGAGGCCACCCGTTTTCCCGGTGGGAGAAAATCCCGGGAATTCACATTCGGATCCGTACATCCTGGACGGCAATGACTAACACATTCCCGATGAAGCTTCTGAAAGCCCCGTTAATTAAGGGAAACAGTAAACCCGCAAAAAAGCCGTTTTTACAGCACGAACAGCCGTGGTAAAAAGTGGGAAGATTTCGTTTCAAGCCGCTTCCGGTGCTGGATGCGTAAGATTTAGACACCAAAGCCGATAGTAATCCGTCACTGCCGCACGCGCTCCCGGGCGAACCAATGTGCTTTTGGCGCGTTATAAATGGGCACTGTTTTTATTTCTGCCTATTTGTATCTTTAACCCCGATGGGAACGGAAAAATTCATCAACGTCGAAAAAATCATTGCCAGTAAAAACCCCGGATTGCTGAAATGGCTTCCCGGTTTTGTATTACGCTGGATCAAACGCGTGCTGCACGAGGATGAGCTGAATGCATTTCACAAAGCACACGGCCATTTGCGCAACCACGAGTTCCTGGCCAGGATGCTGAGCGAGTTTGATGTGAAAGTGGAACTGCGCGGACTGGAACACATTCCCGCAAGCGGCGGATTTATTATCGCGGCCAATCACCCGCTCGGCGGATTTGATGGCATCGCGCTGATGCACGCGGTGGGCGCGGTGCGCAAGGACCAGCGTTTTCTTGTAAACGACATTTTGATGAACCTCACCATGCTGCAGGACCTGTTTGTGCCGGTAAACAAACACGGCTCACAACATGCGGCTGATAAAATTGAAGAGGCGTATGCATCCGAAAATGCCGTGCTGGTATTCCCTGCCGGATTAGTTTCGCGCAAAACAAAAGAAGGCATACGCGACCTCGACTGGAAGCGGAGTTTTATACGCAAGTCGGTGCAGTATAATAAAATGGTGATACCAACTTATATCCACGGCAGAAACACGTCATGGTTCTACAACCTGGCGTTGTGGCGCAAACGGCTGGGTGTAAAAGCAAACATCGAAATGTTCTACCTGGCCGATGAAATGCTGAAACAGCGGGGTAAAACAATTACTATTATCTTTGGTCGTCCGATCGCAAGCTCCACTTTTGATTCCGGAAAATCTGCACATCACTGGGCCGATTACGTGAAATCGATTGTGTATGCAATGGACAGCGAAATAAAAAAGTAAATCGTTTTTTATTTCAAAAAAGCAATTACAACGACATGGAAAAACATGCCGATATCATACCGCCGATTGACCGTGCACTGCTTTTAAAGGAGCTGAATGCGGATACTTTTCTGCGCAAGGCCAACAACGGTACGAACGAACTGTATATCATCAACGCCGTTAATGCACCGCATACACTCCGCGAAATAGGCCGGCTGCGTGAAGTTACGTTCCGCGCTTCGGGCGGGGGCACCGGGCTCGACTGCGACCTGGATGAGTTTGACACCAAACCGGATGGCTATGAGCAGCTGCTCGTGTGGAATCCGCAGGACCAGGAAATTGTAGGCGGCTATCGTTTTATAAAGTGTTCAAAAGCACTGCAGCCTGACGGGGAATACAATCTTGTTACTACAGAATTGTTCCGCTTCAGCGAAAAATTTAAAAAAGAATACCTGCCTTATACCATTGAGCTCGGCCGTTCGTTTGTGCAGCCGGCGTATCAGCCTTCGGCCAATAACCGCAAAGGGTTGTTTTCGCTGGACAACCTGTGGGACGGGCTCGGTGCGCTGGTAATTGACAATCCGGACATCCGCTATTTCTATGGCAAGGTGACAATTTATGGTCACTATAATGTGATTGCCCGCGATTACATTTACCGGTTTATGGATCATTACTTCCCCGATCCGGATAAAATGGTGGATGCGATTTACCCGGTAAAACCGGAAACGGATACCGATGCGTTTGCGGCTTCACTGGAAGGGCTTTCATACAAAGACGGACACCGCCTGCTGAACCAGGCCGTTCGCGAAGTGGATGAATTTGTTCCGCCACTGGTGAATGCGTACATGAACATTTCACCGAACATGCGGGTATTCGGTACTTCAGAAAACAAACACTTCGGTGATGTTTTTGAAACCGGAATTCTTGTAACCATTGCCGATATTTACCCGACCAAAAAAGAGCGGCACGTAAATACGTACCACAAGGCGTAATACCTTTTAATTTTCCAGCGTATGCTTATTACCAGTGCCCAATACATCAGCAGCAATGTGCTGGCCGAAAAATGTCCGCCCCCGGTAATGCCGGAGTATGCGTTTATCGGGCGCTCCAATGTGGGCAAGTCGTCGCTGATAAACATGCTGTGCAATAACGAAAAGCTGGCGCATGTTTCAGGCACACCGGGAAAAACACAGGTCATCAATCACTTCCTGATTAACAAAAACTGGTACCTTGTGGATCTGCCCGGGTACGGTTTTGCGAAAGTATCGAAAGTGATGCGCGAAAAATTCGACAAGATGATCCGCGCCTACCTCCGCGGCCGCCCGAACCTGATGTGTGTGTTTGTGCTTGTCGATATCCGCCACGAGCCGCAGGAAAACGACCTGAAGTTTATGCAGATGCTGGCTGAAACGCAGACGCCGTTCTGCATTGCGTTTACCAAGTGCGATAAACTTTCATCCGCGAAACTGAAATACGCCGTGCAGGCTTACGCCGATGTGATGCTGGAACAGTGGGAAGATTTCCCGACGCATTTTCTCACGTCGGCCAGCAGCAAACGCGGCAAAAAAGAGGTGCTGGAGTTTATCGGGGAAACGAATGGGTTGTTTGTGAAGAAAAAGTAATCATACCAATACATACAAAAAAGGCTGCCAGCAGAGGCAGCCTTTTTTATGAAAAAGTAAATCGTTATTTCGAGCCAAACAACGTCAGAAATCCAGTCGTACTGTAATCCTTCGTAGGTGAAATCGCTTTCAGGATATAATAGTACGTTCCGTCCACACACGTCTGCCCGCTTGTGCTGCGGCCATCCCAGCGAATTTCGGGTGCGGTGGTTTCAAATATTTTCACGCCCCAGCGGTCGTAAATTTCGAGCTGGAATTCTTTCATGCCGCTGTTGGCGATGTAGAACTGATCGTTGTTGCCGTCGCCGTTTGGTGTAAATACGTTCGGGATGATGATGCCTTCGAGCACGTTCACTATGCCGGTTATGGTATCCGTACAACCTGCTGCATTGGTAACGGTAAGTGTTACCGTGTACGTACCAGAGCCATTGTAGGTGTAATTCGGATTCTGTTGCGTGGAGGTATTTCCGTCACCGAAATCCCAGTTCCACGATGTGGCGCCGTTCGACTGATCGAAGAATGCCCAGGTGTTTCCGAACATGCCCGAAGTGGTATCAATAAATCCTGCGGTGGGCGGTGCGGCAATGGTGGGCTGGCAACTGTCGGCGAACGAAGCGCAACCGGTTACCGGATCAATGGAAGTTACTGAAACATATCCTGCGCCGGTGGTCCAGTCAACTGTAAGTGTTCCTGTGCCCTGGCCTGATGAAATGGTGCCGTTGGAAGGCACACTCCACTGGTAGTTGGTTCCGTTTCCGCCGGTTGCGGTAAACACACCGGATGAGTTTGCGCAGATGGTCGGACATACAATGGCGGGTGCTGCGGGACGTTTCTGCGTAAGAATGTACGGATCGCCGGCATTGGCAAAGTTCCAGGCCGAACGGGTAAGTGTTGCAAAACCGCCGGATGTGGCCGGTGCAACGGTATTCATATCATTCCACTGCACGTTACTCGTGCGCCAGTGTGCCATGCCATCCCATGTACCATCGGTTGCGGTTACATAGTATGCGCGGATGTCGGCATCCGATGCACCCACCGGGCGCTGTATGGCGTGATAAAATGTATCTATGGCCTGGCACAGCGAACCGTCGTTTGCTGTACGGATATAGCCGTCGTTATCAGCATCGTGGTTTACAAAACGTACCGTATAAACTGATGCACCGGTAACCGGCACAATATCAATGGGACGATAACGTGTTACGTTTACGCTCGAGCCTGTCGGAAAAACATACGTGCCGGGCGCGCCGGTAACGCGTGAAAATGTTCCCGGTGCAGCGCTGCTCACAAAACCTTCGCTGCCAAATGTCGTGTTGTTGGTTACGGCCGTGGTTGCAGGATTGAGCACTGCAAACGTGTTGGTTTGTGTTTCGAGTTCGCGATCGTTGATAGTAAGTAAACCGTTCGTTCCTGAATTGGCATTTACACCCTGCAATGTTTTTTTGCGGTTATTGCCCGATCCGGTTCCGGTAAGGGTAAGGTCGTTGAAGGTTGTTACCTGCGTACCGGTAATCAGCTGCTGCGTGTTGCCGTACAGTTCCACTTCGCTGTTGCCGCCGGTAAACGTGGCGTTGTTAATCCAGTCCTGCTCCACGCGGTACGTACCATCGCCGGTAACGGTTGAGCCGTTGTTAATGGTAAATGTTCCGGGAAGCGGAAACGTGGAGTTCTTTGTAATTGTTACCACGCCGTCGTTCTGAAATGCAGTGGCATTGTCAACGGTAGCGCCGCCGTTAATATGAACAACTGCGCCGGTTGTGGCATGTATTAAGGCTCCGTCCGCATAAAAAATCTGCGCACGGAGGGCTCCGCTGCTGCATAAAGCCACTGCCGCGAAAGTAAGCAGGTACTGTTTTTTCATAGGTTCTTCACTATAAATGGGTCGGTACAAGGCTGTTGTACCTAAAACAAATATATAAAATTTCGTGAAAAACCAAACAATTCCGGCCGAACCACGGGTCGGATATCCCATTTTATCGGATTTCCGGTGGCTGTAATAACCCGGAAGCGCTGATTTTACGCAGCTGCCTTAACTCTTCGGCGCCTCAATAATCCCCATCTTTTCGGCAAAAAACATCCCGAAGCGTTTCATTTCTTCGGCCATCTGTTCTTCACCGGTGGCGCGGTTAAACGTATCGGCGAGCGTCATCATGCTCTGGTGCACAAACTGTTTCATTTCGTCCACCATCATATCTTTTGTCCAGAGGTCAATGCGCATGGCATTTTTTTCTTTTTCATCCCACATGTTCAGCATAATGGCCTTGGCGGTGCTATGTGCGTTCGCATCGCTGGCATCCCAGGTGATCTGCGAGGGCAGGTTGTTTTCGTCGAGGGTAATGGTAAATTTTATTTCGGCTTTGCGCATGAGTATGTTCAGAATTTCGGTTTGTATTTTGATTTGTTCAGCAGCACCTGCGCATCGTTCTGCAGCAGCATGCGTTCAATAGTAACATCAGGGTTGTTTTCCATATAGGTTTCCACAATGCGCAGCCCGATCCACGAAGCTAAGCGGGGCGGCGAATCATGACTGAAACCGGTGGTAAACGGACCATCGTTCACCAGCGGAATAATATCCGTCGGGTTGGTATTGTACAAAAACTTTTTCTCGATGAGGTACGCCCACACGTCCGCTTCGGCACTTTGCGCCCATTCCAGTTGTTTAGCGGTATAACCGAACCGGATGGTATCCGGCGATTGCGGCATCAGCGCTTTCTGCAGGTACAGCAGTTTGCCGTCGTAAATCATTTTGGTGAGCAGGTCGCCTTTTTCATCCACCAGCGGAAATTCGTTCATCATCCAGGCTTTCACAAAATCAGGAACCAGGTATTCCGGTGCCTGTTTGCGTTTGCGGTAGTTGGGCGTCTGCATCTGCGTATAAAACATCGCATCGGCACCGAGGTACATTTCCAGCCCGATGCCGTATTCGCCTTCAATGTGCATGATGTTGTAATTGAACCCCGACATCAGGACATGCACCTTTTTCGGCAGATTGCGTTTCGGAAAATAATATTTGAAATGGCGGTACGCATCATTAATCGCCGTTTCGGAGGCCGTAAAGTCCGTAAACTTTTTCGCACATTCATTATAAGCGGAACGCATATCGTGGTCGTGGATAAAACTTTTGATCTGCTGGTCGCAGATGGGCTGGTCAAAAGTACCCGGACAGATGATGCGTTCATAAAACCCTTCGTAAAACGAACCCCAGGTTTTTCCCATCTGGTTGCGGGCTGCAGGCAGATCAGCGGTATCCATGGTAAACACGGCCTGGTCGAAACGGTTTATTTTCACCGGTGTAATCTGGATATCAGAAACATCCACATCAAAGCGGTCGCCCCCGCAGGCCGAAAGCAGAAAACCGAGCATTATGCACCCCAAAATCCTTCTCATAATCCGAAAATGTGCTATTATTGCATGAAATTTGTTAATCAACACGCGCAATCAAAAAACCAATAACGCATAACGCGTAACCAAACGTCAAAATTATGAAAAAGCTTTTCATTCTCTTCGCAATTTTATTTGCAGGCAAAGGAGCATTTGCCCAGGACGAAAATAACCTGAAGAATTTCCGCTTCGGCCTGAAAGCAACCCCCATGTTTAACTGGCTCCGCCCGGACGATAAAAAACTAGACGGTGGTGGATTGGCGATGGGTTTTAAATACGGACTGATTACCGAGTTCCGCCTGAACAACGTGGCTTCTTTTACAACCGGTATCGAAGGTTCGCATGTCGGCGGCAAACTCAATTATAATGATTCTGCCGTTTACCGTGTGTTCGATGATGCGTTTATTTCTGCCGAAGACTATACCGGTCTTGACAGTGCTTCGAAATCCAAATCGGGTCGCTACCTGCTGAAAAGCAGTTCGATCCGGGTTACCTACATCACTATTCCGCTGACGCTGAAACTCAAAACCAAAGATATTGGCGGTATGACCTACTATGGTATGTTTGGTGGCGACCTAAACATCAAAGCCGGCTCGAAACTGACCGACAACAGCAACCTGAGCGCCCTTACAGCACCGGCCTCTGGAACAAAATTCGATCCTACAAAAATTGATTATGCCAAAGACATGAATTTCTTTACCGTGAACCTGAATGTGGGTGGTGGTCTCGAATACAACCTGTCGGGAACGACCTCATTTATTGCCGGTTTAAACTACAACCGCGGATTCCTGAGCGCAACCAAAACCGATTCTGATATCCTGACAAAGGGTAAACTGGAAACCGCTGGTCCTTATGTTCAGAAATCATTTATGGATGGCATTGCCGTAACACTGGGCATCCTGTTCTAACGGATACTGAAATAGCTTTAACTTTGTCCCTTCACGCCCGCCGTGAGGGGATTTTTTTTAGCTCTACTTATGAAAATAGCACTCGCCCAACTCAATTACCACATCGGTAATTTCGATCAGAATACTGCAGACATCATCGCGCATATTGAAAAAGCCAGGGCGGAAGGCGCCGACCTCGTGGTGTTTGCCGAGCTTTCGGTGTGCGGTTATCCGCCCCGCGATTTCCTGGAGTTCAGCGACTTCATCCGGCGCTGCGACGAAGCGGTGCAGCAGATTGCAGCGGTGTGTAACGGCATCGCGGCCATTGTGGGTGCGCCTTCGGTGAACCCGAAAGTGGAAGGCAAGAACCTGTTTAACACGGCGTTTTTCCTGAGCGACGGAAAAATAAGCGGCATGGCACACAAAGCATTGTTACCGACCTACGATGTGTTTGATGAATACCGCTATTTTGAACCGGCGCGTTCGTTTGAAGTGATTGCTTACAAAGGCGAAAAAATTGCACTCACCGTGTGTGAAGATTTGTGGGATGTGGAAGACGACCTGATGTACACCGTGTGGCCCATGGAAGCACTGGCGAAACAGGGCGCAACCCTGATGGTAAACATCGCCGCATCGCCGTTTAATTTCGGTCACGCTGAAAACCGCCTGCGCATTCTGAAAAAAAATGTGACGAAATACAACATGCCGGTGGTGTACGTACAACATGCCGGCGCACAAACCGAACTTATTTTCGACGGCGGCTCCTTAGTGATGAACCGCAAAGGCGATGTAACACACCAGCTGCGTTTTTTTGAAGAAGATTTCCAGGTCGTGGACACTTCCACACTCGATCAGCTTCCCGCCTGCCCGCCTGACACCTCCACGCCCATCAGCCGCATACACGATGCGCTGGTGCTGGGCATACGCGATTATTTTGCGAAAATGGGTTTCCGCAAAGCGATACTCGGCATGTCGGGCGGTATTGATTCGGCAATAGTACTTGCACTGGCCGTCCGTGCTTTGGGTAAAGAAAACGTGCTGCCCGTGCTCATGCCTTCGGAATATTCCACATCACATTCGGTGGATGATTCGCTGCAGATGATAAAAACACTGCAATGCAGCCACGATATCATCGCAATTAAAAACGGCTATGATTCGATGCTGCAGACGCTTGAAAAACAGTTTGCAGGAACTACATTCAACACCGCCGAAGAAAACATCCAGGCGCGTTTGCGTGCGGTGATTTTGATGGGCATTGCAAACAAACACGGGTACATTTTGCTGAACACCACGAACAAAAGCGAGGCCGCTGTGGGTTACGGTACGCTGTATGGCGACATGTGCGGAGGCATTGCAGTGCTGGGCGATGTGTATAAAACAAAGGTGTATGAACTCGCGGCGTACATTAACAAAGACGGTGAAGTGATTCCAAACAACATCATTCACAAAGCGCCTTCGGCCGAATTGCGTCCGAACCAGAAAGACAGCGATTCGCTGCCGGATTACGCCGTGCTTGATGAAGTGCTGTTCCAGTACATTGAAAAACGCCAGGGTCCGCGTGAATTAATTGCCATGGGTTTTGAGGAAGCGCTCGTAAACCGTGTGCTGAAATTAGTGAACACGAACGAATGGAAACGCGCGCAGTTCGCGCCCATCCTGCGTGTTACACCGAAAGCATTTGGAAGCGGAAGGCGTATGCCGATTGTGGGGAAATACCTGAGCTGATTTGTTATTTTTGCGCATTCAAATTCATATTCGAATAAAAAACAACATACGTGTCAAACAAACCATTCATCGCCGGCATACAGCAAGTGGGTATCGGCGTACCCGACGTACAGGCCGCTTTTAAGTGGTACCGCCAGCATTTCGGCATGGACATTCCCGTGTTTGAGGAAGCCGCCGAAGCCAACCTGATGCTGCCCTACACCGGCGGCAAACCGCACAAACGTCACGCTATTCTCGCCATCAACATGAAAGGCGGAGGCGGTTTCGAAATATGGCAATACACCAGCCGCACCCCGCAGCCCGCCACGTTCCAGGCGCAGCTCGGCGATCTCGGTCATTTGGTTACGCGCATGAAATCGGCCGAT
Source organism: Chitinophaga pinensis (assembly GCA_943372645.1). Taxonomy (GTDB): domain Bacteria; phylum Bacteroidota; class Bacteroidia; order Palsa-965; family Palsa-965; genus VBWE01. The sequence goes on along the minus strand of CALRZN010000003.1, from coordinate 152,447 downwards.
GTAAAAGGCTCGTACGATTTTATGAAAGCAAAAGGCGTAAACCTCCTGAGCGAAGTACTTACTTCGCCGGATGGTAAGCCGCATTTTTTTATGAAAGATCCGTATGGCAATATTTTCCAGGTAGTTCCCGGCACCGACTGGTTTGGTAACGGCAAACAACTCACCGGCGGACCGGCGGGCGCGATGCTTGGTGTAAGCAACATGGAAAAATCAATGGCGTTTTACGGCAACGTGCTGGGTTACGACAAAGTGGTTTATGATAAAGTAGCCGTGGCCGACGACCTGCAATGCCTCCCGGGCGGTGGTGCACACGTGCGCCGCGTACTGCTGGAACACAGCAAACCCCGCAGCGGCAGTTTCAGCAAACTGCTTGGTTCAAGCGCTATTGAACTGATCCAGGTGATGGATCGCGTGCCGCGTAAAATTTACGAAGGCCGCTACTGGGGCGATCTCGGGTTCATTCATTTGTGTTACGATATTTCAGGAATGAAGGAACTGCAGGCGATCTGCGAAAAAAACAACGCGCCGTTTACCGTTGACAGTGGCGGCAACTTTGATATGGGCGAAGCCGCCGGGCATTTTACCTACGTGGAAGATCCGGACGGAACGCTGATTGAGTTTGTGGAAACATTCAAAATTCCGATCCTGAAAAAATTAGGTTGGTACCTTGATCTGCGGAAGCGGACGCCGGGGAAAGCGTTGCCGGATTGGATGCTGAAAAGCATGGCAATGAACCGCGTAAAGGATTAAGGGCAACTCTAAAACCCTCAATCTCTTCGTTGGACTCATTTCGAAAATGCTCATCTCGGCTGAGCCGAGACTCCGCATTCGATCATCGTCCGCCTCAATCTTGAGGGCTTTATAGCTGCCCTTGAGTAAGATGTTCAATTCCCTTTCCCTTTGACTTCCAAGGCCCGGGCTATGCGCGCGCAGGCGGGCTCAGACTGACTGTAGTTTATTATTTACGCGAAGGCTTTTTACCTTCACTTCCCTGCGGGCTTTTTACCTTGCTTTACGTTTTCCTTTCCTGGTGTGCACTATTTGGTGAACGGTTCTTTTCTTTGTTCAGCAAATAGAACGGCCTACGGGTTTTTCCGTAATTTATCTCTTCGGTTAATTTTACTTTATAGTTAGTTGTGATCCGTTTCCGATATATCGCTATTTTAGATATATTATTAATACAATCAGGACATGGAAACATCAATCATCTTTTACATTTTCAGCGGCATTGCGGTGCTTACGGCTTTGTTTTTTATCAGGGCATCGTGGAACATTCAGCCCGAAACGAACAGGGGATTGTACCGGGGGTTTTACCTCCTGTCGTGGCTGTTATGGCTGCCGATGCTGCTCCTGTTTTTGGTAATCGGCATGGTATGGCCTGCTCCTTATTCAGAAGGTGCGCAGCAACAGGATGACATGTGTTACTATCAAACGCTGGGGCACACCGGCAAAACGGTTTACGAACTGGAAACGTACTATGAAAAACGGGTGGACCTCGTGCTGAGTGATCTTATCACCGGTAACGAACAAAAACGTATCTCCATCATAAAGGGAAGAAAGGCTATGACGAACTCCGTAAACATAGCCTGGAACGGAACCACCCTTGCATTTATGACGGAAGAAGCGCTGCTCACCGTTATTAAAGGAGATTCAGTGCTTTTTCAGAAAGATGTGAGTAACGATGTGCTGGATAAAAGCATCAGCTGGGACAAAACAAAAAAACAATGGATGGTCATCAGCAGTTTTGACGACACGGCCAGGTCGTACCTCAAAGCGGACTATTATGATGCGGACTTCGTTGCACTGCAGCACACCGATACACTTCCGAGCGACGATACGATTCAACGCCCGCACTTTTATTTCATCAACGGCAGCTGGTGGGGCGTTAACAGCCTGGGCTGGGGAGGCTCCAGCCTGTACAATGCGCCCGCCAGTGATAAAGGCATGCTGCACTTCACACAGGTAGCAACCGGCACAACCGGTGATACCGCCTGGTGGGTTCCCGGTGTGCCGTGGTCGCTGCACAATAAAAAAGCGAAGTACCTCGCCTCTGCATTCGGTATTGAGGCGTATTCACGTCCGTCCGATTTCGATACGGTATATGAGCCCGTTGTATCGCCTTATGCCGAATTGCGCCCTGATATGGCGTACTTCCGGTTTCCCTGGAGCTCCGATGATAACGATTTTGTAGAGCAACCAGCTGCACAGGTAAGCATCCGCTTTGATTCGTTGCGGGTAACGATGCGTAAACAGCCGCACCATCACAGTCCGTTCCACAGCCGCAGTGAAAGGGAGCTCAGCTGGTACGGAAACACGAACAACCTGCTGCATAACACACTCGTGGCTGATCCGTGCAACGCAATTTTCCGGAAAGGCGATACGCTGATCGTGAAAGGATTCGGTGAAGGCAGCAGGGCCTTGTTCAGCATTTCCACCGGCAGGCGCCTCGATCATCCCGGCATAATGGCCAGTTACCGCCGCTACCTCAGCAAACCGGAAAAAAGCAATTGGCCGCTGCTGCTGCCTTTAATCGTATTGCTGATACTGCCGCTCAAACAACTGCTCCGGCGTAAGACGAAAAAAACAACCGCGATACATTTGAGTGAGCAAATCAGCTTCGCGTTTCTGTACCTCTGCTTGAATGTGGTGGCGTGGTGCATCGTGCTCTACCGGATTTACAGTTAGTGGTGTTGCTTCACTGATTTTTTAAGACACGCAATCCGCCACCATTCCAGGTGCGCAGAAAATCCGGACGGAACAGAGACCGGGTTTGTGGAACCATTTTATTTCCCGATCTTGAAAAAAATGAGGCCAGTATAGTGATCTGCGCAAACGTACACCGGACAAGGCGTTGCCGGATTGGATGCAGAAATGTACCGCGCGAAAAATCAAGGCTGTTCCTTTTTCACGGGAATACGTTATAACAACATGCGAAAAAAACTGTTCCTGCTTTTTGCTGCATGCCTGCTGCTGAATACGCTTCCGGCACAGGAAGGAACAATCATTGTGCAGAAACCGGACACTACGCCGCCCCAACAACCGCTGCGCATGCCCCCGCTTTTCCGCATCGGTGTTGAACACTACAACGGGCTTGAACACATCGGGCAATACTTTACGCCGTGGCGCGCCGACCGCAACCAACTGTTACTTTACAAAGGCACCGGGATAACCCTGTCTGTTAAACGAAGTTTTCCCGTATTGAATCGCAGGGCGGTGCTGGATATCGGCCTTGTAACCGGCGTCACCGCATTCCGTTACAGCGACGGAACGATCTGGAGTTCGCCGGCAGGCATGGTGAAGATTGGTTTCTCCCCTTTCGATAATGTGTATGTAACCGGAACCGGTGGCGGACGCATTTTCTTCCCTGCCCGCAATATGCAGTACAGCGGCAGTTTACGCCCGGAAGTGGCCATCGGCCTTGGTTTTAATACATTCCGGATTCTTTATCCGCGAAGCAGCCGAAAATTTCAGCCCAACTGCTGGCCATTTGTTGAAATCCAGTATCGTTTAATTGAGCAGGATCCGTTTACTTACATCCACATGGAAATTCCTTTTCCGCAACTCCGTCAACGCAACAAATGGATTCCGGTTAACAGCGATCCGCTGAACCGCTGATTGTTTTATGCGAGCGCATCATACCCCGCGCGGATTTTTTTGCGGAGCGCTGCCAGTTCGTTGAACCGGGTGTTGTTGTTTTTCACGAACGATGCGAAACGGATCTGGCCATTCCATTTTTGCCAGTTGCGCCACCACAGCCAGGCCATGCGGCCGAGCAGGTAACCGGAAACAAACGTAATGAGGCCGATCCACCAGTTGAACACGATGGCCGCAACAATCCATAGCACCACGTACCAGAAAAATGCAACGTAGGTGGCAACGGTTACATTGAGCGAAGCGTGCCACTCTTTGTTTTTTACGGTTTTGTTGGCCATGCGGTAGGGCCAGAAAAACGGCAGCGCGTTGAGGAGCAGTCCGGCGGCGAATACGGGCAGGAACAGCAGCAGTGCAATGGCACCAATGAATAACGTGCCGATGTTCAGCCGCTGCCGTTTTTCATTGCGGAACAGCCAGTCGCGGAGGTTGTGTTTTTTCAGTGCGGCGAAATAGGTTCTCGCATCTTCGCGCAGCGTATCAACGGCGGCGGGGTTTGCGGGCATGGCCTTGTTGAGGCGCGCTGCGATTTCAACAGACGTAAGGTGCGTTTCGCGCTGGTTGTGCGGATTGCGTTTGGCCGCAACGGAAAAATCTTCGAGGAATAAATTTTCCAGGTCGGCCACCAGCTGATCGTTTACCGGCTCGTTAATAATTACGAGCTGGTCTTTCATCTGTTGTTCCAGGTCGGCCGTAAACTGGTTGATGGCTTTTGCTTTTTCGCTGCGGTACCGTTCTTCGTATTTTTTTACTTCAAAGGGTTTGCCAAAACGCACATGCGCGCGGCGGCGGAAACGCCAGGGTTCGGCGTTGTAATTAATGCCGACCGGAACGATAACCACGCCGAGTTTAAAATCGTGCTGTTCTTCAGAACCGAATGCAATGCGTGCAGTTCCTTTTTTCAGTTTGCGCAGGCGGCGTTCCTGGATGCAGATGCCTTCGGAAAAAATGATGATCGTATCGCCGTTGCCGAGGTGTTTTGCACACTGGTCAAATGTCTCGTCGTTCTTCGACAGGTTTTCAACGCCTTCCTGGATGCGGTAGATGGGAATGAGGTACAAAAACTCAAGCGCTTTGGCCTGCCATTTTTTGTTGAACACATCCGAACGCACGAGGAAACGGGTTTTCTGCGGCACCGAAATGGCCACAATCAGCGCATCCATAAACGCATTGGTGTGGTTGGAGCATAACAGCACCGGGCGGTCGCGGGGCACGTTCTCCAGCCCTTCCACATGCACGCGCCGCCTGAACCGGTAAAAAAAGCCCAGGGAAATATTCAGTGTAATCCAGAGAAATCGATTGACCAGGTATCTAAACACGCGCAAATATACAAACGAGGATGGAAATGGTGTTCACTTTTGTGGCTTGGGATCTTTTGTGATCGCTCTTTCTTAACCACGAAGGGCACTATGGCATGCACAAAGGCCACAAATAAATACACTATTTCTTAGTGTGCTTTGTGCCTTGCTTTGTGGGCGCGAAGAAATGCGGGTTAGCCCTTTGTGGTTAAACAGGATAAGCACAGTTCCTCAAACTACATTTGAAACTTACTTCGAATGCTTGCTGCGCGGCTTTTCCGGTTGCCCGGCTGCGCCGCGTTTGAATTTCAGCGTGTGGCTGGTGTAACTCATGCTGATCTGCCCGCCGAGCGCGGTGGCGGCTTTGAGGTCTTCGGTTTGATTAAATTTCATCCAGAGCGATAACTCCACATCCGCCATTTTATCGAAAAACGCCGGCTCAATCAGCAGCAGCTGTTCCGCGGCATCGTATTTTACCAGTGCGGTGGAATCACCGGTAAGCAGTTTTATCTTAAGATCGTTCTGCAGCGAAGTATCTGCTACATACAGGAAAATCTCATCCGTGGCCAGCACATCGCGCGTGAGCGGAATGCCGAGCACTTCGTTTTTTGAAGCATCCACTTCGGTGCGTGCAAAATCAATTGCGGCAAACGAAAGGCTGTTGGCGTACGAGCGGCCGTCCACATCAATAAACTGAAACGCGGCGGTCTTTGGCCATGTTTTCCCGCTCATGCGGTACGTGGCACCGCCAAACAGCATTTTGCCTTCGTTCATGGTTTCGCCGTTAATGGTTACTTTGCTCGGCGATGAAAGCCGCAGCGTGGTGCCGTTTTCGCCGCCGAACCGGAATGTGGCATACGCCTGCCACTCCTGCGCATCAACATCCCAGTTGATGCTGTAATCCTGGTAAATTTCACTTTGTTTTACGCTCGACGAATCGGCGGTTTCGTTGGAAGCACAGGCACCCAGCAGAACGAGTGCTGCAAAAAGCAGGATTGTATTTTTCATACCGGCAATGATTTAATATTCAAACAGCAGGCGCTGCCCGCGGACGTTATCGTTTACTTTTCCGTTGGCGTAAACCAGTTCGCCGTTTACAAATGTATGCGAAATGCGGTGCGAAAACGTGGTGCCTTCAAACGGCGACCAGCCGCAGTGGTACAGCAGCTCCGCTTTGTCAACCGTCCACGGCGCGTTGGGTTTTACCAGCACCACATCGGCGTGATAGCCTTCGCGGATGTAACCGCGTTTTTCAATGCGGAAGAGTTCTGCGGGCGCGTGGGCCATTTTTTCCACCACCTGTTCAATCGTAATTTTTCCCTGCGCGGCAAGTTCAAACATGGCCACCACGGCGTGCTGCACCAGCGGACCACCCGAAGGCGCCTTGGTGTACACCTGTTCTTTTTCGGCAATGGTGTGCGGGGCGTGATCGGTTGCAATCACATCAATGCGGTTGTCTTTTACCGCCTGCAGAATGGCATCGCGGTCGGCGGCGGTTTTCACCGCGGGATTCCATTTGATGTAATTGCCCTTGGTGAGGTAATCCGCATCCGTAAACCAGAGGTGATGGATACACGCTTCCGCCGTAATTTTTTTCTCGCGCAGCGGAATGGAATTATCAAACAGCGCTAACTCTTCGGCCGTTGAAATGTGCAGCACGTGCAAACGCGTGCCGTGTTTTTTCGCCAGCGCAATGGCTTTGGCCGATGAAAAATAACAGGCTTCGCGGCTGCGGATAAGCGGATGAAACTGCACCGGGATGTCGTCGCCGTACTGCGCCTTGTATTTTTCCAGGTTCACTTTTATCATCGGGTCTTCTTCGCAGTGCGTGGCAATCAGCATTTTTACCTGCGCAAAAGCACTTTCGAGCATTTCGGTATGATCCACCAGCATGTCGCCGGTAGACGAACCCAAAAACATTTTTATGCCACACACATTACGCGGATCGGTTTTCAGCAACTCGGCTAAGTTGTTGTTCGTGGTGCCCATAAAAAAGGAATAGTTCACCGCCGAAGTTTCTGCTCCGCGCGCATATTTCCACGCCAGGGCTTCCTGCGTAACCGCGCCGGGCACGGTGTTGGGCATTTCCATAAACGAGGTAACCCCGCCCGCTGCCGCCGCGCGTGATTCGGAACCGATGGTGCCTTTGTGCGTGAGGCCCGGCTCGCGGAAATGCACCTGGTCGTCAATGGCGCCGGGAATAAGGTACATGCCCGTGGCATCAATCACCTCTGCGCCGTCGTGCAGCAGAATTTCAGAATCAATACGGGCTATCAGGCCATCGGCCAGCAGCACATCCATTTTTTCGGTGCGGCCCTCGTTTACCACGAGCGCGTTTTTGATCAGTGTTTTTGCCATGCGTATGCGTTGCTTAAAACGTAACCTTCATTTCCAGTTCCTCGGTTCCGCGTTTTACTTTTATCGGAACGGTGTCGCCTTTTTTGCATTTGGCCAGCGCTTTCATGTAATCCATCATGTTGTTAATCGGATCACCATTGAGCGTGGTGATAATGTCGCCTTTTTTCAGTCCCGCTACAGCAGCCGGTTTGCCGTTGGTTACGCCGTCCACATGCACGCCCTGGCCTTCGTACGCATAATCCGGCATAATGCCCAACGTTACTTTAAATTTCGGGGAATTGGATTCGCTGCTTTTTGTTTCTAAGTACTTCAGCTTCGGCAGCGCTTCGGTTTTCGCAATTACGTTAATGATGTAATCGAGCACTTTTTTCTCGCCGATGTAATTCACCTTGTCGGCATCGTCGCTCGGCTTGTGATAATCCGAATGCTGGCCTGTAAAAAAGTGCAGCACCGGAATGCCTTTCAGATAAAACGAAGTCTGGTCGGACGGACCAACCCCGGCGCTGTCTTTTTTAATGCTGAACTCCGACTGCATGCCGTCAATCATCGGAACCCAGTCGGGCGCGGTGCCTACGCCGTAAATAATCAGTTTGTGCGTGGTGTCGTTCAGGCGGCCGATCATGTCCATGTTTATCATGTAATTCACTTTCGCCAGGTCAACGGTCGGGTTGTCGCAATACTTTTTCGAACCATACAGGCCGAGTTCTTCGCCCGAAAAACAGATGAACAGGAAGTTGTATTTTTCCTTCACGTTGTTTGTACCGTAATACCGCGCCAGCTCCATCACACCGGCCGTGCCCGAAGCATTATCATCAGCCCCGTTGTGTATTTTCCCTTCCGGGTTCGCATCGGTTGAATTGTGATCGTGCCCCAGCCCGAGGTGATCGTAGTGCGCACCAATAACAATGGTGTATTCCGCGCCGTTGTCTAAATAACCCACCACATTCTTCCCCTTGCGCGGCGGCACATTGGCCGTGGCCGTATCGTGCATATTGGCCGGCTTCTTAAACTCGAACGGAAAATAATACCCGTCGGTGCCTTTGGGTGTTATGCCGCTCTTCTTAAACGACTTCGCAATATACGCCGCCGCCTGCGCCTCCCCTTTCGAAGAAGTGCCGCGCCCCTTCAGCTTATCCGAAGCCAGGTATTCCACGTGTTTTTTAATGTTGGCAACTTCAATATTCTGTGCGCTGGCGCCTGCCGCAATACCGAGCAAGGCCGCAAAGAGGATGCTTTTTTGTTTCATTTTACAAAAATAGCAGAGTTCTTGGGATTTCTGGGGGTGTTTTTGGTCATTGTTTTTGTTGAACCCTGCCCCTGCTGATACATCCACGTTTTTACCGCTTAAATCGGCGGCAAACCCAATTCCTTTAAAAACTTGTTGTGCTCCGCTCTTGCTTTGTCAATTGTTTTATCCAGGTCAGCCAGTTTCTGGTTCACCGCAAGCAGATCAATCTGCTCTTCATCTAACGAGGTGCTGACGTAACGCGAAATGTTCAGGTTGAATTCATTTTTTTCGATTTCTTCCATTGCTACTTTGCGGGAGTAGCGTGTTTCTTCTTTGCGTTCGCGATAGGTATCAACAATCTTTTTGATGTGTTCCGGCAGCAGGTTGTTCTGGCGTTTCCCTTTTTCAAAGTGATCAACTGCATTGATAAACAGCACATCATCAAACTTTTTACACTTCTTCAAAATCAAAATACAAACAGGAATGCCGGTTGAGAAAAACAGGTTTGATGGAAGCCCGATCACTGTATCAATATTGCCATCTTTCAGCAGTTTGGTACGGATGCGTTCTTCTGCGCCGCCCCTGAACAATACACCGTGCGGCAATATGATGGCCATCGTTCCTTCTTTGCTCAGAAAATGCAGTCCGTGCAGCAAAAAAGCAAAGTCGGCGGCTGATTTGGGCGCGAGTCCGTAACTCTTGAAACGAAAATCTTCGCCCATGGCTTCCGTTGGATCCCAGCGGTAACTGAACGGCGGATTGGCTACAATGGCATCAAACTCCAGCTTATGTGCCGGGTTCATTTCATTTAAAATCTCCCATTCGTTGAGCAGTGTGTCGCCGTGATGAATTTCAAACTCGGTGTCTTTAACCCCGTGCAGCAGCATGTTCATGCGCGCCAGGTTATACGTAGTGATGTTTTTTTCCTGGCCGTAAATTTTACCGATTGTTCCACCGGCATCGTTCATTTTTTTGCGGACATTCAGCAGCAGCGAACCCGAACCGCAGGCAAAATCAAGCACACGTTCTATTTTTTTCTTTTCGCCTTTTGCCGGGTCCTGGCTGTCGAGCGTAACAATGGCCGAAAGAATATCCGAAATGCGTTGCGGCGTATAAAACTCACCCGCTTTTTTTCCGGAACCGGCGGCAAACTGACCGATGAGGTATTCGTAGGCATCACCGAGTACATCAATGTCCGTAGAAAATTTACTGATGCCCTCCGCAATTTTCTGAATGATGGTACACAGTTTTTTGTTTCGCTCTTCGTAACTCCTGCCCAGCTTTTCTGAATCGAGGTTGATTTCCGAAAACAGGCCCTGGAATGTACTTTCGAACGACTGGTTCTCAATGTATTTAAAACCTTCCTGCAGTGTGCGCAGCAATTCCTGCTGCTGCACCCGGGCCATTTCAGCTATGCTGCTCCACATGTGTTTGGGCTCAATAACATAATGCACTTTCCGGCGCATCTGTTTTTCAAATTCCTGCACATCGGTCGCATTTTTTGCATACCACGCAGAAAGCGGGGTTTGTTTATCGCCTTCTTTTAATACCGGGTAGTCTTTACCCAATTCCTTTTTTGCGGCTGTTTCATAATTATCTGACAAATAACGCAGAAACAGGAATGAAAGCATATAATCCCGAAAATCATCTGCATTCATTGCGCCACGCAACTCGTCTGCTATTTTCCAGAGCGTGCTGCCTAATTGGGTTTGGTCGTTTGCGGTCATTTTAATTTCTTGATTTTAATTTCAGGGTTTCGCCCCTGTTTACATCTTCGTTCTTTTGTTGTGACGACTTCAGAATCACGTTTCTTCCCCGGACAATCAGCTGATTTTCAACAAACGCAGGAACATTGCATTTTTTGAATCTGCCGGTTGCGATTGAAGGGGCGTAGCCCTGAAATCTCCGTACAAATAAATGACACAGGAAATCAAAAGGGGCGTTAGCCCTGAAATCATTCCCCATCATAGTATTCAAACAAATATTTTTCATTGTAATCAATTCCAAATTTTTTAAGAAGCAAAAGATATTCATCTTTGAACGATCTTTTTTTGTGGTGCTCCGGCTGATTCAAAATATATCTTACAACATTATCAATATGCGATTTAGAGTAGGTAAAGGCACCAAAACCTTCCTGCCATGCGAATTTTGTTGAAAGGTATTGTTTTTCATTAAGCCATTTCGAAGAACCCGATTTTACCTGTTCCATCAGTTTTGAAGGAGACACGGCCGGGTGCATGCCAACAAAAATGTGCGTGTGATCCGGATTGCAATAGATCGCATAGGTTTTACATTTATGATTGGTGACGATACCACACATTACTTTTTCCATTTCATCGCGGAACCGTTCTTTAATGAGATTCTCCTTGCCTTTTACCGAGAACACAAATTGTATATATAGCTGGGTATAGGTGTTTGCCATGGGCGGATAAAGATTTCAGGGCTAACGCCCCTTTGGTGTTTGTTATCTATTTTATCTATTATGATTTCAGGGCTACGCCCCTTTTTTGTTTGCAATCTTTCTTTATTCTATTATGATTCCAGGGCTAACGCCCCTTTGGTGTTTGTTATCTATTTTATCTATTGTGATTCCAGGGCTACGCCCCTTTCTTGTTTGCAATCTTTATTTATTCTATTGTGATTCCAGGGCTACGCTCCTTTCTTGTTTGATATCTTTCTTTATTCTATTGTGATTCCAGGGCTACGCCCCTTATTTTGTTTTTGCGTTACTCATCCTAATATGATTCCAGGGCTACGCCCCTTTCTTGTTTGATATCTTTCTTTATTATATTGTGATTCCAGGGCTACACCCCTTATTTTGTTTTTGCGTTACTCATCCTAATATGATTTCAGGGCTACGCCCCTTTCTTGTTTGCAATCTTTCTTTATTATATTGTGATTCCAGGGCTACGCCCCTTATTTTGTTTTTGCGTTACTCATCCTAACATATTTTCTGGGCTCCCCCCTTTGGATTTTTGATTTTGTTTTACTTCATCTTTTTGTCTTTTCTATCAAAAAGGGGCGTAGCCCTGAAATCATAATAGAAACGATATTTAATTAATTGCCGAGGGGCGTTAGCCCTGGAATCTACCCGGGTGCTCCAGCTATTGGAATTTTTCCTGTTTTGAACCGTTTGCGGCCATTGTTACCCGGTGGTGTTTTTTTATTCTGTCTTTTTTTTCTCTGGCGCCATCAGTTTGGGTAATTCAAATTCATAACGCGTCAGAAATCCATCCAGTATCCGGAGAAATAAATCTTTGGTATCCGGGCTCATTTCAAGGGGCTCAAAAACAGAATACTTTCCATGGCTGAGCAGATTCAACGCCCTTGCAAATAACACTTCATCATCCAGCCCGTGAATACATGCTGAAAAATCATTGTATCCAAAAAACGAAGATGTTTTCTCCAGTACAGTCCGAAGTATATTAAAATGATAGGTGTAAATTTTCCTGCTTTCTTTTAATTGCTGCAATTCACTAAGCAATGCAACGTGGTGAAAAAACGGCGTGTCGTCTGTTTTCTGTAACGAATAATCTTCAAACCCATTTTTGTGCAGGAAGTATTTTACATGTGTTTGCTTTTTCAGTTCATTGCACATCACATTAAAAAACAGGCTGTGGTGCGATGAAATAAGCATTTTCACTTTCCCTACTCCCGTTTTTAAAAGCTGCGCCAGGTCGCTCGCTACGGCTATTACATTGTTTTCGTCCAGTGACGAAACCGGGTCATCGATGTAAATGTATTCAACCCATTTGTATGATTCATCCCGCGCAATACTCAACTCACATATTGCCAGGAATACACACCAGATAAATATATTCTCTTCACCCCGCGATATTTTAATGTGGTACTCTACTTCCGATTTTTCTTTTTGCTCCCCACCTTCCCACACTTTTTTAATAACCGTGCGTTTAAATGTTATTACTGATTTTTCATAATCTAAATCAAAACTGAAATCTGCATAACGCGAAAGATGCGCAGCAATACGCTCCTCCATGGCTAATTCTTTGAAGCCTTTGAAAAATTTCGATTCGCCATTTATCTGTAGCACCCGCTCTTTGTTTTCCTGCAGGTCGTTATCCCAATTAAATAAATCTTCGGTAAACGCATTAAAATAAAGCGTATCCCGTTTATCATTGCCTCCCTGCTTGCCCTTCTCTTTAAAATCCATGCTCAACCGGGTTTTGCCGGTTCCGTTAAATGCATACAGCAAAACAAAATCATTTTCGCGCAGATCGTCCCGGAACCGGTCAACCAACTTGCGGAGGCTGCTGTACTTTTGGATCTTGAGTTCGTTACTCATCTTTTTAATTGTTTATTTCAGGAAACAACCCCTGTAATAAGCCTTTTTTGTGGTGTTTCAGGGATTTTATTTTTTGGGTTTGGTGGTTGATTATACTATCTAATGAAGAAAGGCATGATGCTATTTTTTGCTGCTCTTGATTCTCGGGGAAGAAGAACTTTACTGACGAGAAAAGCGTTTTGTTAATTATGGGCACGGCTTGTTTTCCAGCAAGAGAGGCGATATTTTTCGAATTTGCTTCAAGCAGAGAATAAATAAAAGCACTCTCAAATTCTTTATTAGGAACCAGTGAATTTATTTGTTGATTTGTGGCGCAATCAAATTTATTCTGCGCAACCTTACCGATTGTTGAACCTATACAAACAAATAAAACACTGTCGCTTTTAATTTTACGCGTTTTAGAAAAACCAAGAGCCGTTAAAGTTGTTTTTGTTGCGAATACATATCTCTCCTCTCCAATATCTGCTGGTGATACAAACATAACATCTCCACTGTAATATTCCGACACAACTGTGCTTGGCGTGCTTCCCGTAATAATATCCGCAACATCTCCTAATGCTTTCTCAATCCATTCTCCGTTATCCTCAAACTCCTTAAACCGCAACCTCGGCACTGTTTCCCCTTCCTGCGGAAACAGGTTTTGCAACAAACCTTTTTTATGTTCTTTCAGCACCTCCAGCTTTTGGGTTTCGGCTGTTATTACATCATCTAATGACGAAAGGCAGGCGGCGATTTTTTGCTGTTCGAATTTCCCTTTTTTTGGAGGAAGGAGAATTTTCGTTCTCCGAAGTTCGTCCATGTTAATTTTACATGGAACTGCATTTAGGAGCGACTTGCTAAATATTTCCTTTTGATATCTGCTAGATTGAAAATAGCCATGCAAATAGTGAGAATCAAAAACGGGCGACTTCTTTACAACTGCAAGTGTTACATAAATACTAAATTTATAATCCCAATCAATCACTTTAGAAGTCCCGATATTGCCAATTCGAGTAATTATAATATCACCTTTTTCCGGCTTGTTCTTTGATGTTGCTAAAATATAATCATCTTCAGAAATAAATTTATTTTTATTACCACTAATTATATTCTCTACACTAAAAAAAGGAATTCCCTTCTCAGTATATCTTGGTGTTTGATGGGTTCCGTCAAAAATTGCAGGTGATACTTCGCTCAATAAATACTCCTCCCACTCCCCATCCTTCTCAAACTCAGGAAACCTTAACCTCGGCACCAATGTATGTTCATTCTTCTTACTCATACGCTTTCAGTCCAGATATAACACGCCCTTCGGCCTGTTTTTTAAGTAGGGGAGCCAGTTCTTCCATCAATGCCAGCTCCCGTTTGGTACGTTCTTTCCAACCCAATTCAAGCGGTGCAAACAGTTCGCTCAGTTGTTCCCCGTCAAAAATCATCCGGCTGATGATGGCTTCCGTAAACTGGTGCAACGCCGCCGTTTCCAGCCCATTTTTTTCAGCCAGCACCGCCAGTTCCCCGGCAATTTGCTGCGCTTTAAACTGCTGGTAGCCCTCGCGTATGGCCTGTTCATCAAGCGCCTTGCCTGATTCCAGCGTTCGAATGTAGGCAATAATATCGTCCCGTTCTTCCAGCAGGTTGGCACTTGCACTCAGCACGCCGATGAGCTGGTCGCGGGTCATTTTCTGTTTTTTCGGTGCGCCCTGCGTGTATTTTGCAATCAGCCCCATGATGTAATCATAATCCACCACGGCAGAGGCAAACAGCACAAATTCAAAATCGAGCTGCTGTACATTTTCGGGGGCTTTGTCACCTTCTTTTTGTTGTACTTCTTTCAGCTGTTTGGCAATTTCCAGGTACGAACTGCGGAACGAGCGCAATTGCTCACCGGGCAGCAGTTCTTCAATTTTTTTTGCCTGTGCTTCATCCAGGTCGGTGTATTGGTCGAGTTGTGTTTTTAACCGTTGTACTTCTTTAAAACGGTTAATAAACTCCACGCGGGCGCTATCGCCTTTTATGTTGTACACCTCCTGTGGCTCCGCTGCAATAAATTTTGATTCCATCCATTGCTCCATGGCTTTTACAGCCAGCGCGTATTTTTCAATCACTTTCGGGGCCGGATCAACCAGCCATATTTCTTTGGCCCGCCCGGTATCTTCGCCGCTGAACAGGGCAATGGCCTGGTCTACTTCTGCCTGCTGTTTTCTGAAATCAAGAATATTGCCGTACGGTTTAATGGTTGCCTCCGAACCGGTGCTGTGCAGCGTACGGTTGGTGCGGCTGAATGCCTGGATAAGCCCGTGAAATTTCAGGTTCTTATCCACATACAATGTATTCAGGTATTTGGAATCAAAACCGGTGAGCAGCATATCCACCACAATAACAAGGTCAATTTTGTTTTTGTGCGGATAGTCGGCATTGCTGTATTTCTGAAATTTAATGCGCTGCTGCACATCCTGGTAATACAAATCAAATTCACCAATGGTGTGATTGGTTCCGTACTGTTTATTGTAATCTGCAATAATGGTTTGCAGCGCCTGTTTCTTTTTGTCGGGTTCTACTTTGTTGTCTTCTTTTTCCTGCTGCAGGTCTTCCTGCAACTGCTGCACATCTTTGTTTCCCTCAGCCGGCGGGGAAAATACACAGGCTATGTTGAGCGGAATATAGTTCTCGTCTGCTGCAATGTATTCCTGCTGCAGTTCTTTGAAAAGATGGTAATAATAAATTGCATCGTTAATAGAAGCCGTTGCAAACAGTGCATTGAACCGCCGCGTATGTGTAGCAGCATCGTGTTTGCGGATAATTGCATTTGCCACTGCATATTTATGTGTGGTTCCGCCAATAGCAGCCACTCCATCCGGCTTGAAATAATCAATATGAAAACGCAGCACGTTGCGGTCTTCAATTGCATGCGTAATGGTATAGGCGTGCAACTGCTTCTGAAAAATATCTTTGGTGGTTTTGTATGAGCCTACGTTGCCATCGATTTGTTTGTAAATCGCATTGTCATCAAAAATGGGCGTGCCTGTAAAACCAAACAGCTGCGCGTTCGGAAAAAACGATTTAATGGCTTCGTGGTTATCACCAAACTGCGAACGGTGGCACTCATCAAAAATAAAAACGATGCGTTTGTTGCTGATCTGCTGTAACCGTTCCTTATAATTGTTTCTATTGGTCGGGTCCAACGCCAGGCCCAGCTTCTGAATGGTTGTAACAATTACCTTGTTCGCATAATCATCCGAAAGCATACGTTTTACCAATGTTTCGGTATTGGTATTTTCTTCCACACAACCTTCCTGGAATTTATTAAACTCCTCACGGGTTTGCCGGTCAAGGTCTTTGCGGTCAACTACAAAAAGGCATTTATCAACATCAGGATTGTCTTTGAGCAGGGTAGATGCTTTAAACGAAGTAAGTGTTTTACCGCTGCCCGTGGTGTGCCAGATGTAGCCGTTGCCCCGGTTCTGGTGAATGCAATCTACAATTGCCTTAACTGCATATACCTGGTAAGGGCGCATCACCAACAGTTTTTGTTCGCTGGCTACCAAAACCATGTATTTGCTGATCATTTCACTCAGCGTACATTTTCCCAAAAACTTATCGGAGAAGTCGTCTAAGTGCGTGATTTTCCGGTTGTCTTCACTGGCCAGCTGGTAAATCGGCAAAAACTGTTCATCCGCATTAAAACTGAAATGCGAAGAATTGTTGTTTGCAAAGTAATAGGTACTTGCCCGGTTGCTTACAATAAACAGCTGCATAAAACAAAGCAGCGTGTTGGTATAACCGTTACCCGGATCGCTTTTGTAGTCCACAATTTGCTGCATCGCCCGGCGCGGACTTACTTCAAGTCCTTTCAGTTC
This sequence comes from Chitinophaga pinensis, assembly GCA_943372645.1. Taxonomy (GTDB): domain Bacteria; phylum Bacteroidota; class Bacteroidia; order Palsa-965; family Palsa-965; genus VBWE01. The sequence goes on along the minus strand of CALRZN010000003.1, from coordinate 135,773 downwards.
AACCTGCACAATGGGAATACCGTTAATTAGCAGAATCACATCATACCGGTGAAAACTGTTTTCGGTATTTATGCGCAGCTGGTTAATTACTTCAAACTCGTTTTTGCACCAGTCTTTAATGTTAACCAGCGTATAATGCAGGGGCGTTCCGTCTTCACGGGTGAATGTATTGATTTCGCGCAAACGCTTTGAAGATGCAAAAACATCGGAATTGATAATCTCATCGCGCAAACGTGCGAACTCCGCATCGGTCAGGTTCACCCGGTTAAGCGCCTGGAACTTTTCACGGAAATTACGTTCGAGCGATTGCTTGTCACGTATGTCTGGCCTGTAAGTATATTTCAGGTCAGTCAGTTTACCAATAAAACGATCTTCTATTTGTGTTTCCTTAGTCATCTGGAATCAATATCGGTCAAAGTTACTTTTTTCATCAGGTAAATCTGTCATGGCGTTGGCAAATGGAGCTTCCGTATATTTTTCAACCTATCCGGGATACCACGGAAATAAACCCGGTTCCCTTTTATATGCAGGTGTTTTTACCCGTAATTACCACCCCATCGATTTACGCAACAATTTACAAATAACCCTATGGTTCAACCAATATTGACACAATTATTTTTAAACAAATAATCCATTTTTAAATCCAGGTGATTATGTAGTATATAGATATACATACGACTATGTTTGGCAAATGTCACCCCGCCGGGGCTTATTCGTTTGTTATGCTTTGTTTTCTAATAAGATGCCGTTCCTACGGAACTACATCCGGGTTCAGCATACAATCCGCCGCCCCCCTTAAACCACCAACACCCCCACCCCATCCCTAAGATTATAATTACTCGCCATCACCTCCCCATAAGCCCCCGCCGTGCGTATAGCGATAAGGTCGCCACGCTTGGTCGGTGTAAGTTCCATCGCCTTCCCAAAACAATCACTCGATTCACAAATAGGCCCCACAATGTCATACTTCTCCGGTTCGCCGGTGCTTTCGAGGTTTTCTATTTTGTGGAAGGACTGGTAGAGTGCAGGCCGGATAAGTTCGGTCATGCCGGCGTCGAGGATGACGAAGTTGGTTTTGATGCCGTGTTTTACATACAGCACGCGGCTGATGAGGCTGCCGCATTGGGCGATTATTGAACGGCCGAGTTCGAAGTGGACCTGCTGGCCTTTGCGCACCTGCAGCAGTTCGTGGAAAATGCCGAAGAAGGTTTCGAAATCGCAGATGGTGTTTGTATCGGGGTGGTGGTAATCCACGCCCAGGCCGCCGCCCACGTTTATGTGTTGCAGCGCGATGTGGCGTTGTGCAAACCAGTCCTGTATTTCGTTAACGCGCAGGCAGAGCGAACGGAAGGCATTGAGATCAGTGATCTGCGAACCGATGTGAAAATGCAGACCGATGAGTTCCAGCGCTTCACTTTGTTTCAGCTGCTGCACCACGGCATCCAGTTCCCACAGGTTAATACCGAATTTATTTTCTTCGAGGCCGGTGGTGATGTATTTGTGCGTGTTCGCATTCACATTCGGGTTGATGCGTAACGCAATGCGCGCCTTCGTGTTTTTGGCCGCGGCCAGTTCGTTGAGCACTTCCAGCTCCTGCAGCGATTCGCAGTTGAAACAAAAAATGCCGTGATCAAGCGCGTAGTTTATTTCTGCATCGCTTTTGCCCACGCCGGCAAACACAATGTGTGATGCATCAAACCCACATTCCACCGCGCGTTTTACTTCGTTGCCGCTTACGCAGTCGGCGCCGAGTCCGTACCCGCGGATGATTTCGAGCAGCTGCGGATTGGCATTCGCCTTCAGCGCGTAATGCACATGGTAGTTGTATTTTTTCGAAACGGCGGTGAGCGCTTCGAGTGTTTGTTTCAGGATGGCCGTATCATAAAAATAAAACGGCGTGGCCTGGTTGCGGAAAAGAGCAAGGTGTTCGGGTGTGTGCATGGCGGTTGGCATTACAGTTGAAAAAGCCCGCGGTTTAATGCCTGCAGCGTATCGGCCTTGCGTGTGGAATCGACCAGGATGGAAATGTTGTGTTCGCTTCCGCCATACGAAATCATGCGGATCGGAATTTCTTTCAGCGCATCAAACACGCGCGACGCATACCCCTGTTTCTCCGCGCCGAAATGGCCCACGATGCACACAATGGTTTGTGCCTTGTCCACTTCTACGGTGCCGTACTGCTGCAGTTCAGCAAGAATAGCATCGAGGTGTTTGTCGTTGTCAATGGTTAACGAAACGGCCACCTCCGAGGTGGTGATCATATCAATCGGTGTTTTCCAGCGCTCAAACACTTCGAACACGCTGCGCAGAAAACCGTACGCAAGCAACATGCGCCCCGAACGGATTTTTATCGCCGTGATGTTGTCTTTGGCCGCTACCGCGGTGATGCGTTCGGCTGATGCTTTTTCGTGAATGAGCGTGCCGTGTGCTTCGGGCTGCATGGTGTTGAGCAGGCGCACGGGCACGTTGCTTTTCTGCGCGGGCAGCACGCAGGTGGGATGTAAAATTTTTGCGCCGAAATACGCCAGCTCGGCGGCTTCGTCAAACGACATTTCGGTAACGGGATGCGTTTTATCCACGATGCGCGGATCGTTGTTGTGCATGCCGTCGATGTCGGTCCATATTTGTATTTCGTCTGCTTTCACGGCAGCGCCGGCCAGTGTGGCGGTGTAATCGCTTCCGCCGCGTTTCAGGTTATCAATTTCACCGAACACGTTGCGGCAGATGTAACCCTGCGTGATGAACAATGTTGCGCCGGGATGTTTTGCAATTTCGGCGCGCAAATGTTTTTCGATGTACGCGAGATCGGGTTCTTCGTTTTCATCAATGCGCATAAAATCGAGCGCGGGCAGCAGCACGGAGGGAATATTTTTTTCGCCGAGATAATAATGATACAGCGCGGTGCTCAGCAATTCGCCTTGCGCCAGGATGGCTTTTTCTTCATTGGCGGTAAACAGGTCGATGAGAAATGCACGCATGTATTCAAAATGCGACGTGATGAGTTCGTGGCCCTGCTGTTTGCCTGCGGAAGTGGTAAACAGTTCTTCCACCACGGCCTTGTATTTGGTTTCGAGCGCGGTGATGCGTTCACCGGCTTTGTCGTTGTCTTTGGCGTAGAGGGCTTCCGCAATTTCCACCAGGCTGTTGGTGGTACCTGACATGGCGGAGAGCACCACGATTTTCGGACGCGGGTCAACCGTAAGCGGAACAAGCGATGCAATGCGTTGTGCGGAACCTACGGAGGTGCCGCCGAATTTCATGATTAACATAACGAACTGTTTGGACGGCAAAAATGCTGATTTTATCGGGATATTCAAGATGGAAAATGGACTTCCACCCGCCAGCCTCGCGCATGGCTAATAGATAATGGATAATGGATAATGGCTAATGGCTAATGGACAATGGCTAATGGAAAATGGATTTGATTTTATAGCGAACAAAATCATTTTCCATAAGGTGCTGGGTTTAGCGCGTAGAAACCATTAGCCATTGCCCATTAGCCATTGTCCATAAAGGGAGGCCGTGCGGCAGGAAACCCCATTGTCCATAAAGGGAGGAAGTGCGGCGGAAGCGGTAAACCCCGTATCTTTGCCCCTTTAGCAAAATTTTCATGGAATTTGACCTGGCCCGATTAAAGAAACGTCCTTCGTTTCCGTTTGAAACGATTGCCGTTGCCATTGCGTTTTCGCCCCGCCTCGAAGGGTTGCTTGGTGAAGCTTCGCGTATGGCCAAAAGTTTTAATGCGCAGCTGCTGCTCATGCACATCGGTGAACGCACGCGCACCAAGGAAGACCGGCTGAATGCGCTGATCGAGAAACTGAAAATAAACGAGCACAACATCCGCATCATCTGGAACGACGGTCCCGCCGCCGACACGCTGCTGCAGTTGTGCAAACTGCATGTGGTTGACCTGCTTATTCTCGGTGCGCTGCGCAAAGAAAACGTGCTGAAGTTTTACCTCGGCTCGCTGGCGCGCAACATCAGCCGCAAGGCCAAATGTTCGGTGCTGCTGCTCACCGATCCCGATGCCGCCGGCGCCCGGTATAAAAAAATTGTGGTGGATGGAATTGAAAATCCGAAAACGGTGCACACCGTGAACACCGCTATTTACGTGGCTGAACACATGAAGTGCAAAGAAATTACCGTTGCATCAGAAGTACACATGCCCACGCTGGCGATGACGATGGCCGAGGAAAGCACCGCGCCCGAAGCCAGCAAAATGAAAAAAGAACTGCAGGAAGAAGAAGCCAGCAAAATGAATGATATGGTAGAAAGCTGCCGCAAACACGGCGACATCGAAATCTGCCAGAAAATGATCAAAGGAAAACCCGGTTACGCCATACGCAGTTATGCCGCCACCAAAAAAGCCGACCTGCTGGTGATTAATTCGCCCGATACGAAGCTGGGCATTCTCGACCGCATTTTTACACACGACATCGAATATATTCTCGAAGACCTGCCCTGTAACCTGCTCATCGTTCACTCGCGTATATAAGGTATGGCCAAACTCACCCACCACGACCTGATCGTTTTCCTGGTTGCCATCAGCACGATGCTTATTGTATCGCGCGTAGTGGCCGAGCTGGGCAAACGGCTCAAGCTGCCTATTGTTATGGGCGAGCTGCTGGTGGGCATTGCACTTGGTCCTACCGTGCTCGGGCAATTGTACCCGGATCTTTTTCAGTGGCTGTTCCCGTTTAAAACCAACCCCACAATTTCGATTGCACTCGATGGTATTTTCAGCCTCAGCGTGGTGATGCTGCTGTTTGTGGCCGGGCTGGAAGTGCAGCTGCCCATGGTGCTGCGCCAGGGCAAAACCGCCATCAGCACGGGATTTATGAGTATGATTATCCCGTTTTTTACGGGTTACGGCGTGGCGTGGTTTTTCCCGGAATGGTTTAACATTGCGCCCGGCGGCGATGCGCATTTCCTGTTTGCGTTGTTTCTCGGCACCGCACTTTCCATTTCTGCACTGCCGGTAATTGCGCGCATTTTAATGGACATGAACCTGTTCAAAACGAACATCGGCATGATCATTATTGCGTCAGCCATGTTTAACGACCTGGTGGGCTGGCTGTTCTTCTCGTTGATTCTTTCATTGAGCGGGCAGAATACCAACCACATGAACCTGGGTTACACGATACTTTATATTGTCGGATTTGGTTTGTTTATGCTCACCATCGGACGCATTGTGCTCAACCGCATTTTGCCGTGGGTGCAAACCAAACTGTCGTGGCCGGGCGGTGTGCTCGCCATGTGTCTCGGTTTATGTTTGCTGTGCGCGGCGTTTACCGAAAGTATTAACATCCATGCCATTCTCGGTGCGTTTATCGCGGGCATTGCCATCGGCGATTCGGTGCACCTGCGCGAACAGGCGCGGGAGATTATTCACCAGTTTGTAACCAACTTTTTTGCGCCCCTGTTTTTTGTTTCCATCGGCCTGAAAGTAAACTTTATTGAAAACTTCGACTGGCTGATGGTAACCGTGGTGATGGTACTCGCCTACTTCGGCAAAGTGGCCGGTGCCAGCATCGGTGCGCGCATCGGCGGCATGAACCGCCGCCAGAGCCTGGCCATCGGTTTCGGATTAAATGCCCGCGGCGCGATGGAGATTATTCTTGGTACACTGGCGTTGAATGCCGGACTTATTTCGCAGCCGGTATTTGTGGCGCTGGTGATTATGGCGCTGGTAACCAGCATTACGGCAGGGCCGATGATGCGGCGGTTTATTGATTAAGCGCATCGCCAAAACCCGCAATCTCTTCGGGAGTGCTCACTTAACGGCATGGTTATGCCAGGGGGATTTGCGTTGCCTGCAATGCGGCATAAACCAGGCGGAATATCGCGAACGGAGTTTAAATTACCCGGCTGACAAAACATCATGCCTAGCTGGCGCGTGCAACTGTTGATGCTTTTACGGCCTTGTCTGCTCAATGATGAGCAACTTGTTTTCGGAAGGAATCAGGTGGCAGCAGGAGCAGTATTTGTGAAAAGAATGATAAATTTAACATCGGGTCTGATTTGCAACAGATGATCATTATGGAAGAACCAATTGGTACTGTATATGAAGTAGACGGTCATAAAATGCACCTCTGTGCCACCGGCCAGGGTGGTCCTGCAATACTATTTGAATCGGGTGGTGCCGGTTGGTGTATGGACTGGACAATCATTCAGCAGGAAGTGTCGAAATTTGCAACTGCTGTTTCTTACGACCGATCCGGATTTGGCTGGAGTGAGCCGGGCACTTTGCCACGCGATGCAGATCAGATTGAAAAGGAGTTGCATCGTTTATTAACGACGGCTGAAATAAAGAAACCGTACATTTTGGTTGGTGCTTCATTTGGCGGTCATATAATGCGGCTATACGCTTCCAGGCATCCAGGCGATGTGGCTGGAATTATTTTACTTGATGCAAGGCACGAAGACATTGATTTAAAAATGCCCGGGGCATGGAAAAGGATCGTATCCATCGGCCGATCTGTAAATCAATTTATGTTACTGGTTTCGCAATTAAGACTTCTTAAATTGTTTGGTCTGCTTTCAGGAAAGAGCAAATTGCCACCTGTCGTAAAACACCTGCCTCCTGCACTTCAGAAAAAATATTTACGTGCCGGATTTCAACCCGATTATTTTCGCACAAACAGGAATGAACTTGATGCAATTCATCAGAGTGATCAACAGGTCCGAGGTACCGGATCGCTTGGCGATATTCCATTAAAGGTAATAAAACATGGTATCCCTGATCTGTTTAGCGGCATGCCCCCTGCCGAAGCTAAAATTGCTGAAGAAGTTTGGCAGCACCTGCAGGCTGACCTGGCACGCAGATCTGCCAATAGCGAATTAATTACCGCAGAAAAAAGCGGCCATGCAATTCATATCGATCAACCTGAATTAGTCATAACAACCATTCGCAAAATGATCCAGGAATACGAGAGCAAGGTGCGTTAACGTTTTCTTTCTTCTATAAAAACCATTAACGGAATAACATAACCCTATAAACAAAAAAATATTAATCGAACCATTTTAGGAAACTATTACATGCATGCCCATGCCAAATGCCCCGCGCGAGGGCAGGCAGGTGCCGCGTAAGCGATCGCTCATGCCTCCGGCTTGACAGGTGAAACCATTTTAGCGAACTATTATTCCGTCCGGGCGATAGCTCATGCCGTTGGCTTGACAGGTGAAACCATTTTAGCGAACTATTATTCCGGCCGGGCGATAGCTGAATCCATTTTAGCGAACTATTATTCCGACCGAGCGATAGCTGAATCCATTTTAGCGAACTATTATTCCGGCCGAGCGATAGCTCATGCCGTTGGCTTGACAGGTGAAACCATTTTAGCGAACTATTATTCCGAATAAGGGAACATTTCCAGTTTTTTCGGCCAGGTTTAACCCTGAAGGCCCTGTTTCCGGCCTGTTTCGGGGCTGAACTCTTCGCCGCGGCGAAGAATGACAAACCGGTTTATGATCAAAGGAAGAGCCGTTCGCTTAATGTTGCATTATAATACGTGTGGCGGAAACCCCGTCAGCAGTATTTACCCGCACGGTATAAACACCATCAGCCAGGCTGCGCAGATCGAGCGACACATTTGCCGACTGCGGTTTCATGCGCAGCACTTCGCGGCCGTGTATGTCAAATACTGTTATTGTTTCCGCAACCGCATCACCGGTAAGATTAAATATGCCTGTTCCGGGATTGGGATAGAGCTGGATTGCGTTTGCGGCTTCGTATTCGGGCATACCGATGGTAATGTTTTGCCGCAGTTTGTGCAGGTACATATTGTAACTGCCCACGCAGGGTACATTGGTTACGCCCGTGCCCGGATCAAAATCAATGGTGCCGCTGAAATTGCCGCTGGTGAACACCTGGTAAAACTTACTCACCGCAATGGAATAACCATACGCATGTGCCGTGCCGCCTGCAGAAACGCCCCAGTCGAAAATACCGGCTGAATTTAATTTCAGGATAAACAGATCGGTAGGTCCGCTGCTGGTAGCAATAACATTAAATGTACCAACACCGGGATCGAGGTCCATCGTGTCTTTAAAATTGCCGGTCATGTAAATAGCATCGCTGCTGTCGGCCGTAATTACAAAGCCATAGCCGCAGCCGTAATGCCCCCAGTTGCGCGCCCAGATAAATTCGCCCTGGTTGTTCAGTTTCAATACAAAAATATCGGGGCGCGACGGCCCGCCGGCACAGGTCAGGTTATACACATTGTTTCCCGGATCAAAATCAACGGTTCCCACAAATGAGCCGGACAAAACAATGTTGTTGTTGGCATCGGTAACGAGTGAAACGCAGAGGTCCATGTAAATATCACCGAAGCGGTGTGCCCACAGAAAGTTTCCGGAAGCATCCAGTTTCATAATAAACACATCGCGGCTGCTGCCCACAATTGACATGTTATAAACGCCCGGTCCCGGATCGAAATCGAGCGTGTTGGTAAAATAACCGGTAGTGTAAACAGCGCCCGACTGATCGGTGGTAATGCTCAGGCTGTATTCGAGCGAGCTGCTGCCCACCTGTTTGGCCCAGGCGAGGTTACCGGCCGGATCGAGTTTGATGATGTAAAAATCCTGGTTGGTGTTTGAGCTATTCACAAAATTCATAACGCCGGGGCCGGGATCAACATCAACGGTTCCGCCAAAAGCAGCTGTAATAAATACATTGTCGAACCGGTCGGCCGCACATTCGGCTGTTTGTACATAACTGATGGGCGAGCTACCGAATGAACGTGACCAGATAAAGTTTCCGTTCAGGTCAAGTTTTAACAGGTACGCATTTCGCACACCGGAAACCAGCATCATGTTAACGCCCGGTCCCGGATCAAAATCATTTCCGTCGCTGAATCCGCCGCTCATGTACAGGTAACCGGCCGGTGTAATGCACAGGCTGGTTGCATCCAGTCCGCCCGAATCACCCACCTGCACGCACCAGCCAAAGTTTCCGGCCGAATCGAGTTTAATTACAAACGCACAGCGGGAAGTAGGTGCCGTTAGGTTAAACACGCCCGGGCCGGGATCGAAATCAACCGTTCCGCTGAACACACCGCAGGAGTAAACATTGCCGGCCACATCGGTTACCAGTGAATTGGTTTGTGTGGTGTACACATAATTGCTTTGTGTGGGCGCAAGCGATTTCACCCAGTCGAATGTGGGCGCCTGCGCGTTGCTGAAAATGGAGCAACAGCACAATGCAGCTGTTCCGAAAATGGTAAATATGTTTTTCATCGGGAGGTGTGTTTATGGTTGTTGCCGATGCAATTTATTACAATTTCAGCTATGCCCCTGTTTTTATGCCCCGGGTTTTTCAGTAGCTTGCGTTTTTATTTTTCAGTTATGGAACAACCGCAATACGTACACCAGCTCTGTTTACTCGATCAGCAGACCTTGCAGACGATAAACCGCATCCTCGAAAACGCGCCTTACATTGATGGCAAAACAACCGCCACCGATGCCGCGAAACTGGTAAAAAACAACCTGCAGATTGACCTGAACGACCGCACGGTGCTGCCGCAGCTCTATCAGCTCATCGGCAATGCGCTGGTGGCTGAACCCAAATTCACCACCGCGTTATATGCGCGTAATTTTTACCCGTTCCTGTTCAGCAAATGCAACGCGGGCATGGGCTACGGCTGGCATGTGGACAGCCCGCTGATGGGCGGCAATCCGACCATGCGCACCGACATGGCGATGACTATTTTCCTGAGCGATCCGAAAACCTACGAAGGCGGCGAACTCGTTATCCGCACCGATGGCGGCGAAGTCAGTTACAAACCAGAAGCCGGTTACGCGGTTATTTACCCGTGCCAGTATGTGCATTGTGTAAACGAGGTGCGCAGCGGCGTGCGTTCGGTGGCCGTTACGTGGATCCAGTGCAGCGTGCGTTCGGCCGAACAGCGGAAAATATTAGCCGATCTGAAACAGCTGCACGAAACCATGGCCGCGGCCGACCCGGTGGGTGCGCAAACGCAGCAGGTGCTGCAGACGTGGAGCAACCTGGTGCGGATGTGGGCGGAGTTGTGAGGCTGTTTTTCTGATCTTAACTGTTTTTTAATCCCGGTAAGATAATTTAACAAAACGGAACGAAGACTTCAGTCATCAGGCATTAGGCAATAGGCAATAGGCAGCAACCGGTGTAGCCTATTGCCTGATGCCTAATGCCTGATGACTGATAACTTAACCAAAAGATCATTTTACATATTCCCGATTTTGTACCCCTTGCAATTTTATACCATTCATTTTAGTAATTTCGTTTCACGATGCGCAAACGGATTTTTACGGTTTTGTTTTTCCTCGGCGTGTTCCTGTTCTGGAACAACCTCTACTCGCCGCAGCAGGCGCAGTCGTGGGGATTTTACGGCCACAAACGCATCAACCGGATGGCCGTGTTTACGCTGCCGCCGGAAATGATTACGTTTTACAAAAAACACATCGAGTTTGTTACCGAACACGCGGTTGATCCCGACAAACGCCGCTACGCCAACCCCGACGAAGCACCGCGCCATTACATAGACATTGATCATTACGGGCCGAGCTGTTTCGACAGCGTTCCGAAATACTGGAAACAGGCCGTAAACAAATACAGTGAAGACACGCTGATGGCCTACGGCATTGTACCGTGGCATATTGACAAAATGATGTACCGGTTAACCGATGCGTTCCGTTCGGGCAATATTGACCGCATTCTGCATTATTCGGCCGACATTGGTCACTACATTGCCGATGCGCACGTGCCGCTGCACACTACAGAGAATTACAACGGGCAGATGACCGGGCAGCACGGCATTCACGGGTTCTGGGAATCGCGTGTGCCGGAACTGGAGGCCGAAAATTATGATTACTGGACCGGCCGTGCGCGTTTTATCGAAAAGCCGCAGCTGAAAGCCTGGGACTTTGTACGTGCCAGCAACAACGCGGTGGATTCAGTGCTGCGTTTTGAAAAGGACCTGAGTGCTAAATTTCCCGGCGACCGCAAATATGCGTTTGAAACACGTGGCAATACCACCATTAAAACCTACAGCGAAGATTTCAGCCTCGAATACAGCCGCATGATGAACGGCATGGTGGAACGCCGCATGCGCGAATCCATTATTATGGTGGGCAGCTACTGGTACACCGCGTGGGTAAACGCCGGGCAGCCCGACCTCAGCCGCATTGAAACCAAAGAAGTAAGCGACTCGCTGAAAAAAGTATTTGAACAGGAAGAATACCTCTGGAAAAACGGCAAAGTGAAAAACCCGAAAGGGCACGATGATTGATGCGTTTGCTGTAAATCCAAATCCCCCAACCAATGAAAAACGCCATTACACTGTTCTTTTTCCTGTGCTGTGCAGTTTTGCTTCCTGCGCAATCGCTTTCGTTTAAAGCCGATTCGCTCACCAATGCGTATCTGAAAAAAGTACCGGCCAACCAGCGGGCCGTTTTCAGAACATTGCAAACGCAGCAGCAGCAATCCGCCACCGCGCACCGCCTCGATTCGGCCGGGTATGATTATGCGTTGATAATTACCGACGTAAAACCGGGCGACAGCACGGCACGCACCTGGGAATATTATTTCCGGCTGGATTGGGTGAGAGAATACGTCCGTTTAGACACGCAGCCTGCCGTTACCGCATTGCTTCCTGCACGGTATTACTGCAACGGAAATAAACAAAGTACACCAGCTTCTTTTTTCAGTAATACCATTATGAATATGAACTTTTACGGACTTCATGAAATGTACTACACATTGGATTCCGTGGTGCAGCATTTCAGCAGCATCAAACCGGTGCAGGAATTAACCTACGATGCGACACTGGCTTTCATAAACGGAAGCGATACCGCAAAGGTGATGCTTAAGCAACTGGAAGCAACAGAAAATGCGCGATTAAAAAAAACCTATCAATTGGTTACACTGGTTGACCGCTTAACCGGCAAAATAATCGTTTCGCTGCAAACGCCGGCTCTTAAACCTGATGTGCATTACTATCCCCAGAGTTTTCAGTATTATGGCTGGTAAATAGAACTATCATGAAAAAAGCAGGCAAATACACTGCGCTGGTGATCCTGCTGCTGCTGCTGGTTTATTTTATTTTCTTTTCGCGCCGCTATCCGCCTCGTTTGCTGGTACATATAAACGCGACGGGTTACATCCAGGATTCGCTTCACGGGGTTTATGTTTACAACAACGGACTTGCGTACGATCAGTCGCACGGCAAACATTTCAGCAACGACAGCAGTTATTATTTCGGCAAAAAATGGCAGTGCGTGGAGTTTGTGAAACGGTATTATTATCTGCATTACAACTTCCGGTTTACCGATGGCATGGGGCACGCCAAATCATTTTTTGATGCGCGGGTGAAACACGGAACGGTAAACAAACAGCGCGGGCTTTTGCAGTTTAAAAATGATTCGACAGAAAAACCGCGCCCCGGCGATCTGCTGGTGTTTGATGGTAAATTCGGGCATGTGGCCATTGTTTCAGCCGTTTCGGAAAATGAAATTGAAATGGTGCAGCAGAATATTTTACTTACGCCGCGCGAAAAACTGACGCTGGTAAAAACAGGAAACCGTTTCAGCATCGGTGATTCCAAAAAACCACTGGGCTGGCTGCGCTTTTTTTAGATCGTAGAACTGTACTGCCTCACTTAACTGCAATGGCCGCAAAGTCATACGCAATGTTTCGCGACTTTTCGGTTAAAAAAATGGAGGGCAGTTCCTGAAACCATTACGAACCCAGGGCAATCGGGCAGACCTCTTACTTTTGATAGTGTTAGCGGGCAGTCAGTTCGAGTGTTTCTTGCTGATTTTTCATCAGCAAGAAATGTATCGGGGTTGTAATCCATTTAAATTATTTGCGGGTCGTCAGTTCGAGTGTTTCTTGCTGATTTTTCATCAGCAAGAAATGTATCGAGAACGTGGGCCGGAATTCCCTCGCACGTTCTCGATACACCTTCCATTTCGCTGCCCTCCGCGCCCGGCACTCGAACTGACAGCCCGCTTTTGGTTTGATTCAAAACTATTTTGGAAAACCGCTAAATCAGTATAAATATTTTAAGACGCGATTGCCCTGATTACGAACCACACGCAAGCCAACATCCCGCTCCTTTTTAGTAAATTGCACCTCCTATTCTTAAAAAACCTAACCCATGGAAACCAAACACCAGGTACACAACCTCATCATCCTCGACGAAAGCGGTTCGATGATGTCAATTAAAGAAACGATCATAACCGGGTTCAACGAAATAGTACAAACCATCAAAGGCATTGAGCAGCAGTTTCCGGAGCAGGAACATTTTATTTCACTGATCAGTTTTAACGGGCTCGGGCAGAAAATAATTCATTTTATGGATCCGGCTTCGAAACTGGAACAGATCAACGACAGCCTGTACCAGCCCAACGCCTCCACCCCGCTGTATGATGCCATGGGTGCCGGCATAAACAAACTGAAACTGGCACTTTACGGAAATACAAATCACAACGTGCTGGTAACGGTGCTGACTGATGGCGAAGAAAACGCATCGAAAGAATTTACCGGCGCGGCCATCAAAGCACTGGTGGAAGAACTTAAAAAGCAGCGCTGGACATTTACCTACATCGGTGCCGACCACGATGTGGAGCGCATGGCCGCATCGCTTTCCATAACCAACACAATGACGTTTACGAAAAGCCAGGCGGATATGAGGCGGATGTTTGATCACGAAAAAGTATCGCGTGCCAACTACAGCAAAAAAATCAGGAACAACGAGGATACGGAGGAAGATTTTTACAAAAACCCTTAGCAGATCGTAGAACTGTACGATCACACTTAAACCGCAAAGTCGCGCAAAGTTCTCGCAAAGTAACGCTAAGTTTGATCGCATTCGGTTGCGGCCTTTGCGCAAAAACTTTGTTCGACTTTGCGGTTAAAAAAAGGCCGCACAGTTCCTGAAACTAACGGATTTTCACCCCTACCACCAGCATATCATCCAGCTGATCAAGATTTCCTTTCCAGGCATCAAATGTTTTTTCGAGGTGTGTTTTTTGTTCGTGCATCGGTAGTGCGGCCACGGAACGGAGGACCTCTTTCAGTTGTGCGTACTTAAACTTTTTGCCTCGCGGGCCGCCGAACTGGTCGGCATAACCATCGGTAAATGTATAAACCACATCGCCGGGAAGCAGGTCGAGTTCGTGGCGTGTGAAGGGCTGTTTTTCCCCTTCGTGCAGGCCTACGGGGTATTTGTCGGGCCGGAAATCGAACAGTTCACCGTTGCGTATGACCCACAGCGGGTTGTTGGCGCAGGCAAATTCCAGTTTCCGGTTATTGAAATCAAAACTGCAGAGTACACAATCCATCCCGTCTTTCGAAACCTCTTCGGAGCCTTCCGGGTTCAGCGACATGATGATGGCTTCGCGCTGCGTGTTTAACACATTTTCAGGCGAAGTGATATTCATGCCGCTGGTAATTTCATGCAAAATGGAAATATTGAGCAGCGACATAAACGCACCCGGAACGCCGTGGCCGGTGCAGTCGCCGGTGAGCAGCAGGAATTTTTCACCCGGCACTTCAGCCGCCCAGTAAAAATCGCCGCTTACAATATCTTTCGGGCGGTAGAGTACAAAATGTTCCGGCAGGTTTTTCCCGAGCAGCGTTTCCGAAGCCAGCAGTGCGCGCTGGATGCGTTTCGCGTAGTGGATGCTGTCAAGGATATCCTTGTTTTTTTCCTCGATCACCGCTTTCTGCGTATTGATTTCGAGCGTGCGTTCTTCTACTTTTTTCTCGAGGATTACATTTTGCTCGCGCACAATGCGTTCGTTTTCGCGCATGGCATCCAGCACCTTGTCGTTTGCCGCCTGTTTTTCGCGCAGCGCAATGTTCAGTTTATCGCCGATGGCAAAGGAAAGGATGATCGTTTCTATTGCAGAACTCAGCATAAGAATGCGGGGAGGGGTCATTGCGCCCGTATCAATACCAAGTAATGCCACAACAATATACGTTAACAGCCCAAGCATGTAAACACCAAAACCCAGCAGGTAAAACCGCGATGGCGCATATCCCATGCGGTTAATCGTAATGCCCGCACCGAGACAAATTACGGAAAGCACGATGCCCATTACCTGGATGAGTTGCACACCCAGGTGCGGCAGAAAAAACCCGGTAATAATTGTTGCGGTAACACCCACCATCAGCAGGTAAAACAGTTTATGCAGCCGCGGGGTATTCTTTTTTGTATGCAGGAAACGCATGGTAAAAAGCAGCCCGAAGTACCCGAAAAAAGCAGGCAGCAGAACAGCATTGAGGGTATAAATTTTTCTAAAAAATTCAGGAAACACAATAATATACCCGCTGGCAAGTGCAATAAACAAAACAGAACCGGCCACATACAGCACGTAAAAAATATACACCCGGTCGCGGTTGGTGAGAAACAGGAACAGGTTGTACAAGGCCATCACCAGCATGATCCCGAAAAAAATACCGGCAAAAACCGTGTCGTTCAACTGTAAAACCCTGAACGTTTCCGACGGTCCGGCCTCCGGTGCAATACCCATGGGGTAATACGACGAAAGGCGTAAAAAATAGTCCGCGGTATCGCCCGGCTGCTGCATGATGCGAAAGGCAATGGTGGCCGAACGCACATCCCTTGATTCAGCGGGAATATCAAGCCCCGAACGGGAAACCGTCCACGTACTGCCGTTACGTTTATACAACCGGCAGTCGTTTATCAGCGGAAGATCATTACGCAGGTAAAACGTTTCGTTTTCGTGTACAACAATTTTAAAATGTGCCCAAACGGTGCCGGACGTAATGGGAAATGCAACATAGCGGCCGCTGATCGGTTTAAACTGTGCAAGAATGGCCGGGCGTGCAACGTCTTCAATCGTTAATGCGGCTGTGCTGTCAACAAAATACGTTGTTTCGTGGCTGAGCAGTTGCATCCCTTTGTCTGCATACAGATGAGCCACCTGCGCGTTTAAGCAGAACAGGGAACCAAATAAAAAAGCAAGTAAAAAGAGGATGCGCTTCATTACGAAGCGAAATTTAGTGTTTTATCGCAAATACAGGCAATATACCCGGTCAGTTACAAGGGCAATCGCGACTGAAACGGGTAATCCGATCAAGTTCAATATTAACAGGGGGCTGCTGGTACATAAAAGCGCGTACGGCCGATGCCGCCCCGCTGGGGCTCAAAAATAATTTGTGTATTGTTTGCTGACTTATGCCGTCCTTTCAGGACTACTTTCCGGTCCTGATTCCGTATCTCAATCGGTTTGTGAATCAGGACAAGAAAGTAGCCCCAGCAGGGCGGCATCAGTCAGAATAGCATAATAAACAAGTGAGCCCAGACGGGGCGGCATCGGCCGTACGATCAATTGGAGTAAACAATTTGCCTGCATAAAAAAACAGCAGTCACCGCACCATGCAATTTCCCTGGTTTATTCCAGACACGATTTACGGTCAGTTATTCAGCGTGCCGTTTTCAATCCAGAATTTGATTTTGCAGATTTTGTCCTGGTCCAGTTTCGAACCGCCTTCGGGCATGGCCTGGAAACCGCTGAGGTGCGCAATGGTGCCCAGCAGTTTATCGTTGTCTGCATAGGTTTTTGCATTGGCATAGCCCTGCAGGTTTACACCGCCCCGTTGCACGGTGTTGCTGTGACAACTGTAACAGCTCGCCGAAAGAATCGGCTCCACCACCGTAGAATATTTTATCGAACTGGTTGTAAACCCGCTGGTGTCACATTCAATCGTGTCAACCGTTTCTTTTTTACAGCTTATTACCGCAATCGCCGAAAGCAGCAATACCATTACAGCAACCTTTTTCATAGTATGCTTAACGTAAACTGCGGCCATTTCGTTTGCGTGCGAACGGCAGTTATCGGCTGATGTACCAAAAGTGTCGGTTAAAAACCGTCGAGGCTCTTTTCGTCGCCCGGTTTGGCCACGATGTAGTTACCGATGATGAGGTAATCCATATCGGCGCGTGCAAAGCTGAACACCGCATCTTCAGCGTTGGCCACAATGGGTTCGCCTTTGATGTTGAACGAGGTGTTCACCAGCACCGAGTAACCGGTTTCGCGTTTGAATGCTTCGAGCAGGTCGCGCATCTGCGGATTCTCGGTTTTGTTTACCGTTTGTATACGCACCGATTTATCGACGTGCGTAATGGAAGGCAGTTTGCCGAGGTACTCCGGGCGCACGTTATACACGAGCAGCATATACGGATTCGGGAAATCGCAGTCGAAGTATTTGCCGCAGTCTTCTTCCAGCACAATGGCCGCAAACGGGCGGAAGCCTTCGCGGAATTTTACGCGTGCATTCAGAATGTTTTTCATGTCTTCGTGCAGCGGACTGGCAATGATGCTGCGGTTGCCCAGCGCGCGCGGACCAAATTCCATGCGCCCCTGGAACCAGCCGATGATTTTACCTTCGGCTAATTTTTTCGCGGCAAAATTGGCATAGTTCTTCTGCGTTTTTACATACGGCAGGTTGTGTTTTTTCAGCGCCGCTTCACATTCCGCATCATCAAATGTATTTCCGAGAAACGCGGTGTCCATAATAAACTTGCGTTTGCGGTTGAGCACACAATGGTTGTAATACAACGCACTGCCCAGCGCCGTACCTGAATCGCCGGCTGCAGGCTGGATGAAAATGTTTTTAAACAGCCCGCTCTGCGCAATCAGTCCGTTGGTAACACTGTTCAGCGCCACGCCGCCGGCCATGCACAGGTTGTCGCTGCCGGTTTTTTCTTTCAGTTTGCGCACCATGTGCAGAATTACATCTTCCACAATGTGCTGCGCCGCTGCGGCCACATTCAGTTCATGTTCGCTCCAGTCTTTGCCCTCGGTTTTCGAAGGACCGAACAGATCGGTAAACTTTTTCGTTACGCCCGATTTGCGCGTGTAGTGGTAACAGAAATAACTCATGTCAAGTTTAAAACCACCTTCCGGCGTAAGTGTTACGAGTTTTTTCATGTTCTCGTACGCTTCCGTATTCGGATTGCCGTACGAAGCAAGTCCCATCAGTTTGCCGGGACCTTCAATGAGTTTAAACCCGAGGTGGCGCGAAACCGCCTGGTAAAATGCACCGAGTGAATACGGTGTATCCACCGACGACAGTTTGGTAATCGTATTTCCTTTGCCATACGCCTGCAGCGAGGTGGTCCACTCGCCTGCCCCGTCAATGGTAAGAATAGCGGCATCGTCGTACGGTGTGGGCAGAAATGCGCTGGCGGCATGGGTCAGATGGTGTTCCAGCATGTGGAATTTAAACTTCACCGGTTTATCGGTCGGGAACATTTTTTTCAATGTTTCCGGCAGGCTTTTCATCTGCTTCAGGTAGTTGAGCATACCGAGGTTTTCTTCCACCGAAAAGCTGCGCTGTTCGCGGAGCAGTTGCGGCACCTTGTTCCAGAACTTAAACAGGAACACGGGCACTTTGGCGTACGAAATAGACGGCTTCCAGAAAAACGTGATGTGATCAATATCGGCCAGTGTAAGCCCGGCATGATCGAGGCAGGCACGGATGGCAAGTTCCGGCACGCCGCCGTAATGTTTCTTGCGGTTGAGGCGTTCCTCTTCTACGGCAAAAACAACTTCATCGTCAACAATCAGCGCCGCCGCCGAGTCGTGTCCGTAACAGTTAAATCCTAATATGTTCATACTTCGCTTTATGTGTGTGTAGTGGTGTAGGTCTTTTGTTTTTTATAAAATGCTTCGCATCGTTTGTTTAACCAGTTTGCAATTTGCAGTTGGCAGTTGGCAGTTTTGTTTTTTTTTAAATGCTTCGCATCGTTCTGTTAACCAGCTTGGAACCGAAGGTAAAACGTGCTGTGCCTTTACACCAGCAGAACTGCAAATTGCAAACTGCCAACTGAAAACTGAATCCTGGTGCATATACCTTCTTTTTAATTTCCCGATTCAATTAAAACTCCTTCTCACTTCCCCCCCGCAACACCTTTCAACCGTTGTGCTTCGGCCAGGTTGTTTTTGGCGAGTTCGTATGTTGGATTAAGTGACACAGCCTTTTCGCAGGCGGGCATGGCTTTTTTCCAGTCGCCGGCGGCGTTCCATGCAGCGCAGATGTTGTTCCAGGCGTCGGCATTGTTGGGGTCAATGGCTGCAGCCTGTTCAGCAGCCCACGCGCTTTTGGCGTACAGTTCAATTTTGTAATATCCGAGGCTGACGTTGATCCAGCCGGCCGCGTCTGGTTTTGCGCGCAGCAGTTTTTCATTCGTATCGAAAAAGTTTTTGTTCTGCAGCGCTACCTTCAGGTTATTGGTGGCCAGCTGGTAATCCGGTTTGAGCTGTATCGCTTTGCCGCCCGCGTCAATGGCTTTGTCCCATTCGCCGAGTTTGATCCAGGCCGAACAGATGTTGTTGTACGCATCGGCATAATCCGGACGGATTTTTAATGCTTCTTCGCCTGCCCGCACACAACCAGCAAAGTCCCTGGCGTTGTAAAATTCAAGACTCAGGTTCAGGTAATTTTCCGCGGTCGGATTTGCACCTGCTTTTTTAATGGCCGCATCCAGGGGCTGTTCGTCCACGTCAGTAGTAGCAAACAGTTCGCGCAGGCGGTTCATGCCGATGTGTGCAGGACTTAATTCGAGCCCGTGATTCACGTATGGCACTGCTTTCCATCCCATTCCCCGGCGCACGTAAAAATCAGCGAGGTAATACTGTGCTTCCGGATGATCGGGCTGAAACGAAATTGCTTTTTTGAAATACGTTTCTGCTTCATCAAATCGTCCCTGCCATTCGCGCAGCACGCCAATGTTGATGGCGAGATACACATAGCTGTCCCACATGTTCTCGGCACGTTTGTAAATGGAATCGGCTACGTTAAACAGGCTGTCGCCCACGGCTTTGTTTTTGTTGATGGTATCAGAACCCATGTCAACCAGCGTAAGGCCGTAGTTCATCAGCGCACGCGGATTTTTCGGACTCTTCACTGCGCAGTCGCCCCACAGCGTGTAGCCGGAACTCCATACCGCGCAGCGCGTGTGTGCGCCGTACGCGTGTGCCGAAAGAAATGCCAGCGCCAGGATACCCACAGACAGGGTTGGCAGCTGAATCGGTGAACGGCCTTTGGTGATGCGTTTTTGTAACCCCACCAGCAGCAAACCGATGCCCCAGGTAAACGCCATGACGAGGCCGATGTACGGAAAAAACACGCGGTGATCGTTCAGCACTTCTGCGAACGGAAATATACTTGATGTAGGTGCGAGTGCGATAAAAAACCAGAGAATACCAAACGTAATGGGTTTGTGCTCCTGTTTCTTTGAACAGATGTACGCCACCGCCAGCATGCCCAGCACAAAGGCCGAACCAACATACACCCGGAAGTCGCCGAACCCGCTCACCATCTGCCAGTCGGTATCCACACTCAGGTCAACCGGCAATACGAAGTTTGCGAAATAGTGAATCATCACCCAGGGCTGCGAAATGAGGTAACGCACGTGATCGCTTTGTCCCGAAGTCCATTCCGGCGGCGTAAACTTCCTGGAAATAAGATAAAGCACTGCGGCAGTTACAAACAGTGAAACGATGCGCAGGATGGTTTTGCGTTCGCGCATTACCCCGAACAGCCATTCAAACACCACCACCAGCGGGGCCAGCATGAGCGCCGGTTCTTTGATGGTGAAACCGATGGCCATGGGAATAAGGAACAGGAAATATTCGCGGCCTTTTGCGGAGAAAAGATACACGCTGAACGCGATGAGTATCCACAACGTGCTTTGTGTATCGGAACGGGCAATGATGTAGTTTACCGTTTCGGCATTGGCTGTGTGAACCCAGAACCACACCGCCCCAAACAGGGCCAGCCAGTGGTTGAGGGTGTTGCCCGGCAGGGCGCGTTCGAAAATGTGCCGGTAAAAGAAAAACAGCAATACGCCGAGTACAAGAAACGCTACAAAAATATGCGCATGGAAATATTTAGAAACCGGTTCGTCTTTGCCCCCGATCCACGTATCAATGGCGTTGAGCGTGGTAAGCCCCGGGCGGTAGGCCTGGTTGGTGGGCAGGGAACTGGTGGTTTCGGCGTTTACAAAAAACTCCGGAATGTTTTTGATGTCGCGGATATAGACGTTGTTTTCAATCGTATGCGAATCATCAAAATGGAACGGGTTATTGAAGTGATCTTTGTAAGCGAGTATCACGAGCAATAATCCGATAAGCGCGGCAATAAGAAAGGCCGGTGTGCGTAGCTGGTTTTTCATAAAACGTTCCGAAAATAAGCATTTTGGTTGAATACGGACTCCCGACAGCCGGGAAAAGGAATTGGTATCAATATCGTGCCTGGTCCTCTTTTGATCGTTCCTTTTTTGCCACGAACCTGCCTGCCGAAGCACTGCCCGCGCGATGGCAGGCAGGGGCGCAAAGGCACGAAGGGATTTTATTTCACCGGAACGAGCCCTTTCCGTCTGTAACCGGGCCTATGCCAGGTATTCCCAAACCGTTCCGGGAAGAAACACCACATCCTTTTACGGCGAACCTGCCTGCAGGAAATTGAATCCCGTGTACAAACAAAACGCCTTACAGACATACATTTCTTTTTTACGTACCATCTGCCCAAAACCGTTAACTTTGCGCCGCTTTTATGTTCGGATTTTTCAATAAGAAGAGTAAAAAAGGCGACGAAATGTCGTTTCTCGACCATGTCGAGGATTTGCGCTGGCACCTGGTGCGGTCGGCTTTCGTTATTATGGTGCTCGCCGGGGTGGCGTTTGTGTATAAAGAGATCCTTTTTGATGTTATTATTTTAGGTCCTACCCGCCCCGATTTTCCAACGTATACGGCATTGTGTTACATCTCGCACAGTTGGGACATGGGCGAAACGCTTTGTTTTACGGAGTTCAATTTTAAATTAATCACCACCGGGGTTACCGACCAGTTTACCATGCACATGTGGGCCGCGTTTGTGGCCGGGCTGGTGGCGGGATTTCCGTACCTGCTGTGGGAACTGTGGAAGTTTATCCGTCCTGCGCTCAAAAACAAAGAAGTAAAAGCCGCCAAAGGTTTTATATTTTATGCCTCGATGCTGTTCCTGATGGGGGTTGCATTCAGTTATTACATCGTATCGCCGATGGCCATTTATTTCCTGGGCAACTACCAGGTTTCTGAAAAAGTAGAGGTCATGTTTTCGCTCGATTCGTACACCTCTGTGGTTACCACGCTGGTGCTGCTGATGGGCATTGTATTTGAATTACCGATTATCATTTATTTCCTCGCACGGTTCGGCGTCATGTCGTCTGACTTTATGAAACGGCACCGCAAACACGCGGTAATCGTTATCCTCATTGCAGCAGCGGTAATTACACCCACCACCGATGTATTCTCACAGATGCTCGTGGCCTTCCCGTTGTGGCTGCTGTTTGAAATAAGTATTCTTGTAGCCAAACGCGTAGAGAAAAAACGCGCGGAGCGGGATGCGCTGGATGCGTAGTTTTTTTTGTCGAAACCCCAATCTTTTTCCCATTATAGTTTTCAGAAGCAGCTTTTCTAAAGCCTACACGTATTAAGGTATGGTATTTCATATTATTAATATTTTATTTATTATTGTATGACAAATATATTTATATGGGATCTTCAGTAAGAAAAAAAGAAGGAACAAAAAACGAAACAACAACAAACTTGTTCGAACCCGTAAGTACAACTACAACACTAAAGAGAGTCGAAGATTCATTTACAGAGGAAATTGTGATTGGCATTTGCTCTCCTATTGGCACGGTTAAAAAACCGTTGATAGATCAAATCAAGCAACAACTTGAACGGGATTACAAATACACGGATGTAAAGGTTTGGAAGTTGAGTAAATTCATTAGTGATCATGTAAAGTCCAAACCTTCTTATGATTCTGGGTTCTCTAAAGGCTACATTGGCATGATGACCAAGATTGATGGGGGAGATCAGTTACGAAAAGAAAATAAGAAAAATTCTATTCTTGTTGAAATGGTTATTGCAGAAATTTTACGCGAACGAAGCAATGACGGAACTCTCGATAAAGCTGAGGATATGTCACCTCGGAGAGTTTGCCACATAATTGATTCTTTAAAAAACGTCGAAGAATTACTCCTTCTGAGGGCTATTTACAAAGACATCTTTTATATGTTCAGTGTGTTCTCCCCTGAACAGGAAAGAAGAGAATTTTTGCTCACGGAGAAAAAACTGAACAAAGAAAAAGGTGAAGTTGATTTGCTCATCAATACAGATGAACATGAAAACAATAAACATGGTCAAAATGTACGTGATACATTTGTAGAGGCAGATTTTTTTGTGCGAATTTCCAGGGAAAATACGGGGGAGGTTTCCGACAAAGTTAAACGTTACCTGCAATTAATTTTTTCTACATCTGTAATTACACCAACGCCGCATGAAAAAGCAATGTACGCTGCAAAATCGGCAGCAACCAATTCTGCATGTCTTTCAAGGCAAGTAGGAGCCAGCATTACAGACTCGAAGTACAATTTACTTTCTACAGGATGGAATGATGTACCGAAATTTCTTGGTAATTTATATCAGGAAGGGGACAAAAAAGATATGCGATGCTTTCACTACAAAGAGTATTGCCGAAATGACCGACAAAAAGACAATATAGTGGGAGAGATTCTCAATGAGTTATTTAAGGATAAAGAGCTTGTAAAAAAGATATTTAAAGATGACAATATTGAGAAAAACAAAGACCTGAGCGATAAATTAACCAACATCTTGCGAAAACAAACACCAATAAAGGACTTGATTGAGTTTTCCCGGGCAGTGCACGCAGAGATGCATGCAATAATTGCCGGTTCTCAAAAAACCGGAGAACAGATGATTGGCGGAAAACTATATTGTACTACTTACCCTTGTCACAATTGTGCCCGACATATCATCGCCTCTGGAATTACTGAAGTATATTATATTGAGCCTTACGTAAAAAGTTTATGCAAAACACTTCACGATGATGTAATTACCGAAAATGAAGATGATATTAACAAAGTCAAAGTCCTGTTATACGATGGCGTAGCTCCAAGACGATTTCTAGAGTTTTTCACATTATCCAGAGAGCGCAAGGGTTCTGACGGTGCAAAACGTGTTTATAATACAATGATTCAATCGCCCAAATATCGCTTAACTTTGCAAGCACTTCCGACATTAGAACGATATGCAATAGAATCTCTTGAAGAGTCTGGAATTGTGCCAAATGAAAACGACAATGAACAATCAGAAAAACCAGTTTGAATTGCCAACAATTGTCATTCAACTCGAATTGGATTTCGATCAGGAGTTTGAAGAACAAGAGAAAAATATTGAAGATACATCATACGAACCCAAAACAGGGAAAGTAATTTCTATGGTTGATTATCAGGAAAAGGAGAAGTTTAAAGCATATCGAAAAATTCTTAATAACGCAAAAAACAACCGCGTTTAAACCCCAATCCTCATACCTTCCACCGCTCCTTCAACCCCAAAAAATACTTCTCATAAAAACGATACAATACTCCCGATGCAGCCATCGTGAAAACAAACACCAGCAGGTACAACAGCGCTTTTCCGCCCACGGTTTGCAGTTGAATACTGTGCGGCAGCAGCCACAGCACGCCCACAATTACAAACTCGTGAATGAGGTACATGCTGTACGAATAATCGCCGAGAAAATCCGTTTTCGGCAGCAGCGGCTTTTTCCGCACCGCGATGCCCAGCAGGAGCAACGCAAAAAAGAACGACGGAATAAAATAGTGATACACCGGCGCCGTAAACCATGCAAACCAGCCGATGATGCCACACAACGCAAGCAACTGCGTAACCGGGTGTGTGAGCACTTTAATAATCATCCCGGTTTTGTACTGCAGCAGCAGCCACGCCATTAATCCGCCGATGGCCATGCATTCGAAACGCATGTAATAGAGAAACGAAAACCACACCACCTGGTGCTGGTATTCTTCCGGTGTTTTTACATGCTGAAATGCTTCGGTAGCCTGCCAGCGCAATGCGGGAACAACGATGATGATGACCAGCAGCACAATCCAGAAACCGCGGCGGATGTATTTGCCCAGCCAGGGCCACAGCAGGTAAAAGTTTTCTTCCACGCCGATGGACCACAACGGCTCCGCCAAAAAAACCGGCGGCCACAGCGATAAGGCGAGCTGCGGCAGAAACGCAATGTACAGCAGCAGATTCCCCGGCAGGTGTACGGCGGGCAGCTCGGCTTCTTTCAGGGGCGACACATCAGGCGCGATGGCGGGCACCACAAAAAACGCCAGCAGCAGCACCAAAAAATACATCGGCCATATCCGCAGGATGCGGCGCATGTAAAATTTGCGGATGTGTATCGTATTCGTTTGTGCACGTTCGTGCAGCAACAAGTATGTAATGAGGAAACCGCTGAGCACAAAGAAAAACGAAACCGCTACGCGGCCGCTTTCGGCAATAACGGGGGTATCATAAAAAGAAGGAAGACGTAACCGGCTGCACAGCAGTTCCACATGACTGGCCACCACCACAGCCGCCAGCACAAAGCGGATGAACCCGAAGCCTGGAAAATGAATGGAAGAACTATTCTTCTCCTCCATACAACGTATCAATGAGCGCCTGGTTATTCTGCGTAATCACTTTGCGTTTCAGGCTCAGCTTCGGTGTCATTTCGTTGCTGTCAACCGTCCAGTTTTTTTCGAGCAGCTCAAATTTTTTGACGCTTTCGTATTTGGCCAGCGATTTATTCACCTGCTCCACTTCTTCGCGGATGCGTTTGCGTACTTCTTCGCTTTCGAGCATTTCTTTGCGGCTGTGAAACTTGTACCCTTTGCGCGTACACCATTCGGTAAGGAAATCATACGCCGGAACAATGAGCGCCGACGGAAATTTGCGGTTCTCGCCGATCACCATCACCTGTTCGATGAAGCGGGATTCTTTCAGTTTGTTTTCTATCATCTGCGGGGCGATGTATTTGCCGCCGGAGGTTTTAAACAGTTCTTTTTTGCGGTCGGTAATTTTCAGGAAACGGCCTTCCACAAACTCACCGATATCGCCGGTATGAAACCAGCCTTCGGCATCCATCACTTCGGCAGTAGCATCGGGACGTTTGTAATACCCGAGCATTACGTTCGGGCCTTTCACGAGTATTTCGCCGTCTTCGGCAATTTTCACCTGCACACCTTCCAGCAGCGGGCCAACGGTTCCGAAACGCGCATCGTTTTCATCCAGCTGGTTCACCGCAACTACCGGTGACGTTTCGGTTAAGCCATAGCCTTCCAGCACCGGTATGCCTGCCGCACGGAATACGCGGGCCAGGCGCGGCTGCAGCGCAGCACCACCCGAAACAATGCCGAGAATATTGCCGCCGAGTCCTTCCTGCCATTTGCTGAACACGAGTTTGCGGGCAATTTTAAGCTGAAAATTATACCACCAGCCGCCTTTGCCCTGCCCCGGGTATTTGAGGCCGAGTTCAAGCGCCCAGAAAAATATTTTGCGTTTAAATCCTTTCTGCAGCTGGCCTTTCGCCACAATTTTGTCGTACACTTTTTCGAGCAGACGCGGCACACAGGTAAAAATGTGCGGCTTCACTTCTTTCAGGTTATCGCCGATGGTATCGAGGCTTTCGGCATAATACACGGAGGTACCGAGATAAAAGTACATGAACACTTTCATGCGTTCGTACACGTGGTTGAGCGGCAGAAAGCTGAGCGCACGACTGGTGTGATCGGCCGGCGTGAGGTGACGCGCGGCGTAAAAATTACTCACCAGGTTGTTGTGCGAAAGCATCACCCCTTTCGGGTTGCCCGTGGTGCCGGAAGTATAAAGTATGGTTGCAAGATCGTTTGCTTTAATCGGATCGGTGATGGCTTTTATTTTTGCCAGGTCGAAATTCGCTTTTCCTTTATCCAGCAGCACATTCCAGTTCTGCACTCCGTCGGTGCCTTCAAACGCAAACACATCGCGGATGGCTGTTCCGGCAGTGGCCGCTTTTACTTTTTTATACAGATCAGCATTGGCCACAATAGCGTACACCGCTTCCGAATCCTTGAGAATAAACTGCAGATCGTGTTCGCTGATGGTAGGATAAATGGGCACAAGAATGCCGCCCGCCATCATCACCCCGAAATCGGTAAAGTTCCATTCGGGCCGGTTGTTGGCCATCAGTATTACCTTGTCGCCGGGTTTCAGTCCGTCCGCAATCAGCCCGCAGGCCAGGCGCTGCGCGTGGTCGGTAAACTGGCTGTGGCTATAGGTAACCCAGTTCCCTTTTTCTTTGGCGGCAACCATATCGGGTTTGTCACCATATTTTTCAAGATAATACGGCAGAATATCGAACAGGCGTTGAAAAGGAGCTGACATACGAAAGGATTGGTTTAATCCAAATATACGGTTTTTCGGAAATTGGGTTTCGGTGTTTATTAATGGATCGTTTAATTTCAACAGTTATTACAACTGTACTTCTTTTAATTTAACCACAATGGACACAATGGCATGCACGAAGGACACGATGAAAAAAAGTACACTTTGTGCCCTTTGTGCAAACCTTTGTGTGTGGGATAGCATGTGTGAAGGGCTTTGTGGTTAGCGAAGCGCAAGAACAGTTCCACAATTTTCTTTGACGAAATTAAACGATCCATTTTGCTGCTTTTGAAAACTTTCCTACGTTTAAAAAAAGCAACATGGGACTATTTGATTTTTTCGGCAAAAAGAATGAACCGCAAAAAAATCGTTCCCGATTTAAATTAACGCAACCGGTCGCGCGCTTCCATCAGCGCAAAACCGAGCAGGTTCAGTCCGCGCCATTTGGCCGGATTATATGCTTCGGGTTTATCACCGGTTAAACCGATGCCCCAGATAAAATCAACCGGGCTGGCTTCTACCAAAACACGGTCGCCGGTTTGCAGCAGGTAGTCTTTAAGCGCAGCGTTTTGCCCGAACTTATGCACGTTGCCTTCGCACACAATTTCAAAGCGTTTGGCTTCCCAGGTGGCGTTGTCGAAGTTTTGAACGGTGCGGCCGAGTGCTTTGGCTTCACCGGGCTTTTTGCAGGCGATTATTTTTTCGGCCACGGCGGCATCACCAAACAGGCGCGCTTTTTCGGCCATCATCCAATGTTCGGCGGTGGCGTAGGTAATGCCGTCAACGGTAAACGCCGATTCCCACCACTGGCTCATGCAGGTGGACGTAATGATACCTTTCGGATGCGGCTGGTGTCCCCAGAAGAAAATATATTTTATTTGATTGCCCGAATCAATTTGCTGCTGCAGCCAGGGAATGGAGTAGTTCATTTTATTAAAGGAGTTGAATGTGAATTGTTTTTTCTTCGGGGTTCAGGTAAATCCAGCTGCATTCTGATGAATCGGGAATACAGTCGGGGGTTAAATTACCGGCTTTGCTTGCTGCAATACTTTGCTCGCCGAGGAAAAGGAGGCAGTCGTAAAGTTCCTGGTGTTTGTTGTTGTCTTCAATCCAGGCACGTGTTTCAATCACGGGATCATTCGGACGGAAATCATTATTTTCCGGGATGTAAAAACCGTCGCACCAGAAACCGCGGTATTCGGTATTATCCGGCGCTTCGAGCGCACCGGAAACCGCATATTCGAGACGGGTCAGGAAATCTTCCGTAAACATGTTGCAAAATTAGTTTTTTAAAAATGATTGGGGTTCATTTTAGCGTCTTCGGTTATTCGTGGTTTTCTTTTTTTACCACGAAGGCGCGAAGTCGCTAAGAGCTATACTTTTCTCAAACGGTTGTAGTACGAATCGGCAACATAGGTGGCGTTAACGCGGATTTTGCGTTTGCTTCCGGTGTTATCGCTTCTGTAAAAATAGTCGAATTACGTTTTTTGTAAACAGGGAAATCATTTTACACAGAAGATCGTTAAGCTGATGCCGCCCCGCAGGGGCTCAAAATATAAATCGTACGTTGTTTTCTGACTTATGCCGTCCTTTCAGGACTACTTTCTGGTCCGGATAGATAAACCAATCTGCATGTAGGTTTTCCGGGAAGTAGCCCAGACAGGGCGGCATCAGTCAGAATAATCAGCAAAAAAACAAATGAGCCCAGACAGGGCGGCATCAGCCGTACGATCATAATTGGAAATAAAAACCTGCCAGCGAAAACAAATCTGCAGTTGATCAACGTTTCTATTTTCCCCATGCACAATTACAGAAGCGGTTTTCTGCCCATTGCAACCATTCCCCTTGCTCCCCGGCAAAAATATTCGTATTACCTTTGACACAATGAAAAGAATGCTCAGCCGTAAAGTGTCTGTTGCTTTTGTTGCGGTGCTGGTCCTGGCCGGTGTTGCGCTGAGCACTACGACTGTACTTTTGCTGCAGCCTGCCGCGCCGGTTACGAAAGTGATAAAGCCGGGCGATAAAATCATTGACACCGTTTCGGGCGATACGATTGTGGTGGCCGACACCAGCGCGTTCGGGCGACTGAAAGCCGCGGTAGATTCCATTACCAATGCGCCGGAACTCGTGGGCGGCTCGTGGAGTTTTCGCCTCGTTACCGCCGACAGTTTAAAATCCATTTACGAACACAATCCCGACCAGGCGCTTGTTCCTGCTTCCGTAATGAAGGTGGTAAACACCGGCACCGCGCTGGCCATGCTCGGGCCGGGACAACGTTTTTCAACCAGCCTGCAATACGATGGTAAAATAGATGCGGCCACCCGCACACTGCTCGGCAACCTGTACATCCGCGGCGGCGGCGATCCTGCATTAGGTGCAGCAACCTTTGGCAGCAGCATCGGCAAAGTGATGGGCAACTGGCGCGAGGCCGTGAGCAAATTAGGTATTGACAGCATTGCCGGTTGTATTATCGGTGATGCCGAATCGGGCGAACGCGATATGATTCCGCTCGGCTGGGCGTGGGAAGACATGCAGAGCGATTACGGCATTGGTCCCTGCCCGCTTTCGATTAATGAAAACGGTTACGACCTGTACCTCACACCTTCAGGAAACGGTGTTTCCATAAAAACGTCGCCGCAAATTCCGGGACTGCGTTTGTACAACCAGGCCATTCACAGCAGCGGCGTAAAAAGTTACGCGTACGTGGCCGGCGCGCCTTACCAGTTTGAGCGCGTGGTGATGGGCGAAGTATCATCGTACCTCGAAGCACGCAGCGCGATTCCCGATCCGCCGCTGTATTGTGCGCAACGGTTATCAGGCGAACTGGCCGAAGCCGGTATCAAACTCCGCGATTCAGCAACCACCATGCGCCGCATCCGTTTTCACGGGCAGAAATTAGAGAAGAGCGAACGTAAATCCATTTACACCTCCATGTCGCCTTCGCTCAGCGAACTGGTGTATCATACCAACCAGGTGAGTCATAATTATTACGCGGAATCCATTCTCCGCGGAATCTCCTACGCGCGCAGCGGCTACGGCAGCACGTCGGGCGGCATTGCGCAGATTATTTCGTACTGGAAAGACAAAGGCATTGATATGCGCGGCTTCTGCATGGTTGACGGCAGCGGCATTTCGCGTTACAATACGGTTTCGGCGCGGCAACTCACCGGCATGTTGTCGTGGTTTGCCAAAGACTCGGCCCTTTTTAAAGTATTTTACCGTTCGCTGCCCGTGGCGGGTGAAAGCGGCACCATCCGCAAACTGGCTACCGAATCAGCTGCCGAAGGCAACCTGCACGCCAAAAGCGGAACGATGAGCCGTGTAAAATCGTATGCCGGTTATGTGCGGACCAAAAGCGGCAAACTGCTTACGTTTGCAATGACAGCAAACAACACCGGCTGGGATGCGCAACAACTGCGTGCTAAATTTGAACGTTTATTTATACTGATGGCGGAACTACCATGAACGACGAACTGAATTACACCATACAAACCGACGGAACAAACGATCATTATTTTCCGCCCAAACCACGCATCCAGGAACCGCCCGCCGGCAACCCGGTGCGCCGCCTGCTCTTCTCAATGCTGCTGTGGGTGGCGGTGGCGTTTTTGTTTATCGGCAACAAACCTTTCCTGATCGTTGCGCTGCTGGTAGTGATTATGACGCACGAAATGGGCCACTTTACGGCCATGCTGCTGTTCGGCTATAACCGGTTGCAGATGCTGTTTATTCCCATGTTCGGCGGTGCAGCCATGGGCAGCAAACAGGAAGTATCGGAACGCGAAAAAGCAATCATCATTCTCGCCGGACCGCTTCCGGGAATACTAATCGGCAGCATCATTCTTATCCTGCACCATAAACTGCAGCTGCACGAACTGTGGGGCATGATCGGTTTTTATTTCATCATCATCAACGCACTCAACCTGCTGCCGCTTTACCCGCTCGACGGCGGACAGCTTTTTTATGAACTGTTTCTCAAAAAATATTTCAGCGTGTATGTTGCGTTTGCTGTCATTTCGGTGGCGCTTATCATGCTTGTGTTTTCGGCCAACCTGGTTGTGGTGGTTTTAATTGCATACACCATCGGGCGGCAGCTCTGGCATCAGTTTAAAGCCCGGCGCTTTTACCAGGAGATGAGCAAAATCGGCGTGGATGTTTCGCGCACGTATGATGAACTGGACGACCGTTCGTTCTGGCTCATGTACGAATCGCTGCACCTGTATGAACAGCGTTATTCCTACATCCGCCCCGGCTACCGCGCCGCCGAAGTGGTGAACGGATTTGAGCTGCAGGCCATCATCAATTTGTTGAAAACACGCATCACCGAAAAGTTGTCGCCCGCCGGAAAAGCCGTTATTTTTGGCTTGTGGCTCGCCGGCATTGCACTCGTATTAATTACGGACGCAATCACCGGAAGCATCGGTGTACTGCAATTGTTTGATCTTACACCAACCCCGGATGTTATTCCGGGTGCTGTTTAATTTGATTTTATAAAATAGTTCTTTTACGTTTTTTCGGATACATTAAAATAGCTTTTTGAATAGTCGGCAGTCATCAGTCAGCAGTCAGTTTGTACAAGACTGCTGACTGATGACTGCCGACTTGTAGTACGATTTACTTTATGATAAACCTGATTTTGTAGTACGTTTTATTTTATACGTTTTTGTTTCATGCGTAAGATTATACACATTGACATGGACGCCTTTTATGCTTCCGTGGAGCAGCGCGACAACCCGGCGCTGCAGGGGTTACCGGTTATTGTTGGGCATGCCGGGGGGCGGGGTGTTGTACTCACAGCCAGTTATGAAGCACGTGCATTCGGCGTGCGTTCGGCCATGCCGGGAAAAGAAGCGAAACGGCTTTGTCCACAGGGCATTTTTGTTCCCCCGCGTTTTGCCGCGTACAAAGAAGCTTCCAATCACATCCACGAAATTTTCAGGCGATATACGGATTTAATTGAACCGCTTTCGCTGGATGAAGCGTACCTCGATGTTACCGAAGACAAACTGAACACCGGCTCGGCCATTGCCATTGCAAAAGCCATCAAGGCGGCCATCAAAGCGGAGATTAACCTTACCGCTTCGGCAGGTGTTTCAGTCAGCAAATTTGTAGCGAAGGTGGCTTCGGGCATGCAGAAACCGGATGGACTTACATTTATTCCGCCGGAGAAAATTGAAGCATTCATGGAAGCCTTGCCGGTAAAAGATTTTTACGGCGTGGGAAAAGTGACGGCCGAGAAAATGAACAAACTCGGACTCTTCCATGGCAGCGATTTAAAAAAACTGACCCGGGAAGAACTCACTTCGCACTTCGGAAAAGTGGGCGGATTTTATTACAACATCGTGCGCGGCATTGACAACCGCCCGGTTTCGAACGAACGCGAAACAAAATCGGTGAGCGTTGAAAACACATTTGCGGAAGATGTGCTCGACATGGATGTACTGCACAAAGAACTGGAAGACCTCTGCCTCTCGCTGTTCAAACGCGTGGATAAACACGGGCTCTACGGCCGCACCGCCACGCTGAAAGTAAAGTACCACGATTTTGTAAATGTAACGCGCAGCCGATCTGTCTCCGCGCCCCTGCGCAAACCGGAAGACGTTTTTCCCATCATCTGCGAACTGCTCACACACACCGAAGCCGGAACCAAAAAAATCCGCCTGCTCGGAGTTGGTGTTTCCGGCTTTGATGAACCCACCCACACCCCGCGCCGCAAAACGTTGCCCGGCCAACTCGATCTGTTCGGGGAATAATTTTTTATCTTGCACACATGACTTTTTCCTCGAAACTGAAAATGGCTTTGCTCATTAATGCAGCGCTCGTGCTGCCTTACGAGTTACTGCGCTTTTTATTCTTTTTTGAATCGGAATTCGAATTCAAAGCTTTTGCAATAGTACTTTTGTCGTCATACGCGGCCGCCGTTTACTTCTTACATAAAAAGAATGGCGCATGGACTTTCGGAACTGTTTTTAGTTTACTGGTTATATGTTCATTTATCGCAACGCTGTTGCGGCTCATATTCACCTATATCATCATTATTTCCATTACAATAAAAACCAGCGATGCCTATGTGGCAGGGGGCAACCTGGCAGACGGACTCTTTGAATTTATATTGTTTATTTGCCTTGCACTTCCGCTGGCCATATCCGGGCTCATTTACGGGGTGCGGAAGTTAATGGAGAAAGGTGCTGCTTAATTGTATGGAGATATTGGAACTGTACTAACCTCAATTAACCGCAATGGCCCGCACACTTCCCTGCGCACCCGCAAAGGTCGGCTCAAAGTCGCGGAGAGGCGTTTTTTAATAGCAAGCGTTCATCTTCCGGAATACAATCAAACGCCTCGAATATTGATAGTAAGAACTAGTTTCATTTTCTGAACAAGGGGCAGACTGCAAACTGCTGACTGCCGACTGCAAACTCAGCACACGATATATTTTATAAATTCCAGGTTAGTTTGCAATCCATTTTATAAGATCCATTAATTACACTGCATCGTAACCACATCCTTCTTCGCCTCCGGATGCCCCATCTCCGCAGCCTTTTTCAAATCCTCGCACACATTCTTTTTGTTGCCCGCTTTGTGGTGGCATTTGCTGCGCACGTAATACGCATCGGCTGTGGGTTTAATTTTAATGGCTTTGGTAAGCGTTTCAATGCCTTCGGTGTATTTGCCCGTTTCGAACTGCACCAGGCCTAAACCGTAAGCGGCTTCAGCATTGTTTTCGTCGAGCGTGAGTGCTTTGTTGTAATCCTGCTGCGCCATCGGGTATTTCGTTTTGCCGAGTGCAAACTGGCTGTTTCCGCGGGCGATGATGATGGCCACGTCGTCTTTTTTCAGCGTGAGCGCCTTGTTAAAATCCTTTATCGCGAAGGCGTGATTTTTCAGGCGGGCGTAGGCCTGGCCGCGCAGGTAAAACACTTCGTAGTCTTTGCTCTTCAGCAATTCAAGGGCCGTGTAATCTTTAACCGCGTTATCGTCCTGGTGCAGGTTGGTGTAACACATGGCGCGGAGTTTAAACACTTCTTCGCCGGGAAATTTCAGTTCAATCGCTTTCGAAAGATCGGCCACCGCATCGTTCTGATTTTTGGCGCGGAAGGCGTACGATTTGCCGCGTGCAAAATACGCCTTCGCCATGTTCGCATCCATACTGATGGCGTTTGTAAAATCTTTCACGGCCTCCACGCTGTTTTTCTGGCTGTCGAACAACACGCCGCGCTGGTAATACACTTCGGCGTTGCGGGCATTCAGCGAAATGGCTTTGTTAAAATCAGCAAGTGCAAGATCGTTCTGTTTGGTGCGGAAGTAAAGCTGCCCGCGGAACACATACGTATCCACATAATCGGGACGGATTTTTACAATGGAGGTGTAATCATCAATGGCTAACTTATCCTGCCCGGTGGCTTCGTAAAACTGCCCGCGGTACAAAAAGCCCGGCGCAAACTTCGGGTTCAGCTGCACGCCCTTGTTAAAATCAGCCAGGGCCAGGTCGTTTTTATTCAGCGCCTGGTAGGCACGGCCGCGGTCGATGTACGCTTCGAAGTAGGTATTATCCGCTTTGATGGCTTTGTCAAAATCAAGAACGGACTCGGCAAATTTTCCGGCTTTCAGTTTGGCCGAACCGTTTTCGTGGTGAATGTAGGCCGGCTGCGCAACAGCAGCAGCGGGAAGAATCAACAGCAGCAACAGGTATTTCAACATAATGACTCGTTTTGAAAATTGCTTCGGATAAAACGCTTCGTGCCGTTTCACATAAACCATACCACGGCGTTTCCGGGTAAAACAAAGATACATTTTACCGGACAGAAAATGATTGACCGGTGCGCAGATAGGATATCCGGTTAAGCCTGTAAACAGCACAGCCGCCCCGAAAGGAGCGGCCGTGCTGCATTCAAAATACGTTGTTGGTTTACTTCTGGATCACAAAACGGATCTGTTCGGTTTGCTCCTGGTCGTTGGTGAAGCGGATGTAATAAACACCGCTTTCTACCTGCGGAAGTGCAAGTGTTTTGTTTCCGCTGTTCGATACACGTTCATTGTAAATGAGCTGGCCGAGGCTATTGTAAATAAGCAGCGTGCCGGCTTCTGCAATGGTCATATTGAACTGCCCGTTGTTCGGGTTCGGGTATAACGTAATGCTGCTGGTTGTACCGTTCGGCGAGTTTACGCTGAAACACGGATCAACAGTAATCGTGTCATTCACTGTTGCAGAACAGCCGTTGCTGTCGGTGTAGCTGTATGTAATTATCTGCACACCGTTGCCTGCTGTGAGCGGGTTGAATGAAGTACCACTTACCCCGTTTCCGTTAAATGTACCACCTGCCGGTGTTGCTGCAAGCGTAAGTGCTGCATCGTCGAAGCATATCGCCGTTTGTGAAAGTGTAAATGTCAGCGAAGGCGGTGTATTCAGCGAAACGTTTATTGTATCATAAGTAATACACCCCGAAGGTGCCGTTACAATAACCGAGAACACACCGGTTGTGTTTACCGGAAGTGTCTGCTGTGTACTGTTGTCGCTCCACAGGTAAGTTGATCCCGGGTTGCCCGCATCAAGCACTACTGTAAGCGCGCAGATGGTGGTATCATTACCAAGGTTCACTACCGGGTTGTCAACGGTAATGGCAATCGTATCATTCACCGAACAGTTCATGCTGTCTGTTACAGTTACCACAAACGTGGTGCTGTTTGCAAGCAGCGTGGTAAACGATGCGCTGGTGTTTCCACCCGGTGTCCACAGGTACGTGTAAGGTGCTGTGCCCCCGCTGATGCTTGCAGATACTGTTACGCTGTCGTTATTACAAACCACATTCGGTGTGGCGCTCAGCGAAGAAACAATGGCTGCCGGTTCTGAAATTACAACTGTAACACTGTCCTGGCAACCGTTGCCATCGGTAATTACACCGGTGTATGTTCCCGGGGTAAGGCCGGAAATGTCTTCGGTTGTAAACAGGCCGTTGTTCCAGCTGAACGTGTAAGGTGTAGTTCCGCCGCTGGTGGTCAGATCAACTGAGCCATTATTTGCACCGAAACAGGTAATGTTTGTGGATGACGAAGCCAGTGCAATTGCAGTGGGTTCTGTAATCACAATCGTTGTTGAATCCATACAACCGTTTGCATCGGTAACCGGGAAAGTGTAAGAACCTGCTCCAGCAGTGTACGTGGTATCACCGCTGTACGGAGCTGTTCCACCGGTTGCAGCAACAGTAATTGTTGCCTGTCCGCCGTTGCACAGAATCGTTGTTGCCGAAGAAGTAACAGCAAGTGCAGAAGCCGGTTCGGTAATGGTAAAGCTCTGTGAACCGGTACAGCCGTTTGCATCTGTTACGTTACAGGTATAAGTTCCTGCAGCAAGTCCGCTTTCCGTTGCAGCCGTTCCGCCCGAAGGCAGCCAGCTGTAAGTGTATGAAGTAGTACCGCCGCTAACTGATACGGTTGCATCACCGTTGCTGCCACCGAAACAGGCCACATCGGTTTGTGATGCTGCTGTAACCACAAGCACCGGCGGTTCGGTAATGGTAAAGCTTTGTGAAGCGGTACAACCGTTCGCATCGGTTACGTTACAGGTGTAAGTACCTGCAGTAAGTCCGCTGGCGGTTGCCGCTGTGCCACCCGAAGGCAGCCAGTTGTAGTTATAGGTTGTTGTACCACCGCTTACAGATACGGTCGCATCACCGGTGCTTCCGCCGTTACACGATACGTTGGTTTGTGACACAGCCGAAGCAACCAGTACGGCCGGTTCGGTAATGGTAACCGAATGCGTGGTGTTACAACTGTTGGCATCGGTAATGGTGCAGGTATAAGTTCCCGGTGCAAGTCCGGTTGCTGTTGCAGCTGTTCCGCCCGAAGGCAACCAGTTGTAGGTGTAACCCGGTGTTCCGCCCGAAGGCGCTACCGTAGCTGTACCGTTGTTTGAACCGTTACAGGTTACGTTGGTTTGTGTTGATGTTGCTGAAACAACCGTCGGCTGTGTGATGGTAACTGTTACGTTGCTGTTGCTGCCGCAGGTGTTGGTTACGTTTACGGTATAGGTTCCTGCCGACAGGCCGGTTGCTGTTGCAGCCGTTCCGCCGCTCGGCGACCAGTTGTACGTATAACCTGTTCCGCCTGTGCCGGTGATTGTAGCTGAACCGGTGCCGCCGTTACAAAGCGGGTTGGTCTGTGTGCTTACTGTTAATGCAGGCGAAGGACATGGAATTTCGTCAGCACCGATGGTAGGTGCAACGGCGTTACGCGTGGTGTTGTCGTAATCGGTAGTGAAACCAACAACAGGCGTTCCCATACCACCCGGATAAGTAGAGGTATTGATGTGCAGATCGCTAAGGCTTACAAACAGCGCTGTCGGTGTTACGGTTGCGGTGGGCGCCCAGATGGAGTTCTGTTCGCTGCCCGAAGCCGTGCGCAGTGCGCTCATGTTCATTACGGTTGTAGTCCATACACCTACTTTGGTGGTATCACTTACAACAAATGCGTTGTAGTTCGAAGCGTTGGTTGCCCAGCCCTGCAAAGGAGCAGCCCCGGTGTTGCCGATAGCTACGTGTGCGCCTGTTCCGCCCGAACGGTTATTCACCAGCAGGTTGTTGCGCAGCATGGTGGTCGGGTTTGCATAACGTACATACGGATACGAGTTGTTCGCACCGGTTGTTGTTCCGCCCAGGAAAATCGAGTTGTAGTAGTAGTTGCCGGTAGAACCTGCTCCCATTACGTCAGCAATACCGGTCAGGTCCAGGTTGTTTGTGTTACCCGGATTGGTCAGGCTGATCATGTTGTTGCTGATGGTCCAGCTCAGACCCGATGAAATGTAAATTCCGCCGAGCCCCGGTGCAGGACCGGTATTGGCATTGGAAAGGCCGGTGATTTTATTTTTGCTCATCACACCGCCGAACGAGTTGCCCTGTACCTGGATACCGGTGGCATAACCTGCCATGAAACCGGTATTGGTAAGACTGATACCGGAAATGGTATTTCCCGAAATGCTGTGTGTGGTACCGGCATTGCCCTGGCACGAAATACCCATGTTCAGCAGCGAAGGTGTTGCAGAACCCACTGCCGATGCAAGGTCTTTAATCGTGTTGTTGGTAATGGTAAGTGTGCCCTGTCCGCCGACGGTTGAAATCAGCAGCATACCATAATTTACAGAGGTTGTAGCCACACTGTAATCAGTCAGGTTCTGAATGGTATTATTGTTACAGATCAGTGCTGCACCGCTGTTGATCACCTGGCGGAGGGCAAACGCAACATACGGCGCTGCTGACGCAAGGTTACGGATACTGTTTGCAGTAGTGGTACTTCCAACCAGGTTATTCGAACAGGTTGTTGTTGCAGCAGGCGTACCCTGGATCTGGATCCATTGCGGAATAATAGTTGAAGTTGCTGTTCCTGCTACGGTAATACCGCCAATGGTATTGTTCTGGATGTTGTATGAACCGTTTACTGTTGCGGCAAGGATGCCCGCCAGGAACGAACTGGAAATGCCACCGGCATTGATCGTGATTTTGATATGGTCAAGCCCCGTTGCATCACCAATAGTGTTGCCGGAAAGGTTACCCACATTATGTACACCCTGGCCGAGCGACATCGCATTCCACATCGTGGTGTTTGCAGACGGCGAGTTGGTGGTGTAATCAATTTTGCGGATCACGTTGCCCTGGATGCTGTTCGGAATCTGACCGGTTACAACTGTCATTGCACTGAATGTATGCGTTACACCAACACCCGAAACAGTCAGAATCCAGTCGGTACCGGTTGCTCCCGGCGCTGAACCACCGATAAAGTTGTTGGTGATGGTAAAGCCGCCGTTGCTGGTTACCGGTGCAGTGTGGTTGATGTTGATTGCACGGGTAATGGCTCCGCTTACCGTATTGGTGCGGGTAGCCGTCTGGTAGAAGCTGTTACCGCTGATGGTTGCACCTGATGTACCGGTTCCAATGCTGATTGCAAACTGCGAACCACTGTTTGCTAAGAACCAGTCGTGCAGGTTGTTGTTTGTAATCGTGATGTTGTTGTTGTACTGGCTTAACATCGTGTTCGTTCCCACAATGTTGATCAGGATAGCCGGTGTTCCGGCCACATCCGAACGGTCGCGGAGTTCACACAGGTTGATGGTGTTGTTATCGTTACCGTTTACACCGGTTGTGGTTCCGAACAGTACCGCACCACCCAGCGTAGTTGATGTTGCTGTATTTCCGCTTTCAATAATGCTGTTGCGGATGGTGTTGTTCTGTGCATCGTTGATGTAACCAAACGTCGGTGCGGCATTCGACGTATTCAGGAAACGCAGGAACGAACCTGTTCCGCCAAAGCGGCCGTCAACTGTTACACGGTCAGCACCATCGAAACGGATGAGTGCTGCAGCGGCACTGCTGCCGGTAATGTTACGTACAACGGCTGCACTCGGTGAAATAGTTACGGTGTAGTTACCGGCTCCTTCTTCTGCCCACTGGTTGAGGGCAAATGTGCCGGTTTCTGCGGTTAAGTCGCCCGTGATGTTAATAACCAGGTTACCCGAAAGGGTGGCCGAATTAATGGCCTGGAAAATACCACCTGCGTTGGTCAGCGAAGTAATCACTTCAGTCGGACCAACGTTAACGGTACCCGAAAGCGGGGCCGTTACAATTGTGTACTGGTTGATGGGTGTGTTAATCGGGAAACTGGCCAGCGCCAGGTTAACCGAGGTCGGTGCGGCAGTAAGTCCGCCACTGTTCCAGCCTACTATGGGTGTGCCGGCCAGGTCCTGCGCCAATACGATATATTGAATCACATCACCGGCAACTACACCGCCGCCAAACAGCAGCGAATAATCAATGGTAAAGTTAAACGGCGAGCTGGTGTTGGTGGCTTCCACATACTTCCAGCCGTCGGTGGCATTGGTATTCGTGTTAAGTGTATTGGCATTGGTCGAGCGTTTGTAATAAATACGCGGACGTGTTCCCACCGTGGTATTGATGCCACTCGGATCGGTAACTGTTGCGAATGCGGTAAGCACACGGGTACCAGCTACTGACGAGTTGGTAAGTGGTGTGTACTGGATGTTCGGGCCGGCAATGTCGGTGGTGATGCCGGTGATTTCATCGGCTCCAACATCCGGTGTGGTAACGTTGCGGGTGTTTCCGTCATAGTCGGTGGTATAACCGGCTATCACATATCCGCCGCCTTCGCACTGCGTAGCTACACCGGTCTGCAGGTGCAGGTCATACGGTGATGAGGCAATGTTTAAGAACGGGGGGAATGTGGTGAATGAAGACTGTTCACGCGGGGTTACGAGGTTACGCAGCGCAAAAATGGTTTGTACACTGTTTGTGCCGTCCCAGTAAAGCAGGTTGCTCGGACCGGGTGTTCCGGCATACAGGCAGTTGTAACCCGAAGTAAGTGCGCTGTTTGTAAGTACAGAAGAAGAACGGCCGAACGCGCGGGTAAGACCGGTGCCGGTGGGCGTACATACGTTCACCAAAATATTGTTGCGCACATCAATAACGGCAGGTGCTGTAGCGCAGTTCAGTGCCAGGGTGCCGAAGTTTGCACCACTGCTGGTGCCGTTCAGGTACACCGTGTTGTGATACACGTTGTTTACACTGTTTGCCGGTCCGTTGATGTAAATGCCCACCAGTGCTGTTGCATTGCTCATTACCGGCGCCTTGAGTTCCGAAATGAAGTTGTTGTAAACGTTTGTGAGTACGTTTGAATTGGACGCTACGTTAATCCCGATTACACCACCGATTCCGGTTCCGGTTGCGTTGTTGTTGGTCAGGTTGTAAATGTTGTTTTTGTAGATATTTGAGATCGTACCATACTCTTCCCATATCGCCATAAAATTGGTGGCTGTGTTGCCGGTAATATTGAAGATCGTGTTACTATAAATCTCTTTGTTGGTAGGGCCTGAGCCGGAACGCACGTGCAGCATCACCACATCGCCGCTGCCGCCGGTGTTATTATAAATAGTATTGTTATACACGTTTTCGTTCAGTGCAAATGCAAAGTTGTAATAACCGTACATCCCGCCATTGCTTGTCGCACAGTTGTTGTTAAACAGCTGGTTGTTGTAAACATTCATGGCTGCCGCACTGGCGCTGGCATAAATAATATTAAACGTGCCTGCTGTTCCTGTTTTGGTATTGCCGCTCACCACGTTATCGTTTATGTTAACATTGAGCACAAGGGTCGCACTGCTGCCGCTGTAATAAATAGGTGAAAATTCACCGGTACCCGGTATGCTGTTGTTGGTTACTTTATTGTTGTAAATGTTGGTATAGGATGCTGTGGCTGAAGAAGAAATACCACGGAAAATACCCGAGGTATTGGTTGCATAGGTACAACCATCTACTACGTTGTTATAAATATTCACCGTGTTGCCGGCTCCCGTTCCGCCCATACTGTTATTAATTCCGACAACCGTACTTCCGCTTACCGAAGCCGCTGCAAGAACAATGGTGTCATTGTAAATATCAATATTCGAGTTGGTACCGGTAACGGTACTGATACCGTTCATGGTGCCGGTGCTGTTTGCACCGCCGTTGCTGTTAATGTAGGTTTTATAAATTTTAAGCCCGTTCTGGTTGGTGGCTAAAATACCATTGGCCAGCGTTGCTGTACCACCGAAGTTGGTTACCTGGCTGCGGCGTGTACTCACCCCATCCACACCAATCTGGTTGCCCTGGTCGTAAAAATCAAACGGTGCAGCTGAGGCATAGCCGGTAATGCTGTAACCGCCATAACAGTTGGTAACGGTGTTGTTAAAGAACCGGTTGAACGAACTGTTACCTGCAATGTTGCTGATGGTAAGTGCCGTTACAGAAGCAGTGGTGTGGTTACCGAGGTAAATACCCACCGAAGCCGTGTTGGCCTTGTTCAGTGTAACCGTTGCGTTTTTAATGGTGTTGTTTTGTGCACCATTGGTTGCAGCGGTTTTCAGCAGCGCATAGCCCCACTCCATTTGCGTGGTGGTGGTAACGTTGGCCGCGTTTTCCTGCAGGTCAATGCCATCAATGGTAACATAGTCGGCACCGTTAATTACAACGATTCCGTCTAATGTACCGGCACCTGTATATGCCGTAAGCAACGGATTTGCACCTACACCCGATTTCTGAATCACCAGCGGGTTGGCCGCGGTGGTGGTGTTGGTGGCAATGGTTATTACCAGCGGAGCAGAAAGCACCTCGGTATAACCTGCGGCTACGTTAAGGGTTAAACCGCCAGTCCCGATACCGCTGGTATTGATTGCTGTTACCGCTGCGGTAAGCGTTGCGTACGTTCCCGGAACCGTTTGTGTTCCGCTGATTTGTGCCGACATTACCGAAGGCAAAATCAAAATCGCTGAAGCCGTTATGGCAAGCCATTTTCTGATCATTGGTGTGTGTATTTTTTTAAACTGGTGTTGCTGACTTTTGTACAGCTTATATAGGTATTGGCAAAAATAACGGAATTTCGTTCTCCTTACCGTTCCCATGTCCGATTTTGATAGGACAAAAAGGAGAATGCGTCATTTCATCCGGTTAATTAAACGGAAATTACAGTCCTTCAAAAATCAGGGATTTATCAAGCAGTACCGCCAGCAGAAACAGCATTTGCAGTTAAATCGTTACTTTCGTGATTACCGTGATGAAAAAACTGCCCGTATTCCTGCTTCTGTTTTGTTTTCCGTTTGCGATGTGCGCACAGGATGCCTACTGGATTTTTTTTAGCGATAAAAAAGGCTGCACGTTTGATCCGCAAACGTATTTTGCCCCCGGCGCCCTCGAACGTCGCGCGCGGCATGGCCTGCCCGCGGCCGATTATACCGACTACCCGGTAAATGAACACTACATTCAACAGGTAACAGCAGCTGCAACCGAAACCGGATATGCCAGCCGCTGGTTTAATGCAGTGGAAGTAACGGCCACACCCGAACAATTAAAAACCGTCAGCGCACTTCCGTTTGTGAAAGAAGTGATGCCCGCCGCGCAGTTCCGCTGGGAAGCCTGTGCTTTGAAAAACAAAACAGCGGCTGACAGCATACTGCCACGCGCTACCGAAAAACAGGTAAAAATTTTACAGGGCGAACGCTTCCTCGAACGCGGCATCACCGGCAAAGGCGTTACGGTTGCTATTCTTGATGTGGGATTTGTCGGTTACAAAACCAATTCCGCTTTTGAAGAACTTATCTTTAACGGGCAGATTAAACTGACGTATGATTTTGTAAGCAAGGCTGAAAATGTGGATGTGGGCGATACCCACGGCACGGAAGTATTGTCGTGCATGGCCGGCATTACCGGCAATACCAACCTGGGCATGGCCACCGGGGCAAACTACCTGCTGGCCCGCATCGCCAAACCGCTCGGCAACCAGCAGCTGGCCGAAAGCCGGTGGCTGGCAGCGATGGAGTGGGCCGATAAAAACGGTGCGCATATCATTAACAACTCCGGCGGACCAAATACACGCTCGTATTTCCCGGAACAGATGGATGGCAAAACCTGCCTCATTTCACGGGCCGGGAATATGGCCGCACGCAAAGGCATACTGGTAGTATCAGCCGCCGGCAATGAAGGCGGAGAAGCAGGGCCACTCATCCTGCCCCCTTCCGATGCGGACAGTGTGCTGTGTGTGGGCGCGGCCGAACGCAAACGCGGCAACTGCCTGCGCAGCAGTTTCAGTTCCTACGGCCCTACCGCCGACCTGCGCGCCAAACCCGATGTATGCGCGCCGGGTGATGTGCAGACCGCCGGTGGCAGCTATGAAAGCGGCGAAGACGAAGGCACCTCCTTCTCCAGCCCGCTCGTGGCCGGCTTTGCAGCCTGTGTGCTCCAGCTGCAGCCGAGTATAACCTGCATGGAATTGTTTGCCGCACTGAAAAAATCAGGTTCGCTGTACCCCTATTTTGATTATTACCACGGCACCGGTTTTCCGCAGGCGTCGTATTTTCTCGACAGCACAAAACCGGCCCCGCCAACGGAACTGTTTAAATTAGACAGCGACTTCTTTACCGTGTGGGCGGAATTTAAACTTCCCGGAGGCGATGAAGAAGAACCCGTTTCGTCCGGTTTGCTGTATTATGCGGTGGAAGATGCAAGCGGTCGCCTGATGGAATACCACATCGTTGACGTACTGAATACAAAAATAACGGTTGCCAACCGGCGCGATTACAACAGCGATTACAAAGTGAAACTGTTTTACAAAGGAC
Organism: Chitinophaga pinensis; assembly: GCA_943372645.1. Classification (GTDB taxonomy): domain Bacteria; phylum Bacteroidota; class Bacteroidia; order Palsa-965; family Palsa-965; genus VBWE01. Next base: position 91,342 of record CALRZN010000003.1, on the reverse strand, counting down.
AATATGCAGAGATGGTGCTTTAGTATGGTGCTGTTGCTGCTGACCGCATCCACCGCCAACGCGCAGGAAGATGACGTTCCGCCATTCCGCAACCCCAATGTGAATATCCATGTGGATGTTGACACTACGCGCACCATTCCCACCTACGGCGAAAACCGGCGCTGGTTTATAAATCAGACCTATGGCCTGTACACGCGTTTCGGCCCGAATGAAACCGGTGCAAAAACACTGGGGCGTTCCATTATGTTTGACTACGGCATAAACACGAAACTCAAACTTTGGAGCTGGGACGCGCTCTGTTTAAACGTAAACGTCGGTCAGGAACGCTGGGCCATGGCGCAGGACAGTCAGAAGATTGTACCGGATACCCTGCTGCATAAAACGGAACGCTTCCAGTTTAACCGATTGCAGGGCGAGTTCTACAACCGCATTAATCTCGATCGCCACCGCGGCAACATCATCGGCACGTACCTCGAATTTGGCGTGTACGGCAACTGGATGTATCACAACCTGCACATTACCCGCGACAGCTCAGATGCAACGACAACCACCGGCCCGAAACTGCTGAAAGTGCGTGAAACAAAACTGCCGTACATCAACCCGCTGCAGTATGGATTTGTGGCCCGTTTCGGTTCCGAATATTTTGCGCTTTCGGCCACCTGGCGCGTGAGCGATTATTTCAAAAGCAACGAAACATTCGCGTACCCGGAATTGCCGCGTTTGTGGTTTGGTTTTGTGCTTTCGGCGTACTAAAAAACGGCGCAATGATTACCGTACAGAATCCGGATGGCCTTGGGATTATTGATATTGTTTCGGATGGGTTTTTATACTGCCTGAAAATTGATCGCATTGTGGCAGCCGACAGTTACGACAATGGCGGAACCGTTGCACACTATTACGAGCTGGCCGGTTATAACCGTAAAGACATCGCCGCCATTGCAGGCCGGATGAACAAACTGCTCATGGACGGTTCAGCTGCCGCTGTTGAAGAACAGATCCGGGAATTTTTACTTTTGTTTGCACCCGGTGAATATGAAATTGAAGTGGATCAAACCACGGCCAGTTATGACTTTGCTTCGGGGCATTATTACCCTTCTGCTGAACTGAATATCAACCTCACGCAGCATGCCAGGTACCTTGATGAAAAGCGCATTTCGTTTTATATGGACGCTATCAGTAACGGCATGAATCCGCGGCTGGTGGTATTCAACAAAAACTGGCGTTATTACAATGCGAAATCGCCGGAGGATTACAACGACGACAGTTTTCATTTTCTGCTCGACGGGCATCACAAGCTGATGGCGTATAACCGGTTGAAAAGGCCCATTTATTATGTGCTCATCCGTGGTTTTTTCCCGGATACGCTTTCGCCCGCATATAACGCTGCTCTCTTCCTGGATACATTGCCGGTGCTCACTCCGCACTTCCGCGATTTTTTATTGCTTGAAAACATGCAGGTGCTGACAGACGATTCAGCAAACACGCAGCAGTACAACAACCTGCTGGATGAAGCCATTGCGGAGAGCGAACGCCCCGGCATGGGGCTTATACACAAACTGAAAACACTTGGCGATAACGGCACTCCGGCCGAAAAAAACTGGGCGCTTGCCCGGCTTGATGCACTGTACAATTCGTTTTCACCTGGTTGCAAGGCACGCACTTTTTTTTACCTGGGAGCAGGCAGTAAGCACTGGGAGCAGCTGTCATGCAACAGCCGCGAAGATTATGACAACTGGTGTGTGCGCTATTTTGGCATGAGTTACCCCAATTACCGGACACGAATTTTATTCGGCAGGTAACCAAAAGCCACCCATTCCCGTATCTTTAGCCAGACCAATACCATTTATTCACCCGTATTTTATGCCTGATCAGAACAACAGCCAGGAGATCGGACGCCTGCTCAACTGGACTTTACCCGGACTTGCGATGTACTACCGCGATACGCAACTGCCCGCCGAAGCCATCGCCAAATACACGCCGGGACTGGTTTTCCGCTCCGCCACGTTTGTTGATGTTTCTGCGTATGCAGGACAGCTCACGAAAAACTGCCGCTTTGTTTTTGCAAGCAGCAAGGCCGCGCCGGTGCACAAATTTAATGCGGAAACGGAAAAATGGCAGCTGCACACAATGAACTGCAACAGCTATTTTAAAGTGTTGGATGTTTATACGAAAGGCGACAAAACGCAGATTTTTTTGCTGCACATTCCGGCCAAAGGCATTTCGTTTTTTGAGAAAAGTGTATTGACCCTCGGCGACAACAACGTGGAGGAACAGATCACGGCCCGCGCACGCGAAAGTTTTGATCAGAAAATGGCCATGCCGCCCGCCGCCGCACTGGAAGAGCCGGGCTGGATTGAACGCACCAATTTCCCGATCGGGTTAGATAAACAATTTGATTTTTTCAGTTGTTATCCCACCGAAGATCTGTACCCGCCAGCCAAACCGCTTTACAGCGCCATTAAAAAAATGACCGGCGATGAAGACGATCTGAACGAAGCCGAAATTCGTTTGCCCGGCGCCAGCCAGGTGAAGGATGATTTTTTTGCAAACGGATTCGGGAAAAATTAGCGATTATTTCCACTGCGTCTAAATTGCATACGCAATAGCGGATGTATCATTCCATTTATTTGTTTTTGGAACTGAGCTAACAACTTGAACCGCAAAGGCGCGCCAGGTTTTTCGCAAAGTAACGCAATGAACTTCGCGTTACTTTGCGCATCACTTTGCGCTGAGCGTGGCAGGTATGCCAGGACTTTGCGGTTAGCGAAGAGGCAGTACAGTTCCAAAAACTGCTGAAATTCTTCCATCCTTTCAAAAATATTTTTCCTCCCCTGTCCAAATCCGGGAAACCGGTTCGTCATGGTGGTGTAAATCGTTATTAAACCAACACTTAAAAAACAGCACCAATGACAACAGCAATCCAGTACCTGGCCGGGCAGTTTAACCTGCAGACACGTCTTTTTTCGAATGTAACCGCAGGCGTTTCCGATAGTGATTCGGGAAAAACACTGAACGAAAACACCAACCACATCGCCTGGCTTACCGGGCACATTGTTTCAACACGTTACATGATGGCTGCAGTGCTGGGACTTACCGCGCAGGAACCGTTTCCGGCCCTGTTTGCTAACGGCAAAGGCCGCGATGCTGCCACCGTTTACCCGCCGATGAACGAACTGACCCGCGACTGGAATTCCATTTCCGAAAAAATTGCGGCCGCGCTCGAAAACATTCCCGCAGAAGCCTTGCAGGCCAAAATGCCGCAACCGGTTCCGACCGGCGATACACTCGGCGATTTTCTCGGTTTCCTCATGCATCATGAAGCCTACTCCATCGGCCAGCTTGGACTTGCACGCCGTTTCTTCGGGCTCGAATCAATGAAATACAACTAACCAGAAAAATCCGAAAACCATGATCGCCATACGCCATCAGTTTCACATTGCGGCACCGCGCGAAGCCGTGTTTAAAGCGTTAACCACCATTGCCGGTTTATCAAACTGGTGGACCACCGAAACATCGGGCAGCACCGCAACCGGCGGGGTAATTGATTTCCGTTTCGGACCGGTATGGAAAAATTCCATGAAGGTGAATGAACAACAGGAAAACAGCCTGCTCGATTGGGAATGTGTGGAAGGAGCCAACGACTGGTTGGGCACACACATAACGTTTCGCCTCGATGAAAACGAAGGCAAAACACGGGTGAATTTCGAGCATAGCGGTTGGAACGAAGCCAATGAATTTTTCGCTTCCTGCAATTTTTCCTGGGCACGTTACCTCGAAAGTCTTCGCCAGTATTGCCAGACCGGGAACGGTGAGGCGTTCGGCAGTGCGGGGTACCGGAAGTAAAATCATCAAATCCATTAATTCAATACCTTTAAAAAAAATAATCATGACTGAATTTCTTTTTTTATTCCGCGGCGGCGATGGCCGCAATTTGCAGGAGTCGCCCGAAAAATGGCAGCAGCACATGCAGCTGTGGATGACCTGGATGGGCGACCTGGCCAAAGAAGGTAAATTTGTAGGCGCACAGCCGCTCGCACCTTCGGGCAAAGTGGTAACCGGTACCAAAAAACTGATCACCGACGGGCCGTATATGGAAGGCAAAGAAATGGTGGGCGGTTACCTCATCTGCAAAGCAAACAGTTACGACGAAGCAATCGAAATTTCAAAAGGCTGTCCGATACTTGCATTTGACGACGGCACCGTGGAAGTGCGCGAACTGAAGAACATGTAAATGTAATTGACTGCACAACATCCGCATATCGAAAAACTGGCAGACCATCTTTTCCGGCACGAATCGGGAAAGATGGTCGCTGTTTTAACGCGCATTTTCGGCACCGAAAACCTGGAACTGGCCGAAGATGTGGTGCAGGATACATTTATCAGCGCCATGCAGGTGTGGCGGCTGAAGGGCCTGCCCGACAATCCCTCCGCATGGCTGTTCCGCGCAGCCAAAAACAAAGCCATTGATACGCTGCGTAAAAACAAATTTTCAAAACGCATTGATTTTGCCGATCCCGAACGCAAACTGCTGCAGTCGGAATACACGCTGCTGACCGTAATGGATACGCTGTGGGAGCAGGAATCCATTCCCGACGATTTGCTGCGCATGATGTTTGCCTGCTGCAACAACGGCATAGCCCCGGAGAACCAGGTAACACTGATCCTTAAAACCCTCTGCGGATTTTCCACTGCCGAAATTGCGCGCGCGTTTCTTACATCGGAAGACACGATTTCGAAACGGCTGTACCGCACACGTGAATTTTTCCGCGAACACAAAATACGGCCCGAGTTCCCGGAAGGCAACGACCTGCGCGTGGAAACAGGCGCGGTGCTGAAAAGCATTTACCTGCTTTTTAATGAAGGGTATCATTCCGCCAGTCCCGATGCACTCATCCGCAAAGACCTGATTGCACAGGCCATGTACCTCTGCAGCCTGCTCACCGAAAACAAACGCACCGCATTGCCCGAAGTATTTGCCACCATGGCACTCATGAGTTTTCACGCAGCACGCATCGACAGCCGCATGAGCAGCGACGGAGAAATTATTCTGCTGGCCGAACAGGACCGCAGCACCTGGAACCCGGAACTGATTACACAGGGCAACGGCTATCTTTCGCTGGCAGCATCGGGCGAAGTAATTACAACCTACCACATTGAAGCGGCCATTGCGTATGAACATTGCGCGGCTTCCAGTTATGAAGCCACCAACTGGCCGCACATCCGGCTGCTGTACGACTGGCTGATGCGCATTGCACCGTCGCCGGTGGTGGCACTGAACCGGCTTGTAGTGATTTACAAAACAGAAGGCGGAACAGCAGCGCTGGCAGAAATTGACAAAACGGATTTTCGCACCGCTTTCGAAAACAATTACCTTTTTCACAGCCTGCTCGGTGAAATACATGCCGCAAAAAATCCGGAACAGGCTCGCCGCTGTTTTGAAAAAGCAATAACGCTTACCACGTCGGATGCGGAAAAACGCCTGCTGGAGAAAAAACGGAATGCATGCCGCGACAGCAACTGAAGCTGTTAAGACTGGCGCAACGAATTGCCTGCAAATACGGATATAAAAAACAAAAGAGGTTGCCTGTAAAAGACAACCTCTTTTGTTTTGAATTAATATTGTTTAACGTGCAACCTGGAAACGGAACTGTTGTCCCATACCATCGCCGATAAACTGGATGGTGTAAATACCATTCGGCAGCGAAGCGATGTTGATGTCCTGGCGCTGTGCACCGGCTGCCTGCATGCCTGAATTGATTTCACGCACTACACGCCCCTGCATATCCACAATGCGGTTTACAAGATTTGTATTTTCAGCAAGCGTGTATGCAATGGTTACTACATCCTGTGTAGCCGGAACCGGGTACAGGGTAACATCGTTCACAACCGCGGTTTCCGTTACAGCTGTTGTTACCGGCAGCGGAATGAGCTGACCACCCGCAGCAGTTGCCACCCACAGTCCGAATGCTGCACCGTTGCTGTTGCTGGCCGGGTTCAGGAAGCCGGAAGCAAGCACGGTAATGGCCTGACCGCCGAGTCCGAGCACCTGCAGCGGGGCACCGTAACTGGCCACGGTGGTGTTGCCGGTCTGATCGGTAACACTTACCGAGTAGTTGTTGTTTGCCGGCAGCGACAGGTACCCGTCGAATGCAGCATAGGCAAGATCATTTACAAGTGTGCTGCCCGAAAATGTTTCTTCCACATCTACAGTGGGTGCATCTGTTGCACCATGATATACAAGAATGTCGGTATCGGTCATGCTGCCTGCTGCTTCACGTGCAGTCGGGTAAACACTGATGGCAAACGGTTGCACCGGCGAGTATCCCGTAGTGCTTACAATGCCACCGGCAACAAGAATGTATTTTGCATTCGGTGTAAGGGTGTAGGTGATGCGCGCTACTTCAGCAGTCGTGTCGGTGCTGGCAGGTCCGCAAACAGTAATATCAAACGGTGCGCCGGCCGGTGCGTCAATAAACGGTGAGGCGGTGCGGAAAGCGAAGTTATCAAGCAGCAAGGTATTGTTGAGCCAGATGTCAACCGAAGCTGCTGCAAGATCCGCACAATTGTGAATCACCTGCACACGGGCGGTAGATACCGGTGCCGACGGAAGTGCCACCAGCGGTCCGCCCGCAGCAGTGGCCGCATACAGACCAAATGCCGGTCCGTTGCTGTTGTTTGCCGGGTTCAGAAATCCGGAAGCAACTACGGTAATGGCGGCGCCCTGCAGACCGAGCGTTTGAAGCGGTGCGCTGTATTCCGCAACCACATCGGTGCGCTGCTGGTTACGGATCTGTACCGGGTAATCAGCTGTAGCCAGTTCCGCATAACCTGCGGTGTTGAACGTGCCGTATGCGAGATCGTCAGCAAGCGGTGCAATCAGCGGTGCAATCACATCCACCGTCGGCGCATCCGTTGAACCGTGGCAGATCAGCACGTCTGTGTTGGCCGGGTTTACTGCGGTTTCACGTCCGGCAGCGTAAATATCAAGACCAAACGGCTGCATGGGCATATAGCCGGTCGGACTTACAATGCCGTTGGCTACAATCACATACGTGGCGTTGTTGGTAAGCGTGAGCGTGTAACGTGCCACTTCAGCAGTGGTGTCGGTACTTGCCGGGCCGCAGATGGTAATGTCGATGGGCGTTCCGGCAGGTGCATTCACAAATGGTGTTGCGGTGCGGAATGCAAAATCATCAATAAGCAGCGTGTTGTTCAGCCATACATCCACCACGGCAGCTGCCGCATCGGGTGAATTGTGAATGACCTGCACACGGGCCTGTGCGTTTGCAGTTTGAACTGCTCCTGCAAGGCATGTGGTAAGAAGAAGGGTACCTAATAATTGTTTCATGGTTGTGTTTTTTTATGTTTTACTTTGGATTCACCTGGGAGATGGTTTGTAAACAGGGCGCTGTTTGTTTTGTTTAAACATTAATCGAAATAAATAAACAAAATACCAGAAAAAACAAAATACAACCCTGACTTACAGCCAGATAATCTGATTCTTAAAAAATATTAATTCAAGGCCGAAAACCTTTATCAACAAAGCCTCCAGACTTTTTTGTTTAAATTATTTTTAGCAAAGGTGTGATTTCATTAGACAATAACACAGAACGGCAGAACATTTTTGTTTAATCTTAATACACGATAGATAAACAATCATAAATCAAAGAAAAGGACATTTCATATCCAAAATCAGGCCCTGTGCAGCGACTTGTATATTGGCACAAAACGGGGGAATCATTACAAACACATGTTTACTTAAAAAAAGTAATTTTATGGCAAGAACCATTCAGCTATGCGACTTCCCATGCGTTTCATTTTCATTTTTCTTTCGTTACTGCTTATGCCTTCCGTTATGCAGGCACAGGATTACTCCGGGCAACTGAAAACCTATTTCATGGGCTACCTTAAAGGCAGCGCGCTGCTTGATATGGGCATGAAATCACTTCCGACCCTCGAAGACTGCAAACTCGTATTTAAAGACGAAGACGCTGCAACGTATTTTAAATACGTAGAAGAAATGCGTAAAAAAACGGGCGCCGAAACTGCAAAAGACACTTCTGTTTTTGTGGATGTGCGCATTGAATCATTTACTTCCGGCGACCTTGTAAACGGGAAAGGCAACTTTGCAGGCGGCATGAAAAATTGTGCAGATAAAATAAAACCAAATTGTGTTTTTTACGAAGTTAATATGCTGCGTACCGTTGGCGCGGAAGCCGGTGTTTCCTATAAATACTGGGTGAACATCAACGGGCGTTGGGTCTTTTTTCCGAAACCCTGGCGCGCATTTGAAACAAAATAATATACGGACTGCATCCGAATTACGGTAATCCCCGTATTCTTTTTCCTGTTTCCTTCCTGTAGTTTTGTCCATGCAATAAAATGAGAGCGCCCCGGCATATACAGCGTTACATTGCATCACCTTAAACCAGATTATGCTTCACGTATTTAAAAACACCGGAATTGCACTGTTGCTGTTGCTCCAGGCCGTTCCCGCCATGGCCCGCGAAACACATCCGCTTTTTACGGCAGCAGGCGATTACAATGCCCCCGGCGGATTGCGCCTCGGTTTCGGACTGGGACAATACACCCGTCATGTTACCGGCCCTGAAATTTATATGTGGCGGGTAAATAACGGTTACTCCGACTACAACAGGCGCATCCTGGAAGTGAGCGACAAATTCGGCTCGATGCAGGATTTTAAAAACATACACCTTGCTTACGAAAGCGAAGGCGGCCCGGGTCCGTTCACCTACGAGTTTTCCTACTCGGCCCGGTTTAAAGTATGCGATGCGCGATACACCTATGACACCGGACCGGCAACAGCTTCCGGCACGCGTTATGAAAAAACAAAAATGACCCTGAACACCGGTTCGTTTGCGTTAATTTATAATCCCAATAAAATGAACTGGCTCCGTCCCGGTGTATCTATGGACATCGGTTTTCTGCGCACCAAAATAAAAGTGGAAGACGACCTGGCCGGCAATACGGACGGCTGGCAGCCCTGGTTCTGGAGTTTTAAAGTACTCGGTTCTGACATCACGCCCAAAGCCCCGATTGCCGGTGTAAGTGTTTTTGCGGTAATGGATTTTAAAGTGGTATCGCTGCGCATTACGCACCTTATACCGGTGCTGAATGGTTCGCTCAATTCGGAATCCGGCAAATACAGCAACATCCCCTGGTCGCAGAAAGTATTCCCGATACAGCACACGGTGGTAACTGCTTACATCAAAATAAAATCCTGAGCCATGAAAAAGATCCTGTTTTTGTGGCTGCTTGGTTCAGCCGTTACGGCCAACGCCCAGTTTACACTTTCGGTAACACCGCAGGCCGGAAAAAACCTGTCCGGCACGTTTTTCAAAGACTTCCGCACCAATTACAATACGTTGAATGCGTCTTCGCTTGATAAAGACATGGGCAATCCCTCGTTGCTATATGGATACGGCGTAAACTTCGGTTACCGCATCCTGCGCATCGCATCGTCAGTAAACCGCGATTATCTGTGGGCCGGCACCAGTGCCTCGTTTCAGAATGGCGCCAAACGGATTGTGGATTATGAATACAAACTGACTACAGTTGATATCGGTTATTTTCATCCCGGCGAGTCGCATGAATTTACCATTGAACTCGGCCTTGCGCACAGCGTAATCAGCCAGTACTCGTATATCAAACTGCCCAACGGTGAACTGGATTACCGGGCCGGCGGCGTGAGTGCAAACAACAACTGGACAAACCTGGGCATGAACCTGAAGCTGATGTACCTGAAACCGATCAGCGATAACCTGCTGTTTCATTTCCAGGCCTCGGGCATTTACATCAGCAACGAAAACGAAGTGGCACCGCGCATCATACTGGGAGCAACGGAGGCCACGCTTACCTTAAAAGCGCTTACTGTTGGCGCAGGGCTCACTTACAAATTCGGCGAATATCTTGATTAAGCACTTCGATATGAAATACGGAATAACCACTGTTGTATTGCTCGCGCTCCTGTTTGCTTCGTGCGACAAAGAAAAACTGAACGAGCGCCGCCTGGGCGGAATCTGGGAAGGCAAAAAAGTGCAGTACCTTATTTATGGTGCAGATAACACGTTGCTCACCGATTCGACGGTTGACAACACCGGCGCATTGTACCTGTATGATGATGATGAACTGTACAACCAGTTCCGTTATTCGCTTTCCATTTATCCGGCCAGCTTTGCAGTAGCCGAATACTGGGAAGGCGAAGGCGGCGATGCGCACCTGCTTATGGGAAACAACATCCGCAAACTAACACGCCGCAAACTTGAGCTTTCCGAAAACGTGACAGACACCAGCCTGAACGTTACCAAAACGGTGATTTATTTTTTTGAGCGGCAGTAAATGCAGCCGTTCATCATGCTGCTGAAAAAACCAAACCGCTGATTCTTCATGCCAGACGGGTCGGCTACGATTACCCCAACGGAACCAATAAAATATCCTTTACTATCTTTAGCGCATGAACATCAACCTGAAAGCGGTCTTGTTTCATGTGTTCGGCTGGCTGGTATTCCTCATGCTGCCTTTGCTGCTGCTTCCGGTTTCGTTTAACCACGCGGGGCTGATTGCTAATTCGTTTCTGCTGAACTACCTGCTTTCGGGCTTTTTCATGCTGCTTTATTTTTACTTCAACTTCAACCTCGCCATTCCGTACCTGTTGCTGCGGCGCAAAACCATTTTGTTTCTGCTGGCTAACATAGGTGCGGCGGGACTGATTGTGCTCCTGCATCATTTCACCGGGCTCAGCCGCATGGAAGTGGTGGCGCAGGCGGCGGGCGATGAGGCGGGCAGCAGCCGGGGTTACATCATCCCGTTCGGAGTAACGTATTTCCGCATTTTTGTGTTGCTCACCGTGAGCATCGGTATAAAACTTTACAACCGCTGGAAAGAAACCGAAAACGAAAAAGCGAATGCGGAACTGGCTTTTCTGAAAGCGCAGATCAATCCGCATTTCCTGTTTAATACACTCAACGGCATTTACGCACTGACGGTAAAAAAATCAGATGCTGCACCCGATGCAGTTTCGCGCCTGTCGGCCATTATGCGGTATGTAATTACCGAGGCGCACCACGATACGGTTTCGCTGGAACTGGAGATTGCGCAGATCCGCAACCTGATTGAATTGCAGAAACTGCGGCTCACCAGTTCCACCACCGTTACGTTTGAAGTGAGCGGCAACTTCAGCGGTTTAACCATCGTTCCGCTCATCCTGATGACGTTTATTGAAAACGCATTCAAACACGGCATCAGTACCGAAGAAGATTCGCCGATACTCATCCAGTTACGCGTAGATGACGAGCGCAAACTCCGTTTCCACGTGCGCAACAAAAAACCGAAACACCGCTCGGGCAACCACGATTCGGGCGGAATCGGGCTCGAAAACACAAAGCGCAGGCTGGAACAGGTGTACGGCGGACGCCACGACCTGATTATGCGTAACGGCGCAAACGATTTTTTGGTAGATTTGGTAATTCAATTTGACTGATGAACTGTATCGCAATTGACGACGAACCGCTGGCGCTTGAAATTCTTGCTGAATTTTGCAGCCGCATCCCTTACCTGCACATGCAGAAAACATTCACGCGCACTTCCGAAGCGCTGAAGTACCTGGATGAATTTCCGGTTGACCTGGTGTTTCTCGACATCAACATGCCGGATGTGAACGGGGTGGAGTTTTACAAATCGCTCGAAAAAGCACCGATGGTTATTTTTACCACGGCGCACGGCGAATACGCAGTGGAAGGGTTTAACGTTAACGCCGTTGATTTCCTGCTGAAACCGATTGAGCCGAAACGCCTGGAACAGGCCACCGCCAAAGCAAAAGATTTTCTCGACTACCTCCGCAAAACCGACAACAGTCCGAACCGCTTTTTGTACGTGCGTTCGGAATATGCGCTGGTGAAAATTCCGGTCAACGAAATTGTGTTCATCGAAACGCTCGACGATTACATTAAAATTCACCAGCCCGGCAAAAAACCGGTACTTACCATCATGAGCATGAAAGCAGTGATGGAAAAACTGCCGCCCGATGAATTTATCCGCGTGCATCGTTCCTACATCGTGCCGCTCAACCGCATCGAATCCGTGCGCGGCAAAGTCATTTCCCTCGGCACCGCCGAAGTGCCCATCGGTACCAAATACGAAGAGGCATTTTTTAAGGTGTATATGAAAGAGGGGAAATGAGTTTGCTGTAAAGCGCAGTTTTATAATAGCGGACATCCTTTTTCAGCGCAGTTCCTGGACCAGTTTGCAGTTTGCAATTTGCAGTTAGCAGTTTTGCCCGCATAAAAAACACGTTCGTTTTCCTGGGATTTAAACTGAACAGACGACCTTTTTCGCCGGGGCGAAAAAGCGGACTGCTTTGATGGTGTAAGGAAAAGGTTCTTCTTCTGAAGTAAAAACAGAACTGCAAATTGCAAACTGCAAACTGCAAACTAAATCCCCGGAAGTACCACCAGCTTACGTTTAATCAATCTAAATAGTAACACCAAACAAGGCACAAACCTCCCGGTTTAAAGTACAAACTCCCTTTTTTTTATTCATTCGCCGATACATTCCGGGCATACACCCTGTTCCTCATCAGGCCGGATAATCCTTTGCAGTTTTGCGGCGTCATACATGCAAACAACGCTAAACGCTATGCAACTGAACAGAAATATTGCCGTGAGTGAAACCGGCTTCATCTTTAATCCTTCTTCCGGCGATTCGTTTTCCGTGAACCCGGTGGGACAGGATGTGATCCGCCTGCTGAAGGAAGGAAAAAACCGCGAAGAAATCACCAGCGCCCTTGTGGAGAAATATGCGATTGATGCCGCTTCGGTGGACAAAGACATGGATGATTTCCTGGTGATGTTACGTAACTATCAATTACTCACCGGCCATGAGTAAGCAGCGCATCACTGTAGCCGTCAGCGGGCTCAACAACATTGATTCACCCGGGCCGGGCATACCGGTTATCCGCGCGCTGAAAGAAAGCGAACGTTTCGAGGTACGCATCATCGGCCTCAGTTACGAATCGCTGGAACCGGGACTGTACATGCACGACCTTGTAGATAAATCCTACCAGGTGCCGATGCCTTCTGCAGGCACTACTGCCCTGCTCGAGCGCCTCGCCTACATCCACGCCAAAGAAAACATTGCAGTGATCATCCCGAATTTTGATGCAGAGCTGCACAACTTCATCCGCCTCGCACCGCAGCTGAAAACACAATTCGGAATCGGCATGTTTCTGCCCACCATGGAACAGTTCGAGGCGCGTCACAAGTCGGTGCTGTTTCAGTTCGGCGAAGCCAACGGCGTAAAAGTGCCGTATCACAAAATGATTTATTCAGCAAACGAAGTGCATCAGCTCGAAAACGAGTTCACCTATCCGCTCGTCATCAAAGGCAAATATTATGATGCTTCCATTGCCGCCACACCCGAACAGGCCGTGAGTTATTTTCATAAAATTTCCGCCAAATGGGGCCTGCCGATCATTGTGCAGGAATTTGTTTCCGGTACCGAGGTAAACGTAACCGCCATCGGCGACGGCCAGGGAAACTGTGTAGGCGCGGTGCCGATGCGCAAACTGTACATCACCGACAAAGGCAAAGCATGGAGCGGTATTTCGCTGGATGATGAAGAGCTGATTAAAATTGCCAACCGCGTAATCGGCAACTCAAAATGGCGCGGGGGCTGTGAACTGGAGTTCATCCGTTCGAACGACGGCATCTACTACCTGCTCGAAATGAATCCGCGTTTCCCGGCCTGGGTGTACCTCGCAAAAGGTTGCGGACAGAATCACCCGGAAGCACTGGTACGCCTCGCACTCGGAGAAACGGTGGAGCCTTTCACGACATACGATACGGGAAAAATGTTTGTCCGGTATAGTTTCGATCAGATTGTAAGTCTGAGTGAGTTCGAGCAGATTTCCACGCAGGGCGAACTTTAGGTTCCTACAAAACAAATTTCCATTTCATTTTTCAAAACGCACCTCCCATGACCAAAGCAACCTATGAACGCCCGGTGATTGTAAAACTCAATACCGGCACCATGAATAAATTCGGCACCCGCACTGAATATGCACCTGTTACGCACATTGAAGGCGTGCCCGTAAAAAAACTGATTGCCGATTACGGTTCCCCGTGTTTCGTGATTTCGGAACGGCAGATCCGCAAAAACTACCAGGACGCGGTGCGCGCATTCAAGAGCCGTTACCCGAAAGTGCAGTTTGCGTGGAGTTACAAAACCAATTACCTGAATGCCGTGTGCAATACCTTTCACCAGGAAGGATCGTGGGCCGAAGTGGTTTCTATTTTTGAATACAACAAGGCGATTGCAAACGGCGTTCCCGGCGACAAAATTATTTTTAACGGTCCGGACAAATCCGAAGCCGACCTGCTGCTGGCTGTGGAAAATAACTCGCTCATTCACATCGATCACTTCGATGAGCTGTACATGCTGAGCGAGTTGCTGCGCAATCCCGAAAAGAACAGCGCCAACCGCAAAGCCCGCGTGGCCATACGCGTGAACATGGATGTGGGCATTTACCCGATGTGGGACCGCTTCGGATTCAATTACGAAAACGGGCAGGCCTGGAATGCGATCAATAAAATATTTTCGCACGAACAGCTCGACATGGTGGGATTGCATTGCCACATCGGCACCTACATGCTGAGCGCACAGGCTTACGCCGCGGCCGCACTCAAACTGTGCGACCTGGCCATGCACATCAAACAGCGTTACGATAAAAACATACAGTACCTCGATCTTGGCGGTGGATTTGCTTCTGCCAATACGCTCCGTGGCTCATACCTGCAGGGAGCCGACGTGATACCAGCGATTGACGATTACGCAGAAGCAATATCCACCGCTATCCTAAGCGTTGGTTTTAAACAGAACGAATTGCCCACGCTGTTCCTTGAAACCGGCCGTGCACTCATTGACGATGCGGCCTGGCTGCTCGGCTCGGTACTGGCCATCAAACGCCTCAGCGACGGACGACGCGCCACCATTCTCGATTTCGGGGTGAACCTGCTCTTCACCGCGTTCTGGTACAACCACAAAATTTCGCCCGCGCAGGATTTTTCGCACCAGACCGAAGACATGGTGCTCTACGGTCCGCTGTGCATGAACATTGATGTGGTGCGCGAAAGCATCAACATGCCCCTGCTCAACAAAGGCGACCACGTGGTGGTGCACCGTGTAGGCGCCTACAACATGACGCAGTGGATGCAGTTCATCCAGATGCGCCCCAAGGTGGTGATGATAGACATGAAAGGACAGCCGCACATCATCCGCGATCATGAATCACTTGACACGATGCTGAAATACGAAAAGCTGCCGGAGCATCTTGGAAAGTTTAAGTTGTAACACAAAACGAATGTCCAGTTCTCAATGTTCAATTTTCAATGCGCAACAAAAAAACAAACCACTTGAGCATTGAACATTGAGCGTTGAACATTGAAAATTTAAAGAACGATCTGAAACAAACCAGAAACAAAACAGGTATGCAATTCTCCAGGAGCGTTTTAATCCATTTCACAGACGCCGTTCTCCACAGCTACAGCCAGATCTTTTTCTCGCTGAACAAGTGGTTTGCCGGTGTTATCCTGGCCATCACCTTTATTGATGTGAAGCTGGGCGCATGCGGGCTGGGGGCGGTGATGATGGTGAATGCACTGGCGCTGCTGGGCGGACTCAACCGCGATCACATCCGCGAAGGTTTGTTTGGTTTTAACGCGTTGCTGCTGGGCATGGCCCTCGGGTACGAATATGCGTTCAGTACCGCGTTCGTGTTGTTCTTTGTCATGGCCATGGTGCTGCTGCTGCTGGTTACTGCTGCGCTCGGTTCGCTGCTGGCCAAATACAAACTGCCTTACCTGTCGTTTCCGTTTCTGCTTACCTACTGGCTCGTTTATCTTGCTGCGGGCAATTTCAGCAACCTGGCATTGAATGAAACGTACATCTATACCGCGAACTATGAAATGCATGCGGCGACTTCGGGGGTGTATCGTTTAGCCGTTTCGCTTAATGATTTGCCTTTGCCCGCGTTTCTGCTGGTGTATTTCAAAACACTTTCGGCAACATTTTTTCAGCACAGCGTGCTGGCGGGCATGCTGCTGGCGGCGGGACTGCTTTTCTTTTCGCGCATTGCATTTACACTTTCGTTTCTTGGTTTTGGTTCTGCGTATTTGTTTTACAACCTGTACGGTGCAAACATTGCGGACCTCGATTATTTCCTGGTCGGCAGCAACTATGTGTTCATGGGCATCGGCATTGGTTGTTTTTACATCGTGCCCAACTGGAAGAGTTACTTCGCCGTGGTGTTGCTGGCTCCGCTCATTCTTATGGTGCACATCGGCTCGGGCAAAGTGCTTGGTGTGTGGCAGCTCAAAACCTATACACTGCCATTCAGCCTGGTAACCATCCTGTTTTTGTTTTTCCTGCACCAGCGCTGGTTTCACCGGTTCCTGCAACTGGTAACGCTGCAGTATTATTCCGCTGAAAAAACAATTTACAAACAGGTGGTGGCGCAGGAACGGTTTGCCTACGCACACCTCGCCAAAGTGGCGCTGCCGTTCTGGGGCGAATGGCAGGTGAGCCAGGGCTACGACGGAAAAATTACACACCTCGGCGACTGGAGCAAGGCACTTGATTTTGTGATTACGGACGAAACCCGCAAAACCTACAAAGATCCCGGCACCACGCACAGCGATTTTTATTGCTACGACAAACCGGTTGTAGCGCCGCTTGACGGGTATGTGTACGAGATCATCAACAACGTAGATGAAAACGAAATCGGTGATGTGAATACCGCGCAGAACTGGGGCAACACCATCATCATCAATCACCTCAACGGCTTGTTTTCACAACTCAGTCATATTAAAAAAGATTCGTTTAAAGTGGCCGTGGGTGAGTATGTTACCCGCGGCACACCGCTCGCCACCTGCGGCAACAGCGGCCGTTCGCCCGAACCGCACATCCATTTTCAGTTACAGACCGTACCCACACCCGGTGCAAAAACAGTAGCCTATCCCCTCGCCTGGTTCATTGAACACACTGCTGAAGGTCGCCACCTGCGCACGTTTGAAGTGCCTGCAGAAAATGCAATCATCAGCAATGTGGAAACCAGCGGCCTGCTGAAAAATGCATTTGCACTTGTACCGGGCATGAAACTGCATTTCCGCAACGAAACCGATGAACACCACTGGGAGGTATTTACCGATGCCTGGAACCGCACGTACCTCTGGTGTGCCGCCACACGCTCCACCGCGTGGTTTGTAAACGACGGCACGCTGTTTTACTGCTACGATTTTGAAGGCGATAAACGCAGCCTGCTGTTTTCGTTTTACCTCGCCACATATCGCGTGCTGCTGGGCTACTACAACGACATCCGCACCACCGACAGCGTACCGCTGGTGCATTTTAATCCGCCGCTGCTGCGCTGGATACAGGACTTTTTTGCACCGTTCTACCTGTTTACGCGCGCCACCTGTTCATCGCATTTTACGTATTGCGACAATGAACTGGCACCGGGGAAATTAATTCTCCGTACAGAAGCAGAAGCGTTTTTTATGGGCCGCAGCAGCAACCGCCGTTCGTTTGAACTGGAACTGGCCGATAATAAAATACAGCGGTTCACCATCCATCATAAAAATCATTCAAAAACAGTAGTATGCGTATCCTGATCGTGTTTTTTCTTTTTGCAGCCGGTGCCGCACATGCACAGCAGCAACCAATTACCTGGAGCCGCGCCGACAGCCTGACGTATGCCTACTTCATCAGTAAGCAATACGACCAGGTGCAGGCCACCGGCAAAGAAGCACTGGCCAACGGCATTGATTTTTATTACCTGCGGATGCGCATCGGCATTGCGTATTATGAACAGAAACACTACGAACAGGCCATCGCGCATTTTGAAAAAGCACACGCCATGAATCCGGCCGACACATTACCGGAAGAATACCTGTACTACAGTTACCTCTTCAGCGGCCGCACCGAAAATGCAGATGCGTTTGCAGCCAACGCTTCGGCTACGTTGCGCGAAAAAATAACGCGGCACACTGGTAATCTACGCACAGTTTCACTCGGCATCGGCATGGCCGCCACCGGCAACATCAGCGCGCATCAGAATGATGACATCAACGGCCGCAATTATTACATGGCCGACGGTTCGCTCAACGGCAATGTGTATGCGGGCAGTTTTGCGCTGCAGCACACGTTGCGCAACCGCTTCAACTGGTATAACGGCTTCAGCCTGTTCCGTTCCGAAGCACTGGGCCGCGTGCAGCTGAACAATGAAAATATCACACAGCAATTTACCAACAAGTATTTCCAGTTCAACTCGGCAATCACCTGGCAGTCGCAAAATGGCTGGATGCTCGGCGGCGGGCTCGGACTTTACAGTACCAGCACAAGCACGCTGAAAGCAAATCCGGATACCAACAACCCGCGTTTCCCATACATGACCTTGAACGATCGCTTCCTCAATTTTTCAGGATCGTTCTCCATCGGCAAACGCATGGGCAATGTGGTCCCTTCACTCACCCTTCACGCCGCCAGCCTCGGCAACAGTTCGCAGCTGGAGGGCGAAGCGTCGCTGCTCTGGTATCCGTTCGGCAACACGCGTTTTTACACACGCACCATGTATGCCGGGTTGCAGAATGGCGGAACATTTCAAACCATTTTCACACAGCAGGTGGGCGGACGTATCACTGACAAACTGTGGTACGAGGCCGGCGCTTCGTTTGGTAATCTGAATCAATACATCACGAATTATGGCTTCTTAACCTACAACACGGCCGACCCGGTAAAAGTAAATGCTGGTGCCGACCTGCGTTTTTGTTTCCGCAAACTGGAAGTTGTTCCCGGGTATCATTTCCAGCTGCGCGAAGGATCGTACCAGCAATACAAAACGCCAACCGATTTTACGACAACCCGTTTTAACTATTCCGCTCACTTTTTAACAACAACAATCAAATGGAGATTCTGAGAAAAATGGCAACGATTGCACTGGTAGTGACATCGGCCACCCTTTACGGACAAAACAACAAAGCGCTGCAGGATGCGTTTACGAACAGCTACGTGCACGAAGCGCAGAAAAATTACGCGCAGGCCATCAACGACATCCAGGTGGCGTATGGCGAAGGTTCGTACGAAATGAACCTGCGCCTCGGCTGGCTGCATTACATGAACGGCAACTTTGACGAGTCGGTGAAATTTTACCGCAAAGCCGTAACGCTTATGCCCGCCGCCACTGAGCCGCTGTGGGGCATCATTAACCCGCTTTCGAAACAGGAAAAATGGAACGAGGTGGAAAAAACATACCTCGGCATTCTGAAGCTGGACGAAAAAAACACCTCGGCCAATTACCGCCTCGGGCTCATCTACTACTACCGCAAAGATTACGTGAACGCCAAAAAGTATTTCGACGTTTCACTCAACCTCTACCCGTTCGATTACGACAGCATGCTGATGAGCGCCTGGACGAATTTCTTCCTCGGCAAAATGAGCGAAGCCCGCGTCCTCTTCAACAAAGTGCTGCTGTACAAACCGAATGACAGCTCGGCGCTGGAGGGGCTGGGAATGATTAAGTGAACCGTGCGCAGTAGTCATTGTTTCGACTCAGCATTTTTGATTTTTGATTGGCGATTTTTGATTTATTGAATCAGGTAAATCAAAAATCGCCAATCAAAAATCAACTATCGGGTAATGCGGGCTTTTCATTTCAGATGATATTGGTTCGGAAATATCATGTCACCCCTTCGGGGTTTTAATCCATCTTCCTGTTTTTGTTCCACAATCATTCCATCCCTTCGGGATTTCATTGTGGAAACAAAAAGCGCATGGGCTATCTGTGATTTGGACAATGCCATCCGTCCGGAGCAATAATCATAAGCGCTCAGGCAATCCCGGAGGGATTTTAGGCATAATGAATAGCGGTGACATAAATAATACGACCACTACAAGATCGAATGAAAAACAAAAAATTACGGCGGGCTATACGATGGAATCCCGAAGGGATGGAATGATTATAGCCCAAACGGAATAATTAGTTTGAGAACCCCGAAGGGGTGACATGATGCGGCACAATCCCAGGTGGTAAAACAAATCCTGATTGTTTGATTGGCGATTTTTGATTTATTGGATCTGGTAAATCAAAAATCGCCAATCAAAAATCAAAAATTCAACAGCCCCAATAATTGCGTAAGCCCGTTCACATCCGGATCGATGAACTCAACACGGATTTCGGTAATGCGCTGATCGTTTACGCGGGCGGGATTGCTCCAGCTTATTTCTTTGATGGTTTTTCCGGAAGTTTGCAGCAGCTGCCCTGCCCCGGGTATCTGCAGCGAATCAGCTTCAAGTGATTGCACCAGTTTTGGCGGAACAATAAATCCATTGATACGTTCCAAGCGGTGCCTTTTTCTTGGGTCTTTCTGGCAAAAGTTTTGGGGAAACGATGATGATATCACGAGCCGATCCGGACATTCTGCCCGATGCGTAATAAGCAGGGGGTAGTCACCACGGAGGCCCATAAATCCTTCTCCAAATTTTTCCAGCGAATCGCGCCCGGACCATTCGGCGAGCAACGTATCAAGGCGGCCCGGTTGTTTTACTTCGAAACAAAGCGTGATGCCCGGCATGGTGGTCTCCACTGAATCGGGCATTTCCACCATTTCAAAGTTTTCGTTGTAGGTGTTTTTCACAAAACGTTTCCAGTAATGCACCGTATCGTGCAGCGTTACGGAATAATAACCGCCGAGGCATTCGCGGATGGCCTGCGCGGAAGTCGTTTGCTGCTGCAGCCAGTTACCCATCATGTTGCCGCGAAAATTTTTCACCGGACCAAGATCGCCCTGCCAGCACCCTATAATCTGTTGTTCATTTACAAGAAGAATGGGGGCTGCCGTACGTTCTTTCGGCTTCGGTTTGTTGCCATATACTTCGCGCAGGTTAATGCCGATGTTGCCGTTTACAAAACGAACAATGCCGTGTATATAAGCAGGCGGCGTTTCCGAGCCGGGCAGGTACGTCATGGCCATGGAAGGCGGGTGCGCCTGCAGTTGTTCCACGTTGCCCCAGAAACCGATGTCGAAGGTTTCGTCCTGGTGTTTTACAAAATCCGCATTGCTACACAGCGACTGCGCACGCGTTTGTGCGAACAGGTTGAACAGCGCAGCCTCAGCCCGCTCCTGTTTTCCTTCCTGTTCGTGATGCTGCATTACAACCGCAGTGGTTTCATCCCAGGCCAGCAACAGGCGTTTCTCGGTATTGCGCCAGGCGTGGCGGTTGCCGTTTTCGAAAAAGGTACCGGGTATTTTTTTCTGGATCACTTCGTGCAGCAATGCGGAAAATGCTGCTGCGTCGCTTAACTGAAAAACAGCAGCATCATATCCGGCCACACTGTCTGTTCCCGGCACACCAAACACCAGCACATCCGAAAGTAGTTTTATACCGCTGCCTTTGCGTTCGCGCAGGATGCCGGTGAGTGAGGTGTCTTTTGCGCTGCTGCTTTTGCTGTTACCGCTTCCGCCCTGCAGCAGGTCTTTGCCCACTTCGCGCAGGTTAACAGTAATTACATACGATGCGTTTGCAGGAATGTATTGTGCATGTTCCGGAAACGTGCGGCGCATGATGAGCCAGTAACCGAGGCAGCCCAGTCCGCCCAGCAGCAACAGCACAAGTACGATGCGGCGAAAAACAGTACGCATGGTTTTACATTTTTAAAACCGGTACATCATGTCCATGATTTTGAAAAAGCGGATGAGCCCGTTCTCTTTCGAGTCGTTCAGGTTCACGTGCAGTATGGCAGTCTGCACACCGTTCTGCGGGCGTGTGCCGGCCAGGTAGGCGTTGTTTACATTGGCGCGCATATCAGCCAGCAGCTGTTTTTCGCGTTTGCTCATTTTTTCGCCGTACTGTTTTTCCATCAGCTCCAGCGATTTGTTGCTGTCCCAGTAAGCCATCAGCGGACTGCGGCGCGCGGCCTTCACCTGTTTGCGGCTCATGCCTTCATTGCCGTTGTATCCTTTTTTCAGTTTGTCCTTCATCAACTCCTCGTTGTTGGTGATGATGAGCAGGCCCTTGTGCAGTGCGATGTAGGTTTTAAACTCATACGTGCCCGGCATGTTGATGGCGTAGTAGTCCGTTCCTTCTTTGCGGATGCCGCGGGCTTTTTCAATGATGCTGAGAATTTCCTGCGCTTCTTTTGTTTTGCCGATGGAAACCACGCCCACAAACTCCGGCATAATTTCGGTACGTTCCTGCCGCACTTCGGTACGGTTAAAGTTTTCGTCGTAATCGTACGTCACATACGAAGCGGTAAACGGACGCAGGTCGGTAACAGCAAACAGCATGTCGCCGGAAAATAAATTGTATAGCACATCATCATCCACAAACACGCGGGCAATGTCCCAGCTGGTAAACACCAGTCCCTGCGTCATGCTGTTGTAATACGACATCGCATCGCGGTAAGCGGTTCCGCTGAACTTCATCAGTTTTTCGCTGTTCATCGAAAGCGCGGCGTAACCCATCAGGTTGGGCGCTTTCACGTAGCGGAACATTTTCTTTTTCACCTTGCCGTGATACATGCCCTTGGTTTCGAGCGTTGTTTTCGGGCTGAGGTAGAGGTGCTGCGTTACCACCATTTCGTTGCCCTGGAAACGGGCGAGTGCTACAAAATAACTGTCGTCCCACAGGCGTTTTTCCTGCTGCGCGGTATCTATCATATTGTTATACCGGAACATATCGTACTGCCTGTTCCGTTCGCGGTTAATCTGTTCCCCGTAGTTGTACCAGAAAGCCGCTTCAAACGGTTCGGCCTGTATGGTGCGGAAATTCCGGTTTGCGGTAATGGCATCGGCGGGCAGCAGGGCCATGTAATAACGCAACCGTTCGCGTGAACGGAAGGCCATTTTTTGTTCGCGTTCCTGCTCCTGTTTCTGCTCGGCTAGTTCGTATGGCGAAAGTTGCACCTCCTGCTGCCGCTCCACAAACGCACGCAACGAATCACCTTCGAGCGCATTCATTTTTGTAAGCTCCGCCTCCATTTCGCGGATACGCGCCTGCTGCGTACTGTCGTCGGCCAGCGCCGGTTCAGCTGCAGTGGTATCCAAATCGTATACAGGTTCGGCCATCGCTGTTACCGCATAATTCAGATCGGAATTATAGTACCAGTGGTTATAATCGGCCAGCATAATCATGGCAAAGCCGCTGGTAAACGCAATGTCTAATTTCTGTTTGTGCACATATTCAAACCCGAAACCCGATTCAATTGCGGGCGCTTCCGAAAACAGTTTGGTGGTGAGGTACGTTTTAAATGTGCCCACATTGGCCAGCGGCACGAGGTACGTCCAGCCGGAAATACTGTCGGTAACATCATAAAACAGGAATATTTTCCTGGTCTGATCCACACCCGTTTCGGCAGCGTTGCTGAAAATATCCGTAACCACTTTGCGGGCCGGCTCCATCACCGAATCGTCATACATGTACGTACCGCCGGTAAACATTTTCAGTTTGGCAATGCTGGCAATGTCGCCGTTGCTCACGTGCGGACCGGGGTTCACGGTCATCACCATGGTAGCCGATTTGGGAATGCGCTCGGCCAGTTCCTGTGCATTGGCGTTGGCCAGCACAAGCAGGCAGGCAGCAGCAAAAAGATGTTTCATAGTGTTTGTTTAGTTCAGTTCAATGCGATTGGCAATCTGTTTTTCGCCTTTCACCAGTTGCAGCAGGTTTACTTTCACCATCACATTTTTTTTGTTGGGCGAAAGCTTCGCGTCTTTGTTGGAACACTTCGTTATTGTTTTTTCAAAGTGATACACACTGGTGTACGTGGCTTTCGAAAGTATCTCCGCATCTTTTGCACGCAGCTTGGTACTTTCTTTTTTGGCGTTGTAATTGCTTTTGCGTTCAAACAGTTTCGAGGTCAGCGAAAAATTATTGTCTGCTCCCGGGATGCGTTGTTTTTCATCGGAGAATGCCTGCGCCAGTGCCTGCAGCGATTCGTTGAGCGTAGCCACGGAGGTAAAATCATATTTCAACGAAAAAATAAAATCGTCGAAATTGGACGTGAGCTGTACATTGGAAATGCCTTTTACGCCCTGCAGTGTTTTTTTTGCTTTCTCGAGGTCTTTTTCAATATCGGGTCGTTTCGGGATGCGGTAACCGTCTACACTGTCGAGCGCCATTACCGATTTCAGTTTGGCTTTGCTCTGGCTCATGTTCACCGTATAATAAAACGTGCCGGTGCCGTTGGCTTTGATGGTGATGTCTTCGAGAATTTCAAAACAGCCCGTACACAAAAACAGGACGCACGGCAGCAGCAGGTAAAGCAGTTTCCGCGAAACGGTGTGCAGGGTATTTTGTGGCATACACAAATGTACGGAAACGGTTTGGTTGCCCGGACATCGGCCCGGAGCCGGAATGAAATTATTGTACCTTTTCGGCCGCAATTAAACCATTCTTTTTTAACCCCGTCCAACACCCGATGAAAAACGCTACACTCACCCTCCTGCTTGCCCTTCTGTTTTTTACAGCTCCTGCCCAGAACGGCTGGAATGTACTCACCACCAACACCACGCTCGACCTGCTGCACGTGCAGGCGCTGGCGGCCGACACGGTTTTTATTTCGGGTGACGATGGCATCCTGCTCAAAAGTTTTGACGGCGGTGGCACCTTTACAACGTACCAGGAGCCAAGCCAGTTAATTTATTTAACGCATTATTTCCATACACCCGATACGGGTTTCGTGGCAAGCGGTTCGGGCAGCCTGCGCAGAACCACTGACGGCGGGCAAACATTTGCAAACAGCGGAAGCTGCACATGCCTTATTAAATCAATCTGCTTCTGCAACAGCCAGGTCGGTTTGTATTCCGGGCTGAACGGCCTTTACAGAAGCACCGATGGCGGACAAAGTTTCGGCAGCATACCGATCATCCAGTTCCAGGTACCGGAAGGACTCGTATCCCCGGCCGATTCCGTTTTCGTTGGTTATAAAACTTTTGCGGTACGCAAAAGCACGGATTACGGACAAACCTTCGGCGCAGATACCATTCACACTGCAACAAACTGGGGCATTATCGGCATTCATTTTTTTACACCGCAGCAGGCGTATGCCATGACCGCAGATGGTTACCAGTATTACAGCGGCGACCAGGGCAGCACGTGGACACTGGTGAATATGGCTCCGCTTACGAATATACAGCGCATGACGTTCCTGGATTCGCTCACCGGTTATCTTATTGAAGGGCCGCAACGCAATCACATTTATAAAACAGTAAACGGCGGACAAAACTGGAACCTGGATTATACGTCCACCTCGGCGATGGAATCAATTGACTCGAAAGGAAACGTGGTTTACATCTGCGGGCAGCAGGGCCTTGCGCTTAAAAACGACAGTTACACCGCAGTTCCGGAACCAGCAGCAGCAACCGGGGTTATTTTATTTCCGAATCCGGCAACGGGTGAACAGTTTCTTGAATTTTCAGCCGGACACGCAGGACAGCCATATACCATTTGCAACATGCGCGGACAGGTGCTGGTGCAGGGCGTGCT
The DNA here is from genome assembly GCA_943372645.1 of Chitinophaga pinensis. Classification (GTDB taxonomy): domain Bacteria; phylum Bacteroidota; class Bacteroidia; order Palsa-965; family Palsa-965; genus VBWE01. Next base: position 65,788 of record CALRZN010000003.1, on the reverse strand, counting down.
GGAAGGCAAAAAAACGCTGATGCCGGTAAACCTGCTTCCGGCCGGGGTTTATGTGGTGCGGGTTAGCGGCGAAACAACCTGCACGATTCGCCTCGTGAAACAATAAATCCAAAACCCGTATCTTCGTTGCCTACGGGAGGAACGATGTTACGGAAAGATCCGTTTGGGCATCTTGTATTTTTCAAGCGCATATTAATCAGCCTCATCGGCTGGATAACGTGGCCGCGCTATAACCTGTACAATAAAACAACCATTGAAGGCACGGAAATTCTTGATAAACTCCGCGACCAGAATGTGCTTTTTGTTTCCAATCACCAGACGTATTTTGCCGATGTGATTGCCATGCTGCATGTGTTCTGCAGTGTGAAACGCGGGTACCGCAACAGCATCCGCCGCCCCTGGTATTTGTTCCGCCCGCGCATCAACACCTATTTTGTGGCCGCCGAAGAAACGATGAAGGCCGGTTTTCTGCCCCGCCTGTTTGCCTATGTGGGCTCGGTTTCCATTCAGCGCACCTTCCGCGATGCGGGCAAAGACATTAACCGCAAAGTGCGGTTGGACGATATTTCAAACATCACCCGCGCGCTTGACGATGGCTGGGTAATCACCTTCCCGCAGGGCACCACCAAGGTGTATGCACCGGGACGGCGTGGTGTAACGCACATTATTAAAAAACAAAAACCGGTGGTGATTCCCGTAGTGATTGACGGGTTCCGCCGCGGCTTCGATAAAAAAGGATTGCGCCTGAAAAAGAAAGGCGTCCGTTTCACCATCCGTTTCAAACCGCCCCTGGATATTGATTTTGAACAGGACGGCGACGAAATGCTTAAAACCATCATGCATGCGATTGAACAGAGTGAAGAATTTCAGTGGAAAGCACAGCCAGTGGCTGTTTAATAGCTCCATCATTTTACTGGTCGCAACTTTTACGGCATGCGGCCCATCTGAAAATGGAACGGACAAAACCGACAGCAGCAACATTACCAAACAACCACCTGCCGTTAAACACGACAGTGTGCCGATGAATGCCATCGCCTGCAACGTAAGCTGGGTGCGCGACAAAACGGTGAAGGATGTGAAAAAGAAAATAAAGTTCGGCAATGCCACCATGGAAGTGAACATGGACGAAGCCAGCTTTTCGGCCGACGGCACCATTCCCGTATTGAGCGGTGCATGGTTTACCGAAGATGACAAACTCACCGGCGGCGTGGTGCGCCTGAATATGCGCGAACTGAAAAGCCTGCAGGTGGATGCTTCGGGGCAGCTGGATATGAATAGTCCGGATTATTTGAATGCGGAGAAGTACCCGGTGGCAACGATCCGTTTTCTGGAGGCAGTTCAGCCAAACGTAATGCTTCCTGATACGGATTCAACAGGCAAAACAAAAAGAGAACGTGCCCCGGAAACTGAATTTAAAGCCCTGCTCACCATACGCGATAAAACAGATACCATTTCCTTTAACGGAAAAATGGAGAATATAACCGGAACCGTGCCCCAACTGGCCGAAGGTACATTTACCATTGACGGCAAAGCCTGGGGCCTGAACCCGAAAGCAGCGAAGGTCGTGAAGGATGAGATGCGGATTACGTTGAAGCTGGTGAGTGGGAAGAAATAGCTGGGCTGGTAGGTGCTCATGTCTCGTTTGGTTTGGGCTGGATTGGGGAACTTTTTGAAGGGGAAGGTGCGTAAAAAAGCATTTGGCAGACAAAAAAATGGAAATCAATCAAACGACTACAAAAACAGACCGAATCTTTGGTTATTTAAAACGTATTGCCAGAATAACGCTGATAATTTCTTCAACGCTACTGCTGACTTCGACAGTTTTACTTATAGTTTACAAAGAACAATGCTTTAGCATTTACTCACATGCGGGTGACATTATCTGGCCTGCTATTGTAATTAGTATTTATTCCATTCTTTACGCATTCATTATAATTTTAGGGTTCATTATATATAAAGGCTACCAACGAAATCTGACCCGGGCATCAATCAAAAAAGAAACTTTGCTATTTATGCTAACAGGGCTTCTCTTGACTATATTTTACTTTGTGAACATTTACACCTTAAGAAATTATTTCTAATGAGCGACTTAAACGGTGTAGCGCTTACAACCACTAACAGCACATTGGCAATTGTCGGAGTTTCGTGCTCCGCATCAAAATTTGTGTTTGTAAAAATCGCCAACTACGCCAAGCCACCATACAATAAACCAGCCCAATGGAAAACACCGACACCAGCAAACCGGAACAAAACAAAAAAGGCGCAGCACCTTTTGCACAAACGTATTTCCATGGCACCAAAGCCGACCTGCATATCGGCGACCTGGTTACACCGGGCTACAACTCCAACTTCGGGCAGCGTAAAAACGCAAAATACATTTTCCTCTCCGCAACACTGGATGCAGCAATCTGGGGCGCAGAACTGGTTGCCGGTGACGGACGGGAACGCATCTACCTCGTGGAGCCAACCGGTGCCATAGAAGACGACCCGGATCTGACGGACAAAAAATTCCCGGGCAACCCGACAAAATCGTATCGTTCAACGGAGCCATTTAAAGTGGTTGGCGAAGTTACCACATGGCAAGGGCATCCGGCCGAACAAATCCAGGCCATGAAAGATGCACTGGAACGGCTGAAGGCGCAGGGTATCCATTCGCTGAATGATGAATAAAAGGATTCGCAGCCTGCAAACACTAACGTTGTTTTACCGGTGGCTTTTTTTGTATTTTCGGATTGGGAGACTTCGTCCGCTGAAAGGTGAATTTCTCAACACCAGTATAGACATGTAGGCGAACTGCGCAGCTGCGAAGCCTGGCAAGGCAAAAGCCGGAGCATCCAACAAAAACAGCACTCCCAAATGCAGCATCGTAAATTCTGAAACCCGACACAACGCAAGTAATTCTGAAATTGTAGTTTTACTGATTCTAATATTTCCACAACAGGAGGACTAAAACATGCAATGCAGTATTAACGGCCACGAATACACCTGCATTAATAATGCGCTGAACGACAACGCAACGCGAATGAGTTATTTTAAACTTGCTAAAATCAGTTTTGGGTTAGACTTTGAAAAATGGCATCAGTCGCCACATTGGGAAAATCGTTTTATTCCTGCTGTTATCCTGGATGGTGATGTAGCTGTTTCAAGCGTAGCGGTTTGTATAAATGACATTACCTGGAAAGGGCAACAAAAACGATATGTACAAATAAGCACCGTTATGACGTTGCCGGAATACAGGAACAAAGGACTTAACCGGTACCTGATGGATGTTGTATTAAACGAATGGAAGGATAAATGCGATGCCATGTATTTATTGGCGAATGACAGTGTCGTGAATTTTTATCCAAAATTTGGTTTTGAACTGGCCCACGAGTTCCGCTACTGCAAATCCATAAAAAAGACAGACGGAGGGTACAGGAAACTTGACATTAACAACCCCGATGACTGGCGTTTGATCATCAAAAAATACGAGCTTGGCAATCCGTTCTCGGAAATACCCGCAGCAAATACAAGCCTGTTTGTATTTCACTGTATGCATGCTTTCCAAAACGATATTTATTATATGGAAAAATATGATGCTGTTGCAATAGTTAAACTTAAAGACGACCGGCTTCACTGTTATGATATTTTTACCGATTCCCGTTTCGGGATAGATGACCTACTGAATTGCATGGCCGGCGCACACACAAAAGAGGCCTGCCTCGGTTTTACCCCCCTATCGAAAGAAGGTTTTATAGTTGAGGAATCAAATGAAGAGGACACGCACCTGTTTGTATTAAAGGACAAGGAAAATATTTTCAAAAACAACAAGGTGATGTTACCGGTACTGTCCCGCGCCTGAGCAGCATGGCCAGCATTTTTTTACAGATTCCGTTTCCAGGTTGATCATTGCCGAACCCATAAAATGAGCGTTTCAATGTAAGCTCCCCAAACATAAACCTGCAACAAAAACAGCCCCTCCGCATTATACGTATAACACCGTATTCCTAATCATCCTTTTTCAGCTAACTTTACACCAAACAACGGAACACCATGAAAAAACAGTCCATCGCCTTCTTCGCAGTCATTGCCCTCGTTGCATTTGCATTTATGGGTTGCCCCGTAAGTTCCAAGTACCCGCTGGGTGAAAAAGGAAAAGAACCGATTAACAAAGACCTCATCGGTACGTGGAAAAATGACTCCACCAGTTCAGAAGCAACAAAAGTAATCGTAAGCAAAGGCAAAGAAACCAACACCTATTCCGTTGAAGTAACTGAAAAAGGCTCCATGTTTATGTCCGAAACCACCTCGTTCAAAGGCTGGCTTACGGTAATTGATGATAAAACATTCCTGGTTTTGCAGGAGGTCGTTGTTGACGTAGCTGCTGAAACGTATTACGTATATCACGTGAAAGTGGATAAAAACAAACTGATCACCAACGACATCACGCTCAAAGTAGGCGGTACCGATGCTATCGTATCCACAGAAACCTACCGCGAAGAAGTACGCGCCTCCATGAAAAAAGAAGGTTTCCTGGCCGGTGAAATTGTTTGGAAGAAACAGTAATCTGCGATCGTTTAAAACGAATCGTATTCCCAAACCGGGTTTATTATAAAGTAGCTCCTGATCTCAGTTTGCAATTTGCAGTTTGCAGTTTGCAGTTTTGCCCGTAAAACAGAACAAGCTCCTTTTCCTCAATTCTCTTTGAAAAGCCAGCCCGTTTCGCCTCGGCGAAACGGGCTGGTTTTTGATTTGCGTAAGGAAAAGGTGCTTCACCCGTAAAAAAAACAGAACTGCAAACTGCAAATTGCCAACTGCAAACTAAATTCCACCCACTAACGCTTTGTAAAAAAATAAAACGAAGCAGGAACTAAAAATTCCCACCAACAAAAAAAGGTTCCCGGATCAAACCGAAAACCTTTTTTGTAATACGTTCAGAAAACGTTCCTATTTCCCCTGTCCCTCTTCCCCGCGTTTTTTCTGCATCTCTTTGTATTTCACCATCTGCTCGGGGGTGAGCACGCGATTCAGTTCGCGGTCGGTAACCCGGCGGATGTCGGCTTTTGCCTTTTGCATGTCGGTGGGCGGATTCGGAGCCGTGGCTGATTTTTTCAGGTTGTCCATGTCCGTGTAGTGTTTCACCATGATGGGCATGATGGCTTTTTCCTGGTCAGCGGTCAGCTGCAGTTTTTCTTTCATGCGGGCCACCATTTTTTCTGCGCGTGCTTTTGCTTCGCGGTCAGCGGTATTGGTGGCTCCTGCGGCCTGTGCGTTTGCTGCAAACCCGATAAAAAGGAAAGCAATTAATGCGATTACGTTTTTCATGTTTTGTGTTTTTTGCCTGTGTTTCAGAGTAAAAATAGGAAAACAGGAGGTAACCTGCAAATTTCATCCCAAATTAAGCGTCAGAACTATTTACTGCTGAATTTTCGAACATCATTACTTTTCTGGCGCTTAAATTTGAGTATCCCGCAGCATTTGCTAAAAAAGCTATAACCGGCAAATGCGGAATGCGGGATTATTCCACAGGCAGCAGGATGATGGTCAGCACACGATCCATCTTGCCGTTTTCAGCGGTCGGATCGGTAATGTAAATTTCGCGGGCTTTACCGGGTTTCAGTTTTTTACCGGCAGCGTAGGTAAACAGCGCTTCGTAGGCAGCCATTGTTTTTTCGTACGGACCGTAATAATCCACACGCAGCACTTTGCCGGCTTTCAGCGTTCCCGGTTTGGTATTGCCTGAAGCGGTTGCGGGAGCAGCTGTTGGAATACACCATTCGAGATCAAAAATAGTTTGTGCGGTATCGGGGCTGTACATAATCGCAAAGGGCGCACCGGCTCCTTTTCCGCCGCTTTGTGCGAGGGCCTGGCCGAGGACACCAAAGTTGGCTGCATATTTTGCGCCGATGGTGGCCATGCTGCAGGTATCGCGCAGGCCGAGGTAGGGTTGCTCGTTCTGCCAGGAATTGATTACTTCGTAACGTGTTTGTTTCGGGCCGTTTTCGCAAATGGTTTTTAAGGCTTTCAGGCTCTCGTCGGTTTTCTGCCCGATTACGGTTTCCATCATGCCGGTGGCATAACGCATCAGGTAACCCATTTCCGAACGGAAGCTGGTCGTGATTTTAACGCCGGTGCCTTCTTTCTTAAACCGGTAAACCATGTAGGAAGGATTGCCGCTTTCCATAAAATCAAGTTTAACACGGATCGAATCATTATACACATCCGCATCAATGGTGGCTTTGCCTTTGCCCACTTCGCCCTTTTCGCTTTCCCAGGTGTACCACGAACCTTTACCGGCATCAGGACCGCCATAAACAATTTTCATATCCGGATCCATATTGTTCCAGGCGCTCCAGCGGTTCCAGTTTTTAAAGTTGGCAATCTGCTCAAACACATTCTCCGCAGGCGCATCTATTGTAACCGCATTTTCGCAACGCACAGCCGGGCTGAGAAATGCAGGAATAAGCATGCCGATGCCGATAATTACCAGCAGAACGAGTAAGGTACGTTTGAGAAACTTTTTCATGTTGTCGGTTTATACCGCGAAGATATAAAACGATCTTATAAAACAGCCCGTTTAAACAACTGAAAACTACCGTTTTCAGTTAAGTATGTTTTAAGTAAATCCTGCATCCAGTGGCAGTGGCAGGCAGCAGTGGCAGTCGCGCGACCTGATGGCACAGCGCAAACAGCTTTGCTGTTATGCGCTGTGCAGACGGAATACAAACTGTTCTTTGTAAAAATGACTGCCACTGCCTCCTGCCACTGCCACTTGAAACAACAACTACTTTATAAAAACCAAAATTTTGCAAAACGTTCTGTTTTATACTAACGGATCGCTGTCCCTGTAAGCCACGCTTCAATAGTCGCTTTGCTGTGCAGCACATTGCCCACCATGAAGTACTTGCTTTCTTTTACAATGGCCGATTCTGCCATTTCTTCGCGCACCACTTTTACCTGCGGCCAGTAGCTGGAATGCACCATGTCGAGCGTTTTTCCTTTTTTAACCACGTAACCCACATGATTGTCCAGCCCGAGAATGTAAATGCCGTCGGGCTGGGCCTGCAGGTACGTAATCAGTTTATCGAGCTGCCCGTTGGTAACTACTTTTATGCGGTCTTTATCACACATTTTCTTTATAAGAACACTCGATGCCTGCTGCGCGAGGAATACGCGGTCAATATCAAACTTTGCTTGTTTGAGCGTGGTGGTTACAAAATAACCGCAGGCAATGGGTCCGGTAAGCGGTTCCTGCGAAACGCCGTTAAAATCCCAGGTGGTTTCGTACCAGCCGGGAAAAATGCTGTCGGAAAGCATACGCACGAGGTACGACCGGGCTTCCGCGGTAATTTTATCGCGGGCCGGCTGATCGGCGGCGGCGTAGCGTTTCTGAAAAACAACCTGTTTCCGGGCCACAGCCGTGCAGGCCTTTTTATAGGCCGCAATGCGGGCAGCGGTATCAATGCGCGACTTTTCGGGCAGCGCGGTTTCTGCCGCAAGGCTGTCGCCCGCTGTTTTGCCCCCGGATGCTGCAGTGGTGCAGGAAGAAACACCAGTAATGAAGAGGGCCGTGCATAAAATCAGGTTCGTTAACATGGGAAAACCGTTTTAATCAAAACTAAAAACTGTATTTTTATGCAATGATCCGGACGGGACAAGTGTTGCTTTTTCTTTTTCTGCTGTTTGCGGCAGGGCGCACCAACGCACAATGTATTGATTCACTGGCCGTGCAGTATGGTTTTTACTGCGACCCGCGATTTGAGCCGGTGTGCGGCTGCGACGGTTACACCTACCGCAACGATTGTTTTGCCCGCAACACCGGTGTTACCACCTGGAACCAGGGCATCTGCGATTATATTGATTTTGACATGAACCCCAACCCCGTGCAGCAATACGGCCTCGTTACCATTGATGCCATTGTGCGTAATCCGGGCGTTGTTTATGTAGATGTATTCGATCATTACGGGCGCCAGTTTTACGCCAATGCGTTTTATATGGTTGACCGGCTCCGCTTCGATCTCAACTTCATCAATTATCCGAACGGCATGTACATCGTTATATTGCGTAACGACGACGGCTACCGCACCAAAAAAATCATCCGGCCGGAGTATTAGTATCTTATAAAATAGACCTTCAACAAAATCAAGCTTTTCTAAAATAAATACGTTTCCAGTCGGCAAGCGGCAGCCAGCAGTGGCAGTCGGTTCATATTTCAGAATATGAATCTGTTCCTTACGAAATCACGACTGCCACTGCCTACTGCTGCTGCCACTAATTACAGGTCTATTTTAAAGGTACGTAATTAGCACACCTGCTATTTTAAACCAACTGTAAAACAGCCTATTCAGCCCAAAAAGTCATTTTTATTCAAAAAAAGTTCCCGAACTTGTGGAAATGGTCGCCGGGCTGCATCTTTCTGGCATAACAAATCCGACAGGCCATGCAACAGGCAACTACAACTATACGCAACAGCTTCATGCAGCAAGCCATAAACAGCGTGAAACCGGTACTTGATTTTTTCCGTTCCGACGCGCGCCATTACCAGATTTTATTCCAGCTCACGTTTTTGCTTTTCGGCATTTTTGCCCTCGGCTGGAATGTGAACCTGCTCAGTTTTAACGTGATGATATTGACCTGCATGGCGGTTCAGGCCATCGGCATTCATTTTACCACGAAAGATTACGCCGGTTTGAAAAGTGCGCTCATCTCTTCCTTCAGTTTATGCCTCATGTTTCACGCCAACAGCATCTGGGTATTTGCCCTGGCTGCGGTACTGAGCATCGGCAGCAAATACATTTTCCGCTGGAAAGGAAAACACATTTTTAACCCGACCAACTTCGGCATCGTGGTAACCATCCTCATCACGGGCGATGCGTGGATTTCGCCGGGACAGTGGGGCAGCCAGGGTTTACTGCTCTTTATTGTAGGCATTACCGGCCTCGTGGTACTGCTCCGCGTTCGCCGCCTCGATACGGCGCTGGCATTCCTGATCACTTTCCTGGGACTGCATTTCTGCCGCGAAATTCTGTACAAAGGCTGGCCGATGGATAGTTTCACACACATCCTTACTTCGGGTTCGCTCCTGCTCTTTTCGTTCTTTATGATTACCGACCCGGTGCAGACACCGGCCAACCGCTGGGCGCGTATCGGCTGGGCGGCCGCAATCGGCGCGGTGGCGTGGTACATGCAGGCCATGATGCAGATTCAGCATGCGGCTCCGATCTGGGCGCTGTTCTTCCTCTCGCCCCTGGTGCCGGTACTCGATTATTTCCTGCCCGGCAAACGTTTCCAGTGGGTTACTCCCGCTGAGCAGGCAACGCCCGCAGCAGCCTCCGGCGCAGAACAATTAACCGAAAGCAAATCCTGATTTCTTTTCACGATATATAGAACGACCGACCATGAAAAATTATATAAAACCATTCCTCTTCGCCGGCTGTGTGCTGCTTGCACAAAGTGCTTCTGCCTTCTGCGGATTTTATGTGGCAAAAGCGGACATCAAACTGTTCAACAAAACCTCGCAGGTGATTATTGTACGCAACGGCGAACAATCCACCATCACCATGTCGAGCGATTTTGAAGGCGACGTAAAAGACTTTGCCATGGTAGTTCCCGTTCCGGTGGTGCTGCAGCAAAACGACATCCGCATTGCCGACCGCACGCTGTTTGACAAATTAGATGCGTATTCGGCCCCGCGCCTTGTGGAATATTACGATCCGCAGCCGTGTTACACGCCCCGCAAATACAAGGGCGATTACAGCGGACGCGCCGTGCCCATGGCTGCAAACAAATCCATGGAAATGGAAGATATATCCGTGAACTCGGCCAACTACAGCGTAAAAGTAGAAGCCAAATACACCGTGGGCGAATACGACATTCTTATTCTTTCGGCCAAAGAATCGGGCGGGTTAGAGCGCTGGCTCACCGACAACGGCTACAAAATTCCGGCCGGCGCAAAAGAAGTGCTGGAACCGTATGTAAAAAGCAACATGAAATTTTTCGTGGTGAAAGTTAATCTCGGTGAACAGGCCAAACTCGGTGCACAAACACTTCGCCCGATACAGATCTCCTTCAACTCGCCGAAATTTATGCTGCCCATCCGCCTCGGCATGGCCAACGCCACTGCGCCGCAAGACATGATCGTTTACGCATTTTCCAAAACCGGGCGCATTGAACTCACCAACTACCGCACCGTAGAAGCACCCACCGGGCAAAAAATTCCGCTGTTTGTTAAAGAGAAGTTCGGCGAATTTTACAAAGACGTTTACAACAAAGCCTGGAAAAAAGAAGGCAAAAGCATCGCCACCCTCGAATACGCGTGGGATGTGAGCGGCACACAAAACGTGATGTGCGATCCCTGCGTAGGCCCGCCGCCCATTTTTACCGACCTGCAGAGCGCCGGTGTGGATTGGGTAAGTTACAACACCTACCACTCCAGCCAGGAAATTTCAGGCCGCACATTTTTCACACGCATGCACCTGACGTATGACCGCGGCACGTTTCCGCAGGATCTCCAGTTTATTGAAACACCGAACAAAGAAAATTACCAGGCCCGTTATGTGCTGAACAACCCAGTTCACAAAGGCGCTGATTTCAGCTGCGCACAGGCGAACGATTACCTCACCAAACTGCACAAACGCCGCCAGGAAGAAGTGAACAACCTTGCGAGCATTGCCGGCTGGGACGCTTCGAAATACAAAGACTACATTACCGAATACGATAAGTTCATTAAAAAGAGCACCACTGAAGGCACCAAAAAACAGGGTGCGATGTTCACCTTCCCGGACGATGATGAAAACGGCATTTCCTTTTCGCTCGTACTGCTTTCACTCACCACGGTATCGCTCATCGTATTTGTGCTCACGCGCAAAAACGTTAAAAAAGTTCCTGTAAATAAATAAAACCTGTTACTCATTGGCTTGTAGACATCCCCTATTTGCCTTCCAAAAACAATAAGCTCATGAAACGTAAACTGATTTTATCCGGGATGTTTTCGCTGGCACTTGCAAACGCATTTGCATTCTGCGGATTTTATGTGGCCAAGGCCGACATCAAACTGTTCAACAAAACCTCGCAGGTGATTGTGGTGCGCGATGGCGACCATTCCACCATCACCATGTCGAGCGATTTCGAAGGCGATTCCAAAGACTTCGCCATGGTGGTGCCCGTGCCGGTGGTGCTGAAAAAAGACGACATCCGCATTTCCGACCGCGCATTGTTCGATAAATTAGATGCGTATTCGGCACCGCGCCTGGTGGAGTATTACGATGCAGATCCGTGTCCGCGGTATGATTACTACAACCGCGACTATGATATGGTTCCTGCTTCGGCCGGGGCGGCTGACAAGGTGTATGAGAACGAATCTGTAAATTCCATCAACTACCAGGTAAAAGTAGAAGCGAAATACACCGTAGGCGAATACGACATCCTTATTCTTTCGGCGAAAGAATCGGGCGGACTGGAGCGCTGGCTCACCGACAACGGTTACAAAATCCCAAGCGGTGCCAAAGAAGTGCTTGATCCGTACATCAAAAGCAACCTGAAATTTTTTGTGGTAAAAGTAAACCTCGGCGAACAGAAAAAACTCGGCACGCAGACGCTGCGCCCCATCCAGCTTTCGTTTAACTCGCCCAAGTTTATGCTGCCCATCCGCCTCGGCATGGCCAACGCCACCGCACCGCAGGACATGATTGTGTATGCGTTCTCAAAAACCGGGCGCGTGGAACTCACCAACTACCGCACCGTAAACGCCGCCACCGGCCAGCATGTGCCGCTGTTTGTAAAACAAAAGTTCGGCGAATTTTATCGCGACCTCTACAACAAAGCCTGGAAACGCGAAGGCAAAAGCGTGGCATTCCTGGAATACGCCTGGGATGTGAGCGGCACACAAAATGTGTTCTGTGATCCCTGCGTGGGCCCGCCGCCGATGTTTAACGATCTGAAAGATGCCGGTGTGGACTGGGTTAGTTACAACACGTATCATGCGAGCCAGGAAATTTCAGGGCGCACGTTTTTCACCCGCCTGCACATTACGTACGACCGCGCTTCGTTTCCGCAAGACCTGCAGTTTATTGAAACCCCGAACAAAGAAAACTACCAGGCGCGTTACGTACTCACCAACCCGCCCGCAAGCGACTTCTCGTGTTCGGCTGCCAATGCGTACCTCGTAAAATTGCACAACAACCGCAAAACCGAGCTGGATAACCTGGCCGACCTCACCGGCTGGGACATCACCAAAAACGCATCGTACATTACCGAGTACGACAAACACATCAAAAAATCGGCAACCGGCAGCGGTAAAAAACAGGGTTCGTTTTTCGCGTTTAATGAAAACGACAACAACACGAACTTTGCACTCATGCTGCTTTCGGTGCTCACGCTTTCGCTTATTGTGTTTGCACTCACACGTAAACCGGCTTCTAAAAACGCTTCCAAATCCTGAACCCCATGAAACGCTTAATCACATTTATTGCTGCGTCGTTTGTATTTACTGCACCGGCATTTTCGTTCTGCGGATTTTATGTGGCCAAGGCCGATGCGCAGTTGTTTAACAAAACTTCGGAAGTGATTATTGTCCGCAATGGCGATAAATCCACCATCACCATGTCGAGCGATTTCCAGGGCGAAGTAAAAGACTTTGCCATGGTGGTTCCTGTTCCCGTTGTGCTGAAACGCGACCAGATCCGTATCGTGGAGTCCGCACTCTTCCGCAAGGTGGACGACTACTCCGGCCCGCGCCTGGTTTCGTATAACGATGACGATCCATGTGCTGTTCCGTACGAACGTGTGTATATGGAGTCGAGCAAAATGTCGCTACAGGAAGTATCGATTACTTCTGTAAACGGGGCAACCTCTGTTTCACAAACCGTAAAAATCGAAGCGCGTTACGCGGTCGGCGAATACGACATCCTGATTCTTTCGGCCACCGAATCGAGCGGGCTGGAAACGTGGCTGATTGCGAACGGGTACAAAATTCCCGCAGGGGCCAAAGAAGTGCTGGAACCGTATGTAAAAAGCAACATGAAATTTTTCGTGGTGAAAGCCAACACCGACGAACTGAAGCGCATGAACACCACCAAACTGCGCCCGATTCAGATTGATTTTGACTCCAAAAAATTCATGCTGCCCATCCGCCTCGGCATGGCCAACGCCAAAGAAGCGCAGGACATGATTGTGTACTGTTTTTCGAAAGTAGGCCGCACCGAAGTAACCAACTACCGCACCGTGGAAATGCCTACCGGGCAAAACGTGCCGCTGTTTGTGAAAGACGAATTCGGTAAATTTTACAAAGACCTGTACTACAAAACATTTGCGAAAGAAGGCAAAAACGCTGTGCAGCTCGAATACGCGTGGGACATCAGCAGCAGCGTAAGCATGTTCTGCGACCCCTGCGTGGGGCCGCCGCCGATGCTGCAGGATTTAATGGATGCCGGTGTAAACTGGGTGGAACAATACCATGGCGGTTACCAGGGCCAGATTTATTTTACGCGTTTGCATGTAACGTACGACCGCGCGCACTTCCCGCAGGACCTGCAGTTTATTGAAACGCCGAACAAACAGAATTACCAGGCGCGTTATGTTTTACACACACCGGCTGTGAGCAATTTTGAATGTGAAAAAGCAAACGCCTACCTCGTGCAACTGCAGAAACGCCGCCAGGAAGAATTGAACAACCTGGCCGAACTTACCGGGCAGGATGTTTCGGACCATGCGGGCTATCCTTCGGAATTTAACCGCTACATCAAAAAGAAATCCGGTTCCGGAACTAAAAAAACGGGCAGCCTGCTTGCTCCTTTTTCGGAAACAGACCGCGGCGATTTTATCCTGCTGCTGCTTTCGGCGCTCACCTTATCGCTCATCATTTTTGTACTGACCCGCAAAGCAAAACTGAAATCATAAACCGAAACAATCCGTTACGACGGCAAACCGTAACGGATTGTTTTTTTTTAAAACCCACACACATGAAAAAACAACTCCTTTCCCTCGCGCTGGTGTTCATCGCTATTGCTGATGCGTCCGCGTTCTGCGGCTTTTACGTGGCCAAGGCCGATGCGAAACTGTTTAACAAAACATCGGAAGTGATTATGGTGCGCAATGGCGATCATTCCACCATTACCATGTCGAGCGATTTCCAGGGCGATGTAAAAGATTTTGCCATGGTGGTACCGGTACCCGTGGTGCTGAAAAAAGAACAGGTGCGTGTAATTGAAAGCGACCTCATCCGCAAATTAGATGATTACTCCGGGCCGCGTTTGGTTTCGTATAATGATGCCGATCCGTGTTATGTGCCGCCTGTACCACAGTATTATTACGGCGACAATACCATTTCCCTTTGCTGTGCGTCATCTGTAAACATTTCGGGTTCGTTTGCATCCGTTGCCCAAACCGTAAAAATTGAAGCACGTTACGCCGTTGGTGAATACGATATCCTGATTCTTTCTGCTACGGAATCGTCCGGCCTCGAAACATGGCTGATTGCAAACGGGTACAAAATTCCCGAAGGGGCAAAAGAAGTTTTAGAGCCATACGTAAAAAGCAACATGAAATTTTTCGTGGTGAAAGCAAACACCGACGAACTGAAGCGCATGAACACCACCAAACTGCGCCCGATACAGATTGATTTTGATTCGAAAAAATTCATGTTGCCCATCCGCCTCGGCATGGCCAATGCGAAGGAAGCACAAGACATGATTGTGTACTGCTTTTCGAAAGTAGGCCGCACCGAAGTTACCAACTACCGCACCGTGGAAATGCCCACCGGCCAGGATGTGCCGCTGTTTGTGAAGGATGAGTTCGGTAAATTTTACAAAGACCTTTACTATAAAACCTACGCGAAAGAAGGCAAAAACGCCGTGCAGCTCGAATACGCGTGGGACATCAGCAGCAGCGTTACCATGTTCTGCGATCCGTGCGTTGGCGATCCGCCCATGCTGCAGGATTTGATGAGCGCCGGTGTAAACTGGGTGGAACAATATCACGGTGGTTACCAGGGAACTATTTACTTCACGCGTTTGCATGTTACGTACGACCGCGCACATTTTCCGCAGGACCTGCAGTTTATCGAAACCCCGAACCAGGAAAATTACCAGGCGCGTTACGTACTCCACTACCCGGCAGTGAGTAATTTCGAATGTGAAAAAGCAAACGCTTACCTTATTGATCTGCAAAAACGCCGGCAGCAGGAACTGGATAATTATGCGGTGCTTACCGGTCAGGATGCTGCATTACACAGCGGCTACACCTCAGAATACAACCGGTACATCCGGAAAAACACGGGCACATCCGGAAAGAAAACAGGCAGCCTGTTATCGCCCGGCGTAACGGACGGAAACGGAATTTTAATTACCTTTCTTTCGGTACTGAGCATTACACTGATGCTTTTTGCACTGAGCCGTAAAAACAAACCGAAAAATTCCGCATGAAAAAACTGATCCTGTTTTTATGTGTCCTGCTGCTGAGCGCCTCTTCGTGGGCGTTTTGCGGTTTTTATGTGGCCAAAGCCGACCTGCAGCTTTTTAATAAAACATCGCAGGTGATACTGGTACGGAATGGCGAACAAACCACCGTTACCATGTCGAGCGACTTTGAAGGCGATGTGAATGATTTTGCCATGGTGGTTCCCGTTCCGGTAGTCATCGGCGAAAAGGACATCAAAGTGGTTGAACGTTCCATGTTCGACCGCATTGATGCTTATTCCACGCCGCGCCTGGTTTCGTACAACGACCGTTCGCCGTGCAGTATGCCTTACCACCGGTATAAAAAAAGCCGCATGGCAGCTACCAGCTTTTCGGGCGGCATGGTGCTGGAATCGAAATCAT
This sequence comes from Chitinophaga pinensis, assembly GCA_943372645.1. GTDB lineage: Bacteria > Bacteroidota > Bacteroidia > Palsa-965 > Palsa-965 > VBWE01. Next base: position 49,994 of record CALRZN010000003.1, on the reverse strand, counting down.
CTGTAAATACCAGCAACTACCAGGTAACGATTGAAGCAAAATATACCGTTGGCGAATATGATATTCTCATTTTGTCAGCTGAAGAATCGGGCGGACTGGAACGCTGGCTGAACGATAACGGCTACAAAATTCCGAAGGGCGCCAAAGAAGTGCTCGATCCCTACATCAAAAGCAACATGAAGTTTTTCGTGGTGAAAGTGAATTTAAAAGAAAACGAAAAACGCGCCGATAAAAACCTGCGCCCGATACAGATCACCTACAGCTCCCCGAAATTTATGCTGCCCATCCGTCTCGGCATGGCCAATGCAAAATCGGCGCAGGACATGATCGTGTACCTGTTTTCGAACAAAGGCCGCGTGGAAGTAACCAACTACCGCACCGTGGAAATGGTAACATCGAAACATATTCCGTCAACACTTTCTGATCAAAGTAAATTCAGCCGGTTTTACAAAGACATGTATTACAAATCGTGGGAGCGCGAAGGAAAAAACGTGGCCTTTCTCGAATACGCCTGGAACATCGGCACACAGGTTCCGCCTTCGCAGAAATGCGATCCGTGTGTGAGCCCGCCACCGGTAGATGATGATCTGCGCATGGCCGGTGTGGACTGGGTAACCGACAAAAGCAAAAGCATTGCACCGGACCAGGTGTTTTTTACGCGCCTGCATATTACGTACGACCGCAATCATTTTCCGCAGGATTTGTTGCTGAACGAAACGCCGAACAAACAGAACTACCAGGCGCGTTACATCATTACACGCCCGGCATGGAATACCGATTGCGCATGGGCGCAGGCCTACTACGCCAAACTAAAAACGCGTCGCCAGGAAGAAGTGCAGAACCTCGTTACCCTCGCCGGCTGGAAAGCAGCTGACTTCCACAAGTACATCCACGAGTTTGATGACCGGATGTGGATTGATGCGGGCGGAAAGAAAACAAAAGAAGGCAGTTTCATTGGGGCAGCAGACGACGAAAACGAAGACCATTCGCTGGTTACCATGCTCACCATGCTGAGCCTCGTGTGTACGCTTTTCGCCCTCACGCGCAAGGCAGGAAAAAGATAGTTTTCTGATCTGGATGATTAAAAGAGAATTCAGGGAAAGTGGGCTTAAATAAAAATAAAATCTCTTAGTGCCTTTGCGTCTTTGTGGCAAAAAAGAACGATCACAAAAAGACAAAAACACTAAGGAAATTCCAGAATCAAAGAAACGCCTAAACTTTTTAGCGAATTTTGGCTAAATGGCCTGGTTTTTGTTGTTTTGGCACTGCATTCCCGTGCGTCAAATTATTCATCTCAAAAAAGTAACTCATGAAAAACAACTCACGAATAATTGCAACAATTGTTCTTGGTGTTCTGGCTTCTTCGCAGGCGTTTGCATTCTGCGGATTTTATGTGGCCAAAGCCGATGCCAAACTGTTTAACAAAACATCGGAAGTCATTATGGTACGGAATGGCGAAAAGTCAACCATCACCATGTCAAGCGACTTCCAGGGCGATGTAAAAGATTTCGCCATCGTTGTTCCCGTTCCGGTAGTGCTTCAGAAAGAACAGGTGAAAGTGGTTGATCCGGGCCTGTTCCGTAAGATTGATGATTATTCCGGTCCCCGCCTCGTTTCGTATTACGACGAAGATCCCTGCGCGCCGCCCATGGCCAACCTCTACCCGATGGGTATGGCGGAAAAAGAAAAGTCGCTGGCCAAAACCTCCATGGTGAATAAATCGGTGAATAACGAAGCTGTGAAAATTGAAGCGCAGTACCAGGTAGGAGAGTATGACATTCTTATTCTTTCGGCTACGGAATCGGGGGCGCTTGAAAAATGGCTGCTCGATAACGGGTACAAAATTCCGGAAGGCGCCAAAGAAGTGCTCGATCCGTACATCAAAAGCAACCTGAAATTTTTTGTGGTGAAAGCCAACACTGAAGAACTGAAACGCATGGGCACCGAAAAGCTGCGCCCGATCCAGATCAGTTACAACTCCCCGAAATTTATGCTGCCCATCCGCCTCGGCATGGCCAACGCCAAAGATGCGCAGGACATGGTGGTGTATGCGTTCTCGAACAAAGGCCGCGTAGAGGTAACCAACTACCGCACCGTGGAAATGCCTACCGGCCAGGATGTGCCGCAGTTTGTGGAAGAAAAATTCGGCGAGTTTTACAAAGACCTCTATTACAAATCGTGGGCAAAAGAAGGTAAAAATTCCATCATGCTCGAATATGGCTGGGACATCAGCGGACAGGTTACTACTTCATGCGATCCCTGCGTAGGCCCGCCGCCCATGCTGGCTGACCTGCTTACCTGCGGTATTGACTGGGTAAAACAATACCACGGCGGTTATCAGGGTAATGTGTATTTTACACGCCTGCACACCACCTACGACCGTGCACACTTCCCGCAGGACCTGCAGTTTATTGAAACGCCGAACAAACAGAATTACCAGGCGCGTTACGTACTGCACATCCCGGCATCGAGCACCTTTGAATGTGAAAAAGCAAACAGCTACCTCGTGGGCCTGCAGAAACGCCGCGAAGGCGAACTGGATAACCTCGCAAGCCTCACCGGTTGGGACATTGCAAAATATTCGTCGTACGCCACCGAGTATAACCAATACATCAAAAAAGAAAGCGACCAGCCCGCCCCCGGCGACAAGAAAAAAGACAAAAAGAAACAGGGTAGCCTCCTGGGCAACGGAAACATTGACCGCAGCGATATGATGCTCGGTATACTTTCGGCACTTACGCTTACGCTCATCGTATTTGCGCTCACCCGCAAAAACAAAAAGCCGGTGCTCATTCCCGTTAAAAAGAACGATGATCTTAAATAAGTAAATTGTTTAGTGGTTTAAACGAAGAACGGTCACACTCCTAAGGTGTGACTGTTTTTTTGTGTGTATGCACTAAGACGTTCGTGCGGATTTTGTGCGTTGGTTTTAAGTGCGTTTGGTAATCCGTGCGGGAATACACGCACGGATTAGCCCTCATGATATTTCGTATTAAAGCTCCCACGGAACGTTCATTTTATTAAATTAGTGATTATAAAATAACAATGATGCCAAAAAATAATTTTATAACAGAATTAAAAGCGACTTTAATAATATCTTTTTTTATAATCCTATCGTACTTCTTAGCTTTACTCATAGATTTACCTAAGATAGATAGTTTGCTTCTTATAATAATTAGCTCATACGTTGCATTGTTTATAATATTAACATTTTTAAATATCTATTTTAAAAATAAATTCATTAATAAAGCAACAAATATTATTAGCCTGCCTCTTTCTATACTCGGGGTCATTGGAAGTGTCATAATGCCATTCTGGTTAATACTAATGCACATCATGTTTTATTTTGGAATAGCCTTTTTAATTCCCACGGTAATTCTAGGCGCAATCTCATATTTTGGAAATCTCAAATTAAATGAACTCACAGAGAACTATTTGCTCATCACATCGAGCGTTTTTATATGTGTTTTATTTAATCCCATCTTATTAAGAATTGCTTCTATGATTCCTGCAATTAGTAATAAGCAATCCAATGGCTCAACAAACCTTAATCTTGAACCCTCAAAATATGTACTTTCCGTTCGGAACGTAAAATTCCTTGTTTACGCAGGTTATGTTATTGCAATTTTAATTATCAACATTTTTAATTTCCAAGGCTTGAGCCTGACAGCGGGGCAAAATAAAGATCAAACAATTATTGCATCTTTCGAGACGTTTATTGCATTTGATGGTTCAGTAGGGCTTTTAAAACTGCTTGATTTTAGACCTTCTAATTTATTAAACAAAATCAGAGAAGCTATTATGAAAGAGTTTTCTGAGATAGAAGAGCCAGAAAAAAGTAAAGAACCACAAGATGAAATAAAAAAGTAATCTTACCTAATGATCGTAAAAACATCAATAGATAAATGAAACAATAGACGCTATGCCCTGGCACTCGTTTCCGTCAAAAGTTTGTAAATTATCTATACATGAAAAGCCAAACAATAATCATTCTTCAACGACTTGCGTTTTTCTGGCTGACGAGTTTTGCCATTGCAGCGGCCTGTTATTACCTGCTCTGGGTGGTGATGCCCAACCATTATGTTTTCAGCGGCCTTTTCCGGATGTATGCTTATCACATGCAACACCCGCTGCAATACATTCTGATACCCTGCTTCTTTTATGGAATCATTGCCACAATAGTCGCCGATTCGTTTATTAAAAAAAAGACCGCAGGCAGACTGCTTTTAACCTTCCAGATAATCCTCATTACCCTTTTAATAAGCTCTCCTTTCGGCGGCATGTTATATTTTTATCACGATATGCAGGCCGGTTATTTCCCGGAGCACTGGATCAGCAGAATGGCTATGCAGGGCGGCATGATGGGTTTTCAAATGGGCTGGCTCATCGTGGGACTTTCAATTCCTTACAATATCCTGGGCGCAGTAGTTTGTTATTTCCTGACTAAAAAAGGCGCGGAATTATTTCAACCGGTCTCCTCAAAACAAACATCACAATGATGATGGTGGATGTATTTGAGCGGCGATCTGATACCTTATATTTTACTGTTACTTCTTCAATAAAACGTTCGCGCGGATCATGCCTGCGGCTTGACAAGTTTTTGTGCGTTGATTTTTGTGAGTTCGGTAATCCGTGCGGGAATACACGCACGGATTAGTCATCCCGCGTTTCCGCGCTCAAAATCCGCGCGAACGATCTTTTTATATTCTAATTTTTCTTTGTGTTACTTTGTGTCTTGGTGACTTTGTGGCGAAGATTATACATGCTATACCGTCAACAAATACCCACAAAAAAAACGGTCATCTCTGCAGACAACCGTTTCACATTGTAATCAACCAACCGAAAAAACCTATTGCGGGTTTTCTTCTTCTTTCTTCAGCTCTTCTTTAAAATACCAGCCGCATTTTCCTTTCATGTTGGCCATGTATTTTTCGCGTTCTTCGGGGCTCATGCGTTCCATTTTTTCGCGCATGTGTTTTTTCCAGTAGCCGCCGCGTTTGTGTCCCCATCCGCCCCCGCCGCCGTGCCAGCCGCCGCGTCCCACGAGGAGACGGGTGAGCACCAGCAGTCCGAGTGCCTGGGTGTACGTAATCAGCGGTCCTTCAAAAATCTGCGGGATAAGCATGTTCCACAGCCACATCACGAGGTAACCGATTCCGAGCACGAAGCCCACGAAACAGATCCCCATCAACAGTCCTTTTAATATCCACTTCATGATCCTGTATTTTTTAGTCGTTCATTAAATCCTTGTAGAGTTCGCTGAGCCGTTCGCGGAGGTGCAGCACCGCGTAACGTTTCCGTGAAAGGAGGGTATTCAGCGGAATGCCGGTTTCTTCAGCAATTTCGCGGAAGCTTTTGCCTTCCACTTCATTCATCCAGAATGCATCGCGTTGCTCGTCGGGCAATTCGTCCAGCGCCAGCATCAGTTCATCCATAATGGCCTTACGGATAAATTTTGCTTCCGGACCGGCTTCGGCATCGGGGAGCAGGTCGTTAATGCCCAGCCCCTCTTCGCCATCTTCGGTGTTTGCAAACTGCCCTTCCAGTGAAACGGTGCGACGGCGTCGGAACAGGTCGGCAATTTTGTTGCGCGCTACCCGGTACATCCAGGCCGATACCTGTCCGATGATCCGCTCCATACGCAGATTTTCCGTCAGTTCGTAGAACACATCCTGCACGATGTCTTCCGGGTCGGAATCGGCCGGTATACGCTTCCGGATAAAATCAAGCAGCTTGCGCCGCTCTTTTTTCATCGTCTGCTCGAGCAACTGGTTTTGCGTTTCGGCCATCGTGGTATGGATACTGAGTACGTCCTTCACAACAGGACTGTCGTGCAAAGGTTTCCTTTTATTTTGAGATACCTGCAAGAAAACACATAAAACACTGTTATTTAGATCATTATAAATGCAAAAAATCCGCCTGACTCCAAGGTCTGCCGGATTTTCCTGCCCGAAAAAACAATTAAAACCGGATGATGCGTTTGGAATATTTCCTATCAATTACCATGTGATAAACGCCGGCCGGCCACGAAGCAACTGCAATTGTTCCGCGCCCTGTTACCGGCTCATTATAAAACAACGCTCCGCAGGAAGTATATACCTGCACCGTATGTTGCTCCTCGTCTGCAAAACGAACCGTGCAATAAAACGAAACCGGGTTCGGATAAATTTCAAAAACCTCCGGGGCAATTTGTGCTTCTGCGGCAGTAGTCATGTCCGCTTCATACGCACCGATATCCGGCGCAGCCGAACGCATCACACCGCGAATGTCTGCAGGCGGCGCACCAATTGGCGTTCCTGCGTTGATGAGCGGACTTGCTGCAAGCATTTGCAACCCGTCGTCCATATTCAGCAAACAGTTATCCGAACCCGCCAGGCTGCTGCTGTTTGTAAAAAACGGATTGGTGTACACCATTCCCGTCGCTGAACCCGAAACAAGATGCGGCGCCTGCTGGTTTGCGAGATCAACACAACTGAACGTGGCATCAAACAAAGCGGTGCCTTTGCGGTAAAACTGCGGCCCCTGCCCTGCTGCGGTGTTGTTCCATAAAACAGTATTGCGTATCACGGGATTACTGCTTCCGGAATTGCCGCTGCTGGTGTTGCTGTTATCCGTTACCATTCCGCCGCCATAACCGTCGCTCGTATTATTTACAATCGTGCAGTTCTGAAGCAACGGACTCGCATTGCCGCCACCGCCGCCCCAGCAATACATGCCTCCGCCGCCCAGCAGTGATGCATGGTTGGACGCTATCACACAATTGATGACTTGCGGACTGGCGTTGCCGGCGTATCCGTAATTGTCAATGCCGCCGCCATCGTAAGCCATGTTTCCGCTAATGATGCAGTTGATAATGTGCGGACTGGCATTGCCCGCATTGCTGCCGTTGTTAAAAATGCCGCCGCCGTAATGCGCCTGGTTTGCAGTGATGAAACAATTCCGGATCACCGGTATACACACGCCCGCGAAATTGCCGTTGTTGAGTATGCCGCCGCCGATTTCATCATACACCGTTCCGTCGGCATTGCCATCGCGCAGCACAAAACCATCGAGCACTGCAGTGGTATCATTGCCGGTGTTGAACAACACATGATAACTGTTATCGGAAGCATCGTTTGCAATGCCGATATCGCCGCTCAGTATGCTGCAAGGCCCGCAAGCGATTACGCGCTGCTGCAGGCTGGTTTCTGTTCCTGCAAAACTGCCATACACGGCCACGCCGTTTTTCAGCTGAAAGGAAATGGTACGATTGGTTGTGGTTGTTGGCTGATACGTTCCGCATGCCACCCAAAGCGTATCACCGGGCGATGCTGCGTTTATTGCATTCTGCAATGCAGATCCGGGAAGCGCATTGCTCCACGAACTGCCATTGCCCGTGCCGGCCGGTGTTACATAAATAACAGCACCATGCACGTTGCAGGCAAATAACAGGAGGCAGAAACAAAACAGCTTATTCATGATTTACAACAAATCGTTTTACGGTTGTCTGTTTTTTTGTTTTCACTGCGATAAAATAAACCCCGGCCGGAAGCTGTTCCGCTGAAAGGGTAACCGAACTGCCGAAACTGGAGCGCTGAAACACCTGCTTTCCATACATATCGGTACAACTGATTTGTTCAATCGGTTCATCACACTGCAACGTAAAATCGGTTTGAGCCGGATTCGGAAAAAGGTGCACGGCTACATCGTTTGTTTTTTCAGGAACAGCCAATGTAAGCCCGCTGTTAAAAACACAATTCTTAACGGCGCGGTATTTCGGCGATTGCGCATCGGTATGATACAGGCTCGCTTTCATGCCCCAGCTGCCGTACTGGCTCGGGTAATTGATGCTGGAATAATACACAAACAGGTTTCCGGGATTGATGGTATAAACCGAATCAAAATATTCGCACATCACGTTTTCCATCAGCGGATCGGCATTGGTTGCAATCAGTTTGTTGGTTAACGTTATATTATTCTGAAACTGGTTGGAAACAAGATGTTGCCCGCCTTCATAACAGATGAGCGGAATACCGAACGCCGAAACTGCATTCACCTGCCCACGCACATCGGGACCGGTTTCATACACCCGGATGCTTTTGTACAGCGAATCAATAATTTCAGGAACTGTAATGCTGTTGATGAGTCCAGCATTTCCGATGGCATCCGCCGCCCAGCCGCCGATGTAGGGCGCAATGGCAAAAGCGTTTGCCGTAACGCCGGTCGGATTGTACGTGGTGTTGTTATACGCACCCAGCAAAAAAGTGGAGAGCCACGGAATGGTGGTAAAACCGGCCACCACTTTTACGATGCGCGGGGAGTTTATACCAAACGCATTTTCAAAAATACGGTGACAGTCGGCCGCACGTTTTACACCGAACAGCCATCCTTTTTCCCAGGGCTGTCCCGGGTAACCGAGTGCATTGCCCTGCTGCTGGATGTAACTTTCCTGCTGGCTGTAAACGGAGTTCCAGAGTTCGTTGCCGTATTCCACATATACTTTCAGGTTTGGCTGCAACGTATTCGCAAACAGGTTCGCCAGCGAATCAATAAACACATCAGTGGCGCGGTGCGGCACACAAATCCACACATCTTTCTGCAACAGGTTAGCCTGCTGAACAATATACTCGTAAGCTATTCCGCGGCTGGTATTGGCCTGTGTAAAATAATCGGGCCGGGTGCGGTCGTTCCAGTTGACCAGCGCAGGACTCATCGGTTCCATCGGCCACATAAAACGGAGGCACGAAAAATCAGAAAGAAACTGCATCAGCGAATCATTAAACGGCTGTGCCTGGTATGTTGCCACGTCGTTCTGATGGATGATACGAATGTTGTGTACCGGATCGGACAGGGATGAATTGCGGATCACCACGTGAATACCATTCTGACCGGGAGCCGTTACCGCAAATGTTCCGCCCGATTGGGTAAACGTATGATTGCCGCTGTCAAACTCCAGCGAAACACGGCCGGTGCCGTCCCAGTAAATAAAATAATTGCCCGACGGATAATACCCGCCGATGTTGCGCAGGATGAGCGTATGCACCAGCGACCACTGATTATTGCTGCCTAAGAATGGAACGTGTGTGGGATAACCATCGGGGCGCATCGGTATTGCCGTGGCTGTATTCCACGTATTGAAAAACATCGTCGTATCAGCGGTAAACCAATACGAACTCTGCAAAAAATAATTCTTAAACAGCAGTTGCGTGGAATAATACGTCACCTCGTCTATATTCGTCCCGATCGGGCGGGCGGTGTTTTGTGCAGGGACCGGCATACCGGCAAACACAAGCATAAATGCAAGCAGTATTTTTTTCATGGTGCGATGTGCTGGATCAATAGTTCATGTAAATTTTCCGGGAATTGCCGTCAATCACTGCTTCAATTTTAATGCAGGTGCTGTTATTCGTTAACGGATTCAGGGCCTGGGTTACGATGTTTTCATAATCTACGGTGTGCCCGTTTACTGTTGTACTGAATCCGACATAATCGTGGCACATGCCCCAGAAATACGAACTCAGCGGAATCTGCAGCGATCCGCCGAGGTTTGCGAAATTGGAAACCGTTAACAACGTACTGTCTGCAGAAACGGTACAGGCAGAAACAAACGAACTTCCCACCTGCAAGCCATCGGGATCGGTTAAATACGATGTACGGTTTCCGCAGGGCGTGTATTGATTGCAAAATTCCGGGCAGTTGACCGGCGGGGGAAGCACAGGCGTTCCGCAAACACGGCTTGTTTTTACATAGAGCGTTGCGTATTCTGTTGCAAGCGATTTGTGCAAAACCAGCTCGTCTTTCAGCACAAGTATATCATCCGAATCCGGATCATTGGCCAGTCCGCAGAAATTGGTTCCTTCATAAACCACACGCCCGTCGCGGGATTTGGAGAGATTCCCCCCGCTGTACCCGATAATCGCATCTGCAAAAAACGAAAGCAGCGAAAAACTGCCGATGGTGCGTTTGGTTTCCGTTCCTTCACTTTTTTTAATTTCTATTTCATTGTTCGTCAGTATGGAGACCATATACCGGCCGGCTTCTGCATTTACACCGGTTGTTGTGATGTACGTCAGCAGTATTTCGCTGGCATAACTGCTCCCGCTTTCGGTTGCAAAAGGCGTATTAAAAATCCAGTTGCCCGTAATTTTTATCGGTGTACAGTTCACCACATCCATCGAATCGTCGTAGATGTATTTTTCAAACTGCCCGCCGGGAATAAAGAGCAGCTCTTCCAGGTAAAAATAAGTGGAATCAGAAATCAGCTGATCGTTCCAGTCAACCTTCCGCTGATGCATCTGGTTCGGCACATACAACGAAAGAAAATGGTGATCGCTGACAGCTTCCGGTTCATTGCGCACATCGTAAACCGGGACCGGTGTATTGTCATTCGTTGCCCAGTCGTCGTTATCGCAGTTCGATGTATTGGCATCAATGTGGCGGGCATAAAGGTACGTGGGACTGCCCTCGTGCTGATCATACACTTCTTTGTAATCTGCCGGTGCATAAAGCAGGCGCAGCTGTACATCAAAACCACCGGCATTATTATCAAATTCCGTCGCCATCGGCGTTTCCCAATGGAATAATTTGCAGTGCATGGTTTTCGTATTCCGGAACGTGAGCAGGCGCCAGGCCTTGCCTTCGTAATACGGTTTCAGCAACTCTTCCTGGATCAATACCTGCGCATCAATCTTTTTGGCGCAGCGGGCAAACAGCAGTGTTGCCACAACAGGCAGCAGGAATAAAACGTGTTTTGTTCGCATGGCGTTATCGGTTATAAGTCAGTTGTAATCCAACCTGCAGGAAATGGATTTTATGATTGGCATTAAATGCCACTTCATCGGAAAGGATGTTGCGCAACGCAAAATGGCCGTTCAGCAGCAGCGTGACCTGCATTGATTTTCCGAGCGGCCTTGTATAACCGGTTCCGAAACGCAGGTAAAACGGCCAGCTGTTAAATGCGGTAAACCGGCCTTTGATTTCCTGGCTGCCGAGCAACGTTTCACCGGTATCGGCATAATATGAAAATTGTTTTTTGCTGCCCGCGTAAAATCCGGCCGCACCGCCCGCCTGCACAAACCACGATGCCGGTACTGCACGAAAACGGTAACGCACATCCAGCGGCAGCAGCAGGCCGTACATCGCTTCGCGGGCTTCGGTGTGCATGGCGGTGAATGAACTGTCGGCCTGCATATAAAAACCATCGGGCTGCGTGTAACGATACCGGTTTCCGGCAAAACTGATTCCGGTACACAAATCCAGTTTATCGTTCATCCGGTATGCGGCAACCAGTCCGCCATAAAAACCGGGCGCAGCTTTCTGGGTTTCATCGGGCACATTGGCCACTACCTGTGCGGATGCAACGGTGGTGTAAATGCGGCAAAACGTTGTTCCCGCTTCTGCCCCGATGGTAAAACGCGGCGTTTTTTCCTCCTGTGCGGATAAGCTGTTTATGCACAGAAATCCCGTTAAAAAAAGTGCGGACATCCTGCGCCATGTAGACCTGTTTCTGTTCATTGGTTTTGTTTTTACTGCTGCGAAGTACGGGCAACCCCGCAAAGGGAACAAGCTAAACAAGGCTTTTAATTCAGTTTTCTGAATGATCTGTATTTATCTTATATATTTGTTTTCCAATACTTTATTTAATCTTAAAATAAATTCCTGATGAGCAGTAACGCCGCTGTTTTTAACCTCATAAAAAGCCTTACCCCGGCCGAAAAACGGTATTTTAAATTGTTTGCCGGGCTGCACGGTAAAAAAGACAAGGCTTACATCCGCCTGTTCGATGCCATTGACCGGCAGCACACCTGGAATGAAAAAGTGTTGCAGCAGCGGTTCGGCAGTGCACCCGGTACGTCGAATTTTTCCATGACAAAAACGTACCTCTATGGGCAGGTAATTGCGGCGCTGAAGGCATACAGTTCCTACAAGGATTATGAATCGGAACTGAACGACCAGCTGGAGACGTACAAAATCCTGCGCCAGAAAGCGCTTTATGCCGATGCGGCTGAACTGCTGCAGCGCTGCAAACAGTTTGCGTACACGAACGGGCTTTACATGCGGCTGTATTACATCATCACCGAAGAAATTATTGCCGTGCTGTTTTCCAAAACAACGGTTTCGTACAACCCCACCATACCGCTGGCCCGCGAACGCCGCGAGGTACTGAAAATCATTGAGAACTACTCGCAGGCTGGTGATATCCTTTATAACCAGAAGCTATTCCTGCGCAATAAAAACTACGCACGCACGCCGGAAGAAAAAAATATCCTCGACCGCAACATCCGGCCGATGATGAATTGGAATGAAAAACACATCCGTTCCCGCATTGCGCTGGGCATGTACAACCAGGCCATGAGCGATTATTACAATGCAACCGGCAATATTCCGAAAGCATTTCATTTTATCCGCAAAGACCTTGTGGAGAAACTGGAACAATACAATGTGTCCAAATCGGAAAAAACCTACTACGTAGAAATCGGCCACTACCTGCAGCTCTGCCTGCGCAACAAACACTTTACGGATTTCCGGAAATACCTCGATGAATACAAAAAACTGATTTCGCCCAAAATGAGCCAAGTGGAAGTGCTCATTTATGAAACGGCATTGCACGCTGAAATTTCGTTTTACAACCTGAACGACAAACCGGCTGATGCATTACGCGCATTTACAACGGATAAACGGTTTGCCACGCTGCGAAACCGCATTTCGAAAAAAGGGCTGATCAATATCCTCTATGCCGTGGCCGTGGGGCATTTCGGGCTCGGCGACCTGCGCACAGCACTGCGGTATGTGAACCAGGTGATTGCGCTGGCCGATGTGGAGGTGGAAGAACTGGTGTTTGCACGCATCCTCAGCATCATCATTTATTTTGAACGGGAAAACCAGGAAGGACTCGAATACGCGCTGCGGGCCACCTACCGCATCCTGCTCAAAAACGAACGGAACTACGAAACCGAAACGCTGATCCTGAAATTCATCCGCAAAGCCGGTAAACTGGGTACGCAAACAGAAATACGGAAATCGTTTCTGCGCCTGCATACAGACATGAGCAAGCTGTTTGATGCAAAACCGATGGAAAAAACCGTTGAATACTATTTCGACTTCCGCGGCTGGCTCATGCGCAAAGCGGGTAAAAAATAAAATCCCCTGTACGGGTTTGTACAGGGGATTTATGAATGTGTTTTAAAATCCGTTTACTGCATCACCAGTTTCGAAGTGATAATCTGCACATCGCTGCTTACACTTACGGAGTACGTTCCTTTTGCAAGATCGCCCAGCTCCATGATGTAGGCGTTGTTGCCGGCATGTGCGTTGGTTTTGTTCACATACACTTCGCGGCCGGTAAGGTCACGCACGGTGATGGTGATGTTTTCGTTGCGTTCGGTTTTGTAATACACCGTGCCGTTGCCCGCTGACGGGTTCGGCCATACGCTGAGTTCGGTTTTGTAAAGTGTATTTTCTTTTACACCGATGGTGTTACATGGCACCGGCGGACCGCTGATGTGGTTCATGGTGGTGAAATCAATGTAACAGGCATACTGGATGCTGTCGATAAACGGGTTGCGGTTGCCCTGCAGCGAATCAATAAAATCGTTGCGTGCAATTTCGCGTGCATCCGGCGGATCGATGTAGTTCCATGCTTTCAGGATGTTCTGATCCTGGCCGTACGGAATGCTGGTGCTGATCGGATTCGGGAACGACCAGTCGGCGGTGTTGGTATTGTACGTTGTTGCCATGTAAAAAATCGCGCGGGCAGCGTCGCCTTTTTGTTCATCACGCGGTTCAAACACGCCCTGGCCCTGTGCGTTTACACCGAATTTGCAACCCATAAACGTGTACGATGCAGTTACCACTTCGCCCAGCGGGTAGTTGCTGCGGATGACGTTGGCGTTGTTCTGGTCAACCGGCATCAGGTTAAAATAGTCGCTGTATTCCGGTGTGTTCTGGTTCGGATTCGACGGCATCCAGCTGAAGCAGTACGAGTGCTCGCGGCTGTAGTTTACCCATGCAAACGGTTCGGTAAAAACTTCGATGTTTCCGGAATACACACAGGTCAGCGCGCGCTGATCGCCCGTGGTATCACGTGCCCAGAACAGGCTCACCATACGCGGACCGTAGTTGCTGTAAAAGTTATCGGTGTGCGGATTGGTGAGTGTCTGCAGGTCGGCCGGGAAGGTGCTGGCCGCCGGATTGATGGCGTTGTAGTAGTTGCCCGGCTGCATGGAACCGGTGGTGGTTACGTTTCCGTTCAGCGGGCTTGCAGTAAGGTAATTGCGGTACTGCGAAGGACCGTTGTAGCTGAATACGGCAAAATGGTACGTGCTGTTTGCAACAATATTGATCGGTGCAAATGAAGTCGCGTTTCCGCTGAACACCACTTTGCTCGAACCGATCTGATCGCCGCGGGTGTATCCTGTTCCGTCAACCGGGATATCGGTTACCGGGCTGCCGTCATGACGCAGTACAATGTATCCTTCGGGCTGCGGCGAAGCTGCTGTGAACGCACCTACGAAACGATACGAACGCACGTTGGTAAACTGGAAGTTGGTGGCCTGTGCGGTCGGTTCGGTTGCATACGATCCGCCAATGCCATACACGTTAATAACGTAAGCCGGTTCGTCGGCATCATCGCTGTTGATGGTGATGATGGCGTTGCGTGTGCCGGTTGCTGCGGGTGTAAAATCAACGTTGAGCGCTGCTGTTCCGTTAGCCGCAACAGTGGTGGGCGACGAAGGAATGTTAAAGTCAGACGCATTGGGGCCGGAAACGGTTACCGAAGAAATGTTCAGTGTGTTGGCTGTACCCAGGTTCTGGATGTTGAGCGCAAACGGCGTGTTGGTGCTCACCGGCGACTGCACATAGATGGTGCCACCGGTTACAATGGTGTTGCTGGTCTGCTGCACATTGATTTCCTGCTGCGGACCGGCGGGCGGTGCGGCCAGGTTTACATCGTCGAGGCCCACGTTGCCGCTTACTTTGTTCGTGTAATAAAAACGAACATAACGGCTGGCTGCGTTGGGCTGGTCGGTAAACTGACTGTAAGTGGTAGAAGGCAGGTTGGTTGCATCCCAGGTGTGGAGCACGGTCCAGGTGGTACCGTTTACCGATTCCTGTACTTCAAACGTGCCGCCGGAGAAACTGTTGCCAGTAATGTAATACGAAAGCGGACCAGCGGAACCGGAGTAATAAATCTGAACCCAGTCGCCGGTATTGTCAAACTTACACGCAGGAGGCGTATTGCCCGAGCCGCTGTAATACGTGTTTCCCGAAGCGGTCCAGCCGAACGGAAAACTGGTGGTGGTGAAACTCCACGATGTGGGCAGCGCGGTCTGTGCAGACAGGTGCAGCACCGATATCGAGGTGAGTAAAACTGCGAGAATTTTTTTCATTTTGGTATTGATCTATGTTTAAGTGTAAAGTTGTGTTCGTTATCAGAAACTGAATCGTATCCCCACCGTAAAGCGGCGGCCCATGCCCATATAAACCAATGCGCTGGAGGCATCGAAATACGCCCCGTTCTGTGCATCACTTACATAAACAGTATTCAGTACGTTATTGATGGTTGCATTGATGCCGCAGCGCAGTTCGCGCCCGCCCACACTTGCCGTTTTAAAATCGTAACCGGTAAAGAAATCGAGCAGACCGTAAGCCGGCAACTGCCACGATTCACGGTCCTGGTTATTGCTCAGCGTATCGCCCTGTGCATTGTAAGTAACCACCAGCGACAGCGGATCGAAATCGGAATAATAACGCGAGAAGAACGTGTAACGCGCCTTCACGTAAAAATCTTTGATAGGTTCGTAACGCACGGTAAGCCCGAGCTGTGTTTGTGCGGCATCACCTACGTGCACACCCACCGCGCTGAAGTCAACGGAATCTACCAGCGTTTCGTTCTGGTCGTAGATAAACACTTTTTGTTTCGACTGGTACGTCCAGTCGCCAAACGAAGCAAGACCTTCCACCTGCAACTTGTTATACGGCCTCCAGGTGAAATCCAGCTCCACACCTTTGTGCAGCGCATTCATGCCGTTGATGTTGTATGAAAAAATATCACCGGCAATATTTACCGTAGGTGCAAAATCAGGCGGTTTGTTTTCCCACGAGGTGTAATACGCATTTACATTTACAGCCATCTTTTTGAAACGCACACCGTAGCCGACTTCCACTGCTTTCACAAACTGGTTTTTGATTTCGAGGAACTCGCGGTTGTTGTTATCAAACACGTTATTAAAACGCGGCGCCATGTTCATGTAACCGGCATTGATAAATGCATTCTGATGTTCGGTAACGTTGTAGTTAAAACCGCCTTTCACAGTAAAACCGGGAATCCATGACTCGCGTGTTTCGGTGTAACGGGCTTCTGCCGAAGTGTTGGTGTAAGTTGTTCCATTATAAATCACTGTATCACCATACCCTACTGCTTCCACCAGCGTGGTATCAGCAAGTACAAGGTCTTTGTTGCGGAAATAATCGAGGCGGCGGTAACCGGTTTCGGAACCGGTAATGGTAAGAAATGCGCTCCACAGTTCCGACTTGTATTCCGTTTGCAGAAATGCACCACCCCAGCGCACATAGGCGTCGTTGTAATACGTGATTTTATCATTCTGCCGTTTCATCGAATACGCCAGGTTACCGATACCGAACGGCTGGTTCTGGTCGCTGGAGTTGATCATGTAATCACCACCCAGCAGGTTGTAAACCGAACGGTAATGTTCGCCCTTGTAATAACGTGCATCGAGGCCAAACAGGAAACTGAGGTGGCGGATGGGTGTCCAGCTGGCGGTTGACAAAACGCCCACCCACTTGTGATTGTTTACGCTGGCCTGCAGGTATCGCGTGGCTTTGGTTTCGGTGGTGCTGTACAGTCCGTCATAAAATGTAGAATTCGTATTGTAGTAGGATGTGTACAGGTATTGTCCGTCGGTAGTATCACGTGCAATGCTCGAATTGAGACGTGCACCGCCACCGGTTCCGAACGATGCATACGCAACGGTTGAGAGGTAAAATTTTTCACTGGCATTCCAGAAATGCTGCAGCGTAAGTTGTGGTTTGTGGTAATAGTTTACGCGTTCATTAATTGTTCCTGTTCCGTTGCCGGTATTCAGGTAGCCCCAGTGCGGATTGTACTGCAGGCCGCGGTCGCGCTGCGTGAGCGTGGTGTACCCGTTGTTTGCGCCGTAAAGTGAATCCACATCAATGCCGAGTTTTTTTGCATACGATTCGCTGTAAATACCGATGGGCAGGTAATCAATACGCTGCCCGTGCGACTGCGGTGCACCGTTGGCACCAAACGAAAACGTATGTTTATCAAAGCGCTTTTGAATTTTGAAAAAATACGACCAGGCATCAGTCCAGCACTGGTCCACCCAGCCGTCGCCGGTTTTGCGCGAACCGGCCAGTGTAACGCCCCAGCCTTTGCCGATAACGCCCGAGTTGAATCCGAACGAGGTGCGGTCGTGGAAATTACTGCCGACTTCTTTTTTAATAACAAAACTCTGTTTCTGATCCAGGCCGCGGGTAATGATGTTGATGGTACCACCCACCGAAGGCAGGGCCAGTTTGGAAGCCCCGAGGCCGCGCTGCACCTGCATGTTGCGGGTTACCTCGCTCAGTCCGTCCCAGTTGCTCCAATACACCCAGCCGTTTTCCATATCGTTTACCGGCACACCGTCAACCATCACCGCAATGTTGCGTTGGTCGAAGCCGCGCAGGTTTACGCGTGAGTCGCCGCTGCCCCCGCCCTGCTCGGTTGCGTAAGCTCCCGGCGTTGCGTTAATCATCATGGTCATGTCGCGGGCCGATGATTCTTCTTTCAGTTTCAGTTCACCGATGTTGGAAAACGCAACCGGCGTGGTACGGTCAATGGCCACATCGGCCGTAATTTCTACTTCATTCAGGATGTTTGACTTCAGCGGGAAATCGAGCTTGATGTTTTTGCCGGCAACCGTTGCTTTTGCACTCAGTGTTTTGTAACCCACATACGATGCAGTTACCGTGTAACTCCCGTCGGGCACTTTCAGCTGGTAATAACCGTCAATATTGGTGGCGGTAAAATACTTGTTGTCGCTGGTACGTACGTTGGCCCCGAGAATGCCTTCCCCGTTTTCTGAATCACGCACATAACCGGTGATCATCTGCTGGGCAAAGAGGTGCATGCCGGCAAGCAGCAACAGCACTACGGTCAACAGGCTTTTTTTCATCACAATGTGTTCCGATAAAAAAACCATACGCTTAGAGGTTTCTAAGCGTATGGTTTTTATAGTTAAATAAAAACGATGTTGTTTATTTAATATTGATCTTGTTTACCAGGTGCTGCCCGTTGGCAAATTTTACATCCATGATGTACATGCCGGCCGGCATGGTGCCCAGGTCAATCTGTTTTTGTTTGTGCTGATCAGCAACATCCATGTTCACACTGTAAACCGACTGGCCGAGTACGTTTGAAACGGTTACGTTGGTCATTACTTCCGAAGCATTCACAAACACAACGCCGTTCGACGGGTTCGGGAAGATGCTCATCTTAAGTGTGTTTTTGCTGATGTTGTTTACACCGGTAAGGCAGTTGCAGGCATGCTGACCGAGGCCGGTCCAGGTGTTCTGCGGAAGCGAATCCCATTCGAGTGTAACGTTAAATGCGCTCGGGTTGGTGGTAACACCGGTCATTACCGAAGCTTTGCGCTGCAGCGTGTGGTTAAGCGTAATCCAGCTGCCCTGTGCAGAAGTGTACGGAAACACATCGGTCCAGCTTGAGCCCGGATCTTCGCCGATTTTACCGAAAATATCAACCTTGGTGTACGGGCTGATTTTTATGAGTGCAAATGCATCATTACCGTTCCAGTACAGCGGATCGGGATAAGCACCGCCGAGCTGATCAGCCAGCGCCTGCAGGGCAGGATCACATGCCGGTGAGTTGGGTGCGGTAGTGGTTTGTCCGTTTGAAACAACCCATACATCGCCCGCAGCCAGTGTGCCGCTGAGTGTAAGGCTGTCGGAACCGGTTACACTGCCGTTGGAATAACGTACAATGCGGTAGTTGCTCAGGTTTACCGGGCTTGCGGTCGGGTTGAAAATTTCAGCAGCCTTGTTGTTGCCTGAACCTTCAACGTATTCAGAGATAAAAAGCTCGGCGCAGGTTGTGGTCTGACCGAAAGCCATAGCAGAGAAGCCGATCGAAAGGATCGCGAGTAAAGATTTTTTCATGGTTTGTGGTGTAACGTAAGTTGGATTACGAATTGCGACTGGTTTCGGATTAAGCTGTGCTTCTGCGGCAACAGTATCCTATAGGTGATCAGCCCCAATTTTTCGATACAAAAGTAAGTAAATACCGGGTACGTGTCAAGCTAATTTATACACGGTAATTAACAAATAATGTTTTCTTAATCAAGGTTGATTTTGCTGATTTTAAGGCATTTACAGGAAATAAAGCATTCCTTTTTCATGGCACTTTTTCAACCGGGGGGATCAGGCGGGCACTTTTTCGACTTTGATGGCCGCTTTTCCGCGTTTGCGGGGGATGGTATCAAAACGCACTTTATCGCCGCTGTTTACAGGTTCTTTTAATTCCTTGGCGTGAAAATAAACCTCCTCACCGGTTTCGTCGGCGATGATAAAACCGAACTTGTTTTTGGTATCAAAAAACTTGATGGTGCCTGTAAACATGGGTCATGCGATGGGTTCAGATAAAGCTGAGGCAAACAAAAAGCCCGGAAAGTATGAGGGTAACCCAAAAGGTTACGGCAGGAATAAAACGCTGATCATCCGTGTGCAGCAGTCGTTGTATGCGCTCTTTCATGTGCTCTCTCCTTAATAACTGCATTATAACCGGGTTGCCGACCGGAAAATATGCAGACTGATTGCCTTATGGGAAGCAAACCAGCTTTGTCCTGGATAAATTGAATTGTTTATGGTCACTACAAAAATAGGAGCCCGCTATTTACTTCCTAATGAAAATAGATCAACATTATGTAAATTTCGACGTAGGGATAAACAGCAGCTATGAACTGCATTTCATTGTGCAGGTTGCTTTTTGCATTGGATTTTTGGGAATAACCCATAGAACACCCTGGTAATCAGGAATTTTCAACCGCTGCAGTACTTGCCGGTATAAACCACACTGGCGCGGAAAACCTGATTGGGCTTGGCGCTGCATGTTACGCGCAACACATATATATACGTATCAAATTCCTGCATGCGCACTTTTTTATCTACCAGCGCATCGTCAATTTTAAAATCCGGGTTTGCTGATTTTGCGACCAGCCGTCCCCAGCGGTCAAACATTACAAAGTCAATTGAATCGGGCCGTTCGGTCCACCTGAAAAACGGCTCCCCGCTTTCGAGCTGAAATGCGGTGGGTTGAATCACAAATACGGTAGTATCCGGCTGCGGGGTTGCGGGCTGCTGTGCGCGGGCAGCGGCAGAAAACAGCAGGAACAGAAACAGGAAAGTAGTGCGGATCATGGGCTTTCCGGGAAAATTACGACAAGTTAAAACAAAAAAATCAACATATCCGGGGTTCTTTTAAAATCCATTACTTTTGCAGCCCCGGATACCATTTCCGGGAATTAACGCAATAAAAAGAAAGCACATGTCACGCGGACCGATTTCACAATTCATGGAGAAACATTATCTCCATTTCAACGCAGCAGCACTGGTTGATGCTGCCAAAGGATACGAACAGCACCTGCTCGAAGGCGGCAAAATGTTGATTTCCCTTGCCGGCGCCATGAGTACCGCCGAGCTGGGCATTTCGCTGGCCGAAATGATCCGCCAGGGAAAAGTGGATATCATTTCCTGCACCGGTGCCAACCTCGAAGAAGACATCATGAACCTGGTTGCGCACACGCATTACAAACGTGTACCCAACTACCGCGACCTGAGCCCGCAGGAAGAATGGGACCTGCTCGAAAAAGGATTCAACCGCGTAACCGATACCTGTATCCCGGAAGAAGAAGCCTTCCGCCGCATCCAGAAACATATTTTCAAACAGTGGAAAGGCGCACAGGACAAAGGCGAGCGTTACCTGCCGCACGAATACATGTACAAAATGCTCCTTTCGAAAGAAATGGAACAGTACTATGAAATTGATCCGAAAAATTCGTGGATGCTGGCGGCAGCCGAACGCAACCTGCCCATCATTTGTCCGGGCTGGGAAGACAGCACCATGGGCAACATCTTTGCTTCGTACTGCATCAAAGGCGAACTGCAGCCCTCCACCATGAAATCAGGTATTGAATACATGATGTGGCTGACCGACTGGTACCGCGCCAATTCATCCGGCAAAGGCGTTGGTTTCTTCCAGATCGGTGGCGGCATTGCCGGCGATTTCCCGATCTGCGTTGTACCGATGATGTACCAGGACCTGGAGTGGCACGATGTTCCGTTCTGGTCGTATTTCTGCCAGATTTCGGATTCCACCACCAGCTACGGTTCCTACTCCGGCGCTGTACCGAACGAAAAAATTACCTGGGGTAAACTCGATATCAACACGCCGAAATTCATCATCGAATCGGATGCGAGCATAGTGGCTCCGCTGGTTTTCGGATGGGTATTGAAGTGGTAACTGGAGTTTTCATACCTCAGATTTGAGACTTTTAGATATGAGATTTGAGACGAGACGGTCTGAAATCTCATATCTAAAAGTCTAATATCTCAAATCTGAAAATCTGAAATACAGCCGTAATCTTCGTACACCCGATGCGTGATCGTTACCTGAAAATTACCGGCCACATCACCTTCCTGCTGCTGCTGGCACTTGTGCTGGTGTATGCGCCGGAACGTACCTCGTATGTGGATTCGGCCTGGCAGTTTTTCGATCGTGTCAATTACGGGCACTTTTTTTTCGTTGAATCGCGCTACGGTGTTTTTCTTTCCGAAATCCCGTTATGGATCGCGGTCAAATGTGGTGTACCGTTTAACGCACTCGTTTACATTTTCTCGGCCAGTTACATCCTGCTTTATTATGGCGTGTGGTGGCTGTGCGTGTACCCGCTTAAAAATGCGGCGGCCGGTTTGGCGCTGCTGCTGTGGCTGTGCATCGGCATGAACTTCTCGTTTATGCACACCGTAACCGAATCGCAGCAGGCCATGGTGTACAGTGTACTCGCGTTTGCGCTGCTCACCAATGTTCCCGGGCTGCGCCGCCGCGTACAGTTGCCGCTGCTGCTGGGCGTTTCGGTACTGGCATTGTTTTGTCACCCCTTTGCGTTTTTCTCGCTTGCTTTTGTTGCGGCCTGGCCGGTGATGAAAAACCGCGACTACCGCAATACCGGCAGCTGGCTGATCATTGTGCTGGTGCTTTTGGTTACGATCATCCGTTTTTATTTTTTTCACGGGCCGTATGATGCGCAGCATTACGACCGCCTGAAAGCCTTGCCGTTTGCGGAGATTGCGGCACACGGCAGTTACCCGCTGCAGTTTTATGCACTCGTTTTCGGCGAACAGTATATCGTGCCTACGCTCGTAATCATAACCGCGGTTATAATGTTGCTGCTGCATAAAAATTACCGCCTGCTTTTCTGGATGTTGCTCGCCGTGTTGCTGTACATGGGCGTAATGGCCATCGGGCTGCACAACGGTGATTCGCACATTATGATGGAGCGGATTTACCTGCCGGCATTTTTAATGATTTACCTCGTATTTGCTGAACAGCTTACCGCGAAGGAATTTCGTTTTGCGCGCGTGATGAATTTCCTTGTCCCCCTGGCGTTGCTTGGCGGCCTGTACCAGCTGAACCAGGGCGGAATCATTTTCCGCAAACGCGCCGATTACCTCTGCGGACTCATGCAGCAGGGGCAGCAGCAATACGGTGCCGAACAGGATAAATTTTTCCTTCCCGCCGCACAGGCCGATGCCGCAAAAATACAGGTGAACTGGGCGCTCGGAACTGAAACGCTCGTGCTCTCGCAGTTCCGGTTCGGGAAGAGTATGACACTTTATTCGGCCGACAGCAGTTCTGCATGTGGTGGCAGCAGTTACATGCGTTCGTCAACCATGTGTGTGCCGGTGAAGGATCTGAATAAAAACTACTTCCTGTTGGCAGATACCAGCGGTTATGTGCCGGTAATAAAACCGTAACGTTTTGCGTTTACGCGGGTTTACTTATCTTGGAGCATCTTTTTTACCATGAGCAAAACAAAATCAGCAAACACCACGAAGCAGGCATCACCGTCATCCGCTTTTTTATCGGGCGAACGCCTTGTCTATTTTATTTTATTCGGGCTCGCATTCCTGCTTTATGCAAACACGTTCGGGCACGGTTATGCGCTGGACGATCGTGCGGTGGTGTTCCAGAACAAATTTGTACAACAGGGTTTCGGCGGGTTCCCTGAAATTATGACCACCTTTTACTGGAATGGTTTCTGGGAAGCCAATGCCGGGTTATACCGCCCCATGTCGCTGCTCGTGTTTGCCATGGAATGGGCGGTTAATGATAATGCACCCGGGTTGTATCATTTTGTAAACGTAGTGCTGTATGCATTAACCTGCGTGCTGGTGTATAAGCTGCTGCGCCGCATGTTCAAGGACTATTCAAAAATGCTTGCACTTGTTGCAACCGCTTTGTTCATTGTAATGCCCCTGCACACCGAGGTGGTGGCCAACATCAAAAGCCTGGATGAAATACTGAGCCTTTTGTTTTTTGTACTTACGATGCAGCAACTGCTCAACTACAGCGAAACAAACAAACCGCTGCAACTGGTGTGGGCCACGCTGCTGTTTTATTGTGCGCTGTTATCAAAAGAAGGCGCGGTGCTGTACTTCCCGATGTTTGCGCTGGCGCTTTATTATTTTACGAAAAACGAAATCCGTCGCATTGCCATTACGCTTACACCGCTTGCGATAATTGCCGTGCTGTGGTACCTGCAGCACAGCTGGGTAATTGCACAGGCTGCGCCGCCGGAAGCCTACAGCTACCAGAACAACGCCCTGCTGGCCATCAGCCCGGAATTCAGTATGGACCGTTTGGCCACGGCTATCGGTATGTTTGGCCATTACCTGTACAAGCAGCTTATTCCTTACCCGATGTCGTACGATTATTCGTTTAACGAATTTCCGGGCACCTCATTCGGCGATCCGATTGTATTGCTTACACTCGCGGCTATTCTCGGACTGCTGTTTATTGCCTTCCGGCAAATGAAAAACAAAACCGTGCTTTCGTTTTCCATCTTCTGGTTTTTCATCACGTTTGCACTTACTTCAAACCTGTTTGTCATTATCGGTGCAACGATGGCCGACCGTTTCCTGTTTGTGCCTTCGCTCGGTTTCTGCATCGCAGCGGGCTGGTTTGTATCGCGGCTTACCGGGCATGTGGATTCGGGCATTGCCGTGATGAGCAATCCCGGTGTGCTGGTTACCGGTGTGGTGGCTGTTATTTTTATGGTGATCACATTTAACCGCAACAGCGACTGGAAAAATGACGACACGCTTTTTGCTGCTGATGTGGAACATACGCCCGGCAGTTCGCGTACGCATTACAACTGGGGTACGGCCATGATGAGTTACGGCGACAACACTACGGATGAACTGCAGAAAAGCAGTTGGTACAAACAGGCCGAAGCCGAATTTTTAACAGCAGCAAAAATTGATACTGGGTACGGAAGCTGGAATGTGTATGGAAATCTTGGCGTAATCTACAGCCGCCAGAAACGCTACGCCGAATCGGTGGCAATGACCCGTATTGCAATCAAAAAAAATCCGTACGACCGCACCTTCCCGAGTAACCTGGGCGATGCGTATGTGCGCCTGCAAAAATTCGACAGCGCTAAAGTGAACCTGGAGAAAGCGGTGAAGAACGGTTACATCGTAGATGACACGTGGCTGTTTCTTGGCATCGCACGGCTGAACCTGAAAGATACTGCCGGTGCGCTGGAAGCCTTAAAAAACGGGGCAGCAGCATTCCCCGGCAATTTATCCCTGCTCGAAAATTACGGCAACGTGCTCGGCATGTCGCATAAGTATAAAGAATCCATTGCCGTGATGGAAGACCTGTACAACCGCAATCCCTCCAACCCCGGCCCGCTGCGCATCATCGCGGTGAATTACGAAGCCATGGGCGACAAAGAAAAAATGAAAGAATACCTGCAGCGTTTTATGAATGCCGGCGGCAAATTACAGTAAACACCATGAACGTTTACCAGCACAGCCTGTTATCACAACGCAAGTTCGGCGGGCAGCCGCAGGATTATGAGGCTATTCATACGTTCATGGACAGTTCCAAACTGTTTAATTACCATGTGCGCCACCGCATGCTCATTCACAACCTGTACGGCATTGAACTGGCGGCTGAACTGTTTGGCGAATACCTCACCAACACCGACGGCAAACAATGCATGGTGCGTGATGTTGCCGCTGCACACTGCCGCGAAGACCTGGACGGGCATGTGCCCACGCTGCACGACTGGCTGAAAAACAGTCCGCAGTTGGACGAACTCATCGGCGACATTCCGCCACTCGGCAATGAAAAACTGGAGGCTTTTGTGTGGCGGCCGTTTCTGCGCAGCGGCATAAAAGGTTCGCTCATCATTACGTGGAGCGATTTCGGGGTGTATCTTGCCGAACGTTTCCTGGGACTGGATGCCGCGCGCACACTGGCACAGCACCTGCCCGCGCATGCACACGTAAAAATGTATCTCGATCACTTTCAGTTTACCGAGCGCTGGCAGTTCACCCCGCAGCGCCACGAACTGCACTGGCTGCAGGAAAAAGAAACGGAACTGGCCGCCGCCGCAAAAAACACACTGCAGGCGTAATGGTTCTTTCTGCTATATTTGTTTACCAACATCACGCGATATGAGCAAAGGCAAAACAACCGGCTACCTGCTGTGGCAGGCCAACATCATCTGGCAGCGCCAGGCCAAATTAGTTCTCAGTGAACTGGATCTTACCCCGGTGCAGTATTTCCTGCTCGAAGCCGTGGCCACCGAAGGCGGCGGAAAGCTTTCGCAGGCGCGCCTCGCACAGCATGCCGGCGTGGATGTGATGATGGCTTCGAAAGTGTTGCGCACATTGGTGAGCAAAAAGTTCGTGGTACGCAAACAGCACAAAGACGATTCACGTTCGCTTACCCTCACACTGTCGGCCGATGGCAATAAACTGATTACCAAAGCGCGTATTGCCATGGGCAAATTCGACGATGAGTTTTTCAGCAAACTCGTTTCCAAACGTTCGAAGTTTGAGAAAAACCTGGAAGGGTTGATCGGGTAATTTTCGCGGCACTAAACGCCTGCGATAAACAGCTAATCTCAAGTAAAAAAGGGCACTTTGGCTGGATAAAAAACATTTACCGGGTTATCGGTTGTTTTTTGGTTTTGTAAACTGATCATCCGTAAGCGCATTAAGAAACGCTTCGAGATCGTTGATTTCCTGCGGCGTTAAGTTCAAAGGCCGCACCAGCGTATCGGTTCCGATGCTGCCTGTTACAAAGTCACCGGGGGTATTGTAATAAATAATCACATCGCGCAGTGTTTTAAACATGCCGTTGTGCATGTATGGCCCGGTAACGGCTACGTTGCGCAGTCCGGGCACTTTGAATTTTCCGGCATCCGCGTTATTTTTTGTGAACTCCGAGCGGCCGGGATCGTTCAGTTCCACATCGTTGTAGAGGCCGATGTTTTTAAATTCATCGAGCGAAAAGTCAACGCCTTTGTGGCAATCAAAACACTTGCCTTTGTTATTAAAAACCTGGCGGCCGCGGATGGCCGATGCACTCATGGCGCTGCTGTCTCCGGCCATGTAGCGGTCGAATGGCGTATCCGACGTATTCAGTGTGCGTTCGAATGCGGCGAGCGCTTTGCCGAGGTTGGCCGCGTTTGCCGGTTCATGAAACAGTTTGCGGAACAGTTTGGCATATTGCGGATGGCGGTTGAGGCGGGCGATGGCAGAATCAACGGGCAGGTTCATTTCTACCGGGTTGGCAATCGGACCAAGCGCCTGTGCTTCGAGCGTGGCGGCACGGCCATCGAGGAAAAACGGTTCGTGCCCGCCCAGGTTCATGGCCGAGGGTGTGTTGCGCGTGGTGCGCTGCGAGTCGGTTCCGAAACTGAA
Source organism: Chitinophaga pinensis (assembly GCA_943372645.1). Classification (GTDB taxonomy): domain Bacteria; phylum Bacteroidota; class Bacteroidia; order Palsa-965; family Palsa-965; genus VBWE01. The sequence continues at coordinate 22,976 of CALRZN010000003.1, read as the reverse complement.
TTCCACGTTATCTGCAAACGCAAATTCCGGTTTATGGCACGATGCACAGCTGATTGTTTTTTTCTCCGAAAGTATCGGATCGAAAAACAGTTTTTCACCCAGCTCTTCTACTGTTTTGGGCGTACGCTGTTTTTTCCCGCCGTCGGCACTGGCGAGCACAAACACAAGGGCGGCAACCGGAATAAAAAGTAACAGGAACCGTTTCACGGCACAAAGATACAGTGTTCTGTGAAAACAGAATTTTGCCGGTGAATGATAAAAATCAGATTGGTGTTCCGCGACGGAGTAAAACAAACAAGGCAGCCTTCCTTTGGCCAAGGAAGACTGCCTTGTTTTTCAAGCGCATGAAAAATCTATTGCCCTGCGAGAAACGCTTCTTCCAGGTTACGCACCGTTTCGGAACAGATGGCACATGCCGCGCCCTGGCGCTGAGAAAACCAGCGGCAGTTTTCGCGGATGGCGCAGTGCTGCAGCTCGGCTTTTGGAGGCACATCAATCCGGTCAATCAGTTTATCGGCAAGGCCGCAGATTCCTTTTCCGTCGTTCCATTGCGCACAGCTTCCTTTGATGCACTTTCCGGCAAAGCGGAAACGGCTCTCGGGCGAACGGCCTTTTTTGGCGGCTTCGGTAAAGGTTTTGTCCACTACAATAACCTCGTCGAGGTACTGCACCTGGCCGTCGGCAACAATGCCAAACAACTGTGCGCCCGGTTTACTGATGTAACTCGGGCAGAGTTGATCTTCTGCTGTGTTTTTGTTTTCCATAAGCGCCCGTCCGGTTTAGCGTCCGAGCGGATTTACAACACCGTCAATATCTTTAATCGGGCGGATAATAATACCTTCTGTTTCCCAATCGCGCGGCGGTTTGATGGACGCAATGCCGCCATTATCAAGACCGGCAAGTTCAAGCATTACCACTTCCCGGATACCCGTAGCGATTGATTCGAGCTGTGCAGGGGAAAACTTAACGCCGGTAAGATCAGCGATAAAGATGTTGTTTGATCGTTTTACAATTTTCTTAGCCATGATGTGTCTGGTTTTTATGTTTATAAGCAAATGTAATATTATTTGCATATAATCAAATTTTATTCACGTTTTATTTATATGAATAAAACAAAACAGAAAATATATTTAAAATTATATTTTCACATAACACACCCATACCTGTTTACGTAAACGGCAAAACAGCCCGGATTAATTACCGGTGATTGCAAACCGCGGCGTTTCCTTCATCCCGTAAAGCTGTGTACGTACCGGCAGGCGGTTCGATTCGTCGCCCCAGCCCTTGTAAGTGTAGCGCCCGTTGTCCATTTTTATTTTCATTTTACCGCCGCCAATCAGCAGCATGTATTCGTTATAGTAATAGATCACCCCGAGTGTGGAGTTAAAACGGGAAACACATTCGGCATGGTACTTCGCACACTTCACTGCAGGTGCGAGGTCTGATTTATCGGCCAGCATTTTTTTACCGAGGGCGGAAATGAGCCGGAACTGATCAATAATATCTTCATACTTCGCATACAGATCGAAGCCATTGTAATTCGATTTACTCGGAAAGTGTTTGCTGTCGCCATAAGGTTTTATGCCTTTCAGCAGCACGAGTTCCTGGCGTTCGAGGCGGGCACACAGCGAGTCAATATCTGAAGTAATATCAGCAAGCAGATTTGTATTGTTTTCCCGCAGCTGATTCATCATAACCTGGCAATAATACAAGCCCCGGCGCAATGAATCGGCCGAGAAAATATAATCGCCTTCTGCCGCAGTAATGCTGCACGTTTTATTATAGTGCGCCGAAATGCCCTCCAGTAAATCATTACGCAATTGCCTGGAACGATCTAACTGCCGGGTCGCTTCTGCAAGCAAACGAAACGGCAGCACTGCCGGATTTTTGGTAACGGCTATCGGTTTGGCTGAAAACAGGTTGCTCATGCTGTCAATCAGCAACACGATTTTGCGGCTGCAGTCGCGCATCTGCTGCATGGTTATATTCAGCGGATCATGCACCGCAGGCGGCAATGCGGCCGAACCTTTGAGCGCTTTTTTATACAGCGTTTCCGGATCGTCGTCATTCATCGTAAACACATCGGCATCCACAAACGGACTCGCTTTCGGTTTTTCATACGCTTCCCCGCCCAGTTCCCGGTTCAGCCGCACATAATCATTAAACAGGCCGTTGTACCGGTCAAGCGATGTTAATGTAAGTGACAGCGCGGTGTTGTTTGCATTCACATACAGCACGTAGTTGTTGAGTGCTGTTACTGTGGCATTGCGGTTTTGTGCGTGTGCGGAGATGACCGCGGTACAGCACACCACAAACAAAAACATTTTTTTCATAAAGCAGTTTTTATTCCCGCGAACATCTATTCCCGGTGAAGGCTAAATGTATCACAAAAAGGGGAAACAGGAAGCACCCCATGGCATTATAGTGTGATCAATCCTGATTGACGCAAAGCCGGGTTTACATTTAATTTCTTACTTTCACTTCCCGCAAAAACACGATGTCTATGAATACGATTGATCTCCGGAGCGATACCGTTACACGTCCCACCCCGGCCATGTTGCAGGCCATGATGCAGGCCGCCACCGGCGATGATGTGTTCGGCGAAGATCCTACTGTGAATGCGCTGGAACAGCAAACGGCTGCACTTTTCGGGCAGGAAGCCGGTTTATTCTGCCCTTCGGGAACGATGACAAACCAGGTTGCGATTAAAGTACATACGCAGCCCGGCGATGAAGTGCTGTGCGATCTTACTTCGCACATTTACCTGTACGAAGGGGGCGGACTCGCGCGCACATCAGGTGTACAGGCCAAACTGTTGCACGGCGACCGCGGCCGCATCAGCGCGCAGCAGGTGCGTGAAAACATCAATGGTAATTTCGACTGGCTTACGCGTACGCGCCTCGTGAGCATTGAAAACACGGGCAACAAAGCGGGCGGCTCGTATTACACGTTGCAGCAGATGCAGGAGCTGCATGATATATGTAAAACCAATGGCTTATCATTTCACCTCGATGGTGCGCGGATATTTAATGCGCTGGAAGAAACAAAAGATGCTCCTGCTGCAGTTGGAAAACTGTTTGATTCTATCTCCGTTTGTTTATCCAAAGGACTTGGCGCACCGGCGGGTTCGGTGCTGCTGGGCAATAAAGACTTCATCCGCGAAGCGCGCCGTGTACGCAAGGTGCTGGGCGGAGGCATGCGCCAGGCAGGCATACTGGCTGCGGCCGGCATTTACGCGCTTGAAAACAATGTGCATCGTTTAAAAGATGATCACCGCCGTGCACGTACGCTGGGCGCATGCCTGGAACAACTGCCGTTTGTGGAAAAAGTGTTACCGGTAGAAACCAACATCGTGATTTTTATGCTGCGCGATGAAATGCCGGTTGCGCAGTTCCTGCAAAAACTCGCGGACAAAAACATACGCGCCGTGGAATTCGGCAAACAGCAGGTGCGCATGGTTACACACCTCGATGTGGATGATGAAATGATTACCCGCGTGGTTGCGGAACTGCAGCAGCTGGCGTAACTTTTACAGCGGTTTCTTTTTCAGATCGGTAAATACCTTACCGAGTTTCGATTTCGTTTTTGCCGCGGTGGCCCGCCCGAAATTTTCTTCATACATGCTGTAAACCACCTTCCCGGTTTCTACATCACATACCATCGTGTAATAGAGGTTGCGGTAAGGCGAACGGATTAAACGGAACCCGCCGAATGCCATCATCAACGCCCCCCCGGCGGAGGCACGTGGATCTGAATTATTTAAACCGGCATTTAGCAATAATCCGCCGCCTGCGAAAAACAAAACGGGCCAGAAAATCCTTTTCCGTTCGCGGATATTCACCACGCCGGTCCACATGAAGTATTTTGTACCAAATTTTTCGGTGAGTGCCTTCGCCGAATCAGCACCCAACACCATGGGCATAACAAGGTCGCCCTGGCGCATGCGTTCGGTAATCCATTCCTTCACATCACTCATGTTGTTGTAGGCATTGATATCCGCGGTATCCAGGTGTTGCGGATCAACTACCGCTGCCGATACCCCGCGCGATTTTGCAACTTCTGGCAGGATGCGCACAATTTCTTCCTGGTTTTTTTCACTGGGGAGGTATAGTGTTTTGCTATCCTGTTTCCGGTTATCGATTTCGAGTACAAACGGCTCTACCACCACCAGTTTCTCAATGCCGAGGCCTTTGAAACTGGTGCTGCCGGAATACGTACGGCGACGTTCGTCCTCGTCTTTTTCTTTTTCCCTGCGCCGTTGTGCGGCCGACTCCATTTCGCTGTATTTCGTGCGAAACTCTTCGTCTTTCATAAATGCCGCAAAGGCGTAATAAATAAACTTTTCATCATTGCCCGAAACGGCTTTATCTTCCTGCTGCTTGCGGATTTTATCGTACTTGCTTTCGGCAACTGTCGTATCTTTTTTCACGTCCACTTTCGCCAGCGAATCTTTTACCGTTTTGTCGTGGATCATTTCCGCACGGGTTTTGCGCGAAAAATTATCAAGGGTCAGTTCGTGTTTATAGGCGAGGATATAAAACAGGCTGTCGCACATCCGTTCCACTTCCTGGTCTTTCGGATATTCCTTATGCAGTTTCCAGTTGTAATTGAGCGCTACCACGGCAGCCTGGTCGGTGTCGAGTTTGCGCAACAGGTGAAATACCTGCTGTGAACTGCCTTCCACTTCATCAAAATCAGGTGTGCTCCAGCGCCCGTCCCCATCGCTTCCCAGCTGCGAACGGCGGAAAATGTACGCAGCATCGCTTTTGTCTCGGATAAAACTCCAGTATGCGGCCACGTTGTACAGCGCTTTGCCCGTGTTCTTTTTCAGGTACAGGCTGTTCGGGTATTTTTTCTGCAGCAGGTATGAGGCATAAATCGCATCCGGGTATTCACGGCCAAGCAGGTAGAGCCGGCACATTTCAAAACGGGAGATGGTTTGGATGCGTTTAAACTCACTTTCCGAAACAATGAACTTCCGTTTACCGCCTTCGCTGCCTGCACCTTCTACGCGCGGCAGCAGCGCCTGTTTGCGTTTACGCACATTCGGGTGTGTGCTTTTGCTGTCGTCGAAATTATCGTCGTTGGAAATGGATTTCGTTTCTTTCAGAAAATAGTCTTCCGGCAGTTTCAGGTTCTCGTCTTCGAAAAAGGTTTTCTCAAAAGCCACTTCATCAAACGGCAGGTACGAATACTGCATCACATCAAACGCCGACATTACCGCGCCGATGTCGTACCCTGATTTTTTATACAGGTCAAATCCTTCTTCATCGGCTTCGTGCTCCTGCTCTTTCGAATATTCCAGTTTGTCTTCAATCTGGTCGCGATACGAACCGCCGGAGTTGCGGTCAATTTTCAGGTATTCGAGAAACGTTTTGATGGAATGTTTATTCCGGTAATGGATAATTTCGTGCGAAAGAATGTACGCCAGCTGCGCTTCGTTTTCCAGCTGCGCAAGCAAACCGATATTGATGAAAATATACCCATCAAAAACCGTAAACGCATTTACATACGGCGATTTTACAATAAAAAACTGGAGTTGCCCGCGCAGTTTCGGATCGTCTTTCAGCAGTGTATCCGCCACCCGGTTTACATATTTGGTAAGCGGATCGCCGGTGAGTATTTTGCCGCTCTGCAGCAGGCGATCCACCACGTAATGGCTTTCGGTATAAAACGCGCTGTTGCTGTTGTTCGAAAACTCCCCGCGTTTGCGGGCTTCTTCCACATCCGCACGCACCTTGTCGGCCGTAAGTGCCACAAATGCGCGGGGCAGGTGGCCTGCTGATTTGAGGGGATGGTAGTTGTTAAAGTCCTGTGCATGGCTGCCTGCAAAAGCAAACAGCATCAGCAGAAATAAAAATCGGCTGCGGTTCAATCGGCTCATTGTTACGTTATTTTTTTGCGGGGCGCTTGATGTCGGCTAATGCTTTCTGAATGTGTTTTTTAAATTTCGAAACCGATGGCGCCTTGTAATCCACATCGGTCTGGGTAAACACCCACTCCCCGTCTTCGAGGTCCACCAGGATGCTGTAATACACCGTCTGGCTCGAAAACAGCGAATACGATCGAACAGCGCAGGGCCAGAGGCACAGCGAAGTACCATATTTTTCCACGATCTTTTTGCAATCGGCGGTTTGCCCAGTAAGTGTGCGTTCGGTAACGCCGTGCTCCATGCGTGCCGACATCATTTCTTTGATGGCGCAGAAATCATTATACGCTGAAGCCGCCATGGTGTCGGTGCGGTTGGCATCGAGCAGCACACATTCCAGTTTTAATTTTTTGGCAGTGGCTTCCACAAAAGCACCTACCATATCCTGCTCTTTTTCGCGGGTTAAAATCACCCGTTTGTTTGTTTCTGCAGTAACATCGGCCCAGAGCGGATCAATCACAATTATTTTATCCACACCGAGCGATACCGGTTCTTTTTTGCGTTTCCGGTCTTCCTCTTCTTCACGCAGGCGTTTGGTTTCTTCCACATTTTTTACGGCTTCGCGAAACTGGTTTGTAAACGCTGTATCGCCGGCAAAATCAACAAACGCATAATGCGCAAAATTATCTTCGCCGTTCACATCGGTAATGCGCTGCTGTTTTTTAATCTTGTCGTATTTGCTGGCTTCTTTGGTCGTGTCTTTGGCATCGGCTTTGGCAGCATCCCTGCTTTTTGAGGCAAAACTACTCATGGTGAGGTTATGTTCTTCGGCCAGCAGCGCAAACAGGCGGTTGCACACGCGGCTGTAAAATTTATCCTCCGGCATTTCCTGGTGCCTTTTCCAGGCGTAGTTCATGGCCACAGCGGCCATTTCCTGCGGCGTCATTTTGCTGATGAGGTAATACACACGCTGCGACTGTCCTTCCACTTTTTCATACGAAGGCAGGTAATATTGTCCGCTGGAATTGTTATCAAACATCAGGTTAAACTCGTTTGACGAATCGTCGCTGCTTTTGCTGCGCAGCTGCGTGTTGTTGGTATCGAGGCGGTAAACAGCCAGGTTGTACAGCGAACCGGTGATGATGCGGTTGAGAAAATCGTCGCCCGGATTTTTTTTCTGCAGTATAAAGGCGGTATAAATGGCCTGCGGAAAATTCCGTTTCAGATCGTACTGCCTGCACACTTCATAACGGGCCGTTTGCTGCACCCTGCGGAAATCGGATTCGGCCAGCACAAACTTTTTACGTTCTTCTTCGCTGGCCTTGTACTTATCAATTTCGGTCTGCAGTGCTTCTTTCCGTTTGCGGATATTCGGAAACGAATTATTGCTGTCGTCAAAATCTTCGTCTGCAGAAATCGCCCGTGTTTCTTTCAGGATATAACTCTCCGGAAATTTCAGGTTTTTATCTTCAAAAACAGAAGGCTCAAACGCCACATCATCAAACGGAACATACGAATACAGAATAACATCGAGCGCGCTGAGGCTCTGCGGCAGGCTGTAACCGGCGGTTTTCATGAGGCGTATGCATTCGCGGTCGGCGGCTTTCTGCCGGTCTTTCGAATCTTCGCGCAGGGCTTCGCGCAGTTCATCGCCGTACATCTTTTTCTCTTTTACCAGTTGCTGCCGTTTTTTGAAACGGGACAGCGAATGTTGTTCTTTATAGAGCAACAGCTGGCGGCCGATCACAAAGGCGAGCTGCGCTTCGTTTTCCACCTGCGCCAGCATGCCGATGTTTATGTACAGCACGCCCTGGTCAAACACACCGGCACTTACACCGGGATTACGGTTGATCACCAGTTTTACTTTTCCCTTCAGTTCGGGTTCATTCCGGGTGAGTTCAGCAGCAATGCGATTGACATAATTGCTCATTTCATCGCCGGTGAGAATAGAACCGGCCTGCAGAAAACGCGACAGGTCGGCCCAGGTTTCGGCCATGTAATCTTCCTGTTCTGGGCTTACTTTTTCACGGGCGGTTTTCAGCCGTAGCACGTCTTTGCTGAGGGTGGCAGAAACCGGCAGTACAAAACGACCATCAATTGTTCCGGATGAGACCGGTATCTGGTAAGCCGGCGAAGTGGGTTGTGCATATACGAATGGCGCTGCAAATAACAGGGCCGAAAAAAGGAACCGGTTTTTTCTCTGCATAGGGAGTGGGTCTTCTGTCAAAGATACTGTTTTTAATCATAAAAAAAGGACACGCAAACGGACGAATGAACGTTAACAAAAGACAAACGGCTGATTTGCAATCACAAGATTACATGGCTTAAAAATACAATAAGAAAAGCCATCGGACACGCATCCATATTGAATCCGAACGGCTTTTATGCGTAATTTTGTTTTTATGAAACGTATCCTCTCTTTAATTGTTGTGATGGGTGCCTGCGGGCTCATGCTGACCAACTGCCGCCATGACGGACAACTTCCTGAACAGCAGGTGAGCTTTTCGGCCGACATCCTGCCCATTATCCAACTGAACTGCCAGCACGACGGTTGCCACGGCACGCAGAACACCAGCGAGTTTGAGCTGATGACCTACGAAGACGTTATGGATCACGGCAAAGTAAAAGCCGGAAACCCGAAAGACAGCAAACTGTACCAGGCCGTTACAGGCAGCGGGGAAGAGTTTATGCCTGCTGCTCCGTATCCTGCGCTGAGTGAGCGCAACCTCAAACTGATTTACATCTGGATTGGCCAGGGCGCCAAAAATAACTGATTATGAAAAAAATACTTCTCCCGCTCAGCCTCGTGGCCTTGATGAGCAGCTGTTATTACGATAATGTGGACGATGTGTATCCGGGAGCCGGCCTGTTTACGGTTTGCGACAGCACATCCACCCAGTCGTATGCCACACATATTACACCTATTCTTGTAAACTACTGTTACTCGTGTCATTCGGGAAGCAATCCTGCCGGCAGCATTGCACTGGATAATTATTCCGGTGTTGCACAGGTTGCGTCAACCGGCCAACTCGTTGGAGCGATATATCACCTGAATAACTTCACCCCGATGCCGAACGGACTGCAGCTCGACAGCTGCAACATGAAACAGATTAAAAAATGGGTGGACGCCGGTGCACCGAACAACTAAGCCTTATGAAAAAATACGCTCTCCTTTTATTACTTGCCCTTCCGTTTGCCGGTAACGCCCAGGATCTCGACAGCCTGATGGATATGGCCAACACGCCTTCCACCGCAAAGGAATATGTTATTGCCACATTTAAAACCACGCGCATCATCAATTTCCCGAGCAATGAAACGGTGGGCAAACGCGTGCTTGATTTTCGTATTTCGCACCGTTTCGGTGATCTGAATTCAGGTGTAAAAAACCTGTACGGCCTCGATGGCCCCGCCAGTATCCGCATCGCATTCGATTACGGCATCAACTCGTGGCTCATGGTGGGCATCGGCCGCAGTTCGTACCAGAAACTGATGGACGGTTCGGTAAAAGCACGCCTGCTGCGCCAGACGCTTGATAATAAAATGCCCGTCGGCGTTACCTATCACGCTACCATGAACTACACGCTGATGGATGATCCTACGGCAGCAGCAACCGGTGTGGATAAATACAGTTATGCCACTTCGCGCATGTCGTATAACCACTCGCTCATCATCGCACGCAAGTTTTCCGATCGCCTGTCGCTGCAGCTCAACGGATTTTATGTACACTATAATATGGTTGATCAGGCGACAGACAAAAACGACATTCTTGCAGCCGGTATTTCTGGGCGTTTCAAACTCAAACAGCGCATGGCCATTACGTTTGAATGGGCACACCGCATCAATGAGTACTCGCTCGATAAAAACAAATACTACAACCCGTTCGGCATCGGCATTGACCTCGAAACCGGCGGACACGTGTTCCAGATGCATTTCACCAATGCCTTCGGTATGAATGAAGCGCAGTTTATCCCGTACAACACCAGCAACCCGCTGAAAGCTGGTCTGCGTCTCGGATTCAACATTTCGCGTGTGTTCAGCATCGGCGGAAAGAAAAGCGGCAGCGGAAGTACGTATTAATACATCCTGTTAACCCATTACAAAACAAAGGCGCAGCGGAAAACGGTGCGCCTTTTTTTATATTTGATGCCACCATGTCCGCTGACTTCCGCCATCGCTTTTTCGCACCTTTTCTGCCTGATGCTCCTGAAAAGCTGCAGGCCATTACCGCGCATTTTGAACCGGTTACCTTTCCACGCAACGCGCTGATACTGGAAGCCGGTAACGTGAGCAACATGTATTACCTGCTCGAAAGCGGCTACCTGCGCGCGTTTACTATGGATGTGGAGGGCAACGAAGTAACCACGGCGTTTTATTGTCCCGGCAACGTAGTGTTTGAACCGTACTCGTTTTTTATGCGTGCGCCTTCGGATGAAAGTTTCCAGGCGATTACTGATTGTACTGCATACCAGGTTTCGTTTGAACAGCTGAACATGCTTTTTCACAGCATCCCCGAGTTCCGGGAACTGGGGCGCGGCATTCTCGTGAAGGAATTTGCGGCATATAAAAAACGGACGCTCGCACTCATCAACCGCTCAGCCGAAGAACGGTATGCCGCCCTGTTTGAAAACAGCCGCGAACTGTTCCAGGTGGCGCAGCTGAAACACATTGCTTCGTACCTTGGTATTACCGATACTTCGCTGAGCCGCATCCGCCGCGAGTTTTTGAAAAAGAACGATCTTATTAAATAGACAGCATACAAACCGATGTTTGTATAAAATTAATCCCATGCTGAGTTTGCAGTCGGCAGTTTGCAGTTTGCAGTCGGTGCGTATTTCAGAATAAGAGTCTGTTCCTTACACAAATACGACTGCCACTGCCAACTGCTGCTGCCACTTATTACACGATTTCTGATTTTTACGATAGTTTGATTTCTTGTCATAAGGCAAGTCATAACTGCTGCGGTTGGTTTTCTTTTGCGGTAAAATAATCGCTTATGGAAGTCCTGCCGTTTTACCTCTACGCCGTTTTCGGAATTGCTGTTATCGCTGCTGTTGTTTTGTTTTATGCAGCCACCACGCATTCCGGTAAAGTGTTGCTGCTTTTCCTGGCATGGATCATTGTACAAAGCGCGATTGCACTCACCGGCTTTTACACCAATACCGATGTGCTGCCCCCGCGCTTCCTGCTGCTGGTGCTGCCTCCGCTGCTGTTTACGGTTTTGCTGTTTGTTACCTCCCGCGGCCGGCGCATGTTGGATTCGCTGAATGTGCGCCTGCTCGTGTTGCTGCATATCATCCGCATTCCGGTAGAAATCGTTTTGTTCGGTTTATTCCTGGAAAAACAGGTTCCCGAACTGATGACGTTCAGCGGCCGCAATTTTGATATTGTTGCAGGCATTACCGCCCCGCTGGTGTATTATTTTGGTTACGTAAAAAACAGGTTGCACCGGCGCGTGCTGCTCGCGTGGAATATTGCGGGGCTCGCACTGCTGCTGAACATTGTAATTCATGCGGTGCTTTCCGTTCCCACGCCGTTTCAGCAGCTTGCGTTTGATCAGCCGAATATTGCCATCCTGTATTTTCCCTTTATGCTGCTGCCCGGTTTGCTGGTGCCGCTGGTGCTGCTGTGCCACCTGGTAACACTGCGCAGCCTGCTGAAACGGAAATAACGATTCGCGACAGACCTGTTTTTTCGTTAAATTTGTGTAATGCACCCCCGTATTACACCGGTTCCGACTGTGCTGCTGCTGACCATGCTCCTGCTTCATTTCTGCGGGCTGGCACAACCTGCTGTTCCGGTTTATGCACCCGCCAAATACGATTCGCTGAAACGGGCCAACGCCCTGCCGCGCATCAGCCGCATTGCTGTTCCGCAAACGCAGAAAATAAACGCGCCTGCGCTTCCCGCACCGGCCACATCGGTTACCTGTGAATGTTTTATCCCGGTTGACAACACGTTTAACGTAGTTCCATTTCCGAACGGCATTGCACCGGATTACCGCAACGATGATGGCTCATCACCGGTGATCGCTATTCCGTTTAACTTTTGTTTTTACGGGCAGAACCAGCCCACCTGCTACATCAACAACAACGGCAACATTTCGTTCGGTGCGCCTTACCCGACTTTTTCTGCCAATGCGTTTCCCGATCCGAATTTTGTAATGATTGCGCCGTTCTGGGGCGATGTGGATACCCGCAGCATGAGCAGCGGCCTCGTGTATTACAAAATCACGCCGACCTACATGGTGGTGCGCTGGAGCAGCGTTGATTTTTTTGATGCCACCAACCCGGCACACACCTCGCTGTACAATGATTTTCAGCTCATCATTACCGACGGCAGCGATCCGATTTTGCCGCCGGGAAACAATGTATCGTTCTGTTACGGCGATATGCAGTGGACTACCGGCGATGCATCGCAGGGCACCAACGGGTTTGGCGGCATTCCGGCAACGGTGGGTGTTAACCGGGGCAACGGCATTGACTTTATCCAGATCGGGCAGTTTGATGCGCCGGGCACTTCGTATGATGGTCCGTTCGGACTTGCCGACCAGGTAAGCTGGCTCGACAACCAGACCTTTTATTTTGATGTGTGCTCCAATAATGGCAACAACCTGCCGCCCATTGTTAACTCGGCGCAGATCTGTGATACGATTGAACTGTGCGCGGGCGATACGTTTGACATCAACGCCACGTTTCTTTCGCCCGAACAGGGCCAGCTTACCAGCATCGGCGTGAACAGCAACGGGCTGCTGGGGTACAGCACCATCACAAACACAAGTGGCAACCCCGCAGTGTATGTCGCACAGCTCATTGCAAATATGAGCAACGTAGGCATGCAGAGTGTTGTGATCACGGGAACAGATAACGGCTCACCTCCGCAGAGCACCACCGCCACCATTGTAATCAACATCGTGAGTTCGCCGGTGGTTAATTTTTCGTTTACGCCTGCAAGCCCGGTAACCACAGGCAGCACCGTGCAGTTTACCGACAACTCGCCGGGAGTTATAACGTGGGCGTGGAATTTTGGCGATGGCGATACGAGTTCGCTGCAGCATCCTTCGCATCCGTATAACACTGCCGGAACGTACACGGTGTCGCTTACAGCCGGCATTCCGAGCGGATGTTCTGCAACGTACACAATGGTAATTACGGTGAGCGATGAACCTGTTTTTCTTCCGGTAATTGCCCCGAACATTTTCACGCCCGGCAGCGACGGGCAGAACGACCTGCTGGTGTTTGAAAACCTGCTGCAATACACAAACAATGAACTGACCGTTTACGACCGCTGGGGCAAAAAAGTATTTTACAGTGCCGATTACCGCAACGACTGGAACGGGGGCAAATGTGCAGACGGTGTGTATTATTACGTTTTAAATATGCCTTTCGCGAACAAATCCATCAGCGGTTTTGTTCATCTATTACGACCATGAAAACTTTTGTACTCGGCGATATACACGGTGCATACAAAGCGCTGAAACAGGTACTCGAACGATCCGGATTTGATTACGAAAACGACCGGCTGATTTCCATCGGCGATGTGGTTGACGGCTGGCCCGAAACCGCCGAGTGTGTGGAGGAACTGCTGAAAATAAAAGACCTCGTTGCCATACGCGGCAATCACGACCAGTGGGCGTACGAAGCGCTGGTGGAACGCGTGGTGCCCGAATACTGGTTCGAATGGGGCGGCAGATCAACGATGGACAGTTACAAACGCAACGACCTGCTGAACGACAAACGTCACAAAAACTTTTTCAAAAACCAGGTCAATTATTTTGTGGACACCCGCAAACGCCTGTTTGTACATGCCGGTTACAATCCCATCGAACGTATTGAAAAACAATTGCCGCAGAATTTATACATGAGCCGGCACTACTGGCGTTACATCCAGCGCGCACACCACGATCCCGCAGAAGTTTTACCGGACTGTAACGGATTTACCGAGGTATTTATCGGTCACACACAAACATTAAAGGAAATGCGGCACGATCAGCCGGTGAATTTTCACAACTGCTGGAATGTGGACCAGGGCTGCAAATCGCTGGGAAGGCTTACGCTGATGGATGTGAACTCGCACGAGTTCTGGCAATCGGATCCGGCGTTTTCGTTGTACCCGGATTTTGTGTAGTTACAATTTCACCCGTATCTGGATCTTCGCTTCCGTTTTCCGGTTGCCCTGTATTTCCGTTAACGAGCCTTCACTGATCACATCCTGGTTGTTGTAAAACGTTTGCGCGATGCGGAACCACAGCTCGATGTTGCGGGTGATGTCGTAATTCACCAGAGCATACACACGCGTGCCGCGGTTATAGTACGAGGGAATGGAGTACGCATACAGCATATCGTTTTCGTACGCATACATACGCGCGTTATACGATTCGGTCTGGAATAAGGCGTAGCGCCCGGTGAACGAAATCTTTTTGCCCAGCTTGCGGTAGGTTACATCCTGGTAAATCACGTAGCCGTGTTCCGCTTCTGCGTTCTGTTCGCGGTAGGTGGTGTACTCCACGCGGTTGCGCAGTTTCACCGAAGGACTCACCGGGTACTGAATATTGAACCGGTAATTGTATTGTTCCACCGGTATGATGTAATCCATATCCGCTTCGTCGTCGCTTGCGTTGGTAAATTTATCGCGGTGGCGGAAACGCAGGTACATGGACGTTTTTTTATCCGGCACATAACTCAGCTGCACCAGGAAATCGGTTCCGCTCGAAGGCGCATCAACAGAAAAACGCAGCCAGGGAAATACAAAGCGGTCGTAAAACGTATTGAGCGTAAGTGTGCGGTGCAGGCGCGCCACCATGCCCATGTAAATGCCCTGTTCGTTGGCGGGCAGGCTGCCGTCGGCAAAAACGTTTGCGTAAACGTTCTGAAAATTGCGCTGGAAATAACGGTGGTGCACCGAAAACGAAAGCCGCGAATCAGGACTGATGATCACGCCGTTTACCGTTGCCAGTCCGCCGTTGGCACTCATGCCGGTTTCACCGAAGAAGTTAAAATTGCGGAACACGTAGTTGTAATCCACACCCACATTCAGGTTCTGCTGCGCGGCAAATTCAAACTGGTTGTACAGGCTGAGGTTGCGGTTAAGCGGCGCACTGAAATGGGTAAACAGCGCCGTAGCACCGATGCTGAACTTCCGCGATTTATAAGCCACGTTTCCGCCCATCAGTTGTTCGCCCAGCGCATCTTTGTCAGCAATTTCCGATGGCGTGCTGTGCAGGCCGGTCTGCTGTAACGAACTTACTTCAAGCACTTCGATATCGGTTCCGGAAGTATCGCTGCGTGTTACATTGGCATCCACGCGTTTGTTCGAGTAAAACGCCGACAATTCCATTTTTTTATACCGCAGCGTAGTCGCAGCGCCGCGCATAAACAGGTTTTCGTCTGTTGAAAAATACGGCCGTATGCCGCCTGCGTTACGTTTGATGTTGGATGCATCCGCTGTTTTTCCGAATGCGAAGCCCGTCCATGCCGTTAAGCCCTGCCCGTAGTTCGCCTGGTAATCGCCGATCACCAGCGCTTTCACAAACTTGATGTTGCGGATGCAGAAATGTGCGGAGTAAAAATCAAAACCCTGTTTCTGCGTGCCGTTAAAAAAATCTTCGCCCGCGTCTTTGTCGCCGAGAATGCCCCAGCTGATCACGTTGCTGTACGTAAACCGGTAGCGTGCATAATAGCGTTGTGGTGTTCCGACGTAACGCGAGTTCGGGCTTTCAGCGAGCGTGGTGCTGTCGGCAGTGGTAAAGCCTTTCTGCGTTTCGAGTACCTGCTGTGCGCGGAACACCACTTCGTGTTTGCCGTTTTTCAGCATCTCGCGCAGCGAAATGTTTGCCGAATTAAAATTATCGTAAACCGTAACAAAAGGCAGGATGCGTTCAATCGTTTTCATATCGAACCCGTCAATGGCCTGCAGTTCGTAAATGGTAATGAGTGCCCCGTTTTTTTCGATGTGCCGCAGCAGGTTTTGAATCTGTACTTCATCCAGCAGGTGTAGGTCGTTCAGTTCTTCGGCAGAAGCTTTATTCAGGTTCAGCGGGCGTTCGAGGTACCGCTGCAGATCGTCGGTGAGGTTGGTGTAATCCGCATCTTCATTGCCGTTTGTCTCCGACAGGTTTTCGATGCTCTGTTCAATGGCTTCGTTGGTATTGCCGTCTGTTTTCGGCTTCAATGTATCCACCTGCGCCTGCATCTGTTCCGGGATTAAAAACAGAAGCGCAAAACATATACCTTTAAAAGCATTGCGAAACATCGCGCATAACATTGCGGCGTGCGGGAATGCGCGGGGTACATTGCGGTTATTCAGGAAATACGATCTTACAATGTTTACCATTATCGCTTATTTGCTCGGAACCGAAACCTGTTTTTCACCTATACCATATTGCAACCCCACATGCGGTGTAAATCCAAGTTGCGCATGAAAACTCGATGCAACATCCAGGCGCAGGTTTTTCATTGCAATGCCAAAACCGAAACTGGTCGTTCCCGGATTGGAACCGCCGCCTGCGCGGATGTAAAACTCTTTGATGGGCCGGTATTCCAGTCCGCCGCGGATAACGGGTTTAAAATCCATGTCCTTTTCCGCTTCGCCGGTGATAAATACTTTATCTGAAAAACGATAGTTCACCCCGAAACGCATGATGGTGGGCACGCGCTCGTCATTATATTCAGCAAGTTTGCTCCGCATCGGGTTAAACAGGTGCGCGCCGATGGTGAGGTTTTTCAGTGGTTTTGCAATCACGCCGATTTCGCCGCTGGCTGTTGCCGCTTTGCCGTAGTTTTCACCAAAACGCAGCGACATATAATCCACCTGCACACCCATCGCAAATTTTTCGCCGAAAGGCATGGCATACGAAAGGCCGTATTTGTTTTCGGCATACTGCGTATAACCAAACGAAGAAACTTCCAGTCCGAACGTACCTCGTTTAATCGGCAAAGCAAACGCACCGGCTTTCATCGAAAGCGCTTTAACCATAAAGCGGTTTTCATAAAACAGTCCGCCCTGCACATCGCGCACGAAAGCGAGCCCGGCCTGGTTGTTATGCGCACACCACAGGTCGCCGGTAAGCGCCACAGAACTGCCGCCCATGCCCGCACTGCGCGCACCCAGGGGCGAGTTGTCGATCCCGGCATAAACCACGACGGGCAACAGCGTTAAAAGACAGATGAGTTTTTTCACGAAGGGAAAGATAGGGGTTTGGGTTGGGATTTGGAATATGGGGGTGTTAAATTTTTGGGGTGATTGTGTTGCTGCATTTTGTTCCTTTTAAAGGCATGCAATTATATCCATCACCGCATACGATTTCCACGCGTGTTGCAAACTCCGCATTTATACAACCTGGCGTGTTTTCATATAAAGAATCCTTTGTTCCCGACAGCCTATCCGCAACCGATAGCACTTCTAACGCCCGCCCCACTGCAAACTCTGATAAATCCGCAGAATATGCCGGGAAGCATTTAAATGGTAAACCTCGTTTCGTTATATTTACACATTAACCAGTTAAATACACGAAACATGAAAAACATTTACCTCGGCCTGATGGCCTTGCTGTGCCTTGCATTGCCTTCACAAAGCCGTGCGGCGGGCGGTCCGGATGCTTACGGATATACCTGGATTACCTCTGCGGATGTGGGCGGACCGGTTTACAACTGGGTTGATATCACCTCGAAGCCGGGTGTGCAAACCGTTACCGGGCTGGGCGACGACAACTCCTCGCCGAACCTCGCACCGATCGGTTTCAACTTTCATTATTACTGGATTGATGTGAGCCAGGTACGCATCGGTTCAAACGGCTGGCTGAGTTTTAATACTTCGGCAAGTAACATTGCTTCCTGTTTTCCGAATATCCCGGTGGCGGGCGGTGCGGCTGATAATTACCTCGCTGCGCTGATGAGTGATCTGAATTTTACCGGCCTTGGCAATCCCGGCGCGGTGAAATACTGGACCAACAGCACCGATACGTTTATCGTTTCGTACATCAACGTGCCTTACTGGAGTGTGAACGCACCGGGCTGGGCCGGCTCCACCAATTTCCAGGTGATCCTGTGTGGCGCCGACAGTTCCATTAAATTTCAGTACGGCACATTAACTGCTTTTACCAACGGCGGCAGCTGCAACGACATGGAAGTGGGTATTGAAAACAGCACGGGCACCATCGGTTTGCAGGTACATACGGATGTGTTACCACCATCCAATTCGGTTATCCTTTTTGATTACCCGACGGTTCCGCTTATCAGCATCCGCGATATGCTTCCGCAGTGGAATGCAAACAGCGGCAACTACTCCGAATTTGTTTTCACAAACGTGCCGATTACACTGCAGAGTGAAATACGCAACGCCGGAAATGCAAACGTAACGACAACAACAAACCTGGCGGCCAGCATTTCGAACATGGTGCCTTCGGTTATATTCACTTCCGCAGGAAGCCTGCCCACCATGGCCGCCGGCGCCGACAGCCTGTTCACCTTTCCCGGTGTGTGGATTCCTTCGGCGGTGGGGCAACACAGCTATGCTGTAACCACGAGCAATTCACAGGACATCAATCCGCTGAACGACAACACCGTCGTTGAGTATAACGTCATCAATCCATGCGCATCTACAACGGTGCTGAGCCACGTGAGCGGCAATGCGCCCGGCGGTTCCGTAAACTGGAACGGCGGGGCCAACGACGATGGAGTGGCCATGTATTTTAATCCGCCCATGCCGGGATATACCATTACCACGCTGCAATATTACATCAGCAGTAACGCGGGCAGCGGGTACATCGCAACCATTTATGACGACAACGGCCCGAACGGTTCACCGGGAACGGTTTTATTTACGACCACCGTTGCATCGAGTTCGGTTACATCGGGCGCATGGAATACGGTGAACGTATCACCCGCTGTAACACTGCCTTCGGGTGGATTTTATGTGGCCTGGTACCAGGGCGGCACTACCATTTTCCTGGGTTGTGAAACCGCCGGTCCGTTTTCGCGCCGCAATTTTGAAATTCTCGACGGGGGCTGGGCCACGTTCCGCTACAACGAAATACAGGACGCCTGTATCCGCGTAGCCATTGGCAGTTACACCTCCATACCGGTTGCGGGTTACACGTCAACAAACACCGGCCCGCTGGCGTATGACTTTACAAATACCACTGCCGGTATTGCAACTTCGTGGGCCTGGGATTTTGGCGATGGTAATACGAGCACGCTCCAGAATCCATCACATACGTATGCTGTTCCCGGTGTTTACAATGCCTGCCTTATCGCCACCTCGCCCTGCGGTGCCGACACCATCTGCCAGCAGGTGTTTGCATGCCAGTTCCCGGTTGCAACCTATACAAACAACAGCGGCGGACTTTCGGTAAACTTTACCGATGGCAGCACCGGTTCACCCACCAGCTGGTTATGGGATTTTGGCGACAGCAACCAGAGCATACAGCAAAACCCGACACACACGTATGCGTTTGACGGCACGTACAATGTGTGCCTCATTGCCACCACGGCCTGCGGTTCCGACACGATGTGCCAGCAGGTTACGGTGTGTGCACCGCTCACCGCAGGATTCAGCAGCAGCACAAACGGACTCAGCAGCAACTTTACGGATGCAAGCGCAGGAACAGTAACCAGCTGGAGCTGGGATTTTGGCGACGGCAGTCCTGTTGACAACACACAAAACCCGGGGCATGTGTATGGCACAAACGGAACATACAACGTATGCCTCATCACCACATCGCTTTGCGAAAGCGACACCATTTGCCAGCCGGTAACCGTATGCGCACCGGTAAGTGCAGCTTTCACTGCAGCCGATACGCTTGATACGATTACTGTAACCGATCTCACTACCGGCGGTGCAACATCGTGGCTGTGGGATTTCGGCGACGGCGGAAACAGCACGCAACAGAATCCGGTTTATACCTACCCTTCGGGTGGTGTGTACACCGTTTGCCTCATCGCCAGCAGCTCGTGCGCGTCAGACACCATCTGCCAGCAGGTAACAATTATTATTACGGGCATGCATGAAAATGCGAACAATGCCATTGCCGTGTATCCGAACCCGGTGCGTGATGTGCTTACACTGCAGTTTGCAAACGCCAACAGCAGCAACGAAATCGTGGTGCGTGATATGACCGGCCGCATTGTTCTGCGCGAACGCAGCAACGGCAACCGCACCCAACAGCTGCGCGTAGAAACCTTGCCTGCCGGTGTGTACCAACTGCAGACCGGTACAACACGCGTGCGTTTTGTAAAACAATAATCTGCTTTCAACTAAAAAATCCCGGCCGAAAAAATTTCAGCCGGGATTTTTTATGCGTGTTACTGGCATGAGCGGGAACCCGGTGGTTTATTTTACAAACAGCAATTTTCGAAACAGAACCAATTACGGTATTGCTTTTTCTGCAATGCATTAAAAGCGCAATCAAGATAACATTTTCGTAACCTTCAGAAAGTAAAATACGTTACAGATACGGCAAACAACCTGAAGTGACCGAATTACCCGAATGCACTTAAAAAAACACCAACAGCCGGGATGCTGAAAACATCATCCGGAACTGGATTTACATGCATCTTTCGATCGCGGCAGGGCGTATTTATAATTGTACTTTTTAAAAAATGTCACACACATGAAAAAAATGTACATCACCCTGGTGCTGGCTATGAGCATGCTTATGGCAAATGCACAATCGTTTAATTCCAACCTCGCAACGATGTTGCAGGATACGCTGACAACGTACGTCAACATGCTTGGAAATGTAAAAGGTATGTCGGCCGCTGTTTATATTCCCGGCCAGGGCACCTGGAGTGGCACAGCGGGAATTTCATACACCGGCCAGCCGATCACATCCGATATGAAATTCGGTATTGCAAGCAACACAAAATTATTTGTTGCAACGGTAATGCTGATGCTTCAGGAAGACGGCCTCGTTGATCTTGATGACAGCGTGAGCAGCTATTTGCCGAATTATCCGAATGTGAATCCGGATATAAGCATACGCCAGTTGCTTAATCACACCAGCGGGGTAAGCGATCCGATTTTCGTTTCACCCTGGATGGATACAATAGCAGCCAATCCGACCCGCGTGTTTACTCCGAATGAGGTGCTCGGCTGGCTGGGCGCACCGGTATTTGCACCGGGCAACGGATGGAATTATTCCAATGTGAATTATATTCTCGCTGGCATGATTGCCCAGAATATTACAGGGCATCATATCGCTGAACTTATCCGGGACAGCATTCTCACTCCGCTGAATATGGACAGTACATTTTATGATGTACAGGAAGCAGAAACAGGGATTGTATCGCACCGCTGGTACAATAGTATTGACTACAACGACACATCGCGTGTGGGATTAAACACGGCAGGTGGTTGTGCCGGTTCTGTTTTTTCAACCTCTTCCGAAATGGCGCAATGGTATCACGCCCTGTTCAGCGGGCAGGTAATAAATGCGGCCTCCCTGACAGAGCTGACGACATTTATCGGAACCGGAAACCCGGTATATGATTATGCATTGGGGCTCGACCGGTCCACCACACAGGGAATAAAATACTGGGGACATGGCGGATCAACCTGGGGGTATCGCAGTAAATTGATGTATGACACTTGTATGGGAACCGTGGTTTGCGGACTCTCCAATTGCTGGCCTTCGGGACAGGATGGCATCACATTTCTGCTTTACCGGGTTGTGCGCAATCATGTACCCCGCTGTGCAGGTGCATTAAGCGGAAGTACAATCGTTTGCCAGGGCACAAGCGGGGTCGTTTATACCGTTCCGCCCATTCAGAATGCAACATCGTATGTATGGACCTTACCGGCAGGTGCTACAGGAACAAGTAATACCAATTCGATTACCGTTGATTTCAGTTCATCTGCTACATCGGGAACCATTATGGTGAGTGGTGTAAATAATTTCGGAGCCGGGGGCAATGCGTCGCTCGGGATTACAGTAAACCCAACGCCACCAACGCCGGTTATTACGCAAAACAACAATACCCTTACCTCCGGTGCGCCTGCAGGTAACCAGTGGTACAACACGGCAGGTATGCTGCCGGGAGAAACGGGGCAGAACTATAACGTAACAGTAAACGGCGATTATTACACCATCGTTACGCTTTCAGGGTGCAGTTCCGACACCTCCAACATTATACATGTTATTGTTACCGGCATAGCAGCAAACCCGAACAATGCACCTTTCCTGGTATATCCGAATCCGGTACGTGATATACTCACGCTGCAGTTTGCAGCAGCCAACGGCAACGACGAAATTGTCGTTAGTGACATGACCGGCCGCATTGTACTGCGCGAACGCAGCAACGGCAACCGCACCCAACAGCTGCGCGTAGAAACCTTGCCTGCCGGTGTGTACCAACTGCAGACCGGTACAACACGCGTGCGTTTTGTAAAACAATAAACAGCTTTCAACTAAAAAATCCCGGCCGAAAAAATTTCAGCCGGGATTTTTTATGCTCTTTACGTTCGTGCGTTACAACACATCGCTGTATGCCGGCACTTTTTCGAATACTGCTTTTGCAAACGGACAGAGCGGCACAATTTTAATTCCTTTTTCGCGAGCAAAATCAACGGCTTTCGCCACGAGTTGTTTACCGGCACCTTTGCCAGCCAGCGCTGCACTGACTTCGGTATGATCAATAATAATACGATCGGAGCCGGCCCATACGTACGTCATTTGCGCCAGTCTGTGGCCATCGGCTTCAATGTAAAAGGAACCTTTGCTACCGTTATCGTGTTGCTGAATATCCATGCTTTATTTTTTTGAACAGAACAAAATACAAACATTTCAGCTGATATGCGGCGCTACCCCACCGGCACCCAGGGCAATCGCGTCTGAAAATTTTTATACTGATTTAGCGGTTTTCCAAAATAGTATTGAATCAAAACAAAGCGGGCAGTCAGTTCGAGTGCCGGGCGCGCAGGGCGGCGAAATGGAAGGTGTATCGAGAACGTGCGAGGGGATCCCGGCCCACGTTCCCGATACATTTCTTGCTGATGAAAAATCAGCAAGAAACACTCGAACTGACTGCCCGCTAACACTATCAAAAGTAAGAGGTCTGCCCGAAAGTCCTGATTATGGGGATATAACAGATGGCATTTTTCAGACGCGATTGCC